>NZ_JYIV01000028.1 GCF_000956405.1 Microbacterium oxydans
GGGTGGGCGGGCTCGCTGCCCGAGAGGACGGCGATCACGTCGGCGAGCGAGAGGGAGCCCATGTTGTCGACCGCCTGGGTGGTCTGTGCGCCGAGGTGCGGGGTGACGATGACCCGGTCGGCGAGCTCCGGCGCGAGCAGGGGACTCTCGTGCGCGGCGGTGTCTCCGTCGAGGGTGTCTGCCGCGTAGCCGGCGAGCGTGCCGTCATGCAGTGCCTGCGCCACCGCTGCCTCGTCGATCAGGTCGCCGCGGGCGGTGTTGACCAGCACGGTCCCCGGCCGCATGCCGACGAGGCGCTCCGCATCGACGAGTCGCTGGCCCCCGGGGGCGTGCAGCGTGATGACGTCGGCCGTGCGGAACAGATCGTCGACCGAGGCGGGTTCCGCCCCCCGCGCCCGCACTGCGTCGTCGGGCACGAACGGATCGGCGGCGAGCACGCGCGGGCCGAAGCCGCTCAGGCGCGCGGCGACACCCTGGCCGATTCGGCCGAAGCCGACGATGCCCACCGTGGCGGCGCCGAGCTCCCGTCCGCGCCGCACGCCCCAGTCGCCCGCGCGCACCCGGCGGTCGCCGTCCGGCACGAACCGCAGCGCGGCCAGCATGAGACCGACCGCATGATCGGCCACGGCGTCGGCGTTCGCGCCGGGGGTGTTCGTCACGGGGATTCCGCGATCGCGCGCGGCAGCGAGGTCGACCGACTCGGTGCCCACTCCGTAGCGGGCGACGATCTTGAGCTTCGGGGCTGCGGCGAGGTGCGCATCGGTGATGGCGCCGGTTCCCGCGATCCAGGCATCGGCGCCGTGCAGCAGTGACCGCAGCTCGTCCATGTCGTGGTGCGCGGGCCCGCGGAGGATGCGGTGTCCGGATTGCGCTGCCCGCTCCACCAGATCGAGGTCGCCGTCCGAGAAGGATCGGCTGGTGACGAGGATCACAGCCATCAGCGCGGCCGTCCCGCGAACCACGGCGCGAGGGCCGCGTAGGCATCCGTGAACCGCGCGTGCCGTTCGGTGTACACGGCATGGCGGCCGGTATCCGGGGTGAACTCGGCGGTGACCTCGCTGAGCGCGCGGGCTGCCGAGAAGTCGGTGATCCCGAGTCCGACCGCGGCGGTCACGGCAGCTCCCAGGCTGTTCGCCTCCTCGACGATCGTGCGGCGACGAACGGGAACTCCCCAGACGTCGGCGAGCGCCGAGAGGTACACGTCGCTCTGCGCTCCACCGCCCACCGCATCGATGCGGTCGATCACGGCGCCCGAGGCGCGGAATGCCTGGATGCAGCTGAGCAGGTTGAACGCGGTGCCCTCCAGCACGGCGCGAACGAGGTGGGCCCGGCCGTGGTGCCGCGAGAGACCGACGAACGCGCCACGGGCATCCGGGTCCCACAGCGGGGAGCGCTCACCGAGCAGGTACGGGAGGAAGTAGAGGTCGTCGGTGTCGACGTCGGCGGAGGCCTCGGCCGTCAGTCGTCCGGTCTCCGGATGCGCGGGGTCGGGGGAGAGGGCTTCGGCGATCCACTGCACGGAGGCCCCGCCGGCCTGCATGGTCGCCGTGGGCACGAACGATCCGGGCACGACGTTGTCGAACGTGAAGGTGCGCATCCCCGGGTCGTGCAGCGGAGCATCCGCCGCGAACGAGATCCACGACGAGGTGCCGAGGCACACGTAGGCGCCGTCCTCCGGTGCGACCACGCCCGATCCGACTGCCGCGAGCGGACCGTCACCGCCGCCCATGACCACACGCACGCCCGTGTGCAGCCCGAGGGCGCTGGCGGCGGCGTCGGTCAGCGATCCCGCGATCTGCGTCGACTCCAGGATCTCGGGGAACAGTGCACGGTCGAGACGCGCGGCGCTGAGCACCTCGTCCGACCACGTGCCGGCGGCCTGGTCGTAGGCGTTGGTGCCGGACGCGTCGGACCGGTCGGTCGCCAGCCGCCCGGTGAGGCGCAGCACGATGAAGTCCTTCGCGACGCACACCCGGCGTACGCGTGCCCAGGTGTCCGGCTCGTTGTCGCGCACCCACATGATCTTCTCGACCGAGTACGTGGGGTTGAGGCGGTGCCCCAGGATTCCGTATGCGCGCTCGGCGCCGATCGCCTCCTCGAGCTCGCGCTGCTGCGCCCCTGCTCTCGTGTCGGCCCAGATGATCGCCGGACGGGCGGGCTCGCCCTCGGCATCGAGGAGGACGGCGCCCATCATCTGCCCGCTCACCACCAGTCCGGCGACGTCGGTCGTCGCCGTGCCGGTGCGGGCGATCAGGTCGCGTGTGGCGGCGACGACCGCGTCCCACCAGTCGTCCGGGTTCTGCTCGGCCACGCCGCCCGCGGCGAAGTGCGCGGGGTAGGCGACGGTCACCGAGGCGACGATCCGGCCATCGTCGTGGTGCAGGGACGCCTTGTTCCCGGTCGTGCCCAGGTCGTGCGCGATGATCACGGCGGCGCCTATTCCCCGTAGGGGCGCAGCTCGACGCCCTCGGGCGAGCGATACGCACGCGAGCCCATGCCGTGCTCCAGCACCCAGCCGTAGTCGTGACCAGCCCCGCCCGGGTACACGGCGAGGAAGGAGTACGGCTCGTCGCCGGTGTTCACCGAGCGGTGCGCCCACCCCGGGGGGATGTAGCCGATCGTGCCGGGCAGCATGTCGAGCCATTCGGTGCGCTCGCCGTCGAACATCAGCAGACCGCCCCGACCTTTCAGAGCCAGGTAGATCTCGCCCTGGTGGTTCGGGTGCTGGTGCCCCTTGGTCATCCAGAGCTCACCGCTCGTGTCGCCGGGCATGATCGTGGTGATCGACTGGGGCAGCTCGCGATCGATCTCGGGCACGGGGGAGCTGACCACGGTGTAGACCACGGGGTTCTCGCCGGTCGATGCCGCGGCCCAGGCCTCTGCGTCGAGGAACAGCCCCTCGAGGTCGGACATCCGCCGGGTGAGGGTCGGTCCTTCGGGAGAGAGAGTCAGCTTCTCGGCATCGAAGGCGATCGCCAGGGGAGAGATCGGCGGGGTGTGGAACTCGGGCATCGGTGCTCCTCGTAACGGGCGCTGCGGCGCTGCGCAACCTGTAATGACAGGTTCACCCTACCTGTTATGACAGGTTGCGTCCAGAGGGGCCGGCCCTTCGAATCGCGCGAATGGTTGGATCAGAGCGTCGGATACGACCATTCGCGCGATTCGAAAGTGAGGGGCCTCGGCGCGACCCGCCCTACGCTCGCATCAGCTCGCGGTCGACTCCGAGACCGCGACGTCGATGAGGTCGGCGATCGCGGCCGGCTGCGACGCGAGGGAGGCGTGGCTCGCGTCGAGTTCGACGATCTGACGCGGGTTCATGCGCGCCGCCATGCGTCGTTCGTTGTCGGGGTGGATCATCCGGTCGGCGGTCGAGACCTGGTACCAGGTGGGCTTCGCCTTCCACGCGGGCGCCGTCACGGTGTCACCGAACGTCGACCCCAGGGGGGCCTTCTGGGTGACGGCCATGACCAGCGCGTCGTCGGCGGAGAGGTCCTGGGCGAAGCTCTCGTGGAAGCGGTCCTGGGCGATCCAGAGGTAGCCATCCGAGTCGGGAGCGATGGCGTCGACCGCGGCGGGCGGGTTCTCCTCAGTGATCTGTCCGGCGCTCTCGCCGGCATCGGGGGCGAACGCCGCCACGTAGACGAGGCCCACGACGTTGGGCAGGTCGCCGGCCTCCGTGATGACGGCGCCGCCGTAGGAGTGCCCGACGAGCAGGACGGGACCGTCGATCTGGCGGACCATCTTCTGTGTGCGCTCCGCGTCGTCGGCGAGGGAGGTGAGCGGGTTCTCGACCGCGTGCAGGTCGTCGTAGCCGCGGCGACGGAGCTCGAGGATCAGGGGGCCCCAGTGCGCTGCGCCTCCCCAGAAGCCGTGGACCAGGACGATGGCGGGCTTGTCGGACATGTTCGTCTCCTGTCTTCTCGGTCGCTCGTGCGTGCGCGCGCGACCTCCGGATGGTTCCTGGTCTGGAACCAACAAGAGAGTAGGCTGGACTCTGGGGCAAAAACCATGACTGACGACCTGCGAAAACATGCCGATCCTGCATCGACTTCTGATCATGCTGTGGACGCGCTCTCAGAAGCACTGCTGCACGCTCGCCTGGACGGACGGGATGCGATGCTCTACGCGCCGCCCGTTCCGTTCCACGTGGCCATCCCCTCAGGCGTCACCCGAGTGCACTTCGCCGTCGACGCGCGGCTGATCGTCCGGGTCGATGGTCAGGAGATGCCGATCGTGCTCGAGCCCCGCGATTTCGTGCTGGTCCGTCAGGGGTTGGCGCACAGCATCGCCACCGCCGATTCGACGGTTCCCGCCCGCGGTCTGGCCGAGTCCGACCGCAGCACCGGCGCGGTGGCGGCGCCGGGCTGGGTCACCGGCGAGTTCCGCGCGCAGAGCGAGCTGGGCGGTCCTTCGATGGCTGCTCTGCCCCCGGTGGTGCACATATCGGCCGCCCGGCCGGGGAATGAATGGCTGGCGCTGAGCCTGCGACTCCTGCTCGATGAGCTCGGACAGCGCCGACCCGGCGCGTGCATCATGATCTCGCGCATCCTGGACCTGGTCTTCATCCATGCCCTGCGGCAGTGGTCGGCCTCCGACAAGGTCGAGCCGGGGTGGCTGGCCACAGCGCTCGACCAGACCCTCGCGCCGGCCCTGGCGGCGATCCACCGGAACCCCGAGCGTCCGTGGACGGTCGACGACCTCGCAGCCCTGACGCACCAGTCACGGTCTGCCTTCGCCCATCGGTTCACCGCCGTCGTCGGTCAGTCGCCTGCCGCCTACGTCGCGGAGCGTCGGATGCGAGCGGCCTCGAATCTTCTCGAGACCACGGCGATGGCGGTCGGCGCCGTCGCGCACGCGGTCGGGTTCGAATCCGAGGCGGCGTTCTCGCGAGCCTTCCGCCGGCGCTTCGGTCGTTCACCGCTGGCCTGGCGGAAGCACTCCCGTCCGCGAATGGCGGGTGTCGGCGTGGACGAGTCGGCGGAAGCTCCTGCGCCGGATCAGGCTCAGGCCTCGGCGCGACGCGCGCGGTAGGCGGCGACGGCGTTGCGGTTCGCGCACGTGGTGGAGCAGTACCGCTTCGAGCGGTTGCGGGAGAGGTCGAGGGCGATGGCCTCGCACGTGTCGTCCTCGCAGACGCTGAGGCGCGAGCCCTCGTCGGTGCGGATCACGTCGATCAGGGCCATCGCGGTCTCGATCAGGATGCGTTCGGCGAACGGGTGCTCGTCGGCGACGGCGTGCAGGTGCCAGTCGATGCCGTCGTGGCGACGCAGCGCGGGGGTGAGCCGGGACTCCGCAAGGGCGTCGTTGACGTGCGCAGCCATCTCGTCGCGCGGCGCCAGCAGCATCGCGCGGAGTCGGGGGCGCAGGCTGCGAAGGGAATCGACCTCCGCCTCGTCTCGGTCCAGGCGGCCGGTGTAGGGGAACTCGCGGAGGAATGCATCTTCGTCGTCGACGTCGGTGAGCGTGTCCGGCTGCTCCGCCGAGTTCACGAGCCAGACCGCAGAGCGCAGAGCCTCTTCCGTGTCATCGGTGAAGATCATATTGACATGTTACATCGCGCGGGAGTAGCGTCATCGACCATGAGCAAGGTGAGCAATGACGCGGCCGTGGACACCGCGAGCCGGATGCGTCTGGGGCTGCCGCTCGCCCTGGCCGCGGCCTTCGCCTTCGGCATGTCGGGCGGATGGGCGAGGGGGCTCATCGATGCGGGGTGGAGTCCCGGCGCTGCCGTCACTGCCCGCATCTGGGTCGCCGCTCTCGTGCTGCTCATCCCCACGATCCTGTCGCTGCGGGGGCGGTGGGGGCTGCTCCGTTGCAATGCGGGCATGATCCTCGCGTACGGGCTGCTCGCGGTCACCGCGACCCAGCTCTTCTACTTCCAGGCCGTCGCGGTCATGGACGTCGGGCTGGCCCTGCTCATCGAGTACACCGCCCCGGTCGCAGTGCTGCTGTGGCTCTGGCTTCGGCGAGGAGAGCGGCCGAGCCGCAAGAGTCTCATCGGCGCGGCCGTCGCCTTCGTCGGGCTCGTGCTGATGCTCGACATCGTCACGGGAGCGGATGTCAACGTGGCCGGCATCCTGTGGGCCCTCGGAGCCATGGTGGGGGCTGCGACCTACTTCGTGCTCTCGGCCAAGGCTGACACGGGACTCCCGCCCCTCGCGCTCGCCGGCAGCGGATTGCTTCTCGGTGCGCTCGGGCTCACCGCGGCCGGTGCTCTCGGCGTGCTGCCGATCGCATGGACGACCGATGACATCGCGTACCGCTTCGGCAGTGTGCCCTGGTTCGTCCCGGTGCTGGCGATGGGGGTGGTGGCGACGGCCCTGGCCTACCTGCTCGGCATCGCCTCGACGCGGATGCTGGGGTCTCGGCTCGCCTCGTTCGTCGCGCTGGCCGAGGTCGTGGCCGCGCTCCTGTTCGGGTGGTTGCTCCTCGGGCAGCTCCCCGATCTGCTGCAGGCCCTCGGTGGGGTCCTCGTGCTCGTGGGTGTCGTGGTGGTCAAGCTCGGCGAGCCCGTCCCTCCGGAGTTCATCGAACCGATCCCTGCTGCGGAGAATGTATACGAGAAGCCCTCCCCGGGGGATGCATAACTCGCGAGAGCCTTTTTATGTATACACTGAAGCGATGAGCTTCGTCGCTGAACGCACCTCTGCGGGTGACCGCGCGTATGCGGCGCTGCTCGACGGCATCCAGTCCGGAGCCCTGCCCGCAGGCTTCGTGCTCGGCGAGGTCGAGCAGGCCGAGCGCCTGGGGGTGAGCCGCACGCCGATGCGCGAGGCGTTGCGTCGCCTGATCGCCGACGGTCTCGTGGTGCAGCAGTCGGCACGCGTCACCGTCGTGGCAGACCTGGATGCGGATGACATCCGCTCCCTCTTCGAGATCCGTCGCGCGCTCGAGGAGACCTCGGCACGCCTCGCCGCAGCCAGGGGCGACGCCGGTCTCTTCGCCTCCCTCGCCGACGAGTTCGCGCACGTCGATCTCGATGCCGTCGAGGGTCGCGATGCCTACTATGCGCTGATCGCCCGCTTCGACGCGGCCCTCGACGCGGCCGTCGCCAACGACTACATCGCCTCCGCGCTGCGCACCGTGCGCACCCACCTCGTGCGCGTGCGCCGGATGGCCAGGGACAAGCCCGCCCGGCTCGCCGCTTCCGCCGCCGAGCACCGCACCATCGCCGAAGCGCTCGCCGCCCGCGACGGCGACCTCGCCGCCCACGCCACGCACGTGCACTTGCACAATGCGCTCACGGGCATCCTCGACTCTCTCAGCTCCAGCAACAGCGAAGGATAAGAAATGACCGTCAGCCACCACGTCCGTGTGCACCGCAGCGATGAGAACCTCGTCCGCGAGGATCAGCTCGCCTGGAAGATCGCCGAGGTCGCGGTCGACGAGGTCGAGGTCGAGCAGCCCGTCGTCGACATGATCATCAACCGCATCATCGACAACGCCTCGGTGGCTGCGGCATCCCTCACCCGAGCGCCCATCAACGCGGCCCGTGCCCAGGCGTTCAGCCACCCCGTCTCGACCGGCGGCGTCGGCGCCAACCTCTTCGGCGCTGCGCTCGATCACCGCACCAGCCCCGAGTGGGCGGCCTGGGCCAACGGCGTGGCCGTACGCGAGCTCGACTACCACGACACCTTCCTCGCCGCCGAGTACTCGCACCCTGGCGACAACATCCCGCCGATCCTCGCGGTCGCGCAGCACACCGGCAAGGACGGCCGGGCGCTCGTGCGCGGCATCGCCACCGGCTACGAGATCCAGATGGACCTGGTGCGCGCGATCTGCCTGCACAAGCACAAGATCGACCATGTCGCCCACCTCGGCCCGTCCGCCGCCGCCGGTATCGGCACCCTCCTCGGCCTCGACGTCGAGACGATCTACCAGGCGGTCGGCCAGGCGCTGCACACCACGACCGCCACGCGCCAGAGCCGCAAGGGCGAGATCTCCACCTGGAAGGCGCACGCCCCGGCCTTCGCCGGGAAGATGGCCGTCGAGGCAGTCGACCGGGCGATGCGCGGACAGACGAGCCCCGCGCCGATCTACGAAGGCGAGGACGGCGTGATCGCGTGGATGCTCGACGGCAAGGACGCCTCGTACGACGTGCCGCTGCCCGCCGCCGGCGAGCCCAAGCGCGCGATCCTGGACTCGTACACGAAGGAGCACTCCGCCGAGTACCAGGCCCAGGCGCTGATCGACCTCGCCCGCAAGCTCGGTCTCCAGAACCCCGCGCTGCGGGACCCCGCGAACATCGAGTCCATCGTCATCCACACCAGCCACCACACGCACAACGTGATCGGCTCCGGCGCGAACGACCCGCAGAAGTACGACCCCACCGCGTCGCGCGAGACCCTCGACCACTCGGTGCCGTACATCTTCGCGGTGGCCCTGCAGGACGGCGGCTGGCACCACGTCGACTCCTATGCTCCCGAGCGTGCCGGTCGCGCCGACACGGTCGCGCTGTGGCACAAGATCACCACGGCCGAGGACGCGGAATGGACGCGCCGCTACCACTCGGAGGACCCGGACGAGAAGGCCTTCGGCGGCCGCGTCGAGATCCGCCTCACCGACGGGTCGACCGTGGTGGACGAGATCGCCGTCGCCGACGCGCACCCGCTCGGCGCGCGCCCGTTCGCGCGGGAGAACTACATCGCGAAGTTCCGCCTGCTCGCGGAGCCCGTGCTCGAGCCCGCCGAGATCGAGCGGTTCCTCGCCCTGGTGCAGCGTCTGCCCGAGCTCACGGCCGCCGAGGTCGGAGAGCTGTCGATCGTCGCAAAGCCCGGCCTGCTCGACGACGCCGACGCCCCCAAGGGACTGTTCTGATGCTGTACTCCTCCACGACGCCCGCCGAGAAGCGGCGCCTGTTCCGCGAACGGCTCGCCTCCGGGGAGCTGCTGCGCTTCCCCGGCGCGTTCAACCCGCTGAGCGCCCGACTGATCGAGCAGAAGGGCTTCGAGGGCGTCTACATCTCGGGCGCCGTGCTCTCCGCCGACCTCGGCCTGCCCGACATCGGCCTCACCACGCTGACCGAGGTCGCCGGGCGGGCGAAGCAGATCGCCCGCATGACCGAGCTCCCCGCGATCGTCGACGCCGACACCGGCTTCGGCGAGCCGATGAACGTCGCGCGCACGATCCAGGAGCTGGAGGACGCCGGCCTCGCGGGAACGCACATCGAGGACCAGATCAACCCCAAGCGCTGCGGCCACCTCGACGGCAAGTCCGTCGTGGACGAGGACACCGCGATCAAGCGCATCCGCGCGGCCGCCGATGCCCGCCGTGACGAGAACTTCCTGATCATGGCGCGCACCGACATCCGGGCGGTCGAGGGACTGGACGCCGCGATCGACCGGGCCAAGGCGCTCGTCGACGCGGGAGCCGATGCGATCTTCCCCGAGGCCATGCGCACGATCGGCGAGTTCGAAGCCATGGCCGAGGCGCTGGACGTGCCGATCCTGGCGAACATGACCGAGTTCGGCAAGAGCGAGCTGTTCTCCGTCGACGCTCTCCGCGATGCCGGGGTGCGCATGGTCATCTGGCCCGTGTCGCTGCTCCGGATCGCGATGGGGGCGGCGGGCCGTGCGCTCGATACGCTGAACGACGAGGGGCACCTGACCTCGAAGCTCGGCGAGATGCAGCACCGCGCCGACCTCTACGAGCTGATCGACTACGAGTCGTACAACCACTTCGACTCGGGCGTCTTCAACTTCACCATCACGAAGGAGTGACCATGACCGAGCCGGACATCAAGAAGGGCCTCGCGGGGGTCGTCGTCGACACGACGGCGATCTCGAAGGTCAACCCCGAGACGAACAGCCTCCTGTACCGCGGCTATCCGGTGCAGGAGCTGGCTGACACGCAGCCGTTCGAGGCCGTCGCCTATCTGCTGTGGAACGGCGAGCTGCCGACGCCGGAAGAGCTCGCCGCGTTCCGGCTGGAGGAGCGGAAGCACCGCGCCCTGGCCGACAACGTCAAGGCCGCGATCGACCTCGTGCCGCTCGAGGCGCATCCGATGGACGAGGTGCGCACCGCGGTGAGCCTGATCGGCGCATCGGACCCCGAGGCCGGCGGTTCCGTGCTCGACGCCGGTGGCAGCCCCGAGCAGAATCTGGCGCGCAGCATCCGGCTGTTCGCCGCGCTGCCGGCCATCGTCGCCTACGGTCAGCGTCGCCGTCGTGGCCAGGAGCTCATCGCTCCGCGCGACGACCTCGACTACTCGGCGAACTTCCTCTGGATGACGTTCGGGGAAGAGGCCGACGACGTCGTGGTCGACGCATTCAACCGGTCGATGATCCTGTACGCCGAGCACTCCTTCAACGCCTCGACCTTCACCGCCCGAGTGATCACCTCGACGCTGAGCGACATCTACTCGGCCGTGGTCGGTGCCATCGGCGCACTCAAGGGTCCGCTGCACGGCGGGGCCAACGAGGCCGTGCTGCACATCTTCGACGAGATCGGATCGGCGGACGCGGTGGAGGCGTGGCTCGACAAGGCCCTCGCCGAGAAGCGCAAGATCATGGGCTTCGGGCACCGCGTCTACAAGAAGGGCGACTCCCGCGTGCCGACCATGAAGGCCGCGCTCGACACCCTGGTGGAGCACTACGACCGCCCGGAGGTCGCGGCTCTGTACGACGCGCTCGAGTCGGAGTTCGTCGAGCGCAAGGGTATCTACCCGAACCTCGACTACCCCTCCGGCCCTGCCTACAACCTGATCGGATTCGACACGCTCACCTTCACGCCGCTGTTCGTCGCGGCACGCGTGACCGGGTGGACGGCCCACGTCATCGAGCAGGCCGGATCGAACGCCCTGATCCGCCCCCTGTCCTTCTACGACGGCCCGGACGAGCGGCACGTCGGCTGACACACCGCCCTTCGAATCGCGCAACTGGTTCCATCTCCGCCCGGGATGGAACCATTTGCGCGATTCGACCGTGTAGCGCCCCGGAGGCCCCTCGGTCAAGGTAGGTGCGGCGAACTCGGCGACGGGAGTAGGACAGACCGGGGACGGAAGCACGTCCCGCACGAAGGAGGGTTCATGTCCGCATCCGACACCGCCGTCAAGGAGGTCAGGTCGCTCGTCCCCGCACGCATGGACCGGCTGCCATGGTCGCGATTCCACTGGTTGATCGTCGTCGGGCTCGGCTTCTCGTGGATCCTCGACGGCCTCGAGGTGCAGATCGTCGCCGCGAACGGCTATGCCGCGACCCTCGGGATGGGGCCAGCCGAGGTGGGGCTCGCCGGCACGTGCTACCTGCTCGGTCAGGTCTTCGGCGCGCTCTTCTTCGGTCGCCTCACCGACCGTCTCGGACGTAAGAAGCTCTTCCTCGTCTCGCTCGCCGTGTACCTCGTGGGGTCAGCGGTCGCCGGACTGGCCTTCGCGCCGTGGTTCTTCTACATCTGGCGGTTCGTGGCCGGTGCCGGCATCGGCGGCGAGTACGCGGCCATCAACTCGGCGATCGACGAGATCATCCCGGCCCGTTACCGCGGACGTGTCGACATCGCGATCAACGGCACCTACTGGGGCGGTGCGGCGCTGGGTGCCGTGGCGAACGTGTTCTTCCTGAACACCGACATCCTCCCCGAGGACATCGGGTGGAGGCTCAGCTTCTTCCTCGGGCCCATCCTCGGGCTGCTGCTCATCTACATGCGCCGGCACATCCCGGAGAGCCCGCGCTGGCAGATGACCCACGGGCGCGAAGAGGCCGCCGAGCGCAACGTCGACGAGATCGAGGAGCGCATCCGCAAGGAGGGCAAGACGATCCCGCCCGTCGACGAGAGCAAGGCCATCACGGTCAAGGAGTACGGCCGCGTGCCGTTCCTCGTGATCGCGAAGGTGTTGTTCAAGAAGTACCCGCGGCGCACGCTGGTGGGCATCACGATGATGGTGACGCAGTCCTTCCTGTACAACGCGATCTTCTTCACGTACGCGCTCGTGCTGGAGAACTTCTACGACACCCCGCCGGCCTCGGCGTCGCAGTACTTCATCGTGTTCGCGGTCGGGAACCTCGCGGGGGCGCTCATCCTCGGCCACTTCTTCGACACCTGGGGTCGCCGTCGCATGCTGTTCGGCACCTACATGCTCGCCGGACTGATCCTGCTGGTCAGCGCCTTCCTGTTCAACGCGGGAGTGCTGAACGCGGCGACGCACACGGCGTTCTGGTGTGCCTCGTTCTTCTTCGCGTCGGCCGGAGCATCGGCGGCCTACCTGACGGTCAGCGAGATCTTCCCGCTGGAGTTGCGCAGCCAGGTCATCTCCTACATCTTCTCGATCGGACAGCTCGTCGGCGCGATCGCTCCGGTGCTCTACGGTGCCCTGATCGGGCAGAGCGCCGAGAGCGGCGACCGCGGCCCGCTCTTCTGGGGCTACGTGCTCGGTGCGTCGATCATGATGTTCGGCGGCATCGTCTGCGGCGTCTTCGGGGTGAGCGCTGCGGGCAAGTCGCTGGAGGACATCGCGGATCCGCTCTCGCTGGTCGAGAAGGAGAAGAAGGGGAAGGCGAGCCGCGCGTAGGGGCACCGCCCGACCGGCGCGGCGAGTGTCGCGGCGCCGGTCGTGCTCATCAGGCGAGCGCGGCCACGAGCGCCCGAGCTGCGGATGCCGAGGACTGCGGGTTCTGACCGGTGATGAGCTGTCCGTCGATCACGGTGTGATCGCTCCACGGGGCTGCGATGTCGAGCTCGGCGCCGCGGGCACGCAGTTCGCTCTCGAGCAGGAAGGGGGCGCGGTCGGCGAGGCCGCCGATGCGCTCCTCCTCGTCGGTGAACCCGGTGATGCGGCGACCGGCCACGATCGATTCTCCGGCCGCGGTGCGGGCGGGAAGCAGGGCGGCCAATCCGTGGCAGACGGCCGCGAGCGGGCGGCCGGCGGCGAGCGTCGCCGTGATCAGCGCGGCCGAGTCCTCGTCGACCGCGAGGTCCTGCATCGGACCGTGCCCACCGGGGTAGTAGACGGCGTCGTAGTCCGCGGGATCGACGTCGGCCAGGACCAGCGGGGCGGCGAGCTGATCGATCGTGGCTATCGCTTCGGCGTCGCCCTCGGAGAGGCTGGACGCATCGGCGACGGGGGCGACACCGCCCGGGGTCGCGAACGACACCGAGTGACCCGCATCGCGCAACGCGCGATAGGGAGTGAGCAGCTCCTCGGCCCAGTAACCGGTCGGGTGCGCGGTGCCGTCGGTGAGGGTCCAGGTGCGGGCGGCGGTGACGACGAAGAGAACAGAGGACATGCGTGCTCCAGAGGGGTCAGACGGCAGACGCCGTGCGGATGCGATATCGAGGACAACGGACAACTCTCGCATCCGATTCCGATAGATTTCCGATATGAGCGATCGGAATATCGATGGATTGCGTGACCTCGCCCTGTGGCGCACCTTCCTCGCCGCCCACCGCTCCGGGTCCGTGTCGGCGGCGGCACGCACGCTGGGGGTCGCCCAGTCCTCGGTGACGACGCAGCTGCAGGCTCTGGAGCGGAGCATCGGGGAACCTCTCTTCGTCCGTCACGCGCGCGGGATCCTCCCGACGCCTCGCGCCGATGACCTGGCTGCGCGCCTGTCCGGTCCGCTCGACGCCCTCGCTCTCGCCCTCGGAAGCCCGTCGCCGACCGAGGCTCCCCCGGTGCGCATCGGCGGTGCAGCAGAGTTCGTCGAGCGGGTGCTGATGCCCGCGCTGGCGCCGATGATCGCGGAGGGGCAACGGATCACGGTCGCCGCCGGGCTCGCGGAAGACCTGCTCGATCAGCTCCGTGCTGGAAGCCTCGACCTCGTGATCTCCGCCGTCCGACCGAAGGGCCGCGCCCTCCCTTCTGCGGCCCTCGTCGATGAGGACTTCGTGCTCGTCGCGGCCCCTTCCCTCGGTCTGGCTCCTTCGTCCGCGCTCGCACCGGGCGACCTCGACACCGTCCCCCTTCTCGCCTACGCCCACGACGTGCCGATCCTGCGGCGGTACTGGCGGCATGCGTTCGGCATTCGGCTCGAGCGCGAGCCCACCCTGATCGTGTCCGACCTCCGGGCGCTCGCCGCCGCAGCCGTCGCCGGAGCGGGCATCACGGTGCTGCCGACCTATCTGATCACCGAGGAGCTCGCCGACGGTCGGCTGGTCGTTCTGCGCGAGACCGACGATCCGCCGATCAACACCCTCTACCTGGTGCGCCGGCCGGGTCCGCTCACCGAAGCGGTGGCTGAGATCGATCGGGCACTCCGGGCCGTCGTGGTGTGACGGGTGCCGAGGGGACGGGGCGTCAGCGGGCCAGCCAGCTCCGCAGCGACCGGGTCACGAACGGAAGCACCCAGTACGCCATGATCGGCGTGAGCACGAGAGTCGTGACGAGCACCCGGAGCCAGATCGGCAGCTCGTTCCATCCCGGGACCGGGCTCATGGCGTAGGTGAAGGCGAGATTCACGGGGAAGAAGCCCAACCAGATCGACGTCGCCTGCTTCCAGCGCGGCGGAGCAGGTGCGACTGTGACCGTCTCGGTGGTGCCGTCGGTCGAGGGGAGCGTGATCGTCCCGGTGGTCGGCTCGTCGAACCAGCCCTCGATCCCGGTGCGGCGCTTGGAGCGCTCGCTGCGCACGAAACCTTCACCCATCGACAGCCACCATGCCCGCTCGGCCGACTGCTCCCAGGCGGTGAGGGAGTCCTCGCTCGCGAAGCGGTAGAGCATGTGCCAGACCTGCGAGTCCTCGCCGGCGCGCACCCATCCCGAGCCGAGGAAGCCCGGATACTTCGTCGCGAGGTTCACCCCCGTCTGCACCCAGGCGGTCGCCTCGACGATGCGCTCGGGGTCGACTTCGCGGCGGATGGACACGGTGAGGGGTTCGGACATGGTGCGGTCCTCGGGGAACGGGCGCCAGGGGTGAGGGCGCCGAAGCGGATGCGCCAGGGTGACGGCGCACCGTCGATTCTAATTCGGTTGCGGGAGCCGGAGCTTTTGGTTTCGAATCGCGCAGATGGTTCCATCTCGGCCCCGAAAGCAACCATTTGCGCGATTCGAAGGTCGGTCTGCCCCGATACAGAGAGGACCCCCGCCGACCCGATTCGGCGGGGGTCTCGCGGCGTGGGAGCCGCGCCGGGAGCGAGAACGCTCACCGTGCGCGCGGTAGACGTGACACCCGATCCGGTCTGAGTCTCTGTCCGCGCATCTGCAGTTGTACTCGGCGGAGATGACCGGCCGGTGAACGCGGGGCGAACACCCTCGGCCGCTGCCGGAGAGGCGAAGCGAGGAGATGCAAGGATGTCCTAGTAAATATCCGGTCCTCCGAGTAAACTCCCCATTGTGCCAACGACGGCACGGAGGGACGTCACACAATGACTCGTACTATCCCGCACTTCGTGGGCGGATCGCTTCTCACTCCCGACTCGGGCCGCTTCGCCGACGTGTTCGATCCGAGCTCCGGCGCTGTCCAGGCTCGGGTTCCGCTCGCCTCGGCGGATGAGGTGCGCCAAGTGATCGCGAACGCCGAAGAGGCCCAGGTGGCGTGGGCAGCGACCAACCCGCAGAAGCGCGCCCGCGTCCTCCTGCGGTTCCTCGACCTCGTGCAGCAGGAGATGACCTCGCTCGCCGAACTCCTCGCGAGCGAGCACGGCAAGACCGTCGACGACGCCAAGGGCGACATCCAGCGCGGGCTCGAGGTCATCGAGTTCTCCGCCGGAGCCCCGCACCTGCTCAAGGGCGAGTACTCCACCGGGGCCGGGGCGGGCATCGACGTGTACTCGATGCGGCAGCCGCTCGGGGTTGTCGCCGCGATCACGCCCTTCAACTTCCCCGCCATGATCCCGCTGTGGAAGGCCGGTCCCGCGCTCGCCGCCGGCAACGCGGTGGTGCTCAAGCCCAGCGAGCGCGACCCCTCGGTGCCGGTGCGCCTCGCCGAGCTGTTCCTCGAAGCGGGGCTGCCCGCCGGCGTCCTCAACGTGGTGCACGGCGACAAGGAGGCGGTCGACACGCTGCTCACCGACGACCGGATCCGCGCGGTCGGCTTCGTCGGGTCCACGCCCATCGCGGAGTACATCTACGCCACCGCGGCCGCTCACGGCAAGCGGGCGCAGTGCTTCGGCGGTGCCAAGAACCACATGATCGTGATGCCCGACGCCGACCTCGACCAGGCCGTCGACGCCCTCATCGGCGCCGGCTACGGCTCCGCGGGGGAGCGGTGCATGGCCATCTCCGTCGCTGTTCCGGTCGGTGAGGAGACCGCTGATGCCCTCGCCGCCAAGCTCACCGAACGTGTCGCCCAGCTGCGGGTCGGGCCGTCCCTCGCCGCGGACGTCGACTACGGGCCGCTGGTCACGCGGGCGGCCGTCGACCGGGTCGAGGGCTACATCCAGCAGGGGATCGACGAGGGTGCGACGCTGCTCGCCGACGGTCGCGGCTTCACGGTCGAAGGGCACGAAGAGGGCTTCTATCTCGGACCGACGCTGTTCGACCACGTCACGACCGACATGGCGATCTACCGCGAGGAGATCTTCGGCCCCGTGCTCGTGATCGCCCGCGCCGCCGATTACGAGGAGGCGCTGCGCATGGCCTCGGAGCACGAGTACGGCAACGGGGTCGCCATCTTCACCCGCGACGGCGACGCGGCTCGTGACTTCGCCGCCCGCGTCGAGGTCGGGATGGTCGGGGTGAACGTGCCGATCCCCGTGCCGATCGCCTACTACACGTTCGGCGGTTGGAAGCGCAGCGGTTTCGGCGACCTCAACCAGCACGGCGCCGACGCCTTCCGCTTCTACACGAAGACCAAGACCGTGACGAGCCGCTGGCCGTCGGGGATCCGCGAGGGCGCCAGCTTCGTCATCCCCACCATGCACTGATCCGGAAACTCCCACAAGGAAAAGCGATGACCATGACCACCGTCACCACCACCGCCGAGGAACGTGAGGCGATCATCGGCGCCGTCCGCGAATTCGCCGAGACCGAGCTCGCGCCCTACGCCGCGGAGCGCGACGAGAAGCACCTGTTCCCCCGGGAGTCGCTGAACCGCGCGGGAGAGCTCGGACTCGGCGGCATCTACGTCGACGAGGAGTTCGGGGGCAGTGGCCTCAGCCGGCTCGACACCGTCGCCATCTTCGAGGAGCTCGCGAAGGGCGACCCGGCGGTCGCGGCGTACATCTCCATCCACAACATGGTCGTGTGGATGATCGACACCTACGGCGATGACAGCCAGCGCTCGACGTGGCTGCCCCGGCTGACCGCGATGTCGGACTTCGGCGGCTACTGCCTCACCGAGCCGGGAGTGGGGTCGGATGCCGCGAACGTCGCGACCAGTGCGGTCCGCGACGGTGACGACTACGTGCTCACGGGCGTGAAGCAGTTCATCTCCGGGGCGGGCGAGGCCGCCGTGTACGTCGTGATGGCGCGCACGGGCGAGCCGGGAGCACGCGGAATCAGTGCGTTCCTCGTGCCAGGAGACTCCGAATCCCTCAGCTTCGGTGCACCGGAGAAGAAGATGGGCTGGCATGCGCAGCCCACCCGTCAGGTGATCCTCGACGGCGTCCGGGTCCCGGCATCCGCCATGCTCGGCGACGAGGGACGCGGGTTCGCGATCGCGATGTCGGCGCTCAACGGCGGTCGCCTCAACATCGCGGCGTGCTCGCTGGGCGGCGCGCAGTGGGCGCTCGACAAGGCCGTGCAGTACGTGCACGAGCGGATGGCCTTCGGCGAGCCGCTGGCCGAGAAGCAGTCGATCCTGTTCGCGATCGCCGACATGCGCACCGACCTGCACGCCGCGCGTCTGATGGTCCGCGACGGAGCGCTGGCCGTCGACGAGCACGCGCCCGACGCCACGATGCGCTGCGCGATGGCCAAACGGTTCGCGACCGACGCCGGCTTCGACGTCGCCAACCGGGCCCTGCAGCTGCACGGTGGCTACGGATACCTGCAGGATTACGGGATCGAGAAGGTGGTCCGTGACCTGCGGGTGCATCAGATCCTGGAGGGCACGAACGAGATCATGCGCCTGATCGTCGGGCGCGAGATCCTGCGACCGGCCGGGTCGGCATCCCTCCAGCGCGGCGCAGACCAGACTCGGAGCGCATCATGACCGTGTCTTCGTCGAAAGCGGTCGTGGCTTTCCTCGGGCTCGGGCACATGGGACAGCCGATGGCGAAGAACCTCGTCGCTGCCGGTCATGAGGTGCACGGCTTCGACCTGGTTCCGGCGGCGGTCGAGGCAGCACGGGCGGTCGGCATCGCGGTGGCGGCGAGCGGGGCGGAGGCCGTGGCGGACGCGGATGTCGTCATCACGATGTTCCCCGCGGGAAAGCACGTGATCGAGGCGTATCGCACCGAGCTGCTCGCGGCGGCACGGCCGGGCACGCTCTTCATCGAGTCGTCCACCATCGCCGTCGATGAGGCCCGCGCCGCGCACGCCCTGGCCCTCGCTGCCGGACACCGCAACGTCGATGCCCCAGTGTCAGGGGGAGTGGTCGGCGCGGAGAACGGCACTCTCGCGTTCATGGTGGGCGGGTCGGACGAGGACTTCGCCGCGGCGCTTCCGTTGCTGGAGGTCATGGGCAAGCGCATCGTGCACTGCGGCGGATCAGGGCTCGGACAGGCGGCCAAGGTCTGCAACAACATGGTGCTCGCGGTCTCGCAGATCGCCGTCGCGGAAGCGTTCGTGCTGGGGGAGCGGCTCGGGCTCGAGCACCAGGCGCTGTTCGATGTCGTGTCCCAGGCGTCGGGGCAGTGCTGGTCGATCACGACGAACTGCCCCGTGCCCGGACCGGTGCCCACCAGCCCGGCGAACCGTGACTACCAGCCCGGCTTCGCGGGGGCGCTCATGGCCAAAGACCTCGGGCTCGCCCTGCAGGCGATCGAGCAGACGTCGACGGATGCACGGATGGGCCGGCTCGCCCAGGAGATCTACGCGACGTTCGCTGCCGGCGACGGGGCGGGCCGAGACTTCTCGGGCATCATCACCGACATCCGCGACGACCGCGTGTGATGGCGGCCGTTCGAATCGCGCGAATGGTTCCATCGGGCGCGTGAAGCCACCATTTGCGCGATTGGAACGCAGGCGTGAAGGTGGAACGAACCACGACGGAGAGGGCGACATGACCGAGTACGAGACGATCCTGGTCGAGCAGCGCGGACGGGTGGGGTGGATCACCCTGAACCGGCCGGAGGCGCTGAACGCGTTGAACAGCCGACTCGCCGAGGAGGTGACCGCCGCGGCGCTGGCGTTCGATGCGGACGAGGGTGTCGGCGCGATCGTGCTCACCGGATCGGAGAAGGCGTTCGCCGCCGGAGCCGACATCAAGGAGATGGAGGGCATGACGGCGGCGCAGATGCTCGAGACCGACCACTTCGGTGTCTGGCATGAGTTCGCCGCGGTGCGCACTCCCGTGATCGCGGCCGTCTCCGGATTCGCCCTGGGCGGCGGGTGCGAGCTGGCGATGATGTGCGACATCATCCTCGCGGCCGACAACGCCACGTTCGGGCAGCCCGAGATCAACCTCGGTGTGATCCCCGGCATGGGCGGCACGCAGCGTCTCATCCGCGCAGTCGGGTACTACAAGGCGGCCGAGCTCGTGCTCTCCGGACGCTTCATGGGGGCGGAGGAGGCTGAGCGCTCCGGCCTCGTGTCCCGCGTCGTGCCGACCGCCGACCTCCTCGCCGAGGCGACGAAGCTGGCCGACACGATCGCCTCCAAGTCGCTGCCCTCGGTCTATGCCGCGAAGGCCGCGCTCGACGCGGCGATGGAGACGACCCTTGCCGAAGGCCTCGCGCATGAGAAGCAGGCCTTCGCCGCGCTGTTCGACACCGCGGATCAGAAGGAGGGCATGTCGGCCTTCCGCGAGAAGCGGTCACCGGACTTCCAGAACCGCTAGCTGCTCGTGAACGACTTCGCAGGAACGAGGGCAGGACGCCGGAGGCGGCGTCCTGCGCGGTGCCGGATGAGCGGTCGTGCGGAGTCGGTCACACCCTCAGCTGCGGAGTGCGTCGACGATCTTCGCGATCCGGCGTTCGCGGGTGGCCTCCTGCTTCGCCTCGGCCACACTTCGCGCGTGCTCCTTGCGCACCGAGTACGAGAGCGCGTCGAAGGCGGAGCGCAGCGCCGGGTCGGCATCGAGCACGGCGGCGAGCTCGGGTGGAACGTCGACCGTGCGCTCGGCCGAATCGACCCGGATCACGGCGTCGATCTCCTGGCCGATGTCGAGCCCGAGGTCGGCGCGCACGGCCTTGCTGAAGCCGATCATGTTCTCGCTGCCCATGCGCGCCAGCCTCAGCCGCGCGGTGCGTCCGCCGATCGTCACGGCCACGGGGAACGCCTTGCCTGCGCCGAGGGATGCGACCTGGTCATCCGTGAGCAGGATCGCCGCAGCGGGGCCGCGGCCGGTGAGGACGGTGTGCAGGCGCAGTTCGCTCATGCCGAAAGAGTACGCCCGGGCTCCCCGAATTCGGCGGCGAGAATCGCGTTGCGCTCCGAGATCAGGCGGCGCATGTACCTGCCGAGGATCAGCGCATCGACCAGACGTCCGAGCGGGCCGAACGGCGAGCGGAACGTCACGGTGTCGCGCATGAGCGTGCCGTCCGGATGCGCGTCGAACCGATGCTCGTGCAGGAAGGCGGCGAAGGGGCCGGCGATCTGCCGATCCGAGAAGCCGTGCGGCGGATCGATGTCGAACACGATCGAGCGCAGTCGAAACGGGATGCCGAAGTGGCGTGCCCGCCAGGTCGCTGTGGTCCCCTCGGTGAACACGCCGCCGGCCGGTGCTTCGAGCATCGTCTCGTCGAATCGGGCCATGCTCTTCACGTGCAGGTCGGGATCGAGCGAGGCGGCGAACACCTCGGCGGGCGTCGCACCGATGACCGTCTCGAGCGCGAACCGCACCATGTCAGAGAGCCTCGGGCTGCGGACGGGGGTCGGCGAAGTCTCCCGCGTCCTTGCGCAGTCTGGCGACGATCGCGACCAGCTCTGCGGCATCGTCACGGCTCAGGCCGGGTTCGGCGAACACATCGGCGTTGAGGGCGCGGGTGGCACGTTCCACGAGCTCCCGACCGGATTCGGTCAGCACGAGGAGTGCGGCGCGTCCGTCGTGCGGGTGCGGCTCACGCGCGATCAGACCATCGCGGACCAGACGCTCGGCCGTGCTCGTGACCGTGGTCGGGTGCACCTGCAGGCGGGCGACCACGCTCGACAGCGGAAGGCTGCCTGCGCGGCTGAACGCCAGCAATCGCAGCACCTCGTAGCGGGCGAAGCTCAGCGCGAACGGCTTGAGCGCCGCGTCGACGCGTGCGAGCAGCAGCTGCTGTGCTCGCATCACCGAGGTGACCAGGGCCATGCCGTCGGCGGCCTCCGTCCAGCCGTGCGCGAGCCACTGCCGCTTCGCCTCGGCGAGCGGGTCGATGGGGAGCGGGCGGGGTCGGGCCATCTCTCTACGGTAGTGGCGCGAGGTCGGGGTGCGGTCACGGCGCGCGACGCACCCGATGTCGGTGAGCCTGACTCTCAGTCGCAGGTGGGTTGGAACTCAGTATCGCGGTCTAGAATTGCAGCAGTCGTGAGGAGCAATCGATGAAGATCTTCGTCCTGGTCAAAGAGGTGCCGGACACCTATGGCGATCGCAAGCTGAATCTCGAGACCGGACTCGCCGATCGTGCGGCGGGCGACGTCGTGCTCGACGAGATCACCGAGCGGGCCCTCGAGGTCGCGCTCAGCTATGCCGACAAGAACGACGGCACCGAGGTGGTGGCCGTCTCCATGGCCCCGGAGAGCTCCACCGCGTCGGTGCGCAGGGCTCTCGCGATCGGTGCCGGATCTGCCGTCCACATCGCCGACGAGCAGCTCGCCGGCGCCGACCTCGGACTCACGGCCGAGGTGCTGGCCGCCGCCATCCGCCGCGGCGCCCCCGACCTCGTCATCACCGGCAACCTGTCGACGGACGGCTCCGGCGGTGTGATCCCCGCCATGCTCGCCGAGCACCTCGGCTTCGCCCAGGCCACCGCGCTCACCTCTGTCGAGATCACCCCGGACGGCGTCTCCGGAGTCCGAGGCGCAGACGCCGGGAGCCAGCCGGTCTCGGCGCCGTTGCCCGCCGTGATCTCCATCACCGAGGCGCTCCCCGACGCACGGTTCCCCAACTTCAAGGGCATCATGGCGGCGAAGAAGAAGCCGCTCGAGGTGCTGTCGCTCGCCGACCTCGACGTCTCGGCCGATCCCTCCGTCGCCCCGCGCACCATCATGACCTCGGTGTCGGAGAAGCCCCCGCGCGCGGCGGGAGTGAAGATCATCGACGAGGGCGACGCCGCCGACAAGCTCGTCGACTACCTCGTGCAGAACAGGCTGGTGTGAGATGACCACTTCCGAGAACCCGATCCTCGTCCTCGTCGACATCGATCCCTCCGGCTACGTCGCCACCAGCACGGCAGCCCTCATCGGTGCCGCCTCCACGATCGGCTCGCCCGTGGCCCTGATCGTCGGCGGCAGCCCTGCGGCCGTGGACCAGGCGGCGGCAGCAGGGGCCTCCGTCGTGCTGACCGCAGACGGGGATCCCTCCGCGCTCACGGTTCCGATCGTCGATGCGCTGCAGGCCGCCGCCGCCCAGGTGCGACCCGATGCCGTGCTCATCTCGAACTCGATCTCCGGGCGCGATGTCGCCGGACGCTTCGCGGTGCGCACGAAGAGCGCGCTGTCGGTCGATGCGGTCGGTGTCTCGCGCGATGACGAGGGCGTCGTGGCCCATCACTCGGTCTACGGCGGGGCGTATCTGGTCGATTCGGCTCCCACGTTCGGAACCCCGGTGATCACGCTGCGTCAGGGCGCGGTCGACGCCCGCGCCGAGGCCGTCGCGTCACACTCGGTCGAGGTGCTCGACGTCACTCCGTCCGGGGCCGTCGCGGCCACGGCGGGACAGGTGGAAGCCGTCGAGGTCGCCTCTTCGCGCCCCGAGCTGCGGGGAGCCACGAAGGTGGTCTCCGGCGGTCGTGGTCTCGCGTCGAAGGAGAAGTTCGTGCTCGTCGAAGAGCTCGCCGATGCGCTCGGCGCGGCTGTCGGAGCCTCGCGCGCCGCCGTCGACGCCGGTTACATCCCGCAGTCGCATCAGGTCGGCCAGACCGGCGTCTCGGTGTCGCCGCAGCTGTATGTCGCTCTCGGCATATCGGGCGCGATCCAGCACCGTGCCGGTATGCAGACATCGAAGAACA
Source organism: Microbacterium oxydans (assembly GCF_000956405.1). Classification (GTDB taxonomy): domain Bacteria; phylum Actinomycetota; class Actinomycetes; order Actinomycetales; family Microbacteriaceae; genus Microbacterium; species Microbacterium oxydans_C. The sequence goes on from NZ_JYIV01000028.1 coordinate 23,125, forward strand.
TCGTCGCCATCAACAAGGACGCGGATGCGCCGATCTTCGACGTCGCGGACTTCGGCATCGTCGGCGATGTGTTCGCCGTGGTGCCGCAGGTGATCGCGGCGCTCGAGGCGCGGAAGAAGTAGTCATGGCGACGCGGATGCTGCGACGCGGTCTGCCGCGCGTGCCGGGGGGAGACCCCTGGCCTCCTGCCGATGCGGTGGCCGCGGATGCCGCGGTGGAGGATCGGGCGGGGGAAGCCGGCGCGGTGCCGGTCGAGCCCACGGCTTCGGAGGCCGCGGTGCCCGTCGAGCACGACGGCGCCGCTGGCTCGGCACCGTCCGCTCCCGCAGCGGCGGCTTCGACAGCGTCCGCTGCTGCAGCGGCCGGTGGAGCACCGTCGATCCGTCGCGGCCTGCCGCGTGTGCCGGGCGGGGAGCCCTGGCCGCCGTCGACGACCGCTGCCGCTCCTCTCGCCCAGGTGCCCGAACCCGCCGCCGCCGCGGCCGCTCCCTCCCCGGAGGCAGCGGCGTCAGCCCCCGCGCCGGCTGCGTCGGCCTCCGTGCCGACCGCCGCGGCAGGAACCTCTGCCGCCGCCGCCGTTGCCGTAGCCGCGGCCGCCGGTGCCGGTGTGCGACGCGGTCTGCCTCGCGTCGTCGGCGGAGACCCGTGGCCGCCGGCAGAGACCGTTCCTCTTTCTTCGGCCGCTCCGTCCGAGCCTGTCGCTGCTGCCGAGCCTGTCGCCGCTGCCGAGCCTGTCGCATCCGAGCCCGTGGCATCGGGCACCGTCGCTCCCGTCTCTGCTGCCGCAGCTCGGGTCGTCGCCGCCGGATCGTCGCCCGTGCTCGCCGACGTCTCGACCCCGCTCCCGTGGACGCAGACCGTGTGGAACGGGCGAGCGCCCCGACACCTCGACCCGATGCCCGCCCCGACGACCGCCCGTCCCCGTCCGACCTGGACTCAGGCGATCGGCGTGTTGTTCGGAGCAGCTGCGCTCGGGGTGCTCGCCGGAGCCGCCATCGCGTTCGTGCGCGCCCTGCTGAGCTTCCCGTTCATGCAGGACTTCCTGGCCGCTTTCCCCGGAGAGTACGAACCGGCGGTCGCTGTCGAACCGGGGTTCGCGCCATGGGTCGGATGGCAGCACTTCTTCAACATGTTCCTGATGGTGCTGATCATCCGTTCGGGGTTGCAGGTGCGCACCGAGAAGCGCCCGACCGTCTTCTGGACTCCCCGCAACAACGCCAAGGGCAAGATCAGTCTCAACCTGTGGTTCCACCAGTCGCTCGACATCCTGTGGCTCGTCAACGGCGTGATCTTCGTGGTGCTGCTGTTCGCCACAGGGCACTGGGTGCGCATCGTGCCGACGAGCTGGGAGGTGTTCCCGAACGCCCTGTCGGCGGCACTGCAGTACATCTCGTTCGACTGGCCGCACGAGAACGGCTGGAACAACTACAACAGCCTGCAGCAGCTCGCCTACTTCGCCACCGTGTTCATCGCGGCGCCGCTCGCCGCGATCACCGGCTTCCGCATGTCGGGGCTGTGGCCGAAGAACGCCGAGAAGCTGTCGAAGGCGTACCCGGTCGAGTGGGCGCGGGCGCTGCACTTCCCGATCATGCTGTACTTCGTGGCGTTCATCATCGCGCACGTGGCGCTCGTCATGCTGACCGGGTTCCTGCGCAACCTGAACCATATGTTCGCGTCGCAGGACGCGGTGACGTGGACCGGGTTCTGGGTGTTCATCCTGTCGCTCGTGGTGATCGCCGTCGGATGGGTGGCGGCGCGTCCGCTCGTGCTCGCGCCGATCGCGAAGGCGTTCGGCAAGGTCTCGGGGCGGTGAGCAGATGAGCGACGAGGTCATCGCAGAGTACTGGCGCACCGTGCGAGCTGCCCAGCCGCACCTGCCGGAGTCGCGACCGGAGGCGTGGGGGTTCGGGGCGACGCCCGAGCACGCAGACGAGCTGCTGGCACTCGTGCTCGACGGCATCAAGGTCGGCACCGCGTCGTCCCTCTGGGACTACGACGCGACCGGCGATCCCCTCCCTGTGGTGGGCGAGCTCAGCATCATCCTGGACGGCACCGGTGCCCCGCGTGCCGTGATCGAGACCACGGCCATCGACATCGTGCCTTTCGACGAGGTCGACGAGGCGCACGCCTTCGCCGAGGGGGAGGGGGACCGCACCCTGGCGCACTGGCGCGAGGTGCACGAGCGCTACTGGCGCACCCACTCCGAGAACTCGCGCGGCTATGAACCCGACATGCCGGTGCTGTGCGAACGCTTCCGGCTGGTGTTCCCGGAGTAGCGAGTCCCCTGGGCTGGAGGAGAGGCACGATCATGGCTGAGGCATACATCGTCGATGCGGTCCGATCGCCGGTCGGCCGGCGCGGCGGCTCGCTCGCGGATGTCCACCCGGTCGACCTCGGCGCCCACAGCCTTCGCGCGCTCGTCGACCGGACGGGGATCGATCCCGGCGCGGTGGACGACGTGATCCTCGGCGTCATCGATGCCATCGGCGGCCAGTCTGGCAACGTGGCGAGGACGGCCCTGCTCGCCGCCGGCTTCCCGGAGCACGTTCCAGGGGTGACCATCGATCGGCAGTGCGGGTCGAGCCAGCAGGCCGTGCACTTCGCCGCGCAGGCCGTGATGAGCGGCACGAGCGACCTCGTGATAGCCGGCGGACTGCAGAACATGTCGCAGATCCCGCTGACCGCCGCCGCCACCGTGGGGGAGTCCTACGGATTCACGACCCCGTGTGCGCAGTCGCCCGCGTGGACCGACCGTTACGGCGATCAGGAGATCTCGCAGTTCGCCGGAGCCGAGCTGATCGCCGAGAAGTGGGACATCTCCCGCGAGCAGATGGAGCAGTTCGCCCTGGAGAGTCACCGTCGGGCCGCGCTGGCGCAGGACGAGGGCCGCTTCATCCGTGAGATCGCGCCGCTGAACGGTCTCGACCACGACGAGGGCGTGCGCCGTGACACGACCCTGGAGCGGATGGCGGGACTCGCACCGTTGCGGGAGGGTGGTCGGATCACAGCCGCCGTGTCGTCGCAGATCAGTGATGCATCCAGCGCCGTACTGGTCGCGAGCGAGCGTGCCGTGCGCGACCACGGGCTCGAACCCCGCGCACGTATCCATCAGATGACGGTGCGCGGCGACAGCCCGATTCTCATGCTCACCGCCCCGATCCCGGCCACCGAGCTCGCGCTCGAGCGGGCGGGCATGCGGGTCTCCGACATCGACCTGTTCGAGGTGAACGAGGCCTTCGCGCCCGTGGTGCTCGCCTGGATGCGGGAGCTCGATGCTCCGCACGAGAAGGTCAACGTCAACGGCGGAGCCATCGCGCTCGGTCACCCCATCGGTGCGACCGGCACCAGGCTCATGACCACGATGCTCAACGAGCTCGAACGCACCGGCGGACGCTACGGGTTGCAGGCCATGTGCGAGGGCGGCGGGGTCGCGAACGTGACCATCGTCGAGCGCCTCTGAGGATCAGGGTCACGACAGCGACAGAGCGGGCCGCCTCCCGGAGGAGACGGCCCGCTCTGTGCGTGATCAGAGGATCAGGGGCGGACGAAGCGCACTTCGGTCAGCGTCTCGCCCAGGAACGGCTCGGTGTGCGATGCGCCGTCGAGGTGGAATCCGTTGCGGGTGTAGAACCGGTGCGCGCGGGGGTTGTCCTCGGCGACCCAGAGGTACAGCGGCTCGTCCTTCTCCACGGCGGCGTCGAACAGCTTCTGACCGATGCCGGTGGAGTGGTACGCATCGAGCAGGTAGATGAAGTAGAGCTCGCGGAACGCGGGAGCGTCCTTGTCGCGGGCCGGGCCGGAGCCGACGAATCCCACGATCTCCCCGTCGACGAGTGCGGCGTTCATCTTGAACTCGGGGCCCTGCGAGGCCCAGTGCGTCCAGAGCTCGGCCATGCGGCGAGGCGAGACCTTCTCCAGCGCCGCCTTGCTGATCAGGTGGTCGTAGGTCTCGTGCCAGCACTGCGCATGCACGCGACCGAGGGCTTCCGCATCCACATCACGGACCGGGCGGACGATGACTTCAGGCTGGGCTTCGGCGCTCATGTTCGTGACTCTACGCGCGGCGTCCGCGAAGGCGAAATCGGGGAGATGTTCGATGACACCCACGACACAGTGATGGAGGTTTCGCACAACGATGTTCGCCGATCGTGCACTCCTGGCTACGATCGTTGCTCGTGAACGTGATCTGGCGGACCCTCCTGGTGATCCTCGGCGCTCGCCGCCGCGTGCGACGGGGCAAGACCCTCGATCCGACGTCGGTCGGCAGCATCACGGTCACCACGCTCCCGACCGACCTCGACATCCTTCGGCACATGAACAACGGCCGTTACCTGTCGCTGTTCGACCTCGGTCGATGGGACCAGCTCATCCGCAGCGGGCTGTTCGACGCGATGAAGGAGCGGGGCTGGTACGCGGTCGTGTCCAGCGAGACGATCACCTTCAGGAAGTCGCTGCAGCTGTGGCAGCGGTTCGAGGTGCAGTCGCGTTTCATCGGCCATGACGACAAGGCGCTCTTCATGGAGCATCGCGCTGTCGTGAACGGCGAGGTCTACGCGCGGGCGATCGTGCGGGCCAGGATGCTTCGCCGCACCGGAGGGACCGTCAGCAACGAAGAGCTGTTCGCGGCCGTCGGCAAGCCCGAGGGTGTGCCGGAGATCGACGCGTGGGTGCACGACTGGGCGGCGGCCTCGGCGCTTCCCCCCGTGCGGGAGAAGGCCCCGAGCGTCTGGAGCTGAGTCCGGAACCGTTTCGAATCGCGCAACTGGTTCCATCCGGGCGCGAAACGCGACCAGTTGCGCGATTCGAAAGGTTCAGCCGGGGAAATCGGGTGTCCAGACCTAGGCTGAAATCCATGGCAGACCTCCCGCCGGACGCCGTGGCATCCGCACCCCTCGCAGACCGTGCCGTCGAGCTGGCTCGAAGGTGGACGATCGAGGCAGCGGCGACCGAACCCGACCCCGCGGCTGCACGACTCGCCGGCGTGCTGCAGGACGCGAACGGGCTGCCGTTCACCCTGGGTTTCGTCGACGGCGTCATGCGTCCGGAGAGCCTGTCCGCCGCCGCATCGCAGCTGCACCGCATCGCGCCGATCGTGCCGGAGTTCCTGCCCTGGTACCTGCGTTCGGCGGTGCGCCTCGGAGGCGGCGTCGCGCAGATCCTCCCGACGCCCGTGGTGCCGCTCGCGCGCCGCGTGCTCCGCGACATGGTCGGGCACCTCGTCGTCGATGCGCGCCCTGCCAAGCTCGGCGCCGCGATCGAGCGGATCCGCGCCGACGGCTCCCGGCTCAACCTCAACCTGCTCGGAGAGGCCGTGCTCGGCGAGGCGGAGGCCCGACGGCGGCTCGACGGCATCCACGCGCTCGTCCGCCGTCCGGACGTGGACTACGTCTCGGTGAAGGTCTCGGCGATCATCAGCCACCTGTCGATGTGGGCTTTCGACGAGGTCGTCGACGAGGTGGTCGAGCGGCTCCTTCCGCTGTATCTCGCGGCGGCCGCCGACGGCACCTTCATCAACCTGGACATGGAGGAGTACCGCGACCTCGATCTCACCATCGCGGTTTTCACGCGCATCCTCGAGGACCCGCGTCTGGCAGGCCTCGAAGCCGGGATCGTGCTGCAGGCGTATCTGCCCGACGCGCTTCCGGCCCTGCAGGAGCTCACCGCGTGGGCGCAGGAGCGCGTGGCGCACGGCGGCGCCCGCATCAAGGTGCGTCTCGTCAAGGGGGCGAACCTCGCGATGGAGCACGTCGAGGCGCGGATGCACGGGTGGACGCCCGCGACCTACGACACCAAGCTCGACACCGACGCGAACTACCTCCGCTGCCTCGACTGGGCGCTGCAGCCCGAGCACACGGCCGCCGTGAAGATCGGCGTCGCGGGGCACAACCTCTTCGGCATCGCCTACGCCTGGCTGCTCGCGGGGGAGCGGGGTGTGCGGGAGGCCGTGGAGTTCGAGATGCTGCTCGGCATGGCGCAGGGGCAGGTGCGGGCCGTGTCGCGCGAGGTCGGGCCGGTACTGCTGTATGTGCCGGTCGTGGAGCCTGCGGAGTTCGACGTGGCCATCAGCTACCTGGTGCGCCGGCTCGAGGAGAACGCCTCACCGGACAACTTCCTCTCCGCCGCGTTCCGGCTCGGCGAGGACGAGTCGCTGTTCGCCCGCGAGCGGGATCGCTTCCTCGACGCGCTCGACAGGACGGGCGACCCGACGCTGCGCATCGGACCCCGTCGCACGCAGGACCGTCTCGCTCCCGTGCACGAGTCGCTGCGCCCGGCACCTGTCGCTCCCGTGCCGGAGACCGACCTGACCAAAGCGGTGCTCGGCATCTCCCGCGGTTCGGACGACGGCGGTCGGGAGGCGTTCCTGGAGACCGCCGTCTATTCCGCCCGGGAGCTGGAGCAGGACACCGGTGGAGCCCCCGGCTTCTCGAACACGGTCGACAGCGACCCCGCGCTCCCCGCCAACCGCGAATGGGCGCGCGAGGTGCGCGAGCGCATCGCGACCTCTGACCTGGGCTCCGCCACGATCGGGGCGGCGCACCTGTCCCAGCCGGACGAGCTCGAACGGGTCGTGCACGGTGTGCATCGTGCCGCCCCGGCCTGGGGCGGGCGGCCCGCCGCCGAGCGTGCCGAGGTGCTCCTGCGTGCCGCCGCTGCACTCGAGGCCCGCCGGGGAGACCTCATCGAAGTCGCCGCCTCCGAGACCGGCAAGGTCTTCGCCGAAGCCGACATCGAGGTGAGCGAGGCCGTCGACTTCGCGCGCTACTACGCGGCCAAGGCCAGGGAGCTCGACGCGATCGCCGGCGCCGTGTTCGTCCCGGCATCCATCACGGTCGTCACGCCGCCCTGGAACTTCCCCATAGCCATTCCCGCCGGAGGGGTGCTCGCCGCGCTCGCCGCAGGCTCCGGGGTGATCTTCAAGCCCGCACCGCAGGCCAGGCGCTGTGCGGCCGTGATCGCCGAGACGCTGTGGGAGGCCGGGATTCCGCGCGACCTGCTGGCACTCGTCGACGTCGAAGAGGGTGCGCTCGGCCGTGAGCTGATCACGCACGAGGCCGTCGACCGGGTGATCCTCACCGGCGCGTGGGACACGGCCGCGCTGTTCCGCTCCTGGCGCCCCGATCTGCCCCTGCTCGCGGAGACCAGCGGCAAGAACGCCATGATCATCACCCCTTCCGCCGATCTCGACCTCGCTGTCGCCGATCTCGTGAAAAGCGCGTTCGGGCATGCCGGACAGAAGTGCTCCGCGGCGTCGCTGGCGATCCTCGTCGGACCGGTCGGACGGTCGGCACGGTTCGCGCGCCAGCTCGCCGACGCCGTGCGCTCGCTGCACGTCGGACAGCCCACGGATCCACTGGCCGAAGTGGGGCCGGTGATCGAGCAGCCGCAGGGCAAGCTCGCCTGGGCGCTCAGTGAGCTCGAGGGCGACGAGCAGTGGCTGATCGAGCCTGCTCTCTCCGCGGCGGACGACGGCAGCGGGCGGCTGTGGAGTCCCGGCGTGCGTGTGGGCGTGCAGCCGGGATCGCGCTTCCACACCGAGGAGTTCTTCGGACCGGTGCTCGGGGTGATGCACGCCCCGACCCTCGCGCGCGCCGTCGAGATGCAGAACGCCGTCGCCTACGGCCTCACCGCCGGGCTGCACACCCAGGATCCGGAGGAGCTGTCGTACTGGCTGGCCCGGGTGCAGGCAGGCAACCTCTATGTGAACCGCGGCATCACCGGCGCGATCGTGCAGCGCCAGCCGTTCGGCGGATGGAAGCGCTCTTCGGTCGGCCCCGGGGCGAAGGCGGGCGGACCGAACTACCTCATCGGGCTCGGATCGTGGCGTTCGCAGCCGGGAGGGCCGGCCTCGAGCACCCTGCACCTGCGCGGACTCGACTCGCGCATCACCGCGGTCATCGAGGCGGCGCAGTCATCGCTCGCGTACGAGTCGTTCGAGTGGCTGCGGCGTTCGGCTCTCTCGGATGCGCTGGCCTGGGATCGGGAGTTCGGCCAGGTGCGCGACGTCTCGCGTCTCGGTGTCGAGCGAAACCTGTTCCGGTATCGTCCCGTCCCGGTCGAGGTCCGCGCGACCGATGATGCGGCTCTGCACGACCTGCTGCGCGTCGTGATCGCGGGGGTGCGCTCGGGGGCGAAGTTCGTGATCTCGACCCCCGTCGGATTGCCCGGCGACGTGCGCCGAGCGCTCGGCGACCTCGACGCCCCGGTGTTCATGGAGAACGATGACCAGTGGCTGCAGCGGCAGCTCCGCCAGGAAGACGCCGTCGAGGGTGCCGCGCTCCCGGCGAGCGATCGGGTGCGACTGGTGGGCGGTCGCGAGGGCGTCGCGGCCCTTCGTGCGAAGCTGGCTGCGGCCTCCGCGGGGGATCCCGACCTCGCGGTGTACGACGGCGAGGTGACGGCGGCCGCCCGCATCGAGCTGCTGCCCTTCGTGCACGAGCAGTCGATCTCGATCACCGCTCACCGCTACGGCAACCTCGACCCGTGGAGCAGCCACGTGATCTGACGCGGGACTCCCTGCTGCATGTTCCCGTCGCACTTTCTGTCGCAATGCCGGCGGGGAAGCGACAGAAAGTGCGACGGGAGCACCAGGGTGTGTAAAGAATTCTTGACATTTCGATGAGGGGCGCCCTACGCTGAGCGTGTCAAGAATCTTTTACATGGAGGCGTCATGGTCTACGAAGAACGCAATGCCTGGGCGGGTCTCATCGTGAGCCCGATCGTCATGGTCGTGTACGTCGTGCTGGTCCTCCAGCAAGCCGGGGGCGGGCCGCTCACGGCCGTCGACTGGTTCCCGCTCATGCTGTGGGTGATCGGCGGGGGCATCGTCGCGACGATCCTGCTCAGCGTGGTCTGGGGCATCATCGCCGGGATGAGCGATCCTGACGGCGTCGGGCGCTCCGACATCCGCGACCGCGACATCAGCCGTATGGGCAGCCGAGTCGAGCAGGCCTTCGTCGTGATCGCCGGGCTCGGGGTCATCGCGCTGTGTGCTGTCGGAGCGGACGTCTTCTGGATCGCGAACACCATGTTCGCCGGCTTCGCGGTGGCCGCGCTCGTCGGCGGGGTCGCCCGGGTGATCGCCTACCGACGGGGTCTCGTGTGATGGTCAAGCCCACTCTCGTCTCCAACACCATCCGCGCTCATCGCGAACGGGCGGGACTCACCCAGGCCGAACTCGCGCGCACGGTGGGTGTGACGCGCCAGACGCTCATCGCGATCGAACAGCAGAAGTACTCCCCGACGCTCGAACTCGCCTTCCAGATCGCCCGCGCCTTCGGGGTGAGCCTCGACGACGTCTTCGAATACCCCGAAGTGTCAGGAGCAGGATCATGAGCCGGTCGATGAAGGCGTGGCGGCGGGAGACGTACGGACCCGCCGACGGAGTGACGCTCGAACGTATCCCCGTCCCGGTGCCCGCCCGTGGCGAGGTGCTCCTGCGGGTGCGAGCGACGGCGCTGAACGCGGGCGACGTGCGTCTCCTGCTCGGCGACCCACTGCTCGTCCGGCCGGTGTTCGGGCTGACCCGTCCGAAGCATCCGGTGCGCGGAATGGAGGTCGCGGCCACCGTCGTCGCCCTCGGGCCGGATGTCGTCGGTGCGGAGATCGGGGAGGAAGTGGTCGGCGAACTCGTCGGCGGGGGAGGGCTCGGCGAGTACGTGAGCGTCCCGGCCTCGCGGCTGGTGCCGATCCCCACGGGCGTCACGCCGGAAGCCGCATCATGCCTCCCCGTCGCCGGCGGGACCGCGTGGCAGGCGCTCGACCTGGCTCGGATCGGCCTGTCGCGTACCGGTCTGTCGCGAGCCGGCCTGTCGGGAGGCCGCCTGTCGGAGGGCGGCACCACCCCGCGGGTGCTGATCATCGGCGCCTCGGGTGGAGTCGGCACGTTCGCGGTGCAGCTCGCGGCCCTCCGCGGTGCGGAGGTCTGGGCGACGTGCCGTGATCGGAATGCCCGTCTGGTCGAGCAGCTGGGTGCCGTGCGCACCTTCGACCACCGGGTGTCGCCCTTGAGCGCCCTGCCGGACGGCCGCTTCGACGCGATCGTCGACATCGCCGGAGGGATGCCGTTGCGCGAGCTGAAGCGTCTCGTGATCCCCGGAGGCAGGGTCGTGCTGGTGACGGGCGACGGCGGTCATGTGCTCGGTCCCCTCCCGCGGATGCTGCGCGCCGTGTTCCTGTCGATCGGCTCGCGGAGCATCCGCCCCCTGGCGGCGACTCCGCGCCCGGAAGTGCTGGCGAAGCTGCTCGACCTCGTGGCCGAAGGACGCGTGGTCCCCGTGATCGAGCGCGAGTACCCCTTCGCCGATGCGTCAACAGCTCTCTCCCGCCTGGAAGCCGGCCACACCGTGGGCAAACTCGTCGTCGCAGGCAGCGCGGTCTGAGCAGGACCAGTGCCGTGGCGGTGCACCGACCCTGCTCTGGCGGCGCACAGGGGACGGGTGACAGAATGGACCCCGGCGTGCCCGAGTCGCATCTTCCCCGACGCCCGCTCGACTGAGCGAAGGGTTGAAGGACCGCCGGGCCCCTGGACAGCGTCCGCCGCGCCCGTCCTCCGAGGAGAGCACCCATGTCGACGCCTGAAGCCGCCGTCTCCACCGCCCCCGCCCGCACGGCGCACCGCCGCCACTACCTCATGTGCAAGCCGGAGCACTTCACCGTCAACTACTCCATCAACCCGTGGATGGAGCCGTCGAAGCCCACGGACACCGCGAACGCCGTCGCGCAGTGGCAGAAGCTCCACGACCTGTACATCGAGCTGGGCCACGAGGTCGAGCTCATCGAGCCGCTCGCCGGCTATCCCGACATGGTCTACACGGCCAACGGCGGGTTCCTCATCGACGGCCGCGCCTACGTGCCCGAGTTCCGCTTCGTCGAGCGTCAGGGGGAGGCTCCTGCCTTCGCCGACTGGTTCCGCGCTGCGGGCTACGACACGGTGATGCCCAAGGAGGTCAACGAGGGCGAGGGCGACTTCCTGCTCGTCGGCGACGTGATCCTCGCCGGCACCGGGTTCCGCTCCACCGGAGACAGCCACCGTGAGGTCGGCGAGGTCTTCGGGCGCGAGGTCGTCTCGCTCAACCTGGTCGACCCGCGCTTCTACCACCTCGACACCGCGATCGCCGTGCTCGATCCGGTGCAGGGCGTGGAGAACGGCGGTCCGGAGCGCGCGAACATCGCCTACCTCCCCGGTGCCTTCGACGACGCGAGTCGCGCGGAGCTCGAGAAGCGGTTCCCCGACGCGATCCTGGTGTCGGACGAGGACGGCTCGGTGTTCGGCCTCAACTCGGCGAGCGACGGCTACAACGTGATCATCTCCCCGCGCGCGAAGGGCTTCGAGAAGCAGCTGCGCGAGCGCGGCTACAACCCGATCATGATCGACCTCTCCGAGCTGCTGCTCGGCGGCGGCGGCATCAAGTGCTGCACGCTCGAGCTCCGGGACGCGAAGTGACTGCGGTCGAGACCGGCGCGGCTGTGAACACCGAGCCGCACGTCGCGCACAACTACCACCCGCTTCCGGTGAACATCGCCCGCGCTGAGGGTGCCTGGGTGACCGACGTCGAGGGCAAGCGCTACCTCGATCTGCTCGCCGCGTATTCGGCTGTGAACTTCGGCCACCGGCACCCGGCGCTCGTGGCCGCGCTCACCGAGCAGCTCGGGCGGGTCACACTCGTCAGCCGTGCTTTCCAGAGCGACCGCCTCGAACCGTTCGCCGCGGCGCTGGCCGAGCTCGCCGGCAAAGACCTCGTGCTGCCGATGAACACCGGCGCCGAAGCCGTCGAGACCGGCATCAAGGTCGCCCGCGCGTGGGGCTACCGCGTGAAGGGCATCACCGAGGGCAGGGCGCGCATCATCGTCGCTGCCGGGAACTTCCATGGGCGTACGACCACGATCGTCAGCTTCAGCGACGACGAGCAGGCGCGCGACGACTTCGGGCCCTACACGCCCGGCTTCGACGTCGTGCCGTACGGTGACGCGGACGCCATCGCCGCAGCCATCACCGATGACACGGCTGCCGTGCTCGTGGAGCCGATCCAGGGCGAGGCCGGGGTCGTGATCCCGCCGGAGGGGTATCTGCGCCGCATCCGCGAGATCTGCGACGAGAAGAACGTGCTGTTCATCGCCGACGAGATCCAGGCAGGCCTCGGTCGAGTGGGCGAGACGTTCGCGTGCGACCGCGAGGGCGTCGTCCCCGACCTGTATCTGCTCGGCAAGGCTCTCGGCGGCGGCATCCTCCCGGTCTCCGCCGTGGTCGGCGACTCCGACGTGCTCGGAGTCATCCGTCCTGGCGAGCACGGCTCGACGTTCGGCGGCAACCCGCTCGCCGCAGCCGTGGGCCTGCGCGTGGTCGAGATGCTGCAGACGGGGGAGTTCCAGGAGCGCGCCCGTGCGCTGGGTGCTCATCTGGACCAGGCACTGCAGCCGCTGATCGGCCACGGCGTCACCGCCGTGCGCATCGCGGGACTCTGGGCCGGCGTCGACATCGACCCCGCGAAGGGCACGGGGCGGGAGATCGCCGAGAAGCTGCTCGAGCGCGGCGTGCTCGTGAAGGACACGCACGGGCAGACCGTGCGCATCGCGCCGCCGCTCGTCATCCGGGCGACCGAACTCGACTGGGCGGTGGAGCAGCTCAAGCTGGTGCTGGGCGCCTAGCCGGCCATCGGCACACCGAGAGCGCCGCAGGAACGGCCGTCGCCGGGGAGGCGACGGCCGTCGGCGACGCTGCTGTCGTCGTCGCTCAGGCCGGTGGGGAATCCGGGTCGAGCGTCTTGAGGGTGTCCTCTTCGGCGGCGTTGTCGGCGTCGAGCTGATCCTCGGTGTTCTCGTCGCCGCCGAGGGCCGCACGATGGCCCTGGCCGGCGTCGCCCTGGATGGCTCCTCCGGTGGACTCGCCGCGCGAGGCGTCGCCCTGGATGGCCCCGCCGGTGCCGTCGCCCTGGCCGGAGTCCTCGTCCGGTGCTCCGACTCCGGGCGCGCCCTCTGCCGGGTCCTGCGGGTGGGGGGTGCGTTCCGTGTTCTCGTCCATGCGACGACGCTACGTCGGGGGCGGTCCGTCGCAGAGGGCGTTGACAAACACGCCGAGGAGGGTCATTCGTCGGGGTCGCGCCTCTTCGCGGCGCGGATCGGCGTGGTGACGGCGGCCTCATCGCTGAACTCGATCGGATCGACCTCGATCACACGGAGCGGGCGGGTCTCGTCGAGCGTCAGCAGGAACCGGCGGTTCTCGTCGCGTCGCAGGCGCCCGGACGTCGCCACCCAGATCACGCCGATCGCACAGGCGACGAATCCGGCCGTGCCGCCGAGCATGATCGCAGCGCGCGGCCCGAACGTGTCGGCGACCCACCCCGCGATCGGAGCCCCCACCGGGGTCGAGCCCATGATCACCGCCATGTACAGCGCGAGCACGCGGCCTCGCAGTGCGGGGTCGGTCGTGATCTGCACGTAGCCGTTGGCGGTGGTGAGCAGCGTCACGATCATGAAGCCGGTGAACGTCAGGGTCACGGCGTACGACGCGTAGCTGGGCATCACGGACGACACGAAGGCGGCGATCCCGAACCCGCCGGCCGCCAGGATCACCACGCGCACGCGGGCCCGGTCTCGACGCGCGGCCAGCAGGGCGCCGATCAGCGAGCCGATGGCCAGCACCGAGCTGAGCACGCCGTACCCGTCGGCTCCCGCCCCGAACTCGAGTGCCATGGTCGAGGCGAAGATCGGGAAGTTCATGCCGAACGCGCCGATCAGGAACACCGTGACGAACACGACCTTCAGGTCACTGCGTCCCCACACGTAGCGGAATCCTGCAGCGAGGCCACCGCGGCTGCGGTTCTTCAGCCGAGGCGCGAGCAGGCTGCGCCGCATCAGCATGAGCGCGAGGAGCATCGCCAGGAAGGTCGCCGCGTTCACGATGAACACCCAGCCCGAGCCGATCGCCACGATCAGCAGGCCTCCGACGGCCGGACCCACCATCCGTGCGAGGTTGAACGACGCCGAGTTGAGGGCCACCGCGTTCGAGGTGTCGCCGGAGGAGACCATGTCCGAGACGAACGCCTGCCTCGCCGGGGCGTCGAAGGCGTTCACGATGCCGAATCCGAGGGCGAACCCGAACATCATCGGCAGCGTCATGAGGTCGTTGAGCAGCAGCACACCGACCGCGATGGCCAGGGCCAGCAGTGCCGACTGGGTGGCGAACAGGATATGCCGGCGGTCGAAGCGGTCGGCCACCCACCCGGTCATGCTCACGAGCACGAGGGGAGGCCCGAACTGCAGGGCCATGGTGACGCCCATCGCCGTGGCGTCGTTGTCGGTGAGCTCGGTGAGCACCACCCAGTCTTGCGCGGTGGCCTGCATCCACCCGCCGACGTTGGAGATCAGGGCGCCCGCGAACCAGATCCGATAGTTGATGTTCGCGAACGAGCGGAACATGGCGCTCATCGTTCGACCACCCGCCGCATCAGGGCGCTGGCTTCGCGCAGTGTGGTCAGCTCGGCCTCGGTGTAGTCGACCTCGCGCAGCATGTCGGCCAGCAGCTCGTCGCGACGGCGGATGGTCTCGACCACGATCTCGGTACCGGCCGGGGTGATGTCGACCTGCACGCGTCGTCGGTCGTCCTCGTCGGGGGTGCGCACGACGAAGCCCAGCTCTTCGAGGCCGTTGATCGTGCTCGTCATCGATGGCGCGGTCACACGTTCGCGCTCGGCGAGCGTCGAGACCGTGCGACGCCCGTTCATGCGCAGGTCGGCGAGCACTGCCAGCTGCGCATCGCTCATCGAGTCGGCGGCGCGCACGCAACGGAGGCGGCGGGCCAGCCGGAAGGTGGCCAGGCGAAGGTCTGTGGCGGTGAGGTGGAGGGATTCATCAGACGCAGACATTACTTAGATAGCCTATCTAATTTTCCGGATGGGGGCTCGGCAGCGGGCACAATGGACGGGTGACCCGAACCCTCGCCCTGGAAATCGCCGTGCAGGATCCCGCCGGAGTGCGCATCGCGAAGGAGGTCGGCGCCGCACGCGTCGAGCTCGCAACGGCCCTCGCCCTCGGTGGACTGACTCCGTCGTCCGCGACACTCGAGCTCGCCGTCGAGGCGTCCGGCGCGGATGGCCCCGAGGTGCACGTGCTGATCCGCCCCCGCGCAGGCGGCTTCCACTACGACGATGACGAACTCGCCGTGGCCGAGCTCGACGTGCGCCGCGCGATCGCCGCCGGTGCCGCGGGCGTCGTCATCGGCGCCCTCGACGCCGAGGGTCGCCTCGACCTGTTCGCCATGGCGCGCCTTCGCGATGCGGCAGGCGGCGCCCCCGCGACGCTGCACCGAGCGATCGATGTGACGGCCGACCCGGTCGCGACGCTGCAGAGCGCCCGCGAGCTGGGTCTGCGTCGGGTGCTCACCTCCGGAGGGGCCTCGGCCGCGATCGACGGCATCGACACCCTGCGCGCGCTCGTCGCAGCGGCCGAGGGTGAGATCGAGATCATGGCGGGCAGCGGTGTCGACGTGACCAGTGCTCCTGTGCTCGCGGCGGCCGGAGTGGATGCCATCCACTTCTCCGCGAAGCGCGCCGTGACCGAAGACGGCGGGGTGCGGATGGGCTCCGCCTCCGACGGGGTCGGCGGCTACGAGGTCACCGATCGAGACACCGCCTTCGCGATCCGCGACGCCCTCGCGCGGTAGCCGCCTCTTCCGGTGATGGGTAGGCTCGCACCGTGATGGATACCCGCGAGTTCACCGATGCCTATGGTGTCGACATCGTCTACGACGTCCATCCCGCCGAGGGAACCCCACGCGGTGTGGTGCAGCTGTTGCACGGCGTCGGAGAGCATGCGGGGAGGTACGGGGCGCTGATCACCGCGCTCACGGCTGCCGGATTCCACGTCTACGCCGACGACCACCGCGGTCATGGCCGCACCGGCATCCGCCAGCACGGCGGCCCGGAGAAGCTCGGCCGTCTGGGCAAGGGCGGACTGCGTGCGGCTGTGGAAGCCGTCTGGCAGCTGACGGGCATCATCCGCGAGGAGAACCCCGATCTGCCGCTCGTGCTGCTCGGGCACTCGTGGGGATCGTTCCTCGCACAGATGCTCGTCAACGAGCACCCCGATGCGTGGGACGCGGTGATCCTGTCCGGCTCGGCACTGCGCATGCCGGGCTCGCTGAACGCCGCTCCGCTGAATGCGCGCTGGGCGGGTGAGGGTGCGACCGGGCTGGAATGGCTCAGCCGCGACCCCGCCGTGTGGGCCGCGTTCGACGAGGATCCGCTGACCACCGACGTGCCGCTGCTCAAGCTGTTCGGCCCGATCGAGGCGGCGAAGCTCTACGGTCGTCCGGCCAAGGACAGGGGGCATGACATCCCGATGCTCCTGCTGGTCGGGCGAGATGATCCGGTGGGCGGACCGCGCAGCGTGCACAAGCTCGCCGACGAATACCGCAACCGTTCGGGTCTCACCGACGTCACCACGCTCGTCTACCCCGACGCGCGCCACGAGATCTTCGCGGAGCTGCAGCAGGACGAGGTGCGCGCCGACGTGCTCGCCTGGCTCGACACGCACATCCCCGCTCGCTGAGCTCCCGGCTCACCTGCTCGCTGAGCTCCCGGCTCCTCCGCCGAAACCCATGCTCTTCGCCGAGACCCACTGTGGCGACCGCTGGCCACAGTGGGTCTCGGCGGTGAGCGTGGGTCTGGGGGCGAGGATGTGGGGGCGAGATGTTCCCGCGAGGTGCGGATGTGACGCGGCATGACGCGCGGTGAAGGCGTGTGACACGGGCGTCCCGCGCGCTGCGGGGTCACCGTAGATTCGGGGCAATGTTCCGCGCATGAGCGTGGGGTGGCCCGAACAGCGGCACCCCGCACGGGAGGGAGCGCTCCGATGAGCTTCGTGAAGGACTGGCAGGACTGGCACGCGTCCCGCGAGCGGTATGCAGGCTCGGAGTACGGTCCGTCGGCGCTCGAGTCGACGAACTGGCTCATCACGGAGGCGGCGGCGGTCGAGGGGATCCCCGGACTCTGGGCGCTCACCGGCGACGGCGGCATCCGCGGCAGCGAACTCGGGCAGGCGGGCTCCACCGTCACGCTGCGGGGCACGGAGAGCATCCGGTTCGGGCGCCGTGAACTGCGCGTGTTCGAACGCCACGGCACGATCGCGTTGCGGGTGTTGAATCCGGCGCGTCCGCAGCGCGAGTGGTTCACCGCGATCGACGCCTATGCCCCCGACGAGCGCTGGCGCCTGCCGGCGGTCCTCGAGGAGACCCCGGGTGAGCGGATCGTGATCACGTCGGTCGACGGCGACGCGCGGGAGACCCCCGTCGCCGGGCGACTGCGCTTCGAGCTGGCAGGGGCACCGCAGACGCTCACCGTGACCAGGAGCAGCCAGGGCGCACTGAGCGCCGTATTCGCCGACGGGACGAACGGGCTCGAGACCTACCGCTTCCGGTTCCTGCCGGTCGATGAACCCGCCGCGGACGGCACGGCCGTGATCGACTTCAACCGCGCCTATCTGCCGCCGTGTGCATTCTCCGATCAGTTCGTATGCCCGCTCCCACCCGCAGGCAACCGCTACTCGACGCCGATCCGCGCGGGTGAGCGCGTCGTCGTGCTCGGAGGCTGACCCGCCGGAGCAGGGGCCGCGCGCCTTAAGCTGTAACCGTGCACGGTGAATACAAGGTCCCAGGTGGAAAGCTCGTCGTCGTCGACCTCGAGGTCGAGGGCGACCGGATCTCCCGCTTCCGGCTCGCCGGGGACTTCTTCCTCGAGCCGGACTCGGCGTTGGACGACATCAACGCCGCGGTCGACGGTCTGCCCGTGGAGTCGGACGCGAGCACGATCGCCGCGGCCGTCCGTGCCGCGCTGCCCGAGGGGGCACAGCTGCTCGGCTTCACGCCCGAGGCGGTCGGCACGGCGGTGCGTCGTGCTCTCGTGACCGCCCCCGGGTGGCGCGACTTCGACTGGGAGATCGTGCACGAGAAGGCTGCGTCGCCGCGCATGAATCTCGCGCTCGACGAGGTGCTCACCTCCCGCGTGGGTGAGGGGCGTCGCCGTCCCACCCTGCGCATCTGGGAGTGGAACGAGTCGGCCGTCGTGATCGGATCGTTCCAGTCCTACCGCAACGAGGTCGACCCCGAGGGCGCTGCGAAGCACGGATTCGACGTCGTTCGGCGCATCTCCGGCGGCGGGGCGATGCTCATGGCCGCAGGGCAGATCATCACCTACTCGCTGTACGTGCCGGCTTCGCTCGTGGCGGGGATGACCTTCGCCGACTCCTACGCCTTCCTCGACGACTGGGTGCTGCAGGCGCTCCGTTCGCTCGGTATCGACGCGGTCTACCAGCCGCTCAACGACATCGCGAGCCCCACCGGCAAGATCGGCGGGGCCGCTCAGAAGCGGCTTGCGAACGGGGGAGTGCTCCACCACGCGACCCTGTCGTACGACATCGACGGTCAGGTGATGACCGAGGTGCTGCGCATCGGCCGCGAGAAGCTCAGCGACAAGGGCACCGCCTCTGCCGCCAAGCGCGTTGACCCGCTGCGCAGCCAGACCGGCCTCGAGCGGGCCGAGATCATCGAACGGTTCAAGGACACCTTCCGCTCGCTGACCGACGCCGAGACCGGATCGATCTCGGCCGACGAGTACGCCGA
Organism: Microbacterium oxydans; assembly: GCF_000956405.1. Classification (GTDB taxonomy): domain Bacteria; phylum Actinomycetota; class Actinomycetes; order Actinomycetales; family Microbacteriaceae; genus Microbacterium; species Microbacterium oxydans_C. Next base: position 41,738 of record NZ_JYIV01000028.1, read on the forward strand.
CGCCGAGGCGCTCGTCGAGTCGAAGTTCGCCACCGAGGCATGGCTGCATCGGGTGCCGTGACGGCGCCGGTCATCCTGCCGGGCGCGGTGACCATCGTCGAGGGTGACAACCTCGCCGTCGCCGCGACCCTGCCTTCCGGTTCGTTCACGCTCGTCTACCTGGACCCGCCGTTCAACACCGGCCGCACGCGCGAGCGACAGGTGGTCACCGCTCATCGCAGGCCCACGACTCAGGACGAAGACCCCGAACCGGGCACTCCGGCCCTTGAGGCGGGCGACACGGCGCCGGTACTCCTGAGTTCCGGACAGGCGGCGGCCGAGACCGACCTCGCGGTGGAGGTGCGGCACGGCTTCCACGGCCACGCCTACGAGCGGGTGCGCGGGATGCTGCGCGCCTACGACGACCGTTTCGACGACTACGGCTCCTTCCTGATGCCACGGCTCGAAGAGGCATGGCGGCTGCTCGCCGACGACGGGACCCTGTACCTCCACCTCGACTATCGGGAGGCGCACTACGCGAAGGTCATGCTCGACGCGGTGTTCGGCCGGGACTGCTTCCTCAACGAGCTGATCTGGGCGTACGACTACGGCGCCAAGTCGCGCAGTCGCTGGCCCACCAAGCACGACACGATCCTGGTGTATGTGAAGAACCCGCGAGGGTACGTGTTCAACTCCGACGAGGTCGACCGCGAGCCCTACATGGCCCCTGGGCTCGTCACCGCCGAGAAGGCGGCACGCGGCAAGCTGCCGACCGACGTGTGGTGGCACACGATCGTGCCCACCACCGGTCGGGAGAAGACCGGCTATCCCACGCAGAAGCCCGAGGGGATCCTGCGGCGCATCGTCACGGCGTCGAGTCGTCCTGGCGACCGTGTGCTCGACCTCTTCGCGGGCAGTGGGACGACGGGGGCGGTGGCCTCGGCGCTCGGACGCGACGCCGTGCTGGTCGACGACAACCCCGAGGCCGTCAGGATCATGAAGACGCGGATGCCGCACGCCGAGGTGACATCGCCTCGCTGAACCACACCCGGCCGGAGTAGCCGCGACCGCTCGTCAGGAGGGGCGGAGCAGCACGAGGAACCGCTCGATCTCCGCGGCCATGTCGAGCGAGGGGTCGAGCATCCACGCAGCCTGCAGCCCATCGGCCAAGGCATGCAGGGTGCGGACGACCCATGCCGGGTCGAGGTCGGCGCGGATCCGCCCCTGTTCCTGGTCGATGACGAGCTGAGCGCGGGTGAAGGTCTCGATGCGTTCGGTGCGCTCACGGAAGTAGGCGTGGGCGGGGTGGGCAGGATCTCCGGCTTCGGCGGCCAGCTGCGCGTAGAGCTGCACGAGACCGGGGACGGATGCGTTGTGACGGATGACCGCGAGGAACGCGGCCGAGGCGTCTTCGCCGGCGTACTGCTGCTCGTCGCGGTCGTCTCTGGCGCGGAGGATCGCGACGAACAGCTCCTCCTTGCTGCCGAAGTAGTGCAGCAGGCCCGCCGGGCTGAGTCCGGCGGCGTCCGCGATCTCCCGGACCGACGCCTTGCGGTAACCGTGCTCGGCCACGACGGCGAGCGCGGCCTCGAGGATCTCCTCGCGCTTGGCCACGCCCTTCGCGTATGCCCCCCGTGTAGCCATCGCTCCAGGGTAACCGTCACGGTCGGATCACAAAAACCAAACAACGTTCGTGAAACGCTTGCGCGGAGAGTCGACGATCTGTCAACATGTCCGACGAATACCAAACACTGTTTGGTATTGACCCGATCACGCTCAACGAATCGATCACGCTCAACGAGGAGCCGACATGTCCGTGTCCCCGCTCGACCCCGCCGCTGAAATCGCCCCGACCGGCAGCATCCGCGCCGTTCCGCCCGCCGCGGGGGAACCGGCGGCGAGCCCGCCCGCGAATCGGCGGCTGCTGCCCAGTCTGCTGATCGCCTCGCTGACCCTGTTCGCCACGTACGGCGGACTCATCGCCATCCTGCTGCCCAGCCAGGTGCTGATGATCGACGAGGCGAACAAGGTCGGCAACCTCGCTGTCGTGACCACGATCTCCTTCGTCTTCACGCTGTTCGCGCAGCCGATCGTCGGGGCGTTGAGCGATCGCACGCGCTCGCGGTTCGGACGGCGAGTGCCGTGGATGGTGCTCGGCGCGATCGTCGGCGGCATCTTCCTGTTCGGCATGGGCTCGTTGAACGACATCCTCTGGATCACGGTGTTCTGGGTCATCATCCAGGTGGCGCTGAACTTCTTCCAGGCTCCGCTGACGGCCATCACCGCCGACAGGTTCCCGCGATCGAAGCGCGGCGGCGCGAGCGCGATGATCGGTATCGGCACGCAGGTCGGCATGACGGTGGGCATCATGCTCGCCGGCGCCTTCGCCGCGCGGATCGGCATCGGCTACGCGGCGTTCGGTGGTGCGGTGATCGTGGCGGCACTGCTGTTCGCCGTGGTGAACCGAGACTGGTCGTCGAGGCACGCCGCGGTGGACCCGTTCCGATGGGGCGCCTTCTTCCGGGGCTTCTGGATCGATCCGCGCCGTCACCCCGACTTCGCCTGGGCGTTCGGGGCGCGGTTCCTGCTGATCCTCGGCTACTTCGTCGTCAGCTCGTACCAGCTGTACATGCTCACGGACTACATCGGGCTGCCCCTGGCGGAGGCCCAGGGCGCCGTCGTCACGCTCACCCTCGTGGCCTTCATCCCAACCCTGGTCGCCATCGGTCTCTCCGGGTGGTGGAGCGACCGGGTCGGTCGCCGCAAGGTGTTCATCTATGCCGCGTCCGTCGTGATGGTGGCGGGGCTGGCGATGCCGCTGCTGCAGCCGAACATGACGGGCATGATCCTGATGAGCATCATCAACGGTGTCGGGTTCGGGCTGTACATGTCGGTGGACGCCGCGCTCATGACCGAGGTCCTGCCGAACGAGGGCGTCTCCGCGGGAAAGGACCTCGGCATCCTGAACGTGGCGACCAACGTTCCGCAGGCCCTGAGCCCCGCGATCGGCGGCGTCATCATCACGGCGCTCGGAGGCTACGCGATGCTGTTCGTCTTCGCGATCGTGTTCGTGATCCTCGCCGCCGCGGCGACCGCGCCGATCAGAGGAGTGCGCTGATGACCGGGAACGACCGGGAGAATACTGTCATGACCGATACCGATTCCGAGACGACCGCCGACTTCGTCGAGGTGGCCACGGCCGCGGGACGAGTGCGTGGCCGCTGGCGTCCGACCACGGGAGGGCGGGGCAATCCCCGATCGGCGGCTTTCCTCGGCATCCCGTTCGCCGAAGCACCGGTCGGTGCACTGCGCTTCCAGGCACCCGTGCCGAAGGCGCCATGGGAGGGCGTGCGCGATGCGCTCGAGTTCGCGGCGACCGCGCAGCGCGGAGACCCCGGCGTCACGCTCATCCCCGAGCCGAGCATCGAGGGTGACGCCACGCTCAACGTGAACGTGTTCACCCCGAACCCGAGCCGAGCGGAGCAGGGGAGTGGGCTCCCGGTACTCGTGTGGATCCACGGTGGCGGCTACTTCGCGGGCTCGCCTGCCAGCCCCTGGTACGACGGGCGCAACTTCAACCGCGACGGCGTCGTCACGGTCTCGCTCTCCTACCGGCTGGGCTTCGACGGCTTCGGCTGGATCGAGGATGCGCCCTCGAACCGTGGTGTGCGCGACTGGCTGCTCGCCCTCGAATGGGTGCAGCAGAACATCGCGGAGTTCGGCGGGGATCCCTCGCGCGTCACGATCGCCGGACAGTCCGCGGGCGGAGGCGCGGTGCTCACCCTGCTCGGCATGGAGCAGGCGCAGCACCTGTTCCACGGGGTCTATGCGATCTCGGGCGCGCTCGCCGATGTGAGCGCCGCACGGTCGGAGGCCTTCGGGCGTGCGCTCGCCGCGGCGGCAGGGGTCGAGCCGACCGTGGCAGGGTTCTCGTCGCTGCGCGAAGAGCGCATCCTCGAACTGCAGAAGAAGGCCACGGAGCTCGGGCCCTCTTCCGTGGGCAGCGTGATCGACGAGGGGCTCCCGCTCGGTCCGACGGTCGACGGCGATCTGCTGCCGCGCTCCACGCGCGAGGCTCTGCGGGCCGGCGTCGGCGCGGACAAGCCGCTGGTCCTCGGGGCGACGGACGACGAGTTCACGATGGTCCTCTCCGGGGCCGAGAAGAAACTGCGCTGGGTGCCGAGGTCGCTCCTGCTGAACAAGCTGGGACTGCCGAAAGCCGTGCGGAGGGAGTACCTCGCGGCGAACGCCGACATCGCGGGTCTCGGCAAAGCGCGCCTGGGCGGGCGCCTGCTGACCGACCGGATGTTCCGGACGGCGCTGCTGAACGTGCTCGCCGACCGCGGCTCGGCACCCACCTGGCTGTACCGGTTCTCCTGGCCATCAGGGCACTTCGGCTTCGCCGAGCACTGCCTCGATGTGCCGTTCTTCTTCGACTGCCTCGACGGCCCTGCCATGGAGCCGCTCGCCGGACCGAACCCTCCGCAGGAGCTGGCCGACGAGGTGCACGGAGCGGCCGTCGCGTTCATCGAGGGAGGGGACCCCGGGTGGCCGCGCCATCGGGGTGCCGCGGGCATCGCCCGGGTCTACGACGTACCCACGCGCGACGTCCCCGACGCCTACGCGTCCGTGCGTCCGCTGCTGCGAGCGACCTGACCCGGGTTCGAATCGCGCGAATGGTTCCATTCCCTGGAGGGATGGAACCATTCGCGCGATTCGAAAGCGTCCGCGGGATCAGCTGACGCGATAGGCGCGGTAGTGCACGGCGTTGCTGCGTCGCTGGGCGGCCGCGACGAAGAGCTGTCGCTGGAGGTCGACGAGGGAGGGCGCCGCCGTCTCGATCGTGACCGTCGTGCGGAAGTAATAGGCGGTGGGATCCACATCCGCTCCCCGTCCGAGCAGCTCGAGCACGGGTGCCGAGCCCGCGCGCACCCCCTTCGCATGCAGCAGGAGCAGGTCACCGGACGCGGTGCGCGCGGAGTAGCGGCCGTCGATCTCGATCGTGCCGTCGGGGCGGACGAGCTGCCAATCGGCTCCGCCGCGGAGGATCTCGGCCTCGACGATGCCGGTGATGCACCCGCCGAGGATCGGGACGACCCGGCGATGGCCGGTGCTGGTGATGCCGTGATCCTCCAGCGGGCCGAGATCGACCGAGACGTCGAAGGCGGACTCGAGCGCGGGAACGGGAAGGTGATCGTGAAAGGTGGTCATGTGGCGTCCGAAGGGGTCGAGGAGGAGTGCTCTCGAGGCGCCGTGAGCACGGCGCACAGACGTTCGAGGGCGGGAAGCGCCGCGTCGAGGGCCGCACGGTCCCTGTCGTCGAGCTCGCGGCTCGCCCGTGCGACCACGGCCGAGTGCACGGCGTCGAATCGGTCGAACAGCCCCAGGGCCCGTGCCGAGGCGCGCACCACGACGCGGCGACCGTCCGAGGGGTCGAGGTCGCGCTCGATCAGGCCCTCCGTCTGCATGGTGCCGAGCAGGTTGCTCACGGTCGGCCGGCTCAGGCGCAGCTGAGCGGCGATGTCAGCCGGACCCCGACTCGTACCGCGGGGCAGCGTACGCAGCACGTCGATCTGTGCTTCGGCGAGTTCGGGAAGCCCGGCTTCCGCCCGTGTCGCCGCCAGCAGCGTCCGCCGCAGCGGCGAGATCACGGCGGCGAGACGCGCGGCATCGAAACCGGTGTCGAGCCCGCTGGCGCGTACCTGCGCGGAGTCGGACGCGGTCATGCGCGCACGCTCAGCGACGGGCGCTCGTTCAGCGCTTCTGGCAGGAAGCCGGCAGCGGTCTTGTAGTCGGCGGCGATGCGTTCGCGCTCCTCGAGGGGGATCACATCGTCGATGTCGTCGAAGCCCTCCGGTGCCCGTTCCGCGGCGAGCTGCATCACCCGCTCGGGTCCGGTGGCCCTGGTGCCCGCGAGCAGAGCCGTCATCGCGGGGCGGCGTGCCTCCTCGTAGCGGGTGAGTGCCTGCTCCACGGTATCGGCCGTCGCCAGGTGGAATGCCAGCGTGCGCGCGTCGATGATGGCCTGGGAACCCCCGTTCGAGCCGTTGGGATACATCGCGTGCGCGGCGTCTCCGAGGAGGGTCGTACCTCCGAACGACCATCGCGGCAGCGGATCACGGTCGACCATCGGGTACTCGAGGATCTCGTCCGCTGCATCGATCGCGACGGGGATGTCGAGCCAGTCGAACGTCCAACCACGGAACATCTCGGCGATCGGCGAAGGATCGACCGCACGGTTCCAGTCGGCGTCGCCGGACCCCGGCATACGCCGCTCGGCGATGAAGTTCACCTGCATCCGTCCATCCGGCGACGGCTCCGCGAGCGGGTACGCCACGAACTTCTGGTCGCCGTCGCCGGCCATGATCATGGTGCGCCCGTCGAGGAATGCCGGAATGCGCGTCACTCCTCGCCAGAGCGTCAGCCCGCTCCAGGGCGGGGACCCTTCGTCGGGGTACCGGAGGGCGCGCGATGCGGAGTGGATGCCGTCCGCGCCGACGATCACGTCGGCCGTGACCTCGTGGTCGCCGTCTGCCGTCGCGAAGCGTGCCGTCTCGGTGCCGTCGGCGTTCGAGGCGATCCCGATGAGGCGATGACCGAGGCGGATCGGCTCGACCAGGCGTTCTTCGACGAGGTCGCGCAACGTGAGCTGCAGGCGGCCTCGGTGCACCGAAAGCTGCGGCCAGCGGTACCCGGCGGCCAGTCCCCGGGGCTCACTCCAGATCGGCTGGCCGCGGCGGGTGAAGTAGCTGAGCGTGGTGGGGGCGACACCGAGCGCGGCAATGTCGTCGGCGACGCCGAGCTCGCTCAGCTCCCGCAGCGCATGGGGGAGCAGGTTGATGCCCACCCCGAGGCCGCGGATGCGACTGCTGCGTTCATAGACGGTGATGTCGCGGAATCCGGCGTCGTGCAGACTGAGGGCTGCGGCGAGTCCGCCTATGCCCGCGCCGATGATGATGATCTTCATCGATCTCTCCCTCGCGCCGCGTCGTCGGCGGCGAGGAGTAGTTTTGCAACAAAACTATCTGGAGCGCAAGAGCTCGACGCTCAGTGGCGCTCGGCCGTGCGCGCAGCGGCGTCGATGATCACATCCACCCCGAGCAGGAACAGCTCGCGGTCCTGCAGCTCGGCGAGCCGCACGCTGTTCTCGGCGATCAGCGGGAACTGTCGGGGGTCTGCCAGCAGAGGCGCATCGATCCATGGGCTGTCGCCGGCGTCGACGTCGCGGTCGGCGCGTGCGCGGGCGATGCCGGCTGCGCCGGAGAGCACGTGGGAGGCGAGCAGGGCGTAGTGACGCACGAGGTCCTGCCCGCGCAGGCCGGCGCGGTGGAAGGCATCGAGCATGAGTTCGATGGCGGCGAGCTCTCCGGGTCCGTGGGTCGTGAGGGTGGTCGCTTCCGCGCCGATCGCCGGGTATCGGGTGAACAACTCCAGCGTGGACTCGGCCAGCATGCGCAGGCGTCCTCGCCAGTCGTCGAGGGGAAGATCGACCGCCGCAGCGGCCTCGCCGTTGAGTTCGTCGAGCAGTGCGCCCATCAGTGCGTCCTTGCTCGCGAAGTGGCGGTAGATCGCTGTGGGGTCCGCGCCGAGACGGGTGCCGAGGTCGCGCACCGAGAGGGAGGACGTGCCGGTGGCGGCGAGTTCCTTCCCGGCCTCGATGATCATCGCGGTGTCCAGCCGCACGCGGGTGGGGGCCTTGCTGTTCGCCATCGTCTCTCCGGTCTTCTCGCTCCATCGTGCCATGAGCGGACGCGATCGCTGATAGCAGGATAGAAGTTCACCACACATGTGACAACAGTGTTGACATGAATGATGACGCCGGATAGCTTTATCGCCATCCCGCAACTTCGACGACGAAGAAAGGCGCACGATGGCGCGCGAACTGATCTTCCACGGTGGTCCCGTGTTCACCGGCAGCGGTGCTCCGCTCGAGCAGCACGCCGTGATCGTGCGCGAGGGGCGCATCGCCGCTGTCGTGCCCGAACACGAGCTGGACGACGCCGCCTCCGACGACGCGCAGCGGATCGATCTGGGGGGAGCACTGCTCAGCCCGGGGTTCCAGGACGCGCACATCCACCCGGTGGGCGGCGGCATCGAGCTTCTCCAGTGCAACCTGTCGGAGTCCACGAGCGCCGCCGATGCGGCCCGGCTGGTGCGAGCGTACGCCGACGCGAACCCGCAGGAGGAGTGGATCCTCGGCGGGGGATGGAGCATGGACCACTTCCCCGGAGGGAACCCGCCCCGCGACCTTCTCGACGAGGCAGCGGGTGGCCGTCCTGTACTGCTGCAGAGCAGGGATCATCACAGCACCTGGGCGAGCACCGCGGCGATCGAGAGAGCGGGCATCACCGCTGACACCCCGGACCCGGCCGACGGGCGCATCGTCCGCGAAGCCGACGGCTTCCCGGCGGGTACCTTCCATGAGGGAGCGGGTGACCTGTTCGCTCACGTGCGCCCCACGACCTCCGACGAGCTCGCCTACCAGGGCCTGCTCCGTGCCCAGCAGGAACTCATCGCCCTCGGGATCACCGGCTGGCAGGACGCGATGGTCGCCGCGAACGTGGCCGGGATCTCCGACCCGCTCGCCGCCTATGAACGCGCGCTCCAGGAGGGGACGCTCGCCGTGCACGTGGTCGGAGCCCAGTGGTGGGTGCGCGACGGTGGCATCGAGCAGGTCGAGCGGATGGTCGAGCGGCGTGAACGGGCTGCGGAGTCGCGACCGGACCGTCGACTCGACCTCGGGACGACCAAGATCATGGTCGACGGTGTCGCCGAGAACCAGACCGCCGCGATGCTCACCCCCTACCGTGACGAGACCGGACACGACACCTGCAACCACGGGCTCAGCTTCATCGAGCCGGCGAAGCTGCGCGACTACGTGGTCGCCCTCGACGCCGCGGGCCAGCAGGTGCACATGCACGCCCTCGGCGACCGGGCAGTGCGCGAGGCGCTGGACGCTCTCGACGTCGCGCACGAGGCCAACGGTGCCACGGATGGCCGGCATCACCTCGCACACCTTCAGATCGTGGCGGAAGCCGACATCCCGCGGTTCGCCGACCTCGGGGCGATCGCCAACCTGCAGGCACTCTGGGCCACCCACGAGGATCAGCTCGACGAGCTCACCCTGCCGTTCCTGCAGGAGGGGCAGGAGGCGCGGCAGTATCCGTTCGGCGACTTCGCCCGCGCTGGTGTGCGCTTCGCCGCAGGTAGCGACTGGCCGGTGTCGAGTGCCGACCCGATCGCCGCCATCCACATCGCGGTCAACAGGGCGTACCCGGGATCCACCCGCGAACCGCTCGGCGGACACCACCAGCGCCTCGATCTCGAGACCGCGCTCGCCGCGTACACATCGGGCAGCGCCTACGTGAATCGGCGCGATGACGACACCGGCAGGATCCGAGAGGGATACCTCGCCAACCTCGTCGTGCTCGACCCGAACCCGTTCGACGTGGATGAGGCCGACATCCATCGCACGCGGGTCACCTCGACCTGGATCGAGGGGAAGCCGGTCTACACCGCGGCGGCCGCCTCCCGTGCCGCTCATCCCGCCCCCACCCGTAAGGAGTCCTGATGCACCGCTCGCTCCGTTCCCGCACCATCGTCCATCCCCGCACCAGCGTCCGCACCGGCGCCGTCCTGATCACCGGCATCGCGACCGTCGCCGCGCTCGCGGCGTGCAGCCCCGCGGGCTCGACCGGCGGTGGCGGCGACGGGGCATCGATCGACTGGTCCATCACCGAGAAGACGGCTGCGCCCCGTGGCGACATCGACTCGTTCACGTTCGCGAGCTACGCCGAGCCCTATTCCCTCGACTACGCGTACGCCTTCGACTACGCCGACAACCAGGTGCTCGCCAACGTGTGCGAGTCGCTGCTGCGGCTGAACCCCGACTTCTCGCTCACCCCCGCGCTGGCCGAGTCCTTCGAGCATCCGACTCCGGAGACGTGGGTGTACAACATCCGGCAGGGCGTGACGTTCCACGACGGCACGCCGTTGACGGCGGCCGACGTCGTGGCCTCGATGTCGCGGCACCTCGATCCCGCGGTCGGCTCGTCGTGGTTCTCGGTGTATCAGAACGTGGTCGACATCGCGCAGACCGGCGATAGTCAGGTGACCGTGACGATGTCGGGTCCCGACTCGCAGTTCAACCTCTCGATGGGCGGATCCGCGGGAGTGGTCGAGTCAGCGGCGACGCTCGCCGAGAAGGGAGCCGATTACGGCAACTCGACCGGCGGTGTGAACTGCACCGGTCCGTTCTCGTTCACGGGGTGGGAATCGGGGGAGTCGATCACCCTGACCCGCTACGACGACTACTGGGACGACGCGTTGAGGGCGCGCTCCGGCGAGGTGAAGTTCGTCTTCATGGGCGATGCGACCGCGCGGGTCAACGCGTTGAAGTCGGGCAGCGTCGACGGCGGCTGGATGATCCCGCTCGAGGCCGTGCCGCAGCTGGAGGCGTCGGGCAAGGGTGATGCGCTGTTCGGACCGTCGACCGCGGTCGGCAACGTCGTGATCAGCGACCTCGAAGGCCCGCTCGGCGACCTGCGGGTGCGCAAAGCACTGCTGCTCGCGATGGACCGCGAAGGCATGCTGCAGGCGGCCGTGCGCGGGATCGGCGAGGTCACAGACGTGTTCACGACCGAGACGGTGTGGCGCGAGGCCTCCGACGATGCACGCACTGCGGCCTTCGACGACATCACGCACTACGACCGGAATCTGGAGGACGCGAAGAAGCTCATCGCCGAGGCGGGTGCGGAGGGTGCCGAGCTGACGTATGTGACCGCGCCGATCGGCAACGACTTCGCCGTCATCTCGCAGGCCGTCGCCGCGGCCGCCCAGTCCATCGGGTTGAAGGTCGACATCCAGTCGGTGAGTCCAGCGGCGTACACGGCGCTGTTCTCCGACCCCAGTGCCAGGGAAGGAGTCGACCTCTTCTACACGAGCTGGTACCTCTCCAGTCCCGACGCGCTGGAGATGTACTCGGTGCTGCGCACGGGCGAGTTCAGCAACTACGGCGGATGGAGCGACCCGGAGTTCGACGAGGTCGTGAACCAGGCGATCGCCACGGACGACCCGGCGGCGCGGAGCGAGCTGACGGCGAAGGCGCAGCAGATCGCGAACGCCGAGCTGCCCTGGCTTCCGCTCTACACCGGACCCCTGTCCGTGTTCCAAGGCGAGCGCATCACCGGCGTCTCCCCGTCGATGGCGTTCCTGTACTACCCGTGGGCCGCAGAGATCGGCGCCCGCTGACCGTGGCTGACCGCTCGAATCGCGCACATGGTCCTCTCTCGGCTTCGGATGCAGCCATGTGCGCGATTCGAACGGCGATCACACCCCCGAAGGAGGCCACCCGATGAGTGCCGCACGACGCGTCGCCGGGAAGCTCGGCGGTCTGCTGCTGACGCTGTTCCTGGCGTCGCTGCTCGTCTTCTTCTCGCGGTTCCTGGTGCCGGGAGATCCTGTGAGCTTCCTGCTCCGCGGGCGCAAGCCCAGCGCGGAGGCGGTCGCGCAGGTGACCGCCCAGTACGGGCTCGACAAGCCTCCGTGGGAGCAGTACCTGCGGTGGATCGGGGGCGTGCTCCAGGGTGACTTCGGTCGGTCGCTGCAGTTCCGCCAGGATGTGAGCGTCGTCCTGGGGGAGCGGCTGCCCCTCACGCTGATGCTCGTCGTCATGGCCGGCACGATCATCGCGGTCGTCGGTCTGGTGTTCGGTGCCGTCGCGGCGCTCAACCGCGGCCGGATGCTCGACCGGGTCGTGCTGATCGGCCTCACGGTGCTCGGAGCCATTCCCTCGTTCGTCGGGTCCATCGTGCTGATCGCCGTGTTCTCTGTGCAGCTCGGATGGTTCCCGTCGTTCGGATCGGGCGACGGCTTCGTCGACATGCTCTACCACCTGGTGCTGCCGTCCATCGCGCTGGCCATCGTGTTCATCGTGCTGGTCGGGAAGGTGACGCGCTCGGCGATGGTCGAGCAGCTCGGGCGCGAGCATGTCGAGGTGTCGATCAGTCGCGGCGTGAAGCGGACGGTCGTCGTGCGTCGGCATGTGCTGCGCAACGCGCTCGGTCCGATCCTCACCGTCAGCGGCGTGTTGGTGGCCGGTCTCATCGTCGCGAGCTCGATCGTCGAGGCCGCCTTCGGTCTCGCCGGCGTCGGCTCGCTGCTCGTGCAATCCGTGGACCGACTGGACTTCCCGGTCGTCCAGGCGATCGTGCTGCTCGTGGTGACGGCCTTCGTCGCCATCAACGCGGTCGTCGACATCCTCGAACCCTGGATCGATCCCCGATCCGCTGCCGGAGCTGGTGCCCGATGACGACCCCGACCCCCACGCTGGCCGTCCGCGTGCTGCGTGCACCGCGGATCCCCCGCCCACCCTTCCTGTTCGCCCTGAGTGCCATCGTGCTGGCTGTCGTGACGCTCGCTGCGATCTTCGCGCCGTGGATCGCGCCGTACGATCCCGACGCCGTGGACTTCGCGGCCTTCTACGCCCCGCCCTCCGCCGCGCACTGGCTGGGCACCGACTCGCTGGGTCGCGACACCCTGAGCCGCATCATCTGGGGCGGCCGCACGGCGCTGATCGGCCCGCTGGCCGTGGTGATCTTCTCCACCGTGCTGGGCATCCTCCTCGGGTTGCTCGCGGGGTGGCGGGGCGGCTGGATCGATGCGGTGCTCGGCCGCGTGTTCGACGTGCTGTTCGCCTTCCCGTCGCTGCTGATCGCGATCATGGCGGTCGCACTGTTCGGCAAAGGTCTCCTCGCTCCCGTCATCGCGATGAGCATCGCCTACGCGCCGTTCGTCGCCCGGCTGACCCGGTCGCTCGTGGCGGCCGAGCGCACCCGTCCCTATGTCTCCGCTTACCGCGTGCAGGGCTTCGGTGGAGCATGGATCGCCCTGCGGCGGGTGCTGCCGAACGTGACACCGATCGTCGGGGCTCAGTCGACGCTCAACTTCGGCTACGTGCTGGCCGAACTCGCCGGGCTGTCCTTCCTCGGCCTCGGTGTGCAGCCCCCGACGGCCGACTGGGGCGCCATGATCAACGAGGCGCAGTCGGGCATCGCCTCTGGGCAGTTCCTCCCGGCGATCGCCCCGGCCGTCGTCGTGGTCATCGTCGTGGTGGCCGTGAACATCATCGGAGAGGAACTGTCCGACCGCATCGGAGGAGAGGTTTCCGCATGACTTCGCACACCCGGCGGGCGGTCGATGCGCCGCTGCTCGACATCCGCGACCTCACCCTCGACCTCCCGAACGGGCGCCGGCTGCTGCACGGCATCACGCTCAGGGTCGCGGCGGGGGAGACAGTGGGGCTGGTCGGCGAGTCGGGTTCCGGCAAGTCGCTGACCGCCCGCTCCGTGCTCGGCCTGTTGCCTGACCGGGCTGTGGTGGGAGGGGCGGTCGAGGTCGAGGGGACATCACCCCTCCGGGCGGGGCAGCAGCGTCAGGAGATCCGCCGCCACAGGGCCTCGATGGTCTTCCAGGATCCACGGGCCGGTATCAACCCGATGCGCACGATCGGCGATCACGTCACCGAAGCGCTCCGCCTGTGCGAGGGGTGGTCGAAGCAGGCCGCGCGAGCGCGCGCCGTCGATCTCCTGACATCGGTGCGGCTGCCCGCCCCGGAGGATCACCTCGGTCAGCACCCGCATGAGCTCTCGGGAGGCATGCTGCAGCGCGTCATGATCGCGGGAGCCCTGAGCGCCTCGCCGCGGCTGCTGGTGTGCGACGAGCCGACGACCGCGCTCGACGTCACCACGCAGGCCGAGATCGTGCAGGTGCTGCGAGACCTCTGCGCGCAGACCGGCATGGGCATGCTGTTCATCACCCACGACCTCAACCTCGCCGGCTCGCTGTGCGATCGGCTCGTGGTCATGAAGGACGGTGCCGTGGTGGAAGAGGGGCCCGCCCCTGCCGTGCTCAGGGAGCCGGCCGCCGAGTACACGCGTCGGCTGGTGGCGGCGACGCCGCGCATCACGGGCGGCGCTGTCGCGGACCGCAATGTCGCCGGCGGTACTGTCGCGGGTGGTGCGACCGGAGTCGATGTCCAGCTCTCCGTGTCCGGAGTCGGGAAGACCTACCATCGGCGGGGGAGGGCACCGGTCGTCGCGGTCTCCGATGCGTCGCTGGTCATCCCACGCGGAGGATCGCTCGCCGTCGTGGGGGAATCGGGGTCGGGCAAGTCGACCCTCGCGCGCATGATCGTGGGGCTCGAGGAGCCGGACGCGGGTGAGATCCGCATCGACGATCGCGCGCTGTCCGCTCCACGCTCCCGTGCCGAGCGGCTGGAGCGCGCGAAGAGCGTGCAGATGGTGTTCCAGGACCCGTATCTGTCTCTGGACCCTCGGATTCCCGCCGGACGTGCGATCGAAGACGTGCTGAAGCTGCACACCGGCAGGACCGGGACGGCGGCCGCGGCCAGAGCGCTCGAGCTGCTCACCGCGGTGGGGCTGCGTGAGGAGCACCTCACCGCCCGGCCGCGCACGCTCTCCGGCGGCCAGCGGCAGCGGGTCGCGATCGCTCGTGCGCTCGCGGTCGAACCGCAGCTGTTGGTCATGGACGAGGCGACGAGCGCACTCGACGTGTCGGTGCAGGCACAGGTGCTCGATCTCGTCGCCGGCATCCGACGAGATCAGGGCCTCACGCTGCTCTTCATCAGTCACGACCTCGCCGTCGTGCGCAAGGTCTGCGCCGAGACCATCGTGATGCGGCGCGGTGAGATCGTCGAGGCGGGTCCGACCGAGCAGCTGCTCGTCGATCCCCGGCACCCTTACACGCGGCTGCTCATCGACTCCGTTCCGGTCCCGGCCGCCTGACCCGCCGAAAGCGTCCGCCGGGTCAGGCGATGTAGATCTTGCGGAGGGTCTCGGTGACGGTCCAGGTCGTGCGCATGCCCTCGGCGAGACGCACGACAGAGCCGGGCCCGACCTCCAGATCGGGCAGTCCGGACGAGGCGAAGGCGATCGTGGCGCGGCCTGACAGCACCACGAACACTTCGTCGGACTCGGTGTCTGTCGCGGTGCCCGGTGTCATCTCCCAGACACCGATCTCGGTGCCGCCCAGTGTCGCAAGCTCGCGGACAGCGGCCGTCGGAGCGCCGGCGAGCACCTCCGCGGCGGGAAGCGGCTCATGGTCGAGGGGCAGGGAGTTGACATCCACCGCACTCCCCGCGGCGAGGCCGTTCACGAGTCGAAGCCCATGCCCACGGCGTCGAGCGCCTTGAGGAACAGGTTCCGTCTGCCCTGGTTGTGGTCGGCCTGGTTCATGGCCGCGCGCACGAGATTGACCCCGATCGATGCTGCGGGTTCCGGCGGGAACGGGATGGGCTTCTCGCGCACCATCCGCAGCTCGGTGCGCTCGGTCTGCTCGCCGGACAGCTTGTCGAGCATGACGTCGGCGGCGAATCGTGCCGCGCCCACGCCCAGGCCCGTGAAGCCGGTCGCGTAGGCCACGCGTCCCTTGCGGGCAGTGCCGAAGAACGCGCAGAAGCGGCTCGACGAGTCGATGGCTCCCGCCCAGCGGTGAGTGAAGCGCAGACCCTCCAGTTGCGGGAAGGTCGTGAAGAAGTGGGAGGCGAGCTTGCGGTGGCTCTCGATGCGGTCCTCGTACTCCGGGCGCACCTTGCCGCCGAAGTGGTAGATCGCGTCGTAGCCGCCGAACAGGATGCGGTTGTCCCCGGTGAGCCGGTAGTAGTGGAACTGGTTGGCGCTGTCTGCGAGGCCCTGACGGTTCGACCAGCCGATGGATGCCAACTGCTCGGGCGTGAGCGGCTCGGTCATCAGCACGTAGTCGTACACCGGCACGGTCATCAGGCGGTTGCGCTTGAGGAGCGAGGGGAAGACGTTGGTGCCGAGAGCCACGGCGTCCGCGACCACGCGGCCGTTCGGGGTGACCAGGGTGATCGGACCGGATCCGTCGCCCTCGATCGCGCGGACGATGCTGTGCTCGTAGATCTCGACACCGAGCTCTGCGGCCACCCGTGCCAGCTCGACGCCGAGCTTGGCGGGGTGCA
Organism: Microbacterium oxydans; assembly: GCF_000956405.1. Classification (GTDB taxonomy): domain Bacteria; phylum Actinomycetota; class Actinomycetes; order Actinomycetales; family Microbacteriaceae; genus Microbacterium; species Microbacterium oxydans_C. The sequence continues at coordinate 57,717 of NZ_JYIV01000028.1, forward strand.
CCATGGCGCAGCCGTCGCGATCCCAGTCCCCGGCGAGGAAGGTCTCCGAGTGCACCTCGGCCTGCACGGCTTCGCGATCGAGGAAGCCGGGCTCTTCGCGGTACCAGTCCACCTGATGCGGCTCGACGGCGACCGCCAGCTGCCCCGTGCGCTCGAACTCCGCGTCCATGCCGTACCGCTCGACCGTCTCGCCGATCGCGTCGAGGTTCGCATGGCCCAGCTCCTCGAGCCGGTCGATCTCCTCCGGCCATCGGTTGACGCCGTTCTCATGGCCGTGCGTCAGGCTCGACTCGCAGAATCCGCCGTTGCGACCGGAGGCGGCCCAGGCGATGCGCGACGCTTCGAGCAGGACGACGCGGCGCTCGGGGTCACGCTCCTTGGCGCGCACCGCGGTCCACAGTCCGGCGTATCCTCCGCCGACGATGGCGAGGTCGGCACGGACAGTGCCGTTCAGCGGCGGGTGCGTCGGCCGCTCGACGTCGTCGAGCCAGAACACCCGCAGGTCGGTGTCGCGCAGCGAGGCATCGATGACGCTCGCGGAAGGCCGTTGGCGTTCGAAGACGGTGGTGCCCATCGTTCTCTCCGTTTCGTCGGAGGCGCGCCTCAGCGCGTGCCCCAGTTGTAGAGGTCTTTGTACAGACCGGCGTAGAGCAGGCTCTCGGTGTGCGTGATACCGGGGATGGTGCGGATGCGAGTGGCGATGAGCTCGATGAGGTGCTCGTCGTTCTCGCACACCGCCTCGACGAGGATGTCAAAGGTGCCGAGTGTCACGACCACGTAGGCCAGCTCCGGGATCGTGGTGAGCTCCTGCGCGATCTCGCGGGGGTTCCCGGAGACCCGGATGCCGATCATCGACATGCGGTGGAAGCCGAGCTGCATCGGATCGGTGACGGCCACGATCTGGATGATGCCCGCCTCGGTCATGCGCTGCACGCGCTGACGCGCGGCGGCTTCGCTCAGTCCGACCTCCCGGGCGATCTCGGCGTAGGGGCGGCGGCCGTCCTCCTGCAGCAGTTCGACGATGCGCTTCGAGATGTCATCAAGGGCAGGCTGGGAGTGCTTCGCGCTCATGTGTCGATATTGTCAGTTGGGAACCGGCCATGCAACTGATTCAGTCGAATTTCTCGTAGGGATCTTCAGATTCCGTACCGATCTCGATAGCATGACGCCATGTCGACTCACCTTCTGAAGGATTCAGCACCGTTGCAGAACTTCATCGGCGGCCGGTACGTGCCCGCGAACGGCAGCGGTCGGATGACGCTTCTCGATCCTGTCACCGAAGACGCCTACGGGGAACTGCCGGTGTCGGATGCGAGCGACGTGGACGCCGCCTACGCTGCCGCGGCCGCCGCCTTCCCGGTCTGGCGCGACACCACGCCCGCCGAACGGCAGCTGGCGCTCTTCCGCATCGCCGACGAGATGGAATCGCGTGCCGAAGAGTTCGCCGACCTCGAATCGCAGGACACCGGCAAGCCGCGCGCCAGCCTGGTCGCCGACGAGATCATGCAGTCGGTCGACCAGCTGCGTTTCTTCGCCGGCGCCGCGCGCAGCCTCGAGGGCAGGGCCGCGGGCGAATACCTCGCCGGGCACACCTCGTTCGTGCGTCGCGAGCCGGTCGGTGTGATCGGTCAGGTGACCCCCTGGAACTATCCGCTGAACATGGCGGTGTGGAAGATCGCCCCCGCGCTCGCCGCCGGCAACACGGTGGTGCTGAAGCCGGCCGAGTCCACGCCGCTCACCACGTTGCTGCTCGCCGAGATCGTCGCTCTGCACACGCCGGCGGGCACCCTCAACGTGGTGCTCGGCGATCGCGACACCGGCGTCGCACTGGTGGAGCACCCCGCACCGCAGATGGTCGCGATCACCGGTTCGGTGCGGGCGGGCATGGCCGTCGCGCGCTCGGCGGCGAACGACGTCAAGCGGGTGCACCTCGAACTCGGCGGCAAGGCACCGGCGATCGTGTTCGCCGACGCATCGATCGAGAAGGCCGTCGAGGGCATCACCACCGGCGCCTTCTTCAACGGCGGGCAGGACTGCACCGCTGCGACCAGGGTGCTGGTGCACGCCTCACTCCACGATGAACTGGTCGCCGCGCTGGTCGCGAGGGCGAAGACGCACGCCCGCACCGGAGCACCGCATGAGGAGGGTGTGCTCTACGGGCCGCTGAGCAGTGCGGCCCAGCTCGCGCAGGTGCAGGGTTTCATCGACCGCCTGCCCGCCCACGCGACGATCGAGACCGGTGGACGCCGTCAGGGTGATCGCGGCTACTTCTGGGAGCCCACCATCATCTCGGGTGTGCATCAAGACGACGAGGTCGTGCAGGGTGAGATCTTCGGACCGGTCCTCACGGTGCAGGCCTTCACGGAGGATGCCGAGGCGCTGGAGATGGCCAATGACGTGCCGTACGCGCTCGCCGCCTCGGTGTGGACGACCGATCATGCGTGTGCGATGCGTTTCTCGCGCGACCTCGACTTCGGGTGCGTGTGGATCAACACGCACATCCCGTTCGTGTCGGACATGCCCCACGGCGGGTTCAAGCACTCCGGGTACGGCAAGGACCTCTCCCAGTACGGCTTCGACGACTACACCCGCATCAAGCACGTGATGAGTGCGCTCGACTAGGGTGGTCTCCGCGGTGGGGACCGTTCTGTTCGGCGACTCTGGGGGACTGTTTGTCGACGCCAACCTATTTCCGTCATGGCCTGCGCCCGATGAGAGGCCGTGACGCGGCCCAGGAACATCGCGCGGCCACACCGCTCGAGCTGCTGTTCGACCTGACGTTCGTCGCCGCGTTCGGGGTTGCTGCCAACCAGCTAGCATCCGCGATCGCGCACGGCGACCTCGCTGCCGGCATAGGCGGCTTCTGCTTCGCGATGGTCGCGATCGTGTGGGCGTGGATCAACTATTCGTGGTTCGCTTCGGCGTTCGACACCGACGACTGGCTGTTCCGCGTCCTGACCATGGTGCAGATGGCCGGTGTGGTCGTGCTGGCGATCGGGCTTCCGCCGATGTTCGAGTCGCTCGAGCGCGGGCAGCCGGTGGCGAACGAGGTGATGGTCGCCGGCTACGTCGTGATGAGGATCGCGGCGATCGCGCAGTGGTTGCGCGCCGCCCACGGCAACCCGCGGTATCTCACTGCCGCGAAGACCTACGCGCTGAGCATCGGCATCGCGCAGATCGGCTGGGTGACGCTGCTCTTCCTGCCGCTCGACCCGCTGGGGTTCCTCGTCGGCGCGATCCTCGTCTCGGCCATCGAATGGTCGGGTCCCGTCGTGGCCGAGCGCAAGGGACACCGCACCGGCGGCTCCACGCCGTGGCATCCGCACCACATCGCCGAGCGATACTCCCTGCTGGCGATCATCGCGCTCGGTGAGACCGTGTTCGGCACGCTCGCCGCGGCACAGGAGGTGACCGTCGCGGAGGGCTGGTCGTTCTCCTCGATCATGGTGATCGGCCTCGGCATCGTCATGGCCTTCGCGCTCTGGTGGGTCTACTTCCTCGTGCCGAGCGCGCCCATCCTCGCGGTTCGTCGTTCCAAGGCCTTCCTCTGGGGGTATGGACATGTGGTGCTGTTCGCGGCGATCGCCGCGGTGGGTGCGGGCCTGCACGTCATCGGCTACGTGTACGACGAGCACTATCACGTGAGCACCCTCACGGCGATCTCGTCCATCGCCGTGCCGGTGCTGGCGTTCATGGTCACCCTGTATCTGCTGCACGCGTGGTTGGTGTCCGAGTTCCCCAAGAACTCGCCGCTGCAGATCACCGTTCTCGTCTTGCCTGTTCTCGCGATCGTGCTGGCGGCCGTGGGGTCGCCCTTGTGGCTGTGCCTGCTCACCATCGTGATCTCGCCGATAGCGATCGTGCTGTCGTTCGAGCTCGGCGCTTGGCGGGCACTCGATGCCCAGTTGGATCGTGCGCTGGCTGCAGCGCGACCCTCGTCCGAGTGAGCCGCCGAGTGCGGTCGCTGGCTGTTCGCCTCGGCCCAGTGATCAGGGGCTGAGCAGCTTCACGCGACGGTGCTCACGCAGGGTGAGTCGGGGTCGTTCCTCGATCTTGATCGCGCCGTCCTCGTCCCAGCCGTGCCGTGCGTAGAAGGCGTCCGCGCGCTCGTTCCCGTCGAGCACCCACAGGTAGGCACGTTCGTATCCGGCCTCGGCGATCCGCTTCTCCGCGGACTCGAGCAGGGCGTGGCCGGCCCCGGTCGACCACGCGGCGGGGTCGGTGTAGATGCCGTAGACCTCACCGTCGGCGAGACCGTCGGGGTCGCGGCCGGAGCCGAGCGATGCCCAGCCGATGAGGTGATCGTCACGCACGGCGACGAGGGTTCCGAGGCCCGTGGGCAGAGGCTCTGCGATGATGCGCCGCCAGCCCTCGGCTCGCTCGTCGACGGAGAGCTCATCGAGCACGGACTGATCGATGAGCCCGCGATAGGCCGCCTGCCACGAACGGACGTGCACCTCGGCGATGCGGTCGGCATCGTCCGCGCGGGCGTCGCGGATCACCAGCGGGGTCATCCGATCAGCCTACGGTGATCGCCGCTGCAGATGCGGGGGACGGACGGTGCGGCTCAGCTCACGTTCTTCTTGAGCCAGGGCAGCGGATCCACGGCGACGGTGTTGATGTGGACCTCGAAGTGCAGGCAGGACCCGAACACGTACCCGGTCGATCCGACGTCTCCGATGTACTGGCCTTCATCGACGCAGTCGCCGACCTCGACCGCCCGGCTGCCATAGGTCATGTGCGAGTAGACGGTGCTCACGGCCTGTCCGTCGACGATGCTCTCGATCTGGATCGTCACACCGTAGCCCTGGTAGCTCTCGGTCGACCGGGAGACGCAGCCCTTCATGGCGGCGTTGATCGGAGTGCCGACCGGCGCGGCGAAGTCTTGTCCGAGGTGCGATCGACCGGGTCGTGAAGCGCCGAAGCCGTCTGTGAAGGTGTAGGTGCCGTCGGCCATCGGCATCACGATGCGTCCGGCGAGCGGAATGTCCAGCGCGCTTCCCAGAGGCATGCCTGCCGCGATCGCCGCAGCCGCAGCACGGGAACGCGTCTCCTTGATCTCCTCGGGCGTCGTCGCGGAGAAGTTCCCACGGGGAGCGATCTCCGCCCGGATCTCGTTCTTCGACGTGTAGGACTGGGACATTCCTTCGGCGAGGGTCGAGACGGGAGCACTGGCGGCCGCTGCGGGACCGCTGGTGGGGTTGAGTGCGGGGAGCGCGGCTCCGGTGATCAGGACCCCGATCGCCAACGTCGCGCCGAGTGCCTTGGACTTCGCCCATGTGCGCTTCGTGCGACGGACCCGGGTCTGAGGGGTGGACGCCGCGCGGGGAGCCATGTGCCGAGGGCGCAGGCGAGGATCCCAGGAACGCGGGGTCTGTGCTGCCTTGGGCTGTGCCTGTGTCGCCTCGAGCTGGGGCTGCGTTGCCTGAGCCTGCGTCGCCTGGGTCTGCGTTGCGCGCGGCTCGGTCGCTGGAGCCGGCTTCGTCTGGGGCCTTACTTGAGTCCCTGTTGCTTCGGAGGGAAGGTCGGTCTGCTGTCGGGGCGAGTCCGCGGCTTCGGTCGCCGTGTGACCTGCCGGGAGCGTGCGGCGTGCGCGCGACGACCTGAGTGAGGGGGCGACGTTGCCCGCGAGGTCTGCGTCGGTCGTGAGGTCTGCGGTCGCAGGGCGTCGACGATCGCGACGGAGAAGCGGTCGGATCGAATCGGGGACTTCTGTCGGAGCTTCCGAGGCTTCGTGAGCGCGCTCGGGGGGCAGGGAATTCGTGACGGGTTCCTTCCGGGAGGGCAGATGTACGCGGCGGTCGATCCCCCCGGATGCCACCGTTACCGATCTGTAATTTAGGCCGTGAACTCGCGAGCGTCAAATCGAGATCGGACGCGTCCCACCGGTGAGCGGTCTCCGTGCTCGGTCATCTATGAATGTCCGCCGAGAACGTGACGCCAGGAGGTGCATCGATTCTGCGTCGTGTGCGGGCTGCTCGCGGCATGGCGGCTCCGTGGTGCGCGGCGGCTGTGGAGAACCCGCGATCCGCCCGTCCTGTGGAGTGATCGAGGCCGCATCTCGTGTTCTGGAATATTACTCTGAACAGGGATAATTCGGCGATGAATGTCCGTGGCCCCGCGTTGACTTCGGGTATGAACTCTCCCGTGGACGCGCTCCGTCAGATCGTCGCCGATCTCGATGTGGTGCTGCGCTCCGAGGCGGTGGCGGGGTTGTCCGATGCGTCGAAGATGGAGTTGCTGCGGGTCGCAGGCGAGGCGCAGCGGCGCGTGGAGGCTGTGGTGGTGGAGGTCGTCGCGTCGGTGGAGTCACGCCCGGCGGGCTCTGGCGACCTCGCGTTCTGCGGTCTGTTCGGGTGCCGAACGGTCGGCGAGCTCCTGCAGCGGGTGCTGCGAGTGGACGCGACAGGTGCCACCCGGGTCGTGAAGGCCGCGAGGGCGGTGCGGCGAGACATCGAACTGACGTCGGGCGGGTGGTTGCCGGCACGGTGGCCGGCATTGCGAGCGTCTCTGCTCGACGGGACGGTGGGGGTCGACGGAGTTCTGGCGGCGATCGGTCCGATCGAACGGGCCGGTGCCAGGGTGGGAACGGCGGACAGGTTGCGTGCCGATGCGGAGTTGGCGGCGTATGCGCGCGGGCTTCCGGTCGCCGAGAAGCGCGCGGATGACCAAGGCGGTGCGGAGGCGAGGGCCGATGACGAGGCCGCTCCTCCGGCGACTCCGGAAGATCTCCGGATGCTGGCGCAGGCGATCGTGCAGTATCTCGACCCGGACGGAGCCGAGCCGGCGGAGGAGATCGCCATGCGGGCGCGGGGGATCACCCTCGGCCGGGTCAAGGACGGGGTGATCCCGGTGCGGGGCGGGCTGCTCCCTGAGGTCGCTGGTCAGCTGCAACGCCTCTTCGACGCCTACTTGAACCCGAAGGTCGAAGGCCCGCCGCGACCTGGTGTCGCTTTCCGGCCCTCTGACACGGCGCACACCTCTTCGCCGGAGATCGAGGGGGCGGGTGATGGCTTCCTGCCATCCGAGGACCCGGTGCGGACGATCGACACCCGGACGCGCGCGCAGAAGCAGCACGACACGTTCGCGGCCGTGCTCTCCATCGCCGCTCGTCACGATGAGATGCCCCGGTTGGGAGGTGCGGCGCCGACGCTGGTCGTCTCGATCGCCGCCGAGGACTATGCCACCGGTTCCGGATGGGCTCACGTCGACGGGATCGACACCCCCGTGTCCAGCAGAGTCGCCGCGCACACCGCGTGCGGAGGCGGCGTGCAGCGGGTCCTGTTCGACCCGGCTGGGCGCATCATCGGAATCCACACCTCCGATCGCGTCTTCAACGCCCATCAACGCCGAGCGATCACTCTCCGCGACCGCGAGTGCTCATTCCCGGCTGCCACGTGCCCGCAGCCTGGTGCGAGATCCATCACGTCCACGAGCACGCCCACGGGGGAGCGACCCATACCGACAACGGTGTGGCACTGTGCTGGCACCACCACCGAACGCTCCCCACCAGTGGATGGGAGATCCGGATGCGACATGGCACCCCCTCCCTCCGCGGCCCTGCGTGGTGGGATCCGAGTCGGCGATGGCGAACACCACGACCGACCAGTGCTGCTGGCTCGGGGGCGGCAGTTCGACGCAAGGAGCTGTTGCGGACATGAAACCCGGCGGCGGTGGAGGTGACGGTGGAGGAGGTGGCCCTGTGCCGGTGTCTGCGATTGTGCCTGTGCCGGTGTCTGCACGCATGCGGTCCGACGGAATCGGGCCGGGGTGTCGACTGGTGCGACACGATGTGGCATGCTTGCGGGCACTGCGCCCGGAACCGACCGCGGCGCCCTCCGTGACGACGAGAGGCGATTCCGGAACACCTATGTCCAGACCACTCGCGGGACCGCAGGGCCTGCTCCGTACGCTCAACGGCCGGGCAATCCTGGAGGCACTCGCCCGCAGCGGTCCGCAGACCCGCTCGGAGCTGATGTCGACCACCGGCCTCTCGCGGACGGCCGTGACCCAGGTGCTGCGGATGCTGGAGAACGCCGGTGCCGTCGCCCCCGCGGGCATCGACCGCGACACGAGGGGGCCCGCCGCAGGACGCGTCGCCCTGCATCCCCGGCTCGGCTTCGCCGTGGCGGTGCATGTCGATCACCATGCCGCCCATGTCGTGCTCGTCGATGCGACCGGAGCGGTGCAGGCCGAGGAGCACGCTCCCTTCTCCGAAGCGGGAGACCGAACGGCGCACATCGTCGGGCTCGTCGACCGCTGCCGACGCTCGGTCAACGCGGCGAAGACAGCCCTGCACCTCGCAGTCGTCGGAGTCCCCGGCATCGTCACGGCAGACGGGGGCATCCGTGATGACCTCGGCCCCGACGGAGGGGCCTTCCGCTCGGCGCTCTCCGCGGCGCTCGAGTGTCCGGTCCGCGTCGAGAACGACGTCAACCTCGCCGCCCTTGCCGAACTCACCGGTGGCGAAGGAGGCACTCTCGCGAGCTTCGCGCTGCTGCTCCTCGACGACGGGCTCGGGGCGGGCATCGTCATCGACGGCGAACTCCACCGCGGGTTCTCCGGCGTCGCAGGCGAGGTCATGTACCTGCCGCAGACGCCCATCCCGATCGGGGCGCCCCTCGCCGGCGATGCGGTGGTCGGAGACCTGGCTCTCGGCGTCGGACGCGACCCCGATGCGTCGCTCGCCGATCATCTGGAAGCGGCCGAGCTCGGAGACGAGGCGGCACTCCAGATCGTGTCAGAGATCGCCCGCCGCATCGTCCTCGTGGCAGGCACCGTCGGGCTGGTGCTCGACCCTGAGGCCTTCATCCTCAGCGGCAAGGCGGCTCACCCCGCACTCGTCGCCGCGATCGAGCGCATCGCCGCCGAGTACGAGGCGCAGCTCCCGCTCCGGTTCCTGGTCTCGTCGTTCGGCACCGAGGCACCGCTCATCGGTGCGGTCGACCAAGCCGCCGCCGCGCTCCGCAGCCACCTCTTCAACCGCATCCTCACACCTGCCCCCAAGGGCGGTCGCTGACGACCCCGACCCCGCACTCGAAGCCCATCCACCGGCACCCCACCTCCGAGCAGCGCCGCTCGAACACCGACAGGATCATCCGATGACCGCACCCTCCGATCTCGCCGACCGCCTCGGACTCGCCCCCGGAGCACGGGCCATCATCCTCAACGCGGATGACTTCGGCATGTGTCATGCGGCGAACACCGCCATCGTCGACCTGCTCACGACCACGCGCATCGATTCGACCACCGTGATGGTCCCGTGCTCGTGGTCGCCCGAAGCGCTCGCCTTCGCCGCCTCCCGGCCCGACCTCGACGTCGGCGTGCACCTCGTGCTCACGAGCGAATGGACGCGCTACCGGTGGCGTCCGCTCACGGGCACGGGCAGTGGGGGAACAGGCACGAGCCTGGTCGACGCCGCGGGCTTCTTCCCGACCGACGTGCTGTCCGTCGAACAGAACGCATCCGACGAGGATGTCGCCGCAGAGCTCGCGGCCCAGCTGCAGGCCGCACTCGACGCGGGCGTGGACGTGACCCACCTCGATAACCACATGGGTTCGGTCTACGGGCTCGTGACGGGGCGGGACTTCCTTCGACCGGTCTTCGAGCTCGCTGCGCAGCACGGCCTCCCGTTCCGGCTGCCGCGCAGCATGGACGGAGTGGGCGAGAACCCCGCCCTGCAGGCTCAGCTCGATCGCGCCGCAGCGACCGCCGATGCGTTCGGCGTCGAGATCATCGATCGTCTCTGGTCGCATCGCTTCGAGCTCCTCCGTGAGGGGTCGCCGGATGAGGAGACCTACGAGGAGGTGCGGGACGGCTTCATCGCGTTGTTGCGCGCCGTGCCCGCAGGAGTCACCGAGATCTACCTGCATCCGATGGTCGACGACGACGAGCTCCGCGCTGCCGTCGACTTCAGTGCGGCCAAGCGCGGCTACGAGCTGCGACTGCTGAGCGATCCGGTCGTGCTGCAGGCCGTCGAGGACGAGTCGCTCGTGCGCATCGGCTGGCGCGACCTGCGCGACCTGCAGAGGAGGAGCGCGCGGTGACCTCTCTGCGCGAGCGCGTGCGGGACCGACGGCTGGATGCGGCGCCGACCAGAGCGCAGACGATCGCCTTCGGCGCATCCGGGTTCCCGACGCAGCTGATGACGCAGACCTTCTCGGCCTTCGTCGTCTACTTCTACGTCTCGCACCTCGCGGTCCCGGCGACGGCCGTGGCGATCGCCATGATCGCCCATGGCGTGCTGAACGCCGTGCTGAACCCCGTCGTGGGGACGATCTCCGACCGGCTGCGCACGCCCTGGGGTCGACGCATCCCCTGGATCGGACTGGGCATCGTTCCACTCGTCGTCGCCTTCGCGCTGGTCTGGATGCCGCCGGAGCTCCCGGTCACGGGGCTCATCGTCTGGTTCCTCGTCGTCGTGGCGGTGTACGACGTGGCCTTCGTGGTGGTCGTGCTGAACATCTCGGCTCTGTTCCCGGAGATCTTCCGCACCACCGAGGAACGCGCTCGTGGCAACGTGCCCCGTCAGATCTTCGCGATCCTCGGCATCGTGCTCGGCACGGCCGGTGCCCCCGCCCTCTACGGCGCGATCGGCTGGCCTGGTATGGCCCTGGTGCTCGGGGCCGTCTGCCTCGTGCTGCTCGTGTGGTCGTTCCTCGGGGGCATGATCGAGCGCCGCACCCCTGAGCCATCGGCGGACGCGTCCTCGGACCCCTCGACGGCGACGGTGGCCATGCGCTGGCGCGATCAGCTGACCTACACGTTCCGCAACCGCGCCTTCGTGCCGTACGTGCTCGGCTCGCTGTTCGTGCAGACGTCGATCGCCGTGATCCTGGCAGCCGTCCCCTTCTACGTGCGCTACTCGCTGCACGCGCCCGAGGGAGAGGGCAGCCTCCTGCTCGGAGCGATCTTCGTCACCGCGATCCCCTCGATCGTGTTGTGGAGCGCGGTCGTCCGCCGCACCTCTCCCCGCACGGCCATGCTGTGGAGCGTCGCGGTGTTCGGGGTCGCGGTGCTCGCCTACCTCGTGCCCTCGACCGTGCTCGGCGCTGCAGTCGTCGGCGTGGCCGTCGGCGTGGGCGTCGGGGGTCTGCTGCAACTGCTCGAAGTCATGCTCGCGCAGATCATCGACGACGACGCGACCCGCACCGGGCGCCGTCGAGAAGGCGCCTACTTCGGGGTGAACGGGTTCGTCGTCCGCGGTTCGGTCGTGCTGCAGGCGATCGTCGCGGCGGTGGTGCTGAATGCGGCCGGGTTCGATGCCACACTCGGCGACGCACAGCCGGACGGCGTCGACGGAGGCATCCGCCTGATGCTGGCCGTGATCCCGCTCGTGTTCACCGCCCTCGCCTGGCTGTGCTTCTGGATGTACCCGATCCGCACCCGCGACGTCTGACCGTCAGGGGCGGGCCGCCTGCCGTGCCTCCCACCCCGTGCGCACCATCTCGTCGACGGAGTGACGCATGGTCCAGTCGAGGTCGCGTGCGGCGAGCTCGCCCGTCGCCACGATGCGGTCGGGGTCTCCGGGGCGCCGAGGGCCGACCTCCGGGGTGAAGTCGATGCCCGTCACGCGGGCGACGGCGTCCATGATCTGCTTCACGCTGAGGCCGTCGCCGGAGCCGAGGTTGTACGCGGCCTCGATCGGGCGTCCGTCGGACAGGCGCTGCGCCGCAGCGACGTGGGCTGCCGCGATATCGCCGACGTGCACGTAGTCGCGCACGTTGGTCCCGTCCTCGGTGTCGTAGTCGTCGCCGTTGATGCGCGGCGTCTTCCCGGCGAGCAGAGCCTCGAAGACGATGGGGAACAGATTGTGCGGGCTGACGTCGTAGACCGACGGATCGGCGGAACCCACGACGTTGAAGTACCGCAGCGAGGTGTGCCGCAGTGGGCGCTCCGAGTGCGCCGTCGCGATCGCCTGGTCGCGCAGCAACCACTCTCCGATGAGCTTCGACTCGCCGTACGGGCTGGCCGGCTTCTTGGCGGTGTCCTCGACGACGAGCGCGACGTCGGGGGTGCCGAACACCGCGGCCGACGAGGAGAACACGATGTTCGCGACGCCGGTGGCCTCCATCGCCTCGAGGATCACGCGGGTGCCGTCGACGTTCTGTGCGTAGGTGTGCAGGGGGCGCTGCACGGAGACGCCGGCGTACTTGAAGCCGGCGACGTGGATCACCCCTTCGGCGTCATAGTCGCGCAGCGTCTTCTCGACGAGCTCGCGGTCGAGGATGCTGCCCCGCACGAACTCCACGCCTTCCGGCACGAAAGACGCCACACCGCTGGAGAGGTCGTCGAGCACGACAGGCGTGAGCCCGGCGTCCGCGAGCGCACGCACGACGTGGGAGCCGATGTAGCCGGCCCCGCCGGTGACGATCCAGGACATTGCTTCCTCTCCCGCCGCGGAGTCGTCGCGGCCCGATAGGTCATTCTCTCAGGCGTCGCGCCGGGGGCCGGCGGATGGTGCGACGGCGAACAGCAGAGGCTCCGCGAACCTCCGCGCCGCGAAAGCAGCACGCACGGCCTCTGCGACCGAGGCGACGGCCGCCTCTTCGACCAGGGCGATCGCCGCACCGCCGAAACCGCCGCCGGTCATCCGCGCCCCCAGGGCGCCTTCTGCCAGCGCGGTGTCGACGGCGGCATCGAGCTCGGGCGTCGAGATCTCGAAGTCGTCCCGCATCGATGCGTGCGAGGCGACCAGGAGCTCGCCGATCGCCCGCACGCCCTGCTCGCGCAGCACCCGCACCGTGTCGAGCACCCGCTGGTTCTCGGTCACGATGTGGCGCACCCGGCGGAAGGTCACGTCGTCCATCGTCGCTCGCGCACGGGGCAGGTCGTCGACCGTGACGTCGCGGAGTGCGGGCACGCCCAGGATCGAGGCGCCGAGCTCGCACGAAGCGCGCCTCTCGCGATAGCCGCCCGTGGAGTGGGCGTGCTTCACGCGCGTGTCGATCACGAGGATCGCAAGGCCGGCTTCGGCCACGGCGAGCGGGACGAGCTGGGTCTCCAGCGACCGGCAGTCGAGGAAGATCGCGGTGTCGGGTCGCCCCAGCATCGACGCCATCTGGTCCATGATGCCGGTGGGTGCGCCCACGGCCTCGTTCTCGGCGCGGCGTCCGATGCGAGCGAGGTGCGTGCCGTCGAAGCCGGTTCTCCACAGCTCGTTCAGGGCGGATGACGTGGCGCCCTCGATCGCGGCTGATGAGGACAGCCCCGCACCGACGGGCACATCGGACGCGATCGCGATGTCGAATCCCGCGAAGGGGGTGCTCTCGGTCGCTGCCTGACGCATCGCCCAGGCGACTCCGAGTGGGTATGCGGCCCATTCGGGAACGGCGGGATGTGCGCCGGGGGCGGTGGGGAAGAGGAGGTCGAGGTCGTCTATGCCGACCTCGACCGGCTCCTCGGCGAAGGTGGAGGCGACACGGAGCCGGTGGTCGTCGCGCAGGCCGACGGCGGCCACCGTGCGCTGCGGGATCGCGAAGGGCAGCACGAATCCGTCGTTGTAGTCGGTGTGCTCGCCGATGAGGTTCACGCGTCCGGGCGCGGACCAGAGTCCGTCCGGTCCACGTCCGGTGAGCTGGGCGAACAGGGTTCCGGCGTCGTGCGCGGCGGTCATGCGGATGCTCCGGGATCGGTCTCGTCGGCTGCTGCGCGCTCCACGGCCTCGCGGAGTCGTGCGGCTCCGACCTCCGGCGGCACCTCGGCAGCCCATGCCCACATCGCTGCTTCGGAGCCGGCGAGGAACTTCAGCTTGTCGGCCGCACGGCGCGGGCTCGTCAGCTGCAGGTGCAGGCGCACGGTGTCGCGCCCCACGTGCACCGGTGCCTGATGCCAGGCGGCGATGTACGGGGTCGGGGAGTCGTACAGGGCGTCGACGCCGCGCAGCAGGCGCAGGTAGAGCGGAGCGAGTTCGTCCCGCTCGGCCCCGGTGGTCTCCGCGAAGTCTGGCACGTGTCGGTGCGGCATCAGGTGCACCTCGAGCGGCCAGCGTGCGGCGAACGGCACGAACGCCGTCCAGTGCTCGCCCTGGAGCACGACGCGTTCGGATGCCCGCTCGGAATCGAGGATGCGCTGGAAGAGATCGGGCGCCGTCCGGTCGATCGACTCCAGCACGCGGGTGGTGCGCGGGGTCACGTATGGGTAGGCGTAGATCTGGCCGTGCGGGTGGGGCAGGGTCACGCCGATCGCCTCGCCGCGGTTCTCGAACGGGAAGATCTGCTCGATGCCGGGCAGTCGGGAGAGTGCGGCTGTGCGGTCGGCCCACGCCTCGATCACGGTGCGCGCCCGGGTGACCGACTGCGTGCCGAAGGAGCCGGCGTGCTCGGGGCTGAAGCAGACGACCTCGCAGCGCCCGACCGAGGTGCGCGTGCGGCCGAGACCGAGAGCGGTGAGGTCGTCGAGTCCGCGGGGGGCGTTCGAGGCCTGCGGGGCGGCGCCCACCGCCTCGGCCAGAGCGGGACCGAATGCGGGGGAGCGGTTCTCGAACACCGCGACGTCGTAGCGGGACGGCACCTCCGAGGGGTTGCTCGGCGTCTGCGGAGCCAGGGGATCAGCATCCGCCCCCGGCATCATCACGCGGTTCTGCCGGTTCGCGGCCACCGTTATCCAGTCGCCCGTGAGCACGTCGAGCCGCATGGTGGCGGTGTCGGACCGCGGGTCGAGGACGCGGGCGTCCACGGAGCGCTCCGCGGCGAGCGTCGTGTCCGGGTCGTCGTAATAGATCAGCTCGCGGCCGTCGGCGAGCGTGGTGGCGCGTTTGACGACGCCGGCGCCAAGCGACTCCGTGCGCGATGCGGGAAGATCAGGCGTGTTCACGTCAACATGGTATGCACAGCGCCGTGATAACGTCAACACGAAAGGGTCGCTCTCGGCGGTCCACGGGACGGAGATTGGATGCGAACTCGCGGGAGCGGTGGCGAACATGTCGACGTGCCCGGTGCCGGTCGCCGGCGCCCGTCGTCAGGGCGCGTTTCCATGGCCATGGTCGCCGAGCGTGCCGGGGTCTCGGGTCAGACCGTCTCCCGTGTCGTCAACGGCAGTCCCCGAGTCGATCCCGACACTCGCGTCCGCGTCGAAAGCGCGATGGCGGAGCTCGGATACCGTCCGCACCGCGCAGCCCGCGCCCTGCGGACGGGGCGATCGCAGACCATCGGACTCGTCGTCACCACGCTCTCCACGGTGGGCAACTCGCGCATGCTGCAGGCCACGGCGGAGGCGGCCGCGCAGCGCGGATACGCGCTCACGCTGGTGACCGCCGCCCGGGGTGTCGCCGAAGCCTTCGATCGCCTCGCCGAACAGGAGGTCGACGGGGCGATCGTCCTGAATGAGGCATCGGCCCTGCTCTCGGATGCGGGGCGCCCGACCGGGCTCCGGCTCGTGGTCGTCGACGCCCCTGCCGAGGCCGGGTTCACCTCGGTGCACAGCGATCACGCCGGTGGTGCGGCCACCGCCACTGCACGGCTCCTGGAGCTCGGGCACCGCACGGTCCATCACCTCGCCGGCCCTGAGGG
This sequence comes from Microbacterium oxydans, assembly GCF_000956405.1. Classification (GTDB taxonomy): domain Bacteria; phylum Actinomycetota; class Actinomycetes; order Actinomycetales; family Microbacteriaceae; genus Microbacterium; species Microbacterium oxydans_C. Next base: position 73,226 of record NZ_JYIV01000028.1, read on the forward strand.
CTCCTTCGCCGCCGCCGAGCGGGAACGGGGTTGGCGGGAGACCCTCGCATCCGTCGGCGTCGATGCTCCCTCCATCGTCCGGGGCGACTGGAGCGCCGATTCGGGCCATGCGGCGGCGGCGGCGCTGTCGGCGAGCACCGCGGTCTTCTGTGCCAATGATCAGATGGCGCTCGGCCTGGTGCGAGCTCTCTCCGATGCGGGCCGACGCGTGCCCGAGGATGTCAGCGTGATCGGCTTCGACGACGTGCCGGATGCGGCGAACTACCGTCCGCCGCTGACCACCATCCGGCAGGACTTCCCGGCCCTCGCTCAGCGAGCGGTGTCGTCGTTGATCGACGCCATCGAGGGGGATGTGGAGACCCTCGAGGTCTCGGTCGTGGAGACGGGTCTGGTCGAGCGCGCCAGCACGGCATCGCGCTGACGATCGCACCCACCGAACGTTGCTGTTGCAGTTCGCCTCGATCTCGTGCCATGATGCCGGAAAGCGTTTTCCCATCGTCTCGGGCCCAGTGAATGGTCCAGCTACCGGGGAGCGCACCGACGGCCTCCTGCGACAGAAACGGAACACCATGGCACAGGCGAACACCCGCGAGATCGGGATCATCATGAACGGCGTCTCCGGGCGCATGGGCTACCGGCAGCACCTGGTGCGCTCGATCCTCGCGATCCGCGAGGAGGGCGGCATCGAACTCGCCGACGGCTCCCGCATCACGGTGAAGCCGATCCTGGTGGGACGCAGCGAGGCCAAGCTGGCCGAACTCGCCGCGAAGCACGGCATCGAGGACTGGACGACCGACCTCGATGCGGCGCTCGCCGACCCGCAGTGGGAGATCTACGCGGACTTCCTCGTGACCAAGGCGCGCGCCTCCGCGATCCGCAAGGCCATCGCCGCCGGCAAGGCGATCTACACCGAGAAGCCCACTGCGGAGTCGCTCGAGGAGGCACTCGAGCTCGCGCGCCTGGCGGACGAGGCGGGCGTCAAGACCGGCGTCGTGCACGACAAGCTGTATCTCCCTGGCCTGCAGAAGCTCAAGCGCCTGATCGACTCCGGCTTCTTCGGCCGCATCCTCTCCGTGCGCGGCGAGTTCGGCTACTGGGTGTTCGAGGGCGACTGGCAGCCCGCGCAGCGTCCGAGCTGGAACTACCGCACCGAGGACGGCGGCGGCATCATCACCGACATGTTCCCGCACTGGAACTACGTGCTGGAGAACCTGTTCGGCGAGGTCAAGAGCGTCTACGCGCAGGCCGCCGTGCACATCGCCGACCGCTGGGACGAGAAGGGCGAGCATTACACCGCCACCGCGGAGGACGCCGCATACGGCATCTTCGAGATCGAGGGCGGCGTGATCGCCGAGATCAACTCCTCGTGGACCGTGCGCGTCAACCGCGACGAGCTCGTGGAGTTCCAGGTCGACGGCACCCACGGATCCGCCGTGGTCGGACTCTTCGGCGCGAAGATCCAGCCCCGCAACGCCACCCCGAAGCCCGTGTGGAACCCCGACCTCGAAGACACGCGCGACTACGACGCCGATTGGCAGAACGTGCCGACCAACGACGTGTTCCTCAACGGCTTCCGTCAGCAGTGGCAGGAGTACCTGGTCTCCTACGTCGAGGGCACCGACTACCCGTTCGACCTGCTCGCCGGTGCGCGTGGTGTGCAGTTCGCCGAGGCCGGACTGACTTCCAGCGCCGAGGGCCGCAAGGTCGCCCTGTCGCCGCTGACCCTGGGCTGAGGCGCGCATGAGCACTCTGCGCCTTCTCCGCCCCAGCGGTGAGACGTTCGCCGCCGCCCTCAACGACTCGGGCGCATACACCCGCCCGACGACGCCGCTGCAGAGCCGCGTCGCCTACGCCGCGGCACACGTCGTGCCGAAGGTGCATGCCGACAACACTCCGGGGCAGCCGGCGGACATCGACTGGGATGCCACCCTCGCGTTCCGCCGCAATGTGTACTCCTGGGGCCTCGGCGTCGCGGACGCGATGGACACGGCTCAGCGGAACATGGGTCTCGATGCCGCAGCCACCCGCGAGCTGATCGCCCGCAGCGCCCAGGTCGCGCGCGAGGAGGGCGGCTCGGTCGTGGTCGGCGTCAACACCGACCACGTCGCCGAGACGCGCATCTCCCTCGAACAGGTGATCGCGGCCTACACCGAGCAGCTGCACTTCACCGAGGAGCAGGGGGCCGGGCCCGTGCTGATGGCCTCGCGCCACCTCGCCCGCGTGACCACGGATGCCGCCGACTATCGTCGCGTGTACCGGGAGGTGCTGTCGCGCGCGACGACACCCGTGGTGCTGCACTGGCTGGGCACGGCGTTCGATCCCGAGCTCGCCGGCTACTTCGGTGCTGCGGACTGGCAGACGGCGTCCGAGGTGCTGCTGCAGATCATCGCCGAGAGCCCGGGCAAGGTCGCGGGCGTCAAGATGAGCCTGTTGAACGCCGAGTCCGAGATCGCGGTGCGTTCGCGCCTCCCCGAAGGCGTCAGGATGTTCACCGGCGACGACTTCAACTACGTGGACCTGATCGGCGGCGCCGCTGACCGCGCCCACTCCGACGCGCTGCTGGGAGCCTTCGCCGCGATCACCCCTGTCGCGTCGGCGGCGATCCAGGCGCTCGACGCGGGTGATGCCGCGGAGTACCGGCGGATCCTCGGTCCGACCGAGGCGCTCAGCAGGCAGGTGTTCGCCGCGCCCACCTTCTACTACAAGACCGGTGTGGCGTTCCTGGCGTGGTTGAACGGGCACCAGCCCGGGTTCCAGATGGTCGGCGGGCTGCATTCCGCGCGCAGCCTGCCGCATCTGAGCCGCATCGTCGAACTCGCGAACGACTCGCTCGCGCTCGAGCAGCCCGAGCTCGCCCGTGAACGGTGGCACAGCATGTTGCGAGTGAACGGAGTGGACGCATGAGCCGCGATGCGCAGACTCCCGATCCACGACTGTCGATCAATCAGGCGACCATCAAGCATGCCGACCTCGCGACGGCTCTGCGCGTCACGGCCGCTGCCGGTGTGCAGTCGATCGGACTCTGGCGTGAGCCCGTGAACGAGGTCGGTCTCGACGTCGCGGCGCGGATGCTCTCCGACTCGGGGCTCCGGTTCTCCACCCACTGCCGGGGCGGATTCTTCACGCTGCCGGACGGGGCGGAGAGGGAAGCGGCGCTCGACGACAACCGCCGTGCGATCGAGGAGACCGCGACGCTCGCGGCCGCGGGTGCCGAAGGATCCACCGCTGTGCTGGTGCTCGTCGCCGGCGGTCTGCCTGCGGGGTCGCGCGATCTGGTCGGAGCGCGTGAGCGCGTGCGCGATGCCATCGGCGCGCTGACCCCCGACGCGAAGGCTGCGGGTGTGACGCTCGCGATCGAGCCGCTGCATCCGATGTACGCCTCCGATCGTGCCGTCGTCTCGACGCTCGGGCAGGCGCTCGACATCGCGGGCGACTTCGAGCCCGATGTGGTGGGCGCGGCCGTCGACACGTTCCACATCTGGTGGGATCCGCAGGTGCTCGAGCAGATCGCACGCGCCGGCCGGGAGGGACGCATCGCCACGTACCAGGTGTGCGACTGGATGACACCCCTCGCGGCTGATGTGCTGCTCTCGCGGCACTACACCGGCGAGGGGGTGATCGACTTCGCCTCGCTCACCCGCGCCGTGGTCGCGACCGGGTACGACCGCGACATCGAGGTCGAGATCTTCCACGCCGACATCTGGGCGGATGATCCGGAGAACGTCGTGCGGCGGACCGCCGAGACGTTCGCCGAGGCGATCTCCCCGCACCTGGGGTGAGGATGTCCGGTCGTCGGCGCCGTGCCGTCCGTCGGGGAGATGCTGTGGCGGGACGGTGGCAAGTAGGATCTGGGGCATGACCAAGCCCGCAACGTCCGCGGAGCGGCCAGCGCGGTCTCCGCGTCATGCGCGAGGACCCGCACCCACCCTGCACGACGTCGCACGCGAGGCAGGGGTGTCGCTGGCGACCGCATCGCGCGTGCTGAACGGCTCCGAGCGCAAGGTCGCCGAGTCGTTCCGGGAGCGGGTGGAGTCCGCGGCCGGGAAGCTGGGGTACACCGCCAATGTGTCGGCCCAGTCGATCGCGAAAGGTACCTCGCCGGTCATCGCGCTGCTCGTCGCCGACATCGCGGACCCCTATTTCGGACTGATCGCCTCTGGCGTGGCCAGGGGAGCGGATGAGGAGGGTCTGGTCGTGACGATCGCGATCACCGAGCGGGACCAGGCGCGTGAGGCGAGGATCGTGCGGGCCCTGCGCGGGCAGCGACCCCGAGGGCTGATCCTCGCCGCCTCCCGCACACAGGAGGCCACCGAGGCCGAGACCGCGCACGAGCTCGCGGAGTTCGTGCGCCAGGGCGGCCGCGTCGTGGCATTCGGGCCCGACGGCGAGGGAGAGCGCCGCATCGAGATCGACAACCGCTCCGGTGCCGAGGCGTTGGGTCGCCTGATGGCAGAGCGCGGATACCGCCGAGCGGTCGTGCTCGGTGCGGCCGACGGGGTGCGAACCTCGGACGACCGTCTCGCCGGCTTCCGTGCCGGCTTCGAGAGTGCGGGCGGCGCGGTCGAGAGCGTGCACCGCGGCGACTTCCGTCGGGAGTCCGGGGCTGCGGGGATGAGGGCGGCGCTCGCCGACGGCGTCGCAGCCGGCACACTCGTGTTCGCGATCAGCGACGTGGTGGCACTCGGGGCGATGTCCGCGATCCGCGACGCAGGGCGCGAGATCGGGCCTGACATCGCAGTCTGCGGGTTCGACGACGTCCCCGCGAGCAGCGACGTCTCCCCGACATTGACGACGGTGCGTGTGCCGCTGAGCGACGTCGGGTATCAGGCGTTCCGTGCCACGGTCGACATCGAGTGGGAGCAGGCCCCGCTGCCGCTCGAGGTCATCGTGCGCGCGAGCACCCCGGTGGTCGGCTCGTGACCAGGGTCGTGCTGGCTCCGGACAGCTTCAAGGGCACGATCACGGCGGTGGACGCGGCCATCGCGCTCGCAGAAGGCTGGGCTTCGGTCGAACCCGAGGCCGAGTTCGTGCATCGACCGATGGCGGACGGGGGCGAGGGCACCGTGGCGGCTTTCGAAGCGGCAGTGCCCGGCGCCGTGCGTATGCCCCTCACCGTCGACGGGCCTGCCGGGGAGCGGATCGACACGTTCTGGCTGCTGCTGCCTCCGACGGAGGACGCTCCCGGTGGGACAGGGGTCATCGACCTCGCGTCGACCTCCGGCATCGAACTGCTGCACGAGCTGCGCCCCTGGGATGCGGATACGACCGGCCTCGGTCAAGCCCTGACCGCAGCGATCGACCACGGTGTGTCGCGCCTCGTCGTCGGCATCGGCTCCAGTGCGTCCACAGACGGAGGCATCGGAATGCTCTCGGCTCTCGGGGCGCGGTTCCTCGACTCCGCGGGCGTTCCGGTCGCTCGCGGGGCTCGGGGCGTCAGCGACATCGCGTCCGTCGATCTGACCGCGCTGCGCGCTGCCCCCGATGTGCGGGTGCTCACCGACGTCACGAATCCGCTCACCGGCCCGCGCGGTGCGGCAGCGGTGTTCGGCCCCCAGAAGGGGCTGCGATCGGACGATGACATCGCTCTCGTCGACGACGGCCTCGGTCGTCTCGCCGAGCTGCTCGCAATCGATCCCCAAGGGCGAGGATACGGCGCGGCCGGCGGAACGGGGGCGGCCCTCGTCGCGTGGGGCGGCGTGCTCGCTCCCGGCGCCGCGGAGGTCGCCGAGCTCATCGGTCTCGCCGACGCGCTCTCCGACGCCGACGTGATCATCACGGGGGAGGGCTCGTACGACGGCCAATCCGGAGACGGCAAGGTGCCGTCGTTCCTCGCGGCACTCGCAGCCGAGGCGGGGGCTGTGGCGATGCTCGCGGCGGGGCGGGTCACTGACGACGCCGACACCTCGTCGTTCGTCCGGTTCGCGTCTCTCACCGAGCTCGCGGGATCGTCCGAGGCGGCGCTCGCCGAACCGGCCCGCTGGCTGCGTGCAGCCGGTGCGATCCTGGCCCATGCCGCGCCGGCGCGTACCGCCGCAGGTCGCGCCGCAGCGGCCGGCGACTCGTCCTGACCGCCGGCGCGAGACCGACGGTCAGGTCTGGTCAGTCGCCGAGCGCGGCGGAGACCACGGCGCGTGCTTCGGCCTGCACCTCGGCGAGGTGCTCGGGGCCGCGCAGGCTCTCGGCGTAGAGCTTGTAGACGTCCTCCGTGCCCGAGGGGCGAGCGGCGAACCAGGCGTGTTCGGTCTGCACCTTGAGGCCGCCGATCGCCGCGCCGTTGCCCGGAGCGTGCGACAGCTTCGCCGTGATGTCCTCGCCGGCGAGCGCGGTCGCCGTCACCGCCTCGGGGGCGAGCTTGCCGAGGGTCGCCTTCTGCTCCGGAGTGGCCGGCGCATCGACGCGCTGATACGCCGAGGCTCCGAAGGCGGTCTCCAGTTCGCGGTACCGCTCCGAGGGAGTCTTCCCCGTGACGGCGATGATCTCGGCGGCCAGCAGGCACAGCAGGATGCCGTCCTTGTCGGTCGACCAGACCGAGCCGTCCTTGCGGAGGAACGAGGCACCGGCCGACTCCTCTCCGCCGAACGCGACGGAGCCGTCGAGCAGGCCGGGGACGAACCACTTGAATCCGACCGGCACCTCCAGCAGGCGCCTTCCGAGCGACTCGGCGACGCGGTCGATGATCATGGACGAGACCAGCGTCTTGCCGATCGCGGCGTCGCGGGGCCACCCCTCCCGGTGCGAGAACAGGTAGTCGATGGCGACCGCGAGGTAGTGGTTCGGATTCATCAGTCCGGCATCCGGAGTCACGATCCCATGACGGTCGGCATCGGCGTCGTTCCCGGTGAGGACGTCGTAGGAGCCCTTCTTCGCGACCAGTGACGCCATCGCCGAGGGAGACGACGGATCCATCCGGATCTTCTCGTCCCAGTCGAGCGTCATGAAGCGCCACGTCGGGTCGACCTCGGGGTTGACGACGGTGAGGTCGAGGTCGTGCATCTCGGCGATCAGCGACCAGTATTCGACGGAGGCCCCGCCCAGCGGGTCGGCGCCGATGCTGACACCGGCGCTGCGGATCGAGTCGATGTCGATGATCGAGGGCAGGTCGCGCACGTAGGCGTCACGGAAGTCGTAGCCGGTGAGCGAATCCCAGTCGATGTCGGCGAAGCGCTCCAGCTTCACGCCCTCGAGCCCTGCCGCGATCAGCGCGTTCGCCCGGTCGGCGATCCAGCTCGTGGCGTCGGTGTCTGCGGGCCCGCCGTGCGGGGGGTTGTACTTGAATCCACCGTCACGCGGAGGGTTGTGCGAGGGGGTGACGACGATGCCGTCGGCTCGACCGGGGTCGTCCGCCGCCTTGCCGCGGTTGTAGGTGAGGATCGCGTGGCTGAGCGCCGGGGTCGGCACCCATGAGTCGCGGGAGTCCACGCGCACATCGATGCCGTTCGCGAGCAGTACCTCGATAGCGCTGCGCTCCGCGGGGAGAGAGAGCGCGTGCGTGTCGCGTCCGAGGAACAGTGGACCGGTGATCCCCTGCGCGTCGCGGTAGTCCACGATCGCCTGTGTCGTGGCGAGGATGTGGTTCTCGTTGAAGCTGTTCGACAGCGAGGATCCGCGATGGCCGCTGGTGCCGAACACCACGCGCTCCGCCGCCACGTCGGGGTTCGGTGTGCGGTCGTAGTACGCGGCGATCAGCTCGTCGACATCGATCAGGTCACTTTCCTCCGCGGGGAGGCCGGCACGGCTGCTCATCCTCTCAGTCTGCCCCCTGTTGGACGCGACCGCATCCGGGAAGTCATCTCTCCGGCGAGAGAGGAGCACGCAGCAGAATACTGCATGTGTCCTCATGTGTGGCGTAACCTTGCACAGACGAAGTCAATGACGTTCGTTCTTCGCGGAGGAGGCACCGTGTCCCAGGGTTTCGACGTCGACACCGACGTATTGCGGGCGATGGCGCAGAAGGTGCGTCGTGTGATACGCGACCTCGCGCCGCTCGACATGGAAGCGCCCACGCGTGCCGGACACGACGGCGTCATCGCCGCGGGCTCCGACTTCCGTTCTGCGTGGTCGCGCGGCCTGTCGGCGCGGGCGACCGACTCGCACGACTTCGCAGACCGCATCGATCAGACCGCGCGGGTGTTCGACGACGGTGACGACGCTGCCAAGGCGGAGCTCGACGCGATGATCTGGGGCCTGTGATGGAGCTGGGCCAGACGCAGTCGGCGGTGGACCTCGTGCCGGGATCCGTGGCGTCGGTGCGGACCACGGCGGAACAGTGGAAGGCGCGTGGCGCGGCGGCTGATCGGGTGCGCGATGGGCTGTCCACGGTCGACGATGGCGGTACCTGGCGGGGTGACGCCTACTCCGCGTATCTGGAGCGATTCGAGCGTCAGCTGCTGCATTGGAAAGACGCGGGCGAGTGGTTGGGCGCCGGTGCGCGCGCGTTGTTCACCTGGGCGGACGCGTTGGAGTGGGCGCAGGACGAGGCGGCCAGGGCGATCGCCCTGTGGAACGAGGCCGAGCAGCAGGCGGCCACGGCGCTGGCCGCGCATCAGGCACACGTGCGGGAGCTGCGCATCGGCCTCGGGCTGCGGGGCGCCGAGGCGGATGTGCCGTTCGTGGATCCGTCAGCGGCCGCGCATGACGAGGCGCAGGACGTGCTGTTCAACGCGCGGATGACGTTGGACGTCTTCGCCCGCGAGTGCGCGGATCGGTTGGACGAAGCGGCGGATGCGGCGCGGATGCCGTTGACCGAGGAAGAGGCCGGCGAGGAGATGAGGCAGACCCTCGCGCTGGCCGCGATCGATGTCGCCGTGGTGCAGCCCTTCCGAGCGACGTGGGAGGCGCTCCAGGTCGCCGGGCAGACCCTGTGGGAGCACCCCGACATCATCCTCGAGATGCTCGGTGGCGTCGCCATGGTGGTCGGCGGCGGCATCATGTTCGGCAGCGGGGGTGCCCTCGCCGTCACGGGCGTCGGCACCGTGCCCGGCGGTGGTCTGGCCTGGGCCGGTGCGGGAGTCGCCGCAGCCGGCCTCACCGCGGCCGGTCTCGCCGCCGGCCGATGGATGAGCGAGACCGCGGCGGACGCCTCCGCGCGTGCACCGCATCCGATATATGGCGGGCGCAACGTACGCGGCGAGTACAACGGCGATGGTCAGCGACCCTGGGTCGATGCGGAGAAGATCGGACTCGACCGGGTTGCAGAAAGGCGTCGCGTCGAAGTCATCCGAGACAAAGTTCGCGCGACGATCGAGGGGCTTCGGCGGCCTGGTGCCGCCTTCGACCAGTCTCGATACTTCGACGGTCTGTTCCGCAACGCCGACGGCACGTACACCGCCATCGAGATCAAGGGAGGAACCGGTAGTCGCAGCGCGGCTCAAGCGAGTTTCGATAGCACGGTCAGCCCGGAACGACCGGCCACCGCAATCCTCAACGGTGAGAAGATCCGTATTGTCCGAGTGATCTTGGAGACAGTGAAATGAACACCCCTACACACATCGACCAGATCAATGGGGAGAGCCGCGGGCCTTTCGTGGACTATGTCCGTCCCTACGCAGAACAACTCCGGGCCACGTTGAACGGCATGAATGCCTCGTCGTTCTGGGCCTACAGTCTCTGGCGTGCGCCCGAGGGCTCTGACCTCCTGGACAGCATCCCGTTCAACGACGAGTACATGCAGTGCGCGGGGACGGCGGAAGCCCTCACGATCGAGGTCCGCTCTCTCGATCCCGATGGCACTCCTCATCAGTACACGATCGGCAGGCCCGGGGGTGACTACGAGCGGGAGCCGACCGAGGTGATCCACTGGGACGACGGTCGCCACAGCACGAGGGTGTACCCGAACGAGGTGTTCACCGCCGACGAGGCCGCTGTGGTGTTCTACACGTACTTCCTCACCGACAGGGTCGCTCAGCCGTATGTCCTGCGCGAGCTCGACATGAGCTGGCCGCAACCCGAGGGCGAAGAAGAGACATGACTCCCCCTTCACGATCGCGGCGGAGCGAAGACCGGTTGAGGGACAACGGCAGCATCGCTCCGGAAATCCTGTCGCACGCGCGCGAAGATGAAGATCCGCCGTACGGCAGTCGCGTGTTCTCGGGGCTCATGAAGAACGACGACGGCGAGAACACCTACACCGGAATCGTGATCCTGTTCGATTCCCGCCTGAAGGACTATCTCCGGCCGGACAGCCCGCAGCGAGAGTTCGATGAGGCCATCAACAGCGGCACTCGTGCTCGCGGCATTCTCGACGGTGAGGAAATCGTCATCACACGCGTAGAAGTAGAGGTTCTGTCATGACGAAGTACGGTCCATTTGCTCAGCAGCACGATGGTGTCCAGATGAGCTGGCTGTCTGACCAACGGCGTCCAGTTCCCGACCAGCTGCGGCGGATACTGGGGATGCTGGATGGGGTGAAGCGACATACCTACAGCATTTGGCGGGGAGCCGATCCGGAGAGCATCGTCGGTTTCCGAGACCACGCCGGCGACTCGTTCATCCAAGCCGCGGGTTCCATGGACGGGATCACGGTCGAGGTGCGGCTCCCAGGAGCGGATGGGCAGGGGCACCTCTACTCGGTGGGCCGTCGGGAAGCCCCCGACGGGACGACGGTGCTGATCCCGATCAACACCACGCGTGCCGTGCGTGTGTTCTCGAATGAGGTGTTCACCGCTGACGAGGCCGCCGCGATCTTCTACGCCTACTACCTCACCGAGTCGGTCGCCCAGTCGTACGTTCTTCGTGAGCTCGATCTCTCCCGAGAGCTCTCAGAGAGGCGCTGACGTTCATCAGGGTCCGCATGCACCGGCAAGTCCCCTAAGGTGAAACCCGTGACTGAACGCCGCACCTACAGCTATCTCGGCCCTGCCGGCACCTTCACGGAGGCGGCACTCGATCAGGTGGCGGAGGCCCGCGGTCAGGACTGGCGCCCTGTGCACAACGTGGGCGAGGCCCTCGCCGATGTGCTCGAGGGGCGCAGCGATGCCGCGATGATCGCGATCGAGAACTCGATCGAGGGCGGGGTGTCCACCACGCAGGACGCTCTGGCTACCCTCCCCGGTCTGCGCATCATCGGGGAGTACCTGGTGCGGGTGAACTTCGTGCTGGTCGCCCCGCGTGGCACGACGCTCGACCAGGTCGAGGTCATCGCGGCGCACCCCGTCGCCTACGCGCAGTGCCACGGCTGGCTCGGCGCGCACCTGCCATCGCACTCGCACGTGCCCGCATCGAGCAACGTCGCCTCCGCGATCGGAGTCCTCGACGGCACACTTCCCGCGCAGGCGGCCATCGCGGCGCCCGGCATCGTGAACCACTACGACGTCGATGTGCTGGCGGAGGGCATCGGCGACAACGCGCAGGCCGTGACCCGCTTCGTCCTCGTCACACGCACCACTCGTTCGCCGGAACCGACCGGGGCCGACAAGACGTCCCTGATCGTCGAGCTCCCGCACGACCACCCCGGATCGCTCCTCGAGATGCTCGAGCAGTTCTCGACTCGCGGCATCAACCTGTCGCTCATCGAGTCGCGGCCCATCGGCGATGAGCTGGGTCGCTACCGGTTCGTGATCGACGCCGACGGCCACATCGAGCACGAGCGCATGGCCGATGCGCTGCTCGGCATCCGCCGGTTCAGCCCCCGCGTCGTGTTCCTCGGGTCGTACCCGCGCGCGGACCGTCAGATCGTGCAGTACCCGGACCGCTACTCGGACGACGTGTTCGTCGAGGCGCGCGATTGGCTCCGTGGGATCCTCTCCGGCGAACCGGAGTCCTGACTCCCCGTCCGTCAGGTCGTCGAGCCGCTCAATGCTCCTGGAAGCGCGGCCAGTCGCTGCCCGGTGTCATGTGCGAATGCAGCGCACCCTTCGCCGAGGCGAGGCTCGGGTAGGTGCCCGTCGTCGCGTCGGCCCCGACCATCGTGACCGTATAGCCGTCCTCGTCGTGGCGAATGCTGCCCACGACGCCGTTGCGTCCGTAGGCCACCCAGAGTGCGAGTGTCTTCGTCGTGCTCATCGTCGAACCCCTCTCTCTGCCGCCGAGGCTACGCCTGCCCGCCCCGGAAGGCCAGGGCTTGACAAGCGCCCGCCATCGTCGATTCAGAGAGCGGCGGCGATGAGCTCCAGGGTCTGCGCGCGTCCGGTCGGTACGTCCTTCGGCTCGGCGTCGTACGCACCGGCCACGGGGGACAGCATGACCTCGTCGACGCCGTGACGCTCGGCGAAGGCGCGCACCTCGGTCGCGACACTCGCACCGGTGCCGACGAACCAGCGAGAGCGGGCGGCCTGCACGACCTCGTCGGTCGCGGGATCGGTCACGTCAGACACTGCCTGCTCGACGGTCTCGAGCGCGGCGAGGGGTTGGTTGAGCCGCAGGCGCGCCATCATCCGCAGCTGCGGCAGCGCACGGGCCTCGGCCTCTTCCGCGGTCGGCGCCGCCACGGCGTTCACCGTGAGGAAGGTGCGCGGCTCCGGGTGCTCTTCGCTGGGACGGTATCCCGTGCGGTAGAGGTCGAGCGCGCGTTCGAGGCCCTGCCCCGAGAAGTGGTTCGCGAAGACGTAGGGGAGTCCGTGCGATGCGGCGAGCTGGGCCGAGTAGTCGCTCGATCCGAGCAGCCAGACCTCGGGGGTTCCGGTCGCGGCCGGCGTGGCGCGCACCGTGTACTCCCCGCCGGAGGTGAAGCGCAGGGCGGCTCCCTCGCTGGAGAGGAGAGCGGCGATGTCCTGCACATGGCGCGGGAACTGTTCCACGTCGCTCGTGGTCCCCGAGCCGCGGAGCAGCTGCGTGATCACCGGGTCGCTTCCCGGGGCGCGGCCGAGGCCCAGGTCGATGCGTCCCGGCGCGATCGCCTCGAGCGCCGCGAACTGTTCTGCGACGATGAGCGGCGCGTGGTTGGGCAGCATCACGCCTCCCGAGCCCAGGCGCACGCGCGAGGTGCGGGTGGCTGCGGCGGCGATCAGCACCGGGGGAGTGGTCGACGCGACCGACGGCATGTTGTGGTGCTCGGCGAACCAGTAGCGGCGATAGCCGAGGCGGTCGGCGACCTCCGCGAGAGCGAGCGAGGCGGCGACGGCCTCTGCGCTGGTCTGGCCGGTGCGAACCGGGACGAGGTCGAGGACGGAGAGAGCTGTATCGGGCATCCCCTGTTCCAACGCGTCCGCAGGCGTCGTCATTCCCTGTCTCACCCGGTTCGCCCGGTCGTGTTCAGTGCCCGGCGGGGTGGAGGGCGACGGCCGCGCCGCCCCCCACCGTTCGTCAGGCCATGATCGGTGCGTCAGGCGTTGATCGCCTCGCGCTGATCAGCGGACTCCACTGTGATCTTGCGCGGCTTCGCGCGCTCGCTCACCGGGATGATCACGGACAGTACACCGCTCTCATACGAGGCGCTGATGCCGTCGAGGTCGACGCCCTCGCCGAGCGAGAACTGCCGCAGGAAGGAGCCGGATCCGCGTTCCCGGGCGAGCCAGCGCACACCGTCACGGGTGTCGGGGGTGCGCTGCGCGCGGATCGTGAGCTGACCGCCGTCGAGGTCGACGTCGATCGAGCCAGGATCGGCTCCTGGAAGGTCGGCGTGGAGCACATAGCGGTCTCCGTCGCGGAACAGGTCCACCGGCATCGGCCGGGGAGCGCGAACGGAGTCCAGCACGCTCGCGGCGAAGCGATCGAGCTGGCTGAAGGGATCGAAGGTCAGTGCCATGAGGTTCTCCTTTCGTGCTGCCCTGACGGGCGAATCTGTGGTGCAGCGGATCTGCACCATGGCTATAGATTTTTTATACGACAACTCGTGTTAGGTTTGCAACTCCGAATCCTGCCGACCTCAGGGGTGACCATATGCCGCATCGTGACAGCCGGACGCCGCTCTACGGCATCGCCGTCGCAGCGCAGCTGGTCGAGCTCCCCGAGGCGACGCTCCGCCTGTTCGAGAGCAAGGGCCTGCTCACCCCCGCCCGCAGCGAAGGCGGAACCCGCCGCTACAGCGATGACGACATCGAACGGCTGCGGCGAGCGGCCTCACTGCGCGAAGACGGCGTGAACATCGCCGGGATCGCCCGGATGCTCGATCTGCAGGACGCGAACGACGACCTGCAGGTGCGCAACGAGCAGCTCCGCGAGGCTCTCGATGCTCAGCGCGGGAGAGGTCGCCGCTCCACCGACTGATCGACGAGGCGAAGTGGCCGGCCGTCCATCGGACCCGACCACTACCGTTGAGGCATGGAAGCAGGCATCTTCTACGTCCTCGTCGGCTCGGTCGCGGTCGCCGCCTTCGCGCGGTGGCGCGGATGGCCTGCCCCACTGCTGGTGACGGTGGTCGCGCTCGCTGCGTCGTTCCTCCCGTTCGTGCCCGATCTCGACATCGACGGGCATGTGCTCCTGAGCCTCGTGCTGCCGCCGCTGCTGTATTCGGCCGCGCTCGATGTCTCTTTCGTGGGGTTCAAGCGCAGCCTGCCGCAGATCCGCCGCCTCGGTATCTGGCTCGTGCTGCTCACAGCACTCGCGGTCGGGTTCGTCGCGTGGTGGATCCTGCCCTCGCTCACGCTTCCCGGCGCACTGCTGCTGGGCGCGATCGTCGCTCCTCCCGACGCGGTGTCCGCCGCGGCGATCGGTCGTCGGCTCGGACTGCCCCGACGCATCATGACCGTGCTCTCGGGCGAGAGCCTCATCAACGACGCGACCTCGCTCACCCTGTACCGGGTGTTCGCGGCGATCCTCGCCGGGGCGACGGTCTCGGTGTGGGGCGGTGTGGGGCAGTTCCTGCTGGCTGTCGGCGTCGGCGTGGCCGTCGGACTCGTCTTCGGGATCATCCTGCACCAGCTGCGCATGCGCATCAGCGATCCGGTCGTCATCGGCACCTTCGGGCTGCTCGCCCCGTTCGGCGCCTACGCGATTGCCGAGCACCTGCTCGGATCCGGGGTCCTCGCCGTCGTGGCGATGGGACTCTACGTCGGCTACAACTCGCCGCGCACCGACTACACGACGCGCCAACAGGAGAAGCCGCTGTGGCTCTCGGCCGATCTGCTCCTGGAGAGCTTCGTGTTCGCCTACATCGGGCTGCAGTTCCCCCGGGTGCTCAGCGACCTCGGCAGCGAGTCCGTCGGACAGATCCTGCTGCTCTCCGGCGCAGTGCTGCTCGTGGTGGTCATCGTGCGACCGCTGTACATCTACCCGACCAGTGCGTGGTCGAACTTCCAGGACCGCAAGCGTCTCGAACGCTGGGATCGCGGCGTGGAATCCGGGGAGTTCGAGAAACGTCATCGCACCTCGCGTCGCTGGGGGAACTACACGGCGGACGAACTGCGCAGCCACATCGTGCGGGAGCAGATGGCGGGGCTCACCCTCACGTGGAAGGACAGCGCCGTCATCTCCTGGGCCGGTATGCGCGGGGTGGTGACGCTGGCGATCGCGGTGGCGGCGGCCGACCTCGCGACCCTCGACACCGAGGCATCCCACGCGATTGTGGTGGTGGCGTTCATCGTCACGGTGGGCACGCTGCTGCTGCAGGGGCTCACGCTGCCCATGTTGATCCGTGGTCTCGGCATCGAGCGCGACGCGGATGAGGCGGAGGACGAGGCCGCTCTCGCGGAAGTGCGGGAGAAGAGCCGCGAAGCCGGCAAGGCCTATCTCGCCGAGAAGCGCGTGGAGTGGGAGGCGAAGTACGGCGAGGTCGATCTGAGCGTGTTCGACGCGTTCACGAAGCGCATGACCCGGGTCGAGAAGGACACCGACGAGGCGCAGAAGGTCGAGGACGCCGTGACCCGGCCCTCCTACGACGACCTCGTCGCGCTGTCCAGGGGGTGGTTGCAGGTGCGCCGCGACATCCTCCTCGCCGAGCGCGACGCCGGCAATCTCGACGAAGAGGTGATGCGGGAGCTCATCGCCGCCATGGATGCCGAGGAGCTGGCGCTCGACACGCGCGGCGCCACCCGTCAACAGAGCCGCGCCTGACGCTCTAGCTCTCCCTCTCCCTCTCCCTCGCCCTCGCCTCCGCCGAGACCCATCGTCGTCGCCCAGACCCATCGTCTGAGACGTCTGCGACCGTGGGCCTCGACGACGCGCGTGGGTCTCGGCGGAGCGAGGAGGAGAGGGGGCGGAGCGAGGGGGTCAGCGAGCGCTGACCGGCTCCTTGTCGGCAGACGCGTCCGACTCGGGAGCGTCGTCGTCGCCGGAGTCGTCGGCGAAGGGCAGACCCTCGCGCGGTGCGTTGTACAGCTCCTCGTTCAGGATGCCCTCGCGCTTGGCGACGATGGTCGGGATCAGCGCCTGACCCGCGACGTTGACCGCGGTACGGCCCATGTCGAGGATCGGGTCGATCGCGAGCAGCAGTCCGACGCCCTCGAGTGGCAGACCGAGCGTCGACAGCGTGAGCGTGAGCATGACGACCGCGCCCGTGGTTCCGGCGGTGGCGGCGGAACCGACGACCGAGACGATCACGATCAGCAGGTACTGCACGAAGTTCAGCTCGATGCCGAAGAACTGCGCGACGAAGATCGCGGCGATGGCCGGGTAGATCGCGGCGCAGCCGTCCATCTTCGTGGTCGCGCCCAGCGGCACGGCGAACGAGGCGTAGGAGCGGGGCACGCCGAGGTTGCGCTCGGTCACGCGCTCGGTGAGGGGCAGCGTGCCGATCGAGGAACGGCTGACGAAGGCCAGCTGCACGGCAGGCCACACACCGGAGAAGTACTGCTTGATCGACAGACCGTGCGTCTTGACGAGGATCGGGTAGACGACGAACAGCACGAGCGCGAGGCCGATGTAGACCGCGGCGGCGAACCAGCCGAGCGACGCCAGCTTCTCCCAGCCGTACTTGATGACGGCGGAGCCGATGAGGCCGAACGTGCCGAGCGGGGCGATGCGGATGATCCACCACAGCACGCGCTGGATGACCTTGAGCAGGGACTCGGTGAAGACGAGGAACGGCTCCGCCTTCTTGCCGGCCTTGAGCGCCGCGATGCCGACGACGGCCGCGACCACGATGACCTGCAGGATGTTGAAGCCCACGCTGGAGCTGAAGGTGCCCTCGGCAGCGCCGGGGTTGGTGCTCACCGTGAGCCCGAGGAAGTTCTGCGGGATCAGACCCAGCAGGAAGTTCCACCACGTGCCGACCGTGTACGGGTCGCCGGTCTCGAGACCCTCGCCGGCCCGGTTACCCGGCTGGATCACGAGGCCGAGCACGATGCCGATGATCACGGCGACGAAAGCGGTGATCGCGAACCACAGGATCGTCTGGCCGGCCAGGCGTGCGGCGTTCTGCACGCGGCGGAGGTTCGAGATGCTGGCGACGATGGCAGTGAAGATCAGCGGGACGACAGCTGCCCGCAGCAGCGTCACGTAGGAGTTGCCGATCGTGTCGAGTGTCGCCGACAGGCCGTTCGGGTTCTCCGCGGTGGCGCCGAGCTGGCGACCGATCAGACCGGCGGCGACGCCGAGGACGAGGGCGGCCAGGATCTGGAAGCCGAACGACGTCAGCAGCTTCCGGACAGGTCCGCGGGTGTCAGGCGCCTTCTGGGCGCGTGCGGTGGTGCTCATGGGGTGGGGACTCCAGAATCGTGGCACGCCGAGTGCGCGCCATGGTGCCCAACGCTATGACTCCCTGAGAATTCCCTGGGTGCATATGACGAAGGATGACGCTCCTGGGCTCCCTCGCTCGCGCTCGCTCGCTCCCGCTCCCGTCGTACTTTCTGTCGGTATGGCAGCCCGATACCGACAGAAAGTGCGACGGGAGTGCCGACTCAGCGAGGGGCGAGCACCAGCAGGTCGCCGGGCGCGCAATCGAGCGCCTCGCAGATCGCGCGCAGTGTCGAGTAGCGGATGGCGCGGGCGCGGTCGTTCTTGAGCACCGACAGGTTCACGATGCTCACCCCGACCGCGGCGCTCAGCTCCGTGAGCGTCATGCCTCGTTCCGCGAGGAGCTCATCGAGGCGGCAGTGGATGCCGGTGAACTCGTCGTCGCTCTCCGCCGGGGTCACACCAGCCCCTCCGTGTCCTTCTGCAAACGCGCGGTCTCCTGCTGCAGGTGCGCTCTGTCCTGTTCGAGGCGTGTGCCCTGGCGGAACACAGCGGCGAGGGCGAGGAGCCCGAGCGCGCTCACGAACGGGAGGGGCGTCACGGTCAGCTGGTAGAAGGGCGGGTACCACTCGCTGTCCGGCGGGAACACCTCACGCAGGCCGGTCGTGGCGGCGATGCCGCTCAGGAGGTCGGCGGCCACACCGAAGACCAGCACCGCGACGGCCCCGCCCACCAGTGCTCGCGTCACCGTGGTCGAGAACGCACGCCCGCGCAGCGTGGAGAAGCAGATGACGCCGACGATGACGGCGGGCATCGTGGTCAGCGCCAGCGTGCTCAGCTGTGCGCTCGCGGCCAGGAGTCGGAGTCCGAGAGAGGCCTGCCCCACGACGAACGTGGTCAGCGGCTCCCCGTTGCACGTCAGCATCGTCGTCGCGCTGTCGCCGAACTCGGAGCACGGCAGATCGCGAGGCCACTCGACGAAGACGTGGGTCTCTCCGTCGAGCTCGGCCCAGGAGACGGTGAAGGCCTTGATGACGATGATCACCGCGCCGACCGCGGACAGCAGGATCCACCATCCGGAGATCACGAGAGCGGCATCGAGCGCGATCGTGCGGCGCCCTCGTCGCCGCCCGTTCCACACGACCAGTCCGAGGATGACGGCGATCACCGCGAGCGCGATCCCGATGTTGAGGAGGGAAGGCCACAACTCGTCCGAACCGAAGCTGATCATCAGACGAGTCCCTCCGTGTCCTTCTCGAGCGCGAGCTTCTCGTTCTGCAGGCGGATACCGCGGCGGAAGGCGACGGCGATCAGGCCGACGGTCACGCCGGTCGCGAAGATCGGGGCGACGCTCCAGAACTCGATCGGATGCGCAGGCTCTCCCTCACCGAGACCGAGTGCCGAGGTGACGCCGTTGCGGCCCATGGTCTCGAGCATGACGATCAGGATCGGCGCGACCACCAGAGTCCAGCCGATCACATCGAACGCGCGGGCGTTGCCGCGTACGAAGAAGCGTCCGCGCAGGAAGTTCCACGCCACCAGCGTGACCGACCCGATCACCAGCAGGGCCGCGAGCGCCCACAGGCTGATGGCAGCGATGATCGCCGCGACCGATACCGCGTTCACCTCGGTGGCGAAGACCATCGCGTCCTGGGCGATCCCCTCGACGGAGATCGCGCCGGAGTCGGTGGTCGCCGAGATCGGCTGCTCGTCGATCGGGATCGACCACGCGATCCCGGAGTCGCGGAAGGTGCTGCCGATGCGCAGGATCGTGGCGAACGCCACCGTGACCAGAGCCGCGGCAGCGTAGAGAATCACGGTGATCGCGTCCGCCGTCTCGGAGCGGGTCGCCCCGGCCGCTGTGGCGGTGTTCATCAGACGAGTCCTTCCGTGTCGCGCTGCAGACGTTGACCGATCTCGAACGCGCCCGCGACGACCACGAGCGCGAAGCCCCACCCGAACGGGGCGAGGTCGATCGACATCTCGAACGCCGGAACGCCTGCGGAGGCGAGGTTCAGCTCGGAGGTGATCTCGCTGAACGCGTTCGCGCGCATCGCCTGGCTCATCAGACCGCCCGCCATGACGGCGAGCGCAGCGACGGCGATGCCCCAGGTGGCCGCGCTGCCGAAGGGGCGACCGATCAAGAGGCGGATGCACAGCCAGGCGACCGCGAGGCACAGCACGATCGGGCCCAGGACCGCGAGAGCATCGGCGATCGCGAGCAGGAGACGGGGAGAGAGGCTGAGGCCGGAGGTGGTGAGCGTGATGGTGTCGTACTGCGCATCGGAGATGCTCGAGGACGCCGCGAGCACTGCGGGCGCCTCGGCCGTGCTCAGCGGCATCGACGGGACGGTGACGGACTCGCTCGTCATCAGGACGACAGTGCGGACGCCGGCGCCGATCAGATCGACGATCGCGATGGCTCCTGCGGCTCCGGCGATGACACCCAGCACGGTCTTCTCCACCAGGCTCGCCGCTCTGTTCGCGGTCGGTGCATCGGTCATGGCGCCTCCTTCTCCGTGGTCCGGTCCGGACTCGTTGTTATCGACTGTCGTTAACATAACGACAGTCGATAACCCCGTCAACCTCCGGTATGCCCACGGCGAACACGGGCATACGTGCCGTTCGTGGTGGTTACTCTCGATGTACAGGCGCAGAGAACGCCATAGGTGTCAGCGCTTCGCCCCGTGCGAATAAGGAGTCACAGCATGTTCGAGAGATTCACGGACCGAGCCCGTCGAGTGGTCGTCCTCGCCCAAGAAGAGGCGAAGATGCTCAACCACAACTACATCGGAACCGAGCACATCCTGCTCGGTCTCATCCACGAGGGTGAAGGTGTCGCTGCCAAGGCGCTCGAGTCGCTCGGCATCTCCCTCGACGCCGTGCGCGAGCAGGTACAGGACATCATCGGCCAGGGTCAGCAGCAGCCGACCGGGCACATCCCGTTCACCCCGCGCGCCAAGAAGGTGCTCGAGCTCAGCCTCCGAGAGGCTCTCCAGCTCGGCCACAACTACATCGGCACCGAGCACATCCTGCTCGGCCTCATCCGCGAGGGTGAGGGCGTGGCCGCTCAGGTGCTCGTCAAGCTCGGCGCCGACCTCAACAAGGTGCGCCAGCAGGTCATCCAGCTGCTCTCCGGTGCTCCCGGCCGCGAGCCGGCGTCCGTCGGTGCGCAGACCAACGACTCGCAGGCGGGCGCTCAGGGCGGTTCGGCCGTGCTCGACCAGTTCGGTCGCAACCTCACCCAGGCCGCACGCGACAACAAGCTCGACCCGGTGATCGGGCGCGAGAAGGAGGCGGAGCGGGTCATGCAGATCCTCTCCCGCCGTTCCAAGAACAACCCCGTCCTGATCGGCGAGCCCGGCGTCGGCAAGACCGCCGTCGTCGAGGGGCTGGCCCAGGCGATCGTCAAGGGCGACGTGCCCGAGACGCTCAAGGACAAGCAGCTCTACTCGCTCGACCTCGGCTCGCTCATCGCCGGTTCCCGCTACCGCGGTGACTTCGAGGAGCGCCTGAAGAAGGTCACCAAGGAGATCCGCACGCGCGGCGACATCATCGTCTTCATCGACGAGATCCACACCCTCGTGGGTGCGGGTGCCGCCGAGGGCGCGATCGACGCGGCCAGCATCCTGAAGCCGCTGCTCGCCCGCGGTGAGCTGCAGACGATCGGTGCCACCACGCTCGACGAGTACCGCAAGCACTTCGAGAAGGACGCCGCGCTCGAGCGCCGCTTCCAGCCGGTGCAGGTGAACGAGCCGACGCTGCCGCACGCGATCAACATCCTCAAGGGTCTGCGCGACCGCTACGAGGCGCACCACAAGGTGCAGATCACGGACGGCGCGATCGTGGCCGCGGCGAACCTCGCCGACCGCTACGTCTCCGACCGCTTCCTCCCGGACAAGGCCATCGACCTGATCGACGAGGCGGGCGCACGTCTGCGTCTGTCGATCCTGTCCAGCCCGCCCGAGCTGCGCGAGTTCGACGAGAAGATCGCCGCCGTGCGCGAGCAGAAG
This sequence comes from Microbacterium oxydans, assembly GCF_000956405.1. Lineage (GTDB taxonomy): Bacteria > Actinomycetota > Actinomycetes > Actinomycetales > Microbacteriaceae > Microbacterium > Microbacterium oxydans_C. Next base: position 94,726 of record NZ_JYIV01000028.1, read on the forward strand.
GAGATCGCCTCCGAGGAACAGGACTTCGAGAAGGCCGCCTCGCTGCGCGATGAGGAGAAGAGCCTCCTCGCCGAGCGTCTGCGTCTCGAGAAGCAGTGGCGTGCGGGCGACGTCGCGACCCAGGCGGTCGTCGACGAGGGCCTGATCGCCGAGGTGCTCGCCCAGGCGACCGGCATCCCCGTGTTCAAGCTGACCGAGGAGGAGTCCAGCCGGCTCGTCTTCATGGAGAAGGCGCTGCACCAGCGCGTCATCGGTCAGGAGGAGGCCATCGCCGCCCTCTCCAAGACCATCCGTCGTCAGCGTGCCGGCCTCAAGGACCCGAAGCGTCCCTCCGGCTCGTTCATCTTCGCCGGCCCCACGGGTGTCGGAAAGACCGAGCTGGCCAAGGCTCTCGCCGAGTTCCTGTTCGACGACGAGGCCGCGCTGATCTCCCTCGACATGAGCGAGTTCGGCGAGAAGCACACCGTCTCGCGTCTGTTCGGTGCCCCTCCCGGGTTCGTCGGATTCGAAGAGGGTGGCCAGCTCACCGAGAAGGTGCGGCGCAAGCCGTTCAGCGTGGTCCTCTTCGACGAGATCGAGAAGGCGCACCCGGACATCTTCAACTCGCTGCTGCAGATCCTGGAAGAGGGTCGTCTCACCGACGGTCAGGGTCGGATCGTGGACTTCAAGAACACGGTCATCATCATGACCACCAACCTCGGTGCCCGCGACATCGCCGGCGGACCCGTCGGCTTCCAGATCGAGGGCAACGACTCGACCAGCTACGACCGGATGAAGGGCAAGGTGAACGAAGAGCTCAAGCGGCACTTCAAGCCCGAGTTCCTCAACCGTGTCGACGACATCATCGTGTTCCCGCAGCTGTCGAAGGAGGAGCTGGTGCAGATCGTCGATCTGTTCACCAAGCGCCTCGGCGAGCGTCTGCTGGACCGCGACATGACGATCGAGCTGTCGCAGGCCGCCAAGGAGCGTCTGATCGAGATCGGCTTCGACCCGGCCCTGGGTGCCCGACCGCTGCGCCGCGCGATGCAGCACGAGGTCGAGGATCGTCTGTCGGAGAAGATCCTGCACGGCGAGCTCAACTCCGGAGACCACGTGAAGGTCGATGCGAAGGACGGGAAGTTCCTGTTCGAGCACGGCCCCCGCGATGGCGGTCCGGTCGCAGTCGGTGTGAACACCGGCGGTGGCGCGATCTCCGGCACCCCCGACCTGGCGGTCGCCAGCGGGGAGTGACCTCCCGGAACCACGAGAAGGGGCGGATGCTGCGGCATCCGCCCCTTCTTGCGTCCCCGATTCTGCGCTCCCTTCGTGCGAAAACCCAGACCATGCCGCCCCGCCTCGGCGTGTCCCGGTCTGACGCGCCGTGAGCGCATCAGGTGGTCTGGGTTTTGGCATGCCGACCCGGGCTGAGGGACATGCTCAGGGGTGGGTTCTAGGCTTGTGGTGTGAGCGAGTACATCGTCCGGCCGGCGCGCAGCGCCGACATCGTCGGCATCCGTGACCTGCTGCAGCCGCTCGTGGAGCAGCGCATCCTGCTCGGCAAAGACCTGGCGGTGCTGTACGGCGCGGTGCAGGAGTTCGTCGTCGCAGAGGCCGATGGCGTGCTGATCGGATGTGGAGCGCTGCACGTGTTCTGGGAAGACCTCGGCGAGGTGCGCACTCTCCTCGTGCGCGACGACTGGCTGCACCACGGCGTCGGGCGCGCGATCGTCGACCGCCTGGAGAAGAACGCCAAGACGCTCGGGCTGACCCGGCTGTTCTGCCTCACGTTCGAGGTCGACTTCTTCGGGCGGCGCGGGTACACCCCGATCGGCGAGCAGGTGGTCGACTCCGACGTGTACTCGCAGCTGTTGCGCAGTGGTGACGCGGGTGTTGAGGAGTTCCTCGACCTCGCCCACGTCAAACCGAACACGCTCGGCAACACTCGCATGCTCAAGGTGCTCTGACTTTCGACCGACCTCCGCGCGTGCCGTGGGGCCTCCCAGGCTGAGCGCGGCGGATCGCTTAGCCTGGAGTCATGCCCCGTCGCTCTGCCGCCGTCTACCGTCGTCGGCGACTGGTCGTCATCCTCGGTCTCATCCTGGCCGTCGCTGCGATCGGCATCGGCGCCTGGCTGCTGATCGCCCGTCCGTGGGCCTCCGCCGACACCGCATCGACGCCGACGTCGGCCCCCTCCACGTCGCCGTCACCCTCCGCGGATGCCACCACCGACGGGCAGTCGCCTTCTCCTGATCCGTCCGCGGAGCAGACCCCGGCGATCGTCGCCTGCGAGGCCGCGGACATCGAGGTCGCCGCTGTGACGGATGCCGAGACCTATGGGCCCGGCGTGATGCCGAAGCTCTCGATCTCGCTGACGAACAAGGGTTCGAAGGACTGCACGATCGACGTGGGGTCGACCACTCAGGTGTTCACGATCTCCAGCGGTGCCGATATCTGGTGGCGTTCGACCGACTGCCAGGAGAACCCGAGCAGCATGATCGCCACGCTCACGGCAGGCACCACGGTCACGAGCAAGGACCCTGTCACCTGGGACCGCACCCGATCGAGCGTCGAGACCTGCGCGCAGGAGAACCGACAGCGAGCGCCTGGAGGAGGAGCCTCGTACCACGTGGAGGTCTCCATCGGCGGGTTCACGAGCCCCTCGAGCGCGCAGATCCTGCTCTACTGAACCTCGCCGCGCCGAGGACAGAGCCTCGCTGTGTCTCGTCTCGCTGACTTTCGAAGCGATCTCGGAAGACACCTTCGAAAACCGTCGCGGTTCGATCGAGATCACACGAAATGAGGGGATGTCGTGCGCCTGAGGGGCACGATGCTGACATCCCCCGCTCTTTGGGATACCATAGAAGCGACTCTCCGCATCTGCGGCAACAAGCCATCCCCAGTGGCGTCGAACTACAGCGTCCCCAGCGCTTCGACATCGCCGCACGAGAGTCCGAGGGCCCTCTCGAGTACCCCAGTCCCCAATGTGGGACTCGAGAGGGCCCCAATCGTATCCACGGCCGGATCGGCGCTCTGCGCCCGGCGCCGTGAATATGCTGGATGCATGGCAGCGAAGAAGGCGAAGGCCGGAAAGAACAAGCCGGCACCCGAGGATTTCCGTTCGGACGCGCTGGCGCAGGCCCTGGAGAAGCAGGATGTCGCTGCGGTCGCGCTCGCCCTGCGGCACGGCACCACGGTCATCCCGCTCATCAAGCCCGGCGCTCGGGACAACCCTCTCGACAGCGGCGAGGTGTGGACGTATCGCGATCCGAACACCGGTGACCTCGCCCTGCTGCTGTTCAGCGACGCCAAGAACAAGCCGGCGAACCTGCCACCCGGCGTGGGTATCTACAGCGCCGACTGGCTGCGGAAGTTCCTCGCGGCCCACCCGATCACGACGGTGTTCCTCGACATCGCGGGTCCCCACCCGATGCAGGCCGATCCCGTCGAGCTGCTCAAGGCACTCGACGCCTGATGCCCGACGCCTGACCCCCCCCCACGTGGAAGCGCGAGCGTCAGAACGGGGGGATGTCGCGGTCGGACCGGCGTGAGGTGTTGCGCGCGCGCACATCGCCCAGCGCGGCACGGAGCGTCTTCGAGCGATCGTCGACCACCTGCTCGTAGCCGAGGCGTGCGGCCTCGGAGCGTCGCTGGGCCGCCTGCGTGACCGGCCTGATCTCTCCGGCGAGGCTCAGCTCTCCCACCGCCGCGACCGTGCGCGGCACCGAGATCTGCTGGATGGAACCCGCCACGGCGATGGCGATCGCGAGGTCTGCCGCGGGTTCGGTGAAGCGCACACCGCCGACCGTGGACACGTAGACGTCGAGGCTGCCGGTCGCGATGCCGGCTCTCTTCTCGAGGATGGCCAGCACCATGGCGACCCGCGAGGAGTCGACGCCGTGCACGATGCGGCGCGGGTTCGGGGCGTTGCTCGGCACCGTGAGCGCCTGCACCTCGACAGGGAGGGCGCGTCGACCCTCGAGCGAGATCGCCACGCACGTGCCTGGCTCGGTCGCCCCCTGCGAGAGGAAGAGGCCGGACGGGTCGGGCACCTCGGCGATGCCGTCGCCGGTCATCTCGAAGCAGCCCACCTCGTCGGTCGGGCCGAAGCGGTTCTTGAGTGCACGGACGAAGCGCAGCGAGGTCTGCCTGTCGCCCTCGAAGTGGCACACGACGTCGACGAGGTGCTCGAGCACACGGGGCCCGGCGACCTGACCGTCTTTGGTCACGTGGCCGACGATGATGATCGGCAGGTCACGATCCTTCGCGATGCGGATCAGCGTGGCAGCCACCTCTCGCACCTGGCTGGGCTGTCCGGCGGCGCCGTCGATCAGGGACGAGGAGACGGTCTGCACCGAGTCGACGATCACGAGCTGCGGCTTGACCTCGTCGATGTGGCCGAGGATGGTGGCCAGATCGGTCTCGCTCGCGAGATACAGCTCGTCGTGGAGCGCGCCCGTGCGCTCGGCGCGCAGGCGGACCTGACCGGGGGACTCCTCGGCGCTCGCGTAGAGCACACGGCGTCCGCCGCGGGCTGCTTGAGCGGCCACCTCGAGCAGCAGGGTGGACTTGCCGACGCCGGGTTCGCCGCTGAGCAGGATCGCGGCCCCCGGCACGATGCCGCCGCCGAGGACGCGGTCGAACTCGCCCACGCCGCTCGAACGGCGCGGTGCATCCTGCGTGGTGATCTGCGTGATGGGCCGCGCGGCACGGTCGGCGGTCGGCGCGACCGGCCCGACCCGACGGAGGATGCCGGTCTGCGCGGCCTGCTCCTGCACGGTTCCCCACTGTTGGCACTCGCCGCAGCGCCCGACCCATTTGGCGGTGGTCCACCCGCATTCCGTGCACACGTACGCAGGAGGAGCGGGTTTCCGGGTGGCCATGCCCCCAGGCTATCGCCGGCATCAGACATCCCTATCGGCCAGGTGTTTATTCACGGCCGATCCTCTCGGCAAACTCGCAGTGTCGCGGGATACTGGGTTCATGGCCAACGGCGGGCCCGTCTGCGGGCCGATCTCGAGCTACTCCCGGGTGCAGATCCTGCACTTGCTCTTCGAAGCGGGCAGTTCGCAGACCCGGGGCGAGCTCTCCATCACCGAGCTGTGCGACGCCACCGGTCTGCACCCCAACACGATCCGTGAGCACCTGCAGCGCCTGATCGAGGGTGGCTACGTGATCCCGACGATCGAGCACCGCACCACGCGGGGACGGCCGCGCACTCTGTACAGCGCGGCGACCGGAGCGCCAGGGGCCTCCAGCCCCGTGGCCAGGGACAAGGCGAAGGCGGCCGCCCGTCGCGGTGACCTGATGCGGAGCATGCTCCCCGACGCGGCATCCGGACTCGGTCGCGAAGCCACCTATCAGCTCGATGCGCTCGTGGAGCACCTGGAGGAGAGCGGCTTCGAACCCGTGCTCGACGACCGTAGTCTCACGGTCGACCTCAGCCCGTGCCCGCACGCAGCCGGACGGTCGGAAGACCGCCCGATGCTGTGCCGCGTGCACCTGGAACTCATGCAAGGCGTCCTGAACGAGGCAGGCGGACCACTCGAAGCCGAGTGCGTGCGCGACGCTGTCCTCCCGTCGGACTGCACCGTGCAGCTGCGCGACACCACCGCGCCGCTGGTCGAGGGAACGCTGCGTCACCGCACGAAGCAGCGGCACCACAGAACAGGAGTCGTGCATGGAATGGCTTGATCCGCTCGCTCTGGCCCGATGGCAATTCGGCCTGACGACCGTCTACCACTACCTCTTCGTGCCGCTCACGATCGGCATGGCGCTGGTCTCCGCGATCTTCCAGACCGCGTGGGTGCGCACCGGCAAGGTGCAGTACCTGCACCTGACCCGCTTCTTCGGGAAGATCTTCCTGATCAACTTCGCCATGGGCGTGGTCACCGGCATCGTGCAGGAGTTCCAGTTCGGCATGAACTGGTCCGACTACTCCCGCTTCGTCGGTGACGTGTTCGGCGCCCCGCTCGCCTTCGAGGGCCTGCTGGCCTTCTTCTTCGAGGCGACCTTCATCGGCCTCTGGATCTTCGGCTGGGACAAGCTCCCGCAGAAGCTGCACCTCGCCACGATCTGGTGCGTCTCGATCGGCAGCATCCTGTCGGCGTACTTCATCATCGCCGCCAACGCCTTCATGCAGAACCCCGTCGGGTACACGTTCAACGAGGCGACCAACCGCGCCGAGCTGACCGACTTCTGGGCACTGCTGACCAACCCCGTCGCGCTCGCCGCGTTCCCGCACACGATCTTCGGTGCGTTCATGTTCGCCGCCGGTGTCGTGATCTCGGTCTCGGCCTGGCACCTCTCGCGCGGCCAGCACTTCGACACCATGCGCATCTCGCTCAAGTTCGGGCTGTGGGCCATGATCGTGTCCACGGCGGGTGTCGTGCTCACGGGCGACCAGCTGGGACTCGCGATGTACGCCGCGCAGCCCATGAAGATGGCAGCGGCCGAGGCCACGTTCAACACGGTCTGCGGTCCCGATGCCTCGTTCAGCATCTTCACGCTCGGCACTCCGGACGGCAGCTCCGAACTGTTCTCCATCCGCGTGCCGTATCTGCTCTCGCTGCTGTCGACGCACACCCTCGATGCGTGCGTGCACGGCATCAACGATCTGAACGCCGAGTACGCCCAGACCTACGCCGCCACCGGTCTGACCGACTTCGCACCGGTGCTGTGGATCACGTACTGGGCATTCCGCTGGATGATCGGCCTGGGCATCGCCGCAGCGCTCGTCGCCGTCGCGGGCCTCTGGGTCACCCGCAAGGGTGCCAAGAAGCCGGTCGCACCGTGGATGTGGAAGGTCGCCATCTGGTCGTTCCCGCTCGCGCTGGCCGCCAACATCATGGGCTGGGTCTTCACCGAGATGGGCAGGCAACCCTGGATCGTGTTCGGGCTGATGACGACGCAGGACGGTGTCTCGCCGGGCGTCAGCGGGCTCGAGGTGCTGATATCGCTCATCTCCTTCACCGCGATCTATGCGGCGCTCGCCGTCGTGGAGATCCGCCTCATCATCCGGGCCGCGCAGAAGGGCCCTGACACCGAAGAGAAGCCGCATGACGAGACGGCCCAGCTGCCGTCGGTCGTCTACTGAGAGGGAGGAGCATCATGGATCTCGCAACACTCTGGTTCTTCATCGTCGCCTTCTTCTTCGTGGGCTACTTCGTGCTCGACGGCTTCGACTTCGGGGTCGGCATGTCCCTGCCGTTCCTCGGCAAGAACGACGTCTCGCGCCGACAGGTCATCAACACGATCGGCCCGGTCTGGGATCTCAACGAGACCTGGGTCATCGTGGCCGGCGCCGTGCTGTTCGCGTCGTTCCCCGAGTGGTACGCCACGCTGTTCAGCGGCTTCTACCTGCCGCTGCTGCTGATCCTGCTCGCGCTGATCCTGCGCGGTGTCTCGTTCGAGTACCGGCACCAGCGCGACAGCGCGAAGTGGAAGGCCGGCTTCGACCGGATGATCGTGATCGGCTCGGTCGTGCCCGCACTGCTGTGGGGCGTGGCGTTCGGCAACATCGTGCAGGGCGTCGCGATCGACGAGAACCACATCTTCGTCGGCGGCTTCTTCTCCCTGCTGAACCCCTACGCACTGCTGGTCGGCGTCACCACGCTGCTGCTCTTCTTCCTGCACGGGGTGCTGTTCGTGGCGCTCAAGACCGACGGTCAGGTGCATGAGGACGCGCAGAAGCTCGCGAAGAAGGCCGCCATCCCGACGATCCTCGTCGCAGCCGCGACGGTGATCTGGACGGTCGCCATCGCGATGGGCCGCGAGGCTCCGCTGCTCTGGCTGGTCATCGGCGCCGGTGCGCTCGCGGCGGTCACTCTGATCGCGGCGGTCGGCTTCTCGCTCGTCCGTCGCGACGGCTGGGCCTTCTTCTCCGGCATGCTCACGGTCATGTTCGCGGTGGTCATGCTGTTCTCCGCCCTGTTCCCGTACGTGATGCCGTCGACGATCGACCCGGCCTACAGCCTCACGATCGCCAACGCCTCGAGCACCCCGTACACGCTGCAGATCATGAGCTGGACGGCCCTGATCGCGATGCCGCTCGTGCTCGCGTACCAGGCGTGGACCTACTGGGTGTTCCGCAAGCGCGTCACCCGGAAATCCATCGAGGGGGCTCCGGCGCACGCGTGAAACCCGTCGATCCGAGACTGCTGCGATACGCGGGTGCCGCGAGGGGTTTCCTCGCGGCATCCGCGTTGATCGGCGTCGTCCAGACGGCGGTCACGATCGCCTTCGCGTGGCTGCTGACCGATGCGATCACGGGGGCGCTCGCGGGGCGCGACGTCACCTCGTCGCTGCTCTGGCTGCTGCTGACGGCTCTGCTGCGCGGCCTGCTCATCGCGGCCTCGGATGCCGCGGGCACACGGGCGGCAGCCAAGACGGGGATGCAGCTGCGCACGGCGCTCGTGGCTGCGGTCGGGAGGCTCGGGCCAGGGTGGCTCGCGCAGCGCAATCAGACGGCGCTCGCGGTCACGGCCGGTCACGGGCTCGAAGCTCTCGACGCCTACTTCGCCCGGTACATCCCGCAGCTCGTGCTGACCGTGATCGCGACGCCGGTGCTCGTCGCGGTCATGTGGTGGCAGGACTGGCCGAGCGGACTCACCGCAGTGATCACGCTGCCGCTGATCCCGTTGTTCCTCATCCTGATCGGCATGGCGACCCGCACCGTGCAGACCCGGCAGTGGCAGACGCTGCAGCGCCTCGCGGCACGCTTCGCCGACACGGTGCAGGGGCTGTCGACGCTGCGACTGTTCGGACGCGACCGGCGTGCGGCTGACCGCATCGAGGTCACCGCCGACGAGTACCGCCGCGAGACCATGAAGGTGCTGCGGTTCTCGTTCCTGTCCGGCTTCGCGATGGAGCTGCTCGCTTCGATCGCAGTGGCCCTCATCGCGGTCTCGGTCGGATTCCGGCTGCTGTCGGGAGACCTCACGCTCGAGGTGGGGCTGTTCGTGCTGCTGCTCGCTCCCGAGGCGTTCCTGCCCATCCGGCAGGTGGGGGTGCAGTTCCACGCGGCGGCCGAGGGGGTCGCGGCGACGGAGGACGTCTTCGAGGTGCTCGATGCGGCGGGGGAGCGCGCGCGGATGCAGGAGCTTTCGACGGATGTCGGAGGAATCGCCGCCGAAACCCCCGGCATCCGGGAACCGGTCATGCATGTGGACACCACCGTGGAACCGGCGAAGGGCGGAAGCCTTGTGGTCGAGGGGCTGCGGGTTCGTGATCTGCCGCCCGTGTCGTTCACAGCCGGGCCGGGGAGCATCACCGTCATCGAGGGGCCGAGCGGGTCGGGGAAGTCATCGCTGTTGGCTGCACTCCGGGGCGCGGTCGACTTCGAGGGGACGGCCTCCTACGGCGGCAAGGATCTACGGGGGCTCGCGCCGGCGGTGTGGCTCGCCTGGGCCGGACAGGCACCTGGCCTCACACGCGGCAGCGTGGAGGCGAATGTCGCCCTCGGAGATCCTGAGCCGGACGACGGCCGGGTGCGCGCTGCGCTCGACGATGCCTGCGCGGACGGCATCGACCCCGCGCTGGAACTCGGCGTGCAGGGGGCGGGACTGTCGGGCGGGCAGGCGCAGCGGGTGGCCGTCGCCCGAGCGCTGTATCGCCAGGCGTCGGCATCCGGACGTGTGCTCGCACTCGATGAGCCGTCGAGTGCGCTCGACCCCGAGACCGAGGACCGACTGTGGCGGTCGCTGCGCGCGAAGGCGGATGCCGGGGCGACGATCCTGCTCGTCTCCCACCGTCGGAGCGCGCGGGAGATCGCGGATCAGATCGTGGCGCTGGGGGTGAACGCATGACTTCACCCCGCACAACCGACGCCGCGCATTCCCGCGGTCACCGGGTCGGCGCCATCCTGCGACTCGCGCAGCCGCCACTCGGCCGCTTCGTACCGGGACTGATCTGGGGTCTGCTCTCGGCCGCCGCCGCCGTGAGTCTGCTCGCCGTCAGCGGGTGGCTGATCGTGAGCGCGTCGATCGTCGACTCGCTCGTGCCGCTGTCGATCGCCGTCGTCGGTGTGCGCTTCTTCGCCGTCTCGCGCGCGGTCACCCGCTATCTGGAGCGCCTGAGTGGACACGATGCCGCGCTGCGTCAGCTCGCCTCCACCCGTGCCGACATGGTGCGCCGCCTGATCCCTCTGTCGCCGGCGGGACTCGGCTCGACGGACCGCGGTCAGGTGCTTGCAGCTCTCGTGGACGATGTCGAGAACCTGCAGAACCTCCCGCTGCGTGTGGTGCAGCCGCTCGGTGTGGCAGCGCTCGTCGCGGTCGGAGCGGTCGGCTTCCTCGCGTTCGTCTCGCCCCCTGCGGCCCTCGCCCTCGCGGTCTGTCTCCTGGTCGCCGCGGCTGCCGCGATCGGTCTGGGCTGGGTGTTCGGCTCTCGCGCCGAAGCGCTGGTCTCGGAGCGCCGGGCAGAGCTCTCGGCAGCTCTCGTCGACTACTTCGGCAGCCTCGACGTGCTCATCGCCTACGGGGCCGAGGAACAGGCGCGGGCGCGGATCACCGCCGCGGACGCTGCTCTGCGTCGCGTGGTCGACCGCGCATCGCTCGCTCAGGCAGTTGCGGCGGGGGTCGTGTCCGCGGTGGCGGGGGCGGCATCCGTCTGGGCGCTCGCCGCGGCGGCTCCGGGTCTCGCGGACGGCTCGATCGACGGACCGTGGCTGGCCGTGGCGGTGCTCGTTCCGATGGTGGTCTTCGAGGTGTTCGGAGCGGTGCCGATCGCTGCGGCATCGTGGCGGAGCGTGCGAGCGAGCGCCGGGCGCATCGTCGACGTGCTGCCAGAGCGGATGCCGGATGAGCTGCGTTCCGACGTGGGGGATGACGCGGAGTTCTCACACACTCCCGAGTTGCGTCTGCGCGGCGTCAGGGCGACCTGGCCGGGCGGCACGCCCGCTCTGAAGGGGGTCGACCTCGACCTCCGCGCCGGTGAGCGCGTGCTGGTCGCGGGGCCGAGCGGGGCGGGGAAGAGCTCGCTCGCGGCGACCCTGGTCGGCTTCCTGCGCGTGGAGGGTGAGTACCGGGTCGGTGGTCGTGATTCCGCAGAGCTCTCGGGCCCGGCGCTGCGACGCGTGATCGGGCTGTGCGAGCAGAGTCCTCAGCTGTTCGACGAGGACATCCGCCAGAACCTGCTCTTCGCGCGGGACTCCGCCTCGGATGAGGAACTGCTGGCGGTGCTCGACCGGGTCGGACTCGGTGACTGGGTGCGGGAGCGCGGGGGACTCGATGCGCGGGTGGGTGACCGCGGCGCGCTGGTGTCCGGCGGTCAGGCACAACGGATCTCACTCGCCAGGGCGCTGCTGCGGGGGTTCCCCGTGCTGGTGCTCGACGAGCCGACGGCGGGGGTCGATCCGGAGGCATCGGATGCCCTGTTGCGCGATCTGCTGCAAGCCGCGGGGGAGCAGTCGGTGCTGCTGATCTCGCATGTGGCACCGCCCGCGGGGACGGTCGACCGCGTGGTGCGAATCCACGACGGCCGCACGGCCTGACACCGATGGGTCCGTGCGGGGAGACCCGCGGGCCGACGTCTCAGACGTTCATGTCGACGGGCGGTTCCATCACGATGCCCTGGGCTTCGAACGCGCGGCGACGCTCCTCGATGCGGCGGTGCATCTCGACCTGGGCGGCGTCGACGAACTCCGGATCGAGGTCCACCGTGCGGGGGTGCGGGTCGCCGTGATGCGCGGCGATGTATGCGTCGAGCTCGGGACCGCTCGTCCAGGACGTGATGAGCGCGTAGCGCGGTGCCGTGCCTCGGTGCCAGACCGCGTGCCAGAAGCGCTGCGTGTCGACGATGATGCGGGAGCCGGCGCGCAGCGGCAGGCGGATCTCGGTCGCCGGATCGAAGCGGTCGGAGCGCAGGATCAGCATCGACTCGGTGTCGTCGGAGAGGTTGAAGAACCCGCGGACCACCCAGCCGGTGCCCTCTTCGTTGAGGCGGTTGTTGTCGTCCTGGTGCAGGTTGTAGATCGCGTCGGCGTACTCGTTGGGCTGCAGCTCGATCACGCGGCACCGGCCGATGCCCGCGCCCGGTTCCTGTGCTCGGCGCTGGAGCGTCGGAGCGATCGCGACCTGCGAGTCGACCCAGACGCCGTCCTTGTCGGTGCGCGGCGGGGTGTGGTTCCAGAAGCCGTTGCAGTCGACGTCGCCGGCATAGCTGGTGAGCGGAGCGAAGCGGGTGATGCCGGAGGAGCGCCATCCGACGTACTCGAGGTCCAGCCATTCGGCGGGATCGGTGGCGGAGGTGTGGTCGTCGAGCACGACGTAGCCGGTGTCGGCCAGTGCCTCAGACGTGATGAAGCCCATGATGGAACCTTCCCGTCATCGCTGCCCCCACAGGCGGCGGGTTGTAAGGCCATCCTAACTCGATCGCCCCTGTCCTGGCGGAGCCGGCACCGGGGAAAGCCGGTCGCCCGCCGATATTCTGGGGGCATGACTCAGCCGCAGGGTGCCCTCCTCGTGGGCAGCGTGAACTACGACGACGCCGAGACCACGATCCGCACCGCCTCGGAGCTGCTCGGCACTCGGCTCCGCCGCATCCCGGACGGCGAGGTCGGCAAGCGGTTCCACTGGATCATGTTCCAGCCCGACGTGATCGGTCAGGCCGAGGGCATCGAGCGCATCGGCGATGAACCCATCCCTTTCCCCGCCGGCATCGACGCCCGGGGTCTGCGCATCGGCGAGGGGGTGGATGCCGCGGCCATCGAGCTGCCGCCGCTGGGGTACGCCGCCGCCGCCATCGAGTCGTATGCGGTGTTCGAGCGACTGCGCGCCGAGGGTGCGGTTCCCGCCGGGATTCGGTTCCAGGTGTCGTTGCCCACGCCGCTCGCCGTGATCGCCTCGTTCTTCCACGGCGATGACCGCGGCGCCATCGAGCCCGTCTACACCGCTGCGATCCTGCGCGAGCTCGACGAGATCCTGCAGGCCATCCCGCACGAGGACCTCGCGGTGCAGTGGGACGTCGCCAGTGAGATGGGCATCATCGAGCGCGCGGCCGGGTACGGAGCGGTGATGGAGGCCTGGTGGCCCGGCGACCCGTTCGACGGACTGGTCGCACGACTGGCATCCCTGGTCGACGCCGTGCCTGCCGACGTCGAGGTGGGCGTGCACCTCTGCTATGGCGACGCGGGGGAGAAGCACTTCTTCGAACCGCGCGACGCGGCGAACCTGGTCCGCTACGCGAATGCCGTGATGGCCGCATCCGCCCGCCCGCTCACGTGGCTGCACCTTCCTGTGCCGATCGGCCATGACGACGCGGCGTACTTCGCCCCGCTCGCCGATCTCGCGCCGGTCGGCGAGCTGTACCTGGGACTCGTGCATCGCGAGGACGGGGTCGAGGGCGCTGCGCGTCGCATCGCCGCAGCTGCTCCGTTCGTCCCCGGCTTCGGGGTGGCGACCGAGTGCGGGATCGGGCGCGCACCCGCCGGATCGACCGAGGGCATCCTGCGTACCCATGCCGAGGTCGCCAGCGCCTGGTGATCCGCGCCTGGTGGGCTGCGCTCTCGATTCGCGTGGACGCCCCGCGTCGCGTAAGCTGTTCCGCGGTGACGTGTCCGAGCGGCCGAAGGTGCAACTCTCGAAAAGTTGTGTAGGGTAACCCCCTACCGTGGGTTCAAATCCCACCGTCACCGCCACCACGAAGGCCCCGACTCCCGTCGAAACACTGGGAGGCGGGGCCTTCGTCATGCTTGCCCCTCGTCGGTTCGGTGGGGCCGCGGTGTGAGGTGCTTCAGCTGTGCAACGCCGGGGTGCGTGCAGGGCCGGTCCTCCGCGTGATCCACCAGACGGCAGCGGTGATCAGGATCAGTACTGCGCCGGGGATGAGGGTGGCGACGGACCCGGCGATCTCTCCTCGGCTGTTGAGCGCGCCGCCGAGGTCGACGTGCAGCGTCGTGCTGAGCACGAGGGCCGACACGTTGTAGACCACGTGGAGGACGATCGCGGTCTCGAGCCCCCCGGTGCGCCAGGTGACGATCGCCAAGGATCCGAACAGCACGAGGTAGGAGGTGAGGATGTACGGGTCGATCGAGCCGTGGAAGAGCGAGAAGAGGACCGTGGGGATGACAATGCCGATCACCGCGCCGAGGCGCGCGCCTCTCGTCCATCCGCCGACGATGCGGAACATGAACCCGCGGAAGCCGTACTCTTCGCCTGCTGCCGCGAGTGGAGTGAGCACCATGCCGATCACGAAATAGGCGACGAGGTCGAATGCCGACCAGGGCACCTGATCGACGGGCGCCAGGAGGAAGCCGAAGGCGACGACGAGGAGCAGCACCGGGCCGAAGGCGAGCAGCGCTCGTCCGAGCACGCCGTATCGGAAGCGTCCGGCTACGGAGTGCATCGACCGGAAGGGGACCCCGTAGAGCAGGCGCTGCAACAGCATGCAGTAGGGGATGAGCAGGGCGAGCGACAGTGCACCCGCAGCCTGCTGGAGCGGCGTGAAGCCCGAGCGCCCCAGGAGCTCGGTGTCGAGATAGCGCGCCCCGAGCACGAACGACTGCGCGAAGACGACCATCCCGACGACCACCAGCACGATCGCGAGGATGCCGCGGAGGAGGCGGCGCTTCTCACCGGAGTAGACGCGGTGGTATTCGACGCCAGACGGGACCCGAGGGGTCGGGACGGGGTCGTCCGACTGGAGGAGCCAGTTCGGCGAGGTGTCGGTCATGGGTGATTCCTCTTCAGTACTAGTACAGCGTAATAATTACGAGAGGTTTCAAAGTAGCACAGCGTGCTAGAGGGTCGCGGGCCGGGGACCGAGGTTCGGGTAGGCGGCGGCGAGCGAGAGAGCGCGGGGCGCGTCGGGTGCGTGATCCCCCAGGTGATCTGCTCGTCGTGGCCTTTAGTGCCTGAGTGCGATCGCGAGCCAGCTCGATGCCACGACCGTGATGCCGAAGATCGCCGCCGGACGTGTGAGGACGGCGGTCATGAGTTGCTGTGGTCGAGCGCGTGCAGGGTGATGGACGCAGCACTCGCCACAAGCGTGTCGTCGAAGTCTGCATGTGGCTCGTTCCGCGACGTCAGCACCGTGATGATGATGGGATCGTGCCCGGGTCGCGTGACGACGGCGATGTCGTTCCGGATCGGACCTGCGCCTCCCGATTTGTCGGCGACCGTCCAGCCGGCGGGTGCCCCGGCGCGGATGAGGGCGTCTCCGGTGCGGTTGTCGCTCATCCAGTCGACGAGCAACGCCGTGTCCGCAGGGGACAACGTGGAGCCGTCCAGGAGCCTCGCGAGTGAGGCCGTGAAGGCGGCAGCGGTGGTGGTGTCCTCCGTGCTGTCCGATTCGATCGTGTTGAGACCCGGCTCGTCATTCACGACCTCCGTGGTGGCATCTCCCAACTCGGCGAGTGCATCGTCGAGGGCTGCGGGGCCACCGATCCGGTCGAGGATGAGGTTGAGAGCGGCGTTGTCGCTGACGCGGACGGCCGCTTCGGCGAGCTGCGCGTAGGTGAGGCCGTCCTCGACGTGCTGCGAGGTCACGGGCGCGTGGCCGGCGGCGGCGGCTTCTTCCGCCGTCCACCGCACGCTCTCATCGCGGGCTGCGCCCGACGCGGACTGGAGGAAGACGGCCGCGGCGAAGGCCTTTATGGTGGAGGCGAAGCCGAAGCGGCGGTTCTCGCCGTACGCGACGGATTCGCCGGTTCCGGTATCGACCGCCATGACACCGACAGTCGCGTCGTACTCCCGTTCGAGGCCTGCGAGCTCGTCGGCCACGAGCTCGTCGAGGTCCGTTGCGGTCGCACGGGCCGTCGGAGATGCCGGGGCAGATTCGGCGGCAGGCGGGGGTGACCCCACGCACCCCGCGAGCGCGAAGCCGGCGAGAAGGCAGCAGAGGCTGAAGGCCGGACTTCGGCGCATGTCGTCACGCACCGCCGAACGCCCTGGTGGGCGCGAGGACGACGCCCTGCACTTTCGTGGGCAGCGAGGTCACGCGGCGGGCCATTGGCTCATGACCGCGTGGACGGCGAGCCGCAGACTCGCCACCTCGGCGTCGACGCCCACGGCATCGGAGGGCAGCGCGCGTTCGGTCATGATCCCCGTCAGAACAGTCGAGAGGAACCGCGCCCGCTCCTCGACCCGACCGCCGGGGATCGCGCCCTCGTCGATCAAGGTGGTCAGCCACTGCGCGATGCGATGCCGCCCCATGCGGTCCAGGGCGATGTAGGTCGCTGCCTCGTCTTCGGATGGAGCCGTGGCCACATATGCCTCGTAGAGCGCCCCCCACTGCTTCCGCGCGCTCTCACCCACGCCGACCTGACGGAGGATCAGCTGCAAGCATGCGATGAGCCGTTCCTCCGCCGTCGACGAATGATCATTGATCGGATCGTCGGGGAGCTCCAAGTCGTACATCGCGGCCACCACCGTGTCGATGAGTTCCCGCTGTGTCGGGAAGAAGTGGCGGAGCGAGCCCGTGCTCACCTGAGCGCGGGCCGCCACTGCTCTCACACTCAGACGTGCGGTGGGGTTCTCGCCCAACATGGTTGCCGCAGCGATGAGGATCTTCTCCCGCGTTCCCGGTTCCTTCGATGCTTCGTCCATTTTCCCTCATAGCCGCCCGTCTATAACGGTGTGCTAGTTTAGCCCGTCGTCGGCTATCACACTGTATTAGATTTCTGGAGGTCGAGATGATGGCGAGAAAGAACTGGCGCAACCGTCGAGTCCGCGTCGGCTCCGGCGAACCGCTGCGCCGCTATCGCTGGTGGCAGATGTTCGGCAGGTCTCTCCGATCGATCACGCTGCGCTCAGCGGCCGGCACGACATCGACGTACACGATCGACGTCCGTCACGCCGGGGATATGACCGACGGCGAGATCCGTGCCCGTCTCTACATCGATGGAGCCTTGCAGTCCTACGCGAAGATGCCCACGCGCTTCGCGGTGCCCGGCGGACACATCGAGGTGGCGATCACCGGGTTCGGGCTCAAACGGTGCCACTATGTGCGGGCAGACGGTGTGGAACAGCAGCTGTCGCCCGATTCTCGATCCGCCGAAGGGCGTCGCGCTCGCCTGCACGAGCGGCATCCCGGAGTGAGCCGCGTGATCGGCATCGTCTCCGTCGTGTTCGTCGTGGCCGGCCTCACAGTCGAGGTCCCTCAGATCATCGAGGCTCTCTCGAAGATCCCCCTGATCGCCGACTCGATCGGCACCTTCACGTCTCCTATCCGACTCCCGCTCCCGCTCAATCTGCTCGTCGGTCTCGCCGCTGTCCTCGGCAGCACGGAGCGAGCCCTGCGAATGCGTTCGAGCTGGATCGACGAGCTCGCCAGCTGACCCCGAGGAAGCCGCCCGTTCGGTGTGCATTCCGGATGGCGGTGGAGAGCACTCATCGTGATCGAAGACCGGAGCGCGATCCGCGACGCGGGTGTCCGACGTCGTCCCGTGGTGGCCAGACGTCGAGGTTCCTGATCGTGGCGCTAGTCAGAAGCAGGGTGGACCGCACGCGCGGGTCTCGTCTACCGTCTAACCATGTCCAAGCGGGTGGTGGGGATAGTCAGTGCTCTGTGCGCGCTCGTCCTGGGGTCGGTTCCCGCGGCTGCGGTGGCGGCGGTGCCGGTGCC
Organism: Microbacterium oxydans; assembly: GCF_000956405.1. GTDB lineage: Bacteria > Actinomycetota > Actinomycetes > Actinomycetales > Microbacteriaceae > Microbacterium > Microbacterium oxydans_C. The sequence continues at coordinate 112,264 of NZ_JYIV01000028.1, forward strand.
TGATGCGGGATCAGCCGTGGTGACAGTCCGCACGGGCGGGGACCGGGTGAGCGACACGCAAGTCGCCGGTCTCGCCGGCGTGCAACTCGGTCTGTTCACCTCCGAGACCGATACGGTTCCGGTCGCACTGTGCACCTCCGACACAGATGGGGACTGCAGTTTCGTCCTCGCGGACCCTCTCCTCGGCTCGTCGTACTGGGTCGGGCAGGTGGATGTCCCGGCCGGTTGGTACGCCAACCCCACGCTGCGGACGGGGCGGGCGAGCGGATCCGAATCGGTCGCTTCGGCGTACCGGTTCCAGACACCTGCTGTACAAGCGGGGCAGACCTATCGGTCCACGAGCGAGTTCATGATCTCCTCGTCGAACTCGCTGCCGACGCGATCGAACGGCGTCTGGCAGCAGTCCCGCGTCAACCCCTCCCTGGATGCGCAATGCGGTTCGGACGTGGCGATCGTCATGGACCTCTCCGCTTCGGTGGGTTCCGCGTTGCCGCAGTTGAAGCAGGCCGCGGACGCTTTCGCGAACGCGCTGGTGGGCACCCCGTCGCGCGGGGCGGTGTTCAGCTTCTCCCGTCAGTCGCCGAGCGTGGAGGCGGCGACGGGTCAGGTCAGCGAGAACCGTCCAGGGCTGATCTCACTGTCCACTCAGGCGGGTGCCGACGCGTTCACTTCTCACTACGCGTCGTGGGGGCTGGGGTCGGGCACGAACTGGGACCAGGCGCTGCAGCAGGTCGCCGGCTCTCCCGAGCAGTACGACGTCGTCGTGGTCCTCACCGATGGGAATCCGGACCGATGGGGTGCCACGCATGGCGACGGTTCCAACACGCACTTCACCGACGTGGAGGCCGCCGTGTTCTCGGCCAACACGATCAAGGCGAAGGGGACGCGGGTCGTGTCGTTCGGTATCGGATCGGGCGTGGAGGGCATCAGCTCGCTCAACCTCGCCGCGATCTCCGGGCAGACGGCCTTCGACGGCACCAACGTCGCCTCGGCCGACTACTTCCAGACGGCTGACTATGCATCGGCCGCTGCGCAGCTCGGGCAGCTCGCCCTCGCCGGATGCACCGGGACCCTGTCGGTGGTGAAGCAGATCGTTCCTGCGACCACGACGGGGTCCGACATCACGGGCGCCGTACCCGCAGGCGCCGGGTGGACGTTCGAAGCGCAGGCGGCGGAGGATGGCACCGTCGTGGCACCGCCTGTCGCGACGACGACCGACGATGGCACGGGCTCTGTGTCCTTCGACCTCACGCCCGCAGCGGGGGCGAGCTCATCCGGGGTGACGGTGAGTGAGCGCCAGCAACCGGGGTACTCCCTGGTGCCTCAGGCCGGGCAGAATGCCGTATGCACGGACCTGACCACGGGCGCCGCTGTCGCGTCGACTTCGGTCGGCACGACAGGATTCGCCGTGGACGTACCCGCAGCGTCCGGGGTGAGCTGCATCGTCTACAACCGTGCTCCCGCCGAGGCATCGATCACCGTCGACAAGGTGTGGGTCGTCGATGGCGAGGAGTACGCCGACGGCGCGCAGCCGGGTGGACTGACCGCCGCGCTCGAGCTCACCGGACCGAACGGTGCAGGACCCACCCCGCAGGACTTCGGCGTTGCCCGACCCGGGTACACCGCCGGCGATCCGGTGGAGGTCTCCGAGGAGACGACGGTCGACCTCGAGGGCTGCACCGTGACCGCGAGCGGGCTGGAGACTGCTGCTGGAGAGCCGGTGTCGACGACGCTTCCCGCCGTCGTGACGCTCTCGATCGGGGCCAACGCATACACGCTCCGTAACACGGTGGATTGCGTCGCCGAGCCGACACCCGCGCCGTCCGACCCGAGTCCGATCGACCCGGGGTCGGCGCCCGGATCGGGATCGCTGGCCAACTCGGGTCTCGATGCGACTTCTCTGGCGCTTTCCGTGGCCGTGGGTCTCGCGGCCGTCTTCGGCGGCCTCGCGCTGGGACTCACACGCGTTTTTCGGAGGCGATGACGGGCATGCGTCGCCGTTGATCGCCCTCCCTGAACAACGATCATCGAAGGAGAACTCACGGGCCTGGAGGGCGCGAACGCCGACCCCCGCCGTATCGCGGCGCATCGGCGCGCAGCCGTCGAAGGAATGCTCCGAGACGCATGACTCCACAAGCTGCGCGATCTCGGAGTCGGAAGTCAGATCTCGCGCACAACCGGTGGAGGGGACCACTCCTGGTCGAGGATCTCTTGGTCCGGCCAGTACGCACGGAGATACAGAGAGAAGTCTCCCGCCGGTGCGGGCAACCAGTTCGCGAGGTCGTCGGGGTTGGTCGGCTGCTCGCCGCCGACGAGGAGCGTGAGAGATCCGTCGGAGCCGGGGACCAGTGACTTGTTCTTCGTGCCCAAGGAGTAGCGGCGCAGCTCGTTCGGATGGAAGAAGTGCTTCGCGTTGTAGAGCGTCAGCGACCAGAACCCGCGTACCGGAGGAAGGTGGCCGGCCGCGAACGTGATCCGATAGGTGGAGGTGCCGTGGAGTCGAGCTCCATCGGCATCGAGGTCGAGATAGTAGTAGCACGTCTCGTTCGGCGCGTTCACGAAGATGTTCGCCTTCGCCATGGCCGTCCGCGAGAGGTATGAGGTGCCGAACTGTGCGCCGTCTCGCTGCGTCGACCAGTGATACCCAGCAGGAATTCCGATGTTGCGGAACTCGAAGAGCTCCGCTACCAGTCCTCTGTCTGCGGTGACAGCGGCTTCCGTGAGCACCGCCCGGATCTGGTCATCAGTCTCAGCGGCGTCCGCGAGCTGTCGGAACATGGCGTAGACGGCTTCCTCACCGCTTCGCGGCGGGACCTCATCGAGGACGAGCGAGAGGTCAGCGGGAAACCGTGTGGGATCGACCCACTGCGTCTCCGGGGTCTCCGCTCCTGCCGTCGGCGCCTCGCCATAGTGAGGTAGTGCGGTCCAGTCGGTCTCCTTCACCGACCCGTCGTACTCATCGAGCGGATACACGCCGATGCGGGAGAGCGTCGGGAGAATCGCTTCCCGGTCCTCAGCCGTATCGTCCATGAAGACGCGGGGGATGACGATCGCCATCGGAGTGTCGTACCGGAAGATGCCTTGAAAACCCTCGGGGATCTCGCCGCTCCACCCTGTGTGGGCGAGGAGGTAGAAGCCAGGGGCGCTGTCGTACATCGCCCCCAGGTGGACGAACGATTCCGTGCGCTGATCGACACCCTGACAGACCCAGAACCGGTCTCCGAAATCGGGCAACTGCACGACGGTCGGCCCGACCTCCGCGGCGAGCATCCCGAACCCGTAAGCGACATCCTGGTTCGGACAGGCCACGAGCCGCTCGGCGGGCTCCACGTAGTCGTGCAGCATCGCGATGCGCCCGGGAGGAGTCACCGGCCCGATGCCTTGAAGGAGCCCTGGTGCGGGGAGCTTCTCCATCGCCAGGCGTCGGTTGCGCATATTGACCAACGGCCAAGCCCAGAGATACGCCGCCTTCCCGAAGGATCTGATGTACTCGTCGGTCAACGCGAATCCGGGGTTCATGCGCCCAGCATGGCTCACCCGCGAGGCATCCGTCTAGAGAACTCGAGGACAGCGCGTGGAGGACTCTCGCGCTGTTGTCGGCAGCAGACGACGCGGGCCTGGAGCGCATCAGCACGCAGGGAAAACTAATCGGCGCAATCCCTTGCACGCGGAATACTCCCGGGTCTACTCTCCGGCTGGGGGAGATATCCGACCGAAGTGAGTCGAGATGTCCAGAGGTACGCAGCGGATGAGCACGTCGGAGCACGGTTCTGAAGCCGGGCGACGTGTGCGGAGGGTAGTAGCAGCAGTTAGCGCGCTGCTGCTCGGTCTGGCGGGGGTGCTCGCGGCGTCCGCCGCGGTGGCGGCGCCTGGCAGTCCGGGCCTGCCGCAGGCACCGGCGACAGCGGTGTACCTGGAGACGTTCGAGAACCAGACGGCGACGAACGGCATCCGGATCGGTCAGTACACCGGCGGGGCGGCGGCGAACACCGAGACATACATCACGAGTCCGAGCTGGGCGCCGGTCGCCGGCCAGTGCAACGGTTGGATCCTCCGATCCACGACACCGCGAAACGCTGCGGTGACAGGCGTCGACGCAGGCTGCGATGCTACCGCGTGGGCGTATCTGCAGGGAATGGCGACGGCGATCGGGCTCTACAAGGGGCAGGCGCTGGCTACGGCGCAGCAGAACCAGATCCTCTCCGAGTACACCAACGGCGGGTCGGCTCCCGGGCCAGGCGTGGAGTTCCAGACGGCGAAGCCGATCACGGCGGGCATCGTCCCGGGGCACTTCTATCTGATCAGTGCGATCTACGGCGCGGCGAACTGCGTCTCCGAGGGGCCGACGCTGAACCGGGTCGATCCTCGGCTGAGCTTCAACCTCATCGTGAATCAGACCGGGAGCGGCCCAACACCCGGTACCGGTGGAGGCACGGTGAACACCTTGGCGAGCGGCCTGAATCCCTGCACGGATCCCGCGGCGCGAGAGATCACCGTCGGGGGCCGTCTCTTCCACGTCGCCGAGCTGCAGTCGGCCGGCTTCCGCGCTGATGAGACGACGACGTCCCTCGGCGTGCAGCTGTTCAACGCTGCGGGCGGATTCCGTGGAAACGACAGCGGATTCGACGACCCGAAGATCGTCGACGCGACGCCCCAGCTGGACAAGGTCTTCAGCCCGACGACCGTGAAGGTCGGGCAGACATCGACGCTCACGTTCACGATCACCAACACCGACGATCTCGAGGCCAAGAACGGCTGGTCGTTCACCGACACGCTTCCCGCCGGCCTGGTCTTCGCGGGGACTCCGGTCACGGACTGCCCGGCAGGCGTGGCCACGCTCGACGGAACCAGCATCAGCGGAACCGGAAACATGGCTGCCGGAACGGTGTCGTGCACCTTCACCGTGCCGATCACCTCGGACACCGTGGGCTCCTATACCAACGGGCCGTCGAACATCGGGCCGATCAGCGGCCTGTTGGAGCCGGGCAACACCACTGTTATCTTCACCACTCCGGATACGCCCGCGATCAGCCTCGTGAAGTCCTCGAGCCTCACCGACCCCGCACAGTACGTGCTCGATGCACCGGTGACGTACTCGTTCCTGGTGACCAACACCGGCAACGTGGACTTGACCGGCGTTGCCGTCGCCGAGACCGCGTTCAGCGGTACAGGGACGCCGCCGGTCGCGTCATGCCCGCAGACCACTCTCGCGCCGGGGCAGGCGACGACCTGCACGGCCGCCTACACGCTGACCCAGGCCGACATCGATGCCCGGCAGGTGACGAATACCGCGCAAGCGACGGGAACACCGCCCGAGGGGGACCCCGTCACCGCCACCGATGACGCGATCATCTCCGGAGACCCCGTGCCCCAGCTGTCGCTGGTGAAGACCGCCGATGCCGCAGGCGTCCAGTCACCGACCGTCGTCGGCAATCCCATCGACTACACCATCACGGTCACCAACACCGGCAACGTCACACTGTCTCAGGTCGCCGTGACCGACACCCTGCTCGGCGGCGCCATCTCGTACGCCTGGCCCGGTGCCCCCGGGGTCCTCGCACCGGGGCAGAGCGTCGCCGTCACCGGAACGCACGCCGTCACGCAGGCCGACATCGAAGCCGGGGTCGTGACGAACACCGCCTCTGCGACCTCTCGCGATCCCGGGGGCGCGGAAGTCACGGCAGGACCGCAATCGACCACGACACCCCTCGACCAGGCGCCGTCGCTGGCGTTGACGAAATCGGCGTCACCGGCGTTGAGCACCCCGCCGAAGCCCGGTGACATCGTCACCTTCAACTTCACCATCACCAACACGGGGAACCTCGGCCTGAGTGCCGTATCCATCACCGACCGGCTCCCCGGACTCTCCACGATCACGTATACATGGCCAGGAGACCCGGCGGTGCTGCCACCCGGAGAGGATGCCACCGCGACGGCCACCTACCCGATCACCCAGGCGGATATCGATGCCGGAGCCGTCGCGAACACTGCCGTCGCGAACGGCACCACCGAGGGCGGTGCCGACGTCCCCTCAAACGAGGCGGACACCTCGACGCCGCTGGATCAAGCCCCGGCCATCGCGCTGGTGAAGAGCGCCGACGCGAGCGGCATCACAGAGCCCGCCGTGGCTGGGCAACCCATCGTCTACACCTTCACGGTCACCAACACCGGAAACACAACGCTCACCTCGGCGAGCATCACCGACCAGCTCGCCGGGCTCCCGGCTCTGGCCTACACCTGGCCAGCAGCGGACGGCGTGCTGCTCCCCGGACAGGAAGCCACTGCCACGAGCACCTATGCGATCACGGTGACCGATATCGACAACGGCAGCGTCACGAACAACGCCACTGCCACCGGACAACCGCCGACAGGTGACCCGATCGAATCGGATCCTGCGACCACCACCACCGACCTGATCGTGACCCCGGAACCCACGCCGACCCCGGAACCCACGCCGCCACCTCCACCCCCGCCACACCCCAGCGGGCTTTCCGCCACCGGAGGCGCGATTCCGATCGTCGCACTCGTCGCAGCTGCCGCGCTGCTCATCGCGGGCAGCCTTCTCGCATCGAGACGGCGCCGGCAGAGGAGCGAGGCGGATCACGGAGGCCTCTGATCTCCGTTGACACGGAAGGACGCAGTTCGTCGTCGCGGTATCCTCCGTCCAGGTCTCGAATCCGAAGGTCTTTCTGGATCCTCGGGTCGTGGTTCGCGAATGCCTCGTGATGCCAGCCACGGCGGTCGAGAGGGGCGTGCTGAACCTCGAGGATTCTGGGTGCTCGGGGCAAGACTTTCTGGCGCTGAGCAGCGGTGGAGCGGATTCGTCGCCGAGCCGCTCTTCAGCTCGCCCCCAGGAAGCGGAACGCGAAGCCGTCGAGATCACGGTAGGTCCCGGACAGAGCGACGACCGCACGGCCGCGGTCGACGTGGAGCGAGACGTGCGCCTGCGATCCCCAGGTTCCGCCGTTGTGGTGCACGATTGTTCCGTTCTCGTTCTCCTCGATGAGCCAGCAGTACCCGATGCTCAGCCCTTCGCGGATGTGATGCTGCGGGGTGATGGACCGCTGTAGTCCGGAGATCACCGGGTCTCCATCCCGCGGAGATCGAAGGGCGTCGAGCAGGAGTTGCAGGTCGTCGAGTGTCGATGCGAACATCCCCGCTCCGGGCATGTGGTCTCGTAGGTAGGGAACTGACTCGCCCCGACGGTTCTGCGGGGTCACCACCACCTCCTGGCCGAGTTCAGGGCGGTCGAGATTCGTCCGGTTCATCTTCAGCGGTCGGAGCAGGCGCTGATCGATCAACTCGGCGAAGGGGTGGCCCGTGGAGGCGGCGAGTGCGTCCGCGAGCAGTCCGACGCCCATGCTCGAGTACAGGAACCGTCCTTCGGTTCGGGCGCGTGATGCTGCTCGGGCGAGATGACGCTGATAGGCGGCGGCGTCCGTCCTGCGCCAAGGGTCCTTTCTGCTCATGCCGGTGGCGATGGCAGCCTCTCGCCACCGAAGTCTGGCCGGTGTGTTGGGCAGCCCGGATCGGTGCGTCGCGAGTTCGACGAGTGTCGGTGGCCGGCCCGGCCACGGCAGCCGCTGTCCGGTCAGATGATCGACCGGTGTCTCCGGATCGACTTCCCCCGCCTCGACCAAGACCCCCAGGAGTGCCCCCGTGAGCACCTTGCTGACGGACCCGATCTCGAACCCCTTCCCCGTCGAATCTCCCGCCCGGACGTACTGCTGCCACGGCATGCCCTCCGCTCGGAGTGCGACCTCCAAAGGTGCGGACGAGGCTCCCGCGAGCGCGGTCACCTCGGTGTCTGCGGTCGAGGTCGTGAACGTGCGGGTGCTCTTCGGGTGAGGGCTCACGTGCGTCTCCTTGCAATAAGCGCGATCCGGCTCGCTCCCCACACTAGGAACGAGGCGTCGAACGCGCCTCCGTCTCCGGGGTGATCCGACTCCTCCTCCGGGGGGAGTGCTGGTTCACTGGGAGCCATGACTGTGGATGTGAACGGGATCGTCCGGGATCGCTTCGGATGCGATGCCGTGATCGAGCGAACATTCGAGGGGTTCTACGCGACGGTGTACCTCGTGTCGCTCGAAGGGGGCGAACAGCGAATCCTCAAGTGCTTCCATCGATCGGGGATCGCGGAACGGGAGGCCGCTGCTCTGACGCGGCTCGCGCAGTCGTCCCCACCCGCGCTGGCAGTACCGTCGGTGTTGGACGTGGGACAGGAAGGTGACCGCGAGCTGATCGTTCAGTCGTTCGTGCCCGGGCAGCCGGTGCCAGAGGTGCTTTCCTTCCTCGGGGGCTCTGGGCAGGCATCCGATGCGCTCGCCGAGCAGATCATCGATGTCGTCGAGCACTGGCATTCTCGGGTCGGAGAGTCCTTCGAGGATCGTCAGGGAGCGAGACACGCACGGTTCGTGGACAGCTTTCTCGCCGACATCGGATCTCTCGTCGGCTGGCTGCAGGAAGATGAGACGATCGGGCCAGACGTGCGATGCCGAATCCTCGACACGGTGCCGCTGGTGCCCACGCTGCTCCACCCGCTCCGAGACGACCCCGCGGTCTTCATCCACGATGACTGCCACGCGGGGAACTTCCTCGCCGATCCGGTCTCCGGCCATCTGACCGGAGTCATCGACCCCGGTCAGGCGCGATACACCCACCGCGAGCTCGATCTGTTCCACCTCGCGGATGCGGCGCCGGAGCTCCGGCTCTGGGATCGTGCGGTCGCTCGTCGGCCGATCGCCACCGGAGGGGAAGTGCGGAGGCGGCTCTTCAGCATCTGGGACGATGTGATGCACGCTCGAGCATCTGGCTGGCGTGACGACGCCTGGTTCGCACGAAAGCTGGACGCGCTGGACTCGTCGCTGTGCGATGCGCCGATGGTCACCGAGTAGCCGGAGTCGCCTCACCCTGGCGGTACTCTCGATCGTTATGGGTGACAGTAGCGCTGACCTGATCGTGACCGAGCTCCGTGCGTGGATCGACACGGTCGGTGCGGGAGCGCGGCTGCCGTCCAGCCGCGAGCTCGCGCGACGGCACGGTGCGAGTCCGGTGACGGTGCAGAAGGCGATGCGCACCCTCGTCGGTCTCGGCCTCATCGAGAGTCGCTCCGGTGTCGGAAGCTTCGTCCGAGGCGCGAGACCGCCGAAGCCGCTGGACTTCCGATGGCAGACGAGCGCGCTCCGGTCAGCGGCAGAGCGCGTGCCTGAGCTCTCGACGCCGCTGCGGGACATCGCCGTCGACGTGATCGGCCTGCAGTCCGGGTATCCCGCGCGAGAACTCCTCCCGGAGCGAGCTGTGCGCGCAGCGCTGTCGAGGGCAGGTCGGAGCGAGCATGCGGTGAATCGCCCGCCGGCCGCCGGACTCCCCGCCCTGCAAGCCTGGTTCGCGACCGAGCTCGCTGAGGTGACGCCTGCGGGTGTGGCCTCGGTGTCTCCTCGGGACGTCTGTATCGTGCCCGGTACGCAGAGCGCGTTGGGCTCGGCGTTCCGCGGACTCGCGGGCCACGGGCAGCCGGTTCTGATGGAGTCACCGACCTATTGGGGGGCGATCCTTGCTGCGGCGCAGGCCGGGTTGCGGGTCGTCCCCGTGGTCAGCGATGCTGAGGGGCCGGACCCGGACGACCTGCGGAGCGCGTTCAGGGAGTCGGGCGCGAAGGTCTTCTACGCGCAACCGAACTTCGCCAATCCGACCGGTGCGCAGTGGACGCCGGAGCGCAAGAACGAGATCCTCTCGGTGGTGAGGGACGTCGGCGCCTTCCTCATCGAAGACGACTGGGCGCGAGACTTCGGCATCGACGCAGACTCCGTGCCTCTGGCGGGTTTCGATGACGCGGGGCACGTGGTCTACATCCGCTCACTGACCAAGAGCGTCTCGCCCGCCATCCGAGTCGGCGCCGTCATCGCTCGTGGTCCCGCACGGGAGCGTCTCCTGGCGGATCGAAGCGCCGAATCCATGTACGTCAGCGGGCTCCTGCAGGCCGCGGCTCTCGACGTCGTGCTGCAACCAGCCTGGCGCTCGCACCTCAGGACGCTCCGCGGAACACTTCGCGATCGCCGCGATCTGCTCGTCGCGAGCGTTCAGGACATGCTTCCCGAGGCGGTGGTCACCCACGTCCCGGCGGGCGGTCTGAACCTGTGGCTCCAACTGCCCGATCGCGTCGATCTCGAGCGACTCGTCCGCGACTGCGATGCCGCCGGCGTGCTCATCGCCAGCGGTACGGAGTGGTTTCCGAGTGAGCCGTCAGGGAAGTTTATCCGACTCAACTACGCGGGGCCCGACGCCTCCCGGTTCCCGGAGGGGGTTGGCGTCGTGCGCGCTGCGCTCGTCGGCCAACGGATCTGATCCTGGCAGGACGACGTTGCCCGCCGCTGAGGGTGGCGACACTACTGGTATCGTTTGTTATGTCGAATCAGAGTAGCGGTATCGCGCGAAACGCCATCCCGATATCGTCCCGTCGCAGCTCGGCCGCACGCCCGTCGCGAGTCAGGCCAGCAGCACGCCTCGGCGATGTCCTCTACGACCTGCGCGGCTCCGTGCATGATCGAGCGCTGCAGTTGGAGGCGGACGGACATCAGATCGTCAGGCTGAACATCGGCAACCCGGCCCCGTTCGGCTTCGAAGCTCCCGAGGTCATCGTCGACTCCCTCCGTGGAAGCCTTTCGCTCTCGCACGGCTACTCCGAATCGCAGGGCCTGACCGAGGCGCGCGAAGCGATCCGGGACCACTACCTCGACCGCGCGGGGTTCTCCGAGCTCGCCATCGAGGACATCCTCATCGGCAACGGCGTCTCGGAACTCATCGGGCTTGCGTTGCAGGCGCTCATCGAGCCCGGAGACGAGGTTCTGATCCCGATGCCCGACTTCCCCCTATGGACTTCCGCGACCGTGCTCGCGGGAGGGGTTCCCGTCTCATACCCGTGCCGGGAGGACGTGGGCTGGGAGCCCGACCTGGAGCAGCTCGAGGCCCTCGTCACGGTCCGGACCAAGGCGCTCGTCGTCATCAACCCGAACAACCCGACGGGGGCTGTGTACGGTCGGTCTGTGCTGGAGGGCATCGTTCGTCTCGCGCAGCAGCACGGGCTCCTCCTCCTCTCGGACGAGATCTACGACCGCATCGTCTACCCGGGCCACACGCACATCAACACCGCCGCCGTCGCCGCCGGGCATCCGTGCCTCACGTTCGGCGGCTTGTCCAAGACGCACCGTGTCGCGGGATTTCGGTCCGGGTGGGTGGCTGCGACGGGGTTCCCGCGCCGAGACGCCTATCTCGCGGGCCTTCGGATGCTCGCCTCGATGCGAATCTGCGCCTCCGTTCCCTCGCAGCGCGCGATCGTTCCCGCGCTGAAGGAGGACGATTCCCTGGCGGCTCTCCTGCGGCCCGGTGGGCGGCTGCACGATCAGATGAAAGCCGCGACGCATGCACTCCGCGCGATCCCGGGGGTCACCGTGCATGAACCCGGTGGCGCGCTCTACCTCTTCCCACGGCTCGATGTCGATCGCTTCGGAGTCATCGACGACGAGCGTCTCGTGCGGGACTTCCTCGAGCGCGAGCATGTTCTCCTCGCGCACGGTCGTGCGTTCAATTGGGCGGAACCGGATCATCTGCGGCTCACCGTCCTTCCGCCCCAGGACGTGCTTCGGGATGTGATCGGGAGGCTGGGGCGCTTCCTCGACGGGTACTCGCAACGCACCTAGGGGCGAGTCGACGAGCACAGAGGCCGGGCCGGTGGCGTCATGCGCGGCGCCATCCGCTGAACAAGGTGATGGCCTTCAGCCGAGCAGCTCCACCCCGAACTCGGCGACGACGGCGCGCAGTTCGGCGAGGTAGCGTTGCGCCTGCTCGGTGAGCGGGATCGCGGCGTGGCCGATCCACCCGATCTCGATGTCCTCGTCCACGTCGAGGGGGATGGCGACGATCTCGGGATCGAGGTCGTCGCTGATGATGCCGGTCGAGATGGTGTAGCCGTCGAGTCCGATCATCAGGTTGAAGATGGTCGCGCGGTCGGAGACGCGGATGTCCTGCGGGCTGGAGAGGGTGGAGAGGATCTCCTCGGCGAAGTAGAAGGAGTTGTTCGCGCCCTGGTCGAAGGTGAGCCTCGGCACATCGGCGAGATCCGCGAGCGTGACGCGCTCCCGCGCGGCGAGGGGGTTCTTGCGGGAGATGAAGATGTGCGGCTGCGCGACGAAGAGCGGATGGAACGCGAGCCCGGAGTCGCGGAGCAGCTTGTCGATCACGTTGCGGTTGAAGTCGTTGCGATACAGGATGCCCAGTTCGCTGCGGAGGGTGCGGACGTCTTCGATGATGTCCCACGTACGCGTCTCGCGCAGGGAGAACTCGTATTCGGCTGCCGAAGTCGCCTTGACCATCCGTACAAGCGCGTCGACGGCGAAGGAGTAGTGCTGGGTCGAGACGCCGAGGAGCCGCCGGGACGGAGGTCGCCCGAGGTAACGCTGCTCCAGGAGCGCCACCTGCTCGACGACCTGTCGCGCATACCCGAGGAACTCCACGCCGTCCGTGGTGAGCGTCACCCCGCGAGCGGAACGGAGCAGCAGGCTCCGACCCACTCTGCTCTCGAGGTCCTTCATCGCGGCGGACAGGGTGGGTTGCGCGACGTAGAGGAGGTCCGCGGCGGCGCTGATCGACCCCTCCGCGGCGACTTCGATGTAATAGGTGAGCTGCTGCAGCGTGATCCCGTTCGAGCGCTTGGCCATAGATTGACCCTATGTGACGGCATAGTCGACGCGCATTACCCGATGGGTCTCCACTGTCGTCATCATGGAAACACCCCGATCGAGGCCGAGCCCGGCCGATCTTCCACCGATTGGCCGCTCATGGCATCCGAATTCACGTTCCGCATCACGACGACCCGTTTCGACGAGGACTACTCGCCGTCCGACGACTCCCGCATCACCACCAACTTCGCCAACCTGGCGCGTGGCGTGGACCGTCAGCAGAACCTCCGCAACGCCCTGACGATGATCGATCGGCGATTCAACGATCTGGCGCACTGGGACAACCCGAGCCGTGATCGCTACACACTCGAACTCGAGATCGTCTCGGTCGCGATCCAGTTCGCCACGGAGGGGGAGGACCGGGAGTTCCCCTTGCTCGAGGTGCTGGAGATCGCCGTGGTCGATCGTCTGACGGGCGCACGCACCCAGGGCATCGTGGGCAACAACTTCTCGTCGTACATCCGCGACTTCGACTTCAGCGTGCGGCTGCCGGCGGCCAGCGCGGCCGCGGGCGGCTTCACCGTTCCCGACGATTTCGGCGACCTGCACGGCAAGCTCTTCCAGCACTTCCTCGACTCCGAGGCGTATCGGGAGCGCTTCTCTCTGTCGCCCGTGATCTGTATCAGCGTCTCGACCAGCAAGACCTACCGTCGCACGGAGAACCACCACCCGATCCTCGGTGTCGAGTACGAGCAGAAGGACCCATCGCTGACCGACGAGTACTTCGGGAAGATGGGTCTCTCGGTGCGGTACTTCATGCCGCGGGGCAGCGTCGCGCCGCTGGCGTTCTACTTCCGTGGTGATCTGCTGAGCGACTACACGAACCTCCAGCTCATCGGCACGATCAGCACGATGGAGACGTTCCAGAAGATCTACCGTCCGGAGATCTACAACGCGAACTCCGAGGCCGCGACCATCTACCGGCCCACCCTCGAGCAGCAGGACTACTCGGTGACCAAGATCGCCTACGACCGCGAGGAGCGGAGCCGGCTCGCGGCCGAGCAGGGGCAGTACGCCGACGCGCACCTCATGAAGCCACACGGCGAGCTGCTCGAGAGGTGGGCCGCCGGCCGCTCCGCCGACTCTCTGGTCTCTGTCGGATGACGAACGGACGAGCCCCGATCATGCCCGAGATCCTTCCCACCTCCATCGTCGGCAGCCTGCCGAAGCCCTCCTGGCTGGCCGAGCCCGAGACGCTCTGGTCCCCGTGGAAGCTGGAGGGCGATGCTCTGGTGGAGGGCGTGCAGGATGCGCTCCGCATCACCGTGCACGAGCAGCGTCAGGCCGGCATCGACATCATCAGCGACGGGGAGCAGTCGCGCCAGCACTTCGTCACGACGTTCATCGAGCACCTCTCCGGTGTCGACTTCGACCAGCGGGAGACCGTGCGGATCCGCGACCGGTACGACGCCAGCGTGCCGACCGTCGTCGGCGCCGTGAGCCGCGAGAAGCCCGTGTTCGTCGAGGACGCGACCTTCCTCCGTCAGCAGACCGACCAGCCCATCAAGTGGGCTCTGCCCGGTCCGATGACCATGATCGACACGCTCTACGATCGCCACTACAAGAGCCGCGAGAAGCTGGCCTGGGAGTTCGCGACCATCCTCAATCAGGAGGCGAAGGAGCTCGAGGCGGCCGGGGTGGACATCATCCAGTTCGACGAGCCGGCCTTCAACGTGTTCTTCGACGACGTGCAGGACTGGGGTGTGGCCGTGCTCGAACGCGCGGCGGAGGGCCTGCGCGCGGAGACGGTGGTGCACATCTGCTACGGGTACGGCATCAAGGCGAACACCGACTGGAAGGCGACCCTCGGGTCGGAGTGGCGGCAGTACGAGAAGTCGTTCCCGCTCCTGCAGCAGTCGAGCATCGACACCGTCTCGCTGGAGAGTCACCACTCGCACGTCCCCCTGGACCTCATCGAGCTCATCCGGGGCAAGAAGGTCATGCTCGGAGCCATCGACGTCGCCAGCCAGACCATCGAGACGCCGGAGGAGGTCGCCGACACCCTCCGTAACGCGCTCCGCTTCGTCGATGCGGACAAGCTCGTGCCGAGCACGAACTGCGGGTTGGCTCCGTTGCCACGAGATGTCGCCCGTGGCAAGCTGCGGGCGCTCAGCGCGGGTGCCGCTCTCCTCCGCGAGGAGCTCGCCACCGCGCTCTGATAGCCTCGAGCTTCCGTGCAGCAATCCGAGGAGGTGGTACCCGTGAACGAACTCACGTCGGTGCTCCTCCAGGGAGACACGGTCGGGCGATAGGTCGTCCGGGAGCGCCGCTTCCTCGCCGCACTCCCGAGAGGCACGACCATGCAATTCACTTCACGACGAATCCTCGACGACCGCATCGTCGAGCGCGAGTTCACGCTCGACGACATCTCCGGCATCCTCTGGACGCCGCCCGCCGCATCGTCGACCGCACCCGTCCCGCTCATCCTCATGGGCCAGCCCGGCGGTATCGGCATGCGGCGCATGTATCCGAGACTGGTCGCGCGTGCACGCAGCGCCAGTGCACAGGGCTTCGCCACCGTGGCGATCGAGCTGCCGGGGGCCGGTGAACGCGCTCCACTGCCCGGCGCCGAGCTGGCCAGAGCCGACCTCATGCGAGCGATCACCGCCGGAGAGAAGCCTTCCGCGGATGTCATCGACCGGCTGATCCTCCCTCTGGTGGACCGGGCGGTCCCCGAGTGGCAGCTGACCCTCGACGAGCTCCTGGAGCTTCCGGACATCGGCGACCGCGTCGCATTCTCCGGAGGGGTGATCGCGATCGGCACCCGCCTCGCCGCGATCGACTCACGCATCGTGGCGGCCGGACTCTTCGCAGGCAGCTTCGTCCCGCGCTCGACGATGGCAGAGGCGCGACGGGTGACGATCCCGCTGCACGTGCTGCTCCAGTGGGACGACGAGGGCAACGACCGGCAGATGGCGCTCGACCTGTTCGACGCCTTCGGCTCGACGGAGAAGACGCTGTACGCCAACATGGGCGGCCACACCGGAGTGCCGCCGTTCGCGGGGGAGGACGCCGCCCGCTTCTTCGCCCGTCACCTCGGTGGTGCGTGAGGGCGGTACGCGGGGTGAGCGGGCATCGATAGATTGAAGACCATCCGCAGAAAGGAACTCGATGGCATCGCTCGTCACCGCACTCGATCACCTCCAGCTCTCGGTCGCGCGCCTGGACGAAGCCGTCGCGTGGTACACCGACGTCCTCGGCTTTCGGCTGCTCACGAACTACGGTGCCTACGCCATGTTGCGACTCGAGCCCGGCCTCGACGTCATGCTCTGGGAAGCCGTCGACCACACGCCTGTGCAGGTCGCCGTCGACGGTGAGACGAAGCCGATCTTCTTCCTCAAGACCGAGAGCTTCGATCAGCTCGCCGCTCGTCTCGAACAGGAGCAGGTGCGGGTCGCCGGAATCGAGGATCTCGGCTTCGCGCGATTCCTGAAGTTCTACGACCCCAGCGACAACTTCCTCGGCGCCATCGAGTTCGCGCAGGATCCCTCAGCCGCGTGATCTGAACCACGTTCGAAGGCGAGGCGCTCGCCGAGGGGGAGGGATTCGGCGAACGCCCCGCCTGCGCCCGGTGGTTGCGAGCGCGGCCCCCCACGATCTCGCGCTACGACCGGAGCACGATCAGGATGCGCCCGATGGAGCCGGAATGCAACGGACCTTCGTGTTTTCCTGCATAGTCTGGACAAAAGTCGCTGTCGGTGGCCGCAGACGCGGGAGCTGGATCCGTCCGGACGGTTCCGGGTCCTGTCAAGGCCCGATGCGTCGACGAAAGATCGCCCTAAAGTCATCGAATGCCACCCATGACCCGACGGGTGGCAGGAGGACTCGCCGATGATCGAAGACTCTGCGCCCACTGACTCTGCGCCCACTGATCCTGCGCCCACGCAAGAACTGCTGGGCGGGCGCTATCAGCTGAGGGACTGCGTCGGACAGGGCGGCATGGCCCGCGTGTATCGTGCCGACGACGTCCTGCTCGGCAGGACGGTGGCGATCAAGCTGCTGAACGAAGGCACGGAGGGCGCTTCCTCCGAGCGTGCGCGCAGTGAGATGACGGTGCTGGCCTCGCTCAACCACCCTGCGATGGTCACGCTCTACGACGCCCAGCTGGTGCCGGGCAAGGCAGAGTACCTGGTGATGGAGTTCGTCGACGGCCCGACGCTGTCCGCCCGCATCGCCCAGGGTCCCGTGCCGCCGACCGACGTCGCCATGATCGCCGCGGATCTCGCCGAAGCACTGCATGTGGTGCACGGTGCCGGCGTGGTGCACCGCGATGTGAAGCCGTCGAACGTGCTGCTCTCGCCCACCTCGCTCCCGGGGAGTCGTTCGGGCGCGAAGCTCGCCGACTTCGGCATCTCCGTGCTCGTCGACGATGCCCGACTGACATCCCCCGGCGTCGTCATCGGCACCGCTGCCTACCTCGCCCCCGAGCAGCTCCGGGGCGCACCTCCTGCTCCGGCGGCCGACATCTACGCCCTGGGTCTCGTGCTGCTGGAGGCACTCACCGGGAAGCGGGCGTTCGGCCAGGCTGAGGGGATCGGGGCGGCGATGGCTCGTCTCATCGAGGTCCCTGCAGTTCCGAGATCCGTGGGTCCGCAGTGGGCGGATCTGCTGACCCGGATGGTGGCGATCGCCCCTGAGGACCGGCCGAGTGCTGCTGCCGTGTTCGCCGCGGCCTCCATGCTCGCGTCTGCCCCGGTCGTGCCCCCTCGCCCTCCCGTGCCCGTGATCGCCCCTCCGGTCCCGGCCGCGAGCGCAGCATCCGCCGTCAGCACCGCACCTACGCGGCTCCTCTCCTCGAAGACTCCGGAGCGCGTGGTGCCCACGCGTCGCCCGACGCACCGGTGGGGTGTGATCGGCACCGCCGCTGTCGCGGTCGCCGCATCCGTCCTTGTCGGAGTGTGGGCGGCGGGGCAGGGCTTCGGGGACACCGGCATCGTCAAGACCGGGGATGTCGAATCCGTCGTCACCGAGCAGACACCGGAACCGTCGCCCTCGATCGCGCCGACGCCGGACCAGGCGGACGTGGCGCAGGACAGCCCCGTAACGGTGGTCCCCGTCGTCCCGGCCGAGAACACGCAGCCGGGAACGGTCGATCAGGTCGTCGATCAGACGAAGGACGAGCTGAAGGCAGCGGAACAGGCCGCCAAGGACGACCGCAAGGCACAGGAACAAGCCCAGAAGGCGGCCGAGCAGGAGCAGAAGAAGGCGGACAAGGAACAGGAGAAGGCGGACAAAGAGCAGGAGAGACGCGACGCGAAGAAGTAGCGTCACCCGACCCGATCAGCCCGCCGTGGCGGCGGCCCGCTCTCCGTCGGAGTTCGGCGTCCACCCGTACCAGCCGCCGTCCGTGGCCATCACGCTCCAGTCGCGGCAGACGAAGACGGTCTTCGCCTTGTAGGGATCGGGGGCGCCGTCGAGGGTCCAGGAGGGCGCCGACTGCCGCTCGACCTCGGTGCAGGCGTCGGCAAGGTCGGACGGGCTGGTCAGGAGGATCACCGCGTCTTCGGCCTTCTCGACCGTCGAGGTGCGCACGGTGATCTGCGAGGAATCTGCGGGGATCCAGTCCGCGTCGACTCCCGCCCCCTTCGCGAAAGCGGCCGCATCGTCGAAAGTCGACGTCGACTGCTTGTGGACGATGCTGTCGAAAGCAGAGCACCCGGTGAGCGAGAGTGCCCCCGCGAAGATCAGGGCGGAGGCGGCGAGAAGCGGTCGTACGTTCATGCCTTCAGCTTCGTGGGCGTGAGGCTGTCGCGGCATCCCTCGTGCGAGGTATCGGCGTACCTCGCACGGATGACGTGCGCCCGGCGGACGATCTGAATGGAGGGCGTCGGCGGCTGCCGCTGTCGTCTATCGAACACGGGACGACGGTCGTAATCTGGATCGATGGGACAGCTCATCTACGGAGGGTCCACGGCCCCGATCCTGATCGAGGATCGCGCGCTCGCCCACCTCAAGGTCGTGATCGCCACAAAGCTCCGGAGGCAGGAGAGCTTCACGTTGAGCTGGGTGCACAAAGACGGCGAAGCCCCTGGACGATCGACGATATGGCTGCACCCGTCGATCCCGCTCCGGTTCATCTTCGACGAGACCGAGGCGCCGGTCCTCAACCCGGAGTGGCTCACCGCGCTGTCGCAGACCCTCAGCAGCTCGGGCGGGATCTGCCTCGTCGACGAGATCATCGACCCCACTCTGCCCGGCTGAACGGGCCGCTGTCGTCCCTCGTGAGTCGGCGTGCGACAGATGACAGCCCTGATGTCTCCCATGTGTGCGATGCTGGGAGGACACCACTCAGCGATCATCTCGGTTGCGCCTCTGGCACGGGTTCCCGTGGCGAAAACAGAGGAGCCCATCATGGGCAGGTTCATCTACGAAGGCGACGTCAAGACCGAGATCGAGGATCGTGCGCTGACGCACATCCAGCTCGTCATGACCGCCAAACTCCGTCGCGGCGAACCCTTCGGTTTCAGCTGGAAGGAAGACGTCAGCATCGGCGGCGGACGTACGACCGTATGGGTGCACGGCGGCAGCGCACTCGTCTTCAAGTACAGCGGGAGCCGTCAGCCCTCCATCAACCGCGAGTGGATCGAAGCTCTCGCCTTCACCGCGAACTCTCCGAGCGGTCTGTACCTCGTGCGCGAGCCGGCAGACGTCGCCCCGCGCGAGCCCAACCGGGTTCTCGAGCCCGCGT
Source organism: Microbacterium oxydans (assembly GCF_000956405.1). Lineage (GTDB taxonomy): Bacteria > Actinomycetota > Actinomycetes > Actinomycetales > Microbacteriaceae > Microbacterium > Microbacterium oxydans_C. Next base: position 131,686 of record NZ_JYIV01000028.1, read on the forward strand.
AAGCCGCAGGCGACGCGTCCGTCCGAGACCAGTCAGGCTGCGGACGGATGCGTCGTCGGTCATCCGAGCGGAGCTCAGCCTCCGGACGGGTTCTCGAGCGGCCTGCCGTTCTCGTCGGTGGTCTCCTCCTCGAGCACCTCGTCGGTGTCGGGTGCGCCACCCGACGCGGTGTCGGCCTCCTCATCGGGGCCGGGGGTTCCCTGCGTGTTCTTCGGATCGCTCATGCTTCTCTCCTTTCGTCGGACGGGCGACGCTAGTCGTCGACGCTGATCGTCGTCAGGGGGTTGACCGCACGCGGGCGCAGGGGTGCTGATAATCTGCGGGCCATGCAGCCACCCGAAGACGACCGCCCTCGGTCGAGTGGAGAGTCGGCCGACGTCGTCACCGCCTCGATCAAGGAACGGGTCTACGCCACCTTCACCGGCCTCGCCATCGTGCTCGTCCAGAACTCGAACGTCGAGCACACCAGCGCGGTGCGGGCGAGCGTCACCCTTCTGGTCGGGATCGTGGCCATCGCGGTGGCGGGGTTCGTGGCAGAGCTGCTCGCGCACCTGGCCGTGCACGCCACCTTCCCCGATCGGCGGGAGTTCGGGCGGATGCTCCGCCTCACAGGCACCGCCATCGCCTCGGCGGCCGTCCCGCTCCTGGTACTCCTCCTCGCCGTGCTCGGCTGGATCGAGCTGGACACAGCCCTCACGATCGCTTCGGTCGTCTATGTCGCCATCCTCGGGCTGATCGGGTACGTCGCCGTCCGCCGCACCCGCGCGCCCTGGTGGAGACAGGTGATCGCGCTGGGGATTCTGGTCGCCCTCGGTGGGTTGGCCATCCTCATCCAGCAACTCGCCCACGGACACTGAGGACGTCGCTCTCGTGTCGAGCGCCGAACCCGGGAATTGCCCTGCTACGGAGTAATCTCAGAGGATGGGAACTCTCGAGTACAACAGCTCTCGTCCTCCGATCAAGGTCGATGACGCGACGTTGGCGCACTTGAAGATCGTGATCGGCACCAAGCTGCGTCGTCACGAGAGCTTCATGATGACGTGGCTGCCCGAGGACAAGAATCCTGCCGGACGCCTCACCATCTGGATGCACCCCGCCATCCCGCTGATCCTCGCGTTCGATGCGTCGGTGACGCCGGAGATCGACACCAAGCGCATCGAGCGGATGATGGAGCACCTCAACGCACGCGGTGAGCTCGTCCTGGACCAGCTCGCGTAGAAGAGTCGTCTCGCTCCCTATAGTGGGGGCCATGTCACGTCGCTCCGCCCTGGTCCTCGGTCTCTCCGCACTTCTGCTGCTGACGGGGTGTGCGTCTGCGGCGGGCGACGGTTCCGCTGCGCCCACGTCCGCCCCCACCGCCACACAGAGCGTGCCGCCCGCCAGAATCGACGCGGCCGCCGAGGAGCAGGCGCAGGCATGGCTGGATGCGGCTGTCGTGCCCCCAGGTGCTGTGCGCGTGACCGAGAAGCCCGTCTCGTTCAACTCCTCCTACCAGGGGTGGCCGTGCCAGCCGGTCGCCCAGCTCGAGGGGTACTGGACCCTGGCTGACACGACAGTGGCGGGGGCCGCGAACTGGTTGCAGGAGAATCCGACGGCGGATCTGGTCAGCACCGCGTCCGGCTCACCCTGGGCGGAGGACCCGAACCTCGACGGTGCGACCATCGGCTACATACCCGCCGACGACTCGCAGCAGGGCGTCGTCTACACCGTGGTGAAGACGGACTCGGGCGTCGCGATCCGGGCGGAGGTCGCGGCCCTCAGCGCGTCGGCCTCGTGTCCTTCGCTTCCTCCCGGGGAGATGCTGGGCAAGCCCGGGCAAGGCTGAGCGCCTCCGCGAGGTCTCCGCGAAGGCGCTCTGCGCACCGGCTGAACGCTGTCAGTCCTCGCGGGGGTCCTCGGCCTCGGTGCTGCCGTCCGTGTCACCCGCGTCCGTGTCGGTGGGAGGAACGGTCGGAGGGGTTCCCTTACCGTCCTCGGCCCCGAGGTTGTCGATGTCTTCCGGCCCGGGCGAGGGCTCGGTGCTGATGTCGTTCCGGTCGTTCGTGCTCATGCGAGCCTCCTCGGTCGCTGTGGGTTCTCGACGCTCGACGTCGCGATCAGGGCAGGTCTTCGACGTCGATGTCGTCGTCGATGTCGTCGTCGTCGGTGTCGTCGTCGGTCGAGGGCATGTCGGGGTCGATGCCCTGAGCCTCGACCTCGGGGGTCTCGTCCGAGTCGACGTCGTTCGAATGGTGCTGGGGGTCTGACATGCGATTCTCCGATCGATCAGTGGGCTGGTCGACCAGTGTCGCCCCACTTCCGCCCGGTCCGTCTGCCCGTTGACAGGGAGGAGGCCGCGAGCGGACAATCCTCGTCTGCTCCCTTCACTCAGTGCACGGCCCGTCCGCGAGTGGACGACTTCCCGACGTGAATCACCCGTGCGCTCGGCGAGATCGCGTGCACTCGGCGCGGGACGGGGGAGAGGGGGTCAGCGGCGGGTGCGGGCGCGGGTCTTCGCGACGCTCGCGAGGGTGGCGCGGACGGGGGTTCCGAGGTAGAGACCCAGCGAGGCGCCGGAGGCCAGACCGATCCCGATCACGGCCGCATCGATGAGGGAACCGCCGGCGAGCAGCATCCCCGTCGACGTGCCAGCCGCGTGGACCATCTCGAGCAGACCCTGGAACACGGCGACTCCGGGAACGAGCGGCACGATCGCCGCCGTGGTGACCGCGACCGAGGGGACATGCAGGTTTCGCGCGATCAGCATCCCCAGGAAGCTCGCCAGCAGCGCGCCCACCGCGCTCGCCGCCGCGGGGTGCAGGTTCAGCGCCACCGAGCCCGCATAGCCTGCGAGCGTCACGGCACTCAGGAGCGCACTGACCAGGATGATGCGGATGCCGGCGCCGTTGAACACCGCGACGGCGACCGCGATGATGATCGCACCGGCGAACTGGTTGACGAGTGGCCCGAACGGTGCGGGGTCGTCGGGGAGGTCCATCGTGAAGCCCAGAACCCCGCCGAGTTCGAGGCCGACGAGGATGCCGATCACCACGCCGAGGGTCTGCATGGTCAGGTCGAGGATGCGTCCACCCGCCGTGAGGGCGAAGCCGTCGATCGCATCTTGTGCCGCACCGACCACCGTGAGACCGGCGAGCATCAGCACGATGCCCGAGGCCACGATGATCGACGGGCGGATGCCGACGAACGGCTCGATCCCCGCGGTGCCGAGCGCCGAGACCACGACGGCCACGATCGTCGTCACCAGCCCTCCCGCGATCTGGCTGAAGAACAGGGGAACGCGGAGCCGCGCGAGCCCGGCCTGGGTCAGGGCTGCGCACAACGCGGCGACGAATGTGAGTCCGACGATGATCGGTGCGGCACCGAGCATGATGCTGACCCCGACCGCGAGCAGAGCGCGCGCGACGATCACGACCGGCTGCTGGTAGCGGAACGGCACACGCCGGATGGCGCGGAACGTGGTGCGCGCGGATTCGAGGTCGAGGCCGCCGTCGATGTCGGCGACCAGGGCCTGCACACGCTGCAGCTTCGCGTGATCGGGCGCGGTCACCCGCACGACCCGCACCAGGGTCTCCGGCCAGACCTCTCCGCTCAGGTGGAACGACACCGTGATGGAGTTGTACGTGACGTCGACCTGCACGCCGCGCATCCCGTAGGCGTCGCATACCCGTGTGATCGCGAGCGTGACCTCGTGCGCGGAGGCGCCGACGGCGAACATCGACTCCCCGATGCGCGTCGCCAGATCGAGCACCCGGGGGACCGTGCGTTCATCGATGACGGGCATGGCCTCGGTGTGTGCGACCGCCGACGGATCGGTGTGCAGCAGACGGCGCACGGAGGCGAGCAGCGGCCGGCGGGAACTCGCGGACATATTCTCCATTCTCCCGCCGGTGCCGTCGATCACGGGGAAGACTGTCCGGTCCTCCGCGACCCGAACGCGGAGGACCGGCGAAATCGAGTGAGCGGGTGCGCATGTGCACCGGCCCCCGAGCCGCCGCCCGGACCCGAGAGAGAATCCGAACACGCCGCCGGTTCGACCGACGTAGAGCGCTGAAGCGACTCTTCGTGTCTGCCACGATACGCACGAACCGCGGAAGCACCGCTATCGGGCCCCCTCCCTTGACGGAAGCCCCGACGCGCTGGTAGCGGTGTGGTGGACATGGTTAGCGTCTGAGGGGACCGCGATGCAACCCCCTTGGGCCTGCTGCGTCGATCGTGGCACCGTCGGGGGTATGAAACTCGTGTCCTATGCAGGCCAACAGGTGGTCACGACCGACGATGTCGCCGACGCGCTGGTCGCGCTCGCGGCAGCCATCGCGAGCGAAGGTGAATCCGCGGCCCTCCGGTTGCCGATCGTCATCGATGGGAAGAAGGATTCCGCCGATCTGATCGTCGGCGTCGGCAATGACCTCCTGGTCGGGCCGCAGACCTCCGAAGGGGATGACCCCGACTTCTCCGAAGACGCCGCGGAGATCCGCCGGCACCCCCTCTTCCCCCAGCGCGCCGCCGGAGATGAGGATGAGGATGAGGAGATCGGGATCGCGTCGATCGACTTCGACATCGACCACGGGGCTCGCGCTTAGCGCACTCGCGGTGGCGGTGTAAAGGGGAGCGCGCAACGGATACCGTGCACCTAGTCTGCTGAGGTGCCGAACTCCGCCCTGCCTGATCACGACGTCCTCTGGGCGTGCGTCGAGGAGGGCTTCCACGTCGGGAGCCGCCGCGGCGACTTCCTCGGGTACGTCGACAGGCAGACCGGAGGTGGGTATCGCGCGTTCGATGCCCGATCCCGGTCCCTCGGCGACTTCCCGTCATTGCGTGCAGCGACCGCCGCCGTCGAGGATCTGACGGACGATGCGTCGCCCGCGGTCCATGACGGCGAGCAGGGAGTCACGCTGTGAGGTCGGTCCCGACCACAGGTCTGGTCTCGCTCGTCTACACCAGCACGGCGTCCCAGCCGTTCCGCGAAACCGCTCTCGAGCAGCTGCTCGCCGTCTGTCGTCGCCTCAACGACGGGCGCGGCATCACCGGCATGCTCCTCCACCGAGACGGGCGCTTCATCCAGGTGCTGGAGGGGCAGGCCGACACCATCGCACGCCTCGTCGACACCATCCGCAGGGACCCCCGGCACCGAGACCTGCGCGTGCTGCTGACACAGTCGATCGCCGAGCGCCGCTTCCCGGACTGGACGATGGGGTATCGCGCCCTGCACGTCGGCGAGAACCGTCCACCGGGTTTCCGGGATTCGTTCGCCGACCTGGATGCCGGTGCAGACGTCGACACCACGCTCAGGGCGCTGACCGAGCTCACTCTCTGGTTCCGGGTGCGCGCGCGGGCCTGAGCACGCGGTCGCGGTCAGTCCCGGGCGAAGATCTCGGGATGCGCGTCGATGAGCTCCGCCTGCTGTGTCCAGGAGAGTCCGACGATGCTGAGCACGACCCGCACGACAGTCGAATCGGCATCGGTCGTGCTCAGACGCAGTTCGCGCAGCGTGGCCCTGGCCGTCTCCTCGATCAGGAAGGCGAGCAGCTCGGGTGGCATGTCTCCGCGGAAGGCTCCTGAACCCACCCCCACTGCGGTCAGTTCGCGGATGCGTCGCCGCAGCGGAGCCAGGGCGCGGACGGTGTCGGCCAGATGCACGTCGTCGAGTGCGATGTTCGCCGACGCGCGCACGGCCGATGCCTCGCGCCAGAGCCGTGTGGCCATCCTCGCCAGGGTCACCCGCGGATCGGACTCGTCCGTGGTCTCGGCGATCGTGTTGAAGCGCTGCGCGCCCACCGCGATCACCTCGCGCAGCAGGCTGTCACGGTCGGCGAAGTGGCCGTAGACGGCTCGACGCGTGAGACCGGCGGCCTGCGCGATCGCATCGAGAGAGGCCGTGGGGTTGGTCGCGAGCACCGACTGCGCCGCGCGCAGGAGGGCTTCGCGGTTGGCCAGGGCATCGCGGCGCCGGCGCGGGGCCGGTGCGGACGTCTCCTGCCCGTCTCGCGGAGTCACGGCGCTCACGACATCACCTTGGTCGAGGCGAGGGCATCGACCAGCTTGCGGTTGTAGTTCACCAGTGGTCGCCGCAGCACGAGTCCGAGCAGAAGTGCAGGGATGATGAACAGCGCGAGAGCACCGAGCGCCCACCAGAAGTCGCCCTGATAGACGCCGGCGATCGCCGCCCGCACCATGTTCACCGCATAGGTCGCGGGGAGGAACGGGCTGACGCTCTGGAACCAGGCAGGCAGCAGCTGCAGCGGGTAGGCGCCGCCCGATCCGGAGATCTGGATCACCAGGAGCAGCACCGCGAGTGCCTTCCCCGCATTGCCGAACGCGACCACCGCCGTGTACACGATCAGGGTGAACACCGTCGAGATCGCCCACCCCGCCAGGATCAGCAGCAGCGGATGCGCGGGTTCGATCTGCACGAAGAGGATCAGCCCGAGCGTCAGCAGTGTGCTCTGCGCGAGTCCGACGAGGCCGAAGATGCCGTAGCGGCCGAGGTACTTCTGCGTCGGGGTGAGCTCCGGCCGGTCGGGCAGCGTCTCGGCGTTCACGTCCGTGCGGATCGTCACGGTCATCAGGAGCGCGCCCACCCACAGGGCGAGGATCATGTACAGCGGAGCCATGGCGGCACCGAAGCCGGCCACGGGGAACACCGCTGTGCGGTCGAGGCGCACCGGCTCGGCGAGCGAGGTCGCCAGCACGCCGGGGTCCGCACCGATCAGCGCACTGAGGTCACCGGTGTCGGCGGCCGTCGCGATCGACTGCTGCACGGTGTCGAACCTGTCGGCCAGAGAGTTCAGTGCCGCCGACAGCCCGGTCGTGGCCTCCTGTGCGCGCGACAGGGTGGACAGCACGGAGTCCGATGCTCCGGACAGACCGGATGCGATGCCGGAGAGGTCGGAGCGGATCGCCGAGACGTCGGAGCCGATCTGCGCGAGCGTCGACGAGAGGGCGTTCAGCTGGGTCTTGAGCCCGTCGTCGTAGGTGGTCCGTGCGTCGGCGATCGCCTTCTTCGCCTCGGCGATCGCGGCGCTGATCTCCTGATGCGAGCTCTGCGCCGCGTCGTTGCCTGCCGCGATCTGCGTCGCCGTGTCCTGCAGCCGCTGCTGCAGCGCCTGCTGGCGTGCGATCGCCTCGTCGAGTCGGCTGATCACCGCGTCGAAGTCGGCCTGCGCGGAATCGGGCAGATTCGGTCCGACCTGGGTCTCCAACGTGTTCTTCACAGCCCGGTACTGGTCGGCCTGCTGCTGCACGCGTTCGGCGAGCGTGGTGACGGCCTGCACCTGGCTGCCGCTCAGCGAGTCGGCGCCCGCATACAGCTCATCGATGCGCTGACCGACGGCGTCGTAGCTGCTCGACGTCGCCGCGAGAGCGTCCGCCAATGACTGCGCGGCCGTCTGCAAGGTCTTCTTGAGGGTGCCCGCCGCATCCACTCCGCTGCCGAGAGCACCCGTGGTGTCCTTGAACGCATCGCCGGCCGATCCGACCAGACCCGATGCGCTGTCCAGCAGAGGACGACTCGCCTCGAGCAGGGCGGTGAAGGTGTCGGCGGTCGTCGCCCCCGACCGCAGCTGATCCCCGACGCTGCCGACTCGCGCCTCGATGCGGTTCAGCGCCGCCTGGGTGTCCTCATCTGTGAGGTAGTCCGACATCGATGAGACGAGGCCGAGCGCCACGTCGCCGAGCGTCTGGGCGAACGTGTCGCTGATCGCGGACGACACCCCTTCCGCACCCTGCCCCGTGATCTTGGGCGCCAGGGCGTTCTTCTTCTCGTTCGTGTAGAGGGCGATGTGCGTGCGGTCGCCGCCGTCGGCGTAGAACGTCAGCATGTCGGCGCTGAACGTCTCCGGCAGCACGATCGCGGCGTAGTACTCGCCCGACTTCGTGCCGTCGATCGCATCGTGCTCATCCGTGATGACCCAGTCGAGCTGGTCGTTCCCGCGCAGCTGCGAGAGCACCTGCTCGCCGACGTTCACGCGGATCGGGACGAGATCGCTCTGGTACCCGGCATCCGTGCTCGCGACGGCGATCTTCAGGTCCTTGGTGTTGGCGAACGGGTCCCAGCTGGCGATCACGTTGAACCAGGTGAACAGCGAGGGGATGACGACGAGGCCGAACAGCACGATGCAGGCCATCACGTTCTGGGTGGCGTGACGCACGTCGCGGCGCGTCAGATCCAGGATGTTCTTCATGCGCGGTCCTCCCCTTCGGCTCGCTCGGTGGTGTCTTGTTCGGCGGTGTCTTCTTCGGCTGTGTCGTCTTCGGCCGTGTCGTCTTCAGCTGCGTCTTCGGCCGTGTCGTCTTCGGCCGTGTCGTCTTCAGCTGAGAATTCGGGCTCGGGGGCCGGGTCCTCGGACTCCGCCACCGACTCCGTCTCTCCCTCCGGCTCGAACCACTCGGTGAGCAGGGCGTGTGCCTCGGCGCCCGAAGCCGTCTCGGTGTCGGCAGTTGTCTCGCCGAGCGGAGCGGTGTCGGTAGCGGGCGCGGTCGCGGAGAGCGGAGCGGTCGTTGCCGTCTCCCGCGCCACGGCGCCGGCCGGCATGGCCGCATCCCGGACAGCGGGTCCGGCGAGCGCCAGCTGGCGCAGCTCGGTGTCGTCGAGCGCCGCCACCTCTGCGCCGTTCTCGAAGCTGTGCTTGATGTACTCGATGGCGACGAGGAATCCGATGACGAGCAGGATCCAGAGGGTCCACAGGCCCAGCAGCAGGGCCTTGGATCCGGGGAGCGCCCAGGTGAGGATGCCGAGAACGACGAGGCCCGCTGCCCCGGTGAGCACCGTGACCTTCAGCAGCATCGGGTACCGCCGCGTGAAGGGTTCGGCGCGACGTGCCAGGTCTGCGCGGTAGTCGCTGCGGTTCGAGAGGGCGCGGATCACGTCGGTGAGCCGGTATCCGTTTCCGACGACCTGCACCTTCTCGCCGATGAGCAGATCGGTGGCGAGCACCTGTCGATTGAATAGCAGGGTGAAGTTCGCGAGACGGCGGCGGAGGACGAGTCCGATGAGGAAGGCGAGCACCACGAACACGGCGAGGGCACCGAGGAAGCGCCAGTAGTGGCCGTCGTAGAAGCCGCCGATGGTCTCGCGCATCGCGTCGATGCCGTAGGAGAACGGCAGCAGCGGATAGATCGCGCGGAAGAACCCGGGCATCAGCTCGATCGGGTACAGGCCGGAGGCGCCGGGGATCTGCATGATCACGAGGAGGATGCAGAGTCCGCGGCCCACGTGCCCGAACGCCACGCACAGGGCGTAGACGATGCTCACGTAGGCGAGGGCGATGAGCACACCCGTGCCGACGAAGGCGAGGGCGCTCACGGTCTGCACGCCGATGATGAGGTTCCCGGTGCACACGATCAGCGCCTGGCCGACGGCGAGCGTCGCGAAGAGGAAGAAGCGCCCGAAGTAGGCCTCGCGCACGGTGACCCCCTCGACGCCCTCGGTGTCGACCTCGACCCGGAAGATGACCATGAGCACGAAAGCGCCGATCCACAGCGACAGGTTCGTGAAGAGTGCGGCCATCGCCGAGCCGTAGGTGGCCACCGGGAACACCAGGTGCTCGTCGACCTCGACGGGGGAGGAGATGAACTGCGCGATCTGCTCGGGCTCCAGGTCGGTGAGGGTGCCGAGGAGGCCCCACTCGGATGCGGCGTTCAGCGCGACCACATCGGTGCGCGAGGTCTGCAGGCCCTGCTCGATGCCGGCGAGATCGCCGTCGAAGCTCGTGAGTGCCGCGGAGGTCGCCACCAGCTGCGAGTCCAGTCCGCCGAGCAGCTGGTCCGCCTGAGCGAGCACGCCCTTCTGCGCGTCCAGCGCGGCCGAGAAGGAGCCGACGCTCGCCGACAGCTGCGCCATGGCGGCGTTCAGCGAGGGCACGGTGCCGGTGAGGATGTCGCGCATCGTGGACGACGCGTCCCTGGTGTCCTGCATCGCGCGGTCGACGGCATCGGCCGTCGCCTGGATCGAGCCGACGGTGTCGGCCGCTCCGGCCTTGAGGGTCTTCAGGTCGGCGAGCAGCTGCTGGTCGGTGGCGTTGCGCTGCTGCAGCGAGGTGATGACCTCGGTCACGCGCTGCTTCGTGTCTTCGCTGAGGTCGGTGTCGTCGAGGAGCGCCTGCAACCGGGCGGCTGCGGCCTCGTTCGCCTTCAGCACGGTCGAGATGTCGTCGATCCCGGCATCGATGCGCACGCCTGCCTGCTCGAGGCTCTGGGTGAGGCGGGTGATGGAGACGTTCGCCTTCGACGAGGCGTCGGCGAGCAGGGTCGTCCCCTGCAGGAACGCGGTGGTGGCGCTGTCGGTGAAGGCGATCACCTCCTTCTGCGTCTCGGCGATGATCGACTGCGTCTGGGCGAGCGACCGCTGCACGTCGCCGAGGGTCGTGTCGACGTCGCCGAGCGTGCTCCGTGCGGACGAGAGCGTGGTGCGGGAGGAGGCGAGACCGTCCTGCGTCTCGGCGAGGTTCTCTCGCGCCGAGGCGAGTGTCTGCGCCGCCTGGTCGAAGGCGTCGAGGGTGTTGTCCCTCGCGTTCAGCAGACGGAGCTCGGTGGAGTCGCCGACGTCTTTGAGGGCGTTCGTCGCCGCGAGGGCCACCTGCTCCTTGAAGGCGCTCGTGACCTGCTTGTCGAGCTCGGAGGCGCCGACATCCGTGATCTTCGGTGCGATCGCCCCGGCCTTCTCGTTGACGTAGTACTTCAGCGCCGGCTGGGTGAAGTCGTCGCTGGTGATGCTGATCAGATCTTCGCTGAACGAGGCCGGGATGACGATGGCGGCGTAGACGTCGCCGCTCTTCACGGCGTCCTGGGCTTCGTCCTCGCCCATGAACGTCCACCCGAGCTGGTCGTTGTCCTCGAGCTGGGCGGTCACCTGCTCGCCGATGTCGATGTGGCCGGTGAGATCGGAGGAGGCGCCCTCGTCGAGATCGACGACCGCCACGCGGATGTTCGCGGTGTTGGCGTAGGGGTCCCAGAACGCGTTGATGTTGAACCACGCGTAGAGGGCCGGGGTGATGAGCACGCCGATGATGATGATCCACGCCTTGGGTACGCGGGCGAGTCTCTTGACGTCGCGCTTGTAGACACGCCAGCTCTGTTTCACAGGACGAGTTTACACATTACGTGCACACCAACGTGCAAGTTAGCTGAAGAAACGGGGTCGCGCACATCAGTCGAGGGTCGTGACGGATGCTAGCCGTGGGCTCTCACCGGGGCGGCGGCGACAGGTCTAGAGTCGCCCCATGAACGACATCGCACTGATCACCGGCACCTCATCGGGCATGGGGTTGCACGCCGCCGTCGAGCTGGCACGGAATGGACTGCACGTCGTCGCCACGATGCGCGACACGGGGAAGGCCGGAGCGCTGCGGGAAGCGGCGGCCGCGGCCGGCGTGCAGGTCGACGTACGCGCCCTCGACGTGGTCGACCACGGGGCGGCGGCACGTCTGGTGGCCGAGGTCGAGGCCGAGCTCGGAGGCATCTGCGTGCTGGTGAACAACGCGGGGCAGGGGAGCGTCGCCACCGCGGAGCAGCTGACGATGGCGCAGATCCAGGCGCAGCTGGACGTGAACTACCTGGCGCCGGTCAACCTCGCCAAACTCGTGCTCCCCGGCATGCGCGAGCGTGGCACAGGCCGCATCCTCACGGTGACGAGCGTGGGTGGAGCGGTCGGGCAGCCGTTCGCCGATGCGTACTGCGGGGCGAAGTTCGCCGTGGAGGGATTCATGCAGTCGCTGGCGGTGGTCGCCGAACGCTTCGGTGTGAGGGTCAGCGTGATCGAGCCGGCTGCTGTCGCGAGTGCCTTCGTCGAGAACGCCGTGCGTCCGGAGGGCGGTGGACCCTACGGCGCGCTGTTCGATGCGTACATCGCACGGACCGCCGGCGCCTTCGCGAACGCGCAGACGGCGGAATCGGCAGGGTCCGCCATCGCCGCTGCGGCGCTGGCGGACGAGTACCGGTTCCGTTGGCAGAGCTCGGAGGGGGCGACGCGCTTCGTCGGCGTCTCGCTCGCCGATGCCGACGGCAGCAGGGTCCTCGACTTCACCCGCCCGTGGATCGCCGCGGGCTGATCACCGCGACGACAGCTGCTGCTGGATCAACCCGCGCAGCTCCGCCGCCGTGACGTCGGCACCGAAGGCCGGTGTGCCCGGTTGCAGCGCGGCCCCCGATGCCAGGGTTTCCATCACCACCGGATCGAAGCCGAGCCTGTCGATGAGCGCTGCGACGAGAGAGACGTCGGAGGCGTCGTCCCCGGCGATGGCGATCGCCTTTCGTCCTGGCGCTCCGGCCGGTCGTGCCTCATCTTCCAGGTCGTGGTAACCCATGTGGTTCAAAGCCTTCACGACGCGCGCACCCGCGAGGAACTCCTGCACCAGCTCGCTGGTCGAGGTGCGCGGATCGCTCAGGTCATCGCGGATGCCGTCGGTCTCCCACCAGTAGTTCATGGCATCGAGCACCAGTGTGCCGTGCAGCTGCTCGACCGGAAGGGTGCGGTACTTGCCGAGCGGGAGGGCGAGGATCACGGCGTCCGCTCCGGATGCAGCGTCCTCCGCTGTCGTCGCGATCGCGCCAGGGGCGAACACATCGACGGTCAGGGCGATGCGCTCCGGAGCGCCGGAGCCGGCGATGAGCACGCGGTAGCCCGCAGCCAGCGCCAGGCGTGCGATCGTGGTGCCGACCTTGCCGGCGCCGAGGATGCCGATGGTCTCGATCGTGTCGTTCATGACCCTCTCCTTCAGGCGTGGACGGCCTTGCCGTCCTTCGTGATGCGGGCCACGGCGGGGTCGGCGAAAGCGTCTTCTCCCGGGTCCTCGGCGAGCAGTTCGCGCACGCGCGGGGCGACAACCTCGCCGAAGAGACGGATGCTGCGCTCCCGCACATCCTTCGGCAGGTGCATGATGTCGTACTTGAGGTCGAACCGGGACAGATGATTGCTGCGAACGGCGTCCGCGATCTTGTGGGCGACAGACTCGGGGGAGCCGACGTAGAGGGCGCCGGTGTCGACCTCCTCCCGATAGCGCTCGAGCGTGGGCGCATAGAAGCCGCGCTCCTTGCTCATCTGCGTCACGACCGGCTCCCAGAACTTCCAGTGCATTGACATATCAATTCCCGGGAGCTCGCATGACCGACGAACGCCACCGCCGTACTCCGACGCCCGAGCAGCTGCGCATCTGGCGAGGGTTCGTCGAGACATCCGCGACGCTGCGGGAGCGCCTGGCCGCACAGCTGCAGAACTCCTCGGCCCTCTCCACCGGCGACTACCAGGTGCTCCTCGCCCTGAGCGAGGCGCCGGGACACGCAGCACGGTCCTCGGAGCTGGCGGCCGTCATCGACTGGGAGCGCAGCCGCCTCTCGCACCATCTCGGGCGGATGGAGAAGCGGGGCCTGGTGCGACGGGAGCCGCGCGCCGATGGGGCGCACGGGGTCGACGTGCACCTCACAGACGGGGGCGCTGCGGCATTCCGCTCCGCGAACGTGCCGCATCTGCGCGCCATCCGCGATCTGTTCGTCGACGCACTCTCGCCGGAGCAGCTCGCCGCGATCGACGACGTCTCCACCGCGCTGCGTCGGCACCTCGACGGCGACGGGGACGACGGGTCCGGTCGTCGCTAGTGGATCAGAGGTCTCCTGGGCGAACGTCCTCCCACCGCGCGCCGATCAGTGCGCGGGGCGCTCGTCCGTGCTCAGTACCGACATGAGGATGGAGTCGACCCACTCGCCGTCCCAGAACAGCGTGTGGCGTTGCCGTCCTTCGTACCGGAACCCGGCCTTCTCGTAGGAACGCTGCGCACGCGGATTGAACGAGAAGACATCGAGACTCACGCGGTGCAGCCGGATGCGGTCGAACGCGTGGTCGAGAACGGCGTGCGTGGCCTCGGTGCCGTAGCCGCGTCCGAGCCGGCCGGGATTCAGGGCGATGCGGAAGTTCATCGACGCATCATCCACCTCCAGCTCGTTGAGCACGATCTCGCCGACGTACTCCTCCGTCGCGAGGTCGATGATCGCCCAGTCCGCGCGGTCGTCTCGGACGCCGACCGATTCGAGGTGCCGCATGACCGCTTCGCGGGTGAACGCCTGGCGCGTACCGGTGAGCCGGATGCTCTCCTCGTCGAACAACCCCTCCCACACGCCGTCGATGTGCGCGATGCCGAGCGGTTCCAGTCGCAGCCGCGGGGTGGTCAGGGTGGCGACGTCCGTGAGCGCGGAGACGTCGACGGCCGGTGCGTCCATGCCTACGCCCCGTCGAAGACGGGGCTGAGGAAGCGACGCTCGTATCGGCGGATGCACTTCGTCCTGCGTGCGAAGTCGAAGGCCTCGACGCACTCGGGATCGGTCTTGGACGCCGTCCGATATGCCTCGTACTCCGCGAGGGAGGGGAAGGTGAACAGCGCGAAGGCCTCGTCGCTGTCACCTTCGCTCGGCATGAAGTAGCCGTGATGGGTGCCGCCGTGCTTCTCCACGAGGCGGATCCAGGTGCGACCGTACTCGGTGAACTCGTCCAGCTTGTCCGGGTCGATCTCGTAGCGCAGATGAACGGTGATCATGCGGATGATCTTCCCAGATCACCCGGACCGTGGGCGAACCGGACACTACGCTCGGTCTCGTGACGAACTCGCGCGACATGGTCCACATCCCCGGCGGTACGTTCCAGATGGGATCCGAGGACTTCTACCCCGATGAGCGTCCGGTGCACGAGCGCGAGGTCGCCTCGTTCTTCATCGACCGCTACCAGGTGACCAACGCCCAGTATGCCGAGTTCGTCGATGCGACCGGGTACGTCACGGTCGCGGAGCGTCCGCTCGATCCCGCGGCCTTCGCCGGTGCGGATCCGGCAGACCTGGTGCCCGGGGCGATGGTGTTCACCCCCACGTCGGGTCCGACGAACCTCGGCGACTGGCGCAACTGGTGGCGCTGGCAGCCGGGGGCATACTGGCGTCGGCCGTTCGGCCCCGACTCGTCGATCGATGACCGGCTGCAGCATCCGGTCGTGCACGTCGCCTTCGAGGATGCGGTCGCGTACACCGACTGGGTGGGGATGCGACTGCCTACCGAGGCCGAGCACGAGTACGCGGCCCGCGGCGGTCTCGAGGGTGCTCGTTTCGCGTGGGGTGACGAGGCCTACCCCGGCGGCGTCGCGCAGGCGAACTCCTGGCTCGGACGCTTCCCCTACGACAACCAGGGGGTGGGCGGCACGGCCCCGGTCGGCTCGTACCCTCCGAACGGCTACGGCCTGTACGACATGATCGCCAACGTCTGGGAGTGGACGACCGACTTCTACACCCCGCGCCACCTCCGCCTGTCCGACACCCCCGTCGATGCCGGCAAGCGCACGAACCTCCTGGCCGCGGCGAGCGCCCAGGAAGGGTTCCCCGACATCCCGCGCCGTGTGCTCAAAGGGGGATCGCACCTCTGCTCGCCCGACTACTGCTTGCGCTTCCGCCCGGCTGCGCGCTCGCCGCAGGCCGAGGACACCGGCATGTCGCACATCGGATTCCGGCTCACCCGCTCCGAGTGAGACCCCCCTGGGTTTCCGTGCAGGGAACTGTTTGGCTTCGACCGAGGGCGTCCGCCCCGTCCACCGGTTGAAGCAAGGAGCCTTCCATGGCTGAGAAGCCCAACATCCTCATCATCTGGGGCGATGACATCGGCATCAGCAACCTGAGCACGTACTCGGACGGTCTGATGGGCTATCGGACCCCGAACATCGACCGGATCGCCGACGAGGGCGTGACCTTCACCGACTACTACGGCGAGCAGAGCTGCACCGCCGGCCGGGCGGCCTTTATCACCGGCCAGAACCCGTATCGCACCGGGCTCACGAAGGTCGGGATGCCGGGGGCGAAGCTGGGCCTCCAGCCCGAAGACCCCACGATCGCCGACGCGCTCAAGCACCACGGCTATGCGACGGGGCAGTTCGGCAAGAACCACCTCGGGGATCGCGATGAGCACCTTCCGACCGCGCACGGCTTCGACGAGTTCTTCGGCAACCTCTACCACCTCAATGCGGAGGAGGAGCCCGAGCACCCCGACTACCCGACCGACGAGGAGTTCCCCGGCTTCAGCGAGCGGTTCCGTCCGCGGGGAGTCATCCACTCCTGGGTGAACGAGGACGGCACCCAGCGCATCGAGGACACCGGTCCGTTGACGAAGAAGCGGATGGAGACGGTCGACGAGGAGTTCCGCGATGCGGCCGCCGACTTCATCCGCACCCAGGCCGAAGACGACACCCCCTTCTTCGTCTGGTTCAACTCCACGCACATGCACTTCCGCACCCACACCAAGGAGGAGAGCAAGGGGCGTGCCGGGCGCTGGCAGTCGAACTATCACGACACGATGCTCGATCATGACGACGTCGTCGGCAGTCTGCTCGATCTTCTCGACGAGCTCGGCCTCGCCGACAACACCATCGTGATGTACTCCACCGACAACGGCCCCCACATGAACAGTTGGCCGGACGCCGGCATGACGCCCTTCCGCAACGAGAAGAACTCCAACTGGGAGGGCGCGTATCGCGTGCCGGCGATGGTCCGCTGGCCCGGGCGCATCCCGGCGGGGACGACGCTCAACGGCATCGTCAGCCACAACGACTGGTTCGTGACGCTGCTCGCCGCGGTCGGCGACGGCGACATCGCCGACCGTCTGAAGGCAGGGACCGAGTTGCACGGCACGGAGTACAAGGTGCACCTCGACGGTCACGACCAGCTCGACTACATCACCGGCGCCGTGGCGCACAGCCCGCGTCGGCACTTCTTCTACGTCTCCGACGACGGGGATCTCACGGCTCTGCGCTTCGAGAACTGGAAGCTCGTGTTCCTGGAGCAGCGCGCCGTGGGAACGCTCCGGGTCTGGCAGGAACCGTACATCGAGTTGCGCTTCCCGAAACTGTTCAACCTGCGCACCGACCCGTATGAGCGTGCGGACATCACGTCGAACACCTATTGGGACTGGGTGCTCGACCACGTGTTCCTGTTCGTGCCGGCGCAGGCCTACGTGGGACGGATGCTCGGCTCGCTCGTCGAGTTCCCGGCGCGGCAGGAGTCGGCCTCGTTCACGATCAACCAGGTGATGTCGAAGCTGGAGTCGAGCGTGGGCAGTTCCTGAGCTCGATTCTCCAGAGAGGAGTCGAAATGCGAGACGCGGAAGAAGGCCGTCGCCCCGCCGTGGTGCGAGGTGTCATCGTGGCCGCCGTATCGACGGCGTTGATCCTGATCGGTGCCCTTCCGGCGGCGGCCATCTATGAACCGGATCCGGTGGAGACGCCACGAGACGGTTTCATCACCGAGGTCACCATCACCGGTTCGCAGTACCCGTCGAACGTGACGGGCGAGCTCACGTCCCTCGGTCCTGCTCCGGCACCGTATCCCGCCACCGGGGCCTCGGTCGAAGCGGTCAGCCCTCAGCTGATCACGATCGCCGATCCGGCGACGGGGACGACCGCATCGGCCTACTGCATCGATTTCAGTACGGAGACCGGCGTGGG
This sequence comes from Microbacterium oxydans, assembly GCF_000956405.1. Classification (GTDB taxonomy): domain Bacteria; phylum Actinomycetota; class Actinomycetes; order Actinomycetales; family Microbacteriaceae; genus Microbacterium; species Microbacterium oxydans_C. Next base: position 149,141 of record NZ_JYIV01000028.1, read on the forward strand.
GGCGGGATACAAGATCGGCGAGTGGGATGCGTCGAACGTCCCGAATCTCACCTACATCAACTACATCCTCACGAACTACTTCCCTTTCAACACGGCGAACCCGATCTCCGCGCTGACGCCGGCGCAACAGGTCGCCGCAGTGCAGACAGCCATCTGGTACTTCAGCGACGGGTTCGTCCTCGCGACCGGAACCAACCCCATCGTGCGGAACGCGACGGCCCTCGTGGTGCAGAACGCCCTGGACAGCGGCGGACTTCCGGAACCGCCGCTGCCCACGCTCGCGATCGATCCGGCCACGTCGCAGATACCCGCGACGGGCGAGGTCGTCGGCCCGTTCACCGTGAGCGGCGACATCACCGGCACCCTCGACGTGGCCCTCGGCGTGGAGGTGTTCTTCGATGCGGCCGCGACGCAGCCGGTGACGAGCACCGATCCGATTCCTCCTGGCACCCGACTCTGGGCGCGGTGGACCGGGCCCGTGCTCCCGATCAACGGCTTCCGTGTCACCGGTGTGACGTCGCTGACGCAGGGAACCGTGTATCTCTACGATCCGGACTCCTCGGGGCTGGACCAGGCGCAGAAGCTCGTGCTGGCACAGACGACGACCCTGCCGATCCGCGCGGGCGTGCGCGTCGAGTCCTACGCAGCCGGGTCCCTGACTGTGCAGAAGGTGATCACCGGCAGCGCCGCCGGGTGGCAGGGCGAGATCACGATCCAGATCGCCTGCGTCCCGCAGCTGCCCCTTGGCGTGCCGACCACTGCCGTCATCCCGGCGGGAGCCACCGCACCCGAGCCGATCGTGTTCAGCGGGATCCCGGACGGGGCGTCCTGCACCGTGTCCGAGCCGACGAACGGCGCGACCGCGAGCGTCAACCTCACGGCGCAGCGGATCGAACCCGCGACGGTCACCGTCTCGACCGAGACCGCGGCGACAGTCTCCGTCACGAACGCGTACGAGCCGGTGCCGGCCGATCCGGTGGAGCCGACCGATGGCTCCGCGCTCGCGGCGTCGGGCCCCGACTCCTCGATGGGTGCGCTCGGTCTCGCGGGCATCGGTCTTCTCGTAGCCGGATTGCTCATCCACCGGCGGAGGTCCAGGGCAGGAGCCCCGCACCTCTGAGTAGTGCGATCCCGGGAGGACTAGTCTGAGCCAGACCGATATATCGATGCGTGAGGACGGAGCCTCCATGAATGCTCGAGAACTGCCCTTCATCGCCGATGCCCGCCACGGCAGGCGGGTCACGCCGTGGTGGCTCGGGATCATCATGTTCTTCGTGTTCTTCCTCCTGGGCATCGGTGTTCTGGCAGCTATCGCGATCATCTGGCCAGTCGATCCCGGCTCGGCGCTGTCGCAATGGCAGGAGGGCGTCGGCACGCTGATCACCATCCTCTTGGTGTTCGCGTGGGTCGTCCTGTTCGAGCGCCGCCACGTCCGCACACTCGGATTCCGCAATCCCGGCAAGGGGGTCTTGCGTCTCCTGCTCGGTGTCGTCGTCGGGGTCGTCATGATCTCGATCCCGATCCTCCTCCTCTGGGCGTCTGGGGCATACGTCGCGGCTGAGCCGCCTTCGGGCGGAGGCGGGGGCGTGAGCGTCGTGCCGATCGTCCTGCTCCTGCTGCTCACGGTCATCGCCCAGGGCAGCAGCGAGGAGGTGCTGACTCGCGGATTCCTGGTGCAGAGCCTCGGACAGAAGCTGCCACTGGTCGCGGTCGTCCTCGTCCAGGCGTTCATCTTCGTCGGTGTGCATGGTGTCCTCACCCGTCCGCTCGGGTTCGCGACGATCTTCCTCTTCGCCGTGTTCGCCGTCTTCGTGGTGCTGCGCGAGGGCTCGCTCTGGCTCATCTGCGGCATCCACGCCGGCTGGAACTGGGCGATGGGCAATGTCTTCGGTCTGTCGGTCAGTGGTCTTGAACCCAAGCAGAACGCCATCTTCTTCCTCAGCGTCGACGAAGACGTACCCGACTGGATCACGGGTGGGGCGCTGGGAACGGAGGGAAGTGCGGCAGCCGCGATCATGATCGCCGTGGCGACCGCCATCGCCATCATCCTCTACCGCCGCGCGAGGTCGTCGACAGGTGTGTCCGACGGCCTCACAGCGACGGCGACGGCGACGGCGAAGGCGTAGCTCGCGGTCGCCGTCTCCACCCGCTCCACCTCGATAGCATGGCCGTTCCCCCCTTTCGCACGGCACACGAGGATGGTTCTGCGTGGCAACTCGGCGTTCGGAGACTGCGGACGCGTCGGACAGGCCACCGTCCGCGGCCCGTTACATCCTCCGCTCACGGCTCCTGCGCGGAGTCTTCATCAGCCTGGTCATCTCGGGTATCGGGATCTCGGTCACGGTCCCGCAGATCACGCTGTTCCTCGTGGGAGAGCTGCATCTGTCGACGGCGCAGGCCGGCCTCTACTTCCTGACGAACCTCACCGCACCGATCGCCGGCTACCTCGTGGGGTCGCTGTCCGACCGTGCCGGATCGCGGCTGCTGGTCTTCCGCCTCTCCGCTCTCGCGGGGTTCCTCGGGTGGGTCCTCATGGCAGTCGCGATGCAGGCCTGGATGCCGTTCGTCATCAACATGGTCCTGCTGAGCACGGCCGGAGCCGGGGCGGCGCAGCTGCAGGCCGCGGTGCGCGATGAGTTGAACCGGAGGCCGACGCCGGCGGACAACGAGGTCGTCGCGGTCATGCGCATGGCCATGGCGTTCGGGTGGATCGTCGGACCGGTCATCGGTGCCGTGCTGGGCGCGGTCATCGGCCTGCGTCCGCTGCTGCTCGTGACCGGGCTCTGTGTGCTGCTCTCCCTCGTGCCGCTCATCGGTGTGAAGACCGATTCGGCGGCGGTGCGCAGGGCGGTGTCCACTCCGATCCGTGAACCCGGAGCCGTCTCCTCGGCGCCCGCCGAGCTGCCTGTTCCGCACCCGCGCTCGATGGTGCCGTTGCTCGTCTTCACTGCGATCTACGTGCTCATCATGTGCGGCGAGACGGTGAAGCTCGCCTACCTGCCGCTCTACATGGACGGTGAGCTCCACCTCGATGCGGGGGTGCGCGGCGCGATCATCGGCTTCCAGCCTCTCGTCGAACTGCTCATGATGCCGTTCGCCGCGAGGCTCGCAACGCGCTTCGGCCTTGCGCGCGTGCTGACAGCGGGTGCGCTGATGGCGGTCGCCGCGCACATCTCCTATGCCGTGGCGGGACAGGTCATGCCGCAGATCGTCCCGCTCGTCGTGGGGCAGGTGCTCATGGCCGGGGTGATCGCGACGTTCGGCGTGCTGGGAATCACCGTGGCGCAACGGCTCGTCCCGACGCGCGTGGGCATGGCCACGAGCGTCTTCATGAGCTCCTACGCGATCAACGCTGCCGTCGGCGGATTCGTGGGAAGCGTCGGCTCGCTGTGGCTCGGCCTTCCCCAGCTGTTCTGGATCCCCGCCGCGATCTCCGCCGTCGGGGGGATCGCACTGCTCGTCCTGAACGCGCGGGTCCCGCTGGATCCGCCCGCCCGCCACCCCTGACCCGTCGCCGCGACGACATCGTCATCCGGAGTTCGGGCGCACACAGGTGTCCTGCGCCGCGCTCTGTCCGTCGATGTTGGAGGGGAGATCCGGTTCCGGCTGCGCAGTCTCGGGCTGTGTCGTCTCGGGCTGTGCGGTGTCCGGTTCGTCCGCGTCGGCGGATGGTGGGGTGGCCGGTGCGGAGAGCTCGCTGCCACGACCGGTATGGTCGGCGCTGATGTTCACCGTCTCGCCCGAGAGCACCCGCTCCATCAGCGCGGCGGCCGACTGCTCGTCGGGGACGACGCGGTCGCCTGCCGGGAGGTGCGGGTACGACACGAACGCGATGTTCTCCAGTGGAAGGTCGCTGAACACCTTCGCCATCGAGGCGAGGGTGCCGAGGTCGGCGAGCGGGGTCGACAGCGTCATGTTCCTGGTCGCGGCGTCGGCGATGCCGTACAGCTTCACCGGGTCCGTCAGGGTCGACTGGTCACGGAGAGTGCGCACGAGCGAGGAGAGGAACACCTGCTGGGTCGAGATGCGTGCCAGGTCGCTCCCGTCCCCGACGCCGTAGCGCGAGCGCAGGAGGGCGAGGGCCTGCTCGCCGCTGAGGTCATAGGTTCCCGCCTCGGGGATCTCCAGTCCGGAGTGAGGATCATGGATGGGGCCGGCGAAGCAGATCGGCACGCCGCCCACGGCGTTCGAGGCGTCGATCACTCCCGTGAAGCTGATCTCCGCCGCGTAGGCGAGATCGATCCCGGTGAGAGCGGTGACCGTCGATGCGACGCAGCCGAGTCCCCCGCGCGAGAGCGACTCGTTGAACTGCACCCGGTGGCCCGCACTCCAGGTCTTCCCGGTCTCGGCGTCGGTGCACGACGGCATGTCGACGAGCAGATCGCGGGGGAAGGAGATCACGGTCGCCGCGTCGTGGGTGTCGTTCACATGCAGCAGGAGGGTGACGTCGTTCCGGCTGCCTTCGACGTCTCCGCCCTCGCCGTACTGGGCGCCCTGCCCTGCGCGGCCGTCTGAGCCGACGAGCAGCACATCGAATGCGCCGTCGAAATCGGCCACGACGGGAGGTTCATCCGTTTTCGCGGGGTGCAGTTCGACGGTCGTGACGTTCTGCGACAGCCGGAGCGCCGCGAGGGCGACCGTCCCTCCGCCGATGACCAGCACCGCGACGGCGGCCAGGGTGAGGAAGCGTCGCAGACGTCTCCTCCGGCGCCGTCGGCTCGGAGACGGGAGCGGGGGAACACTCATGGGGAAGACCTCTCGACATCGGCGAGCAGCCAGTGTCGAGGACGAATGTCACACGAGTGTCACAGACGAGGAAGAGTCACGCGGAACGTCGCCCCCGAGGACCCGGGCAGCAGCGCGAGATCGCCGCCGAGGAGGCGCGCGCTGTCCCGGGCGATCGCGAGTCCGAGCCCGGTTCCCGCGCCGTCCGAGCGCGATCGATCCGTCGTGACGAACCGGTCGAACACACGCCCGGCATCGGCCTCCGCGATGCCGCGTCCGCTGTCAGCGACGTCGATGTGCAGCACGTCGCCGTGTTCCTGCACACGGACGCTCACCGGCGGACGTCCGTGCCGGGAGGCGTTGGTGAGCAGGTTCGCCACGACGATGTGCAGGCGCGCAGGGTCGGTGCGCACCTCCAGGGTCGGTGCGACAGAGAGCTCGTCGACCTCGACTCCCGTCGCGTCGATCACGTCGTCGAGCAGGTCCCGCAGCATCACGGTCGTGCGGTGTACGCGTGCGACCCCGGCGTCGAGGCGGGAGAGCTCGAGCAGGTGCTCGATCAGGGTGTGCAGGCGTCGGGTCCCCGTGCGGACGACGGCCGTGGCGACCGCTCGCTCCTCTGCCGTCGTCTGCTCGTCCTCGTCGAGCATCTCGTCGACCGCCATCATCGAGGTGAGGGGGGTGCGCAGCTCATGGGCGACATCGCTCACCAGCTGCCGCGACTCCGCCTCGCGCTGCCGAAGCTGCCCGATCGTGTCCCCCAGACGCTCGGAGGAGACGCGGAGCGCGTCGGCCACCCGGTCGACGTCGTCGAACGAGGGCTGCCAGGTCGGGGGGCCGTCGCCGGAGCCCACGGCCCGCGCGGTGTCGACGAGGCGGCGGAGCGGACGCGTCAGCGCACCGCCCAGCAGACGTTCGAGCAGGATGACCAGGACGACGACACCTGCGCTCAGGAGCACCCCGGAGACGATCAGCTCCCGCACCTGCTCCTGCTGCGGCTGCATCGAGTACGCCGTGACGACGGCGAGGCGACCGCTCGGGTCCTGGGGGAGGTCGTCACGGACGACGGAGACGAAGAACACCTCGCGGTCGTCGAGCGTGGTCATCAGCGAGGTCAGTTCGCCGGAGCGGCGGGAGTCGTCGATGTGCAGTGCGTCGGGCACCTGATCCGGGCGCAGCTCGCCTGCGCTGCGGCCGCTGTCGAGGTCGATGATGACCGTCTCGCCGGGAAGGATCTCGGCGTAGTAGCTCCATGTGTCATCGGGGGATGCGGACGAGATGGAGGTGAACAGGGCATCTGCCGTCGTCGAGAACTCGTCGAGCAGACCCTGCTGCCGGGACTCGTAGACGATCCGCCCCGCTGTGAGCACGACGACGCCGGTGACGAGAACGGAGACCGCGATCGTGCTGGCGACGAGTGCGAGGGCGATCGCCGTGCGGAGCGTGGGTCGGCGACGGGCCGTCATCGCAGCCGGTATCCGATCCCGCGCACGGTCTCCAGCTGCGGCGTCGCGACGTCTGCGGTGGTCAGCTTTGCGCGCAGGCGCTGGATGGCGGTGTCGACGACGCGCGAGGTGTCGGGCGGCGATTGCGCCCAGACGGCGTCGATCAGACGTGAGCGGCTGAGGGCGTGCCCGTCGTTCAGGGCGAGCTCGTGCAGCAGGCGGAACTCGGTCGCGCTCAGGGGCAGCACCTCGCCGCCGACCAGCACCTCCGCGGAGTCCTCGTGCAGCTCGAGCGATCCGATCCTGAGTGGCTCCGCGGTGAGGCGGGAGCTGCGCCGGAGGACCGTCCGAAGACGCGCCTCCAGGACTGCCACGCTGACGGGTTTGGCGATGTAGTCGTCCGCTCCGGCGTCGAGACCGACGACCACGTCGGCATCCTCGTCGCGGGCGGTGAGCATCACGGTGGGGAAACCCCAGCGCGCGCGGATCTCCCGGCACAGCGAGAACCCGTCGCCGTCGGGGAGCATCACGTCGATGATCGCGACATCAGGGGCGGTTCGTTCCGCGAGACTGCGTGCGGAGGCGACATCCTCTGCGGTGTCGACCGTATGGCCGCGGCGACGCAGTGCGGTGGTGAAGCCGAGGCGGATCTCCGCGTCGTCGTCCACAAGCATGACTCTCATCCCACGCCCACCTCCCGGACACCCCGCGATTGCGATGATAGACGGCCGCGCCAGTGCATCGACTCCGAACGCGGTCGCCGACAGGGGCCGGAGGACGTCGTCAGGTCGACCGGCTACCCTCATGCCATGCGCCGAATCGTGGTCCTTCCCCTCGTCCTCGCTGCCGGACTCGGTGCGGGGGTGCTCGCCGGATGCTCGCAGGTCACGCAGATGGCAGGTGACGCTGTCGGGATCGACGTGCAGGCGACCTGCACCACGATCGACGATGCCTACGGCCAGTACCAGGCGCTGCTCGATCAGGGTGCGGTCTCGGCCGAGCAGGCCGACGCCGCGCGCGACGACCTGGTCGCCTCACTCGAGGGGATCGCGGCGAACGTCGATGGGCAGCTGGGCGACCTGATCCGTTCTGGGGCCACGCAGATCGACGGCATGACCGACCTGCAGGCTCCGGAGACGGTCGAAGCGATCGAGCAGCTCAAAGACTCGGTCTCGGCGTTCTGCGGCTGACCTCGGCCATGTGAGACGATGCCGGAGATGAGCACTGCGGCTGATGAAGAGCTTCGCGCCCTCCGGGCCCGCGCCTACGGTCCGACGGCGGACATCGAGGACGATCCCGCCGCACTTCGACGGCTCCAGCAGCTGGAGGCACGGAGACAGCCGACGCCCGCGGCCGAGGAGGTCGTCCCGCCCGCACCGGCGATGGAGCCCATCGACTCGGAGCCGCTGCGCGCTGCGGAACCGCTCGCCCGGACCAGACGGTCCACACGCCGGTCCGAGGACGCGGAGGATGATGCGCTCGACGTTTTCACCGCCCCTGGCGGTGACACCGCCGAGGCGACCCCGCCGACCGTGGCGCCCGCGGAGCGAGTGGCTGCGTGGTTCTCGGTACGAACGACGCGGATCCTGTGGGTGGTCGCCATCGTCGCCGCGGCAGCGATGGCCGCTGCCGTCACGTTCGCCGTGGTGAAGGTGACCCCCGTCGCCTCGTCCGCCGGCGCCCCGCAGATCGCCACACTCGATGCGACCTCGCACCTGAAGATCCCCTCCGGATGGATGGGGGTGGGGCCGAGTTCCGCCGTGTTCGAATTCCACGGACTGGTCATCGTCGAGAGCACCGGCGGCTACTTCAACGGTTCCGCAGGAGGGGACTGCCTGACGGTGGCGCGGGCCGATCAAGTACCGGACGAAGACTTCGACGCGTCGAACGGGTGGTCGTACGACGGGCCCACATACACGGGATGCGCCGTCGGTGCGTTCCCCGCGACCGCCGAGGTGCCCTTCGACACCAACCTGCCCAAGGAGCTGACCGAGCGCTTCCCCTCGGGGAGAGCGCTGCAGTTCGTATACGAGGCCGGGGGCGTCGGGGTGTTCCTCGACAGCGAGTGACCGACCCCGACCGGGTCAGGAGGCAGTCGTCGTTGCGCGCTGCTGCGCGGCGTACTCCGTGCCCCACCGCGTCAACTCTGCGAGCAAGGGCGTCGTGCTCGTACCGAGGTCGCTGAGTCGGTACTCGACCTTCGGCGGCACCTGCTGGTACACGGTGCGGGTGATGAGGCCGTCCTCCTCCAGCTCGCGCAGCTGGCGAGTGAGCACGCGTGCCGTCGGGTTCTCCAGGAGGCGACCGAGCTCCCCGAACCGCAGCACCTCGTGTTCGCCCAGGAGCGTGAGGATGCTCGGTTTCCAGGCACCGCCGAGCACGGCGATGGACACCTCCGCGTCGCACGCCTCCGACCACTCGCGCACGATCCGCTCGGTCTTCTCCCGCATCGCCCGCTCCTCGTCGTCGTCATTCTCGGTATCCGAAGTGTCAGTACGTGACAGAAATGACCGTACTTGCACCTTCTGTCCGTACTTTACAGACTGACCACGTGACTTCCACCCCCACTCAATCCCCGTCGCGTTCGACCCTCCGTCTCTGGTTCGCCATGGTGCCCCTGCTCCTCGGAATACTCATCGGCGCCCTCGCCATCAGCAGCGTCTCCACGGCGCTCCCGGCCATCCGCGGCGAACTGGCACTCAGCGACACCGAGGGGCTCTGGTTGGCCGACGTCTATGCACTCTCCCTCGCCGCCACGCTCATCCTCGCCGCGCGGATCGGCGACGCCTTCGGGCGCAAGCGGATCGTGCTGATCGGTCTCGGCGGATTTGCCGTGCTCAACGCGGTGGGCGGATTCGCGCAGAGCGGTCTGCTGCTCATCGTGATCCGGGCGCTCCTCGGTGTGGCCGAGGCATTCGTCGTGGCCGGAGTGGTCGCCACCATCGGGGCCAAGTATCACGCCAGGGAACGGGTGCTCGCTTATGGACTGTGGACCGCGACCTTCGGAGTGGGCAGCGCGCTCGGCCCCGTCCTCGGTGGACTCCTGGCGGAGGGTCCAGGGTGGCGCTGGCTGCTGCTGGGGAGTGTCCCGTTGGCGGCGCTCGCCGGAGTGCTCGCCGTGTGGCTGGTGCCCGACTCCCGCAGCTCGCGGACGCCCTCGTGGGATCTCCCGAGCATCGCCACATCGATCGTGGCCCTCGGCGCACTCGCCTTCGCCCTGCATGAGGCGCTCGCCGCCCCCGTGCCGGCGGTGATCGCCGCAGTGGTCGCGGCCGGCAGCCTCGTGTACTTCATCCTGCGCCAGCGCCGACTGCCCGAACCGCTCATCGACATGCGCCTGTTCGCGATCCCGGGCTTCAGCCCCGCGATCACCCGCATCCTCGTCGCCAGCGGGGTGTCCTCCGCATCCGTCCTCTTGGTGAGTCTGCACCTGCAGGACACGAGGGGCTGGACCGCGGCGGAGGCCGGCCTCGCGATCCTGCCGCAGGCCGCCGCCATCGCCATCGGCGGAGTGATCGCCCCGGTCGCGCTGCGGTGGCTGCGGACCGAGACCCTGACCGTTGGTGCGCTCCTGCTGCAGGCGGTCGGGATGCTGTGGCTGTTCACCGACCCCGAGGTCGTGGCTGCTCCGCTGGTGCTCGTCGGTCTGGGATTCGGCATCGGCGCGACGCTCGCCGCGACGGCGCTGTTCGACGTGACCGTCGAAGACGACGCCGGACAGGTCGGAGCGATCCAGGAGGTCGGCTTCGCCCTCGGCGGAGGTCTCGGCATCGCGGTGCTCGGAACGATCGCGGTCGTCGCGACGGGCGGTTTCGGCACGGCTGCGCTCGCCGCCGCGATCGTCGTGATGGCGTCCGCCGTCGTGCCGCTCCTGCATCGCAGGGTTCCTCGCCCCTCGAACAGCTGAGGAAGGTGGGTCAGCCTCGATCCTGCTCCAGGGTCGAGCGCGCGAGTCGGCGTGCGACGACGAACGGCTCGCTGAAGGTCTCCATGCCGACCGTGACGATCGCGCCCTCGTAGAGCAGCATCATCGCCTTCGACATCAGCTCGGGTCCGGTGACCCCGGCCTCGCGGCACAGCTCGAGGAAGAGGTCGAGCAGCCACGCCTTCTGGCGCGACACCTCGGGGAAGACCGGGTGACCGTCGTGGCCGTCGCCGATCTCCGCCCGCGCGTTGATGGCGCTGCAGCCTTTCGGGCTGTACTCGTCCGACCAGGTGATCGCGGCATCGAATACGGCCAGCACGCGCTCTAGGCCGGGTTCGGAGACGGATTCCAGGTGTCGGGCGACGTGGGCGCGCCACAGGGCGTCGCGATGCTGCAGGTAGGAGACGACCAGGGCCTCCTTCGATCCGAACCGGTCGTAGAGCGTCTTCTTCGTGACCCCGGCCGCCTCTGCGATCGTGTCGACGCCGACAGCGTGGATGCCGCGCTCGTAGAAGAGCCGGGACGCCGCGTCGAGCACGCGTGTGGCACCCGGCGTGAGCGGGGCGAGTTCGGGTACCGGGACGGCCATGCCTCCACTATAGCCGCTGAGTAAACCGACCTGTATAGTCGCACAGATGAGTAAACAGATCGGTGTACTTCGCGGCATGGTGACGGTCCTGGCGGCCGCGGCGTTCGTGGTGACCTGGAGCTCCGGATTCCTCGTACCCGCGATCGCCGTCGACGCCGTCTCTCCACTGACACTGCTCGTCTCGCGATTCGTGCCGCTGGCCGTGGTCCTGCTCGTGGCCGTCGCCGCCACACGTGCGGCGCGAGGCGTCACCCGTGCAGACCTCGGGCGACAGGCGCTCATCGGTCTGTTCGCGCAGTTCGGATACTGCGTCTGCGTGTACGCGGCGATCGCCGCCGGGGTCGCGACCGGCACGACCGCGCTGATCGATGCGGTGCAGCCGCTCATCGTGGCGGTTCTCGTCGGGCCGCTGCTCGGGTTGCGGGTGCGCGGTGCGCAGTGGCTCGGACTCGTCGTGGGAGCCGGCGGTGTCCTGCTGGTGGTGCGGTCGCAGCTCGACGATTCAGAGGCGCATCCCGCCGGTTACATCTGGCCCGCTCTCGCGATGGCGTGCCTGATCGTCGGCACCTTCCTGCAACGGCGGTCGGCTCCGCGCACCGGAACCCTCCTGACCCTGGCCATCCACGTGACGGTGACGGCCGTGGCACTCGTGCCGATCGCCGCGGTGTTCGGCGCTCTCGTCCCTCCGGCGTCCGTGTCGTTCTGGCTGGCAGCAGGGTTCGCGGCCGCCTCTCCGACGCTCGCCGCGTACGGGCTGTACTGGTGGCTGCTCCGCCGGGTGGGCATCACAGCGCTCAACGCGCTGCTGTTCCTCGTCGCACCGACCACCGCGGCGGCGGGGGCGCTCCTCCTCGGCGAGCCGCTCACCGGCGTCACCCTTCTCGGATTCGGACTCTGCGCGGCGGGTGTCGCGGCCGTACTGGTGAGCGAGGCGCGAGGCGGGAGCGACGTGAGCGAGCCCGAGCCCGATGCTACGCTGGCGGCGGCAGCTGCGAGGAGTGACGACCCTCGGCCTCTCGGGGCGAGCGGCTCCCGCGCGTCCGGCGTATCGACGAGAGGCCGATGAGCGATCGGCGAAGGTGTGGTGGCACCGCGATCTAGCCCCCGCCCGCACCTCCAGGGCTTTCGCCACCTGGAGGAATCATGTCGCCATCCGACCCCGCCCGCACGCTCGCCACCGAACTCTCCACCATGCCCGATGGTGCCCGGATCACCCTCATGGGTCACGTGCATCGACGCAGGGAACTCGCCACCGTGTCGTTCCTGATCCTGCGCGACCGCACGGGGCTCGCGCAGATCGTGTTCCGACCCGAACAGCTGCCGGTGGATGGTCTGCCCGGCGAGGAGACGGTCGTGCGCATCGAAGGCACGGCCACCGCGAACGCCCATGCCCCCGGCGGGATCGAGGTGACGGCGGCGGAGATCACCCTGCTCTCCGAACCTGCGCGCACGCCGGTCGTCGAGCTCTGGCGTCCCACGCTCGACGCGGCGCTGCCGACCGTGCTCGACCATGCCGCCGTCACCTGGCGCCACCCTGCGCAGCGGGCGAAGTGGGAGCTGGCTGCGGCGAGCCTGCGCGGATTCCGTCGCACGCTCGACGCCGAGGGATTCACCGAGATCCAGACGCCGAAGCTCGTCGACTCCGTGACGGAATCGGGGGCGAACGTGTTCCCGGTCGACTACTTCGGCTCGACCGCGTACCTCGCGCAGAGCCCGCAGTTCTTCAAGCAGCAACTCGTCGGCGTCTTCGAGCGCGTCTACGAGACAGGCCCGGTGTTCCGTGCGGAGCCGCACGACACGGTGAGGCACCTCGCCGAGTACGTGTCGCTCGACGCCGAGCTCGGCTTCATCGACGACCACCGCGACGTGCTCGCGCTGCTGCATCGGGTGCTGGCAGGCATGATCGACGGCATCCGCACCGAGAGCGGCGACGCCGTCGAGCGCCTCGACATCGCGCTCCCCGCGATCCCCGACGAGATCCCGGTGATCCACTTCCAGGACGCGCTTCGACGGGTCGGCGCCCCGGAAGACGAGCCCGACCTCGCGCCGGCGCACGAGCGCGCGCTGGGGGAGTGGGCGCGGGAGCGGTACGGCAGCGACGTGCTCGCCGTCGAGGGGTACCCGATGCGCAAACGCCCGTTCTACACGCACCCCCAGAGCGACGACCCGCGCTGGAGCAACAGCTTCGACCTGATCTTCCGTGGGCTCGAACTCGTCACCGGCGGACAGCGACTGCACCGGCACTCCGACTACGTCGCCGCCATCGAGGCGCGGGGCGAGTCGCCCGATGCCTACGCCTCCTACCTCCCCGCGTTCGCGCACGGGATGCCCCCGCACGGCGGCTTCGCGATCGGGCTGGAGCGCTGGGTGTCGCGGCTCATCGAGGCGTCGAACATCCGGGAGGTGACGCTGTTCCCGCGCGACCTGCACCGGCTCACGCCCTGAGCGGTCGCCGGGGCTCGCTCCGTGAGCTCGTGGTCGCGGTGCGCGATAGCATCTGTTCCATGACGATCAACCGCTCCGCATGGTGGTGGCTGCGATAGCAGCCGGTTGACGTATGTTCATGGGCTGCACGGCAGTTCGTGAACAGCACCCCGTGAACTCCGTGCGGCTCCCGATTCAGGGAGAGAGACAGATGGATTCGTTCACCGCGACCGCACGCCGTTCGACGGAGGTCGCCGACGACGTGGCCCGGCATCCGGAGAGGTTCCGTGTGCTCACGGGGGAGCGCCCCACCGGGGCGCTGCACCTCGGGCATTACTTCGGCACGATCCGGGAGCGGGTGCGCCTGCAGGATGCCGGGGTCGAGACGTTCCTCGTGCTCGCCGACTACCAGGTCATCACCGATCGGGATACGACGGCGCACGTGCGCGACAACGTGCACGGTGCCGTGCTCGACTACCTCGCCGCGGGGATCGATCCGGTGCGGACTACGATCTTCACGCACTCGTCGATCCCTGCGCTGAACCAGCTGCTGCTGCCGTTCCTCAGCCTCGTCACCGAGGCCGAACTGCACCGGAACCCCACGGTCAAGTCCGAGCTCGAGGCGTCGGGGCGAGCCCTGAGCGGGTTGCTGCTGACCTACCCGGTGCATCAGGCCGCCGACATCCTCTTCTGCAAGGGGAACCTGGTGCCGGTGGGGAAGGACAACCTGCCGCACGTGGAGATGACGCGGGTGATCGCCCGGAGGTTCAACGAACGTTACGGGGCGATCTTCCCCGTTCCGGATGCGCTGATCACCGCGACCCCAGAGGTTCCAGGGCTGGACGGTCGCAAGATGTCGAAGAGCTACGGCAACGCGATCGCGCTGTCGATGACCGCGGATGAGACCGTCGCCGTGATCCGACGCACGCGGACGGATCAGGACCGGCGGATCACCTTCGACCCGGAGCACCGACCCGGGGTCTCGGCACTGCTGTCGACGGCTGCCCTGTGTCTGGGTACCGTGCCCGAGGAGTTGGCCGATGCCATCGGAGACGGCGGCAGCGGCGAGCTGAAGGCGCTTACCGCCACGGCGGCGAACGAATTCCTGGCGCCTCTGCGGGCCCGACGGCGAGAACTCGCGGCGGACGGGGACCTCGTGCGCTCCGTCCTGCGTCGCGGCAACGATCATGCGCGCGCGATCGCGGAGGCCACCCTCGACGAGGTACGTGCGGCGATGGGCACCGTGTACTGACGGGACGGCAGGCGAGGGGCTCCGCGACGCGCGTCACGGGTGGCTGTGCGCTCTGGAAGGATGGATCGGTGTCTTCCCGGAAGGAAACTCGCATGACCGACCTCACCGTTCGGCCGTCGCTCGGGCCCGAGGAGTACCCGGCGCTCGTCGCGATCTGGCGGAGTGCCGTCGACGCCACGCACGACTTCCTCGCCGAGGCGGATCGGAACGAGATCGAGGCCAGACTGGCGTCCGACTACCTCCCCGCGGTCACCCTCTCGGTGACCGAGCGCGACGGCCGTCCGGTGGGATTCTCCGGCGTGCTCGACGGGAACCTCGAGATGCTGTTCGTCGATGCGGCCGCACGCGGCGGCGGGATCGGCACGGCACTCCTCGCCCACGCGATCGGGGAACAGGGCGTCACGGCGGTCGACGTCAACGAGCAGAATGTCTCGGCCGCCGGGTTCTACCTTCACCGCGGGTTCGAGGTCGTCGGTCGCAGCGAGACGGACGACGCGGGTCGACCGTATCCCTTGCTGCATCTGCGGCTCGGGGCTGACCGGTCTTCGCGCGAGGCCTAGCCGACGCCCTCACCCGGAAGGGATGAGACTGCGCGCACATCCTTCCCTTCGTCGCCGCACTCCTGTCTACTGGTCGCGAATCGACCGGTGGCGGGAAGGGTGATCGGGATGTATCGGAGCAACGGCAACTACGAGGCGTTCGCGCGGCCACGCAAGCCCGAGGGGGCTGACGACAAGACGGTATGGCTGGTCGGAGGTGGATTGGCCGCGATGGCGGCGGCGATCTTCATGATCCGCGACGGCCAGATCGCCGGGGAGCGGATCACGATCCTCGAAGAACTCGGCCTTCCCGGTGGGGCGCTCGACGGCATCAAGTATCCGGAGAAGGGCTTCGTGATCCGTGGCGGGCGCGAGCTGGAAGACCACATGGAGTGTCTCTGGGACCTGTTCCGTTCCGTCCCCTCGCTCGAGATCGACGACGCGAGCGTGCTCGACGAGTTCTACTGGCTGAACAAGGACGACCCGAACTTCTCGCTCTGCCGGGTGACCGAGAAGCAGGGGCAGGATGCCCACACGAACAAGCTGTTCACGCTGTCGGAGACGGCGCAGCAGGAGATCGTCCACGTCATCCTCGCCACCCGTGAGCAGATGGAGGGCAAGCGTATCGATGAGGTGTTCGGCGAGGACTTCCTCGCGAGCAACTTCTGGCTGTACTGGCGCACGATGTTCGCGTTCGAGGAGTGGCACTCCGCACTGGAGATGAAGCTGTATCTGCACAGGTTCATGCATCACATCGGCGGGCTGCCGGATCTGTCCGCGCTCAAGTTCACCAAGTACAACCAGTACGAGTCGCTGGTGCTGCCGATGCAGAAGTTCCTCGACGATCACGGTGTGAAGTTCCGCTTCCATCACACGGTCACCGACGTGCACTTCGACATCTCGGACGACCGCAAGCAGGCCACGCGCATCGACTGGACCGTCGACGGTGAGGCGGGCGGGGTCGACCTCGGGCCCGACGACCTGTGTCTGATGACGATCGGCTCGCTCACGGAGAACTCCGACAACGGCGACCAGCACACGCCCGCGAAGCTCAAGGACGGTCCGGCTCCGGCGTGGGACTTCTGGAAGAAGGTCGCCGCGAAGTCGCCCGACTTCGGCCACCCCGAGGTGTTCTGCAACGACATCCCCAAGACCAAGTGGGAGTCGGCGACGGTCACCACGATCGACGAGCGCATTCCCGCCTACATCGAGCGGATCGCCCAGCGGGACCCGTTCTCCGGCAAGGTCGTCACGGGTGGCATCGTCACGGCGAAGGATTCATCCTGGCTGCTGAGCTGGACCGTCAACCGGCAGCCGCATTTCAAGTCGCAGAAGCCCAACGAGATCGTGGTGTGGGTGTACGCGCTGTTCGTCGAGACCCCGGGCGACTTCGTCAAGAAGCCGATGCAGGACTGCACGGGAGAGGAGATCGCGCAGGAGTGGCTGTATCACCTGGGGGTTCCGGTCGACGAGATCCCGGAGCTGGCGGCCTCAGCGGCGAAGACGGTTCCGGTGATGATGCCGTACGTCACCTCGTTCTTCCTGCCGCGCAAGGCCGGAGATCGGCCGCAGGTCGTGCCGGAGGGCAGCGTGAACTTCGCATTCCTCGGACAGTTCGCCGAGACGACGCGTGACACGATCTTCACCACCGAGTACTCGGTGCGCACAGCGATGGAGGCGACCTACCAGCTGCTCGATATCGAGCGCGGGGTGCCGGAGGTGTTCAACTCGACGTACGACATCCGCTATCTGCTGAAGGCGACCGCACGGCTGCGCGATGGCGAAGCGGTGCACATCCCCGGTCCGAACTTCGTGAAGGGCAAGCTGCTCGACCGACTCGACAACACGCAGATGGGCGAGCTGCTGACCGACTTCGGCCTGATCCCGGCACACGGCGGCACGACGAGGCGCGAGCGAGCGGACGACGCCGTCGAGTGAGGTGCGGGGGTGGTTCAGCCGCCTGCGACGTCCACGCCCGCTTGGACGAGGCGAGCGCGCAGGTCGTCGACTCCGTCGTAGTGATGGGTGTGCATCGACAGGCGCTGCGCTCCCACGAGCTTGGACGCCGAATCGTCGGTGAAGAAGACCTCGGCCGCATCCACGCCGAGCGCGTCGAGCACGTGACGGAACGCGCGGGTGTCGGGCTTCGCGTGTCCGATCTCGGCGGAGTTGAAGACCGCGTCGAACCGGGAGGCGATGCCGTGGGCCGCGATCTCGGCCGGGATCGTGTCCGTGCCGTTGGTGAGCACCGCGGCGCGGATGCCTGCATCACGGATGTCGTCGATCAGCTCCAGCACGTCGTGGTCGATCGTCGCCGACTGCGCGCTCCACTCGTGGGCAGCAGTGGTCCCGACCTGCACGCCTATACGGCGCACCCACTCTGCTCTGGTGATCCGCCCTGTCGTGACCTCGTCGATCAGCGGGCGGGCGAAGGCGATGCGCTCGATGTCTCCAGGTGCGAGACCGTGGCGGTGCTCGATCGTCGCCGTGTTCCTGGCGTCGAAGTGCCGGATCACGCCATCGAGGTCGAACAGGACGACACGGATCATCCGACCATCCTCGCTCAATCGCGGCGCTCGGCCGTCCACGGAGGAGACTGTGTCTGGAAAACCGCCGGTCCAGGGGGAGGAGAACCATGGCGACCGTGTTCCCGCGTTCCGTCTCGGTGGTGATTCCCGTGCGCGACGACGCCCGGCTGTTGGAGGTGTGCCTCGCGGCACTCGCGCAGCAGACCAGGCGCGCGGATGAGATCGTCATTGTCGACAACGGCAGCAGCGATGACACGGTCGACGTGGCCGAGAGGTTCGGTGCGCGCGTCGTGAGCGAGCCGATCCCGGGGATCCCCCGAGCATCGGCGGCCGGTTACGACGCGGCCACCGGCGATGTCATCGCGAGGCTCGATGCCGACTCGCGGCCCCACCCCGACTGGGTGGAACGGATCGAGAGGACGTTCCGCGAGCGCCCGGACGTCGACTTCCTCACGGGCGACCCGCGCTTCTACGGGTCGACGCCGCTCGTGCACTGGATGGGGGAGCACCTCTACATCGGCGGCATGTACGCGTCGATGGCGCCCGTCCTCGGGCATGCACCGCTCTACGGGTCGAACATGGCGATGCGCTCTGCCGCGTGGCGCGCGCTGAGCGCCGAGGTGCACCGCGAGCAGACGAACATCCACGACGACTTCGATCTGTCGTTCCATGTGCGCCCGGAGATGACGGTGCTGCGCGATCGCGACCTCGTCGTCGAGGTGTCGGCCCGACCGTTGCAGGACTGGGCGTCGCTTCGACGACGCTTGAGCTACGTCGTGCCCACCGTGCGCCTGCATCTGTCGCAGGAGTCGCTGCGCCTTCGGCGGCAGGCGCGTCGCGAGGTCGACCGATCGGACGGATCGTCCGTCAGCCGGTGACAGGTGCGGGTGACCGATGCCGGCGACAGAGCCGGTGATTCAGTCGCTCGTGCGGGAGTAGAGATCGAGCAGGTCGGCGGTCAGCTGATGCGGGGTGGTCTCGCTCGGGCTGTGCCCCGTCGCGTACGCGCGGAACTCCGCGTCGATGTCGCGCGCGTACCGTTCGTGTGCAGCCAGGGGCCACAGATCGTGCGATCCCGCGACGACGAGCTTGGGCACGGGCAGCGCCCGCACGCGGTCGCGCAGATCGGGCGCGACCATCATGAGTCCCACGATCTCGTCGACGCTGCGACGGCTCGTCAGGGCGAACCGCGAGCGCACGAATTCGAGTCGCCGCGGCGGGACGCGGTTCTTGTTCGTCACGATCCCCCAGATCATGAGTCCCGCGCCGCGCCGAGGACTCGCGATGGGTGCCAGCGGCCCCAGCCACTTCATGCTCGCGAACACGTTGCCGGAACCGGGGGGAGTGGTGAGCAGGGTGAGGGAGCGGACGAGGTCAGGACGGCGGACGGCGACGACCTGGGCGATCGTGCCGGCGAAGGAGTACCCCAGCAGGTGCGCGGGAGTTGCTGCCTCGAGGAACGCGATCAGATCGCCCGTGAACAGCTCATAGGTGTACCTCGCGTTCGCGCCGGCGGCATGCGACTCGTACTGCCCCGCCAGGTCGAAGGACTGCACGAAGTACCCCGCCTCCGCCAGCAGGGGGAGCATCAGGGCGAAGTCCTCCTTCGATCCCGTCGCTCCCGGCACCAGCACCACGCGCGGATTCGCAGGGTCGCCGAGGGAGATCGCCGACAGTTCTCCGCTCGGCGCGGAGAACCAGGACCGCCGCGAGCCCGCGGGCGGCACCGTCCAATCGATGTCGCCGATGGCCGCGTCGAGGTCTGCCGGGGCACCGAGCGCCCGCCCACTCCTCGAATCCGTCGACACGCTCACAAGGTACTCCCTGGCGTGTTCGCGGAGGAGGTGCGCGCGCCGCAGTGCCGAAGACGCCTTTAGTTGCACTTTGGCAACTAAAGGCGTATGGTTGACCTCGATCAACTTTCTACGCAGGAGCGTTACCCCGTGACACAGACCCCCATCCCCGCTTCCGAGACTCGCTCGGCTCGCGAGGTCTTCACCGCGATCTCCGGCCTCGTCGTCGGCATGTTCGTCGCCGTGCTCTCCGGCACGGTCGTGTCGACCTCGATGCCCGTCATCATCGCCGACCTCGGCGGCACCCAGTCCCAGTACACCTGGGTCATCACCGCGAGCCTTCTCGCCACTGCCGTCTCCACCCCGATCTGGGGCAAGCTGGCCGACCTCGTCGACCGCAAGGTGCTCGTCCAGATCTCCCTCATCCTCTTCACGGTCGGCACCGTGATCGCCGGCTTCTCGACCGACACGAACATGCTCATCGCCGTCCGCGTCATCCAGGGCATCGGCGTCGGCGGCCTCATGTCGCTCGTGATGATCGCCGTGGCGCTCATCATCTCGCCGCGTGAGCGCGGCAAGTACATGGGCGTCGTCGGCGGCATCATGGCTCTCGGCACCATCGGCGGCCCGCTGCTCGGCGGACTCCTCACCGACGTGTGGGGCTGGCGCTCCAACTTCTTCGTCGGTGTGCCGTTCGCGATCCTCGCCCTCGTGCTGCTGCAGTTCACGCTGCACCTGCCGAAGCCGCAGCGCGACACCAAGGTGTCGATCGACTACTTCGGCATCGTGCTGCTCGCCGTCGGCGTCTCGACCCTGCTGATCTGGGTCTCCATGGGCGGCAACCAGTTCGACTGGGATTCCTCGACGAGCATCATGCTCATCGTCACCGCGGCGGTCGCGATCGCGGCGTTCATCACGGTCGAGTTCTTCGTCAAGGAGCCGATCGTCCCGATGTCGCTGTTCCGCAACCGCACCTTCACCCTGTCGGTCATCGCCTCGATCGCGATCGGCGTCTCGATGTTCGCCACCTCGGTGTTCCTCGCGCAGTACTTCCAGCTCGCCCGTGGCGCCACGCCCACCGAGTCGGGTCTCATGACCATCCCGATGATCATCGGCCAGATGGGTGCATCGATCATCATCGGCCAGCTCGTCAGCCGGTTCGGCAAGTGGAAGGGCTGGATGCTCACGGGCTCGGTGCTCGCCACCGTCGGTGTCAGCCTCATGGCCACCCTGCGCTACGACACGCCGTTCCCGCTCGTCGCCGTCTACATGTTCGTGCTCGGAGCCGGACTCGGCATGGTCATGCAGAACCTCACGCTGATCGTGCAGAACGACACCGCGCCGCAGCAGCTGGGCGCCGCGTCGTCGAACGTGAACTTCTTCCGCACGATCGCCGGCACCATCGGCGTCACCGTGATGGGGTCGCTGCTGTCCACCAGCGTCGCGAACTACATCACCGATGCGCTCGACGGCTTCGTGCCCACGACACCCGCCGAGATCGAGGCGCTCAAGCACCTCGCCTCCGGCGACGTGCCGAAGGTCGGCCAGCTGCCCGACACCATCCGCGCGATGGTCGAAGGCGCCTATGGGCACGGCATCGCGGATGCGTTCATCATCGCGATCCCGCTCGCCGTGATCGCCATCATCGCGATCGCGTTCATCAAGAACAAGCCGCTGTCGACGAAGAACGCCGCCGAGCAGATGCTCGAGCAGGCCGAGGAGTCGGTGATCGAGGTCTCCGAGGCCGAGGTCGGCGCGTCGCTGTCCACCGGATCCATCCGGATCGACGATGCGGGGTCGGCGTCTCCCACGACCGGGTCTGTCCGCGTGCTCGAGCGCGAAGATCGGGACCAGGAGCGCTGAGATGCTCGCCCCCGGAGCGGTGGAGTCGGCGGACGTCGACAGTGCGCTCGGTGACCTCCAGGCGCACCTGAACCTCATCTTCGCAAGGACCCGGTCGCTGTGGAGGGAATCCGCGGCCCGGGTCCACCCGGAGTTGCAGGTGGCCGGCTACAAGCTGCTCACCTTCATCGATCGGGCGGGAACCGCGAATGCGCACGAGATCGCTGAGCGGTTCGAGATGGACAAGTCGGTGATCAGCCGGCAGGTGCGGATGCTGGAAGAGCTCGGGCTGCTCGAGTCTCGTCCGGACGAGCGGGACGGGCGTCTCCGCGTGCTGAGCGCGACCCCCGTGGCGTGCACCGCGCTCGCCGAAGTCCGACGCGACTACGGCACCCGCCTTCAGGCCGTGATCGACGAGTTGACTCCCGAGGAGATCCGGGCGGCGTCCAAGGCCTTCCGACTGCTCGCCGAGGTCTGAGCGGAAGTCCGAGCCTGAGCCCCGCTGTGCCGATCGACAGCGGGGCTCGGGTGGGTGCTTGTCACACCGATGACAGGGTCTGCTCCCTGGACCGGCGACGCCTACTGATCTCGGGGGCACCCGTACGCGGGTCGGCGTTGGTGGGTGCTGCAGCCAGGATCACGAGCACGCCCGCGATGATGGCGAGGCCGACCCATCCCAGGGCGGTGAGACGCTCGCCGACGATCACGACGGCAAGGACCGTCGCGATCGCGGGTTCGGTGAGGGTGACGGTGGTGGCGGTACTCGCTGACACTTTCGTGAGCCCGTATCCGAACAGCAGATAGCCGAGGAACATCGGCACGAGCGCCATGTATGCGGTGACAGCAAGGTTCTGACCTGAGTCGAGAAGCGAAGCGCCGGTGAGGACGAGCACCGGCATGAGGAGCAGTCCACCCCCTCCGAATACGGCGCCCATCGACGCTCCCCGGCTGATGCCTCCGCTCATCAGCCGGTGCGATGCCCAGGAGTAGGTGGCATAAGTGAGGCCGGCCACGAGTCCGAGCGCGATGCCCAGAATCGTGTCGAGGGAGGAGCTCGCCCGGTCTTCGATCTTGGCTATGCAGAGAAGCGTGCTGCCGACGATCCCCAGCACTGCGGCGAGCATCCACCACCGGCTCAGCGGACGTCTGTCGACAACCCTTTCCAGGATGCCGGAGGCGAGGGGAGCGGACGCGAGGGATACGACCGAGCCGACTGCGACCCCGGCAAAGTGCATGGAGCTGTAGAACGCGAGGGGATAGAGCGCCACCGCGACCGCCCCGATGGTCACGACCCACCGCTGCTCACGAAGTACCGTCCACTCGGAGCGCAACGCGGGTACGGCGATCGCCGCCTGCAGGAGACCGCCGATACCCAGTGCGGCCGACCCGATCGCGAGAGGGCCGGCGCTCGGTGCGAACGTCGCCGCAGTTCCGGTCGTGCCCCACAGCACCGACGTGATCGTGATCGCCGCGAGTCCGGACAGACGCCCCCTGTTCACAGGGCACCGATCATGTGTGCGGCGAGTTGCTTCGCGCGCTTCAGCCGCTCCGATCCGCCCTCTAGGCCAGCGCGCGCCATCGCACCTTCGAGGAGGAACGAGCAGTGCTCCGCCAGTGCAGAAGCCTCGCTGGGCGAGGCCAGCGCGCTCAGCTGGTCGCATAGGATCTGCTCGACATGCTCCTTGTGGCGTCGGACCGCATCACGGCCGGGCGACCCCGCCGGCAGCTCCGCCGCGGCGTTCAAGAGCCCACACCCGCGGAAGCCGTGCTCGTACCCCAGCTCCGCGTGATCGACGTAGGCATCGAAGACAGCGAGAATGCTCTGCTTCGGATCAGAAGCGTCGCCGGCGCGCGCCGCGTACAGCGCGAGCCATTCCTCATGACGCGCCTGGATGTATGCCAGCAACAGTTCGTCCTTCGACGTGAAGTTGTTGTAGAGGCTCATCCGAGCCACCCCTGCCGCAGCAGTGATCGAGTTGATGCCCGTGGCTGCGATCCCGTTCGCGTAGAACAGACGCGCGGCGGCGTCCAGCAATTTGGTTCGCGCAACGACCTCATCACTCATACGCGCTCCTTCCCACTAGGTAGATCAGTCTACCTAGCACGTCGGCTCGCGCATGATTCCGTACACTGGCGAGCATGAGCGCCTCTCCCGACGCCCCTGCCGATCGCCCTGCCTCCGCCTCGACGACGGATCGGTTGGGCGACGAAGACCTCGATCAGGCCGTCACCAGGGTCGAGCAGGAGCTGGGCAGACTCTTCGCGCGGATCCGCATCGGCTGGCGCGAGGCAGCGGCGACCGTCCACCCCGATCTGCAGCCCCTGGGGTATCAGGTGCTGACCTCGATCGCGACGGGCAAAGCGACCTCTGCGGGGGCGATCATCGAGCGCCTGCAGACCGACAAGTCCGCGGTGAGCCGTCAGGTGCGGCAGCTCGAACAGCTGGGACTCGTCGAGAGTGTGCCCGACCCGGACGACCGCAGGGCCCGCGTCCTCGTCGCGACGGACCTCGCCCAGGAGCGCGTGGCCCTCGCCCGCTCTCAGTACGAGGGACGCATCGGAGAGCGGCTGCGCAACTGGACGGCTGCTGATCTCGACCACTTCGCCGACCTGCTCGCCGGGCTCGGAGGCGGAGAGGTCTCGGCTCCGAAGTGAGACGACGGAGGGAATACGGCGCTCCACCCGCGCCTTGTCTCCCACTGTGACTCTCTACGAACCCGGCGTCTTCGGCGCCCTGCAGCTGTCCAACCGCCTCGTGATGGCGCCCCTCACGCGCACCCGCGCCGATGACGAGGGCGTGCCGACCGCGACCATGGTGGAGTATTACCGCCAGCGCGCGGGACAGGGTCTGATCATCTCCGAGGGCACGTGGCCGGCAGCAGAGGGCAAGTCGTACCCCGGGCAGCCAGGCATCGTCACCCAGGCGCAGATCGACGGATGGAAGCCGATCGCGGATGCTGTGCATGACGCAGGCGGAACCATCGTGATGCAGCTCATGCACGGCGGGCGGGTGGGGCACCCCGCGATCTCGGGCGAGGCGCGGGTCGTCGCCCCGAGCGCCCTCGCGGCACCAGGACAGACGCGCACGCCCGAGGGCAAGGCCGACCTCCCGGTCGCGCATGCGCTCACCCTCGAGGAGATCCCGGTCGTCGTCGAGCAGTTCGCCCAGGCGGCGCGCAACGCGATCGCCGCGGGCTTCGACGGTGTCGAGGTGCACGGTGCGAACGGATACCTCGTGCACGAGTTCCTGTCTCCCGTGTCGAACATCCGTGACGACAGCTACGGCGGATCGCCGGAGAATCGGGCACGTTTCGCGATCGAGGTCACGGAGGCCGTCGCTGCGGCGGTCGGAGCCGATCGCACCGGCATCCGTCTCTCGCCGCAGCACGGCATCCAGGGTGTGCTGGAAGAGGACGCCGCCGACGTGCACGCGACCTACACCGCGGTCGCCGAAGGGCTCGCACCTCTCGGCCTCGCGTTCGTCGACGTGCTCCACGCGGAACCCGCCGGCGAGCTCGTGCAGCACATCCGTCGCGTGGCAGGTGCGCCGCTGATCGTCAACACCGGCTTCGGGATCGACACGACCAAGGACGCCGCTGAGGCTCTCGTGGCAGACGGATGGGCCGATGCTGTGGCCGCAGGCCGCCCTGTGATCGCGAACCCCGATCTGGTGGAGCGCTGGACGCAGGGGGCCGAGCTCAACCCTCCGCGCCCTGAGCTGTTCTACGGCCGCACCGCCGAGGGGTACACCGACTACCCGTCGTTGGAGTCGGTGCGCGCCGGAGTCTGAGGCCTCGCACTGGCCTCACAGCACGATGTCATGCGCTGTGTTCAGGGGCCGCCATCCCGGCTCACGGACGCCCGGTCGCGCGAGCACGTCGGCCTCGGACAGCACGCCGAGGTCGATGCCGGTGAGTGAGGCGATGTCCGCGATCGGTACCTGGAACGTGCGGAACCCGCCGAGCGGGGGAACAGCCTTGTTCTCCTCCCGTGTGTCGACCAGGGCGGACTGGTCCAGCACGAACCCGGCTGCAGCGAGGGCCCCGGGTCCGCGCCAGGCCGCCACCTTCCAGAACCGGAGTGGCACCCGGATGTCGCGGTACGGAGGGTCGGTGTCGTCGAGGATCGGAGCGGTGAACACCGAGACCCGCTGGTCCGTGCTCTCCGCGTAGGCGAGCACATGATCTTCGAGGCCGAGCCAGAGCTCCTTGGACTGGTTGAACCCGGCGGCCTGCGGAGCGGCGTTCGGGTAGAAGAACGTCGCCTCGCTCGCCGCGCGCGCGGTCGCAGCCGGACCCCAGCCCGGATCGCGCCGACGCACGAGATGTCCGCGGTCGAGGTCGTTGCGGGTGTACACCTCCGGCCCGGTCTGCTCGTCGGTCGGCACGCGTCCGTCAAGCCGCCAGTCGCCGGTGCGGGGGAGGTTCTGCAATGCGGCGCCGTCGATGTTCACGGCGGTGACCGCGGCGAGCCGGCGCGCCGGGTCGAGCAGGACGGTGAACCGGGGATAGGGCAGAGCGCGAACGTCCTGCGCAGGTCGTGGGAGGGGGAGGGGTGTTCCGAGGAAGTCCAGGTCGTAGCCGTCGCTCATGCTCCCATGGTGCACCGGGCGTCCGACGTGCGCACGCATTCGACCTTGCAGGGAGAAGCGGGGATCTTTTGACATAGGTCAAATGATCCCCTACGGTCGAAGCATGGCTCAGGCACCCGATCGCGAAGACGTCTCGGATGGCATCGTGGGCTCGACCGCTGCGGAGATCTCCGAGAGTGTGCGCGACCTCGTCGAGCGCGGCGCCTACGCTCCGGGCGACCAGCTGCCGCCGGTGCGCTCCCTCGCCGCTCGTCTCGGAGTGAATCGGAACACGGTGCTGGCCGCCTACCGATCGCTGGTCACCGCACGCATCGCTGCCACGGGAGGTCGCACCGGAACCACCGTGCTCGGGTCGGCGAAGAACCCCGACGAGGGCTTCACACCCGGCTCGGTACTGCGCGACATCGGCAGCGGCAACCCCGACGCCGCGCACCTCCCCGATCTCGCGGCCGCTCTCGCGACGGTCACTCCTGGTCATGTGCTCTACGGCGAATCGGTGATCGACGCCGACCTGGCCGAGTGGGCCACGGATTGGATCGCCGCCGATCATCCGCGTCCGTTCCGGCTCTCGATCACGGCGGGAGCGGTCGATGCCGTCGAACGCCTCCTCGCGCAGACCCTCGTGCAGGGGGACAGGGTCGGGCTCGAAGATCCGTGCTTCCTGTCCAGCATCCACACCGCGCGGCTCGCCGGATACACGCCGGTCGCCATCCCGGTCGATCGAGAGGGCATGACCGTCGCGGGTCTCAGGGCGGCGCTCGAGAGCGGCGCGCGCGCGATCGTCTGCACCCCGCGCGCTCACAACCCCACGGGTGTCGGCACCAGCGCCGCCAGGGCGCTGGAACTGCGCGAGGTCCTCGCCGACCATCCCCATGTCCTCGTCATCGAAGACGACCACTTCTCGCTGCTCGCCCCCACGCCTTACGCCAGCATCATCGCGCCCACGCAGCAACGGTGGGCGCTGGTGCGTTCGGTGTCGAAGTTCCTCGGACCGGACATGCGCCTCGCGGTGACGGCCTCCGATCCGGTGACCGCGCAACGGCTCGCGCTGCGGCTCAGTCCCGGCACGATGTGGGTGAGCCACGTGATGCAGCGGCTCGCCGCCGTCATGCTGCGCGATGACGACGTCCAGCAGTCGATCGTCGAGGCGGGGAAGCACTACGCGCGACGGAACGAGGCCTTCGTGTCGAAGCTCGACGCGCTGGGGCTCCAGGCGCAGGCGGACAGCGGCCTCAACGTGTGGGTCGATGTCGGCCAGGACGCCACCGAGGTGACGCGACGTCTCGCGTCGCGCGGCTGGCTCGTGCGTCCGGGGTCCGAGTTCGCCATCGACCCCGACAGCGCGCAGGGCTCCACGCATCTGCGGCTCACCGTGCATGCGCTCGACGACGTGGAGACGCAGCGGCTCGTGGAGGACCTCGCGGCGGTGGCCGGGGTATCGGCTCCCTTCGGAGCGGCAGGATGACGGCCGGTCGGCCCCGCGGTGTCGAACCGCGGATCGGCCGCTCCTCGCGTCTGGAAGGCGTGCTGTACGACCTGCGTGGCCCGGTCGCCGACCGGGCGGCCGAGCTGGAGAAGCGGGGGGAGTCCATCCTCCGTCTCAACATCGGGAACCCGGCGCCGTTCGGGTTCGATGCTCCTCCGGCCATCGTCGAGGCGCTCCGCTCCGCCCTGCCCCATGCGCATGGCTATTCCGAGTCCGCCGGGCTCCCGGAGACGCGCGAGGCGATCAGTGCGCACTATGCACTCCGCCCGGGCTTCCCCGCGCTTGCCATCGAGGACATCACGGTCGGCAACGGTGTCTCGGAACTCGTGGGCCTCACGCTGCAGGCGCTGCTCGAGCCCGGCGACGAGGTGCTCATCCCGAGCCCCGACTATCCGCTGTGGACGGCATCGACGGTGTTGGCCGGCGGGCGCGCGGTGCACTACCCGTGCATCGAAGCCGAGGGGTGGGCACCGGACCTCGCGGCGATGGAGGCATCGATCGGTCCGCGAACGGCGGCCATCGTGGTGATCAACCCGAACAACCCGACCGGCGCGGTGTACGAGCGTGCGGTGCTCGAGCAGATCGCCGAGCTCGCTCGGCGCCATGGGCTGCTGCTGCTCTCCGACGAGATCTATGACCGTGTCGTCTACCCGGGATTCGAGCATGTCTCGACCGCGCAGGTCGCTCCGGATGTTCCCTGCATCACCTTCGCCGGGCTTTCGAAGACGCACAGGGTCGCGGGCTATCGCGCCGCGTGGATGACGGCGACCGGGTTCCACGCCGACGATCCTTTCCTCTCCGGCGTGCGTCTGCTCGCCTCGATGCGCATGTGCGCCTCCGTTCCGGCACAGCACGCGATCACGGCGGCGCTGACCCTCGATTCCTCGCTCGACGAGTTGGTCGCGCCGCACGGGCGGCTCACGAGGCAACGGGATGCCGCACTCGACGTGCTCGCCGGGATTCCCGGGGTGGACGTACAGGTGGCGGGTGGGGGACTGTACCTGTTCCCTCGCCTGGACCCGGAGGTGCACGGCATCGTCGACGACGAGCGGCTGGTGCTCGACTTCCTCGACGCCGAGCGGATCCTCCTCGTGCATGGACGGGCCTTCAACCTGCAGACCCCTGACCACCTCCGCATCGCCTTCCTCCCGGAGGCCGACGTGCTCACCGATGCACTCCGACGCTTCGGTGCCTTCCTGAACGGGTACTCTCCGCCGCTGCGCTGACCCCGTCAGACCCGGTGGAGTGACCGAGTGGCCAGGTCGCGGTCCGCAAGACCGTGCACGCAGGTTCGATTCCTGCCTCCACCTCTCATCGGCTGTAGCCGGCGCACCCTCATGCGGCCAGCGTCAGCCAGGTCCTCGGCGAGTGTCCGATGCGCTGGGCGAACACCCGCGAGAAGGCGGATGAGCTCGCGTAGCCGAGCTGTGCTGCGACTGCGGTCACCGACATGCCGCCGCGCAGCTGCTCCTGCGCGATCGTGAGCCTCCACTCCGTGAGGTAATCGCCGGGTGAGCGCCCGAGAACCTCCTTGAACCGCGCGGCGAAGGCACTGCGCGACATGTTGGCGGTGCGGGCGAGGGACTCCAGGTTCCACGCTTCCCCTGGCTCCTCGTGCATCGCGACGAGCGCGGGAGCGAGTCGTTCGTCGGCGAGGCCGGGGATGAGACCTGGCGGAAGGTCGAGCCGCTCGGAATGATCGAGCATCCATCGGAGCAGCTGGATGAGCACGACCTCGAACATGCGGTCCGCCACCAGTGGGCGTCCGCACCGCACGTTGTCGACCTCGGAGAACATCAGGTCGAGTGCGGGACCGAGGGTCTCGACCTCGTCGAGCGGCAGCACGATCGACGCGGGCAGTGTGCGGACCAGAGGGTGGGTCGCTCCGCCGTCGAAGTCGAGCGTCGCGCAGGCGAAGTCGGACTCCTCGGTCGGAGCGTTCAGGAACGAGTGATCGACCGGGCGGGGGAAGAACAGCAGGCTCGGTCGGGAGATGACCTCGCGCTCGCTGCCGCCGTCGGCCCGGCGATGGGTGACATCCATCTCGCCTCGTCGCAGCACGTGGAGGAAGCCGTGGCCGCCGCTCGCCGGGAAGACGGTCGTTCCGCACAGGGGTCCGTTGTGGAACAGCCGTGTGCGCACACGGAAGCGCTCGAGGAGCGGAGAGAGGCGATCGATATCGGACACCTTCTCAGTATTCAGGACGATCTGTCATGAAAGCAAGACGTTATGGTGCGCATCGTCCGCACGCTCTCGGAAGACTGGAGGGAGCCCGGTTCCGGGCCGAATCGACAATCGAAGGAGCATCCCATGCCCAATGTCCCTCTCATCGACCGCGACAACGCCACCGGTAACGTCAAGGAGCAGCTCGACCAGATCGCCGGTGCCTTCGGAGCCGTCCCCGCGATGTTCCGTGCCGTCGCGAACTCTCCTGCGGCACTCACGAGCATGTGGGGTGCGTTCGGCGCCTTCGGCGGCGGCTCGTTGGGCGCGGCCATCGGCGA
This sequence comes from Microbacterium oxydans, assembly GCF_000956405.1. Classification (GTDB taxonomy): domain Bacteria; phylum Actinomycetota; class Actinomycetes; order Actinomycetales; family Microbacteriaceae; genus Microbacterium; species Microbacterium oxydans_C. The sequence goes on from NZ_JYIV01000028.1 coordinate 178,784, forward strand.
GCAGATCGCCGTCGCCGTCGCCGACCGCAACTCCTGCCAGTACTGCCTCGCCGCGCACACCGCGCTCGGCAAGAAGGCCGGCCTCACGAGGGAGGCCCTCACCGCAGCGCAGAGCGGCGAGTCCGACGACCCGCGGACGGCGGCGCTGCTCGCGTTCGCCCTCAAGCTGGTGGAAGAGCGCGGCCAGGTGTCTTCGGCGGATGTCGACGCGGTGCGCGCCCAGGGGTGGACCGACGAGCAGATCGTCGAGACGATCGCCCAGGTCGCACTGAACCTGTTCACCAACTACGTGAACATCGCCCTCGACGTCCCCGTCGACTTCCCGAGTGTGGCTCTTCGTCGCGCGAGCTGATCGCTGTCGCAGACGAAGGGGCCGGATCCGCGTGGACCCGGCCCCTTCGTCGCCGTCGCGGTCAGGCCGCAGGAGTGGCCGGTTCGACGGACTCCAACCATGTCGCGATCACGGAACGGGCCGCCCGTTCGAGTTCCGGCCCGTAGGCTCTGGCGTCCTCCCGGATGATCCGCGGATCGATCCCGTTGTGGTGCAGCTCGTGCGCGTGGCCGATCAGCCAGTTCCCGATCGCGCGGTGGTCGGCCTCGAGGTGGAACTGCAGGGCGAGTACCGTGTCCGTGCTGAACGCCTGGTTCGGGAAGCCGGGGGTGGATGCCAGGCGGCGAGTTCCGACCGGAATCGTGAACGCGTCGCCGTGCCAGTGCAGCACGGGCATGCCCTCGAGGGCGCGCAGCGGAGAATCCAGGCCGTGGGTGGTCAGATCGAGTGGGGCGTAGCCGATCTCCACCGCACCGGTCGGGCGCACCTGCCCTCCGAGCGCCTCCGCGATCAGCTGTGCGCCGAGGCATACCCCCAGCAGTGGTCTTGCGGAACGGACTCGATGGGCGACAGCCTCCTTCGAGGCGTGCAGGAACGGGTACTCGTCGGTGTCGTTCACGCCGATCGGACCACCGAGCACGATCATCAGGTCGGCATCGTCCACCCGTTCGATGTCGATGGCCTCGACGCCGAGGTCGACGTACTCCACGCGGTATCCGCGTTCGCGGAGGAGGGGTTCGATGATGCCCAGGTCTTCGAAGTGCACGTGTCGGAACGCGAGCGCCGTGCGCTCCGGCATCTCTGAAGTCGTCATGCGGACAGCCTTTCTGCGACGTACTCGGTGAGCTCGGTCAGACGGTGCGAGTATCCCCACTCGTCGTCGTACCAGGCGGAGATCTTCACCTGCGAGCCGATCACTCGGATGAGCCCGGCGTCGAGGATCGAGGAGTGCGGATCGATGACCGTGCCGGCGACCGCGATCTCATCGTCGGCGCAGCGCAGGATCCCCTTGAGCGGACCCTCCGCGGCCGTCTCGTAGGCGGACCTGACCTCGTCGGCGGTCACGGGTCGGGACGCCGTGACCGTGAGGTGCGTGATCGAGCCGCTGATGGCGGGCACCTGCAGGGTGTAGCTGTCGAGCCGGCCGTCGTCGAGCTCGGGCAGGACGCGACCGATCGCCGACGCGGCTCCTCCGCTGTGCGGTGTGATCCTCCCCTCCTTCGCCCCCTTCGCCATCGTGGACCGCTGGTCCGGGTGGGGCAGGTCCTGCACCTGGGGGTCGGACGATTCGGCATGGATGGTCGTCATCAGGCCGGCGTCGATGCCGAACGCCTCATGGAACACCTTCGCGACCGGAGCGAGGCAGTTGGTCGTGCAGGAGGCGGTGGAGATGGCGTGGTGGCGAGTCGGGTCGTAGGTGTGCTCGTTGACCCCGAGCATGATGGTGCCGTCGTCGTCCGGAGTCGGGACCGTCGCGATCACCTTCGTCGCTCCGGCCGTCAGGTGAGTGCGCGCGTCGACGGTCGCGGCGTCGGAAACGGTCGCCTCGATCACGATGTCGACTCCGAGCTCGCTCCAGGGCAGTCGCAGCGGGTCGCGCTCGGACAGGAAGCGGACCGCGTGTCCGTTGAGGAAGAGGTGGTCGTCGTCGTATCGCACGCCGCGCGTCGACGGTCCGCTGTTGCCGTCGCTCCGCAGCAGGTCCGCGATGGCGCGCGGTCCACGCGGATCGTTCACGGCGACGAGATCGAGCTCCGATCGTCGGGCGAGCAGGAGTCGAAGCTGATTGCGGCCGATCCGGTCGAGTCCGTTGATGGCGATTCTGGTAGGCATTGTGTCCCCTCCGCGGCGCGGTCCCCCCGTGCCGATGCTAGCTTTGACCTATGCCAAAATTATCACACGTGCGTAGCGGGGATTCCTGGGAGTTCCGGCAAGCAGGGCTGCTGTTCGACTGCGACGGCGTCCTCGTGGACTCGGTCCTGGCAGCCGCCCCGGCGTGGGACGCATGGGCTCGCAGACATGCTCCCTCGTTCGACTTCCTGCGCGATGCACCGCACGGCAAGCGACCGAGCGAGGTGGTCGGCGGACTGGTCGGGCGGGAAGCCGCGGAAGAGGCCACGGCAGAGCTCATCGCTCTCGAGATCGAGGCGGCCGTCCACACCAGGGAGATCGTCGGCGCCTCGCGGCTGGTGGGGGCGCTGCCGCGCGACCTCTGGGCGGTCGTGACGAGCAGCAACCGCGCCGTGGCTCTGGCACGGCTGCGCAGCTCCGGCGTCCCGCTCCCGCCGACGTTGGTCGCAGCGGAAGACGTGTCGCGGGGGAAACCGGAACCCGACCCCTACGTGCTCGGCGCCTACCTGTTGGCGCGCAGCGCCGAGGACTGCATCGTGTTCGAGGACTCCGTGCCGGGGATCCGCTCGGCACGCGCGGCAGGCGCCGGGTTCGTCGTCGGTGTCGGGCCGGGTTCGGCGGCCGGTGACCCCGATCTGGTCGTGCCCGACCTCGGGTGCGTGCGATGGCGGGCGGGCGCACTCGTCGTCGAGGCGACGGGTGCGCCCGGCTGAGCTGTCAGCCGAGCGTGGACAGGGCGCGGTCGATCACATCCATCGCGACCGCGATCTGATCGTCGGTGGTCGTGAGCGTCGGCAGGAAGCGGATGACGTTCGAGTCGCTGCCCGCTGTCAGCAGCAGGATGCCGTGCTGGGCGGCGTAGGCCGCGACGGCGGAGGCGGCTCCTGCGGCGGGGCGCGACGTGAACGGATCGGTGAGCTCGAACGCGTACATGGCGCCGATCCCGCGCACATCCCCGATGATCGGGTGGCGCGCGGCCAGGGCGGCGAGGTGCTGACGGAGGCTTCCGCCGATGCGCAGGGCGTCTGTGAAGAAGGTGCCGCGCTCGAGCTCGTCGAACACCGCCAGGGCCGCGGCGATGGAGACGGGGTTGCCGCCGAAGGTCCCTCCGAGTCCGCCGGGGTCTGGAGCGTCCATGATCTCGGCGCGGCCGGTCACGCCCGCGAGCGGGAGCCCCGCCGCGATGCCCTTGGCGGTGAGGACGAGGTCGGGGATGAGGCCGAAGTGCTCGCTCGCGAACCAGGTGCCGGTGCGACCGAGTCCGGTCTGGATCTCGTCCGCGATGAACACCACACCGTTGCGCGTGCACCAGTCCTGCAGGGCAGGCAGATAGCCGTCCGCAGGGACAACGAACCCACCCTCGCCCTGGATCGGCTCGGCGATGACGGCGGCCAGGTCGGTGACGCCGATGCGCTGCTCGAGGTGTGCGATCGTGCGCTCTGCCGCCTGCTCTCCCGAGAGGCCGTCCCGATAGGGGTAGGAGTTGGGGGCGCGGTGGATGTCCGATGAGAAGGGCCCGAAGCCGGCGCCGTACGCGGCCTTGTGGTTCATGGCGAGCGTCAGGTTGGTGCGTCCGTGGAAGGCGTGATCGAGAGCGGCGACCGCGCGCCTGCCGGTGTACCTGCGGGCGATCTTGACCGCGTTCTCGACGGCCTCGGCGCCCGAGTTCACGAACACCGAGCGCTTCTCGTGATCGCCGGGTGTCTTCTCGGAGAGGCGCTCGGCCAGCCGTACGTATCCCTCGTAGGGCGTGACCGTGAAGAGCGTGTGCGTCACCTGCTCGAGCTGCGCGGCGGCAGCGGCGACCGCAGCCGGGTTCCCGTGACCGATCGTGGTCACGCCGATGCCGCTGCCCAGGTCGAGGAAGCGGTTGCCGTCCACGTCGGTGACCCAGGGGCCATCCGCCTGCGCGATGTACACCGGCAGCACGCTGCCGACTCCGCGGGCGACGGTCTGCGCACGTCGCTCGTGCAGGGCTCGACTGCGTGGGCCCGGCACGTCGGTCAGCAGCGACGGCGCGGAGGAGAGGTCGGGAAGCACGCGAGGCGTGGACATGGTGGCTCCTTCGGTGAGCGATGGTGAGCGGCGGTGAGCGACGAACATCGCCCCAACGAAACGGCCTAAGACTATGTTACGCTTTGACCTATGTCAAAGATGGATGCACCGACCGGCGCCGACGAGCGCTATCCCACGGCGTTCACCGTCGACGACTTCCGGTACAACCTCGCGGCCGTCGAATCGCGCATCGCCGAGGCCGCACATCGGACGGGGCGTGATCCGCGCGAGGTGACCCTGCTGCCGGTGAGCAAGACCGTCCCCACCGAGCGCGTCCGCGTCGCGATCCAGTCGGGCATGCGGCTGCTGGGCGAGAACAAGGTGCAGGAGGCGGCGCGCAAGAACGGGGAGACCGCCGACCTCGATGTGTCGTGGTCGATCATCGGACACCTGCAGACCAACAAGGCAAGAGACGTCGCCGCGTTCGCCGCCGAGTTCCAGGCTCTCGATCGCCTGCGGGTCGCTGAGGCGCTCGACCGACGTCTGCAGGCCGCGGGGCGCAGCCTCGACGTGTTCGTGCAGGTGAACACCTCGGCCGAGGACTCCAAGTTCGGGATGCCGCCGGAGGAGCTCCCGGCGTTCCTGGAGGCGCTGCCCTCCTACGAGACGCTTCGCGTACGGGGGCTGATGACCCTCGCCATCCTCACCCCCGATGAGGCGCGCGTGCGCGAGTGCTTCTCCCTGCTGCGCACGCTGCGAGACCAGGCCAGGGAAGATGCCCCCGACCTGATCGGGGCGGGCGAGCTGTCGATGGGGATGTCCGGGGACTACCAGATCGCCGTCGAGGAGGGCGCCACCTGCGTCCGCGTCGGGCAGGCGATCTTCGGAGCCAGGGCGCTTCCCGACAGCTATTACTGGCCGGAAGGCTGACGAGACGTGCTGCGGACCGTTCGCGCATATCTCGAACTGACCAAGCCCCGCATCCTGGAACTCCTCCTCGTCACCACGATCCCCGTCATGGTGTTCGCCGCCGACGGACAGCCGAGTGTCGCGCTCATGGCAGCAGTGCTCGTGGGCGGGGCTCTCAGCGCCGGTTCGGCCGGGGCCTTCAACATGTACCTCGAGCGCGGGAGCGATGCCCTCATGGAGCGCACCGCCCAGCGCCCCCTGGTGACCGGCGTCGTGTCTGCGCGGGCCGGTCTGATCTTCGCGCTCGTGCTCGGCGTCTCGTCCGTGGGGTGGATGCTCGCGCTCGTGGGGCCTCTGCCCGCCGCACTGTCCACCGCGGGTCTTCTGCTGTACGTGGTGTTCTACACCGTGCTGCTGAAGCCCCGCACCGAGCAGAACATCGTCTGGGGCGGGGTGGCTGGATGCATGCCGGTGCTGGTCGGCTGGAGCGCGGTGCGGGGCGCTGTCGAATGGCCGGCGGTGGTGCTGTTCTTGGTGGTGTTCTTCTGGACTCCCGCGCACTACTGGCCACTCTCGATCCGTTACCGCGACGACTACCGTCGGGCCGGCGTGCCGATGCTCGGGGCCACACGCCCTCCGGTCTACGTCGCCCCCAGGGTGATCGGCTTCGCGGTGGCCACGGTGGTGTGCTCGCTCGTCCTGCCCTTCGTCGCGGAGGTGAGCTGGCTGTACTGGACGGTGGCACTCGGGGCGGGTATCGGGTTCGTGGTGTCCGCGTGGCGGATGCGATCGCGGGCCCGGCGAGACGCGGAGCTGCGTCCCATGCTCGTCTTCCGCGCGTCGATCGCCTACCTCGCGGTACTGTTCCTCGCGGTGGGCGTCGACCCTCTTCTCACGCCCTGAGCGCGAGCGAGATCAGTCCTCGGTCCGGAAGCCCGCGGGCTTGTGCGTGCCGTCGCAGAAGGGCTTGAGGGCCGACAGCCCGCAACGGCACAGCGCGACGGTGCGTCGGTGCGAGGCGATCGGCGTGCCGTCGGCGGCGTGCAGTTCGACCTCACCGCGCACGAGCAGCGGACCGTCCGGATACGGCGTGATCGTCGCCGGTTCGTGATCGGCGCTCACGGCGACACCTCGCTGCGCAGTGACGAGGAACCACCGGACCAGGCCTCCAGGATGTGTGCGCCTCCCCATCCGTCCACCGTCAGGCAGGCGGCTGCGCCGAACATGATGTCGGGCAGCAGCTCAGGGTGGTCTTCGGCGAGGCTGCCGGCGAGGTCTCGTGCGGCGATCTGCTCATGCACGGCGTCGGCCTCGACGTGCTCGTCGAAGTACGCCGTGACGTCGGTGGGGAAGTCCAGACGACGCAGTCCGTCGGCGTACAGGCGGCAGGGGATCGAGGAGGTCATCTCGTAGGCGGCCAGGTGTCCGACGATCGACCCGACGAGCCGGCGGTTGAGTCCGAACATCGACATCATGTTGAGCGACGCGAGGGTGACGGCGGGGAGGTCGTCGACATAGGTGCCGTAGGTGTCATCCAGGCCGGCGGCACGCATGGCGCGCGCGAAGAGGGTGGCGTGCACACGGTGCGGTCGGCCTCCGCCGTACTCGTCGGACTGGATCTCGACCAGAGCGGCCTTGGCCCGACCGTCCAGGCGGGGAATCGCCCAGGAGTGGGGATCCGCTTCGCGGAGGGTGTACGCCGAGCGCTGGATGAGCATCTCCCGCGCCTGGGACTCGGTGGCCTTCTTCACGAAGTACCGGGAGAGGCTCGGCCCGGTGTCCGCTTCGGCGAGGGCGAAGAGCGCCCGCCCGACGGCATCCACGGTCGGCTCCGGGAGCTCCGGCAGGGGGATGTTCGCGCGTAGTTCCCGCTCGAATGCCGACTCGAGCGTGCGGCGGGTCGCGAGGAGCGCCGGATCCCACTCGAGCTCGGGATCGAGCCCCGGCAGCGAGCCGTAAGCGGATGCATAGAGCACGAACAGGGCGAGCTGGATGTCGTCGTCACGGGAGACATCGGCGCAGGCCGCCGCGGCTTCATCGGCGAGAGTCGTGTGGACGGTGTCGCGATCGGCTCCGGTGAGATGCGAGATGACGGCGCGGCTCACCGGACCGCGGTCGTGGAAGGGGAGTCGCGGTGCGGCTGACGAGGCGGATGCCGGGGCGGTGGCCGTGGCTGTTGAGGTCATGTGTCGTGCTCCTGATCGATGCGGACCCTCGTATCCTGCGGGTGCAGACGAGATCCGGCCAGGGACTTGACGAGCGCCCGTCGACCGGGCAAGCGGCCGCACGCGGCCGTCACGGAGCCGCCTAGGGACAGGCCTCGAACGTGTAGGCGTCGTCGTCCGGGGTGACGAGATCGCGGTCCCGCAGCACCATCGTCGCCGGCGAGGCGTCGTCCGCGCACATCTCGGCGAAGGAACGTGGCAGCTCGTCGGTGTACTCGATGTCGATCACGTGCTCGCCGTAGACGTCGGTGTACGCCCCGCATTCGTCGTAGGCCGCGCATTCCTCGGTCACCGCGAAGTCGAATCCGGCTCGGTCGTGAAGCACGGCGGCATCCTCGGCGGCGTTCTTCTGTCCGGCCGCCAGCCCCGCGCCGTGCGCCGCCTCGACCAGGAGCGCAGCCAATGCGAGGTTGTCATCGAGAGAGAGGGCACCCTGCGACCGCGAGTACGAGTCGAGGTTGTCGAACTCGACAGCGTCGAATCCGTCGTCCCCGCAGCGCTCGATCCACGGGATCACGGTGTCGGCGATCTGCTCCCGGCGCTGCGCCGTCGACGTGTCGAGCAGTGCCTCATCCGGCCAGTCCGGGTCGAAGACGACGTGTCCGTCGCGCTGCAGCAGCAGATCGTCGGACCACGAGTCGAGCTCTCCCGGTTGCGTCTGGAAGCCGTTGACGTAGCAGATCGAGTACACGCCGGCCGCGGGCTCCGCGCTGCGGTCGCGCCCGACCACGCCGACGCCCGAGGGTGGGTCGTAGGCGCCACCGAGCTGGTAGTCCGGCGTCGCACCGATCGGAGGAAGGGGGACGGAGGTCGACGATTCTGCAGGCACCGCGCACCCGCCGAGCGCCAGAAGGGCGACCACGGCCGCCGGCGAGGCGCGGCGGAGCAGCCGAGTCAGTGCGCTGCTCCGTACAGCTCCGCGATCTCCTTCGACCCCATGCCCTGCGCGTAGGTCGGGTGCTGGGGCCAGCCCTCCGGAACGTCCTGCCATTCCTCCTGGCGACCGTAGGGGAGCAGGTCGACAAGACCCTGCAGATAGCTGAGTCGCTCCGTGCCGCGGCCATCCGTGTGCCAAGTCCGGTACACGGTGTCGCCGTCGCGCAGGAAGACGTTCACGCCGAACCCCGCGTTCGGCGGGGCATCCACATCGGCCCCGAACATGCTGTCGGCGCTCGAGTACCACTGCATCCGATTGCCCACGCGCTCACGGTAGGCCAGGGCTTCGTCGATCGGCCCGTTCGTCACGATCACGAAGCGCGCGTCGTAGTAGCGCTCCAGCACATCGAGCCGCGTGAACTGCGAGGTGAAGCCGGTGCATCCGGGACACTGCCACTCACTGCCGTCCGACCACATGTGGTTGTAGACGATCAGCTGGGAACGCCCGTCGAAGATGTCGGCCAGGCGTACCGGACCGTCGGCTCCGACCAGCGTGTACTCGGGCAGTTCGACCATGGGCAGGCGTCGTCGTTGCGCGGCGATCGCGTCGAGCTCCCTGGTCGCGGCCTTCTCGCGCACCCGCAGCTCGTCGAGCTCCCGACGCCAGGTCTCGGCGTCGACGACAGGGGGAAGGGGCTGTGCTGTGCTCACGGTGGCCTCCGGATGCTGTGCGGATGCGTCCAGTCTGCGCGCGGCCGGCGACACGGTCAATGCGGGAGCGGCCCCGTGGATGCGGTGTCGGCGGGGAGCGCCTCGTTCGGATTGCGACGGATGCCGATCCACGACACCACGCCGCCGATCACGAGCAGGGCGGCCGTGACCCAGGCGGCGCTGTGGAAGCCGTCGAGGTCGAGAGTGCCGCCGACGATGGTCGACAGCATCGCGACGACGAGCAGCCCGGCCACACGAGATACCGCGTTGTTGACGGCCGAGGCGATCCCCGAATGGTTCTCGTCGATCGCCCCGAGGATCGCAGCCGTGAGCGGTGCCACCGTGAGTGAGAGGCCGAGACCCATCACGATCATCGCCGGCAGCACCTGCCACCAGTAGTCGAAGTCGGCCGACACGAGGAGCAGCATCAGAGCGCCGACGGCCATCAGCAAGGGGCCGACCGTCATGAAGATGCGCGGACCCCACTTGCCCGCCCACTGTCCCGCGCGCGAGCTGATCAGGATCATCAGGATCGTCATCGGCAGACTCGCCAGGCCTGCGGCGGTGGCGCTGAGTCCTGCGCCCTGCTGCAGGTAGACCCCGACCACGAAGCCGTTGAGCGACAGCGCCGCGTAGACGAAGAGGGTCGCGAGGTTGCCCCACCCGAAGTCGCGCACCCGGAACAGCCAGAGCGGCATGAGCGGCGAGACGGAGTGCTGCTGCCGCCACAGGAACAGCCCGAACAGCGCGGCGCCGGCGAGCGCGGGGATCCAGATCGCGGGCGACTGCCATCCCATGTTGGGCTGCTCGATGAGCGCGAAGACGACGGCTCCGAGTCCGATCGCGCACAGGGCCCCGCTCCACCAGTCGACCTTGACGCCGCGGGGGTGCTCCGGCAGGTGCAGCCGGGCGAGGAGTAGCAGGGTGATCCCGATCGGGATGACGTTGATGAGGAACACGAAGCGCCAGGAGAGGTAGTCGACGAAAAGTCCCCCGAGCAACGGACCGACCAGCTGCGCCCCCGTCGTGAAGGCCGTCCAGACGCCGATCGCGCGCGATTGCACGTCGGACCGCATGGTGGCCGTGATGAGGGCGAGTGAGCTGGGCACCAGCAAGGCTCCGGCGGCCCCCTGCGCGGCGCGGGCGACGATCAGCATGAGTGGATCGACGGCTGCCGCGACCGCGATCGATGCGATCCCGAAGGCGATGAGTCCGATGCGCATGACGAGCACCCGGCCATAGGCGTCGGACACCGACCCGGCCAGCAGGATCAGGGCGCTCAACGTGATCAGGTAGGCGTCGACGACCCACTGCTGTGTGGTGATGCCGCCGCCGAGCTCGCGACTGATCGCCGGCAGCGCGACGTTCACGACCGTGCCGTCGAGGAAGGTCACGAACGAGGCGAGCACCGCGATCGAGATGACGAGTCTTTGGAGCGGGGCGAAGGCGGGCACAGGCCGACACTACTCCCGGTGGCCGACGTCGGGGGCGGTGTGCTTCAGGGGGTGGATCCCGCGAGACCAGGGCGATCCGCCGCGAGCGGTGACGGCGTCCCCGCACGCAGGAGCTCGGCGAGCTTCGACGGTCCGCCATCCGCGACGGCGCGGCGTTGGCGATCACCGCCGGTGCCGGACGCACGCAGCCGGTCGATGCCGTCGCGGACCCTGTCCTCATCGTCGAGCTCTCGGAGCGTGGGAGCGATCGTGGCCAGCATCCGGTCGGCCAGCAGCCAGGCGTCCTCCGCCTTCCCGCTCGTCGGATCGAGCAGACGGGCGGACATGCCGTGTCGCGCGGCGGTCCACAGCGAGGCGTCGATGCCGTCCACGCCGATGTCCGCCCGAGGCAGGTCGTCGGTCAGGACGATCGCGCGGGACAGGAGCGCCGCGAAGACCGCGTCCTCGGCCGAGAGCTGCGCGTCGAAGACCCGGAGCTCGACCGTGGGATACCGCTCCGACAGCCGCGCCGACCACGACAGCGAGGCCGCGTCGGCGATGGCGCCCACGTCGATGAGTCGCTGCACATCCGCGCGGTAGGCGTCGTAGTCGCGGAAGTGCGGGGGAGTCCACGACGAGGGCAGCCGACGGATCAGGATGCTGCGCCAGCTGGCGAAGCCGGAGTCGCGCCCGTGCACGAAGGGGCTGTTGCCGGTGAGGGCCAGCAGCACGGGGAGCCACCCGCGCACACGATCGAGCGCACGCACCCTCTCCTCGTCGTCGGTGACCTCGACGTGCACGTGAAGACCGTTGACCTCGTGGTCGCGCGTGAGGTGCCCGAGATGCGCGGCGACCGTGTCATAGTGCGGTGAGGGCGACACCGCGGAGGAGCGCGTCGTGGCAAACGGTGTGCCGGTGCCGGCGGCGATCGCGTGCTGGTCGCCGGCGTGCCAGCCGATGAGCCCGCGCAGGCGCGTCAGCTGCTCCGTGGCGGCCTCCGCCGTCGAGACAGGTTCGGTGAGGCACTCGATCTGCGAGGTCAGGTACTCCTGCGTGACCTCGCCTCCCGTGCGGAGGCGGGTGATGCGCTCCCGGGTGCCGGGGGCGAGGCTCACGGGCGCGAGCGAGTGCTCATCGAGGAAGAGGAACTCCTCCTCGAGGCCGAAGCGTGCCATCCGCGTCCTCAGTGATTCCGGAGTGCGGAGATCAGCGCGGACTTCCGCTTGCCGCTGTAGCCGGTGAGTCCCAGCTCCTTGGCGCGCTTCCGCAGCTCGGGAACGGTCCAGTCCTCGTAGTCGCCGTGCTCTCCGCCGCGTCGGCCGACCGTGCTCCGGCCTTCCTTCGCGGCTGCGTTCGAGATGCGTGCGGCCTTCTCCTTCGAGGCTCCGTCGTCCCTGAGCTCCTCGTAGAGATCGGGATCCTTCAGCGAGTTGTTGCGTCTTCCTGGCATGTGCTCTTCTCCTTCGCGCACTCAGGGGGTCGAAGTCAACCCCCTCGGACAGAAGCCCCTCCGCGGCTAGCGTGGGGGCACCACAGTCGGGCGTCCGCGCCTGCCGAAAGAAGGGAAAGACCGATGAACATCCTCCTGATCATCGTCATCGTCGTCGCCGTGATCCTTGCGATCACCGGAGGACTGGTGCAGTCGCTCCAGTTCCTCCTGTGGGTCGGACTCGTCCTCCTCGCGATCGCCGTGATCGCCTGGTTGATCCGAGCGATCAGTGGCAGCCGCAAGGTCTGACAGCACAACAGGTCTGACCCCATCGAGGTGAGGCCCGCCCATCGGCGGGCCTCACCTCTTCGGTGTTCGGGGCCTCTTACTTCTCGAACGCATCCCGGACGTTCTCGCCCGTCTTCTGGGCGGCGTCCTTCACGTTCTCGCCGGCCTGCTTGGCGGAGGCCTTGACCTGGTCGGCCTTGCCCTCCGCTTCGAGCTTCTCGTTGTCGGTGAGCTTTCCGACGCCTTCCTTGACCTTTCCTGCGGCCTTCTCGGCGGCGTTCTTGATGTCGTCTCCCGCACTCATGTGGTGCTCCTCTCGTCGTCGGATCGATTGCCTCCGAGGCTTTCATGTCCCGAAGGAACCGGCCACGGGATTGACAATCCGCGTCGCTCATGACAACGTCACGCCGCCATCGACGCGCAGCCCTCGAAGGACTAGCCTGGCGCCAGGCGGGTGGTCCTGCCCGCGGACTCGACCAGGGAAGCGGTGTGCGATGGACTCGATGATGATGGGCGCCATGTCGAAGAACATGGAGTCGATGCCCGACATGCAGATGATGGACATGTCCGTCATGCAGGCGTGCATGGATGCGTGCGCCGCCTGCGAGCAGGCCTGCACGGTGTGTTCGACGCAGTTGATGGACTGTGCTCCGGCCTGTATGAACTGCGCCGACATGTGCAACACCATGATGCGGTCGATGATGCGGATGCAGGGGATGACTCCGGCGTCGATGATGGCGATACTCAACGCCTGCATCGCGATGTGCAAGGCGTGCATGGATGCGTGCGCGCGGCACGCGGACGACAGCGAGGTGTGCCGGATGTGTGCTCAGGCGTGCGAGGCGTGCATGGACGCCTGCTCGGCCATGAAGGACATGCTGATGGCGAGCGCCTGAGCCGAGCCGGTGCCGCGGTGAGGATCAGACGGTGGCGACGTTGAACTGCGTACCGCCGACGGCGAGCACTCCGTAGCGCTCGTGCAGCGCGACCGGGGTTCCCGCGCCGGCTTCGAGTGCCGCGCCTGAGCCGTTCCACAGCGAGTGCGCCTCGCCGTCGAGGGTGCGCACGACGAGGTCCCCGGAGACGGCGTCAGCCCGCTCGACCAGCGCATCGATCCACCCGGACGGTGTCGCGGAGGCGATCCGCGCCTGGATGAGGTGCAGAGCGTGGCCGGGGGCGAAGGACGAGCACCGGCCGCCGTGACTGCACATGCACGCTGCACGCTCGCGCACCGGGAGGGGCGAAAGGCGGTTCAGCGGCGTGGACACGGGGGACTCCTTCTCGTTCGTCGTTCCGGAAAGACTAGGTCGGTCGGATGGAGACGCCTAGGCGAGTCGACACGGACCGAAACAAACGGGTGTAAGCTCGCCGGGTGCTGTCGTCGATGAGCGCCCCCGCGGCGCAGAGCGGAGCTGCAGGCGCCTTCCGCGCCGCAGACAGAGGCTGAGGACCCACCGGAGGCGGAACCCCGTCCCCGGCGCTGCGTCATACCCGGCTGTCCATGCTCGGGCTCCTTCCTCCGATCGACTCGCCTCCGCGGCGACCTCTCCGAAAGCACTCACTCTCATGCGTCCCATCGACGAGCGCGCCATCCGCGCCTCCTTCCTCAACGCCTCCCGCAAAGAGGTGTCCGACCTGACCCTGCCGCCCGGTTTCGCCGAGATCGATTTCGACCGTCTCGACTTCCTCGGCTGGGCCGACCCGAAGATGCCCCGCCGCGCCTATGTCGTCACCTGGATCGACGATGCGCCCGTCGGCGTCTTCCTGCAGCGTGCGGAGCAGCGTGTGATCGCCAGGGCGCAGTGCTCATGGTGTGAAGACGTCACGCTCCGCAACGATGTGCAGCTCTACGTGGCTCGGAAGGCCGGGGCGGCCGGGCGCAAGGGCGACAGCGTCGGTGTGCTCACCTGCGCCGAGTTCGGCTGCAACCGCAACGTGCGGATCCTGCCGCCGCTGGCCTATCAGGGGTTCGACCGGGAGTTCGCGCGCGACCTGCGCATCCTCCGACTGCAGGAGCACGTGGCCGGCTTCCTCGCCGAGGTGGCGGGCTAGGCTCACCCTGTCGTTCCGGTCGCACTTTCTGTCGCTCTCGAGCCGCAGAAGCGACAGAAAGTGCGACGGGAACCAGATTGCACGGGGCCGGATCAGGAGACCCGCGCGCGCACGTGGGTCCAGGCCGGGTCCGCCAGCTCTGCCGACCGGCGTGCGAACTCCTCGAAGCTGCGGCGACCTGGCCAATCCGGAGGCAGCATCGATGGAGGAAGCCCCGGGTCGGTGTAGGGCAGCACCCGCCAGCGGTCGATCAGCTGCACGTACGCCGCGAACGGCTCACGGGGCAGCGTCGTGAGCGAGGTCTGGAAGGCGAGGTGCTCCTCGCGCAGCGCCTCCAGATCCCACCACTGCGACGCCGCGTCGATCAGGGTCCCGGCGGGCAGGGGAGTCGAGGTGGGGAACAGCGTGGCCCACCGTCGCGCGTCGAGGTCGTCGAGGATCTGCTCCACCTCGTGCTGAAGGTGACCGGGGCAGATCCACAGGGCAGGGGATACGACGCCCGCTCCGATCCATTGCAGTCGTCGCCGCAGCTGGTGGCGCACGCTCCTCGCGTGCTCCGGGATCGAGAACGACACCAGGCACCAGGGGTCGGCGTCCGTCATCTCCCGCATTTCGAAGATGCGCCGGTCGCCGCGTTCCAGCATCGGGATCGCCGCCGGGTTGAGGCGGTAGCCGATCTGCCCTTCCCGCACGCCGAGCAGCAGCCCCTTCTGCTTCAGGCGCGCGACGCCGGTGCGCGCTGCGGCAGCGTCGATGCCGATGTCGCCGGCGAGTGCGACCAGGTCGGCAGTGGAGATCCAGCCGCCGAGCGGGCGGAGGAAGACGCCGATGAACGTCCGCAGCAACGAGGCGATGCTGCCGGGGCGTGCATCGATGTCGTCGAGCACGGGGGCGGGCGCGATGTCAGAAGTCACCGGACTCCAGGGCATCGCGCACCGCGAGCACGCCGGTGATCGTCTCGACGTGCGAGGTGCTCAGGGGCGAGAGCCCCAGGCGGATGCCGTCGGGGAACCGGAAGTCGGGGATGATGCCGTCGGACCACAGTCGCCGCGTGACCTCGCGGAAGTCCGGGTGACCGATCGTCACGTGGCCGCCGCGCAGCTCGGCGTCGCGGGGACTGAGCAGGCGGACGCCGAGAGGCGCGAGCACCTCGTCGTAGGCGCGGATCGCGAGATCGGTCAACGACCGCGACTTGGCCCTGACGCCCGCGATCGTGGACTGCTCGATGAGGTCGAGCATCCCCTGCATGGCGAGCATCGAGATGACCGGAGGGGTGCCGCTGAGCAGCTGGCGGATGTCGCCGGACGGCACGTACTCCGGTCCCATCGCGAAGATGTCCGCCGCACTCCACCATCCCTGGATCGGCTGACGCAGCACGCCCTGGAGATCGCGGCGCAGGTAGGCGAACGCGGGCGAACCCGGTCCGCCGTTCAGGTACTTGTAGGTGCAGCCGACGGCCATGTCGACACCCCACTCGTCGAGCTGCATCGGGATCACGCCGGCCGAGTGGCACAGATCCCACATCATCAGGGCACCGGTGCCGTGCGCGGCCGCGGTGATGCCCGGCATGTCGGCCAGCGCGCCGGAGCGGTAGTCGACGTGGCTCAGTGACACCAGGGCGGTGCGCTCGGAGAGAACGGCCTCGACATCGGCGACCGAGACCCCGTGCACGGGGTCGGGCTCGAGCCACCGCAGCGTCATGCCGGTCTCCGCAGCGACACCCTCGGCGAGGAAACGGTCGGTGGGGAAGTTGCCGGCCTCGATCACGAGCTCGGTGCGTGCGGGATCGGCGGCAGCAGCGGCACGCATGAGCTTGTAGATCAGCACGCTCGTCGAGTCGGCCACCACGGTCTGGCCGGCTGCGGCGCCCAGCGCGACACGTCCGATGCGGTCGCCCAGCTCCATCGGCAGTGCCATCCACTGCTCGTCCCAGGACCGGATCAACCGCGTGCCCCAGTCGTCGCGCACGAAGGCCGCGAGCTTCTCCGGCATGTCGCGCAGCGGGCGCCCGAGCGAGTTGCCGTCGAGGTAGGCATCGACGCCCGGTGCCTCGGAGAAGGCGTCGAGGTGAGCGCGCAGCGGGTCGTTCGCATCGAGAGCGCGAGCGTGCTCGAGGAGGGCGGCGTCGGGAGTCGTTGTCATGTCACACCTTCAGGTCGGCGGGGGTGAGGGGACGGGCGTCGAGGGGATCGAGCGAGAGGGGGCTGCCGTGAGGGAGCAGCAGGAGAACCGAGGCGGGGTCGAGCGGATCGGAGGGGGCGAGCGCTCGCAGCAGGGCCGCGTCGTCGAGTCCGGCCTCGTGGAGGGCGCCGACCTCGTGCGGGTTCAGGTCGACGGGCATCGGCCCGTTGCCCAGGTCGGTGCCGTAGAGCACGGTGCCACCCGCGGCGTGGAAGCGCCGCACGTTGTCGATCGCGATCGCCCGTTCGGGGCCGTCATGGATGGCGAGCGTCGAGATCCACGCGGCGGAGGCTGCCTGGCGCACGATCTCGTCATCGTCGAGGCGCTCCGTGAACGGGGCATGGGCGAGACGGGCTGCTCCGAGATCGACCACCCGCTGCGCTTCGCCCGCACCTTCGGCGTGCGCGACGACCGGCAGGAAGCGGTCGGCTGCGGCCTGGACGATCGCGCGGAACAGCTCGTCGGTGAAGACCGGCCCTGCGGTGCTGTTGCTGGTGACCTTGATGCAGGTGGCTCCCGCGTCGGCCATCTCGGTCACGGCGGCCGCGGCAGAGTCCGTGTCTGCGATCTCGCGGACCGAACCCTCCGGCGCCCAGTCGCGGTCGGAGGGATAGCCGCCCGGCGTGGTCAGGAAAGCCCCGGCGAACTCGACACCGACGTGGTGGCGGGCGGTGGGCGTGAGCCGACGCAGCGCCTCGGGGTTTCCGCCGAGGTCGACCACGCGGCCGAGGCGAGACCCGGCCAGCAGAGTGTGGTCCACCAGCTGCAGGTGCACGTGGTGGTCGGTGAATCCGCCCGTGATGACGCCTTCGATGCGGGGGAGTCCGGGAGCGAGGCGCTCGTCGCGCAGGCGCGCACGCCCGTCGACGAGCTCGACGACGCCCTCGCGCCACTGGCTCCCGTCGAAGAACGTCGCGGCGTGCATCAGCGGCCGATCTCGGTGCGCACGGTGTAGAGCTCGGGGAAGAACGTCAGATCCAGTGCGCGCTGCAGGAAGCCGACGCCGCTGGAGCCGCCGGTTCCGACCTTCATGCCGATGGTGCGGGCGACGGTCTTGAGGTGTCGGAAGCGCCAGAACTGGAAGTTGTCCTCGAGGTCGACCAGGTCTTCGCACGCCTCGTACAGATCCCAGTAGCGGCTCGGGTCCTGGTAGATCTCGCGGATCGCGGGCACCAGCGCCGGTGTCTCCCGGTAGGGCTCCCGCACGTCACGCTCGAGGATGTCGGCAGGGACCGGCAGTCCGCGGCGGGCGGCGAAGCGCAGGAACTCGTCGTACAGCGTCGGCTTCTCCCACTCGGCGGTGAGCAGCGCGCGGTTGGCCGGGTGGTCGGCGAACACGCTCAGCATCTTCTCGTTCTTGTTGCCGAGGGCGAACTCCACGGCACGGTACTGCACGGACTGGAAACCGGAGGAGTTGCCGAGCGCCCCACGGAACTGTGCGTACTCGGTGGGCGTCAGCGTCGCGAGCACCGACCACTGCTGCGTCATCACGTCCTGGATGCGTTTGACGCGGGCGATGCGCTTCAGGGCTTCGCGCAGATCGTCTCGGGCGAGCAGCTCACGTGCGGACGACAGCTCGTGCAGCAGCTGCTTGAGCCAGAGTTCCGTGGTCTGGTGCTGGATGATGAACAGCATCTCGTCGTGGTGCTCGGGTTCGCTCACCGGGTGCTGCGCAGTGAGCAGCTGGTCGAGTGCCACGTACGAGCCGTACGTCATGCGCCCCGACAGATCGGTGACGATGCCGGATTCGAGGGCGCGTTCGTTCTCGGTGTGCATCTGCCGAACATATCACTTTCGTGGCGAGCGTCACAGGAGTGTTATGTCTCGTTGGTGCTTCCGGGTGCCCGGTGCCTGGTGCGAAAACGGAGACGATCCGATCACGACGCGGGGTGTCGGCGTGCGACACTCCGCCGGGTGAAAGGATCGTCTCCGTTTCGGCGTCGAAGCCGGGAGCTGCCCAGATTCAGAGCGCGGGCGTGCGCGGCGGTGGCGTTCGACGGGTGCCCGGGCTGCCGGCGGCCTCGAATGCCGCGGCGAAGCGCAACAGTCTCGTGTCGTCGTAGGCCCGTCCGGCGAAGGTCAAGCCGATCGGCATGCCGATGTCGCTCATCGGCCCCATCGGCACCGTGACCGTCGGGATGCCGAGGTGGCGCACGGCGAGGTTGCCGTTCGCGATCCAGACCCCGTTGCGCCACCCGATGTCGGCGGACTCCGGGTTCACATCCATGTCGGCCGGTCCCACGTCGGCGACCGCGGGGAAGACCACGGCATCGAGCCGGAGCACGTCCATCCACACCTCGAGGTCGCGGCGACGCGTCTCTTCCAGGCCACGCAGACCGCTCTCCAGCTCGGGTATGTCCTCGATCCCGACCCCCGGGTTCTCGCGCACCCAGTCGGGGTACTCCGCGATGTCGTCGTCGAAGCCCGTGTAGCGATCGGGGAGTGCGCCGTCCGGATGCGGGAAGATCGTCGCCCCGTCGATCTCGCCGAGCGAGTGCAGGGCCGGGTCATCGTTCGCCCGCAGGAAGTCCTCCCATGCCCATGCCGAGAGGTCGACGATCTCCCGGTGCAGGTACTCCGGCGACACGAGCCCGCGGGTGGCGATGGTGTGCGCACCCGGTCGGTCGCCCTCGTAGTTCGAGACGACGGGGAAGTCGACCTCGATCACGGTCGCTCCCGCCGCGGTGAGGTCGCGGCGCGCCGCCTCCCAGCGTTCGATGATGCTCGTCCGCGTCTCGATGCGCCGGCCGGTAGGACCGCCGATGCCGGGGTCGGTCGAGGTCCCGGCGTCCGGATCCGCGTTGATGTACATGCGAGGGACGCCGATGCGGGCGCCGACGAGCGGGAGGGCGGATTCCGTCGCGAGCGCCGGGTACGACTCCGGCCGGACGTCCGAGGGGGTGGGCAGCTGCACCCAGGGCTGCGCCCGCCAGAAGTCGCCGCGGGTCTCGATGTCGTCGGCCACGATCACGTCGAGCACCTCGAGGAGGTCGGCCATGGTGCGGGTGTGCGGCACCACGACGTCCATGGTCGGGACCAGTGGCCAGTTGCCGCGTGTCGAGATCACTCCGCGCGAGGGCGTGTAGGCGCACAGAGCGTTGTTGGTGGCCGGTCCGCGTCCGCTCGACCAGGTCTCCTCACCGAGCCCGAACGCCGCGAAGCTCGCCGCCGTCGCCGTGCCCGATCCGTTCGACGACCCCGAGGCGAAGGGGGCCGTGAGGAAGGCGGCGTTGTACGGGCTCTCGGCTCGGCCGTAGACACCGCGCTGCATGCCGCCGTTCGCCATCGGAGGCATGTTCGTCAGCCCGAGGCAGATCGCTCCACCCGCGCGCAGTCGTTCGATCGTGAAGGCGTCGCGCTGGGCGACGAGCTGTGCGAACGCCGGGCTCCCTGCGGCGGCCGTGAGCCCGCGTACGAGGTAGCTGTCCTTCGCGGTGTACGGGATGCCGTCGAGGGGACCGAGAGCCTCGCCCCTGGCGCGGCGTGCGTCCGAGGCCGCGGCCTCGTCCCGTGCGTCCGCGTTCGCGACGACGACCGCGTTCAGGGCGGTCTCGGTGCCGGGGGCGTCGTACGCGGCGATGCGTGCGAGGTAGGCATCGACGAGCTCGACTGCGGTCGTCTCGCCTGTCTCGAGCGCGCGGCGCAGGTCGGCGATGGAAGCCTCGACCACGTCGACCATCAGCGGAGTCCGTCGAGCGCCGGCTGCTGCTGGGTGATGCAGTGGATGCCACCACCGCGGTCGAACAGCGGACGTGCATCCACGGTGACGACACGGCGCCCGGGGTAGGCGTCGGCGAGGATCTCGCGTGCTGCGGCATCCGCCTTCTCGTCGTCGAAGCCGCACGCCACCAAGCCGTCGTTCGTGACGAGGTGGTTCACGTAGCTCCAGTCGACGGGGCCCTCGTCGTCGCTCAGCGTCGAGGGGGCGGGCAGGCCGATCACTTCGAAGCGGCGGCCGGCGGCATCCGTCTGTTCCGAGAGCAGGGCGCGCAGCTCGCGGGTCACGGCGTGGTCGGGGTGGTCCGGGTCCTGCTGGTCGTGCAGCAGCAGTCGCCCGGGCGCGGCGATGGTGGCGACGATGTCGACATGGCCGTTGGTGCCGAAGTCGTCGTAGTCGCGAGTGAGCCCCCGGGGGAGCCAGATCGCTTTCGTGGCGCCGAGCGTGCGGGACATCTCGGCCTCCACCCGCTGCTTGTCGGCATAGGGATTGCGGCGGGGGTCGAGCTGCACGGTCTCGGTGAGGAGCACGGTGCCCTCTCCGTCGACGTGGATGCCGCCGCCCTCGTTCACCAGGGTGGAGCTCACCAGCTCGGCACCGACGGCGCCGGCCACGATACGCGCATGCTGTGCGGCTTTCCGCCACTCCGCCCATTCCGGGGCGCCCCACCCGTTGAAGATCCAGTCGACCGCTCCGAGGACACCCGGCCGTTCGTCGTCGATCACGAATGTCGGCCCTGAGTCGCGCATCCAGAACTCGTCGACGGGCGCTTCCACGATGTCGATGGCGCTGCTGAGCATGCGTCGCGCCCTGGTGATCTCGCTCGGGTCGACCACCATGGAGACCGGCTCGAACTCGGCGACGGCATGAGCGACCGCTGTCCACGTGATGTAGCCCTCTTCGCGCGCCGCATCGGTGGCCCCGAGGGTCTCGCCCTCGGCGGGGAAAGCCATCCACGTGCGCTCGTGGCGTGCGGTCTCGGGGGGCATGCGCCAACTCATCGTCGTCTCCTCGTGTGGCCGCTTCGACTATTGAACATGCGATCAACAGGTGTTACGGTAACCCCTGATGAAGCGCACGTCAACAGTCACCACCGCTCGGCGGATGTCACCGGAGGAGCGTGATCAGTCGATCCTCGAGGGGGCGATCGGCCTTGCTCGCGAGAGCGGACTCGACAGCCTGACCGTTCGCGCGATCGCCGCACGAGTGGGTGTCACGCCCGCCCTCGTCGCGCACTACCGCCCGGGCATGGATGCCTTCGTCGCCGACGTCTTCGGCCTGATCGTGGCGGCCGAGCGCGACGAGGTGATCTCCGCCTTCGCCGACACCGCCTTCCGCGCCGAAGATCTGCGCGGCGGTCTGCTGCGTCTGATCGAGACCCTTCTCGATGCCGACCGTGACGACGTCACCCTCATCTGGGTGCAGGCCTGGGCTCTCGGTGCCCGCAACGAGGCGCTCGCCGCGCGCGTGCGGCAGGAGATGGACGGGTGGCAGAGCGCCCTCGAGCAGATCTTCGCCCGTGCCGCCGCCGAGGGAGCGATCGAGGCCGGCCGTGCCGACACCGCCGCGTGGCTGCTGCTCGCGATGGTCGATGGCATGAACGCGCACTCTCTCGTGAAGTGGGCTCCACGCGACCGTGCGGACCTCGCCAGGCGCGCGCTGTCGGCTGTGCTGGACAGCGCCGCCCCCGACGCTCTCGCAGACTCCCGATCCGCAGACTCCCGATCCACAGACTCCCGATCTGATGACACGTAAAGGAACGCCCATGGATGCTGTGCGCATGCACGCGGCCTCGCCCGAATCGACCGCGATCGTCGATGCCGTGCTCGACTACTCGCGTCGCCGCATGCTCGCCGCCGACGTGCCGCTCGACAAGCCGCAGTCCGAGGCCGAGCTGAACCGCCTCGTCGGGGCGACCATCACGGATGCGGGATTGGGCGCGGCGCGGGCACTCAGCGTGTTCGAGCACGTGCTCGCCCCGGCATGCCTGACGACGAGTCACCCGCTGTACCTGTCGTTCATCCCGACGGCGCCGACCATGGCGGCCATCGCCTTCGACCTCGTCGTGTCGGCCTCCGGGCTCTACGGCGGCAGCTGGCTCGAGGGTGCCGGGGCGGTGCACGCCGAGAACGAGGTGCTGTCGTGGCTGGCGAGCGAGTTCGGGCTCCCCGATACGGCCGGTGGCGTGTTCGTGCAGGGCGGCACCATCGGGAACCTCTCGGCACTGGTCGCCGCCCGTGAGGCGGCGAAGGCTCGTCTGATCGCGGCGGGGAAGGAGCTGCCGACCCGGTGGAAGATCGTCTGCAGCGTCGAGGCGCACTCCTCGAACAAGTCGGCCGCACGCGTGATGGATGCCGATGTGCTGCTGGTGCCGGCGGGAGAAGACGGCGTGCTGCGTGCAGAGGGTGTCCGCGAGGCGCTGGCCGAGCACGGAGACGAGATCTGCGCGGTCGTCGCGACCGGGGGGTCGACCAACTTCGGCATCGTCGACGACATCGCGGGCATCGCCGCGCTCAAGGACGAGTTCGACTTCTGGCTACACATCGACGGCGCCTACGGCCTCACCGCCATGCTGGCCCCGGAGGCGCGGCACTTGTTCGCCGGCGTGGAGCGCGCCGACTCGGTCATCGTCGACCCGCACAAGTGGCTGTTCGCGCCGTTCGACTGCTGCGCCCTGATCTACCGCGACCCCGACAGCGGGCGCCGGGCGCACACGCAGCACGCCGAGTACCTCGACATCCTCACCGACGTGGATGAGTTCAGCCCCTCGGACTACTCGATCCAGCTCACCCGCCGACCGCGCGGCCTGCCGATGTGGTTCTCGGTCGCGACCTACGGCGTGACGGCGTATCGGGACGCGGTGAGTGCCGGCCTGGCGCTGACCCGACGCATCGCCGACGAGATCGCTCGACGCCCCGAGCTGAGGCTCGTGCGCAACCCGCAGCTGTCGATCGTGGTCTTCGAACGCGAAGGGTGGGAGCGTGCCGACTACGACCGGTGGTCGGCTGCCCTGCTGGACTCGCAGCGTGCCTTCGTGGTGCCCAGCTCCCACGCCGGGCGGCCGAACACGCGCTTCGCGATCCTGAATCCGCTCACCACGTTCGAAGACCTCGTAGGCATCCTCGACACGATGAAGTAGCGAAGAGGGTGCTGCTTCGAATCGCGCACACGGTTCCAGATCCTCACGGAATGCAACGATTTGCGCGATTCGAAGTGCCGCAGGTGGCTTCAGCGAGCCATTCCGGCGGTGAGACGGTGCAGGCCGTACTCGAAGGCGCGGTCGACGTCGCCGCCGAGGCGGAACGCCCCGGACAGCTCCATCTGCAGGAAGCCGGTGGCCCACGCCGTGAAGAAGCGCGCGGCGTCGAGGGCGTCTTCCTCCCCGACCAGGGCGGAGGCGGCGCGGATCAGGGGCGCGGCCGACCGTTCGAGGGCATCGTGCGGGGCCGCGATCGTGAACATGAGGCGGAAGCCCTCCGGATGCCGGTGAGCGAAGGCGCGGTAGGCGTGCGCGAGCGCGCCGATGTCGTCGCCCGCGGCTTCGAGACGTGCGGTGAGCGCGTCGATCGAGGCCGCGGCGACGGCGGAATGCAGTGCGTCACGGTCTCGCACGCGCTTGTACAGCGAGGGGGCGCGGACCCCCACCCGTTCTGCGACGGCCTGCATCGTGAGCCCGGAGGGACCGGCGACCTCGAGGATCTCCCGCCCGGCGGCGACGATCTCCTCGGCGGATGTGCGTTCGGGCGTCGGCATCGATCCTCCTTGTGACGGCTGCTGACAGCCATGGCTATTGACATTAGCCATGATAGCTACGTATCGTAGCCATCGCAATCAGCCCGAGAGGATCAGCCATGAAGCTCGCACCGCACCTGCACCGACTGGGCAACGACATCGTCGCCTCCTACCTCATCGATCTGCCGGAGGGGATCACGCTGATCGACGCCGGTCTCCCCGGACACTGGCACGATCTGCAGCGCGAGCTCTCGACGATCGGGCGCCCGCTGTCCGATATCCGCGGTCTCGTGTTGACGCACGGTGACGGCGACCACATCGGCTTCGCCGAGCGGCTGCGGAAGGAGATCGGGGTACCGGTGTTCATCCACGAGGCGGACGCTCACCGGGTGCGCACGGGCGAGAAGCCCAAGACCCCCATGGGGCCGGCCAAGATCGGACCGACGCTCGGGTTCCTCTCGTACGGACTCCGCAAGAACGCGCTGCGCACGCCGCACGTGTCGGTCGTGACCGAGGTGGCAGACGGCGAGGTGCTCGACCTGCCGGGCGCGCCGGTCGTGCTCGGGATGCCCGGCCACTCGCCGGGGAGCATCGCGGTGCACGTCCCCGCCGTCGACGCGGTGTTCGTCGGCGATGCTCTGACGACCCGTCACGTGCTCACCGGTCGCACCGGCGCCCAACCCGCACCGTTCACCGACGAGCCCGCGGAGGCACTGGCCTCGCTCGACCGTCTCGCCGCCCTGTCGGCGTCGTGGGTGCTGCCGGGTCACGGTGCGCCCTGGCACGGTTCCCCCTCCGACATCGCCGCGGCGGTCCGCGCCTCCGCCTGAAGTCCGCGGGCGTAGCGGGGGTCAGCGCGCCGCGAGCACCGTCGCCGTGTCGCTCATCGTGATCTGCGGCGGATAGAGGCTCATCACCTGCAGGGCGGCGGCGTGATTCTCCGCGGTCGAACCGGCACAGGCGTCGGTCGCTATGGTCACGTGTGCGCCCGCGTCGGCGGCGGCCAGCGCGGTCGAGATCACGCAGCAGTCGGTCGAGACGCCCGCGAGCACGACGTGCCCGCCGCGTCCGATGATCCGCTCGAGCTCCGGACCCCACTTGCCGAACGTCGGCAGGTCGATGCTCGGATGCGGCGAGAGCGTCTCGGCGTCGGGGACGAGGGCGAACAGGGGATCGCTCGGAGGCTGGTCCGCGAAGGGCCAGGCGTCGAAGTATGCACCCCACGATGTCGTCCGGTCGGCGGTCGGCAGCCACCGGGTCACGAGGACGCGGTCACCGAATGCGTCGGCCAGGGCGCGGATGCGAGGCATCACCTCGGGGAAGAACGGCGATCCCCAGGCGGAATCGGACGCGGCGAAGATGGTCTGCGGATCGATCACCACGAGCCAGGTGTCGGTGGACGCTGACGCATTCACTCGGCCTCCTGCTGCCGGATCCTCGCCGCCCTCGCGAACCAGGTCACGAGGAACGAGAGCACCAGCGCGAAGAACACCCCGAGGTTCGCGTAGGCCCACTCGCCGTCCCTGCCGCCGATGAGGAACAGCAGGTAGCCTTGCCAGTTGTTCCACGCCGCGTCCTCGGCGAAGTTGTTCACGACCAGGCCCCACCCGATCACGCTCGCGACCACCAGAGTGATGATCGAGGTCCAGTCCCAGGCGCCGTAGCGCCCGCGCTGGTCGAAGAGTGCCTCCTCGTCGTAGTCCTTCCGGCGGCGCAGGATATCGGCGATCAGGATGCCGGCCCACGAGGCGAGGGGTACGCCGAGGGTGATCAGGAAGCTCTGGAACGGTCCGAGGAAGTCGGTCGCGAAGAACACCACGAAGATCGTGCCGATCGTGAGGATGACCCCGTCGATCGCCGCGGCGGACGGGCGGGGGATCCTGATGCCGAGGCTGAGCAGCGTGAGCCCGGAGGAGTAGATGCCCAGCACCGCGCCCGAGACGAGGGCGAGCACCGCGGTGAGCAGGAACGGCACGAGCACCCACACCGGCAGGATCGAGGCGAGCGCGCCGATGGGGTCGGCCGCGATCGCGTTCATGAGGCCTTCGTCGGAGGCGCCCAGCAGCAACCCGAACACCACGAGGATCACGGGGGCGACCGATCCGCCGATCGTGTTCCAGGCGACGATCGCCCCGTCCGATGCGGTGCGCTTCTGGTAGCGCGACCAGTCGGCGGCGATGTTGATCCAGCCGAGGCCGAACCCGGTCATCACCATGACGAGCGCGCCGATCACCTGGCCGATGCCGCCATCGGGGCGGGCCAGCACGGCCGCGAGGTCGATCCGGGGAGCGGCGAGCGCGATGTAGAGCACGGTCACGACGCCGGTGATCCACGTCAGCACCGACTGCAGCTTCATGATGGTGTGGTAGCCGAGCACGGATGCCGTCACGATCAGCGCCGCGACGATCACGGTGGCGACGATCTTGAGCGCGATGCTGTCGCCGTCGCCTCCGAGCTGCGTGATCACGGTGGCAGTGGCGAGCACGGCCATGATCGCGAGGAACGTCTCCCAGCCGATCGAGGTGAGCCACGAGACGATGCCTGGCACCTTCTGGCCCTGCACGCCGAATGCCGCGCGCGACAGCACCATGGTGGGTGCAGAGCCGCGTTTTCCGGCGATGGCGATGAGCCCGCAGAGCAGGAACGACACCACGATGCCGATGACCGAGACCAGGGTCGCCTGCCAGAAGGAGATGCCGAAACCGAGCACGAACGACCCGTACGACATGCCGAAGACCGATACGTTCGCGGCGAACCACGGCCAGAAGAGGTCGCGCGGCTTCGCTGTCCGCTCGGATTCGGGGATGATCTCGATGCCCGCGCGCTCGATGAGGGCCGGCTTGATGTCCGTCATGCTCACATCCTGGCACTGCCGGGGCGGTCCCAGGCGGGTTTCGGGTGCGGCGGCTCCGCCGAGGAGTTCAGCCGGCGAAGAAGGCCTGCGCGGTGCGGGTCAGATCGTGCAGGTCGGAGACCCCTGCCAGCTCCCGCGCGGAATGCATAGACAGGATGGGGATGCCCACGTCGACCGTGCGGATGCCGAGCCGGGTCGCCGTGATCGGGCCGATGGTCGAGCCGCACGGCACGCTGTTGTTGGACACGAACTCCTGCGTCGTGACGCCTGCGCGCTCGCACCAGGAACGCCATGACGCCGTGCCGATCGCATCCGTGGCGTAGCGCTGGTTGGCGTTGATCTTCAGGATCGGTCCTGATCCGAGCACCGGCTGCACCACGGGGTCGTGCTTGGCGGCGTAGTTCGGGTGCACCGAGTGACCGACGTCGCTCGACAGGCACCACGACGACGCGTAGGCCTGGCGGCGGGCGGATCCGTCGGCGCCGAGGCCCGCGTACACGCGTTCGAGCACGTCTTCGAGGAAGGGGCCGGCCGCGCCGGAGCGCGACTCCGAGCCCAGTTCCTCGTGGTCGAAGGCGGCGAGCACCGCGATGGGTGCTCCGGCTGCCGGGGTGTGCGCCTCGAGGGCGACCACGCCGGCGTGCACCGAGGCGAGGTCGTCGAGGCGTCCCGACGCGAAGAAGGCGTTGTCCTTGCCGAACACCGTTCCGCGGGCGGAGTCGGCGATCACCACGTCGTAGCCGCGGATGTCGGAGGCCGAGACCCCGGCGGACGAGGCCAGCTCGGCGAGGATGTCGGCCTCGGTCGGGTCGCCGAGTCCCCACACCGGCTGCGTCTCGGTCTGCTTGTCGAGCGCGAGGCCGTTGTTCACGCCGCGGTCGAGGTGGATCGCCAGCTGCGGCAGACGCAGCAGAGCTCCGGTGTCCGCCAGCACGACGCGGCCATCGGCCAGTGCCAGTCGCCCGGCGAGGCGCAGCTCGCGGTCGAGCCACGAGTTCAGCAGCGGGCCGCCGTACACCTCGACGGCAGCCTGCAGCCAGCCCCGCGACCCCGTCGTCGGCTGTGGCTTGAGCTTGAAGCCGGGGGAGTCGGTGTGCGCGCCGAAGATCTGCACGGGCGTCGTCGCCGCAGCATCCTCGGGGACGACCCAGGCGATCGTCGCCCCGTCGCGCACGACGACGAAGCGTCCACCGGTCGTCGGCCAGGCCTCTTCTTCGCGTAGGCGGGTGAACCCCGAGGCTTCCAGCCGTCGAGCGACCTCTGCTGCCGCGTGATAGCTCGACGGGGAGGCGGCGACGAAGTCGGCGAGGTCCTCGGCGTGGGCGAGGGCGGCGGGGGTGACGGGCATGTCGTGACCTTCCTGGAGAGCGCGGTCCTTCGAGCGTAGTCGGGCTGTCCGTGCGTCCTCCACGGCAGCGGTCGTCGGCTGCGCTGTTTCCCGGCCGTTCATCCCGGCGGGTTAGGGTGGTCCCGATAGCGCCTAGGGTTCCGGGGTTCGCGCCCGTCTGGTCCGAGCGGCGCCACGGCCCTCCTCCGCAGGAGAGCCGTCATCTGACAGGACAAAAGCCCGGAGGACCCTGTTCGTCGCGCCGTGCGCCGGACGGAAGGGTCTGTTCGTGTCTCCTCTCGCCTTCGTCCTCGTCTTCGGCGCAGCCATCGCCCACGCGGCGTGGAACATCATCGCGCACGGCATCAGCAGAGCGGGCGCGCCGTTCCTCTGGTGGGGCGCCGTCGCCAGCACCGCCGTGTGGATCGGGGCAGTACCCTTCACGGGCGGTCTCGGTGCCGACGACCTGTGGTCGTTCGCTCTCGGTGTCGTCGTCTCGTCTGTGCTCCATGTCGGCTACATGGCTGTGCTCCAGCGGGGCTATCGCGAGGGCAACCTCTCCACGGTGTATGCGACGGCCCGCGGCACCGGGCCCTTCCTCTCGGTGATCGTGGCCATCCTGCTGCTGGGTGAGCGACCGTCGGTCCTCGCCCTGATCGGGGTGGCGGCCGTGATCGCAGGTGTCGTGGCCATCGGACTCGTCGATCGGGGGAGGGGCTCGGGTACGCGCCGGATAGATCCCGGGATCGTCTTCGGCCTGCTCACCGGCGTCGCGATCGCCGTCTACACGATCTGGGATGCGCACGCGGTGCGCACGTGGAACCTCTCGCCGGTCGCGTTCATGGTCGGCACCACGCTGCTGCAGGTGCCGTTCTATTCGATCGCGGTGCGTCGACGCTGGGACGCGGTCTGGGCGCTCTGGCGCACGCAGTGGCGTCGCATACTCGCCTTCGGCATCCTGTCCCCGCTGTCGTACATCCTGGTGCTGACCGCGATCCAGATCGCCCCGGTGGCGCTGGTGGCGCCCCTCCGCGAGGTGAGCGTCGTGCTGGTGAGCCTGTTCGGGGTGTTCGTGCTGCGGGAGTCGCGCGGGGGCTGGCGGATCGCGGCATCGCTCGTCGTGGTGACGGGGATCGTCCTCCTCGCTGTGTGAGCCGTCGAACGCCGGCCCGACGGGAGGCGTCGAGCGTATTCCGGAATGCTACGAAAGCAGCTCTGAACAGGACTGTTCCGGCCCCGCAATGTCGGTGGTCGGGTGTGGGATGGGCGTATGAACCCCCTCGCGGAAGCTCTGGATCGGGTCGTCGCCGATCTCGACGCCGTGCTGTCCGCTGGACAGCTCGCCGGGCTCGACGATGCCGCGCGGCTGGATGTGCTCCGCGGCGCGGGCGAGGCTCTTCGTCGCGTGGAGGCCGGGCCGATCCTGCAGGCGGGCGATCGGATCGGGGCGGAGGATCGGATCGCGGCCGACGCTGCGCTGGCCGATCTGGCACGCGGACTCCGCGAGGCGGACGGGGACGCCGAAGCTGGAGGACCGCCCGCCACCCCTGACGACCTCCGGCAGTACGCGACGCTGCTCGCGCAGCTGCTCGATCCGGATGGTGCCGAGCCGACAGACGCGAAGGCGCGGAATCGGCGATTCCTCACCATCGGGCGCCTGCGCAACGGGGTGCATCCGCTCCGGGGCAACCTCCTTCCCGACGTGGCCGCTCAACTGCAGCTCATCATCGACGCTCAGAACAATCCGAAGGTACGAGCCAACCCGGAGACGCGGGGCAGTCCGAGGACCGACGGTCCGACAGAGCCGGGCGTGACATTCCGGTCGGAGAGTGAGCGATCGGGCGATGGAGCCGAGTCCGGTGCAGACGTCGCCGAGGTCGATCCGTGGAACTCCGACCCGCGCAACGTGATCGAACAGCGCACCGCCGCGCAGAAACGGCACGACGCCATGGCGGCAGCACTGGCGATCGCCGCGCGTCACGAGGACATGCCCCGACTGGCCGGAGCATCCCCGACGCTCGTGGTGCACGCCGACGCGAACGACCTCGTCTCGGGCACCGGGTGGGCGACCGTGGTCGGTTCGCAGTCGCCGGTGCCGATCGGGGTCGCGACCCAGGCCGCGTGCACGGGCGCCATTCAGCGGGTGCTGTTCGGCGACGGCGGATCGTCGGCACGACCGTCATCGATCGGGTGTTCACGGTCCACCAGCGCCGCGCGATCATCGCTCGAGATGGAGAGTGCCTGATCCCGGGGTGTCATGTGCCGGCGTCATGGTGCGAGATCCATCACGTCGTCGAGCACGCCAGGGGAGGGTCGACCGATACGGACAACGGCGTGCCCCTGTGCTGGTGGCATCATCGTTCGCTGGACCGATCAGGGTGGGAGATCCGGATGGCGGGAGGTGCCCCGCAGGTCCGCGGCCCGGCGTGGTGGGATCCCGAGCGTCGCTGGCGTGTTCCGCGGCGGCGCGTGATCAGCGGAAGCTGACGAGTCCGGCGTGTGCGGCCGTCACGAGGATCTGCACGCGGTCGCGCAGATGCCACTTCGACATCATGCGTCCGAGGTGGGCCTTCACCGTGCCCTCGGAGACGATGAGCGCCTTCGCGATCTCCGCATTCGACATCCCCTGTGCGAGGCAGTGCAGCACCTCGACCTCGCGCTCGGTGAGCGGTTCGAGGGCGGCGGCGTCGGCGGCGACAGGGGTCGAATCTCGGACGTGTTTGATCAGCATCGAGGCGATCCGCGGCGACAGCGAGCTGGCACCGCTGTGCACCTCGCGCACACCGGTGACGATGTCCTCCGCGCTGGAGTCCTTGAGCAGGTAGCCGGACGCCCCGGCGCTCAGCATGGGGAGCACGGTGTCGCTCCCGTCGAGCGTGGTGACAGCGAGCACGCGCACATGCGGCCACCGCTCGGCGATGACTCCCGTCGCCTCGATGCCGTCCATCTCGGGCATCTGCACGTCCATCATCACGACGTCGGGCTGTTCGCGCTCGACAGTCGCGATCGCCTCGAGACCGTCCTCTGCCTGCGCGATCACGCTGATCTCCGGGTCGCGCGAAACGAAGTGCGACAACGCCGAACGGACGAGGGGATCGTCATCGACGATCACGACACGGATTTCCTGCATAGGGGGAAGCCTAACGGCGCGAGCACCTCATGGACGGCATGTAGACCTTTGGCCAAAAAGGTCTGGACCTGAGACAGATGTGCGCCGCTTCCATCGCCGAGAAGATGAATACAGACATCGACAAACGACTACATAATGGAGGTGAACGTAATGACTTTCTGGCAGCAGGTTGGCAAGTTTTTTGGTCTCGTCCGCTAGCGTACCTGGCGAATAGGAGATAGTGAACCATGGCCTTCGACCAGTCACCCCGGCGATCTGCGGATTCGTTCCGGTTGGGTCGAGGCGAGAAGCTCAGCGCGATCGAGCGGATCGTCGTCCTGGTCATCGTCTCCATCACCATCGCCACCGACGTCATAGGTTTCTTCACCACACCGGGGGTCAACCCGGTAGCCCTTCTGGTGAGCGTCGCATGCACCGCAGCGTTCGCTCTCTATCTCTGGAATCCGCTCGTCGCCACATGCGCCCTCGGCGTCGTGTTCGCGGCATCGTTTCTCGTGGGAACCGAGTCCCAGGTTCTGACCGCCGCCGCTGTCGCGGCAGGGCTCGTCATGAGACTGGGGTGGACCTCCCTGATCCTGTCGTACACCGGTGCGTTCCTCATCGCTGCAGCTCTCGTCGCCAACGGCGTTGCTGACTCCGGTGTGAACGTCGGTCTCTTCCTCATCTTCGCCACGGTGGCCGGAGCCGTCGGGTTCGCCCTTCGGCTGGCCTTCGCCCGTGGCAGCCGTCTCGAGCGCGAGCTCGAAGAGCGGGCCGAACAGGAACGACAGGCAGTGCTCGCCGAGCGGCGTTGGATCGCCGGTGAGTTGCACGACAGCATCGCGCACCACCTCACGGTGGTGTCGCTGCACGTGCAGATGCTCGAAGACCCCGCGATGAGCACCGACTCTCGGGAGGCGATCCGTGTCGCCGCCCGCAAGGCGATGACCGACCTCCGCTTCGTGATCGAACTGGCCGACGACGGCCCGCAGTCGTCGACCGTGCAGACGGGTGACCTCGCGGCGGCCGTCGACGAGGCACAGAGCGAGTTCGAAGCAGCGGGCCACTCCGTGGCCAGAGTGGGCGATCCGAGCGACGAACGCATCCCGCGTGCCGTCGAGATCGTCCTCGCGCGCATCGTGCGCGAGTCGGCCACCAACATCCTCAAATACGCAGGACCCGGCGAGGTGCTGATCGACCTTGCCGTGAACGATGAGGTCGCGCACCTCACGCTGCGCAGCCCGCTCCCGACGACGCCGCGCCGGGAGCTTTCATCGAGCCGAACGGGTCTCGGCCGCATGGCGGAGCGCGTGATGGGCGCGAGCGGCGAGTTCAGCGCCGGCGAAGTCGACGGGTTCTGGGTCGTGTCGGCCCGACTTCCGGTCGTCTGATGCTCTAGAGTGTGTGAGCACCCTCTCCACGATCCGCGAGAACCTAGACGAAGGTCTAGCGAAGTCTCGACGTTCGACACTGTGGAACGAGTTGCAGTCGGCCATATTCTGAGGTTTCCCCAGATAAAGCGTCCCCAGCGCTGCGATCGCGAGCGCGGTCTTTCTGGCTTCTGAAACACTTTGCGCGCTCGCGATCGCCTTCTGCGTTAACGGCCCTTCCCGCGGCCTCCCGCACGTCGGTTCGTGCGCCTGACTACCCGCCCACGGCGCGCATGTAGTGGCCATCGGTGGAGATCCCCGATGCTGCGACGGTGAATCGCACGACCTCGCTCAGGTACCGGTCCTCCGAGGCCTCGAAGATCCGCCCGTCCGCGTCACGCGAGGTGCGGGTGAGGCGCAGGATGGGTGTCCCGCGCGGCACGCGCAGCAGCGCCGCGTCCTGGTCGTCGGCGGCGACCGCGTCGATCACGTGCTGGAGGGTGACGATGGGGTGTCCGACGGACGAGAGGTACTCCGTGATCGAGACCTCATCCAGATTCACGTCGAACAGTCTCCGCCCCGCGACCTCCGTGTAGTTGAGGCGCTCCAGCATCGTGGGGCGCCCATCGAGCAGCCGCAGTCGGACCACACTGACGATCGTGTCGGCGGCGTCGACACCGAGCGCGGCTCCGAGCTCACCGGCCCGACGGAGGCTCAGCTCTTGCGTCTGCGCCCCCGGTGCGACCCCCAGTTCGCGCGCCCAGCGGGTGAACGGCACCGACACGTCGACGGCCTGACTGGCCTTCCTTGCCACGACCCGCGCCGGCCGGCCGCGGCTCGTCTCGATCAGGCCCTCGCCTCGCAACGCGGCCAGCGCGTTGCGGATCGGGCCTCGGGATGTGTGCCACTTCTCGGCGAGGTCCGCTTCGGTGGGAACGTCATCGCCGGGGCGCAGGGTGCCGGCGGCGATCTGGGCGCGCAGGTCGTCGGCGATCTGGGTGTACACAGCTTCGGCCACATAGGTACATTACTTGGTCACTCCGAACCGCGCTGGCCCGTTCGGGGAGTGTTCACTCAAGCGAATCCCCGGTAAACGAGGTCTGAACTCTTCCGAGTTAGGTATATATCTGCTTCCGCCACCTGCCAGAGTCTTCCGTGGATCACCCCACACACCCTGAAAGGTCCTCATGAAGCTTCGCGCTCTCCCCGCCCTTGCCGGCGTCGCGCTCCTCGCCCTCGGCCTCGCCGCCTGTTCCGGCTCCGCTGACGCCTCCGGCACCCCCGGCGCCGACGCGTCGTCCTCCGCCAGCGGATTCGCAGTCGACGAGAACACGCTCGTCTTCGGCGTGGTTCCCGACTCGGTCGACACCGAGACGAACTACCAGCCGCTCATGGACTACATCGCCGAGGTCACCGGCAAGACGGTCGAGTACCACGAGTCCACCGACTACGCCGCGCTCATCGAGGCTGCGGTCGCCGGCAAGGTCGACGTCGCCTCGTTCTCGGGCTTCACCTACGTCACGGCCACCAACAACGGCGCCAAGCTCACCCCGATCTCCTCGATCGTCACGGAAGAGGGCCAGGAACCCGGCTACTTCTCGCAGGCGATCGTCCCCGCGGGCAGCGACATCAAGAGCATCGAGGACTTCAAGGGCAAGAAGGTCTGCTTCGTCGACCCGTCCTCCACCTCGGGCTACCTGTTCCCGACCTACAACCTGCTGAAGGCCGGCATCGACCCCAAGACCGACATCACGCCCGTGTTCGCGGGCAAGCACGACGTCAGCGTCACCAAGGTCGGCGAGGGGGTCGAGTGCGAGGCGGGCTTCGCCGAGGACTCTGAGGTGGAGAAGTCGGACAAGGTGAAGGTCATCGACGAGACGATGGTTCCCGGCGCGCCGCTGGTCTACTCGTCCACGCTGCCGGACGACGTCTCGAAGAAGCTCATCGACGGCCTCTCCGAGATCACGATCGACGACATCATCGCCGCCGGCATCGACGGAGCGGACACCGACGCGTTCCGCAGCGTCTTCTACGCCACGAAGCCGGTCGACGACGCCTACTACGACCTGATCCGCGACATCTGCAAGGAGACCGAAGCGGAGCAGTGCCAGGGCTGAGCCCGGCCTGACCCCTTCGCCTCACCCGGCGCCCTCCGGCTCGTCCGCCTCCCCGCGGGCGGGCCGGAGGGCACCACCGCACGACCCACGACACACAGGAGCTACGACATGACCGCCTCGGCATCCGACGCCCTCATCCGCCTCGACGGCGTGACGAAGACCTTCGGGACCACCACTGCACTGAAGGATGCCTCCCTCGAGGTGTCCCGCGGCGAGATCGTCGTGCTCCTCGGCCTCTCCGGCTCGGGGAAGTCCACCCTGCTGCGCCACCTCGACGGGCTCGAGATCCCCACTGCCGGCTCGGTGGAGGTGCTGGGATCGCAGGTGCCGGCCCTGAAGGGCAGGGCGCTGCGCGACCTCCGCAGTCGTGTCGGATTCATCTTCCAGCAGTTCGAGCTGGTTCCCTCTCTCACGGTGCTCGAGAACGTGCTCACCGGGTCGCTCTCGGGCGTGCGCGGTCCCCGACTCGGCCTCTGGGGATACCCCCGCGCGTCGAAGCTCACCGCACTCGAACACCTCGACCGCGTCGGCCTGCTCGACCGTGCCTACCAGCGCAGCGACACGCTCTCGGGCGGACAGCAGCAGCGCGTGGCCATCGCCAGAGCGCTCATGCAGAAGCCGGCGATCCTGCTGGCCGACGAGCCGGTGGCCTCGCTCGATCCGGAGTCGAGCGAACAGGTGATGGCCCTCATCCGCGAGATCGCCGCCGACGAGGGACTCACGGTCGTGTGCAGCCTGCACCAGGTCGATCTCGCGATCTCCTGGGCCGACCGCATCGTGGGTCTGCGCCACGGCGAAGTGGTGCTCGACACTCCGACCGGTGACCTCACCAAGGCCGAGGTCATGGAGATCTACGGGCGCGTCGCCACCACGACCGCCGAGATCCGTGCCGTGCAGGAAGAGCTCGTCGAGGCGGCTGCGCAGGTGGCCGCGTCATGACCGCGTTGGACGCATCCACGAATGCCCTCACTCGCGGCGGCGGGATCCCTCGGGGCGGCGGACCCGGCGTCGCCGACCGCGCCCCCAAGCGCCCGGTCTCGCCGGAACGGATCGCGGCGACCCTGACGCTCTTCGCGCTCGTGGTGCTCGGCATCCTCGCGGTGCGCGACGTCGACATCTCGATCCCGGCGATGGTGCAGAGCTGGGGCAACGCCGAGAACTTCATGGCTCGCGTCGGCGGCCTCACTTTCCCCGCCCCCGGAGACCTCGCCTGGCTGATCGCCCTCACGGTGGGCCTCGTGCTCGTGGGGACGCTGCTCGCCGCCGTGCTCTCCGTGCCGATCGCGTACCTCGCCGCCTCCAACACCACGCCAGGCAACGGGTGGCGTGCCGTCGCGCGGTTCATCGGCGTCCTCACCCGCGCCCTCCCCGATGTCGTGCTCGCCATGGCGTTCGTGCTGATGTTCTCGCTCGGCACGCTTCCGGGAATCCTGGCCATCGGCATCCACTCCATCGGCATGATCTCGAAGATGTTCGCCGACGCGATCGAGCAGATCGACGAAGGGCCGCGTCTCGCCATCCGTGCGGCAGGCGGATCGAAGATGCAGGAGTTCACGTCGGGCATCCTGCCGCAGGTGCTGCCCAGCTGGGTGGCCACCGTGCTGCACCGCAACGACATCAACCTGCGCGGCAGCGTGGTGCTCGGCTACGTCGGCGTGGCAGGCCTCGGCCTCGAGATGTCGTACGCGTTCAAGTCACTCAACTACGGCAAGGGCCTCGGCATCGCCCTCGTGATCTTCATCCTGTGCGTGGCGATGGAGATCGTCTCGAGCATGGTGCGCGGAGCGATGCTCGGCGAGCAGAAGCACACCCGCTCCTGGATCGACCGGATCCTGCATCCACGCCTCGGTACGCACGCGGCGTCCACCCAGGTCGAGCGCCCGGCCTGGGCGACCAGCCCGGAGACCGCCGTGCGCCGCCCCTGGACGGCGCAGCGCATCCGGCACACCACCGCCGGCGTCGTCGCCGTGCTCGTCGTGATCGGCAGCGTGCTCGTCAGCCAGATCAACTGGATGGACCTCATCACGTTCTGGGCCAAGCTGCCCGAGGTTGCGGCGCGCTTCTGGCCCCCCTCGTTCGGCAACTACGATGCGAGCGCCATGTTCCAGGCGATGCGCGAGACCGTCGCGATCGCTCTCGCCGCGACCGTGCTCACCCTGCTCCCGTCGCTGCTGCTCGGCTCTCTCGCCGCGCGCAACGTCGCGCCGAACCCCGGAGCCAGAGGGACCGCACGACTGCTGCTCGTCGGTATCCGCGGCATCCCCGAGCTGATCCTCGCGATCGTGCTCGTCGTCATCACCGGTCTCGGGGCGCAGGCGGGCGTCATCGCGCTCGCCATCGGCGGGATCGGGCTGCTCGGCAAGCTCATCGCCGACTCGTTCGAAGAGGTGGATCGCGGACCGGAGCGCGCACTGCGAGCGGTCGGTGCGACACGGCTGCAGACCTACGCCTCGGCGACCATGCCGCAGGGCATGCAGGCTCTCATCGGGCACAGCTTCTACATGCTCGACACGAACATCCGTGCCGCGACCATCCTCGGCATCGTCGGCGGAGGCGGGGTCGGCTACTACCTGCTCAATGCCAGCCAGGGTTCCCGCTACGAGACAGTGACGGCGATCGTGCTGATGATCCTCGCCACCGTGCTCGTGGTCGAAGGTCTCGCCATGTGGATGCGGAAGGTGTTCCGATGAACCGCCCTCTCGACACGGCGGATGTGGTCGTCGTCGGTTCCGGCATCGTCGGCCTCGGCGCGGCATACGCGGCGGTTCGGCGCGGGCTGCGCGTGATCGTCGTCGACCGCACCGCAGCACCAGTCGGTGCGACGATCCGCAACTTCGGACACCTCTGCATCGGCGCGCAGGGCGGCGAGGCGCGGCGCTATGCCGACCTGTCGCGCGACCTGTGGCTGCGTCTCTCGCAGGATGCGGGATTCTGGCTGCGAGAGTCGGGCACGCTGGTGGCCGCCAGACACGATGACGAGCTCGCCGTGCTGGAGACGGCATCCCGTGAGGGCGGCATCCGCATGCTCGAAGCCGCGGAACTCCTGAGGTCGGCCCCGCTCCGTGCCGAGGGGATCGTCGGAGGTGCGCACATCGAGACCGATCTGCAGACGCATCCACGCACCGCGGCGGACGCGATCGTGCGCCACCTGGTCGCCTTGGGCGTCGACTTCCGCTTCCGCACCGCGGTGACCGCTGTGGGGGCGGAGCGGGTGGAGACGTCGCGCGGGCCGATCGCCTGCGGGAGCGTCGTCGTCGCCGTGAACCATGACATCGACCAGCTGCTCCCGGAGGTCGCCGAGAGGCACGGGGTGGTGCGGTGCGCGCTCGACATGATGCGGGCGGCGGTGTCGTTCCCGCGTCCGCTCGCGGCGCCCCTGCTCACCGGCTGGTCGCTGGTGCGCTACGGCCGGTTCTCGGACGGCCCCGAGGCCCGTGCGCTGCGCGAGCGTCTGCACGCCGAGCGGCCCGATCTCGCCGCGATCGACCTCAACCAGATGTACACGCAGCTCCCCGACGGCACGCTCATCATCGGAGACTCGCACGCCACGGCGGTCGCCCCGGCGCCGTTCCAACCCGAAGCCGCGTTCACCGCGTTCCTCGACGAGGCCGAGGCGCTGTTCGACGCACCGGCACCGCGTGTGATCGAGCGCTGGCAGGGCGTGTACGCGAAGGGTCCGCGGGACTTCCTGATCGACCGGGGTGACG
Source organism: Microbacterium oxydans (assembly GCF_000956405.1). GTDB lineage: Bacteria > Actinomycetota > Actinomycetes > Actinomycetales > Microbacteriaceae > Microbacterium > Microbacterium oxydans_C. The sequence goes on from NZ_JYIV01000028.1 coordinate 216,999, forward strand.
ACGGTGTGCTGGTGCTCGCCGCGACGACCGGCATCGGGATGACCACGGGCCTCGGACTCGCCGAAGAGAACCTCGCCGCAGCCTTCGGGTGGGCGGCAGCAATGGAAGGAACATCATGACCACTCCTCTCGAACTCGTCGTTCTCGACATGGCAGGGACCACGGTGCTCGACGACGGCGTCGTGGAGCAGGCCTTCCAGCGTGCGGCCGAGCGCACGGGCGTCGCCGACCGGATGCCGTGGGACGAGGCGCTCGACCATGTGCGCGTGACCATGGGGCAGTCGAAGATCGATGTCTTCACGCACCTCTCCGGCGGAGACGCCGAGGCCGCAGCACGTGCCACGGCCGCCTTCGAGGGTGCGTACGCCGAGATCGTCGCGGAGCAGGGCGTCTCCGAGATCCCCGGGGCCGCCGATGCGATCCAGGGGTTGAAGGACGCCGGGCTGAAGGTCGCGCTCACCACCGGCTTCGCCCCGGTGACCCGAGACGCCCTGCTCGACGGACTCGGTTGGCACGACCTCGTCGATCTCGCCCTGTCGCCGATCGATGCCGGACGGGGGCGCCCTGCGCCCGACCTCGTGCTCATGGCGCTCCTGCGCACGGAGACCTCGTCCGTGCAGGCGGTCGCGGTCGCCGGCGATACAGTCAGCGATGTCCGGTCCGGCCGTCGAGCCGGTGCCGGATACGTCGCGGGCGTGCTCACCGGCGCGCACGATCGTCCGGCGCTGAGCGCTGCCGGGGCGGATGCCGTGCTCAGCGATGTGACCGCGCTGCGGGGTGCGTTGGGCCAGCGCGAACTGCTCCCCCTCGTCGCCGCCTCCTGAGAGACCGTGACATGGGAACGATGCTGATCCGTCCGCCCGGCCACCGGAGAGACGTCGCGCTGCGCCCGGCAGCCACCGCGATGGTCTGGGTGGGCGAGGGCCATCCGCACGAGACGATCGCCGTGCCGGGAGTGGCTCTCGCGGACGGGGACGCACTCGTGGCGGTCGAGATGTCGACCATCTGCGGTTCCGATGTGCACACGGTGCAGGGGAGGCGCTCCGCCCCGACGCCCCTGGTGCTCGGGCATGAGAGCGTCGGCCGGGTGATCGCCACCGGAGACACCGGGGCGCGGACCGTCGACGGCACCCCGTTGCGGATCGGCGATCGCGTGGTCTGGTCGGTGACCGTGTCGTGTGCGAGCTGCGACCGCTGTCTGCGAGGGCTGCCGCAGAAGTGTCGTGAGCTGGGGAAGTACGGGCACGACCGCGTCGGGGCCCACGGCGACCTCACCGGAGCGTTCGCGAGCCACGTGCAGCTGCGGGAGGGGACGGCGATCGTCCGGGTTCCCGAAGCGCTCCCCGCTGCGGTGCTCGCCCCCGCCTCGTGCGCCACGGCGACCGCCTGGGCCGCGGTCGCTCGAGCGGCGAAGGACCACGACCTCGACGGCGCCTCCGTGCGGATCCACGGCGCGGGTCTGGTCGGGCTGTCCGCCGCAGCCATCGCCGCCGAACAGGGAGCGATCGTCGAGGTGCGGGACCCGAACGCCGATCGACGCGCCCTGGCCGCACGGTTCGGAGCGACGCGCATCGACAGGGACCCCGATGTCGTGATCGAGGCGTCGGGGCATGCGGTGCAGGAAGCACTCGCCGGCGTGGCGGTCGGCGGGACGGTCGTGCTCGTCGGGAGCGTGTTCCCTGCGGACCCGGTGCCTTTCGACGCCGAGAGCATCGTGCGCCGGCTGGTCACCGTCGCGGGCATCCACAACTACACGGGAGCAGAGCTGGCGGAGGCCGTGGCGTTCCTCGCCGGTCGAGGCCGCGCCTATCCCTTCGCCGACGCCGTGGGGGTGGTGCGGCCGCTCGCCGAGATCGATGCGGCACTGCTCGAGGCCGCCACGGCGCACGCGCCCCTGCGGATCGGACTCGTCCCGAGCCAGTGAGCCCGCTGCCCGTGGGGCCTATGCCCGCAAGCCCGCGGTGGCCGGTGAGGCGTCGGACTCAGGTCGTACGAGGGTCCTCGCCGAGGTCTTCCCGACCGCGCCGCGGACCCGCGGGCCGCAGTCCTTCGGCGTGGAAGGCCAGCAGGCTGATGGCCGCATCGACGGTCGCCGCGAGCACCTCCTCCGGGTCGCCGACCAGTGCGAGTCGGCGGTGGCCCACGTCATCGGCCGTGGCCCAGCCCAGGTAGACGGTTCCCGCGGGATGTCCGCCCTGGGGCTCGGGGCCGCCCACGCCGGTGGTCGACACGGCGAGGTCGACGTCGAACAGGGTCCGCGCCCCGGCGGCGAGCTGCTCGGCGCAGGCGGCAGAGCAGGGATCCGTTCCCGGGGTCAGCCCCAGGACCCGCTCCTTCACGTCGGTGAAGTAGGCCACGATCCCTCCCGCGAACCACCCGGAGGCACCCTCACCGGCGCCGATCGTGTCCGCGAGCATCCCGGAGGTCAGGGACTCGGCCACTCCGATGCGGAGCTCCCGCTCGGAGGAGAGCTCACTCAACCGCACGATGTGGCTGTGCGTATCCGTGTCGTGGGGGTCGAGAGCGGTCACCGGGACGAGCGTCCCTTCTCGAGTGTCATCGCTCTTCGCTCTCGTCGTAGTCGGGACGCGGCGGCTGCAGCGGCTGGTCCGAGTACTCCCCGCCAGCGCGCCCGCCGTACGGGCGTCCGTGGTCGGCGAACTCGTCACGCGCGAACACCAGGGTCCACGGACCCGCCGTGAAGTGCGCGCCCGTGCGCAGCGTCTCGGAGTTCTCGTCCGCATGCGTCGCGTCCACGCCGAGGCTCGCGTTCGTCTCGCCCTCGCCGTGCAGAGTCAGCACATACTCGTCGCGGTCGTCGTGCGTGATCGTCGCGTGCACCGGATCCGTATCGGCCAGGCGCAGCTCGTTTCCCGCCGCGGAACCGACCCTGACGACGTCGTCTTCGAGCGCGAATTCGGTGCGCTCGTCGTCCCTGGTGATCCGCAGACGGGGGTTTCCCGCGCCCCATGACGCGTGCGTGGTACCGGGGGTGTTGCCCTCGTCCGGGCGGTCATCGATGTGTCGATCGTTCATGGCAGTGCTCTCCTCAAGGGTCGACTGGGTCGAGATTATGCGCGCGTCGAGATCTCGCCGAGGGGGTTGACTTCGCTGCGGCGACTCGGCATCAGATCCGCCAACCGAGGGACTGTGTGGCCGTCGGCTGTTTGGGGAACAATGGGTCGCAGCCGTCGTCCCCCCCCCACGACAGAGGAGTACCGCATGGGAAAGTTCGTCTACGAAGGCAGCGTGAAGACCGAGATCGAGGACCGAGCGCTCACCCACCTGCAGCTCGTCATCACCGCCAAGCTGCGCCGTGGTGAGCCCTTCCCGTTCAGCTGGAAGGAAGACACCAGCGTGGGCGGCGGACGCACCACGGTGTGGATCCAGCCCGGCAGCGCCCTGGTCTTCAAGTACTTCGGCAGCCGTCAGCCCTCCATCAACCGTGCGTGGATCGAGGCACTCGCCTTCACCGCGAACGCGCCGAGCGGGCTGTACCTCGTGCCCGAGCCCGCGGAATCGGGCTCGGAGCCGGGAACCGAGGAGGTGCCCGTCACCCCTCCGGTCTGATCATCGGGATGCCCCGCACGCGCCGCGGACCTGTCAACCCCCGTGACGCGAGGGCAGTCGTCGGGGAGAGTCGCTCATACGACGACACGTTCCACGAGACGAGGAGGATCGCCATGACCGACGACACCACCGACCCCCGGCACGCGCATCGCGAGGACGGATTCCCCGAGCAGCACCAGGACCAGCCTGGCCTGACGGAACATACCCGACCGGAACCCGACCACGGCGAGCAGACCTACGTCGGCCACGGCCGTCTGGAAGGCCGTCGCGCCCTGATCACGGGCGGCGACTCGGGCATCGGCCGTGCCGTCGCGATCGCGTTCGCCCGTGAAGGTGCAGACGTCGCCATCGCACATCTGCCCGAGGAACAGGACGACGCAGAGGACACGCTCGCCCTGGTCCGCGAGACCGGCCGCACCGGAGTGGGTTTCGCGGGAGACCTTCGCGACGAGACATTCGCGACCGAGATCGTCGCGAAGACGAGGAGCGAGCTGGGCGGGCTCGACGTGCTCGTGCTCAACGCGGGCTACCAGCACGACATCGACGGCTTCGCGTCGCTGGAGACCGAGCGGATGCGCCGGGTCTTCGACACGAACCTGGCCGGCCTGCTGTTCTCGGCGCGAGCGGCCTACCCCGACCTCGAACCCGGTGCGAGCATCATCGTGACCGCGTCGGTGCAGGCTTACAACCCCTCGCCGGGTCTGATCGACTACGCCATGACCAAGGCGGCACAGGTGGCGTTCGTGAAGGCGCTCGCCGAGGAGGCGGGGCCGAAGGGGATCCGAGTCAACGCCGTGGCCCCCGGTCCGATCTGGACACCGTTGATCCCCGCGACGGGCTGGGACGCCGAGCGCCTGGCGACTTTCGGTGCGGACACCCCGCTCGGGCGTGCAGGGCAACCCGCGGAACTCGCCGGAGCGTATGTGTACCTGGCGTCGGACGAGTCCTCGTACACGTCGGGATCCGTCATCGCGGTCACGGGCGGCAAGCACCTCTGATCCGCGCGAGACCCCGTCGAGACCCATCGTCGTCGCCGAGACCCACGCGTCGCTGCGCATTCGACGGTGGGTCTCGACAGGCACGATGGGTCTCGACGCCGGGCTGAAGCAGGGGCGCCGCCTAAGCTTGTCTGGTGCAGAAGCCCGCCGCGTCCGGTCCCCTCGTGGGGGTCGCACTCGTCATCGGCTCCTGCCTCTCGCTGCCCTTCGGCGCCGCTGTCGCAGCCCAGCTGTTCCCGCTGCTCGGACCGTGGGGTGTGACCTCGCTGCGGGTGGCGATCGCAGCGGTGCTGCTCGTCGTGATCGTGCGCCCGCGTCCGGGGAAGTGGACGCGCCCGCAGTGGCTCGCTGCTGTGCTCTTCGGCGTCTCGCTCGCCGCGATGAACGGATTCTTCTACGCCGCGATCGATCGCATCCCGCTGGGCCCCGCCGTCGCGATCGAGTTCCTCGGACCGCTCGTGCTCGCCGCTCTGCTCACCCGGAAGCTGAGGGATTTCGCCTGGGTCGCCGTCGCGCTGCTCGGCATGATCGTCCTCGGCATCGACGGCCTGATCGGAGCCGAGCCGCTCGATCCGCTCGGGGTCGTGTTCATCCTCATCGCCGCCGCCTTCTGGGCGATGTACATCCGGATGAGCGCCCGCGTCGGCGCGCTCATCCCCGGCAGCAGCGGGCTGGCGATGGGGCTCGTGGTCGCGGCCGTGCTCCTGATCCCGGTCGGCATCCCCGCCGCGTCGACCGTGGCGATGGACCCGCAGCTCCTGCTGCTCGCGGCCATCACCGCGGTGCTCTCGTCGGTCATCCCGTACAGCTTCGAGCTCGCCGCGCTGCGGCGGCTTCCGCAGCGGGTCTTCGGGGTGCTGCTGAGTCTGGAGCCCGCCTTCGCCACTCTCGCCGGGTGGCTCATCCTCGGACAGGACGCGACGCCGTTGCGCATGCTCGCCATCGCTCTCGTGATCGCCGCGAGCGTCGGCACCACGCTCGGCGTGCGGAGGGACCGCCGAGACGGCGGCCCCTCCGGTCCCTTCACCGCGCCGATACCGCTGCCCGACTGACAGCGGGCGTCGGCAGCGGGAAGCGGCGGCGCAGGATGACGCGCTGCGCGAGCGTCCAGACCACCGTGACCGTGAGGTACAGCGCGGCGGCGAGAGGCACGAACGCGGCGAAGACAGCGGTCAGGTAGTGCATCGCCGAGACGACGCGCAGCATCGCGGGAGAGTTGAGTGGCGAGTCGTCGCCCTCGACCGGCGTCGGACGGAACACGCGGCGGGTGACTTCGGCGACCGCGACCATGATCGCCAGCAGCACCCCGAACACCAGGAACGTGGCGGGTGCGGCCGTACCGCCGAAGAGCGCGGAGACCAGGCTCGTGCCCAACGGGGCGCCGAACAGGTCGTGGGCGAGGAGCTCGTTCGGATGCCCGGCGATCTCGGGGCGCAGGAACAGCGTATAGAGGATGCCGACCACCGGCGCTTGCGCCAGCACCGGGAGCATCCCTGCGAACGGCGACGTGTTCTCGGCCTTGTACAGCGCTAATGTCTCCTTCTGCAGGCGCTCGGGGTTCTTCTTGTGGCGACGCTGCAGCTCACGCAGCTTCGGGGCGAGGCGCGCTCTGGTCTGCTCGGCCTTGGCCTGGGAGATGCCGACGGGGATGAGCAGCGCCCGCACGAGCAGGGTGACGAGCACCACGGCGAGAGCAGCCGCCGAGGCGCCGGCGAGAGGGGTGAGGAGGTCGGAGAGCCCGGTCATGGCGCCGTATGCGGCGTCGAGGAGGGCGGCGAGTGGGGGGAAGGCGAAGATGTCCAATGGGGTGTCCGTTCATGGTGTCGGGAAGGGTCGGCGAAGGCCGCGCGGTCCCGTCGTGTGAACGGACTACGCGGCGATCGCGACTCCCGGCGCCCGCGGGCGCGGATGCCCAGCGGCATCAGGATCGCTCTGTGTGAGGAGGGTTCCCACGTCGATGGCCCGCAACGGATGCGGGGAGCCGGCCGCGGTCTCGGGGCGCACGCTCAACACGATGGCGAGCGTGAGGGCGGTCACGGCGAGCAGCGCGATCGCGAGGCCGAGAGCCGTCGCATCGGGCATCGAGACCAGGCCGAGTGCGGTCGCGACGAAGCTCAGCATCTGCCCGAACCACTCGCTCATGCCCGCACCCCTTCCTGCGACGAGGGTATCACCGGGGTCTGGGTGGCGTTCGAATCGCGCAACTGGTTCCATCCGGGCGCCGGATACGACCAGTTGCGCGATTCGAACGCGGCCCCGGGGTCTCCCGCGGGCGTAACTTCGAAGCATGAGTGACCTTCGCGCCCTGCTCGGGATCGAGCACCCGATCATCCTCGGTCCGTTCGGCGGGCTCTCCTCGACCGCGCTCACCACCGCCGTCAGCAACGCGGGCGGGCTGGGGTCGTTCGGACTCTACGGTTACGACGGCGACCGCATCCGTGCGACCGGGGCAGAGCTGCGTGCTCTGACCGACCGGCCCTACGCCGTGAACGTCTGGCTTCCGACCGGGGACGAGGTCGAGCCCAACCCGCAGCACTCCGTGTTCGCCCAGGCGCTGCAGCCGTTCTACGAAGCCGTGGGCGTGGACGTCCCCGCCCGGCCGGAGCGCTACACCCCGACGCTGGACGAACAGCTCGAGGCGATCTGGGAGATCGAGCCCGCCGTGCTCAGCGTGGTGTTCGGCGTGCCCTCGGACGATGTGGTCGAGGAGGCGCATCGCCGCGGCATCCTCATCGTCGGCACGGCGACCACGGTGGCTGAGGCCGTCGCGCTCGAGGCAGCGGGCGTGGACGCCGTGGTCGCGAGCGGCGCCGAGGCCGCGGGTCATCGGGTCTCATTCCTGCGTTCAGCGGAGGAGTCGCTGGTCGGGACGTTCGCGCTGGTGCCGCAGATGGTCGACGCGGTTGGGGTGCCCGTGATCGCGGCGGGAGGTGTCGCCGATCGTCGCGGGGTGGCAGCGGCGTTCGCGCTGGGCGCGGCGGGAGTGCAGGTGGGGACGGCGTTCCTCGCCACCGCGGAGTCGGCCGCGACGTCGGCGCACCGCGACGCGATCCGTTCTACTGCCGCCGACGAGACCGTGCTCACGCGTGCCATGAGCGGGCGCCTGGCTCGTGGGGCGCGCAACCGCGTCGTGCGCGCCATCGAGGCGAGCGGCACGATCGCTCCCTTCCCGATGCAGAACTGGCTGACCGGACGCTTCCGCACCGCGGCAGGGGAGCAGAACCTGGGCGCGCTGCAGTCGCTGTGGATGGGGCAGGCGGCTCCTCTCGTGCGCCACGACTCCGCGTCCGAGGTACTCGCCGAGCTCGTGGCGGGGCTCCCGTCTGCACGGTGACCAGCGCTTGTTCCTAGATCGCGGGCTGCACCGAACTGTGGACGAATGACCGACGCCTGGCAGCGGGCTCCCACGGGCTCGCGGTCGACATCCTGAGCGACCGCGACTGAACCTCGCTGTCCTGGAAGATCGGGCTAGAGGATCACGGTGGACTTGCCGTGCACGATCACGCGGTCTTCGGCGTGCCACTGCACGGCACGGGCGAGCACCAGACGCTCGACGTCGGCACCGCGGCTCTGCAGCTCGGCGGCCGACTCGGAGTGGGTGACGCGCGTGACGTCCTGTTCGATGATCGGCCCCTCGTCGAGGTCGGCCGTCGCGTAGTGCGCTGTCGCACCGATCAGCTTGACGCCACGGTCCTTGGCGCGGGCATACGGGTTCGCGCCGATGAACGCGGGCAGGAACGAGTGGTGGATGTTGATGACCGGAGCTTCGAGGCGCGTGATGAAGTCGTCGGTGAGGATCTGCATGTAGCGGGCGAGCACGACGAGGTCGACGTTCCCGCGCAGCAGCTCGAGCTGGCGCTCCTCCATCGCGGCCTTGTCGCCGGAGGGGATGTGGACGAACGGCACGCCGAACGAGCGCACGGCCTCGGCCAGGTCGGGGTGGTTGGACACGACCATGGTGATGTCGATGTCGAGCTGTCCGCGCTGTGTGCGCCACAGCAGCTCCATGAGGCAGTGGTCGTACTTCGAGACGAAGATCGCGACGCGCTTGCGGCGGGCCACGTCGTGCAGCGACCACTCCATGCCGAAGCGCTCGGCGACGGCCGCGATGTCGGCTTCGAGTGCCGGGCGCGCCGCTGCCAGACCGTCGAGGTGGATGACCGTGCGCTGGAAGAAGCGTCCGCCCTCGGAGTCGGTCGAGTGCTGGTCGAGCGAGATGATGTTCGCGCCGTGCTGAGCGAGCACGCCGGCGACGGCGGCGACGATGCCGGGCTGGTCGTCGCAGGCGATGAGCAGGCGGGCGGTATCGGGCTGAGACATGGGGGCTCCTCGAGGGTGTGCATCGATTCTGCCGTGGATGCGCCGAGCGGGCGAATCGCGAAAGATCATCCGGCGCCCTCCCCCCACGCGGCAGCGCCCTCACCTACCCTGAGAGCATGAATGCGAGTGATCTCGGCCTCGTGCTGATCCCGCTGCTCGCCGTGGCGGCTCCGCTTCTCGCACGCGGCGTGCGACCGGTGGTCCGGGTGCCCATCGTGGTGTTCGAGCTCGTGCTCGGCATCCTCGTGGGACCGGCCGTGCTCGGCTGGGTCGAACCGGGACCGCTGCTGGAGAAGCTCAGCGACTTCGGCCTCGCGCTGCTGTTCTTCGTCGCAGGCACGGAGATCGACTTCAAGACGGTGGCGGGAAAGCCCCTCGCTCGTGCGTCCCTCGGGTGGCTGCTCAGTGTGCTGCTCGGTATCGGCCTCGGTTTCTTCTTCGCGCCGGGGGAGGGGATGGTGGTGGTCGGGATCGCGCTCAGCTCGACCGCCCTCGGCACGCTGATGCCGATCCTGCGCGACGCCCGCGAGCTGGACACTCCCTTCGGCCGTGCCATCAGCGCGATCGGCGCGGTGGGCGAGTTCCTGCCCCTCATCGCGATCTCGATCTTCCTGAGCACTCGGACGACACCCATCGCCACGGCCGTGCTGCTGACCTTCGTGGTGCTCGCCGGACTCGCGGTGCTGCTGGCGCATCGGGTGCCGCACGGGCGACTGCACCGCATCGTGCGCGCCACGCTGCACACCTCGGATCAGTTCGGCGTGCGCTTCGTGATCCTGCTCATCGCCGCACTCGTCGGGCTCAGCGTCATGCTCGATCTGGACATGCTGCTCGGGGCCTTCGTCGCCGGAGCGGTGTGGCGCATCATCATGGCGCGTGCGCCGAAGAAGGATGCGGAAGAGGTCGAGAGCAAGATCGAGGCCATTGCCTTCGGCTTCCTCGTGCCGATCTTCTTCCTCTATACCGGAGTTACGTTCGATCTGCAGGCGTTGCTGTCCTCGCCGACGGCGCTGGGACTGGTCCCGATCTTCCTGATCGCTCTGCTCGTGATCCGTGGGTCGGCTGCGCAGCTCTCGGCACCGGCGGGGGCGAGTGTGCGAGACCGTGCCGCCCTCGGGCTGCTGGCCGCGACAGGCCTGCCCATCATCGTCGCGGTCACGGCCATCGGTGTGGATCAGAAGATGCTCGACACCGGAACAGCCGCTGCGCTCGTCGGGGCAGGCATGCTCTCGGTGCTGCTCTATCCGCTGATCGGCATGACGCTCCGCGGCGATCGCGCAGAGGTCGTGGGCCCGCAGCTGGCCGACAAGACGAGACAGGGAGAACTGTGACCACCGCATCGGCTCAGTTGACGCAAGCCGTGAACGATCTGAGGGGTGCCCCGAAGGAGGGTCTCGGAGAGCAGAGAGACTCCCGCTGGCGCGGGCGTCGCATCGTTCGCGTCGGTGAGGCGTGGCACCTGGGCGTGCTGCTGCTGACCGAGACGCATGCGCTGGCGACGGCCGAGGTCCTGCGTGCGGCAGATCCCGGCCGTCGCGGCTACACCGCCGAGTCGGCTCGGGAGCGGGCGGAACGCAGGGCAGAGGCGCTGCGCGGAGGATTCGACGAGGGCGATGTCGTGCACGTGGGGTGGAGCGTCATCGACGTCGACGCCGTGGACGCCGGAGGTTCGTCCGGTCCTCTCGCTCTGGTCGACGGCGTGCCTTCCGTGCGATGGAGCACCGCGGGGGGATTCATGCCGTTGGAGGCATACCTGCGCGAACGCGTGCCACTGCTCCGCGACTCGTCGTCGGGCTGACTCAGGCGAAGGTCTCCGCGAAGCGGCGCAGCAGGGCCGCGCCTTCCGTGACCGACGCCGCGAGCACCTGCTGCTGCACGGCGTCGAACTCCTCGGGGTCGAAGTACCCCGTGGTGCGGTAGAAAGTCATCCGGTCGGCGAAGTCGCGAGGCGTCGGCTCGGGGTGGAACTGCGCGGCGTACAGATGCGTGCCCACGCGGTACGCCTGCACCGGACAGGCGGCGTTCGTGGCCAGCAGCACGGCACCGGGAGGGGTGGCCGCCGCGCTCTCCTTGTGAGCGGTGAAGACAGTCAGAGCGGAGCCGCTGGGCCCGAACACCGGGTCGACCGCGCCTGCCTGCGTGGTCTCGATGACCGTGGCGCTCGCAGGCTCCGGGGTGTCGGTCACCACCTCGCCGCCGAGCATGCGGGTCACGACGCCGATGCTGAAGCAGGTGAAGAACACGGCGACCTCGGCGGCCATCGCCGCGTCGGCCAGCGTGCGCAGGTCGGCCTCGACGCGAAGCTGCTCGTCGGACTTCACCACGTCCGAGACGTTGAACGGCGAACCTCCGACGACGATGCCGCGATAGTTCCGCAGGCTTTCGATCGGCAACGCCCCGTGCAGCAGATCGAGCCGGTCGACCACATCGACGCCCAGCGCCCGACGGAAGGAGGCGTGCTCGGCATCCGCCGCCCCGGTCTCGGGTCGCACGCAGACGTAGAGAAGCGAGGCCATCAGGAGATTCTAACGATCGCGCGTGGCCGAGCCGATGCGGTCACCGCGAGGAGTTCGCCGTGCGACCGCGGACGATGCCCACGAAAGTCTCCACGTCGGCCGTCGTGCGCTCGCGCGGCCACACCAGGGCGACGGTCGAGGTCGGTCCCTGCGCGAGGACGCGGTGATCGGCGTCCTTTCGGTGGTGCAGACGTGCGAGGGACATCGGGACGACGACGATCCCGACGCCGGATGCCGCCGTCGCGATCGCCTCGTCGGTGGGGAGGGGATCGAAGGTTGCCGGGACGGTCCCCGGGAGCTCAGGAGACCCCAGGACGTCGTCGGTCAGTGCGATCAGGACCTCGCCTTCGAGGTCGGCCGCAGTGAGCTGCTCCGCGGCCATCAGATGCGAATCCACGGCTGCGACGACGACCGGGACCTCGTCGTACAGGGGGATGATGTGCAGCGACTCGTCGGTGAGGGGCAGGCGAAGGAGCGCTGCATCGACCTCGTCGAGGGCATCGCGCTGTGCGCTGGGGTCGATCGTCACGAGCTCGAGCGGAACATGCGGCATCCGCTGCTTCCAGGCATCGATCCACTTGCCGGGGGTCGCGCCAGGCACAGCGCCCAGGCGGAAGGTGCGCGGCGCCTCCGGTTCGGGTTGCGGGGCATCGAAGACGACCTTGGCGGTCGGCTTCTTCGGCTTCTGCGGGGGATACCGCTCAGCGGGGGCTGCCTTGTTCCGGCGCACCGGTGTTCCGCGGCCTGTGCCCTTCGCGGGACGTCTTCCCTGGTTCGCCATGCTTTCAAGGCTACTCGGCGGGAATGCCAGGCACCTCCGTCAGCGCAGCAGGGCCGGTGGCGGAGAGCTTCCGCTGTGCGCGACGGACGAGCCCGGCAGCCCCGCCGACCAGGAACAGCACACCGACGGTCAGCAGCGCGACCGTGACGGCGGTCGTCGGGGTGAGGGCCAGCAGGGCTTCGGTGACCGCATCGCGGCGGTCGGCGTCTGCCAGCGTCCACAGGGCCGTCGCCGCGATCACGGCGAACAGGAGGCCCCAGATGATCGCAGCCCAGCGGGTGCGGGGTGCGGTGGTGGCGGTGCGGGGCACGGTGGGGGTCTCGGCGATCGTCGGAGCGCTCATCACTGGTCTTCCTTCGCGGGCTCGGCGACGGTGATGGAGATCTCACCGCTGTTCTGATCGAGGGTGATCGGCTGGATGGTCGTCGGGGAGGTGGTGTCGGCGGAGATGCTCTGCACGACCACCGTCTCATCTCCGTCGCGCTCGCCTCCGTCGCGCGTGCCGCGCCACGTGCCGGAGTCGACGATCGCTCCCGAGTCGCCCTCCACGCGGGTCCAGGTCACGGATGCCGTGTCCACGGTCGCTCGCAGCTGCAGCTCGACGCCGGGATCGACATAGATGTACGTCCCCCCGGAGGACTTCTCGATCACGATCGGTCGCGGCGCACCGTCGTGCTGATAGAGGGTGACGGAGAGGTCGCCGAACGGCTGACGGATGTGCTGCTCCCGGTTGTTGGTGACGGAGGCCCACCCGAAGGTCAATCCCTGGAGCGTCGAGAACGCGCCGGCCACGAGTCCGCCGACGAGGGTGATCACCGTCACGAAGGCCAGGAAACCGCTGCGCCGACGGAACGCTCCGGCGACGATCATCCCGAGTGCGAGGATCAACGCTGCGGCGAGGAGACCGAGAGCCCCTCCGAGGATCCCTCCGCCGGTCGCCAGTCCCACGGCAGCGCCCGTGATGATCGCGATTCCCAGCATCGTCGCCACGAACGGGAACCCGGCTCGCGGGTTCGACGCGCGGCGGATGCGTCGGCGCTCTGCCGCCTCCGACGCGAACACGGCGGCTTCGGCCTGGCGCTCACGGCGCAGCTGGTCTCTGGCGGCTCGTTCGACGTCCTGCTGCTGACGACGCCACGCCTGATCCTGTTCCTTCCAGGCGGCGTGCTGGGCGCGCCAGGCTTCGAGGGCTGCGGGATCCTGCGACCCGGGCGGCAGTGGAACCGGCGGCGCGGGCGGCGTGAGCGAAATGGATTCGTGCGCGGCGTCGGCTTCCACGACCGTGTGTGCGGCGAGGTCCGCCTCGGCGGAGAGAGTGGCGTCCGCCCCCTCGGCGGTACCCGAACCGACGAGGGGAGCGGACGCGGCCGGGGCCGTCTGATCTGCGGAAGCCATCGGCAGGTCAGACGCGGAAGCGCCCGGGGTGCGGCTGGCAGCACGCACGATCATGAAGAGCAGACCGGCGACGAGCGCGAGCCCGACGATCCAGCTGAGGAGGGAGAGGGCCGACCAGCCGTCGTAGCCGAGCCCGAACAGGCGGCCGGCGAGCGGAGCAGTCGGGAACAACCCGATCACGGCCATCGCCAGGATGCCCCACTGCACGGGCTGGTAATCGCGACGCAGCAGGTCTCGCACGTGGACGCGCCCATCGACATCGGGGAGCAGAGCCCAGGCGGCGGCATAGAGGAAGATCACCGGCAGCCCGAAGAGCGCGGCGACCACCAGCACGCCCCGCACGATGAGCGGGTCGATGCGCAGGCGGGCGGCGATCCCGGCGGCGACACCACCCAGCCAGCCTTCGGTGCGGGCGACGCCGAGACCGGCGACCCAGAGCAAGAAGCGGTCGGCGCCGCGCGGGATGCCCGTGCCGGGATCGCCGACGGCCGGAGCGTCGGGATCGGCAGGGGGCGGAGGCGCAGTCGGAATCGTCATGCTTCGATCCTGGCGGTGGCGCGGGGCGCTGTGCCATGGGGGGAACCCCTGAGCGACCCCTGATTCTCGCCGGGGGAGCCCCCGGAGCATCGGCGCGGATGATTGGATGGCGACATGTCCTCTTCGGCGCACGCTCCCGCGCGACCTCCGCGCGTCGCTGCTCCACCGCGCCCGTCGCTGACCCGCGATCGCGACTGCCTGGTCGCCGGTGTCAGTGCCGGACTCGCACGCCACCTGGGCGCACGGCCGTGGATGGTGCGTGCTCTGTTCATCGCCCTCGCGCTGTGCGGCGGTGCAGGGGTGCTGCTCTACGCCTGGTGCTGGATGTTCACGCCCTGGGCAGAGGGGGAGGACGCGCCGACCAGACGGATGCCCGTGGCCTGGCTGCTGCTGGCTCCCGCGGCCGTGGGAATGCTCATCGTGCTGGGGTGGCGTGGCGGCAGCGACTGGCTGAGCGGCGCGATCCCGGCAGACATCGCTGCGGTCGTGGTCGGCGCAACGGTGGCCTTCGCGACCGGCGCCGGACTCTGGGCGACCCTGATCGACCGCACCGACACGGCGCGTGGACCCCGGCACACGCTGAGTATCCGGGTCCTCTCGATCGTGTTGCTGGCGCTGCTGTTCGCGATCCTGCTGTCCTGGCCGGTTGCCCGCTCGGGCGTGGCACTGGTGCTGCTCCCGCTGGCGGGGCTCGCAGGCGTGGTGTCCTCGTCGTTGATCCCCCGGTGGCGTGAGCTGTCCGGTGAGCGCGTGCGTCGCATCCGCGAGGAGCAGCGCAGCCAGATGGCGGCCCACCTGCACGACTCGGTGTTGCAGACGTTGGCGTTGATCCAGAACAGGGCGGGAGCTTCCAGCGAAGCCGCGCGCCTCGCGAGAGCACAGGAGCGGGAGTTGCGGGCCTGGCTGTACGACGGTGATGCTCCCGCCGACAGCGATCTTCCGACGGACCTGCGCGACTATGCCGGTGCGTTGGAGCTCGACTACCCGGTGCGCATCGACGTGGTCTCCGCCGGCCTGTCGACCGAGCGGGCGAGCGGGGAGTTGGCAGCCGCCGCCAGGGAGGCGATCCTGAACGCAGCCCGCCACGCGGGCGGCGAGATCTCGGTGTACATCGAGGGGAGCGCGTCTGGCGTCGATGTGTTCATCCGCGATCGAGGCGCGGGCTTCCGACTCGACGACGTGCCCAGCGATCGGTTGGGCGTGCGTGAGTCGATCATCGGACGGATGCGCCGCGCAGGCGGCAGCGGAGGGGTTCGCAGCGACGAGAACGGCACCGAGGTGCATCTGCGCATCATGACGCCGTCACACCAGGAGCGCTCGGTGCCGCGTCCGACAGCTGCTCGGGAGGAGCACCATGGCTGAGAGCATCCGCGTCGTGATCGTCGACGACCATTCGATCTTCCGCTCCGGCCTCCGTGCCGACCTCGACACGGGCCTCGAAGTGGTGGGCGAAGCGGCTGATGTGCCGTCGGCGATCGCCGTGATCGCCGAGACGAGACCTGATGTCGTGCTCCTCGACGTGCATCTGCCCGGCGGCAGCGGCGAGGACGCGGCCGGAGGGGAGGCCGTGATCCGAGGATCATCCCCCACCGGTGCCCGCTTTCTCGCGTTGAGCGTGTCCGACGCGGCAGCCGACGTGGTGCGGGTGATCCGCGCAGGCGCGAGGGGTTACATCACCAAGGGGTCTTCGGGCATCGAGGTCAGCAGCGCGGTGCGGGCCGTGGCCGAGGGCGACGCGGTCTTCTCGCCGAGGCTTGCCGGTTTCGTGCTCGACGCCTTCGGGGCGGTCGCGGGCGAGACCGCGACCGCGACCGACGAGCTCGACCGTCTCTCGGCGCGGGAGCAGGAGGTCATGCGCCTGATCGCGCGCGGCTACGCCTACAAGGAGGTGGCGTCAGAGCTGTTCATCTCGATCAAGACGGTCGAGACGCACGTGTCGTCGGTGCTGCGCAAGCTGCAGCTCTCCTCACGACACGAACTCACGGCATGGGCCTCCGAGCGGCGCCTGTTGTGAGCGCACCGCTCGGGTGAGGTCGCTCAGGCCGCGAGCCACAGCCCTTTCTGGTCCGTCGCGATCGTGAGTCCCGCGGCGACGGTCTCGTCGTCGCCGATCCTGGCGCCGCGCACGATGCGCGCTCCGGCGCCGATGTCGGTGCGGACGCCCACGTAGGCGTGGTCGCCGATCGCCGCGCCGTGTCCGACGTGCGCGTGCGCGTCCACGAACGCGCCCTCGCCGATCACGGCGTCTTCGTCGATCCAGGCACCTCGGGCGATGGTCGCGCCGGCACCGACGCGCGCCCCCGGTTCGATATAGGCACCCGCCTCGATGTGTGCCTTCGGGTGCACCTTCGCGCCGTGCGCGACGAGACCCCGGCCATTCGCGTGCTTGCGATACCGCAGCGTCGCGCCCTGGTCGTTCTCGATGTCGACGTAGTTCTTGCCCACGATTCCTCCCGTGCTCCGGAGTTCTCCGGATATATCAACAACCACGACAGCGGCGGATTCATTCCCGCGGATGGATGTGGTCAGCGTTGACAGGAGGGGCACCAGAAGGTGATGCGTTCGCGGGTCGGATCGGCGCCCTGCTCGCCCCGTCGGATGAGGGTGCCGCAGCGTCGGCAGGGACGCCCGGCGCGGCCGTACACCCAGGTGCCCTGACCTGGGCGATCGACGCCCGTGAAGGTGCGGTGGCGGCGGTCCCGGTTGGCGCGGATCGTGCGCACGCCGAGGTCGAGGAGGGCGACGACATCGACTTCCGGCGTCGGTGTGGTCGGCAGGATTCCGCGGAGGAACAGCAGTTCTGCAGCATACTCATTGCCGAACCCCGCGACGTTGCGCTGATCGAGGAGCGCGACGTGGATGCTGCGGGCATCGGCCTCGAGCCGCCGGACCGCCTCGGCCGCATCCCAGTCATCGGCGAGCGGATCAGGCCCGAGGTACCCGACGAGTTCATCCTCGTCGCGGGTCGGGACGACCTCGATCTCCGCGATGTCGACGCCCACGGCCTCGCTCTTCGGTGTACCGACGATCGCACGCACCTTGAACGCGGGGTGACGCCACTTCTCGCCGGGGCGATAGGTGAACCACGCGCCGTCCATGCGCAGATGCGAATGCAGCGTGCTGTCGCCGATGCGCATGAGCAGATGCTTGCCGCGGGGGATCACGGCATGCACCGGCTGGCCGGTCAGATCGAGCGTCGCGAACCGCGGAACCCGGAGGTCGAATCGAGTGACTTCCGTGCCGGCCAGGGCCTCGTCGAGACGCCTCGCCGTGCGGAAGACGGTATCGCCCTCTGGCATCAGGGAGTACCGAGGGGAGTGGGCGGCGGCGGAGTGCGCGGCGACGCTGCGGGCGACGTGACGGGCGGAGCGGCGGGCGGAGTGGCAGCTCCGGCGCGTGCGAGCATGTCGCGGGCGAGCATCGTGCTACCCGCCACCGCAGCGGGCATGATCGCGACGGCGCCACCGGGGATCAGGAAGCAGAGCTGGGTCGCGACGCCGAAGCCGAGGACTCGTGCCCGGCTGCCCGAGAAAAGAGCGGCGCGCTGGGCAGGACTGAGATCACGCGCGTCGAAGGCGCGTCCGGTGAGCTCTCGGGCCAGCAGCCGACCGGTCAGGACGACTCCGGCGATGGGTCCGAAGAACCCACCGACGGCAGGGATCAGACCGATGAGGAGCACGGCGATCGCGATCAGGATGCCGAGCAGAATCAGGCGGAGTCCCTCACCGAGAGTGGTCCAGAAGCTGCCGCCGTCGGCCGGGGGAGCTGCGCCGAGGTCGGTCTCGACCACGTGCCAGATGCGCTGGTAGAAGGGATCGCCGATGGTCAGGGTGAGGGCGCTGAAGACCACGCTGGACAGGGCGAGCGCTGCCGCGACGATCACGAAGCTCACCGCCGACCGCAGCAGGCCCCGCCACGGTTCGAGCCACCCCTCGGCGAACGGGGTCAGCCAGGTGGAGACCGACGGCAGGCCGATGATCAGCGGTACGAGCGCGGCAGCGAGCAGGAGCAATGCGATGATCGCGGGGACCAGTCCGAGCAGCATGAGTCCCGGCCGGGTGCGCCACAGCCCGAAGCCGCGCAGCAGTGTGCGGATACCGGTGGCGAACTCGCGGATCATGGCTTCCAGCGTAGGCGTAGTGCTCAGACGACCTTGCGGAGTGTGTATCCGCGCGGGGTCGCCACGAAGCCGGACTCCTGCAGCGCGAGGGCGAGTTCGGTGCCGTAGACGCCCTCTCCGTTGAGCTTCTCGACGGTCAGAGTGTCGAGGCGGCGGGCGCGCGCGGTGGCCGCGAGGTCGGAGGCCGCGGCGCGCAGCACCTCGGCGTCGTCGCTGAAGGACAGCACCGTGCGTCCGCCGCGTTCGAGGGACAGCACCAGAGCGCCGTCGACGAGCACGACCAGACCGCCCGCTTTGCGCCCTGGACGATGCGAGACCCCGTCGAGCTTGGGCCAGCCGAGGGCGGCGCCGTAGGGGTTCGCGGGATCGGTCGACGCGAGGGTCACGGCCTTGCGCGGCGGCGGATCCGCGAGGCCCGCATAGGTACGCAACCGGTCGACGGTGCCTGACGCGGCGAACTGCGCCGCGCCGAGCTTCTCGATCACGTAGCCCCGGCGGCAGTGGCCCGCCTCTTCGAAGCCCGCGAGCACCCGGTATGCCTGGGCGAAGCCGCCGGGGACGCCCTCGGCCTGCACGGTGCCACGCGTGACGACGCCGTAGCGGTCGAGCAGGAGCCCTGCGGTGACGGTGGCCCTACGGGCCGGATCGGTCTCGAGCGCGGGCAGCAGCGACCAGCGTCCGCCGATCGAGGGCGGGCGGGGCGCCGCGGTCCCGGTGAAGGACACGCCACGGTAGGTGCGGGCGCGGGGCGCACGGCGTTTGACCTTGTGTGCCTGCGAGCCGCCGGTGAGGAGAGAGCGGATCGGGGCGAAGGTGTCGTTGGTGACGTAGCCCGCCCAGGTCAGTGACCACAGCGCTTCGAGCACCGACTGCTCGTTCTCGGCCGCCGCCATGTCTTTCAGCTGTCCCGCGAAGTAGGCGCCCCCGACGTCGAGCGCGATGAGGATGCGCGACTCCAGGGAGTCGGATGCGATCTCGGCGTCGCGCTCCGGGAGGGTGAAGGGCGCGATGTCGGCCGGATGCAGCGACACCCAGCCGTCCCGTCCCGGGAGGGTGCCGTGTCCGGACCAGATGACCTCGCCCGATGCCGTCAGTTCGTCGAGCATCGCCGGGGAGTAGTCGCGCACGCGTGAGGGCAGGATGAGCGACTCCCACGCGCTCGCGGGGATCGGCACACCGGCGAACTGCTCGATCACGTTCAGCACGCCGTCGACGCCTTCGAGCGGTCGTCCGATGTGCTGCCAGTCAGGGAGGAAGCGCGCGTACGCCTCGGGGGACACCGGTTCGACCGAGCCGCGGATGGCCGCCAGCGAGCGCATCCGGAGCCGACGCAGCACCTCGGAGTCGCACCACTCGATCGCGTCGCCGCTGCCTGCCGCCTCGGGCAGGAAGTAACCGCTCGTGAGCCGTCCTGCCGTCTCGAGCCGCTGCAGCGTATGCCGGGCGACGGCGGCTCCGAGGCCGAATCGCGAGGCGACGGCATCCGTCGTGAACGGTCCGTGCGTTCGGGCATGACGAGCCACGAGGTCGCCGAGCGGATCGGCGACCGGTTCGAGGAACGCCACCGGGATTCCCGTGGGCAACGCGGCTCCGAGCGCATCGCGCAGGCGCCCGGCATCCTCGATCGCGGCGACCCTGCTCGTTCCGGCGATCGTGACGGGGATCGCCCTGCGCGCGGTGACGAGCTCCTCGAGCAGAGCGGCGGCAGAGGTGCCGGTAATCGACTCGGGGTCGAGGCGCGCGGTGACCTCCTCGGCGTCGAGCGGGCCGAGCATGCGGAGCAGGTCGGCGACGCCCTCGAGCCCTCGTGCGCGGCGGTCGGGATCGAGACGCTGGGCTTCGCGTTCGAACTGGGCGATCACGTCGGGATCGAGCAACTCGCGCAGCTCGACCGTGCCCAGCAGCTCTCCGAGCAGGGCAGGGTCGACCGAGAGTGCGGCGGCCCTCCGTTCGGCGAGCGGAGAGTCTCCCTCGTACATGAAGGCGCCCACGTAGCCGAAAAGCAGGTCGCGGGCAAAGGGCGACGGCTGGCCAGGCTCGGTCTCGACCAGGCGGATGCGGCGGTCGGCGATCGAGGTCGCGAGCGTACGCAGCGACGGCAGGTCGTAGACATCCTGCAGCACCTCGCGCAGGGTCTCCAGGATGACCGGGAACGTCGGATGGCGCCTGGCGACCTCGAGCAACTGCGCCGACCGCTGCCGCTGCTGCCACAGCGGTGTGCGCTTGTTCGGATTCATGCGGGGCATGAGCAGTGCTCGCGCGGCGCACTCCCGGAATCGGGAGGCGAACAGCGCGGACCCTCCGACCTCCTGGGTGACCAGGAGCTCCAACTCCTCGGGGTCGAACACGAACAGCTCGGCACCGGGAGGTTCCGCCTCGGCATCGGGGATACGCACGATGATGCCGTCGTCGCTCGCGACCGCCGATCCTTCCACGCCGAGACGTTCGCGCACCCGGGCGTTGATCGCCAGGGCCCACGGTGCGTGCACCTTCATGCCGTAGGGGGAGTGCAGGATCACCCGCCAGTCGCCGACCTCGTCGCGCCCGCGCTCGACGGTGAGGGTGCGGTCGGTGGGGAGCGTGCCCGTCGCCTCGCGCTGCTCGGTCAGGTGCGCCATGAGATTCGTCCGCGCCTGTTCGTCGAGTCCCGCCTCGATGAGCCGCTGCGCCGCCTTCTCCGGGGTGGCCGCCGACACCTCGCGCGAGAACGCGCCCAGAGCCTCACCCAGTTCGAATGGGCGCCCGATGCCATCGCCGTGCCAGAACGGCACCTTGCCCGGCTGTCCGTAGGCGGGGATCACGTTCACGCGGTCGTGGGTGATCTCGGCGATCCGCCAGCTCGTCGTGCCGAGCGTGAACACGTCGCCCACCCTCGACTCGTAGACCATCTCCTCGTCGAGCTCGCCGACCCTGGCGCCGGTCGACTCGCCCGCGACGAACACGCCGAACAGGCCGCGGTCGGGGATCGTGCCGCCGCTGGTCACGGCGATGCGCTGCGCACCCGGCCGTCCGGTCAGCGTGCCGGCGTCGCGATCCCATACGAGGCGCGGACGCAGCTCGGCGAACTCGTCCGAAGGGAAGCGGCCGGCCAGCAGATCGAGCGTCGCCTCATATGCCGAACGCGGAAGCGCCTGGAACGGCGCCGACCGGCGGACGGTCTCGAACCACTCCTCGACGCCGATGGCTCCCAGCGCGCTCGCCGCCACGGTCTGCTGCGCCAGGATGTCGAGCGGGTTGCGCGGCACCTGGATCGCCTCGATCTTGCCCGCCAGCATGCGCTCGGTCACGATCGCGGTGTGCAGCACGTCGCCGCGGTGCTTCGGGAAGAGGGCGGCTCGGCTGATCTCGCCCACCTGGTGCCCGGCACGGCCGACGCGCTGCAGACCCGAGGCCGCAGACGGCGGAGCCTCGACCTGGATCACGAGGTCGACGGCACCCATGTCGATGCCGAGCTCGAGGCTGCTCGTCGCCACGACGCAGCGCAGCACGCCGGACTTGAGCTCCTCTTCGACCTGTGCCCGCTGCTCTTTCGACACCGATCCGTGGTGCGCTTTCGCGAGCACGGGATCGGCGCCGGCGGTGGCACCGGCCTGGGCCATCATCGCGGCGGGGACGGTCGCATCGGGGAGGGGGACGCCGATCCGCTCGGAGTAGATCTCGTTGAGGCGCCCGGTGAGGCGTTCGGCCAGACGGCGGGAGTTGGCGAACACGATCGTCGAGTTGTTCTGCAGGATGCGGTCGACGATCGCCTCCTCGACGTGCGGCCACACCGAGCCGGTGACCTCGGAGTACTCGGCGTCGTCGACGTCTCCCGGTACTCCGGGAGGCGGAGGCGGGTTCGTCATGTCGTCCATCGGGACGACCACCCCGAGTTCGAAGGTCTTGGAGGCGGGAGGTGCCACGATCTCGACCGGGGCCGAGCCGCCGAGGAACCGCGCCACCTCGTCGATCGGCCGCACCGTGGCGGAGAGCCCGATGCGCTGAGCAGGTGTCTCGACGCCGTTCGCGCGGCGCAGGGCGTCGAGGCGTTCGAGGCTGACGGCGAGATGCGCGCCACGTTTGGTGGCGGCGACGGCATGCACCTCGTCGATGATCACGGTATGCACGCCGCGCAGCGTCTCGCCGGCGCGACTCGTGAGCATGAGGTACAGCGACTCGGGGGTCGTGATGAGGATGTCGGGCGGATCGGACACCAGCTTGCGGCGGTCGCTCGATGTGGTGTCGCCGGAGCGCACCCCGACCGTGACCGCAGGGGCCGCCACTCCGAGCCTTCTGGCCGACTGGCCGATGCCGATCAGCGGGGAGCGGAGGTTGCGCTCGACGTCGACGCCGAGGGCCTTCAAGGGGGAGATGTAGAGGATGCGCGTGCGCGGCTCGCCCTTCGCCGGCGGTGCACCCTCTCCCATGCGCTCGCGGAACACGCTGTCGATGGCCCACAGGAACGCGGACAGCGTCTTGCCTGACCCGGTCGGGGCGACCACGAGCGCGTGCCGGCCTGCGGAGATCGCGTTCCAGGCGCCGGCCTGTGCGGGGGTGGGCGCGGGGAACGCCCCCCGGAACCAGTCCTGCGTCGCGGGGGTGAAGCGGTCGAGCACGTCGCTCATCCCTCCATCATCGTCGAGGCCGCGGACATCGGGGTCGTGACGATGTCCGCGGGAGGGAGGATGCTGGGGGATGCCGCACACCACGAACTACGTCGACACCTTCATCGAGGTCGCGGAGGACTGCCCCATCGATCATGCGACCGAGCCGCCGATCGCCGGGAAACCCACCATCGCAGCGATGCACTACCAGCTGATCGCCGAGCAGCCCTACGCGCGCACCTCCGACGACGTGATCTTCGAGACGTATGCGCTGCGCAACGGCATCGCGGTGGACGACGCCGCCGCACGGGAGTCGTTCTTCTCGAAAGGACAGCCCTGCCTGCGGTCCTCGCCGCTGGGGAAGCGCTACGGATGGGGACTCCACCACGACGCCGAGGGTCGGGTCGCGCTGGTGCCGCGGGACTCGGCGGAGTACGCGGCGCTCGCCGCAGACCCCGCACTCACGCATACCCGGGCGATGCGGGGTCGGCGAGCATGAGGTGCGACCGACGCTCGCCGAGGCGACGGTAGCGGGGCACGCCGGCGAAGCCGACGAGCAGGGGAGGCGGCGTCGTACTGAGGTACGACGCCGCGCGGAGAGAGGCACTCCGGGCCGACGCGACGGGGTGGCCTCCGCTCGTACCGTCACCCTATGCCCGTCGAGAACACCACCCCTGACACTGCCCGTGACACCGCTGCTCACACCGCCTCCGACGCTCTCCGTGCCATCGCCTCGATCGCCGGAAGCGTGCTCGTCGCCGCCGCCCTGACCATCATCTGGGTCGCGCGGATGAGCATCGACCGGGTCCTGTACGTGAGCGGTCTCGGAGCAGACGGAGAGCCGACCGCCGGGTGGTTCGCGTTCGCCCTGCTGCTCCTCGCCGTGGGTGGCTTCTCGGTCGCGTGGGCGGCACGCGGTCTGCGGTCGACCGTGCCCTGGCTGAGCATCTGGACGCCATCGTTCTCGGTCGCGATGGCCTCCGCACTGTTCCTCGTGGCGTCGCAGGTCACGTGCACGACCGGATGCCCGCTTCCCGTCGGGCTCGCGTTCACCTGGCAGGACCTGGTGCACACGACCGTCGCCGTCCTGGCTTTCGCGCTGGCTGCGTTCGCGATGCTCCAGGTGTCGTTCGTCGAGGGGAGGCGCACGCTGCGGGTCCTCTCCCTGGTGGCAGGCGTCTCGACCGCCGTGATCGCTGGGGCCGGCGGCATCCTCTCCCTGCTGCAGTTCCGCACCGACATCGGCAGCATCCTCGAGCTCGTCGCGACCACGATCGGCATGGGCTGGCTCGCGGTCCTCGGCATGGACACGGCGATAGCGCGACGTCGGCGGCCGCGGCGTGCGACATGGAGTCCCGCCCCTCGAGCCGTCGCCCTCCACCGCAGCACGTCGAGAGGCGCCGTGACGGGTCCGCTCGTCGCCGTCTCCCGCTGAGGGAACGGCGACGTGCGGTGCGTAGAGTCGTCACATGCGAGGGTCAGCACCGGTCGGCGACGTCGGGGTCCGTGAGGTGGGCCTGCCACGGCCGCCCGGAGTCGTGCGGCGGTTCTGGGGCAGTCGTCCCTGGCTCTTCGACAGCCTGCTCGCCGCGCTCTACTTCGTGCTCGGCGACTTCTGGGCCCTGATCACGCCGCTCTCCTCCGGCCGATGGTCACCGCTCGCGCCGATCCTCATCCCGGTGATGCTCACGCTCGTCGGCGCGGTGGCGCTCCTCTTCCGCCGCCACCGGCCCTGGCTCACCTTCGCGGCGTTCGCTCTGATCTCCGTGGTCGCACTCGTCACGGACACGCTGGCAGACCCGATCGGCATCAGCTTGGCGCTGTACGCCCTGTTCGTGTACCGCTCGAACCGCAGCGGATGGATCGCGTTCGCGGTGACGGTGTTCGTCGGCATCCTCGTGTTCCCCCTGCTGGACTGGTTGCGCCAGGGAGAACTGGATCGGGCCTTCACGAGCGTGCCGGAGAGTCTGTTCTTCCTGGTCGTGATGCTGATCGCGGCCCTTCTCGGTGTCACCGTCGGCGACCGCCGGAGGTACATCGGAGCGATCCTCGATCGCGCCAACCAGCTCGCGCGCGAACGCGACCAGCAGGCACGGATCGCGACCCTGGCCGAGCGCGCACGGATCACCCGCGAGATCCACGACGTCGTGGCGCACAGCGTGTCGGTGATGGTGTCGCTCGCCGACGGCGCGGACGCGCTGGCCGAGAAGGATCCGCAGCGGTCGAGGGACGCCGTCCAGGAGATCGGTGCGATCGGACGGCAGTCGCTCGTCGAGATGCGGCAGCTGCTCGGAGCCTTGGGCGACGACACGGCCGAGAGCGAAGAGGATGGCCCGTTGCGGCCGAATCCAGGGCTGACAGAGCTCGCGACCCTCGTCGAGACCTTCCGGACGGCAGGGCTTCCCGTGTCGGTGCAGACCGTGGGGAGCGCGCCCTCGTCGCCTGCTCTGCAGAACACGATCCACCGCATCGTGCAGGAGGCGCTCACGAACGCGCTGCGCTATGCGAAGAGCCCGAGCGAGGTGCGGGTGCTGCTCGATTTCCGGGGCGACGTCCTCGTGGTCGACGTCATCGACGACGGGCAGCCGGGACCACCGGCCGCCTCGGTGGGATCGGGCCGCGGTCTCGTCGGGATCCGTGAGCGGGCGCGCCTCGCCGGCGGAACCGTGCAGGCCGGGCCATTGCCCGATGGTGGATGGCGCGTGCGAGTCGAGATCCCCGAACAGGAGGAACAGCGGTGACCGAAGAGAAGATCCGGGTGCTCATCGTCGACGATCATGAGCTGATTCGGCGCGGGATGAGGATGGTGCTCGACGCCGAGGACGACATGAAGGTCGTCGGCGAGGCGGCATCGGGAGCCGAGGCGGTGCACATGGCGGGCGATCTGCGTCCCGATGTGATCCTGATGGACATCCGGATGCCGGAGATGGACGGTATCGAGGCGACCAGGCGCATCGTCAGGGGCACTCCGGCGAGCCGGGTGCTGGTGCTCACGACCTTCGACCTCGACGAGTACGCCTTCGGAAGCCTTCGAGCCGGCGCGAGCGGGTTCCTGTTGAAGAACACCCCGCCCGCACAGCTGACCGCCGCGATCCGGGCGATCGCCGCCGGCGATGCCCTGGTCTCGCCGCGGGTCACCAGAGCGATGCTCGACCTGTTCGCCACGCGCCTGCCCCGGCAGCCGGAGCGGGAGGATGCGCGGTTGGATGTGCTCACCGAGCGGGAGCGCGACGTGTTGCTCGCGATCGCCAAGGGCTACAACAACACGGAGATCGGCGAGAGCCTCTTCGTGTCGGAGTCGACCGTGAAGACGCACGTCGGCCGAGTGCTGCTGAAACTGGGCCTGCGCGATCGGGTGCAAGCCGTCATCCTCGCGTACGAGGTCGGCCTGGTCTGAGGGGACGCGGCGTCGGGGAGGAGGTCTCCCCGTCGCCGCGTCGCCGCGTCACGGCGTGAGCGTCACTTCCTGCAGTGCGCCGTCGCCGTCGATCTCGAGCGTCAGATCGAGGTCGAGGCGGCGCAGGAACGCGTCGTCGTGGCTCACGACGAGCACGGCACCTCGGTAGGCGCGGAGGGCTTCGACGAGCTGGTCGACCGTGTCGAGGTCGAGGTTGTTCGTCGGTTCGTCGAGCACCACGAGGTGCGGCGCAGGGTCGGCGAGCAGCAGCGTCGCCAGTGCGACGCGGAACCGCTCGCCGCCGGAGAGCGACGCCACCGGACGCTCGGCCGTGGCTCCTCGGATGAGGAACCGCGCGAGCCGGTTGCGCAGCTCCTTCTCCGGTACGTGGGGTGCCGCGGCGGCGATGTTCTCGAACACCGAGCGGTCCTCGTCCAGTCCGTCGACCCGCTGTGGCAGGTAGGCGACCAGGTCGGTGTGGGCCTCAGCGTGCAGCGGATGCTCGTCCGGAGCCGAGTCGTCGGAGACCAGCCGTTCGAGCAGGGTGGTCTTGCCTGCGCCGTTCCTTCCGATCAGCGCCACCCGCTCCGGCCCCTGCACGACCCACTCCCGCTCGTGATCGCCGATCGTCGCGATGCGGCGGGTGCGGGACACCTGCGGGTCGGGCAGCTCGATCTTCATCGACGAATCCGAGCGCACACGCCGCCCCGCTTCATCGAGGACTGAGCGTGCGGCGTCCTCCTTCGCACCGACCTCGGTACGCAGGCGGCCGGCTGAGACCTCCGCGGCCATCTTGCGACCGTGAGCGATGATCTTCGGGACGCGCTTCTCGATCTCCGCCTTCTTCGCGGTGCGCGCGCGGTGGGCGAGCTTCACCTCGGCTTCGATCCGCTGACGCTTCTCCTTGCGGAGCACCTGGGCAGCGGCGACCTCGGCCTGCTTCGCCGCGTCCTGCTCGGCATCCAGCCAGGCCCGCCACTCGGAGTAGGGGCCGCCGAACACGCTCAGCGTCTGGGCGTAGAGCTCGGCCGTGTCGTCCATCAACTCGAGCAGCGACAGGTCGTGACTCACGACGATGAGCGTTCCCTTCCAGGCGCGCACCATCGCCGCGAGCTTCGCTCTGGCGTCGCGGTCGAGGTTGTTCGTCGGCTCGTCGAGGAGTGTGATCGGCGCGCGGCGCAGACGGATGCCGGCGATCGCGACGAGCACGGCCTCGCCGCCGGACAACTCTCCGACCGTGCGGTCGAGGAAGGCCGGGGCCAGTCCCGCCTCGGCCAGTGACGCCTCAGCGCGTGCCTCGATGTCCCAGTCGTCACCGACCGCATCGAAGTGGGCGGGGTCGACGTCACCCCTGCCGATCGCCCGCACGGCGTCGAGCGCTGCGGACACCCCGAGCAGGTCGGCGACGCGGCGGTCGACGTCGAGTGTCAGCTGCTGCGGGAGGTATGCGACCTCGCCGGACGCGGTGACGACGCCCGACGTGGGATCGAGTTCACCGGCGATCAGTCGCAGCAGCGTGGACTTGCCCGCGCCGTTGCGCCCGACCAGGCCGGTGCGCCCCGAGCCGAAGGAGCCGGAGACCCCGTCGAGTGCGAGGGAGCCGTCGGGCCAGATGAAGGTGAGGCGGTCGAGGACGACCGATGCGTGAAGAGCTGTGGGGGTTGACATGAGTGTCTCCTGTCGAGTGCGAGGGTGCACTGACACCGAGCTCCTGCCGGGCCGTGACAGGCGTCACAGGATGCGGAGGAGCGGGTCTGCCGTGGAGTCGGCGATCGTCGGGTCAGCGCGCGGAAAGATGAGCGCGGAGGCGACGGATCAGATCAAAGGACTTCCAGACACGGCGGACAGGACTCCCCGACGATACCCGGGCGTGTCGCTCCTGCGCAACCTCGGGCGTGTCGGAGAGTCCGTCGCGCGGGGGATGCCCTCGGCCCGACCCATCCGTAGCGTGGAGGCATGGCAGATCATGATCCGAGTCCGCAGGAGTCTCGTTCGCGCATGGGCCTGGGCGTCGGGCTCGCGCTCGGAGTGGCGATCGGGGCCTCGCTGGGCGCGGCCCTGCAGAACTGGGCCCTCGGAATCGGAATCGGAGTGGCGATCGGCGTCGCCCTCTCCGTCGCCATCACCTCGGGCGGCGGATCCGGCTCCCGCGAGCGCGCCGGGGGCGACGGGGGCGACGAGACTGACGAGCGCCCTGCCGACGACTCCGGTGCGTCCGAGGAGGAGCCGGAACGCTGATCAGCTCGCGGCGATCCCCTCGACCCACTTGGTGAGGAAGCGGTGCACGTCGGTCAGCTCCTCTTCCGAGATGCTGTGCGTGAGTCCGGTGTACACCCGACCGGAGAGCTCGGAGTGCGTCGGCAGCCACTGTGCCGTGTGGTCGATCAGTGCGGGCGGGATGACATCGTCGTGCGTGCCCCGACCCCAGAACACGGGTGGGCGCAGCTCGGCCAGTGTCTCGTCGTTCGGAAGGTCTCCCGGTGCGGCGTATCCGCTCAGCGCTGCCACCGCGCCGAAGCGTTCGGGAGCCAGGCGCAGCGCCTGCAGCGCCACCGCTGCGCCCTGCGAGAAGCCCAGCAGCGCCACCGAGGGGACGTCGACGGCTGCGGAGTCGAGCCAGCGCAGGAAGGAGCCGGCCGCGGCGGTGACCGCGTCCGAGCTGCGTCCGTCGAGCCCCTCGATCGGGTACCAGGAGCGCCCCGGCATGGGCCACGGAGGGGCGAGCGGAGCGGCGACGGAGGCGACGGCGATGCCCTCGGGAAGGTAGGGGATGAGTCCGAACAGGTCGTGTTCGTCCGCCCCGTAACCGTGCAGGAGGACCAGCAGAGGCACCCCTGCGCGGTCGGTGGACGACCATCTGGTCGCGGTGTCGTCGATCGTCAGGTTCTCGCTCACACCGTCATCCTGCCAGGGACCGCAGACGTGCACGCGGTGTCAGTTCGGAGGGACGGCTGGTAGAAAGGACACATGGCGGTCCGTACACCTGATCCTGATCCGGAGCCCGACGACGACGGTCTCGGAGAGTTCCCGGATTCGAATCGTCCCGCGCCCGATGCGAACCCCGGCTGGCTGAGCGAGTTCGAGCTCGAGGAGGCGCGGCGACGCCTGCCGATGCTCTACGTCGAGGCGATCCCGGTGCGTACGGACGGCTCGGGTCAGGTGACCGAGATCGGCATCCTGCTGCGTTCCACCCCGATGGGGGAGATGACCCGCACGATCGTGTCGGGCAGGGTGCGCTTCGGTGAGACGATCCGCGATGCCCTGTTCCGCCACGTCGAGAACGACCTGGGCCCGATGGCCTTCCCGCTGCTTCCGCCGCAGCCGCTGCCGTTCACGGTGGCCGAGTACTTCCCGATCCCCGGGGTGAGCGCCTTCCACGACGACAGGCAGCACGCGGTGTCGCTGGCGTTCGTCGTGCCGGTGACCGGCACGTGCGAGCCGCGTCAGGATGCTCTCGAGGTCACGTGGTTCTCGCCGGAAGCCGCCGGATCAGATGCGGTCGCCGCCGAGATGGAGAACGGTCGAGGCACTCTCATCCGCCAGGCTCTCGCGAGCCTCGGTCTGCTGCGCTGACGCCTGCTGCGCTGACGTCTGCTCTGCTCCCCGGCGCTCAGGCTCCGGCGGTGGTGAGACGCGAGAGCTCGGCGACGAACGCGTCGACGTCGGCCGCCTCGGTGTCGAAACCGCACATCCAGCGGACTTCCTTGCGCGCCGCGTCCCAGTCGTAGAACCGGAACGAGTCGCGCAGCCGGTCGGCGACGCCGTCGGGGAGCGTGGCGAAGACGCCGTTGGACTGCGTCGGCTGTGTGAACTCGACGCCGCGGATGGACCCGTCGGCGATGCCCGCCTCGATCTCGGAGCGAAGCCGCGCGGCCATGGCGTTCGCGTGCTTCGCGTTGCGCAGCCACAGGTCGGTCTCGAGCAGGGCGATCAACTGCGCCGACACGAACCGCATCTTCGACGACAGCTGCATGTTGAATTTGCGCGAGTACTTCAGGCCGTCGGCGGCGTCGGGGTTCAGCACGACGATGGCCTCGCCGAGCATGGCTCCGTTCTTGGTGCCGCCGAAGGTCAGCACATCGACGCCGGCGTCGCGGGTGAACGCACGCAGCGGCATGTCGAGGGCCGCTGCCGCGTTCGAGAGGCGCGCACCGTCGAGGTGCAGCTTCATGCCGCGCTTGTGTGCGTGGTCGGCGATCGTGCGGATCTCCTCTGCCGTGTACAGCGTGCCGAGCTCGGTGGTCTGGGTGATCGAGACGACCAGCGGCTGCGCGCGGTGCTCGTCGCCCCAGCCCCAGGCTTCGCGGTCGATCAGCTCGGGGGTGAGCTTGCCGTCGTCGGTCGGGACCGTGAGCAGCTTGAAGCCGCCGATCTTCTCCGGGGCCGCGGCCTCGTCGACGTTGATGTGTGCGGTCGACGCGGCGATCACGGCGCCCCAGCGCGGCAGCATCGACTGCAGGCCGGTCACGTTCGCGCCGGTGCCGTTGAACACCGGGAAGGCCTCGACGCCCTCGCCGAAGTGCTCCTGGAACACCTCCTGCAGACGCGCGGTGTACGCGTCCTCGCCGTAGGCGCTCTGGTGCCCTCCGTTCGCCGCGGCGATGGCCGCGAGGACGTCGGGGTGGATGCCGGAGTAGTTGTCACTGGCGAAGCCCCGGATCGCGGGGTCATGCTGGATGCTCACCGCTCAAGCCTAATCGCCCTACCGGATGTCCCCGCCCCGCTCTACCCTCGAAGCCATGGAGCGCACCGCAGCGAAGAGAGCCTTCGCCAACGTCCTCGTCAACACGCTCATCGCGAACGTGACGACGAGCTTCCTGTGGTTCGCTTTGACGTTCTGGGTCTACATCGAGACGCAGTCGGTGCTCGCCACGGGCATCATCGGCGGTGCCTACATGCTGTTCGTCGCGTTCTTCGCGATGGCCTTCGGCACGATCGTCGATCGCAACCGCAAGCACACCGTCATGGTGATCTCGAGCATCATCTCCGCCGTCTCCTTCCTCGTCGCCGGGGTGCTCTACCTCTGGCAGCCCGAGGCGGCGCTGCTCGATCTGGGAGGGCCGTGGTTCTGGCTGTTCTCCGGCATCATCCTGTTCGGCGGCGTGATCGAGCAGCTGCGCAACATCGCGCTGTCCACGACCGTCACCCTGCTCATCCCCGAGGAGAAGCGAGCGAACGCGAACGGTCTGGTCGGCACGGTTCAGGGCATCGCCTTCCTGGTCACCAGCGTGTTCTCGGGACTCTCGATCGGCTTCCTCGGCATGGGGTGGACCCTGGCGATCGCCATCGCCGCCATGGCGCTCACCTTCGCGCACCTGCTGTTCGTGCGCATTCCGGAAGGCGCACCCGAGCCCGACCCGAACGCGTCCAGCGCCCTCGACTTCCGGGGAAGCGTCCGGGCCATCCGGCTGGCTCCCGGTCTGTTCGCCCTGATCATCTTCTCCACGTTCAACAACCTCATCGGCGGCGTGTACATGGCGCTCATGGACCCCTACGGGCTCACGCTGTTCGATGCTCAGACCTGGGGGTTCGCGCTGGCCTTCGCCTCGACCGGATTCCTCGTCGGCGGCGGGCTGGTGGCGAAGTTCGGCCTCGGTCCCAAGCCCATGCGCACGATGCTGCTCGTGGTCATCGCCATGGGGCTGCTCGGGTCGGTGTTCATGCTGCGAGAGTGGTGGCCGCTCTATGTGGTCGGCATGTGGGTGTACATGGCGCTGGTGCCTCCGGTCGAGGCCGCTGAGCAGACCGTGATCCAGAAGGTCGTGCCGTTCCAGCGTCAGGGCCGGGTCTTCGGGGTGGCCGCCGCGATGGAAGCGGCCGCGGCACCGCTCACCGCGTTCCTCATCGCTCCTATCGCCGAATTCTTGATCATCCCGTACATGAACACCGCCGACGGCCAGCAGCAATGGGGCTGGCTGCTGGGCGAGGGGGAGGCGCGGGGCATCGCACTGATCTGCCTGTTCGCCGGGCTGATCATGGTCGTCGCCGCGACGCTGGCCTTCTTCACGCGCTCCTACCGAAAGCTCACCGAGCTCTATGCCGAGGCTCCCGATCAGGAGATCGACGCTCCGGAGCAGGCGGGTGCGGATGCTCCGCCCGTCGTGCCGGGGATGCCTCCGGAATCCCGGTGATCGTGAGCGTGGACGCCGCGGCGTTCACGCCAGGTCGAGCACCCGGTCGTTGAGCGCGGTCGCGTCGTCGTTCCACAGCGCGACGATCCGGGCGGCCAGCGCATCGGGATCGAGTGCCTTGGCGCGGAACACCACGGACGCGGTGCGCAAGGTCTCGTCGGCCTCGCGCGCGGCCTTGGCATAGCCCTGCGCGACCGCTCGGGCCCAGGCTTCGCTCGCAGCCTTGACCGCGGCGTAGTTCGCGCCGCCAGCGAGAGGTCGCGCGACCGCGGTCGACGACACGATCGCGAAGCGCCCGGCGTCGGAGGCGCGCAACGCACCGTCGAACGCCCGACTCGTGGCGCGCACGGCGTCGAGCGCCGGGAGCAGCGCGGCGAAGTCCTCGTCGGACTGTCCGGCCAGGCCGCCGCCTCCTCGCCACCCGCCGACCAGCGGGACCACCGCGTCCACAGGACCGAGCTGCGAGGCCAGGGTGGTCATCTCGTCGAGCGACGTCGCATCGGCGACCTCGACCTGAGCGCCGGCATCCGCGAGCTTGCGCAGGCGGTCCGTCGAGCGGCCGGTCGCGATGACCCGTGCGTTCGCGGCGACCAGTGCCCGTGTCGCGGCGAAGCCGGCCGCGCTGGTGGCCCCGGCGAGCACGACTGTCCGCCCTGAAGCCGTCGATTCGCTGTGTTCTGCCCGGTGTTCAACCATGTCGTCCACTCTCCCGGATCGGAGGGGCTTCTGCGGCCGGAACCTGCGGGAGATCCCGCACGAGAGGTTCCGGCCGCAGTGCGGTGCGCCCCAGCGTCACACTCGGAACGCGCGCGGTGCGCGCGTGGTCATCAGTCGTCCGTGCCGCGGATTCCGACGGTCGACTCGATCACCGGCTTCATCTTCTTGTCGAGAGTCTCGAAGAACATCGACAGCGGGAACTCGTCGTCCATCACCGCGTCCGTGTACCCCTTGGGCGCTCCGGCGAGGATCTCGTCCGACAGCCCGCGGGCCCACTGGGATGCGGGGTGAGGGGTGAGCGTGCCACGGACCAGCTCGTACGCGGCGAGCCAGTGCGCGACCTTGGGGCGGTCGATCGAGTGCCAGTACAGGTCGTCGATCGCATCGCCCAGAGCCACCACCGCGTCGGGCACGTTCTCCCAGTCGAAGGCGAGCGCCGTGTCGGTCCAGTGCAGCACGCCGCGCTGGTGCAGCCAGGCGAACAGCAGCTGTCCGCCCACCGCGTCGTAATTGCGAACGCGGGTGCCGGTGATCGAGAAGCGGAAGATGCGGTCGAAGATCACCGCGTACTGCACGAGGTGCGCGTAGTCGTGCATCTCCTGCTCGGAAGCCGTGAGTTCCTCACCCTCAGCGATGCGGGCTGCGAGGGCGCGCTCGATCTTGACGGACTCGCGGAACGCCGTCATGTCGCAGCGCATCTCCTCCAGCGAGTACAGGAAGAACGGCATCCGCTGCTTGATCATGAACGGATCGAAGGGCAGATCGCCGCGCATGTGCGTGCGGTCGTGGATGATGTCCCACATGACGAAGGTCTTCTCCGCCATCTCCTGATCGTCGAGCATCGCCGCGGCGCGCTCCGGGAGATCGAGGTTCGTGATCTCCGCCGCCGCCCGGGTGACGCGACGGTAGCGGGCAGCCTCACGGTCCTGGAAGATCGCGCCCCAGGTGAAGGTCGGGATCTCGCGCATGGCCACGGTCTCGGGGAACAGCACGGCCGAGTTGGTGTCGTAGCCGGGCGTGAAGTCGACCAGGCGCAGCGAGACGAACAGCTTGTTGCCGTAGTCACCGGCTTCGAGCGCGGCGATGAACTCCGGCCAGATCGTCTCGACGATCAGCGCCTCGACCAGGCGGTCGCTCGAGCCGTTCTGCGTGTACATCGGGAACACGACGAGGTGACGGATGCCGTCGACACGGTGCTGCTGCGGCTGGAAGGCCATGAGCGAGTCGAGGAAGTCCGGCACTCCGAAGCCCTCGGACACCCAGCGGTCGAAGTCGACCACTGAGGCCGCGAGGTACTCGGCGTCGTGGGGGAAGGCGGGGGCGAGAGCGCGGATCGCGGCGGTGATCGCGGCGACGAGCTCGCGGGCGGCGGCGTGGTGCGCGGCGTCCGGGATCGAGCCGTCCTTGATCTGCATCTCACGGATCGCGATCGCGGCGTCCTTGAGCTGTGCCCAGGCGGCGGACTGCTCGGCGATCGATGCGTCCTCGACGACCTCGGGTTCGCCGACGATGGCCTGAACAGCGGAACTGTTGGCAGAGAGAAGGGACATCGGGACCTCCGATCGGAGTATTTGACGGAAAGATTCCTGTTCAAACGGAATACTGACGATAATCTTACAGCCATGGATGACTCTGTCGACCGCGCGATCCTGACCGCCATCTCCCGTGACGGTCGTGCCACTCTCTCTCAGCTGTCGGAGGCCGTGGGGCTCTCGGTCTCGGCCGTGCAGTCGCGCTTGCGCAGGCTCGAGACGCGGGGCGTGATCTCCGGCTACCGGGCGATCCTCGACCCCGAGCAGGTGGGCACACCGCTCTCGGCGTTCATCGAGATCACGCCGCTGGACCCCGCCCAGCCCGACAACGCCCCGGAACTGCTGGAGCACCTCGACGCGATCGAGGCCTGCCACTCGATCGCCGGTGACGCGAGCTACATGCTCTTCGTGCGGGTGCCGTCGCCGCGAGCACTCGAGGAACTCGTGCGCGATGTGAGGCTCGCGGCGAACGTCAGCACGCGCACGACCGTGGTTCTGCAGACCTACTACGAGCATCGTCCGATCATCCCGGTGGGCACGACCGAGTAGCCCGCGCCGCGGGTGTCAGAGCGCGGCACCCACCAGAGCCTCGCCCAGAGGGGTGCGCAAGTGGAGCATCCTGGCACCGTCGCGTTCACTGGCGATCAGGCCCGCGCCGCGCAGCACGGCCAGGTGATGCGACGCGGTGGATATCGCGATCGCGGCATCGTGGGCGACCTGGGTCGTCGTGCGGGCGGCACCGGCCTGGAGCAGGATCGCCGCCCGCGCCGGTCCCAGCAGGGCGCCGAGAGCATCTTCGATGTCCGCGGCGTCTCGGGCCCAGCCTGCGGTGACGCCGCGGGCTGGATAGAACAGGGTGGGTTGCGCCGGGGGCTCGGTGAGCACCATGCACCCCCACGACGACATGACCGACGGCACCAGGACGAGCCCGCTTCCGCGGCAGTCGACCTGCTCACTGTGGCGGCGGAGGGAGACGCGGACGGCGCCCGCACCCCAGGTCACCTGTCGGTGCAGGTCCCCGGCCATCCCGGAGATACCGGCAGTCGCGATGCTGCGGGCGCGCACCGCGATGTCGGCCCGAAGCAGACGTTCGACCTGCGGCCATACCGGGGCGAGTGCCGCATCCCACACGGCGGCCCACCCGTCGGCGATCATGCCACGGGCGCGCTCGGGGTGGTCCCGCATCTCGCGCAGGGCCTGTCGGCGCGCTCCGGTCGAACGCTGCACCATCTTCCCGAAGTCGACGCGCATCGGATCGAGAGGTGCCGCGCGCAGCTCGTCGAGCTCGGCCTCGGGGGTCAGATCCCATCGAGGCGTGGTCGTGAGGAAGTCGGGCACGTACCCGTCATCGCCGATCACGGTGGCGAGCAGGGCGAAGTCGTCGCGCGGGAGTCGATCGCGAACGGCGCGAAGCCACCCCCACTGCAGCGGATGGGCGGACGGGCGCCGCAGCACCCTCACCGCGTGCGCGAGCTCGTGTCCGGGGGAGATGCCGAACCGCACCGCCTCGAGATCGCCGGGGCTCAGATGGAACTCGACCCGATGATCCGGGTGCTCGACGCCCTCGATCGGGCCTGAGTTTCGATCCACATCGAAACTCTAGGGACAGCTGATGGGTCTGTCGAGACTGTATCCATGGACAGCACACCGCCTCTCTCCGGGGTCGTCACCGCCGGAGACATCCGCATCGGCACGGGTCGCAGCCGGAGGTTCGTCGGGGCCGAACACGGCGCCGAGGTGTCGTACTTCTTCGTGGAGAACCAGCCAGGGGAAGGGCCGGGGCTGCACTGGCATCCCTATCCTGAGACCTGGGTCGTGATCGAGGGCATCGCCTCGATCACGGTTGGCGAGGAGACCTTCGTCGCCGGACCAGGCGACACCGCGACCGGACCCGCCTCCGTGCCGCACCGTTTCACCAACGTGGGCGACGGAGTGCTCAAGATCATCGGCATCCACGCCTCGGCCACCATCATCCAGACGTTCCTCGACGAGGACTGAACATCGGAGAAGACATGTCCTTCCAGGCGTACCTCGACAACATCGAGACCAAGACCGGCCTCACCCCGCGGCAGTTCATCGAGCTCGCCACTGCGAAGGGGTTCGACCAGACGACGAAGGCCACTCCTATCGTCGCCTGGCTCAAAGAGGACTATCAGTTGGGGCAGGGGCACGCGATGGCCCTCGTGCATGTGATCACCAAGGGCCCGCAGATCAGCGCCAAGCATGTGGGCAAGGGCGGTGCCCACGGCGACGCCTCGGACACGCTCTGGCTCGACGGCAAGGACACCAACCCGAACCCCTGAGCGGTTGCTCTGGAGAGGTCCGACATCGGGGCGGCCAGTAGGATCTCCTGCGTGGCCGCATCCTCCCAGCGCAAGAAGAAGAACCAGAGCGCCAAGCACGCTCCGACCCGCACGAGCGGCAACCCGGCGAAGCGTCCGGTCGTCGAAGCGGGTCCGGTGACGGCCGCGGACTGGATCGGAGCTGCGCGTCTGCGCACCCTCCCACTGGCGATCGCTCCGGTCGTGATCGGCACGGGGGCCGCACGCAGCACAGGCCCCGAGTTCCACTGGGTTATCGCGCTCGCATGCCTCGCCGTGGCGGTGCTGCTGCAGATCGGTGTGAACTTCACCAACGACTACAGCGACGGCGTCCGTGGCACCGATGCCCATCGGGTCGGGCCTGCCCGCCTCACGGCATCCGGACGTGTGAAGCCGCGCACCGTTCTGATCATCGGCCTCGTCTTCTTCGCTCTCGCTGCTCTCGTGGGCCTGGGGATCGTGATCCGCACCGGGCAGTGGTGGATGCTGGCCGTCGGCGCTGCCTGCATCGTCGCCGCGTGGTTCTACACCGGCGGCAAGCGGCCTTACGGCTACTACGGCTTCGGCGAGGTGTTCGTGTTCGTGTTCTTCGGACTCGTCGCGACGCTCGGCACCACCTGGGTGCAGATCTTCGCCCTGCCACAGCAGGCCTGGCTCGGCGCCATCGCTACGGGGCTGTTCGCCTGCGCCGTGCTGCTCGCCAACAATCTGCGCGACATCGACCAGGACCGTGAAGTCGGCAAGCGCACCCTCACGGTGCTGATCGGCCGCCGTGCCACCCAAGTACTGTTCACGCTCTTCGTGCTCGCGCCGTTCGGCATCGCCGCGTTCCTCGCGCTGGCGTTCCCGATCGCGTGGATCTCGCTGCTGGCGCTGCTCGCAGGGCTCCCGGCCATCGCGATCGTCTGGTCCTACCGGCAGCCGAAGGAACTCGTGACCGCGCTCGCGCTCACGTCGTTGACGTCGCTGCTCTACGCGGGCGCCCTGTTCTGGGCGTTCGTCGGCTGACCTGGCGTTCGTCGGCTGACCTGGCGTTCGTCGGCTGACCTGGCGTTCGCGGGCTGAACGGGTGTTCCCGGGCTGAGCCGCGTCGCAGAGCGTCAGGCTCTGGCGTCCCCGTCGACGGCGGC
Organism: Microbacterium oxydans; assembly: GCF_000956405.1. GTDB lineage: Bacteria > Actinomycetota > Actinomycetes > Actinomycetales > Microbacteriaceae > Microbacterium > Microbacterium oxydans_C. Next base: position 255,046 of record NZ_JYIV01000028.1, read on the forward strand.
GTCGGAGTCATCGATCGCGTGGTCCTCGGCGTCGGCGTCGTCCTGACCTCCGGATGAACGGCTCTCCCGGCGCTCCTGGAGACGCGCGGAGGCATCCGTCAGGGGTGTGCGCAGGAACAGCATGGAGATGCTCATGCCGATCAGAGCAGCGAAGATCGCGGCCAGCCACCAGAACTCACGGAAGATCGGGAAGAAGAACCAGAGGATGGCGAGCGGGACGAGGAACGCCAGCAACCGCAGCACGGTGTAGACGAGGATGGGCGCGGGCTTCTTCACCCTTCCAGTCTACGTTCGCCTTCGAGGGCCCTCGTCGCCGATCCCGAGCCTGGAGAAGGGGATGCCACGCACCACCCGTCGCCAGGGGTGTTCGCCGAGCGACCAGAGCAGTCCGGCTTCCAGGTCGAGAGCCAGGTCCTCACACCCGACGGGGAGGGGGACGGCGTCCGGAACCAGGGACCCGCGGCTGCCGCTCCAGAGCGTCCCGGGGTGCAGGCGGTCCGACTGCGACACGAAGTGGTGCTCGCCCCAGCGGACGGCACCCTGCATCCGCTCGATGCCCGGCGTGAAGCAGTCCAGCTCGGTGAAGCCGTCGTGGACGTCGAGCGGGATCCCGAACTCGCCGATCCTTCCGCTCCCGTCTCGTCGGTGCTCGCCGATCAGCACACGATCCAGAAGGGTGCCGTCGTCGTCGAACACCCGCCCGAGGTAGGAGCAGCGCAGGGCGACGGGGTGCACGCGGGTGCGCACGGCGATCATGGCGGTGCTGCGTCCACCTCGCCGGTTCGACCCGGCCAACCGCTGGGCGAGCGTGCCGCGCACCGTGCGGATGTCCGACAGATCGAACTCCCAGATGCCCCGGCCCGTCGCTGCGGCGAACAGCCGGTCCCCGAACCAGGCGAGACCGCCGGCGTGGATCCGCGCCGGGTGCAGTCCGCCCTCGTCGTCGGCGACCGCGAGCAGGATGTCGATGTGACGAGAGCGTTCGAGATCGATCAGTGTGACGCGCGAGGCGAGGTGCTCTCCCGACAGTTCCTGACGGAACCAGCTCACGGCCAGGGTGCGTCGGCCGCGCCATTCGCCGACGTCGACGCCCTGCGGATACCAGCGCCTGGTCCACGTCCTGGCGCTGAGCCAGCGCAGGTCGACGGTGTCACGTCGCCGCTGCCGCACGGGACGCCAGGTCGATCCGAAGGGCCAGAGCATCTCCCCATCGTCGTCGAAGCGGCCGCCGGGTGCGAACCGGACGACGACGGGATGGGTGCCGGATGGGCGACGTCGCGGCCGACATCCTGCTGACATGTATTATGTTACTGTCGGGTCACGCCCTCCTCTTTCGGAGGGCGACGCGACGACGATGAGCGTCCTCGGGGCCGTCTGATGGGGGTCAGTCGCCCCGTGGCAGGCGGTGTCGCATCTTGCGATCCCGCGTCCCGAACGTGTCACGTTCGGCAGTGCGATGCACTGGGAGGTGTGGTTCCGTTCGGGTACGGGACCACACCTCAGTGCCTTTCTCGCTTCAGTGCCTGTCTCTCCTCAGCGCCTGTCTCCGCCCGAGAGGCTGCCTCCGCCGACACTCGTCGTTCACCTCCGCGTCGCCATCCGGCAACGACCGCCTGCGACCATTCCCGCACACCGTCCACATCCTGGAGTCCTGTGCGCACACCCCTCGTCACCGTCATCCTGCCCGCGAAAGACGCCGGCGCGTACATCGGGACGACGCTCGAGACGCTCACGCGGCAGTTCGATGATCTCGGCGCTCTCAAGCTCGTCGCGATCGATGATGGTTCGCGCGACGAGACGGGTGCACTCATGCAGCGGTACGCGGAACGATTCCCCCACGCCGAGGTGCTGCGCAACGAGTCCGCGCGCGGGTTGGCGACCGCTCGCAACCAGGGGCTCCCGCATGTCGAGGGTGATGCCTTCTGCTTCCTCGACGGCGACGACTGGATGCAGCCGCGTCGGCTCGATGTGCTGGTGTCGCGGATGCGCGAGCTCAAATGCGACTTCGTGCGCACAGACCATGTCACCGTGAGGGGCGGGACGCGCGCTCTGGTGCGTGCACCGTATCCGTGGCGCGGCCGGGTCATCGCTCCGCGGGATGCCATCCTGCCCGAGCACGAATCGACCATGGTCGACTACCCGTACGCCTGGGCGGGGCTCTTCCATCGCCGGATCATCGATCAGGGTCTGGCGGCGTTCCCCGATGGACTGTTCACCGCAGAGGATCGACCGTGGATCTGGCGACTGCATCTGCAGGCCGAGTCGTTCGCGGTGGTCGATGCGCCGGCACTGCTCTACCGGCGTGGTGTCGGCACATCGCTCACCCAGGCTCGTGACCGCAGGCAGCTCGACTTCGCGAAGGCGATGGACGAGGTCATCACGCTCGTCGAGGCGGATCCCGAGGCGAAGCGATTTCTCCCCAAAGTCGTCTGGACTGTGCTCGCCCTCAGCTCCCACCACCTCGTGCGGGCCCGCCGGATGAGTCCTCGGCTGCGCAGCGAGATGCGGGCGGGGATCCTCGGTGTGCTCCGTCGGCTCCCGGCCGATGAGGTGGCCCTGGTGCTGGCGCGCCTCGACGGGCCGCGGCGCCGAGTCCTCGCGCGCATCCTCCGCCAGGCGGGCCGTGCCGCATGACGCAGATCTTCGCCCTGCACAGCGCCTACGGACTCGCGACCGCGGCGGCCGCGGTGGATGCCGGACTGCTCGACGACCCGGCCGGCGGAGAGCGCATCCTGGTGCCCTTCACCTCGTCGATCATCCCCGAGACCGTCACCGGGATCGGGGATGATCCGGCGCTCCGGTCACTGCGTACGCGGTTCGATCGCACGGAGCCGCTGAACGAGATGCTCATGCCGCGGCATCCGCGTTCCTGGGAACCGGACGCAGACGACCTCCCGATGCTCGAGCGGCTGTTCGCGCGCGCATGGGGGGTGGATACGCGCGAACTGGAGCTGTTCGTGCAGAGTCCGCAGGTGGCGCCGGCCCGCACGTTGATGGCGCTCTTCCCGACTGCGCGGATCACGATCGTCGGCGATGGTCTCATGACCTATGCGCCGATGCGCGTGCGGATGCCGTATCCGGTCGCTGCGCGGATCGAGCGGGTCGTCCATGCCGACGTCGTACCGGGTGTCCGGCCGCTCGTGGGCTCACCGGGCGCGCAAATCGTGCCGGTGCCGCCGGCGTCGTTCGCGGCGGCCCTCCGGGAGACGGACGTCGGGGACCTCATGCTCCCCGACGCCTCCCCGTCGACGGTGCTCGTGCTCGGCCAGTACCTGTCGGCGCTCGGTCTGATGACGGTGGCCGAGGAGATCGAGTTGCAGAAGCATCTGATCGACCGCGCGGCGAGGTGGGAGCCGCAGCGCATCCTCTTCAAGCCGCATCCGGCTGCGCCGCCGGTGGTGACGGCGGCCCTCGCGGCGCGCGCGCTCGATCAGGGCATCGACTTCGTGGAGTATCGCGGTCCGCTCGCCGCGGAGCTGCTCGCCGAACGGACGGATGCGGTGGCCGTCGTCGCCGGGTTCTCCACCGCGTTGCCGACAGTGCGCACGCTCTTCGGACGCTCGATCGGTTCGGCGGGGAACGACGCGGTGCTCGCGGCGCTGACGCCGTTCGAGAACAGCAACCGGATCCCCGCGACCCTGGCCGATGCCCTGACGCGTGCGGACTCTCCCTACTCCGACCCCGCTCGACTCCAGCTGCTGCTCGATGGGGTCGGCTATGCCATGCAGCCGGAGATCGCCGGCCACCTGCGTGGCCGCGCCGAAGAACTGCTGCGCGGGCTCGACCCAGGCGAGCGCGACCGGTACTTCTCGCCGCGACGGCTCGCCGAACTGCGACTGCCCGGCGCCCCGGCGGAGAACGTCGTGCGTCGTGCACTGCGACCTGTCGGGGGTCTGGGCAGGATCGAGGAGTGGCGACTGCACGCACTCGGCGCGCGGCGACGTGCAGGTCGGGTCTGGCGGGCGATACGCGGACGATGATGACGACGAGGATAGGGACGATGGACGAGCAGAGACCCCTCACGGTGGCGATCATCCCGGCACGGGGCGGATCGAAGCAGGTGCCGCGCAAGAACCTGCAGCGCGTCGGCGGAGTGCCGCTCGTCGAGCGTGCGGTGCGTGCGGCCGCCCGCGCCGCGGGCGTCGACCTGGTCGTGGTCTCGACCGATGATGACGAGATCGCAACGGTGGCGACTGCTGCGGGAGCCAGGGTGGTCCGTCGCCCCCCGGAGCTCTCGGGAGACACCGCGACCTCGGAGAGCGCGATCCTGCACGCCCTCGACGACCTCGAAGCGAGCGGCGACAGCGTCGATGTCGTGGCGTTCCTCCAGGCGACGTCGCCGTTCATCCCCAGTGATGCGCTCGCCGCTGCCGTGGAGGAGATCCGCGCCGACCGTGCCGACAGCGTGTTCGCGGCGCACGAGACCTACGGCTTCCTCTGGCGCGAGGACGAACACGGCGAAGCAGCGGCGATCAACCACGAGGCCGCTCATCGCCCGCGTCGCCAGGATCGGGAGCCCCACCACCTCGAGACCGGGGCGTTCTACGTGTTCCGGGCTGCCGGCTTCCGGGCGAGCAGACACCGCTTCTTCGGCAGGATCCGCATCGCTCGGGTGCCGGAGTGGACGGCGATCGAGATCGACGATGCGGACCAGCTCCGTGTGGCGCGCGCGCTCGCCGTCCTGCACGAGACGCCGGAGCCCATCCCGGTGCGCGCGGTGGTCACCGACTTCGACGGTGTGCACACCGATGACACGGCCATCATCGACGCCGAGGGCGGGGAGCGCGTACGGGTCAGCCGGGAAGACGGTATGGGTGTCGCGCTGCTGCGTCGGGCCGGCGTGCCACTGCTGATCCTGTCGACCGAGGTCAATCCGGTGGTACGCGCTCGAGCCGACAAGCTCAGAGTGCCCGTGCTGCACGGCATCGACGACAAGGAGAGCGCGCTGCGCACCTGGTCGCACGAGAACGGAGTGCCGCTCGCCGACATCGCCTATCTCGGCAACGACGTCAACGACCTGCCGGCCATGCGGATCGTGGGGTGGCCGGTCGCCGTCGCGAACGCGCATCCGCAGGTGATCGAAGAGGCTCGTGTGGTCTTGCGCCGCCGAGGCGGCGACGGTGCCGTGCGGGAGCTGATCGAACGGGTGTTGTCGAGCTGACCGATGCCGGTAACCCGGTGGTCTTCGGGTGTTCATCCTCGCCGCGTAGTCAGGACGAAGGGGTTGCACCAACGCTCGAACACCGGAGGAATCATGACTGTCAGCATCGGCTCACGAGTGATCGGCGGCGGCCGTCCGGCCTACGTCATCGCGGAGATCGGCCTCAACCACAACGGCGACGTCGACATCGCGAAGAAGCTCATCGACGTCGCGGCTCGAGCCGGCGCCGACGCGGTCAAGTTCCAGAAGCGCACCCCGGAGATCTCCACCCCTGAGCACATGCGCGATGTCCCGCGCGAGACTCCCTGGGGTGTGATGAGCTACCTCGACTACCGTCGGCGAGTCGAGTTCGGCCGGGAGGAGTACATCGAGATCGGCGACCATGCCACGATGCTCGGGCTGGACTGGTTCGCGTCGCCGTGGGATGTGCCCAGCGTCGACTTCCTCGAAGACCTGGGTGTCGTGGCGCACAAGGTCGCCTCGGCGAGTCTCACCGACACCGAGCTGCTGATCGCGCTGCGGGAGACCGGCAAGCCCGTGATCCTCTCCACCGGCATGTCGACCATCGAGCAGATCGACCGCGCGCTGGAGACCCTCGGCACCGACCTGGTGGTCCTCATGCACGCCACTTCGACCTACCCGCTGGAGCCCGAGGAGGCGAACCTCCGGGTGATCGCGACGCTGCGCGACCGCTACCCCGGAGTGCCCGTCGGCTACTCGGGGCATGAGCGTGGGCTGCAGATCTCGCTCGCCGCGGTGGCCATCGGCGCCGTCGCGATCGAGCGGCACATCACGCTGGACCGCACGATGTGGGGGTCCGACCATGCGGCATCGCTCGAGCCGACGGGGCTGGAGCACCTTGTGCGCGACATCCGCGTGATCGAGCGCGCGACCGGTGACGGCGTCAAGCGGGTGTTCGACAGCGAGCGGGCGCCGATGGCGAAGCTGCGCCGCATCTCCGCATGACAGAGGCGGGCGTGACCGGTACTCCCGGCATCCGCGTCGTCGCCGTCGCGGACGCCGACTCGTTCGTGAAATGGGCGGCGTCCCTGCTCGCGGCCGTGCCGGGGCTGCGTCCCCATCTGCTGCTCGTGCGCACCCCGCTCACCGCGAGCGCCGAGCAGGAGCGGTCGGCACTCGCCGGCACCGGGCTCGGACCGCACGACGTCACCCGCCTCGGCTTCGCGGAGACGGCGGACTGGCTGACGCGTCAGCGCCCCGATGTGGTGCTGCTCGCCGGGCGCGGACCGTTCGTGCGCGTGATGGGACGCGTGATCGATGCCCTTCCGCATCGCCCTGTGACCGTCTCGGGACTGCCGGGCATGGCGATCCCCGCGCAGCGCGGTGCGCTCGACTATCGCCGTCACACCGACCTGCTCGTGGTGCATTCCCACCGCGAGGTACGCGCCTTCGAGGAGCTCGGGCGTCGGATCGGAGTGCACACACCGGTGGCGCTCGCGACCCTTCCGTTCGCCCGGCCTCGGCAACGGATACTGCGCCCGGAGCGGCTCCGGGTCGACGCTGTCGTCAGCAGCCGGAGCGGTGTCGCCGTCGCCGAGCGTCCGGCTCCGACCGCCCCGGTACGGCAACCCGCCACGGACATCGTCTTCGCCGCGCAGGCTCTCGTGCCCGCGGCGAAGGAACAGCGCGCCGAGATCGCGGCTCTGCTCGTGCGGGCAGCTGAGGCCGAGCCCGCGCGCCGAGTGGTGGTCAAGCTGCGGTCGCGGCCGGGGGAGTCGGAGACGCACCTCGAACGTGAACCGTATGCGGGGCTGCTGCCCTCGCGCCTTCCGAAGAACCTGGTCTTCTCGTACGACTCGATGAGCACCGCACTGCAGAGGGCCGCGGGACTCGTCACCGTCAGCTCGACCGCCGCGATCGAGGCCACGGCACTCGGCATCCCCGTGATCGCGCTCGACTCGTTCGGGGTGAGCAAGAGCCTGTTGAACACGGTGTTCGTGGGCAGCGGTCTGCTCGGCGGTCGCAGTGAGGTCGTCGCAGGGCGCTTCCGGCATCCGCACCCCGACTGGCTGCGCGACAACTACTTCCACCCCGAGAAGGAGTCCACGTGGTGGGAGCGGGTAGAGCAGCTCGTGGCACTGCGGCGCTCCGGAGCCCTTCCCGCGCGGCGGGTGCCTGCGGCGCGGGGCGGATCGCTGCATGAAGCCTGGCACCGGGTGAGTGTGCTCGGCACGGAGGACCGGACGATGCAGGGAACGGTCGCGCTCGCCGTGGGTGCGCCTGCGACGAGGGCTCTCGCCGCCTTGCGTCGACACCGGGCACCGTCGGACGGGGGCACCTGGGCAGACGCCTCGACCGACTTCACGCTCGAACCCAACCCGTTCGACGACTCCCTGCGCCGCTGAGTGCACCTTCCGTGCGTCGGCCGCTGCTGCCGCGGCCAAAACCCAGACCGAACGTGGTGCGGGCGGTGTGTCGGGTCTGGACACGCCGACGCTGTTCCGGTGCGTCTGGGTTTCGGCCGCGCTTCGTCATCCGGGGACTCATAGTGTTATCCCAGGCAACGGTCCTGGCGGGTCAGATCACGGCCAGGTAACGTCATTCCCATCGCGGCGATCCGGGCGGTCCCGGGCCTCAGTTCATACCTGATGGCGTTGCGGGTTCGACTCCCGCCGTCGCGTCCACTCCAGAAGGCTCGTCCTCAGCCCCGGCGGCTCATGGACCCGAGTTCGGTGCGGTGAGAACTCACCGAGGCCCGATGATGGAGGTATGCCCTCCGCACATCGCCCCGGTCTGCGGGTCTCGTCGGGTCTCACGATCCCCGAGGCCGAGCTGTCGTGGCGCTTCTCCCGGTCGTCCGGTCCGGGCGGTCAGGGCGTGAACACGGCCGATTCCCGTGTGGAGCTGGTGTGGGATGCGGCGCGTTCGCCGGTGCTCTCGCCGCATCAACGCGAGCGACTGCTCGATCGATTGAGCGGTCGTCTGGTCGACGGCGTGCTGACGATCGCCGCCTCAGAACACCGCGCACAGCTGCGGAACCGGGATGCGGCGCGCGATCGACTCGTCGCTCTCGTGGAGGAGGCGCTGCGCCCGCCCGCTCCGCCGCGTCGAGCGACGAAGCCGAGTCGGGGAGCGAAGGAGCGCCGGCTGAAGGCGAAGCAGCGGCGCACGGATGTCAAGAGCCTGCGCCGGCGCCCCCGCGAGGACTGAACCTGCGACGCCGGCTCAGTCGCTGAGGCCCGCTTCGACCGGTGCCCAGCCGTTCTCGAGGATCACGAATCCCGCTTCGAGTGTTCCGAACGGGTCGTCGTTCTCGTTCACGAGCAGCTGCATCTGCAGGATGAACCGCGAGTAGACCCGGATCTCCGGGGTGGGGGCATCGAGTCCCAGTTCGTCGGCGATCGCGTCGGAGAGGGCGTCTTCGTGTCGGAGCCACATCTTGGCGGCGTAGTCACGCAGTGCCGGCGTCTCGTTCAGGAAGCGCATGAAGGTGCGAGTGATCTCGTCCCCATGCTCGTCGACGTTCGCGCGGAGCTCTGAGGCGTAGAAATCGTGGATGGCGCGGTTGATCGTGCTCCCCGACGGGCGCTCGCGGACGGCGGCCACCAGGCGGTCGCGCTGCTCGTCGTCTTCGTCGAACACCAGCGCCTCCTTCTGAGGGAAGTGCGCGAACACGGTCGTGGGGGAGACGTCTGCGGCATCGGCGACTTCGCGGATGCTCACCTCGTCGAAGCCGCGTTCCAGGAACATGGCCGTCGCGACGTCGGAGATCGCCTTGCGGGTCGCGGCCTTCTTCCGTTCGCGGCGACCGAGGGGTGCGGGGTTCGTCATGCCCGTCAGTCTATCGTGAATCGACTATAAAACTGGCTTGACACCAAAACTGGTATGACTACACTTTCGGTATGACTTCAACCATTCCTCTCACGCGGCGGGACCAGAACCGCGCGTGGATCATGCTCATCGTGCTCACGATGCTGACCGTCATCGGCATGACCGTCGTTCTCCCTGTCCTGCCCTTCGTGGTGCTCCAGTACGTCTCGCACGAGAGCGACCTGGCCATCTGGGTCGGCGTCCTCGAAGCGATCAACGGGCTGTGCGCGTTCCTGGTCGCGCCCTTCCTCGGTCGGCTGTCCGACCGCTTCGGCCGCCGACCCGTCATCATCGTCGCCGCGTTCGGTGCCGCGTTCTCGATGGCGCTGTTCGGATTCGGCGGAGCCCTCTGGGTGCTCGTGCTCGCCCGCGTCATCCAGGGCCTCACCGCGGGCGACCTGCCCGCCCTCTTCGCCTACCTGGCCGACATCACCCCGCCCGAGCAGCGCGCCAAGCGCTTCGGCCTCCTCGGTGCGCTCTCGGGGATCGGCACCATGATCGGCCCGGCCATCGGAGGACTGCTCGCCGCGATCAGCATCCAGCTCCCGGTGTTCCTCACCGCCGCCGTCGCCCTCACGATCGCGATCCTCAGCATCTTCCTCCTTCCGGAGAGTCTGAAGCCGGGCAACAGGATCGCCGCGATCACGCTGCGCGATGTGCAGCCCTTCGCCGTCTTCAAGGAGGCGTTCGGACGCAAGGAGCTGCGCGGGCTGATGATCGGCTTCGGTCTGCTCGCGCTGCCGTTCGGCTTCTTCGTGAACAACTTCAGCGTCCTCGCCCTGGATTCCATCCAGTGGGGGCCGACCCAGATCGGACTCCTGACCGCGGCCGTCGGCATCATCGACATCCTCATTCAGGGCGTGCTGCTGGGCATCCTGCTTCCGCGGATCGGCGAGCGCGGAGTGATCGTGAGCGGCATCGTCGCGCAGATGATCGGTCTCGCGGCCCTCGCCGTCGTGGCCTCCGTCTTCGCGCAGCCGTGGGTGTTCATCGTCGGAGCCCTCATGCTGGCTGCCGGCCAGGGTGCCTCTCAGGCCGCGATGGACGGGGCGATGTCCAACGCCGTGGGCGACGACGAGCAAGGCTGGCTCGGCGGCGCCACCCAGTCGTTGAACGCGGCGATGGGCACGGCGGCCCCGCTCATCGCCGGTGCGCTCTATGCGCTGGTCAGCCACGCGGCCCCGTACTGGCTCGGCGTCGGGCTCATGATCGTCGCGGTGATCGTCGTCAGCCGCGCGCACATCGCGAACACCGCGAAGCGCCCGGCCGGCGGTACGACGGGCGACGCTCCCGCGGCACTCGTGGAGACGGCCGGCTGAGGTTCAGTTCGAGGGGGTTGCCGGGCGCGGCAGCCCCCTCAGCCGTGCGACCGACGCCAGCAACTGTTCCGGCGAGGTTCCGATGTTTCCGAGAACCGCGGCGGCTGCGGCGCTGAACCCCGCCGTGTCGATCGGGAGGCGTGCCACGTTCGGCACCAGTCCCTTCTCGTTCGTCACCCACTGGCCTGCAACCGCATGCCAGGCGTGGGCGATCAGCATGGCCGTCGTGGTTCCGCACAGCGCCACGTAGGCGACATCGCCCGTCTTCGCGCCCTTCGTGGCTGCGTTCAGCAGGAAGTCGACCTGCCAGAGATTCTCGATGAACGCCGCGCGGAGGGCGTCGGGGTACGGGGTCACGCTGCGAGCCAGCGCGACGAGGATCCCGTCCGGGTCGCGGAGAGGCACGCTGGTCGCCACCTCACCCGCATAGGCGACGTCGAGGAAGCCGAGCGGGTGTCCCGGCTGGGCGTGGAAGGCGAACTCGCCACGGACGGCGCGGGCGCACTGGTCCTCGACTCGGGTCACGTCGCGGAGGATGAGGTCGACCGGTGCGCCGTCGACGGTCAGCCAGGACCCGCTGTCGACCCAGGGTCCCCATCCGCCGCGGTCGGCGATCTCGACGTCTTCACCGGTCCATCCGCTCGCCGCCTCCGCGATGGCAGCCCTGTCGACGCCGGCGTCCACGTACAGCCCCAGATCGATGTCGGAGTCGGGGCGGTGCGTCCCTCGCGCGCGGCTGCCGCCCAACGCGACGGCTCGCACCCCTGGCACCCGGCCAAGGTCGTCGGCCAGGGAGTGGAGGTGGTCTTCATCGAGCACGACACCGATCGTACTCATGCGGTTCGCTGCCGGTGCGGCCACTACGGCTATCCGGAAATCGACATACCGTTGCGTTATCTGGAAAACGTGGTGCCGATGGCACACCACATCGATACCGACGGGAAGGTGGCGTTGGCGGTCAACAAGAAGTACCGCCATGCCGACCTCACCGCCGAGGATCTCATCACCGAACTGCGTGGGGGGGGCGTCCTGAGGCGTTGGTGCGGACCATACTCGAAGAGCTGCAGTCGTTCGTGCAGAGCCAGGCCCCGCTGGCGGGTGCGCACCCCGGCCTTCAGGATGAGATCCTCCGCTTCGTCGGCAACCTGCTCGACGGTCGCGCTGCAGCGGCTCGCTGACGGGCGCACTGACGGTGCCGCGCGTTCGGTGCGGATCCCGCCGGCGTCAGTCCTTGCCGCCGCGCACGAGCTCGAGGCCTGCGCCGGCGAACTGCCGCAGGGTCGCGTCGGGGAGGAAGGCCCGGGTGAGCGCGCCGCCGATGCGGGTGAGGTCGCTCTCGTCGCGGAACAGCAGGTACATGGTCTCGTACCGCGGATGGAACTTCTGCTTGAAGCGGTGCAGCGAGCCGAAGCCGTACACCGGTTCGAGGGCATCGGCGAGCCGGTCGCTGAGCGCCGCGATCATCCCCGCATCCGGCGGGTAGTCATGGGCGAGCGGCGCGCCCGACAGCGACATGATCTGCGCGCCCTCGTCGGCGAACTGACGGGCGGACGACCCGATGAGGTACTCCATCACCGGCCCGAAGCCGCCCTCGCGCCGTCGCATGAGGTCGAGGGTCCAGCCGCGCACGACGCCGCCTTCGCCGTAGACCGGCAGCCACGACAGGAACCCGTCCACGTCGCCGTTCGGAGCGAGGGCCAGCGCGAGTCGCACCTCCGGGGCTTCCGCCTCGTCGAGAGTGCCGAGCGTGAAGCGCATCTCGGGCAGATCCTTGTCTCCCACCCAGGCCTCGGAGATCGCCCGTAGCTGCTGCTGCACTCCCCACGGCTCGGCCTTCAGGTGTGTCATCCGGAACGTCATCTCCTCGCGTCCCGCCTTGTTGAGCGAGGTGCGCACCGAGTTCCACCGCTTGCCGGTGAACTCCAGGCCAGGGAGATCGACGATCGTGTCGTCCGCCACGACGATGCTCCGCCAGGTCGAGGGGACCGCGGCGCGTGTGGCCTCGTCGGCGCTGAAGAAGCACGGGACGAGCCCGGCCAGCTCGGCGGCGTGGATGAAGTCCGTCACGGCCTCTGCACGTGTCTGCGCCGGCCCGATCGGATCGGCGAGAGCCAGGGCGACGCCGTTTCGCCGCTGGTAGGCCACGATGCCGCCGATGACCCTGGCGTAGCTGTTGCCCTCCCACGTCGTCATCCAGGAGAGCGTGCCGCCCCCGTGCGTGCGCAGCTGTCGCTTCATGTCGTCGACGGTGGGAGCGGGCTGCATGCCGAGCTTGGCGCGTCGCTTGGCGCGGAAGGCGCGTCGCACCCAGATCAGGTACACGAGCATCACCAGCCAGAGGAATCCGTTCGCCAGAGCGAGCTCGGTGTCTCCGTCCCAACGGAAATCGACCTGCGCCTGGCTGTAGACGGTGATCAGGATCAGCACGAGGGCGGCGGTGAGGACGTTGAAGATCCCCAGCAGCAGCGCGAGCACCCAGGTCCAGCGGCGCCCACGGCGAAGACCGTTCACCAGCACGAGGATCACGACGAGGTCGATGGCCAGGTCGATGAAACCGCCGGACGCGGGATCGGTCTGGCCGAACGGGCCGTCGGTCGCCACGAACGTCGTGATGATCTCGACGGCGCCGAGGACGAGCATCGCGACCACGGCGATGAGCCTCTGCTCGCGCACCGTGGTGTGGCGCACCCGAAGCGAGCGATCGACGACGAGGATCAGCAGCACCGCGAGGAGGTGCTCGAGATCGGCGACCTTGCCCCAGAACAGCATCGAGATGAAGACGAAACCCAGCAGGATGAGCCAGCCGCGCACCCGCCACGGCGGGCGGAACAGGCCGACGGCTGCGGCGATGCAGGCCATGGTGCCGCCGGATGCCCCCACGTCGAGCGCCTGGGCCTGCTCGGTGGCCCAGGCCCAGGGGAACTGCGACAGCAGCATCAGCAGCAGAGCGGTGGCGAAGATCGCGAAGAACTGACCGAGCCAGTAGTAGGCCAGCGCGACGCGTGATCCGCGACGGAATTCCAGGTAGGCCATGCCCCAGAAGCCCGCGATCGTGAAGAGGTAGACCAACGGCTCGTTGACGAAGAACGTGCCGGTCAGGGGCGTCCACCACTTGCCGTCTGCCAGATTCGGCAATCCGTAGGCGACGGTCTGGAAGAACGCCGTGTCCTCGAAGGGTTCCCAGAGTCCACGCCAGACGACCCCGACCACGAGGACCAGCAGCACCATGGTCAGCGTCGCGGGGATGCGCCGTACGACGGCGATCACGGGATGCGGAGAGGGGGAGTGCTCCTCGGTCATGCGCTCAGCGTAGCGAGGGAGGCCGCGCCGTCGCGGAGCCGCTCCTACTCGCCGCGGAGAACACGACGCAGGTCGGCGATCTCCTCGTCCGTCATGCCGCCGCTGCGCAGGTACCCCGACACATCGCCGTGATTCGCGGTGATCCACTCCATCGCCGTCTCGATCGCCGACGCCGGTGACTCGGTGGCGAGGGTCTTCAGCGCCGGCGTGAGGGGGACGCCCAGCGAGGTGATCAGCGCGGTGAGGGCCTCGGCGAATCCGCGCGCGAGGTTCTGCTCCGTGAGGGTGTAGTCCGCGACGATCTCGTCACGGGGAACCTCGGCGACGAGCAGCAGGATCGCAGCGGCCAGACCGGTGCGGTCCTTGCCCGCGGTGCAGTGGAACAGCACTCCGGGCCGCTCGGTGCGTGCGGCGGCGAGCACGGTCCGCGCGATGGTGGCGAACTGCGGGGCACTCGCCTCCAGGATGGAAGTGTAGAGATCCTCCAGGGTCGGCACCTGCTTCAACACCTCGGCGACCTGGGTCACGGAGAGGCCGGCGCTCCCTGCCGCGGGGAGGAACTTCTTCACCATCTCGTCCATCGCGCCGCCCTGCATGGGCAGTTCGATCAGCGTCACGCTGCCGTCCTCCGGCAGCAGGTCGGCGGCGCGGGAGCGCTCGCCGTCGGTGCGCAGGTCGATGACCGTGCCGATACGAAGGTCGGCGAGGGCCTGCCGCCCTTCGTCCGTCAATGCAGCGAGGGCGTCCGACCGGAAGAGGAGGCCGGAGGCGAGCGTTCCGCCGTCGGAAGTCGGGAGTCCCGCGAGTTCGCGGGCGTTGTGGGTCGTCTGCAAGGCGGTCGAGATGTCGATGGTCATTCTGGCCCTCTCCTGGGTGTGCGGCCAGAATATCGGTGCGGCGGGAACGCGCGGCTTCGACACGGAAGCCGCGCGCCCCGCCCGCCGTCTCAGCCGTTCACGGCCTTCTCGATGGCCTCTTCGAGGTCGTCCCACTCCTGCAGCACGACCTTCTCACCGGCGACGAAGAAGGTGGGCGTGCTGTTCACGCCGAGCTTCTCGCCGTCTCTCTTGTCGGACTGCACGCGTTCTGCGGTGGCCGGATCGGCGATCGCCGCGTCGTAGGCGGCCATGTCGAGGCCGAGTTCGTCGGCGAGACCGCGGAACACCTCCGGGGTCTCCTCGGGCTGCTCGCCCCACTGCGCCTGGGTCTCGAACAGGCGGTGGTACATGTCCTCGAAGCGATCCTGCTGAGCGGCGGCCTCCGCAGCCAGCGCGGCCTGCGTGGAGTTGATGTGACCGGGAAGCGGGAAGTAGCGCACGACGTAGGTGATCTCGCCGTCGTACTTCTCGCGGAGGTCTTCCACCACGGGATAGAACGCACCGCACGCCTCGCACTCGAAGTCGAGGAACTCGACGACGGTCACGGCGCCTTCGCCTCCGTCGTCGAGCACGTGAGAGTCAGTGCGGACGGTCTGCTGCGGTTCTCCCTCCGTCGAGGGTGCGGCGGGTTGCTGCTGGCTGATCGCGAACACGATCCCGGCGATCAGCAGGACGATCGCGACGGCGATGGCGACGAGGGTCGCTTTGACAGAGTTCTTCATGGGGTCTCCAGACACACGGGTACGACGAGGGAAGGGTGCCGCCGGTGGGCGGCGCGGACACTCGTCGCGGGTCAGGTGCGGGAGATGGAGAGCTGTGTGAGGGTGAGAGCGGAGACGAGGACGCCAGGGCCGGCGCGGCTCGGCGCGGCTGCGCGCGGGGAGTGGACGCCGAGGGTCCGTGCCGCATGGCCCGTGAGCCGGCGGAACAGCAGGATGAATGCGACGGATCCCAGCACCGCGAGCAGGCAGATCCCCACGCCCGAGGAGAGCACATCGACCGTCGCGGCACCCTCGACATCGGCTGAGGTCGGGGCAGTCGAGGCCGACTCGGAGACGCCGGAGGCGAGACACAGCGTCGCGTGCACATCGGCGGAACCCCGCGACGTCGACCAGGCGCCGACGACGAGCAGGAGCGCGAGGCCGACGGCGATGATCACACGGGCGATCAGCACCCGTTCGGCCACTGCTCGCGGCGACGGATCAGACGATGGGGGCAGCATTTCCCGCGCAGTCTAGCAACGCCGCCTCTGTCCTCCCCGGGGCCGGAGAGGCCGCGAGACGCCTAGACTGGAGGAGTGGCGAGACTACTGATCGTCGGCGGCTTCCTCGCCGCCGTGTTCTGGGTGTTCAGCATCGTCGATTGCGCAGTGCAGCCGGCGACGCGCCACCGGGGTGTGTCCAAGCCGCTCTGGATCGCGATCGTCGTGCTCCTTCCCGTGATCGGCGGCATCCTCTGGTCCGTGATCGGCCGCCGTCGTGCGAACGATCCCGGCGTCCGTCCGGTCGTCGCGCCGGATGACGACCCCGCCTTCCTCCGCAGCATCAGCAAGTCCGAGCAGGACGCGCGTATCCGCCGCCTCGAGGAGGAGCTCGCTCGCCTCGACGACGAGACCGACGAGCCCCCCGCCACGGACCAGCGCCCGTGACGTCGTCGCCGGCCATGGACGCCGCGGCGACCCTGATCGCCGAACTCGTCGCCCAGGGCGTGCGCGACATCGTGGTGTCGCCGGGCTCGCGATCGCAGGCGCTCGCGCTCGCCGCGGTGCGTGCAGCCGACGACGGGCACCTCCGCGTGCACGTCCGCATCGACGAGCGGGTCGCGGGGTTCACCGCCCTCGGCATCGCCAGGGAGACGAGCGTGCCCGCAGCGGTCGTGTGCACGTCCGGAACGGCCGTCGGCAATCTGCTCCCCGCCGTCATGGAGGCGTTCCACTCCGGGGTGCCGATGCTTCTGCTCACGGCCGACCGCCCGCCGGAACTGCGCGGAGTCGGCGCCAACCAGGCCACGCTCCAGGACGGTCTCTTCCGGCCGTGGGTGCGTGACGCCCTCGATGCTCCGGTGCCGGGTGAGGGCGACTGGGCCGGGCTCGCCGAACGGGCGGTCGCTGCCTCGGTGGGTGCACGCGAGGTCGAGAGCGGCCTCCGCGGTATCGCCGGGCCCGTGCATCTGAACCTCCCGACGAGAGAGCCCCTCTCGGGAGATCTGCCCCCCGTGGTTCTCGTCCGGGGCGACGCTCCGACGGCGCTGAAGGACGAGCCGTTCGAACTCGACCGCGACCTGCGGACCGTCGTGATCGCAGGGGCCGATGCCGGTCCCGATGCCGAAGAGCTCGCGCACGCCGGCGGGTGGCCGCTGATCGCCGAGATCGTGAGCGGTGCGCGGTTCGGACGCCAGGTCGTGCATGGGTACCGTCGTCTCCTGGCGCGCGAAGACCTCGGCGGACGCATCGAGCGGGTCGTCGTGCTGGGGCATCCGACGCTCAGCCGCGAGGTCGCCGCGCTTCTCTCGCGGCAGGACGTCGACGTCGTCGCCGTGCGCCGTGGCGGGGAGGAGCTGAACCTCAACCACCGCACGCGCGGAGTCGATGCCGTCGTCGTCGCCCCCGGAGCGGCCGACCGCACCTGGCTCGGCGAGTGGATGCGGGCCTCCGCCACCGAGGTCGTCGACCTGAGCGAGCACGCACCGGATCCGGAGGCACTGGCTTCCACCGACTTCGCGGCGCGCAGAGCAGCGGTGAAGGCCGAGCTCGACGCGGTCCGCCGGCCGCTCGATCGCGAGCTCCTCGTCGATGCCGTGTGGCGCGCCACCTGGCCGCACGACCGTCTCATGTTCGGCTCCTCCCGGCTGGTGCGCGTCGCCGACCAGGTGCTCGGCGGCAAGAAGGTCCCCGTCCACGCCAACCGCGGTCTCGCCGGCATCGACGGCACCATCGCCACCGCGACAGGCATCGCCATCTCCAGCCAGGCGGCCGGGGCGCCCGGTGTCACCCGTGTGCTGCTGGGTGACCTGGCGTTCCTGCACGATGTCGGCGCCCTGCTGCTGCCGCCGGATGAGACGGAGCCCCGCCTGCAGGTCATCGTCGGCAACGACGGCGGCGGCACGATCTTCGATGCGCTCGAGGTCGCATCCTCGGCACGGCCCGGTGACCTCGACCGTGCGTTCTACACGCCGCACACCGTCCGCCTCGAGCACCTCGCCCTCGCGTACGGCTGGGAGTATCAGCGGGTCACCACCCGCACAGCCCTCGATCAGGCGCTGACCTCGCCGCACGGTGGTCGTCAGATCATCGAGGTACCGCTGGCGCGTTGACTGGCAGGATGTGCGTATGAACGCGCACACCTGGACGCAGAAGCTGCGAGTCGACGAGGGGTTCCGCCTCGCCGATGTCGACCCCGACGCCAAGCCCGGCTACGACCACGGCAAGTCGCAGGGGGTCTCCGACCTCGCCGCGGGTCTGGCCGACCTCAACGTGCTGCAGGAACGGCTGTTCGCCGAGAGCCGCGTCGGCGTGGCGAAGGACGCCGTGCTCCTGGTGCTGCAGGCGATGGACTCCGCGGGTAAGGGCGGCATCGTGCGGCACGTGGTCGGCGGTGTCGATCCGCAGGGCGTGGCGCTCGCCGCTTTCAAGGCGCCGACGGCGGAGGAGCGCGAGCACGACTTCCTCTGGCGCGTCGAGAAGCGCCTGCCGGAGCCGGGGTTCATCGGGGTGTTCGATCGCTCGCACTACGAAGACGTGCTGATCGGGCGCGTGCGTGAACTCGCTCCGCCTGCGGAGATCGAGCGCCGCTACGACGCCATCAACGAGTTCGAGGCACGAGTCACGGCGTCGGGTACCCGGATCCTGAAGGTCATGCTGCACATCTCGCCCGAGGAGCAGAAGTCACGGCTGATGGAGCGCCTCGAGCGCCCGGACAAGTACTGGAAGTACAACCCGGGCGATGTGGACGAGCGCATGCTGTGGCCGCAGTACATGGAGGCGTACCAGACCGTCTTCGACCGCACGTCGACCGAGGCCGCTCCGTGGTTCGTGATCCCGGCGAACGCCAAGTGGTACGCGCGGCTCGCGGTGCAGGAGCTGCTGCTCTCGGCACTGGAGGACATCGATCCGCAGTGGCCGAGCGCCGACTTCGACGTCGAGGCCGAGAAGAAGCGTCTCGCCGCCAGTTGAGCGTGCGGCGCGGTCAGGCCAGCGCGTCGACGAGCGGGCGGAACTTCACGCGCGTCTCGAGCAGCTCGCTCTCGGGGTCGGAGCCGGCGACGATACCGGCTCCCGCGTATGCCGTGACCGCGATCTCTTCCGCCCGTTCGGTGAACTGGGCACAGCGGAGGGCGATCGCCCACTCGCCGTTGCCTGCGGCGTCCACCCAGCCGACTGGTCCTGCGTAGCGCCCCCGATCGAAGGGCTCGAGGTCGCGGATCGCCGCGATCGCCGCGGGTGTGGGCGTGCCGGCGACGGCGGCCGTCGGGTGCAGCACACGGACGAGGTCGAGAGCGGTCTCGCCGGATGCGAGCTCGCCTTCGACGTCGGTCGCCAGGTGGAAGAGGTTGGGGAGCTTGAGCAGGAAGGGCTGCTCGCTCGCGGCCAGTGCCCTGGTGTGGGCGCGCAGGGAGGCGAGCACGCTCTGCACGGCGTACTGGTGCTCGTCGAGGTCCTTCACGCTGGACGCGAGATGAGCGGATGCGGCGGTGTCGGCGTCCGCGTCGGCTCCACGGCCGATCGTGCCGGCCAGCACCCGCGCGGTCACGGTCCCGCCGTGCACGGTCACGAGTGTCTCCGGGCTCGCGCCGATCAGGCCGTCGACGGCGAAGGCCCAGGTGTCGGGGTAGCCGGTCGACAGGGCGCGCACCAGACGGCGCAGGTCCGACCCTGCGGGGATGCTGCCAGTGAGGTCGCGTGCGAGCACGACCTTGCTCACCTCGCCGTCGGCGATGCGGGTGAGGGCGCGGCGCACCGAGTCCTGGTACCCCTGAGGCGTCTGCGCCCCGGGGCCCACCGTGCCCGCCCAGTGCGGTCCGTACGGCTGTATGGCGAGCTCGTCCTCGTGCGCGGGCGCACCGTTACCCGGAGCGTCTGCGAAGCGGATCGTGGTGCGCCAGAAGCGGTCGCCGTGTCGTCCGATCACCTGAGCGGGGATCGCCAGCACGCTGTCGGCCGACGATTCGTCATCGAACGTGAACGCTCCGAAGGCGACGAGCCCGGTACCGGGAAGCCCCAGCGGGTCGGAGACCTCGGCGCGCGCGGCCATGGCCCGCCACTCGGTCGCGAGCGTCGCGAGGCGCGAGGTCCCGGTGTG
Organism: Microbacterium oxydans; assembly: GCF_000956405.1. Classification (GTDB taxonomy): domain Bacteria; phylum Actinomycetota; class Actinomycetes; order Actinomycetales; family Microbacteriaceae; genus Microbacterium; species Microbacterium oxydans_C. Next base: position 274,832 of record NZ_JYIV01000028.1, read on the forward strand.
TGCGGGAGGACGGATCTCGGCGAGCGTCGCGCCGACGGCGACGATCCCGTCTCCGCGCCGCAGCCAGGCGAGCGGATGCCCGGGGTCGGCATAGGCCAGGAGGTCTTCGACCGGGTCGATCTCTCGGGTCTCCACGACCAGGTGAGTGGTGTGCACGCATCCAGCCTATGCCGCTCAGGGGCCGGGGATTCGCGTGGCCGTAGGGTGAGCGGATGAGCGATGCACGCCCCGCACCGGGCACCGAGATGGTCTTCCAGTGGCGCAAGTGGGACGGTTCGCCGCATTGGCGTCACGAGAGCGTGTACCTCGGTGCCGACGAGTGGGGCGATTGGGTCGGACAGCCCGTCGGGTGGCACAGCGTGCGGCCGGGTGCCGAGTTCCACGCCGGGGGCCCGAACGTCACCCTGATTCCCGCCGCTGGCGACCATGCGGTGACCGTCAATCGCCGTCACCGCCGGGGCATGCGCATCTACATCGACCTGGGGTGGGACATCCGCTGGTCCGACGATCCGCTCCTCGTGACCGGGATCGACATGGACCTCGACGTGGTGCGGGTCGCGGGCGAGCGCGGCACCTGGGTCGACGACCGCGACGAGTGGGCCGAGCACAGCGCGCGCTACGGCTATCCCGCCCAGGTCATGACCCATCTCGAAGCCCTGGCCCTCGACCTCGAGGAGCGGGTGCGTGCGCAGGTCGCTCCGTTCGACGACGCCACGGCCGACCCCTGGCTCGACCGCCTCGAAGCGCTGGGGCTCCCGCCTAGACTGGACTCGTGACCTCGAACGAGAAGAACCGCGCTGATCTCGGCAAGGACCCCGCCCGCGTCAGCGGCATGTTCGACCAGGTCGCCGCGGGGTACGACCGCACGAACACCGCCATGACGTTCGGCAACGACGTGCTGTGGCGTGCGGCGACAACGCGCGCAGTGGCTCCGAAGCCGGGCGAGCGCATCCTCGACCTCGGTGCCGGCACGGCATCGTCGTCGGCATCCCTCGCCCGCAGCGGTGCAGAGGTGGTCGCAGCCGACTTCTCGCCGGGCATGCTCGCCGAGGGGGAGCGTCGGCACGGCGCGATGCGCAACCTGTCGTTCGTGCAGGCCGACGCCACCGATCTGCCGTTCCCCGACGCCTCGTTCGACGCGGTCACCATGTCCTACGCGCTGCGCAACGTGAACGATCCCAAGAAGGCGCTTCGCGAGCTGTATCGGGTGACGAAGCCCGGGGGGAGGCTCGTGATCAACGAGTTCTCGACGCCACCGGGAAAGCTGTTCCGGGGCGCGTACCGGTTCTACAACGCGCAGGTGCTGCCTCGAGTCGCCCGCGTGGCCGGCACGAACGGTGATGCCTACGACTACCTGAACGAGTCGATCAGGGAGTGGCCGGACCAGAAGCGTCTCTCGGCGTGGATCCGTGAGGCGGGCTGGAGCGAGGTCGCGTACCGCAATCTCACGTTCGGCATCGTGGCCCTGCACAGAGCGCGCAAGCCGGAGTGAGCCTTCCGGACGAAACCGTGACATCCGACGAAGGTAGGCTGGGAACGTGACTTCGAGCCCCATCGCCCCGGGTTCGCGACTGGCGAGCCGTCTCGGCTTCAGCGATCGCGTCTTCATCGGTCCTGCAGCCCGTCGCGTCGCCCGCGCCATCGAAGACGGGCTGGAGCTCGTCGAGAACGGTCTGGCCGACGACGTCCGCGTCGCCGACCCGTTGGCCGACGCCGCCAGCCGTTATCTGTACGAGGCCGGTGGCAAGCGCATCCGCCCCGTGCTCACCCTCCTCGCCGCCCAGCTCGGCGACGGCAACACCACCCAGGTCATCGATGTCGCGAAGGCGCTCGAGATCACGCATCTCGGGTCGCTGTACCACGACGACGTCATGGACGGAGCCGATCGTCGCCGTGGGGTTCCCGCCGCTCACGCCGTGTGGGGCAACAACATCGCGATCCTCACGGGCGACATCCTGTTCTCCCGCGCCAGCCAGTTGATGTCCCGACTCGGTGAGCGCGCGATCCGTCTTCAGGCCGACACCTTCGAGCGGCTCGTGCTGGGTCAGATGCACGAGACCCTGGGGCCGCAGGAGGGCGACGACCCGATCGAGTTCTACATCCAGGTGCTCGCCGACAAGACGGGTTCGCTGATCGCCGCAGCCACGCAGGGCGGGGTGATCTTCTCGAACGCTCCGTCGGAGTACGAGGAGCCGCTGCGCGTGTACGGCGAGAAGATCGGCGTGGCTTTCCAGCTGCTCGACGACGTGATCGATCTCTCCGCCAAGCCGGAGGAGACCGGCAAGGTCCCCGGCACCGACCTGCGCGCGGGCGTTCCGACCATGCCCTACCTCCTGCTCAAAGCCGAGAGCGACGCCGATGCGGTCGATCTCGCGGCGCGCATCGACGACGGTGTGGCTCTGATCGCCGACGGCGCCGACTCCTCGATCCTCGACGGCCCGCTGGACGAGCTGCGCGATCACGCGGTGACGCAGAAGACCCTCGAGCTCGCGCACGCCTGGACCCAGGATGCCGTCGACGCCCTCACGCGCCTCCCGCGGGGAACCGTGCGCGAGGCACTGACCCGCTTCGCAGAGACCCTCGCCGAACGCTCCAGCTGAATCCGCGCGGGCGGCCCGTCGGGTCGCGCGCCTGTTGCGACGGCACACGAAAGGACCTCCCATGACCAAGCTCAGACTGGCCATCGTCGGTGCGGGCCCCGCCGGCATCTACGCCGCGGACATCCTGCTGAAGGCCGAGCGCAAGTTCGACGTCTCGATCGATCTGTTCGAGCAGCTCCCCGCGCCCTATGGCCTCGTGCGCTACGGCGTGGCTCCTGACCACCCCCGCATCAAGGGCATCATCACGGCGCTGCGCGATGTCCTCGACCGCGGTGACATCCGCCTGTTCGGCAATGTCCGCTTCGGCGAGGACATCACCCTCGAAGACCTCAAGAAGCACTACAACGCGGTGATCTTCGCCACTGGTGCCATCCGGGACACGTCGCTGGACATCCCCGGCATCGACGCTGTCGCCTCCTACGGAGCGGCCGACTACGTCAGCTGGTTCGACGGACACCCCGATGTTCCGCGCGAGTGGCCGCTGGATGCGGCGTCGGTCGGCGTGCTGGGCAACGGCAACGTGGCGCTCGACGTCGCGCGCATGCTGGCCAAGCACGCAGAGGATCTGCTGGTCACCGAGGTGCCGTCGAACGTCTACGAGGGCCTCAAGGCCAGCGAGATCACCGATGTGCACGTCTTCGGTCGCCGGGGCCCGGCGCAGGTGAAGTTCACGCCGCTCGAGCTGCGCGAGCTCGGCGAGCTGCGGGATGTCGACATGGTCGTCTACGACGAGGACTTCGACTACGACGACGCCGCGAAGGACGCCGTCGCCAGCAACAAGCAGGTCATGGTCATCGATCGAATCCTGCAGTCGTGGCGCAAGCGCGACTCGGTGAACAACGCCGGCGGCACGGCATCGCGACGCCTGCACCTGCACTTCTGGGCCCGACCGGTCGAGGTCCGCAAGGACGAGAACGGGCGCGTCGCGGCCCTCGTCTACGAGCGCACGCAGCCCGACGGGCAGGGCGGCGCCATCGGCACCGGTGAGCTGCGCGAGGTGCCCCTGCAGGCCCTGTACCGCGCCATCGGCTACTTCGGCTCGCCCCTTCCGGGTGTCCCGTTCGACAAGAAGCACGGCGTGATCCCCAACCGTGAGGGGCAGGTGCTCGCGAAGGACTCGAACGAGCGCGTCCCTGGCATCTACGCCACGGGGTGGATCAAGCGCGGGCCGGTGGGCCTGATCGGGCACACCAAGTCCGATGCGATGGAGACCGTGCGCCACATCATCAACGACCAGGGCTCCTGGTGGCACCCGGAGGACCCCTCCGAGGACGCCGTCGTCGAGCTCCTGCAGGAGCGTGGTGTGCGCTGGACCGACCTGGACGGGTGGCACCGCCTCGACGAGCATGAGATCGCCCTCGGTGCCCCTGAGGAGCGGGCCCGCGTCAAGGTGGTGCCGCGCGACGAGATGGTCCGCGTCTCCCGCGGCGAATAGCGCCGCCCCGGTCGGGCCTCCCCGCCCCGTTCGCAGCCTCGGCTAGCCTGGCGTGAACGGGGGAGGAACGCATGGCCGACTGGATTCCCGATGTGCTCGGTGACGAGTTCCAGCAGCGCACCCTCGATCTCGGTGTCGACGACCAGGGTCCCGTCGTGGCCACACTGGTACGCGCATTGCCGACCGAACCGGGCCTGTGGGACAGGGTGCGAGGACACCGTCCGCTCCTCGACGGCGTCGACGTGCTGTACGTGCACGGCTGGTCCGACTACTTCTTCCAGAAGCGCCTCGCCCGTTTCTGGACGGCCCGGGGGGCCAGATTCTTCGCGCTCGACCTGCGCAAGTACGGTCGCAGCCTCCGCGACGGGCAGACGCCGGGCTACATCGCCGATCTCGCGATCTACGACGAGGACATCGCCGCGGCGCTGGATGCGATGGGTCGGGGCGAGGGAGGTGTCGAGTCCGACCGGCGTCTGATCCTGCTCGGGCACTCCACGGGCGGTCTGACGCTGAGCCTGTGGGCGTCCCGGCATCCGGGCGCGGCCGACGCGGTGATCCTCAACAGCCCGTGGCTGGAGTTCCAGTTCGCTCCGGCGAGGGCTGCGATCGCCCCGATGGTCGAACTGCAGGCGAGGATCCGCCCGATGGAGGTCGCACCGCAGGTCGACCTCGGCTTCTACACGCGAGCGCAGCAGGAGGTGGCAGACCCCGACGACCCGATGGAGGTGAATCCGGTCTGGCGCCCGGCGCAGACCATGGCCGTGTACGCGGGCTGGCTGCATGCCATCCTGTCCGGCCATAAGGCCGTGGCAGCTGGTCTGTCCATCACCGCACCGGTGTGCGTGCTGCTCTCAGCGCGATTCGTGCCCCCCACGCGATGGTCTGAGGACCTCACCTCGGCCGATTCCGTGCTGGTCGTCGACGACATCGCCCGTGCCGCGCTCCGTCTCGGCCCCAGCGTCACCGTGGAGCGCATCGACGGTGCGCTCCACGATGTGTTCCTCTCGCGCCACGAGGCGCGTGAAGACGCCTACCGACGGCTGGACCGATGGGTCACCGCGTGGCGAGCGGTGCAGTGAGGCCTCAGAGGTAGTACATCTCCCGCACGAGCCGCTCTGCGGCGTCACCGTCCGCGCTTCGAACGGCATCTCCGAAGTCGGAGTAGACCTGACCCATGCGCGCGCGATCCGACGGCGGCACCACCCAATCGCGGAGGTTGCGGAACAGCACCATGCTCGCGTCGTCGATCAGCGTGCGATGCTGGGAATTGCCGCTGTGATCGCCGAGGTAGGAGAACACCGCCCAGCGTGCATTCGACGTCTCGGCACCGTCTCCCAGCGATGCATGCATCCCGGCGAGCAGTGTGATGACATGCTCCCGCTGGGCCATCGTGATCCGCGGTACCGCCAGTCTCGCCGCGATGCCTGCCTGGTACCCGGCGAACTCGAGCGACTGCGCCACGGTCTCGGGGGTCACCGCCGTGACCTCCGTGTACCGGCTCGGATACATGGTCACCATGCCGAGGCGTTCCAATCGCTGCAGCGCCTCCCGCACCGGTGTCCGTGACACGTGCAGCTCCTCCGCCACGTCGACGTCACGGATGCGCTCACCCGCGGCCAACGTGCCATCGATGATCTGTCCACCGATGTGGTGGAAGACCTCCTCGGCCAGGAGCTGCTTGCTCTCGCCGATGTTCGTCGATCCGGTACTCCCCATGGATCCGCCCCCAGTTGCCCTTCTGATCCCGAGCGCCCCATGATTCGCCCGGGAGGGCAACTACATCATGAAGTCGCTTCGGATGCCAATATCCCCCCACAGGAGTCCGCGGTCCGCGTGGGGGCGCGCAGCACGGGCTCGGGTGGGCCGTTCTTACGTATGGTCTTCGTTCTCGCGATCACCCGCTCGCGGTTTCCGTGGCCGGCGGATGCTCAGCATCCGCCGGCCACCGAAGACGCGAGCGCATGGAACTGCCGCGGCCTCGTCCCCACGAGGGCAAGCTCGCAATACCGAAATCGCGCAGCCCTACGACGGCAGTGCGTCATGCGGCGTTCGCGTCGCCGGTCGAGTCGACCGCTTCCCAGTCTTGGGCACGAGAACCCATATATTGGTATGCAATCCAAGGATTCGGTACGCGATCCAACAATGACGAGGGAGGGGCCGGATGCGATGGCATCCGGCCCCTCCCTCGTCGCGTTGCGAGCGGACTACCGGTAGTTGATGAACTGCAGGTCGAGATCGAGGTCGGCGCCCTTCAGCAGCGCGATGACCGACTGCAGGTCGTCGCGGCTCTTGGACTGCACGCGCAGCTCGTCGCCCTGGATCTGGCTCTTCACGCCCTTGGGGCCCTCGTCGCGGATGATCTTGTTGATCTTCTTCGCGTTCTCGGACGAGATGCCGTCCTTGAGCGTCGAGACGATGCGGAACTCCTTGCCGCTGGCGAACGGATCGCCCGACTCGAGGCTCTTGAGCGAGATGCCGCGCTTGATGAGCTTGGACTGGAACACGTCGAGCACGGCCTTGGCGCGTTCCTCGGAGTTCGCGATGATGAGGATGCTCTCGCCGCTCCAGGCGATCGATGCACCGGTGCCCTTGAAGTCGTAGCGCTGCTCGATCTCCTTGCGGGCCTGGTTCAGGGCGTTCTCCGCCTCCTGGTGGTCGACCTTCGAGACGATGTCAAATGAGCTGTCAGCCATGGCTTCATCCTACTCAGGGGCTCAGCGCGTACACGTTGTCGGAGACCCGGGTGGCGCCGTCCGGCGTGGGGTAGTCGTCGGGGACGGTCACGAAGTGTCCGGCAGGACCGCTCATCTCCACGGGCGCGCCGTTCCCGCCGCATCCCATGCCCCACACACCGTCCTCGGGGAAGGCGAGCACGCATACCGTTCCCGGTTCGACGCCGCGCAGCAGCCAGATCGAGGTGCCGGAGTGTTCACCCACCAGGCGGGCGGATGACAGGTCGGCCGCGTCTCCGGAGTCCTGCTCCGCCACCGCGTCCGGGAGGGCGTCCTCCGGCTCGGCGTCGCGATCCAGGACGCCGTAGCTCGGGGCGAACGCGGTGCACCCGCTCAGCCCCACGGCGGTGAGCGCCAACGTGAGCACTGCCGCGATCCTGCTGATGCGAAATGTGCCACGAGTCATGACGACAGTCTACGGAGCGGGTTTCGCCGGACCCATGAAAGCGTTTCCATCCATCTGACGCGGATTTCAGTGCATCACGGGTTGATATCAACGCCCTCTCTCATTGCGAATCTCGCCGATTTCGATGCATACTGTAAGCGCTTGCAGTCCTTGCAGGTGATCAGCATTGAGAGAGGCACACACCAATGAAGGTGAACAAGAGGGGCATCGTCGCCGCGGGCGCGATCGCCATCGTTTCGACTCTGACGCTTGCCGGCTGCTCCACGGGGACCAGCAACGACGACACCTCGGGCTCCGACGACAGCAGCGCGCTGGTCGTCTGGGTCGACGCCGAGCGGGTCGACGCGCTTCAGGGCGCCGCAGATGCTTACGAGGAGAAGACCGGCGTCAAGGTCCAGCTCACGGGCAAGTCGGTCGACGACATGAAGGACGACTTCATCCAGCAGGTGCCGACCGGCAAGGGCCCCGACATCGTCATGGGCGCGCACGACTGGCTGGGCGAGCTCTCCACGAACGGCGTCGTCGCTCCGATCGAGCTCGGCGACAGCTCCGAGGACTACCTCCCCGTCGCGCTGCAGGCGGCGACGTATGACGGCACCGTCTACATGCTCCCGTACGCCGTGGAGAACATCGCCGTGCTCCGCAACGCCGACCTGGTTCCGGCTCCCGCGACCAGCTTCGACGACATGATCTCCAAGGGTAAGTTCGTCGTCGAGCAGGGGACCGAGGGCAACCCGTACCACCTGTACCCGTTCCAGACCGCGTTCGGCGCTCCGGTGTTCGGCACCGACGACACCGGCAGCTACGACTCCACCGACCTCCAGCTCGGCAGCGAGGGCGGCTTCGCCTTCGCCGACTGGCTGGGCGCGCAGGGCGCAGCCGGCGTGCTCAACACCGACGTCGACGGCGAGATCGCCAAGCAGCAGTTCCTCGACGGCACCGCCGCCTTCTGGCTGACCGGTCCGTGGAACGTGGGTGCGGCCACCGACGCCGGCATCAACGTCGCGATCGACCCGATCCCGAGCCCGACCGGTGAGACCGCATCGCCGTTCGCCGGAGTGAAGGGCTTCTTCGTGAGTTCGGAGTCGAAGAACAAGGTCGCCGCGAACGACTTCCTCGTCAACTACATCGGCACCGAAGACGTGCAGCTCGAGCTGTTCAAGGCCGGCAACGTGCTGCCCGCCCTCACCGCTGCCGCCGACACAGCGGCCTCCGACCCGATCATCGCCGGCTTCCAGGCCGTCGGCGCCGACGCCGTGCCGATGCCCGCCATCCCGGCCATGGGCGCGGTCTGGCAGTACTGGGGCGTGGCCGAGGCCGCGATCATCAACGGCGAGGACCCGGCGACGACATGGCAGAAGCTCGTCGACGACGTGACCGCCGCGATCAAGTAACAGCCAGGACACTGACTCTGCCGGGGTGGGCGTCTTCGCCCGCCCCGGCAGGATCATGACGAGGACGACATGACTGACACCGAAGAGCGCACAGCGCCGCCGACCAAGCGCCAGCGCCAGGCCGCCAAGATCGCCGAGGCCGCATCCGGGCCGATCGGCTGGATGCTGCTGAAGATCCTCCTGCTGGCGGTCGTCGATGCGATCGCCCTGTACGCCGCGTTCGTGCTGTTCGCGCACCAGGAGTGGTTGATCCTCGGCGTCGTGGTCGTCGTCGCGGTCCTGGTCAACTACATCTATTTCTCCCGCAAGCGCATCGCGGCGAAGTACCTGACGCCCGGCATCATCTTCCTGGTCGTGTTCCAGGTCTTCACGCTGCTCTACACCGGGTACATCGGGTTCACGAACTACGGCACCGGCCACAACGGCACCAAGGACCAGGCGATCTCGTCGCTTCTCGCATCGGCGCAGGAACGGGTCGAGGACTCGCCGACGTACCCCGTCACCGTGGTCGAGCAGTTCGGCACCTACGGCCTGCTGGCGACAGACCCGGACACCGGCGATGCACTCCTCGGCACGGCGGAGCAGCCACTCGAAGAGGTCGACGCCCAGTTCGAAGGTGACAAGGCCGTCGCGGTCGACGGGTGGACCACGCTTCCCCTCGCTACCGTCTTCACGCTGTCGGAGGAGCTGGAGCAGCTCTCCGTCCCGTTCAGCGACGACCCCAACGAGGGCAGCCTGCGCGCTCCCGACGGGCAGAAGGGCTACCTCTACGTCTCGACGCTCGAGTACGACGAGGGTGCAGACACGATCACCGACACCACCACAGGGATCGTCTACTCCGACACGGGTGACGGTGCGTTCACAGCCGAAGGCGGAGAGCAGCTCCTCCCCGGATGGCAGACGACGGTCGGTTTCGACAACTTCGTGCGCGCTGTCACCGACTCCTCCATCCGCGGTCCGCTCATCTCGGTGACGCTCTGGACCTTCGCGTTCGCCCTGATCTCGGTCGCGACCACGTTCTTCCTCGGTCTGCTGCTCGCGCTGGTGTTCAACAACACCCGTATGCGCTTCCGCAACGGCTACCGCATCATCCTGATCCTCCCGTACGCGTTCCCCGCGTTCCTGTCCGCGCTGGTCTGGGCGGGCATGATGAACGAGAGCTTCGGCTTCATCAACCAGGTGATCTTCGGCGGCGCCGCGATCCCGTGGCTGACCGATCCCACGCTCGCCAAGGTGTCGGTGCTGCTCGTGAACCTGTGGCTCGGCTTCCCCTACATGTTCCTGGTCTGCATGGGGGCGCTGCAGGGCATCCCCGAGGACGTCAACGAGGCTGCAGTCATGGACGGTGCGAACCCGTGGCAGGTCTTCCGCCGCATCAAGCTGCCGCTGCTGCTCGTGACCGTCGCTCCGTTGCTGATCTCGTCGTTCGCATTCAACTTCAACAACTTCAACCTGATCTACATGCTCACCAAGGGTGGCCCGCGCTTCAGCGATGTGTCCATCCCCGTGGGCCACACCGACATCCTGATCTCGATGGTCTACAAGGTCGCCTTCACAGGCCAGACGCGGGATTACGGTCTGGCGTCGGCCTTCACGATCCTGATCTTCATCGTGGTCGCGACGATCTCGATCATCAGCTTCCGCAAGACCAAGGCCCTCGAGGAGCTGAACTGACATGAGCACCGACAGCCCCCTCACCGAGCGTCCCGCCGCCACGCGTTCCGCCGAGAAGGTGCAGACCCTCGCCCCGCGCCGTCGCAGCTTCGGCGCCTGGTTCGCCGACACCGGATGGCGTCACCTCGTGGCGATCGTCGTGAGCATCTTCGCGCTGTTCCCGCTGCTGTATGTCGTCTCGGCCTCGCTGAACCCGAAGGGGACGCTGACGGGCTCGAACCAGCTGTTCTCCGCGATCGGGATCGACAGCTACGTGCGCATCCTGAGCGATCCGCAGAACCCGTACGGCACGTGGTTCCTCAACACGCTCCTGATCGCGGTCGTCACCGGCGCGGTGACCGTCTTCATCGGAGCGTGCGCCGCCTACGCCTTCTCGCGCATGAGGTTCGCCGGGCGCCGCGTGGGGCTCGTGACGATCGTGGTCGTGCAGATGTTCCCGCAGCTGCTCGCCGTGGTCGCGATCTTCCTCCTCATGTCGACACTGGGGGACTGGTTCCCGGCCATCGGTCTCAACACCCACACGGGTCTGATCCTGGTGTACCTCGGTGGCGCGCTCGGTGTGAACACCTACCTGATGTACGGCTTCTTCAACACGATCCCCAAGGAGATCGACGAGGCTGCCCGCATCGACGGCGCCGGTCACGCACGCATCTTCTTCACGATCATCCTTCGTCTGGTCGCGCCGATCCTCGCGGTGGTCGGACTGCTCTCGTTCATCGGCACCGTCAACGAGTACGTGATCGCGAGCGTCATGCTGGTCGACGTCGACCAGCAGACACTCGTGGTCGGTCTGACGAAGCTCGTCGCGAACCCGCGCTATGCGGACTGGTCGGCGTTCTCGGCGGGTGCTGTGATGGCGGCGATCCCGGTGATGATCCTGTTCCTCTTCCTGCAGAAGTACATCGTGGGTGGGCTGACCGCCGGAGCGACGAAGGGCTGATCACCCCTCCCGCTCTCTTGTCACGCATGCTACCTTGTCATGCATGACAGCAGACGTCGGCGCCCAGATGCGCAAAGGAGTGGTGGAGTACTGCGTGCTCGGCCTCCTCGCGCGTGAGCCGATGTACGGCTGGCAGCTGGCGGATGCGCTCACCGGCGCCGGCATGATCGCCAGCATCGGCACGCTGTACCCGCTGCTCGGGCGGCTCAAGGACAACGGGTGGGTCACCACGTTCGACCAGCCTTCCGACAGTGGTCCGGTGCGCAAGTACTACCGGCTCACCGACAGCGGCATCGACCAGCTCGAGCGGTTCCGCGTGCAGTGGACACCATTCGCCCGTGCCGTCACGGGCATCGTCGGAGAGGGACGATCATGACAGAGCTCACCGCAGACGACCTCAGCGCGCAGTATCTCGCGCGGCTCGACGAGGCCATGCGCAACCTGCCGCACGGCGTCGCGAGCGACATCCGCGCAGGCATCCTCGAGGAGCTGCAGGGGCTCGACGCCGAAGCGACCGCCGCACGCATCGCGAAGCTCGGCGATCCCGTCTCGATCGCCCGTGAGGCGCAGGCCGAGGCTCCCGCTGTCTTAACCCTCGACACGTCAGCGGTCGCCACGCCTGCACCGCGCCCGCCCGCGACCTCCACGAAGGGGTTCGCGATCGCCGCCGCCCTGACGTTGAGCTTCGGCGGGATCGTGGTTCCCGTGCTCGGGTGGTTCGTCGGCGCCGTGCTGGTGAGTGTGAGCACGCTCTGGAAGACCTGGGAGAAGGTGGTCTCGATCGTCGTTCCGTTCGCCGTCACGGGACTCTCCTTCCTCACGGTCACGACACTGACGGGGTTCTCCTCGTCCGACTCGGGTGGCAGCTCTTCGGGGACCGGGACCCCGCCGGAAGTCCCTGCCGTCAACCCCCTCGTCCCCGGTGCGGGGGAGTGGCACGTGCTGGTCCTCCTCGGCTTCCTCCTCGTCCCGCTCTCGGGGTTGTGGCTGCTGTGGCGCCTTCGGGGGCGCACCGCGGGGTGACCCGGCCTGCCGGGCATCGAACATCGGCGTTGCTCCGCGGGGGAACGCCGCTTCGGGCATAGCGTGGACCCATGGCACGAGTGGGGGGTCGCAACCTCGGGATGAGCTGGTTCGCCGGCATCGTGTGCGTCGGCATCATCGGCGTCCTCGTGTGGCTGTCGCTTCCGATGGTTCCCGTGCTCGCTCAGTTCGCCGGGGATGCTCTGCGCACCGCGCTTCCCTGAGGTCGAGTGAGCGCGGCCACCCGCGTGCATGCCGACACGCCGACACGTCGGCACGCCTCCGCGGGCGTCCGTTCGCGCGGAGGTACCCTCGCAATGCACGATTCCGATGAGAGGCGCACCCCATGAGTGACCCCGACGTTCCCCAGCCCGAGAAGCCGGCTGACGTTGACGACGTCGTCGGCAGTGCGAACGCGGGCCTGGACGCCGCCGCGGCCGCACGTGCGGATGTTCCCGGCTCCGCCGAGACCACGACGGAGGGCGCCGACACGAGGCCGGCTGCCGAGCCCGTCGACCCCGACCTCGCCGCTTTCGAAGCAGCTGAGCGTGAGCACCCCGGAACATTCGCCTCCCCGCCTCCGGCGGTGACCCCTGCGTCCTCTGCTCCGTCCTACGAGCGCCCCGATGAGGTCAGGAACCAGGCCGACGCCGAGACGACTTCCTTCTACCCGGAGCCGATCGTCGGCGAACCGGTGCCCTTCGGCCATGAGCAGTCCGGCATGGCGGGGGCTGCGTACGCCCAGTACGGCGATGAGGAGGACACGCGTGTCGTCCCCTCGGAGCCGGTGGTGGTCGCCGCCGCAGCCCAGCCGCAGCCCATCTTCGTCCAGGCTCCCGAGCCTCCCCGCGACCGGGGCAACCGCGGCACGGCGGGAGCGATCGGACTCCTCGCGACCTTGGTCTTCGCGGTGCTGTACCTCGGCGCATGGCTGGGCCTCGGCGCGATCGCCGGAGACGTGACCGGCGAGAACATCGGTCAGAGCGCCGTCGCCCCGCTGACCACCTGGGGGTTCTGGACTCCTGTCGTCGTCTTCTTCCTCGGGTTCTGGTTGCTCGGAGCGATCATCAACCGAGGTCGTTGGGGACTCTGGGTCGTCTTCGGCCTCATCGTCGGTGTCATCGCCTACGGGGGCCACATCCTCGGACAGCTCTTCGAAGCCCCGTTCTGGAAGCTCAGCTCGAGCCAGGGCGCCGACCTCATCGGCGAGCAGCTCCTCGCTCCGCTGGCCATCGCGGCCTTCGTGTTCGCCCGCGAGCTCACCATCTGGTTCGGAGCGTGGGTCGCCCGCAGCGGCGCCCGCAAGACGGAGCTGAACACCGAGGCGCAGCGCGAGTACGAGCGCACGCTCGAAGCCGGCCCGACGCTGGCGAGGTAATCACGAACTCCACCACGCCGAACCCCCGCGGGCCCGAGTCCGCGGGGGTTTCGGCCGTCTTGGCGGTGGTGCTCTCCACCATCGGCTTCTTCGCGCTCGCGGTCTTCGGGCTCGGAGCGCTGAGCGTCGCCACCGACACCGACATCATCGCGGTGCCGAACCTCGGGCAGGTGCCGGGGGTAGCCGGGATGATCGCCGCTGTCGCCTCCTTCGCCCTCGTCCTGTGGTCGACGCTGCGTCGGTCACAGCCCTCCTACGCGGCGACGATCGCGATCGCGCTGACGGCCGGTCTGGCCCACCTGATCGTGGTCTGGATCGCCGTGCTCATCGGCGACGGCAACCTGGTGCTCGCGACCGCGGTCGCCGGAGACCTGGTGCGTGGGGGAGCGAGTGCGGTCATCGTGCTGGCCGCACTGATCGCCGGATGGGGTGGCATCGCGCTGCGGCGTACCCGTGCGGAGCATCCGCGCTGGCCATGGGAGCGCGACGACGAGGAGTGATCGTCGAACGAGCGGTCGTCCGTCCGCGCCCCGCCGGACTGGGGAAATCGCGACGGTGAGGGGCGACGCGCCGTACGCTGGTGGGGTGGAGCGCTCATTGGAGACGCAGGTCGACCAGGCCGTCGAAGCCTGGTTGCGCTGGGTGCCGCGCTGGGAGCCGGCGACCCACCGTGGTCGTGTCGCGCCGTGCCGGCGGTGTCTCGGCTCCCCGATCCTCTCCGCCGCGGGCATCGGGGCGAACGTCCCGCACGGGGTCCAGCACGGCCTGTCGACCAGGATCAAGACCATCGTCGACCATGCCGTCGCGGAGTACACGGCGAGGAACCTGCCCATGTTGCAGCGTGAACTCGACCAGCAGGCCGCACGCAACCGCGCCCGCAGCTATCGCCCGGCGGAGGACCTCGACCCCGAGTTCGACGGCCTCCCGCTCGATCCAGAGCCCGTGCCGGGGGCCCCTTTCCTGTTCACCATCGCCGGACTCGCGGACGACTCGGCCGCGGAACTCCCTGCGCTGCCTCCCCTCACGGAAGAGGCCAAGATCGCGCTGCGCCAGGAGGTGGCCCTCGCCGATGAGTACGCGAATCTCGTCGGCCGCGAGATCTGCGGCATCCTGCTCCGGCATCGCATCTCGATCCAGGCCGCGGTCTCGCAGCACGTCGAGCCGCAGATCGAAGCGCTGCTGGCAGAACTCACCGAGTCGCTCGACTCGCCGTTCGACCCCGACCTGCCGTGACGTTCCGCCCCTGGCCGCGCCCACGTTCATTTGACCGCTACGTTACGCGGCATTACACTTGATCAGGTGTGTGCACGCCTCCGCGTGCGCGCTGGGCGCCGACACCTGTCGGTCTGCCCCCACGGCATACCCATCACACCAAAAGCTCGTCGGTTCCGGCGTGCCGGTGGGTCATGATGTGAAACCCATCACGCTGTCACCGTGCAGCACTATGAGGAGAGAACGTGCCAACCATTCAGCAGTTGGTTCGCAAGGGTCGCTCGCCCAAGGTCACCAAGACCAAGGCGCCGGCGCTCAAGTCGAACCCGCAGCAGGCCGGGGTCTGCACCCGCGTCTACACCACCACGCCGAAGAAGCCGAACTCGGCGATGCGCAAGGTCGCTCGTGTGAAGCTCCGCAACGGCACCGAGGTCACCGCGTACATCCCCGGTGAGGGCCACAACCTGCAGGAGCACTCGCTCGTGCTCGTGCGTGGCGGTCGTGTCAAGGACCTCCCCGGTGTGCGTTACAAGATCGTCCGTGGCGCCCTGGACACCCAGGCAGTCAAGAACCGTAAGCAGGCTCGTTCCCGCTACGGCGCGAAGAAGGGTTGAGTTAGATGCCTCGTAAGGGACCTGCCCCCAAGCGCCCCGTCGTCAACGACCCGGTATACGGCGCACCGATCGTCACCTCGCTGGTGAACAAGATCCTCGTCGACGGCAAGAAGTCGCTGGCCGAGTCGATCGTCTACGGCGCCCTCCGCGGCGTCGAGGCGAAGAACGGTCAGGACGCTGTCGCCACCCTGAAGAAGGCGCTCGACAACGTGCGCCCGACCCTCGAGGTCCGCAGCCGCCGCGTCGGTGGCTCGACCTACCAGGTGCCGGTCGAGGTCAAGCCTCACCGCGCCAACACGCTCGCACTGCGCTGGCTCGTGAGCTACGCGAAGGGCCGTCGTGAGAAGACGATGACCGAGCGTCTGCAGAACGAGATCCTCGACGCGTCGAACGGCCTGGGTGCCGCGGTCAAGCGCCGCGAGGACACGCACAAGATGGCCGAGTCGAACCGCGCGTTCGCTCACTACCGCTGGTAGACAGCTCCGCCGGTCCCTCGGCCACCCGCCGAGGGGCCGGCACCCCCTCTTCGCAGTACACCTGCTCCAAAAGATAAGGACACTCCTGTGGCACAAGACGTGCTCACGGACCTGAGCAAGGTCCGCAACATCGGCATCATGGCGCACATCGATGCCGGCAAGACCACGACGACCGAGCGCATCCTGTTCTACACGGGCGTCAACCACAAGCTCGGCGAGACGCACGATGGCGCCTCGACCACCGACTGGATGGAGCAGGAGAAGGAGCGCGGCATCACGATCACGTCTGCCGCCGTGACCTGCTACTGGAACAAGAACCAGATCAACATCATCGACACCCCCGGCCACGTGGACTTCACGGTCGAGGTGGAGCGTTCGCTCCGCGTGCTCGACGGTGCGGTCGCCGTGTTCGACGGCAAGGAGGGCGTCGAGCCCCAGTCCGAGACCGTCTGGCGCCAGGCCGACAAGTACAACGTCCCGCGCATCTGCTTCGTCAACAAGATGGACAAGCTCGGCGCCGACTTCTACTTCACGGTCGACACGATCATCAACCGTCTCGGTGCCAAGCCGCTCGTGATCCAGCTGCCCATCGGCGCGGAGAGCGACTTCATCGGTGTCGTCGACCTGATCGAGATGCGTGCACTGGTCTGGGCCGGAGACGCCAAGGGTGATGTCACCATGGGCGCCTCCTACGAGATCCAGGAGATCCCGGAGGACCTCAAGGAGAAGGCTGCGGAGTACCGTCAGCAGCTCCTCGAGACCGTCGCCGAGACCGACGACGCGCTGCTCGAGAAGTTCTTCGGTGGCGAGGAGCTCACGGTCGCCGAGATCAAGGGCGCGATCCGCAAGCTGACCGTCGCTTCGGAGATCTACCCGGTGCTCTGCGGTTCCGCGTTCAAGAACCGTGGCGTCCAGCCGATGCTCGACGCGGTCGTCGACTACCTCCCGAACCCGCTCGACGTGGGTTCGATCGAGGCGCACGACCCGAAGGACTACGACACGATCATCGAGCGTCACCCCGACGCCAACGACCCGTTCGCAGCACTCGCGTTCAAGGTCGCCGTGCACCCGTTCTTCGGTCGCCTCACCTACGTGCGCGTCTACTCGGGCCACCTCGACTCCGGTTCCGCGGTCGTCAACTCGACCAAGAACAAGAAGGAGCGCATCGGGAAGATCTTCCAGATGCACGCCAACAAGGAGATCCCGGTCCCCTCGGTCACCGCCGGCAACATCTACGCGGTCATCGGCCTGAAGGACACCACCACGGGTGACACGCTCACCGACCCGACGGCTCCGGTCGTGCTCGAGTCGATGACGTTCCCCGAGCCCGTCATCGAGGTCGCCATCGAGCCGAAGACCAAGGCCGACCAGGAGAAGCTGGGTGTCGCCATCCAGAAGCTCGCTGAGGAGGACCCGACCTTCCGCACGGAGCTCAACCCCGAGACCGGTCAGACGACCATCAAGGGCATGGGCGAGCTGCACCTCGACATCCTCGTCGACCGCATGAAGCGCGAGTTCAACGTCGAGGCCAACGTCGGCAAGCCGCAGGTGGCGTACCGCGAGACGATCCGCAAGACCGTCGAGAAGCACGACTACACCCACAAGAAGCAGACCGGTGGTTCTGGACAGTTCGCAAAGATCCAGTTCACCATCGAGCCGCTCGACCTCGACTCCGAGAAGACCTACGAGTTCGTGAACGCCGTCACCGGTGGTCGCATCCCTCGTGAGTACATCGGCTCGATCGACGCCGGTTTCCAGGACGCGATGAACGTCGGTGTGCTCGCGGGCTACCCGATGGTCGGCGTCAAGGCGACCATCGTCGATGGTGCTGCGCACGACGTCGACTCCTCGGAGATGGCGTTCAAGATCGCGGGCTCCATGGGCTTCAAGGAGGCCGCTCGCCGTGCCAACCCCGTGCTGCTCGAGCCGCTGATGGCCGTCGAGGTCCGTACTCCCGAGGAGTACATGGGCGACGTCATCGGTGACCTGAACTCGCGCCGTGGCCAGATCCAGTCGATGGAGGACGCCGCCGGCGTCAAGGTCGTCCGTGCTCAGGTCCCGCTGTCCGAGATGTTCGGCTACATCGGCGACCTGCGCTCGAAGACCTCGGGTCGTGCCGTCTACTCGATGGAGTTCCACAGCTACGCTGAGGTTCCCCGCGCAGTGGCCGACGAGATCGTCCAGAAGACCAAGGGCGAGTAATCGCTCTTCTGGGAGCCCCGGGGCGCTGATCACGTCGAAGCACCCGGGGTTCCCAGGCCACCTACAACTTCACATTCCCTCTCTACTAAACTGAGAACCTAACCCGTAGAGAACCGGTCGCAAACCAGTGCCCGGTCACCTCTACAACGACGTCCTGAGGAGGACCCAGTGGCTAAGGCCAAGTTCGAGCGGACCAAGCCGCACGTCAACATCGGAACGATCGGTCACGTCGACCACGGCAAGACCACGCTCTCCGCAGCGATCTCGAAGGTGCTTGCTGACAAGTACCCGTCCGACACCAACGTGCAGCGCGACTTCGCTTCCATCGACTCGGCGCCGGAAGAGCGCCAGCGTGGTATCACCATCAACATCTCGCACATCGAGTACGAGACCCCGAAGCGCCACTACGCGCACGTTGACGCTCCCGGCCACGCCGACTACGTCAAGAACATGATCACCGGTGCGGCTCAGATGGACGGCGCGATCCTCGTGGTCGCCGCCACCGACGGCCCGATGGCTCAGACGCGTGAGCACGTGCTGCTCGCCAAGCAGGTCGGCGTTCCGTACCTGCTGGTCGCGCTGAACAAGTCCGACATGGTCGACGACGAGGAGATCCTGGAGCTCGTCGAGCTCGAGGTCCGCGAGCTGCTCGCAGGCCAGGGCTTCGACGAGGACGCTCCTGTCGTCCGCGTCTCCGCTCTCAAGGCCCTCGAGGGCGACGAGAAGTGGACCCAGGCGATCCTGGACCTGATGCAGGCTGTCGACGACAGCGTTCCGGACCCGGAGCGTGACCGTGACAAGCCGTTCCTGATGCCCGTCGAGGACGTCTTCACGATCACCGGTCGTGGCACCGTCGTCACGGGTCGCGCCGAGCGTGGCACGCTGGCCATCAACTCCGAGGTCGAGATCGTCGGACTCCGTCCGACCGTCAAGACCACGGTCACGGGTATCGAGATGTTCCACAAGCAGCTCGACGAGGCCTGGGCCGGCGAGAACTGTGGTCTGCTGCTCCGCGGCACCAAGCGTGAGGACGTCGAGCGCGGTCAGGTCATCGTCAAGCCGGGTTCGGTCACGCCGCACACCGACTTCGAGGGCACCGCGTACATCCTGTCCAAGGACGAGGGTGGCCGTCACAACCCGTTCTACACGAACTACCGCCCGCAGTTCTACTTCCGCACCACCGACGTCACCGGCGTCATCTCGCTGCCCGAGGGCACCGAGATGGTCATGCCCGGCGACACCACCGACATGACGGTCGAGCTGATCCAGCCGATCGCCATGGAGGAGGGCCTCGGCTTCGCCATCCGTGAGGGTGGACGCACCGTCGGCGCCGGTACGGTCACGAAGATCATCAAGTAAGCATCTGCTTCCTCGCAAAGGGGTCGGACCTTCGGGTCCGGCCCCTTTGTCGTGCAACGGTGCGTCTCCGAGGGTTTCGTTTGTCCGGGTGGACATGCACAATGAGTGGGGTCGGCCCGATCGGCCGGCGGCTCACCTTCAGAAGGGGAATCACATGGGAATCGAAGACGCCGTGAACAAGGGCAAAGACCTGTACGAGCAGAACAAGGACAAGATCGCCGAGGCCGTCAAGAGCGAGCAGGCGGAGGACATCAGCGACAAGGTGCTCGACGGTGTCGCGGACTTCGCCAAGAAGATCGCTCCCGGCGCTGCGGACAAGATCGATGAGATCCGGGACAGCGCGGACAAGGCCGTCGGCAACGAGTAGGACGGACCGGAGGATCTGAGCGGCGGGCCACCAGTGGTGGACCGCCGCTCTTCTCTGCGCGTGTGCTCGGCGGGAAGCTCGGCATTCGCCTCGAAACGTCGTCGGATGTGGCGCATCCACAGTTGTATCGAGTAGGATCGACGAGACCGCCTGGGGATCTTGCGGTCGGGGAAGCCGAAGGGGTTCGGTTTCCCGAAGCACGCGGGGTTTCCGCGTACAAACTGGGGATAAGCGATCTTGGGGATCATCGTGCGACGCGCGCCATCACGGCGCCTGAGCGTCTCCCTGCCTGCGCGGCGGGTCTTCCGCCGCGCCCTCGGTCGAGGAGTTCGGCGTCCCTTCACGCCGGGCTACTCGCGTTCGGTGTGCCCCCTCGCACTGAACGCCCTCCCCAAGCGGGGCGAGGCATGGGGATGCCTCGCCCCGCTATCTTCCGCGATCTGACCTGTTTCGGCACCGTTGATCGGCGGGCTCGAGCGCCGCGACACGCCCGGGTTTGCGCAAGTGAAATCAGCCGTGGCAGAATAGACAGGTTCGATATTCCGTCGCCGCTGTGCGCGCGATGGATCACTGCCAGGGCAGTGCATAGACGGCGCCTCCTCCGGGACGGTGCAGGGTTCTAGGCCGCGGGTAGCAGAACACACCCCGACACCCCTCCATGTGAAGGGTTCCGCCGTGCGCGGTGGAAGGTCGGCATCCGGTCGCCTCACGGCGTCCGGCTGACAGAAGAACAGTGGTGCAGCAGATCGACTCGCAAGAGCCGTTCTCGTGCCGAGGCGCGAACAGCGCCGACGTGCGTCCAATGCCCCAGGGCCACCCGGTCCCGGACGGTAAGACGCTTAAAGAGAGAGAGCAGACAATGGCGGGACAGAAGATCCGCATTCGCCTGAAGTCGTATGACCACGAGGTCATCGACACGTCCGCACGCAAGATCGTCGACACCGTGACCCGTGCGGGCGCAACCGTCGTCGGCCCCGTGCCCCTTCCGACCGAGAAGAACGTCGTGTGCGTCATCCGGTCGCCGCACAAGTACAAGGACAGCCGCGAGCACTTCGAGATGCGCACCCACAAGCGTCTGATCGACATCGTCGACCCGACGCCCAAGGCCGTCGACTCGCTGATGCGTCTCGACCTGCCGGCCGATGTCAACATCGAGATCAAGCTCTGAGGTTCGACATGGCTGACATCAACTCCAAGGTTTCCAAGGGCATGCTGGGCACGAAGCTCGGCATGACCCAGGTGTGGAACGAGAGCGGCAAGCTCGTTCCCGTCACCGTCATCGAGCTGGCACCCAACGTGGTCACCCAGGTCCGCACGCCCGAGAAGGACGGCTACAACGCCGTGCAGATCGCGTACGGCCAGATCGACCCCCGCAAGGTGAACAAGCCGCTCTCCGCACACTTCGAGGCAGCCGGCGTCACGCCGCGTCGTCACGTCACCGAGATCCGCACCGCGGACGCCGGCGACTACAACCTGGGCCAGGAGCTCACGGTCGACGGCACCTTCGAGGCGGGCCAGCTCGTCGACGTCGTCGGCACGAGCAAGGGCAAGGGCTTCGCCGGTGTCATGAAGCGTCACAACTTCAAGGGCGTCTCGGCTTCGCACGGTGCACACCGCAACCACCGCAAGCCCGGCTCCATCGGCGCATCGTCGACCCCGAGCCGCGTCTTCAAGGGCATGCGCATGGCCGGCCGTATGGGTGGCGAGCGCGTGACCGTCCTCAACCTCACGGTGCACTCCATCGACATCGAGAAGGGACTCATGCTCGTCAAGGGCGCCGTCCCCGGTGCTCGTGGCCGCATCGTCTATGTCCGCAACGCAGTGAAGGGTGCCTGATCATGGCTGACTCCACTCTCGCGCTCGACGTCCTCAAGGCAGACGGCAAGAAGGCAGGCTCGATCGAGCTTCCCGCCGCGCTGTTCGACGCCAAGACGAACATCCCGCTCATCCACCAGGTCGTCGTCGCGCAGCTCGCGGCGGCTCGCCAGGGCACGCACTCGACCAAGCGTCGTGGCGAGGTCTCCGGTGCCGGCCGCAAGCCCTTCAAGCAGAAGGGCACGGGTAACGCCCGTCAGGGTTCCATCCGCGCGCCGCACATGACCGGTGGTGGCATCGTGCACGGCCCCAAGCCGCGCGACTACTCGCAGCGCACCCCCAAGAAGATGATCGCGGCCGCCCTGCTGGGCGCGCTCAGCGACCGCTTCCGCGGTGACCGTCTGCACGCGATCGACACCTTCGGCACCGACGGCGCGCCGTCGACCAAGGCTGCTGCGGGCTTCCTCGCCCAGGTCGCCACGTCGAAGAACGTGCTCGTGGTCATCGAGCGCGGCGACGAGCTCGCGCTCAAGAGCCTGCGCAACCTCGGCAACGTGCACCTGCTGTCGTTCGACCAGCTCAACGCCTACGACGTGCTCGTCTCCGACGACATCGTCTTCACCCAGGCCGCGCTCGAGGGCTTCATCGCCTCCAAGTCCGGCGCCAACCAGGAGGTCTCCGCATGAGCGAGCAGGCATCTGTTCTCCAGACGGCCCTGAACAAGGACCCGCGCGACATCATCCTGAAGCCGGTCGTGTCCGAGAAGAGCTACGGGCTCATCGATGAAGGCAAGTACACCTTCCTCGTCGACCCGCGCGCTTCGAAGACCGAGATCAAGCTCGCCATCGAGAAGATCTTCGGCGTCAAGGTCGCAGGGGTCAACACCCTCAACCGCGTCGGCAAGGCTCGCCGCACCCGCTTCGGCACCGGCAAGCGCAAGGACACCAAGCGCGCCATCGTCACCCTGAAGTCGGGCACCATCGACATCTTCACGGCAATCGGCTGATCCGGGGGATAAGGACAATAATGGCTATTCGCAAGTACAAGCCCACGACCCCGGGCCGTCGCGGCTCGTCGGTGGCTGACTTCGCCGAGATCACTCGATCGACGCCGGAGAAGTCGCTGCTGCGCCCGCTCTCGAAGACCGGTGGTCGCAACAACCAGGGCCGCATCACGACCCGTCACATCGGTGGTGGCCACAAGCGCCAGTACCGCGTCATCGACTTCCGTCGTAACGACAAGGACGGCGTCAACGCCAAGGTCGCTCACATCGAGTACGACCCCAACCGCACCGCGCGTATCGCGCTGCTGCACTACTTCGACGGTGAGAAGCGCTACATCCTCGCTCCGGCGAAGCTGAAGCAGGGCGACATCGTCGAGTCGGGTGCCGGGGCTGACATCAAGCCGGGAAACAACCTCCCGCTGAAGAACATCCCCACCGGTACCGTCATCCACGCGATCGAGCTCCGCCCCGGCGGCGGCGCGAAGATGGCACGTTCGGCCGGCGCGTCCGTCCGTCTCGTCGCCAAGGACGGCCCCTACGCCCAGCTGCGTCTGCCCTCGGGCGAGATCCGCAACGTCGATGCGCGCTGCCGCGCGACCATCGGCGAGGTGGGCAACGCCGAGCAGTCGAACATCAACTGGGGTAAGGCCGGCCGCATGCGCTGGAAGGGCGTCCGCCCGACCGTGCGTGGTGTCGCGATGAACCCGGTCGACCACCCGCACGGTGGTGGTGAGGGTAAGACCTCTGGTGGTCGTCACCCCGTCTCCCCTTGGGGTCAGGCTGAGGGTCGTACCCGTCACGCCAACAAGGAAAGCGACAAGTACATCGTGCGTCGTCGTAACGCCGGCAAGAAGCGTAAGTAGGAGTAAGAGAAGATGCCTCGCAGTCTTAAGAAGGGCCCCTTCGTCGACGATCACCTGCTTCGCAAGGTGGTCGTGCAGAACGAAGCCGGCACCAAGAACGTCATCAAGACCTGGTCCCGTCGGTCCATGATCATCCCGGCCATGCTGGGTCACACGATCGCGGTCCACGACGGACGCAAGCACATCCCTGTGTTCGTGTCCGAGACCATGGTCGGTCACAAGCTGGGCGAGTTCGCGCCCACCCGCACCTTCCGCGGCCACGAGAAGGACGACAAGAAGGGGCGGCGCCGCTAATGGTCGAATCGATCGCACGCGTGAAGCACATTCGCGTGACCCCTCAGAAGGCTCGTCGTGTCGTCGCGCTCATCAAGGGCAAGCAGGCACAGGAGGCTCTGGCGATCCTGAAGTTCGCTCAGCAGTCCGCCAGTGAGCCGATCTACAAGCTTGTCGCGTCGGCCATGGCCAACGCGCAGGTCAAGGCAGATCGCGACGGCGAGTTCCTCGACGAGAAGGACCTGTACGTGGCCAACGCGTACGTCGACGAGGGCACCACGCTCAAGCGTTTCCAGCCCCGTGCACAGGGTCGCGCTTTCCAGATCAAGAAGCGCACGAGCCACATCACGGTCGTGCTCTCGACGCCTGAGGTGGCTCCGGCCGCCGCGGGCGACAGCAACAAGAAGGCGAGCAAGTAATGGGACAGAAGGTAAACCCGTACGGCTTCCGTCTCGGCATCACGACGGACCACGTCTCGCGTTGGTTCTCTGACTCGACGAAGCCGGGTCAGCGCTACGCCGACTACGTGGCCGAGGACATCAAGATCCGCAACCTGCTCAAGACGCAGCTCGACCGCGCCGGTGTCTCGAACATCGAGATCGAGCGCACCCGTGACCGCGTCCGCGTCGACATCCACACCGCCCGTCCGGGCATCGTGATCGGTCGTCGTGGAGCCGAGGCCGAGCGCATCCGCGGCGACCTCGAGAAGCTCTCGGGCAAGCAGATCCAGCTGAACATCCTCGAGGTCAAGAACCCCGAGGCCGACGCTCAGCTCGTCGCACAGGGCATCGCCGAGCAGCTCTCTGCTCGTGTGGCGTTCCGTCGCGCGATGCGCAAGGGTCTGCAGGGCGCTCAGCGCGCCGGCGCCAAGGGCATCCGCATCCAGGTCTCCGGCCGTCTCGGCGGTGCTGAGATGAGCCGTTCGGAGTTCTACCGCGAGGGTCGTGTGCCGCTGCACACGCTCCGTGCGAACATCGACTACGGCTTCTACGAGGCGAAGACCACCTTCGGCCGCATCGGCGTGAAGGTCTGGATCTACAAGGGCGACCTGACCGCGAAGGAGCTCGCTCGCGAGCAGGCCAACGCACCCAAGGCTCGTCGTGACGACCGTGGTGGCGACCGCCGCCGTGCCCCGCGCAACGAGGCACCTGTCGCAGAAGGAGCGTCGGCATAATGCTCATCCCCCGTAAGGTCAAGTTCCGCAAGCAGCACCACCCGGGTCGCTCGGGTCAGGCCACCGGCGGCACGAAGGTCTCCTTCGGCGAGTTCGGCATCCAGGCCCTCACGCCCGCTTACGTGACGAACCGTCAGATCGAGTCCGCTCGTATCGCGATGACCCGTCACATCAAGCGTGGTGGAAAGGTGTGGATCAACATCTACCCCGACCGTCCGCTCACGAAGAAGCCTGCCGAGACCCGCATGGGTTCCGGTAAGGGTTCCCCCGAGTGGTGGGTCGCCAACGTCAAGCCGGGCCGTGTCCTCTTCGAGGTCGCGGGTGTCGACGAGGAGCTCGCTCGCGAAGCTCTGACCCGTGCAATTCACAAGCTGCCGCTCAAGGCACGCATCATCAAGCGCGAGGAGGGCGACGCGTAATGGCGATCGGCACCAAGGAGCTCGCTCCGGCAGAGCTCGACACATTCGAAGACCAGCGCCTCGTCGAGGAGCTGCGCAAGGCCAAGGAGGAGCTGTTCAACCTCCGTTTCCAGTCGGCCACCGGCCAGCTGGAGAGCCACGGCCGCATCCGCGCCGTCAAGCGCGACATCGCGCGCCTCTACACGGTGATCCGCGAGCGCGAGCTGGGCATCCGTGCGACGCCCGCTCCGGTCGAGGCTCCCGCGAAGAAGGCGACCAAGTCGAAGGCGAAGAAGGCGGACTCCGCCGACGACGCCGTGAAGGAAGAGGCTGAGTGATGGCCACCAAGAAGGAAGCCGCCGTCGAGGCTGAGCACGCTGCTCACGATGTGCGCGATGCGGATGCCCGTGGGTACCGCAAGTCGCGTCGTGGCTACGTCGTCAGCGACAAGATGGACAAGACCATCGTGGTCGAGGTCGAGGACCGCGTGAAGCACCCGCTTTACGGCAAGGTCATCCGCCGCACCTCGAAGGTCAAGGCGCACGATGAGGCGAACTCCGCCGGCATCGGCGACCTGGTCCTGATCAACGAGACCCGCCCGCTGAGCGCCACGAAGCGCTGGCGTCTGGTGGAGATTCTGGAGAAGGCCAAGTGATCCAGCAGGAATCCCGACTCAAGGTCGCCGACAACACCGGCGCCAAGGAGCTGCTCACCATCCGTGTCCTCGGTGGCTCGAAGCGTCGTTACGCCGGCCTCGGCGACACCATCGTCGCGACCGTCAAGGACGCGATCCCTGGTGGCAACGTCAAGAAGGGCGACGTCGTCAAGGCGGTCATCGTCCGCACCAAGAAGGAGGTCCGTCGTCCGGACGGCTCCTACATCAAGTTCGACGAGAACGCCGCAGTGATCCTGAAGAACGACGGGGAGCCCCGCGGCACCCGTATCTTCGGGCCGGTCGGTCGTGAGCTTCGCGACAAGAAGTTCATGAAGATCGTCTCGCTGGCGCCGGAGGTCATCTAATCATGGCGAAGATCAAGAAGGGTGACCTGGTTCAGGTCATCACCGGTGCCACGCAGGAGCGTGGCGGCGACCGTGGCAAGCAGGGCAAGGTCCTGGATGTCCTCGCCGACAAGAACCGCGTGATCGTCGAAGGCGTGAACTACGTCACCAAGCACACCCGCGTCGGCCAGACGCAGCGTGGCACCAAGACCGGAGGCATCGAGACCGTCGAAGCCTCCATCCACATCTCGAACGTCGCACTCGTCGACCCCTCGACCAAGAAGCCGACCAAGGTCGGCCACCGGGTCGAGGAGCAGACGAAGGACGGCGTGAAGCGCACCGTCCGTGTGCGCTACGCGAAGAAGAGCGGTAAGGACCTCTGATGAGCACCGACACTGCCGCGCCGGCTGGCAAGATCCAGCCGCGCCTGAAGCAGAAGTACAACACCGAGATCAAGAAGGCTCTGCAGGAAGAGTTCGGCTACGCGAACGTCATGCAGATCCCCGGACTGGTCAAGGTCGTCGTGAACACCGGTGTCGGCGAGGCAGCTCGCGACAGCAAGGTGATCGATGGCGCGGTCGACGATCTCACCAAGATCACCGGCCAGAAGCCGATCGTCACGAAGGCTCGCAAGTCCATCGCGCAGTTCAAGCTGCGCGAGGGACAGGCCATCGGCGCGCACGTCACCCTCCGTGGTGACCGCGCGTGGGAGTTCGTGGATCGCCTCGTCTCGCTCGCACTGCCCCGTATCCGCGACTTCCGCGGTCTCTCGGGCAAGCAGTTCGACGGCAACGGCAACTACACCTTCGGTCTCCAGGAGCAGAGCGTGTTCCACGAGATCGATCAGGACAAGATTGACCGGGTTCGCGGTTTCGACATCACCGTCGTCACCACCGCGAAGACGGATGACGAGGGCCGGGCACTGCTCCGCCACCTCGGCTTCCCGTTCCGCTCGGAAGACGCACAGGCGTAACACCCTCGACGGGCTCAGTGGTCTCGTGTCACTGAGCCCGTCGATGTGCACGTACAATTGAAAATTGCGTGTCATCGCAGGCCGTCTGTCGTGTAACGGCAGCCGGAACCTCATGAACAAAGGAAAACAACAATGACAATGACAGACCCGGTCGCAGATCTGCTGACCCGTCTGCGCAACGCGAACTCGGCGCACCACGATTCCGTGACCCTGCCGTCGAGCAAGCTCAAGACGCACATCGCTCAGATCCTCCAGCAGGAGGGCTACATCGCCGGCTGGGAGACCTCTGACGCCCGCGTCGGACAGAACCTCACGCTGACGCTGAAGTACGGTCCCAACCGTGAGCGCTCCATCGCTGGCATCAAGCGCGTCTCGAAGCCCGGTCTCCGCGTGTACGCGAAGTCGACCGAGCTCCCCACGGTCCTCGGCGGCCTTGGCGTGGCGATCCTGTCCACCTCCTCCGGTCTTCTCACCGACCGTCAGGCTGAGCAGAAGGGCGTGGGCGGAGAAGTTCTCGCCTACGTGTGGTAATTCGAAATGTCGCGTATTGGACGACTTCCCATCGACGTTCCTGCGGGCGTGACCGTTTCGGTCAACGGCCGTGAGGTCGCGGTGAAGGGCCCCAAGGGTGAGCTCACCCTCACGGTGGCCAGCCCCATCGAGGTCGCGGTCGAGGAGAACCAGGTTCTGGTCTCCCGTCCCGACGACGAGCGCGAGTCGCGGTCGCTTCACGGCCTGACCCGCACGCTCATCAACAACAACATCATCGGCGTGACCCAGGGCTACACCAAGGGTCTCGAGGTCGTCGGTACCGGTTACCGCGTGCAGCAGAAGGGCAGCTCGGTCGAGTTCGCCCTCGGCTTCTCGCACCCGGTCCTGATCGACCCGCCCGCCGGCATCACGCTCACGGTCGAGGGCACCACGAAGCTCACCGTCAGCGGGATCGACAAGCAGGCTGTCGGCGAGGCAGCTGCCAACATCCGCAAGATCCGCAAGCCCGAGCCGTACAAGGGCAAGGGTGTGCGCTACGCCGGCGAGAACGTGCGTCGCAAGGCCGGAAAGAGTGGTAAGTAACCATGGCTCTCAAGTCAAAGTCTGACGCCCGCGCGCGTCGTCACGCCCGCCTTCGCAAGAAGGTCGTCGGCACCGAGGCGCGTCCGCGTCTCGTCGTCAACCGCTCGGCCCGCCACGTCTTCGTGCAGCTGGTCGACGACAGCAAGGGTCACACCGTTGCGTCGGCTTCGACGCTCGAGACCGACCTGCGCTCGCTCGAGGGTGACAAGACCGCCAAGGCCCGCAAGGTCGGCGAGCTCCTCGCCGAGCGTGCGAAGGCTGCCGGCGTTTCCGAGGCAGTGTTCGACCGTGGCGGCAACCGCTACGCCGGTCGTGTCGCCGCCATCGCCGACGGCGCCCGCGAGGGGGGTCTGGCACTGTGAGTGACAACAAGGAGAACGAAGTGACCGAAGCGGCTGCTGCCACTTCCGAGACGGCTGCCGGCACCACGCAGGCCGAGCCGGCTCGCGACTCGCGTGACGGCCGCCGCGGCGGCCGTGGCGACCGCAACCAGGGTGGCGGTCGTGACCGCAACTCGCGTGACCGCGGCGACAACCAGTTCCTGGAGCGCGTCGTCACCATCAACCGCGTCTCGAAGGTCGTGAAGGGTGGTCGTCGCTTCAGCTTCACCGCCCTCGTGGTCGTCGGTGACGGCAACGGTCTGGTCGGCGTCGGCTACGGCAAGGCCCGCGAGGTCCCCCTGGCGATCTCGAAGGGTGTCGAAGAGGCCAAGCGCAACTTCTTCCGCGTTCCGCGCGTCGGCAGCACCATCCCGCACCCCGTGCAGGGTGAGGCCGCCGCTGGCGTGGTCCTGCTCCGTCCGGCCGCTGCCGGTACCGGTGTTATCGCCGGTGGTCCGGTCCGCGCCGTGCTCGAGTGCGCCGGAATCCACGACGTGCTGTCGAAGTCGCTCGGCTCGTCGAACACGATCAACATCGTGCACGCGACGGTCACCGCCCTGAAGCAGCTCGAGGAGCCTCGTGCGGTCGCCGCGCGTCGTGGCCTCGAGTTCGACCAGGTTGCCCCTGCGCGTCTCGTGCGCGCCGAGGCCGACGCCATCGCCGCACAGAAGGTAGGTGCCTGATGGCCGCGCGACTGAAGGTCACGCAGATCAAGTCCAAGGTGAGCGAGAAGCAGAACCAGCGCGACACGCTGCGCAGCCTCGGTCTGAAGCGGATCGGTGACACCACCGTCCGCCCCGACGACGCGCAGACGCGCGGTTACGTCAAGACCGTCGCCCACCTCGTCAAGGTTGAGGAGATCGACTAATGGCCGAGAAGAACGAGGCCGTCGAGGCTGAGAAGGCCCCGAAGAAGGCTGCTGCCCCCAAGGCTGCCGCCGACAAGAAGCCGGCTGCGAAGAAGGCTCCGGCCAAGACCGCTGCCGCTGACGCCAAGGCAGAGGGTGCCGCCAAGAAGCCTGCCGCCAAGAAGGCGACGCCGGCGAAGGATGCTCCGGCTTCCCGTCCCGGCGTTCTGAAGGTGCACCACCTGCGTCCCGTCCCCGGATCCAACACCGCCAAGACTCGCGTCGGCCGCGGTGAGGGCTCCAAGGGTAAGACCGCTGGTCGTGGAACCAAGGGCACCAAGGCGCGCAACACCGTTCGCGTCGGCTTCGAGGGTGGGCAGATGCCGCTGCACATGCGCACCCCGAAGCTGCGCGGGTTCAAGAACCCGTTCCGCGTGGAGTACCAGGTCGTGAACCTGGAGAAGCTCGCGGAGCTGTACCCGAAGGGTGGCGACGTCACCGTCGGCGACCTGGTCGCCAAG
Source organism: Microbacterium oxydans (assembly GCF_000956405.1). Classification (GTDB taxonomy): domain Bacteria; phylum Actinomycetota; class Actinomycetes; order Actinomycetales; family Microbacteriaceae; genus Microbacterium; species Microbacterium oxydans_C. The sequence goes on from NZ_JYIV01000028.1 coordinate 304,964, forward strand.
GGTGCCGTTCGCAAGAACGAGAAGGTCAAGGTTCTCGGAAACGGCGATATCGCCGTGAAGCTCACCGTTTCGGTCGACAAGGTCTCGGGTTCTGCCGAGCAGAAGATCGTCGCGGCTGGCGGATCCGTCAAGTAACCGCACAGCAAGAGGGGCCGGAGATTCTCCGGCCCCTCTTGTGGTTTCACACTCCGAGACCTTGCTCTGGGGCCGCATCCGGCGGGCCTGGTATCGGTGGCGAATTCCGGGAAGCCCGGTTTGCGTTACCCTGGTCTTTCAGCCGTCCTTCGGGAATCGGCAACCTTTTCAGGAGGAACGTCCTTGTTTAGCGCCATCGCGCGGATCTTCCGCACCCCAGACCTGCGGCGGAAGATCGGTTTCACCCTCGCCATCGTCGCGATCTACCGACTCGGCTCCAACGTCCCGGCTCCGTTCGTGGACTTCCCGAACGTCGAGGCGTGTCTCGCTGAGAACGCCGGCACCGATGGGCTGCTCGGGCTGGTCAACCTCTTCTCCGGCGGTGCGCTGCTGCAGCTGTCGATCTTCGCGCTCGGTGTCATGCCGTACATCACCGCGACGATCATCACTCAGCTCCTGCGCGTGGTCATCCCGCACTTCGAGGCGCTGCACAAGGAAGGTCAGGCCGGCCAGGCTCGTCTGACGCAGTACACGCGTTACCTCACGATCGCTCTCGCCCTGCTGCAGTCGACGACTCTCGTCACGGTGGCGCGCAGCGGCCAGCTCTTCGGCACCACCGATCTCGCTGCGTGCCAGCAGCTTCTGACCAATGACGTGTGGTGGGCGCAGCTGCTCATCATCATGGCGATGACGGCCGGTACCGGTCTGATCATGTGGTTCGCCGAGCTCGTCACCGAGCGCGGTATCGGCAACGGCATGTCGCTGCTCATCTTCACCTCGATCGCCGCGACGTTCCCCGGTGCCATGGCTCTCATCTGGCAGACCAAGGGCTTCGAGGTCTTCCTGCTCGTACTCCTGGTCGGGATCATCGTGATGGGGCTCGTCGTCTTCGTCGAGCAGTCCCAGCGACGCATCCCGGTGCAGTACGCCAAGCGCATGGTCGGTCGACGCACCTATGGCGGCACGAACACCTACATCCCGATCAAGGTAAACATGGCGGGTGTGATCCCCGTGATCTTCGCCTCGTCGCTGCTGTACATCCCGGCGCTCATCGCGCAGTTCAACACCCCGCAGGACGGATCGACTCCGCCCGCCTGGGTGACCTGGATCACCACGAACTTCACGACGGGCAACAGCCCCGTGTACATGGCGGCCTACTTCCTGCTGATCATCGGGTTCACGTACTTCTACGTGGCGATCACCTTCAACCCGGTCGAGGTCGCGGACAACATGAAGAAGTACGGCGGGTTCATCCCGGGCATCCGTGCGGGCCGTCCGACCGCCGAGTACCTCGACTACGTGCTCACCCGCATCACGCTTCCCGGCTCCCTCTACCTCGGTCTGATCGCGCTCATCCCGCTCATCGCCCTGGCCACCGTCGGCGCCAACCAGAACTTCCCGTTCGGCGGCGCCTCGATCCTCATCATCGTCGGTGTGGGTCTCGAGACGGTCAAGCAGATCGATGCGCAGCTGCAGCAGCGACACTACGAAGGGCTCCTCCGATGACAGCTTCCGCACGTCTTCTCATCGTCGGCCCGCAGGGCTCCGGAAAGGGCACGCAGGGCGTGCGCATCGCCGAGTCCTACGGCATCCCGGTGGTCTCGACCGGCGACATCTTCCGCGCGAACATCAAGGAAGGTACGCCTCTCGGCCAGCAGGTCACGGCGATCCTCGACAAGGGCGACCTCGTCCCGGATGAGCTGACCAGCGAGATCGTGCGCGACCGCCTGTCGCAGGACGATGCCGCTGACGGCTTCCTGCTCGACGGATACCCGCGCAACACCGCGCAGGTCGCCCACCTCGAGTCGTTCCTCTCCGAGCGGGGCGAGGCGCTCGACGCCGTCATCCTCCTCGACGTGCCGCGCGAGGAGAGCCTGGAGCGTCTGACGCTCCGTGCGACCCAGCAGGGACGTTCCGACGACACCCCTGAGGCCATCGGCCATCGCCTGGACATCTACGAGAACGAGACCGCCCCGATCCTCGAGGTATACGGCGCCAAGGGAATCGTCGACCGCATCGACGGTGTCGGCTCGCTCGACGAGATCACCGAGCGCATCGCCGAGGCTCTGGCCGCGCGCGGTCTGCGCCCCGCGGTCTCCGCTTCCTGAGATGTTCCGCCGGTCGATCTACAAGACTCCGGCTCAGCTGCGGGCCATGGTGGAGCCCGGGCTGATCACGGCCGCGGCACTGGATGCCGTCCGTCCGCTGATCAAGGCCGGAGTCACCACCCTCGAACTCGACACGGTGGCGAACCGCACGATCCTCGCCCGTGGCGCGGAGTCGAACTTCCAGCTGGTGCGCGGGTACCACCACACGACCTGCATCTCGGTGAACGAGCAGGTCGTGCACGGGATCCCGGGGGAGCGGGTGCTCCAGCCGGGTGACATCGTGTCGGTCGACTGCGGCGCGCAGTTCCGCGGGTGGAACGGCGACAGCGCGATCACGGTCGTGGTGCCCGACCCGGAGAGGCCGGAGCTCGTCGCCCGCCGCGAGGAGCTCTCCCGCGTCACCGAGGGGTCCATGTGGGCCGGGATCGCCGCCATGGCGTCCGTGTCGTCCATCGACGAGATCGGTGCGGCCATCCAGGACTACATCGAGGCTCAGGGGCCGTCAGCGGTCTCCGGCGAGCCCTACGGAATCCTGCGCGAGTACGTCGGTCACGGCATCGGACGCAAGATGCACGAGGCCCCCAGTGTCTTCAACTACCGCACGCCGGACCGCGGCGAAGACGTGAAGCCCGGCCTGGTGCTCGCGGTCGAGCCGATGGTCACCGCCGGTGGGGATGCGACCTTCATCGAGGAGGACGACTGGACCGTCACGACGGTGGACGGCACGGACGGCTCCCATTGGGAACATAGCGTCGCCCTGCATGATGGGGGTATCTGGGTGCTCACCGCGCCCGATGGTGGAAGAGCCGGACTCGCCCCGTTCGGGGTAGAGCCTCGAGAGATCGGAAAGTAATGGCAGCGGCGAAGAGCAACACCAACTGGTTCGCGATCGGCGTCTCGATCGCCGTCGTCGTGGTGCTGGTGGCGATCGGCGGTCTCGTGGTGTTCCTCAACAACCAGGCCACCTCGCCCGGTGCGACGCCCAAGGCCAACGACACGTTCAACTCCGAGACCGGAGCGATCTCGTTCGGCGACGGCGAAGACACGATCGCGGTGTTCGTCGACTTCCAGTGCCCGGTCTGCAAGACCTTCGAGGACCAGTTCGGCACGCAGCTGGAGACGGCGGCCGCGGACGGTCGTATCACCCTCGAGTACCACCCCATCGCGATCCTCGACCGCTTCTCGCAGGGAACCGAGTACTCGTCGCGTTCGGCCGGCGCCGCGGTGTGCGTCGCGGAGTCGAACCCTGAGCTCTACCTCGACTTCGCCAAGACGCTGTTCGAGAACCAGCCGGCGGAGAACACCTCGGGTCTGACCAACGACCAGCTCGCAGGCTTCGCGACGCAGGTCGGCGCGAACGACGCGGTGTCGTGCATCACCGATGAGACGTACCGCAAGTTCGGTGCCGCTCAGGCCAAGTCGCACGAGATCGGTGGGACGCCGACGGTCGAGATCAACGGAACGCGCCTCAACCTGCAGGACCAGGCCGACCTGAAGAAGTTCACCGACCTGATCAGCTGAACCGGCTGCGCGTCCGCCGCAAGCGGCCAAGTTGCCGGATGGCTCCGGAGCGTCTAACATAGATCTTTGGTGCTTTGTGCCTTGATTCGGCGTGTCCGTCGGTGCAGCACCGCAATCCCATCACCCACCGCAGATCGACCGATCTGCAGAAGCGTCAGCGAGGCTATGGCTAAGAAAGACGGTGTCATCGAGATCGAGGGCGTGATCTCCGAGGCTCTGCCCAACGCGATGTTCCGCGTTGAGCTCAGCAACGGACACAAGGTCCTTGCAACGATCTCCGGCAAGATGCGGCAGAACTACATCCGCATCATCCCCGAGGACCGTGTGGTCGTGGAGCTCAGCCCCTACGACCTGACCCGCGGCCGTATCGTCTACCGCTACCGCTGATCGGTCGAGAAGTAACGGCCTGCCCCTGCCGGGGGCGGTACGAAGACAGCGAACAGGAAACATCATGAAGGTCAACCCCAGCGTCAAGCCCATCTGCGATCACTGCAAGGTGATCCGCCGTCACGGTCGCGTCATGGTGATCTGCAAGAGCAACCCGCGTCACAAGCAGCGCCAGGGCTGAGTCCCCGGCGGGCCCGCCGGTCTGATCGACGGGCCCGCGCTGCGCGGCATCGCTCACGCACATCTCATAACTGAAAACACAACGGCAGGATCAGAACCCGCGCATGCGGGGGACACCTCGGGGCGGAGGCCCGGGCACCGATCCTGTTCCACACCTCCACAACACCCAGGAGAACCGCATGGCACGTCTTGCCGGCGTTGACATCCCGCGCGACAAGCGCGTGGTGATCGCCCTTACCTACATCTACGGCGTCGGCCGTACCCGCTCGGTCGAGATCCTCAAGGCGACGGACATCGACGAGAGCATCCGCGTGAAGGACCTCAGCGACGACCAGCTGATCGCCCTCCGCGACCACATCGAAGGCAACTACAAGGTGGAGGGTGACCTTCGCCGCGAGGTTGCAGCAGACATCCGCCGCAAGGTCGAGATCGGCTCCTACGAGGGCATCCGCCACCGTCGTGGTCTCCCGGTCCGTGGTCAGCGCACCAAGACCAACGCCCGTACCCGCAAGGGCCCGAAGCGCACCGTCGCAGGCAAGAAGAAGGCCCGCTAAGCGCGGCCCCAGGGACTAGGAGAACACTTTCATGGCTGCACCCAAGGCCGCCGCGCGCAAGCCGCGCCGCAAGGAAAAGAAGAACATCGCGCTGGGCCAGGCCCACATCAAGTCGACGTTCAACAACACGATCGTCTCGATCACCGACCCGTCCGGCGCCGTCATCGCCTGGGCATCGTCGGGTGGCGTGGGCTTCAAGGGCTCCCGCAAGTCGACCCCGTACGCCGCCGGCATGGCCGCCGAGTCCGCTGCCCGTCAGGCTGCGGAGCACGGCGTCAAGAAGGTCGACGTCCTCGTGAAGGGTCCGGGCTCCGGCCGCGAGACCGCGATCCGTTCGCTCCAGGCCGCAGGCCTCGAGGTCGGCTCGATCCAGGACGTCACCCCGCAGGCGCACAACGGCTGCCGTCCGCCGAAGCGTCGCCGCGTCTGATTCGCGTGTCGAGCCGCTCGGTCCCTTCGCGGTCTGAGCGGCTCGACGCCCGCGTGCGGGCATCGACTTCCACAACTCAAAACCTCACCCCACCACATGTCATATAGCGGGCATGTGATCGAAAGGAACACAGAGTGCTTATTGCACAGCGTCCCACACTGACCGAGGAAAAGATCGTCGAGAACCGTAGCCGGTTCATCATCGAGCCTCTGGAGCCCGGCTTCGGTTACACGATCGGCAACGCGCTGCGCCGCAGCCTGCTGTCGTCGATCCCCGGTGCTGCTGTCACCAGCGTTCGCATCGACGGCGTGCTGCACGAGTTCAGCACCATCCCCGGCGTGAAGGAGGATGTCACCGAGATCATCCTCAACATCAAGCAGCTCGTCGTCTCGTCGGAGCGCGATGAGCCCATCACCGCGTACCTGCGCAAGACCGGTGCGGGCGAAGTCACCGCCGCTGACATCTCGGCTCCGGCCGGTGTCGAGGTGCAGAACCCCGAGCTCGTCATCGCGACGCTGAACGACACCGCGAAGTTCGAGCTCGAGCTCACCATCGAGCGTGGCCGTGGCTACGTCTCGGCGACGCAGAACCGTAACGAGTACGCCGAGGCCGGTCAGATCCCGATCGACTCGATCTACTCGCCGGTCCTCAAGGTCAGCTACCGCGTCGACGCGACCCGTGCCGGGGAGCGCACCGACTTCGACAAGCTCGTCCTCGACGTCGAGACGAAGTCGGCGATCAGCCCCCGCGACGCCGTCGCTTCGGCTGCGAAGACGCTCACCGAGCTGTTCGGTCTCGCCCGCGAGCTGAACGTCGAGGCTGAGGGCATCGAGATCGGCCCGGCGCCGGTGGAGGCTGTGAACTCCAGCGAGCTGTCGATGCCGATCGAGGACCTCGACCTGTCGGTCCGCTCGTACAACTGCCTGAAGCGTGAGGGCATCAACACTGTTTCCGAGCTCGTCGCCCTGTCGGAGACGCAGCTCATGAACATCCGCAATTTCGGCCAGAAGTCGGTCGACGAGGTGCGCGACAAGCTCATCTCGCTCGGTCTGTCGCTCAAGGATTCGGTGCCCGGTTTCGACGGCGCCCACTTCTACGGCGGCAGCGAAGACGAGTCCTTCTGATACCCGACCTTTCTGACCAGGAGTTAGACGATTATGCCCAAGCCCACTAAGGGTCCCCGCCTCGGAGGCGGCCCCGCCCACGAGCGCCTGATGCTTGCCAACCTCGCGGCGGCGCTCTACACCCACAAGTCGATCAAGACGACCGAGACCAAGGCCAAGCGCCTTCGTCCGCTCGCCGAGCGACTGATCACGTTCGCCAAGCGTGGCGACCTGCACGCGCGTCGTCGCGTGCTGTCGGTCATCGGTGACAAGGAAGTCGTGCACATCCTGTTCTCCGAGATCGCGCCGCTCGTCGCGGACCGTGAGGGTGGCTACACCCGCATCACGAAGGTCGGCAACCGCAAGGGCGACAACGCTCCGATGGCCGTGATCGAGCTCGTCCTCGAGCCCGTCACCCCGAAGGCGAAGTCGACCAAGAAGGCTGCTGCTCCGAAGGCCGAGAAGGCGGAAGAGCCGGCTGAGGTCGTCGAGGAGGCTCCCGCTGAGGAGGCTCCCGCCGACGAGACCGTCGAGGCCGGCGCCGAGTCGCAGGCCGAAGGCGAAGCAGCCGAGGCTGCCGCCGAGGACGCCGTCGAGAAGAAGTCCGAGTAAGCACTCGTTCACGAAGAAGCCCGCCACCCTCTCGGGGTGGCGGGCTTCTTCGTGTTGCGGCGACCTGTCAGCGCGCGCGCAGATCCTTGCGCAGGATCTTGCCCGAGCTCGACTTGGGGATCACATCGATGAACTCCACCTGCCGGACCTTCTCGTGCGGTGCCACGTGTGCGGCGACGTGGGCCATGACCGCCTCGGCGTCGAGGTCGGCGCCCGGCTGACGGACGACGAACGCCTTCGGCACCTCCTGCCCGTCTTCATCGAAGGCGCCGATGACGGCGGCGTCGGCGATGGCGGGGTGCTCGAGCAGCACCGCTTCCAGCACGGCGGGAGCCACCTGGTAGCCCTTGTACTTGATCAGCTCCTTGAGCCGGTCGACGATCCGGTAGATGCCGTCGTGGGTGACGGTGGCCACATCGCCGGTGTGCAACCAGCCATCGGCGTCGAGCATCTCCGCCGTGGCATCCGGACGGTTGAGGTAGCCGACCATCACCTGGGGTCCGCGCACGCACAGCTCACCGGGCTCGCTCGCACCCTCCGTGGGAACCGCGACGTCTTCGCCCGAGTCGGGGTCGACGAGGCGTGCTTCCGTGTTCGGGACGAGCGGACCGATGCTCGAGCGGTCGATGTCGGTGCGTGTCTCCGAGGTGAGGTTCACCGCGGGGCTGGTCTCGGTCATGCCGTACCCCTGGGTGACGATGCAGCCCAGGCGCGTGGCCACGGCCGATGCCAGTGCTCCGTCGAGAGGGGCGGCGCCGGAGAAGACCACCTTCACAGAGGACAGGTCGTACTGGTCGATGATCGGGTGCTTCGCAAGGGCGACCGCGATCGGGGGAGCGACGAACACCCAGGTGGTGCGGTGCTCGGCGATGATGCGCAGGAACTCGGGAAGGTCGAACTTCGGCATCGTGACGAGCCCGGCCCGCTGTCGCAGTGCGAAGTTCAGCAGCACCGTCATGCCGTAGATGTGGAAGAAGGGCAGCACGGCGAGCACCCGATCGCTCGCGTCGACGCCGAGCACGGGGCGACACTGCGACACGTTGGCGACCAGGTTGCGATGTGTGAGCATCACACCCTTCGGCCGCCCGGTCGTGCCCGAGGAATAGGGGAGGACGGCGAGGTGGGTCGAGGGGTCGAAGGACACGTCCGGCGCAGGGTGCCCCTCGCCGAGGAGCGCAGCGAGCGAGGGGTGTCCGTCCACGCCGTCGAGCACGATCACATGATCGGCGTCGAAGCCGAGCTTCTCGGCAGCGGCCTGAGCTCCGGGGAGGAGCGGAGAGACCGTCACGAGCCAGGTCGCACCGGCGTCGGTGAGCTGGTTCGCGATCTCGTCCGCCGTGTAGAGGGAGTTGATCGTGGTGGCTGTCGCCCCTGCGCGGAGGATGCCGTGGAACACGGTCGCGAAGGCGGGGACGTTCGGGCAGAGCACCCCGACCGTCGTTCCGACACCCACGCCCCGCGCCGCGAGAGCGCCGGCGAACAGATCGATCTGCCCGACGAGTTGACGATAGGTGGTGGTCGCGCCGCTCATGCCGTCGACGAGCGCGACGGTGTCGAGCTCCGCATCGGTGAGATCGCCGAAGAGGAACTGGTGGATGGAGACCTCGGGGATCTCCACATCGGGATAGGTACTGCGAACCATGAGATCTCCTTCGATCCGGGCAGGCTGACGACGTCGTCGGATGCGATCCAGTGTCGCACATAATGGCACTGCGTCCCAGGGGAGAAGCGTGCGTCCGAGAGTCAGACGGCGGCGCGATACCGGGTGCTCGGGCGGCCTTTGGTCGAGTAGTCGAGGGAGCGCGTCGCGCTGCCGGACGCGGCGAGGTGCTCGAGGTAGCGGCGGGCGCTCACGCGCGAGATGTCGAGATCCTCGCCGATCTCGGTCGCCGACGCATCGGGACGGGCGACGAGGGCGGCGGAGACGCGACCGAGCGTCTCCGCGCTGAGACCCTTGGGCAGGCCCAGTCGCTGCCGGAAGGCGATGATCGCATCCGCTGCCTCCACCCGGCGGACCACGTCGTGCAGCTCGGTGTGATCGCGCAGCAGCAGCGTCGCGCCGATGCCTCCGGTGCCCGCATCGCTTCCGGTGCTCCGGGCGACGAGCACGTGCGACCCCACGATCACCGGGCGTCCGGCCGACTCGCCCTCTCGGAGCACGGTCGTGAGCTCCTCGCCCAAGACGTCGGCGGCGGGCTCCCCGTCGAGATCTGCGGCGTCCCGGTCCAGGAAGCGGGCGGCGGCGTCGTTCACGAGTGTGATCCGTCCGCTGTCGTCGACCGTGATCACCCCTTCGCTGAGACCGTGCAGCGTGGTCTCCTGGTTCTTGACGAGGGCGGCGATCTGATGCGGCTCGAGACGGTAGATGCGTCGCCGGATGATCGAGGTCACCCACGCGGATCCGAACACCCCGAGCACGGCTGCGGCCAGCATGGCGGAGATCAACCACACGAGGTTGGACGAGAACTCCTCGCTGAGCTCCGATTCGAGGATGCCGACGGACGCGGTGCCTATCACGTCGCCCTCATCGTCGCGGATGGGCACCTTGACCCGCCAGGAGGTGCCCAGCGTGCCGGTCTGCGTGCCGACGTAGATCTCGCCCGACAGCGGGATCGACGGATCGGTGGAGACCTTCTCCCCGATGCGGTCGGGGTTCGGGTGGGAGTAGCGGATACCCTCCTCGTTCGCGACGACGACGTAGGCGAGATCGGAAGCCTCGCGGATGACCTCGGCGATCGGCTGGATCACGGCGGACGGCTCGACGTCGTCGAAGGCCGCGTGCACCGTGGGGAGGGCGGCGACCGATTGCGCGACGGCCTGCATCCGATCCTTGTAGGCCTCACGCAGCGCCTGCTCCTGGAACGCTCCGGCCACGATGCCGGTCGCCAGGGTCACCAGGAACACGATCAGCGCCTGCAGCACGAGCAACTGCACGCGGAGCGTCATCTTCGAGGCCACCTGCTCATTCTGGCCTCTCCCCGACTGGGGCGCGAGCGGGGCCTGGAGGCACTCGCGACCAATAGTTCCGAAACTCCGACCAATGGTTTCCGAAGCTGGAGCAGGTGTTCTCCGACCTCCATGGTGGAGCCACAGCATCACGAACGCTCAAGGAGGAGCGCACATGAAGAACGCCCGAATCGGAACGTGGACCGCCCTGGCCGCGGTGGCCGCACTCACACTCACCTCGTGCGCCGGAGGCAGCGCAGCGACCGACGACGGGGGAGGGGAAGCCGAGGTCGCCGCGATCACCGACGTCTCGATCGTCGTGCCGGCGGACCCCGGTGGTGGATGGGATCAGACCGGACGTGCCCTGTCGCAGGTGCTCACCCAGGATGACCTCGTGACCTCAGCTCCCGTGACCAACGTCGGCGGTGCAGGCGGCACCGTCGGCCTCGCGCAGCTCGCGAACGAGAAGGACCCGAACACGCTGATGGTGATGGGTCTGGTCATGGTCGGCGCCGTCGAGACCAACGCCTCGGCGGTGCGGATCCAGGACACCACCCCGATCGCCCGGCTCACCGACGAGCCGCTCGTCGTGGTGGTGCCGGCGGACTCGAAGTACGACACCCTCGAAGAGCTCGTGGAGGACATCGTCGACAACGGCCAGTCCGTCACGATCACGGGCGGCTCCGCTGGTGGCGCCGACCACATCCTCGCCGGACTGATGCTCGAGGAGGCCGGGCTCGACGGCGCTGAGATCGCGGAGAAGCTCAACTACACCCCGAACTCCGGTGGCGGGGAGGCCGTTCCGCTGCTCATCGGCGGCAAGGTCGCTGCGGGCATCTCGGGCGTGGGCGAGTTCGCGCAGCATGTCGAGAGCGGCGCGCTCAGGGCCTTGGCGGTATCGAGCGAGGAGCCGGTGTCGCAGCTTCCCGAGGTGCCGACCATCACCGAAGAGGGCTATGACGTGGTGCTCACCAACTGGCGCGGCGTGATCGCCCCCGGCGGCATCTCCGACGGCGAGAAGGACGAGCTCGTGCGGGTGATCACCGAACTGCATGAGTCCGACGCCTGGACGGAGCAGCTCGAGACCAAGGGGTGGACCGACGCGTTCCTGGTGGGCGAGGAGTTCGACGAGTTCGTCACGGGGAACATCGAAGAGGTCACCGCGACGCTGAAGAACATCGGTCTGGTGCAGTGACATGACGGTCCCCGCATCGTCGGGGACCGGGGAGCGGGGGGTGCGGGTCGACCACGACGGTCGGCTCGCACGCCGCTCTCCGTCCGTCCCCATCGGCGAACTCGTGTTCGCCGGAATCATGGTCGCGCTCGGTGTCTTCGCCGTCGTCGGCATCTTCCTGATCCATGTCCCCGTCGGCATGAAGGCCGGCCCCACGGTCTTCCCGATCTTCGTCTCCGTGATCCTGCTCGCCTCCGCGGTCGCCGTGCTCGTCGGCGTGCTGCGCGGGAAGCGGGGCGGCGCCGAGGAGGCGGAAGACATCGATGAGAGTCTGCCCACCGACTGGGTCACCCTCGCCAAGCTGGCCGGCCTCGTCGTCGCGCACCTGCTCCTGATCGAACCCCTCGGATGGGCACCCGCTGCGGCCCTGCTGTTCGGCGGGGTGGCGTGGTCGCTCGCCGCCAAGCGGTGGTGGATGGCGTTCCTCGTCGGCATCATCGTGGCTCTCGTGATCCAGGTCGTCTTCGGCGGTCTGCTCGGTCTGTCGCTGCCGTGGGGCCCCGCCCTCGGCTGGCTCGGAAGGATGTTCTGATGGACAGCTGGACTCTGCTCCTGGAGGGCTTCGCGACCGCGCTGCAGCCCGAGTACCTCGCGTTCGCCTTCCTCGGGGTCTTCGTCGGCACCGCGGTCGGCGTGCTCCCCGGCATCGGCCCCGCCATGACGGTGGCGCTGCTGCTGCCTCTCACCTACACGCTCGATCCCGCCGCCGCGCTGATCACCTTCGCGGGCATCTACTACGGCGGCATGTACGGCGGCTCGACCACGAGCATCCTCCTGAACACCCCGGGGGAGTCGGCCTCGATCGTCACGGCTATCGAGGGCAACAAGATGGCCAGGATGGGACGAGGTGCCGCCGCCCTCGCCACCGCTGCCATCGGGTCGTTCATCGCCGGCACGCTGGCGACCCTCGGGCTGACCCTCCTCGCTCCGCTGCTCGCGCAGTTCGCGGTGAACCTCGGACCCGCCGACTATGTCGCCCTCATCGTGATCGCGTTCATCACGGTCGGTGCGCTGATCGGCAGCTCGATCTCGCGCGGCATGCTCTCGCTCGGCGTCGGCCTGTTCCTCGGGCTCGTCGGCACCGACTGGCTCTCCGGTCAGCAGCGCTACACGCTGGGTCTGCCCGCGCTTTCCGACGGCGTCGACATCGTCCTGGTCGCCGTCGGGCTGTTCGCGGTCGGTGAGACGTTCTACATCGCGGCCCGACTGCGACACGGCGGCATCGACGTGATCCCGGTCACCCGCGGGTGGCGGTCCTGGATGACGAAGTCCGATTGGCGCAGGTCCTGGAAGCCCTGGTTGCGGGGCACCGCGATCGGTTTCCCGATCGGGACGATCCCCGCCGGTGGTGCGGACGTGGCCACGTTCCTGTCGTATGCGATGGAGCGGAAGCTGTCGAAGCACAAGGACGAGTTCGGGCGCGGAGCGATCGAGGGCGTCGCCGGGCCCGAGTCAGCCAACAATGCGGCGGCGGCCGGCGTGCTGGTACCCCTGCTCACCCTGGGCCTGCCGACCACGGCGACCGCGGCGATCATCCTCACCGCGTTCCAGTCGTACGGGATCCAGCCGGGGCCGCTGCTTTTCGAGAGCCAGTCGAACCTGGTGTGGGCGCTCATCGCGAGCCTCTACATCGGCAACGTGATCCTGATCGTGCTCAACCTGCCGCTCGTGGGCATGTGGGTGAAGCTGCTGCAGATCCCGCGGCCGTACCTGTACGCGGGCATCCTGCTGTTCGCGGTGTTCGGTGCGTATGCGCTGCACAGCTCGCCGTCGGACATCGTGATCCTGCTGATCGTCGGCATTCTCGGCTACTTCATGCGCAGATACGGTTATCCCGTGGCACCGCTCGTGGTCGGGATGATCCTCGGGCCGATGGCCGAGGAGCAGCTGCGCAAGGCACTGCAGCTGAGTCAGGGCGACCTGAGCACGCTGATCATGCAGCCGTTCGCCGCGATCGCCTACGGGGTGCTCGCGCTCCTGATCGTCGGGGGACTGTGGCTGCGACGTCGTCAGCGCCGTTACGAGCAGGCTCTGACCGAGTCGATCGCCGTGCCGATCAAGGCGGACTCCGAAGTCTGATCCGACACATGGATTCGGGAGGGGCAGGAGGCCGCGAGTAGGCTGATCCGGTGAATGATGTCCAGGCCCCCGCACGAGGGCCTCGTGCCTACGCGGCGTTCATCGGGATCGGCCTCCTCGCCGGCCTCCTCTCCGGACTCTTCGGCGTGGGTGGTGGAACGGTCATCGTCCCGCTGCTCGTGCTCCTGCTGCATTTCGACCAGCGCCTCGCCGCCGGCACGTCGCTCGCGGCGATCGTGCCGACGGCCAGCGTGGGAGTGATCTCGTACGCGACGACCGGGTCGGTGGCCTGGATCCCTGCGATCATCCTCGCGGCAGGTGCTGTGGTCGGCGCGCAGATCGGCACCCGACTGCTGCCGCGCATCTCGCAGACGGCGCTGCGCTGGGGTTTCGTGGGCTTCCTCGTCGTGGTGATCGTCAGCCTCTTCCTGGTCATCCCGTCGCGCGACGCCGCCTTCGAACTCACCTGGCTCACCGGCATCGCCCTCGTCGGGGTGGGCATCGGCACCGGCATCCTCGCCGGACTGATCGGCGTCGGCGGTGGAGTGATCGTGGTGCCCGTGCTGATGCTGGCCTTCGGCACGAGCGATCTGGTGGCCAAAGGCACCTCGCTGCTCATGATGATCCCCACGGCGATCTCGGGCACCGTGGGAAACGTCCGCAATCGAAACGTCGATCTGCTGGCCGCCCTGCTGATCGGAGTCTCCGCCTGCACGACGACCGCTCTCGGGGCCTGGCTGGCGACGATCGTCGACCCCACCCTGGGCAACATGCTGTTCGCGGCATACCTCGTCGTGATCGCGGTGCAGATGGCCATGAAGGCGATCAGAGGGCGCAAGCGCGCCTGACCGGCGCGTGGATGAAAGGATCCTCATCCACGGCTCATCTGGGCATCATGATCGACCGGCATCATGGGGTCATGTCCACCCCACGACGCCTCCTCGTCACCGGCGCGCTGATCGCGATCCCCGTCGCCTTCGCGGTCGGAGGCGTCGTGCTGGTCCAGATGCCGCCATCGCCGCAGATCCCCTCCGAGCCCGTCACGGTGCAGCTGGCACCGCCGGTGCCGAGCGAGGAACCTGCGCCCGCACCTGCTCCGGTCGTACCCGCTCCTGCGCCTGCCCCTCCGCCTGCTCCCGCCCCTGCTCCGGCCCCTGCTCCCGCACCGCCGGCGCCGCCCGCAGGTGACGACGATGACGACGACGGCGGCGACGATGACTGATGCGCCCACGCTGCCCCTCGACCTCGAGGGCCCCGGCTCCGCGGCGCCGCGGAATGCGCGACCGATCCCTCACGTCTCCGGGTCGGCCGGTGCACCGCTGCGGACGCTGCGCCGTCGCACGCTGCCCGCGCGCTGGCGGATCACCCTGTGGATCATCCTCAGCACCGCGATCACGCTGCTCGCGGTCGGCATGATCGGTCGCAGCATCTTCCTCGCTGGCGTCGAGCAGTCGGCCAACGCGGAGATCGAACAGGAGGCTGCGGAGTTCGCCCGTTTCGCGGAGGACGCCGCCGTCAGCGGTCACACCACACCGGAGGAACTGGTCAGCGAGTACGTCGCCCGGCAGTCCGTGCACGAGAACGAGGTCGTCGTCGCATCCGTCGGCGACGAGGTGGTCGCTGTCGCGAACGGACGGGTGGAGGCGACCGATCCGGGCACGCTCTCCGCCGTGCCAGGGGGAGAAGCGCTCGTGACCGGTCTGCTCGGCCAGTCGGCGACCTCCGGCGCGATGGAGACGCGGGACGTGGGACCCCTGCGCTGGGGGCGACTGGAGTTCACCGCAGGGGACCGCGCGGGTGCCGTCCTGATCGTGCAGTACACGCAGGAAGCACGATCCCAGGTCGATGCCGGGTTCACCACGATCGCGTGGGTCGCGTTGATCGGCATCGTGCTCAGCTCGGGCGTCGCCTGGCTCGTGGCCGGTCAGATCCTCGCTCCCGTGCGTGAGGTCTACCGCGTCGCCCGCGACATCGGGGAGCACGATCTCTCTGCGCGGGTGCCGGTCGAGGGGACGGACGACATCGCCGCCGTGGCCGCCACCTTCAATCAGATGCTCGACCGCCTCGAAGCCGTGCACGCCACGCAGCAGCGCTTCGTCGACGACGCGGGCCACGAGCTGCGCACGCCGATCACGATCGTGCGCGGGCAGTTGGAGCTCTTGAGCGAGGATCCGGAGGAGCGGGCGGCGACCCTGCGACTCGTGAGCGACGAGCTCGATCGGATGAGCCGCATCGTCACCGACCTGCTCGTCCTCGCCCGCGCCGAGCAGCCCGACTTCGTGCGGATCGCGGAGTGCGACGTCGCCGCCCTCACCCTCGACATCGAGGCCAAGGCGCAGAACCTCGGTGATCGCCGCTGGCAGCTCATGGAAGTGGCCGAAGGCACAGCGCCTCTCGACCCGCAGCGGGTCACCCAGGCCGTGCTGCAGCTCGCGGCGAACGCGGTGCAGGTCACGGAACAGGGCGACCGCATCCTGATCGGCTCGCGCTTCGACGGCCAGGGCGGGGAACGCCGATTGCGGCTGTGGGTGCGCGACAGCGGCCCCGGAGTCGCAGCGGCCGACGCCGAGCGCATCTTCGAGCGTTTCGCCCGCGGAGACAGTTCCGGCGCACGCCGCGGCTCGGGCCTCGGTCTCGCGATCGTGCGGGCGATCACCGACGGCCACGACGGCTCGGCCTGGGTCGACAGCGTCGTCGGGGAGGGCGCCGCTTTCGGGATCGATCTCCCTGCGCCAACCACCGCCTCGACCACCGTGCCACCGCAGTCCGCGTCAGAGAGGAGCGAGTGAGATGCGCAGCATCCTGATCGCCGAAGACGACCCGCACATCACCTCGTTCGTGCGGCGGGGTCTGCGTGCAGCCGGCTACGAGACAGCCGAGGCCGCGGACGGGCACACCGCCTTGCTGATGGCGCGCAGCGGCACGTTCGACCTGGTGCTGCTCGACATCGGCCTCGGGGGCATGGACGGCTTCGACGTGCTCGCGAACCTGCGCGGCGAGGGTGTCACCACGCCGGTGATCATCCTCACCGCCCGCGATTCCGTCATCGACACCGTGCGCGGCCTGGAGAGCGGAGCGAACGACTATGTCACCAAGCCGTTCCAGTTCGCTGAACTCATCGCGCGTGTGCGGTTGCGGATCGGCGACGGCGAGGGGCGGACTGCTGGTCCGGTGCTCACTCACGGCGATGTGCGGGTCGATGTGCGGGCCCGTACCGTCACGGTCGACGGCGACATGCGCGAGCTCACCTCGCGTGAGTTCGCGCTGCTCGAGGTGTTCCTGCAGAACGCCGGTCAGGTGCTCTCGCGCGACCAGCTGATCGGTCACGTCTGGGGGATGGACTTCGATCCGGCCTCCAACGTGGTCGACGTGTACGTGCGGGCGCTGCGCGGCAAGATCGGCGTCGAACGTATCGAGACCGTGCGCGGGGCGGGATACCGATTCCGATGAACACTCGTTCCGAGAGCACGTCGCCCGTGGGGAAGACAGCGGTCGAGCGGGCGCGCTTCGCGACGGTGCCGCCCGAGCGCCGCCCGCTGCCCGTCGGACGCCGATCCGTGGGATGGCGGCTGGGGCGCGCGGGTGTGCTCCGCCTGGTCGCGCTCGGGCTCGTGCTGACGGCCGGGGGCGGGATGCTCCTGGCCGCGCTGACCCGATCGTCGGGGAGCGGCGCGCCCACCCTGCCGGTCGCCGTGACGCTCGCGGTCTTCCTGCTCGCCGTATGGGCATGGACCTCGACGCGCCTGGACGACACGCTCGTCGCCTTCCTCGCGGCGATCGCCCTCATCGTCACGGGAGTGCTGCCGGCACGCGACTTCTTCGCCTCGCTCGGCGACGAGACGATCTGGCTGCTCATCGGGGCGTTCGTGATCGCCTCCGCAGTGGCCACCTCGGGGCTCGCCCTGCGTGGCGCCGCCCACCTGCTGCGATTCGCGCGGGGTCCACGGAGCCTGTTCCACCTCATGACGGTCGCGCTCACGCTCACCGCTTTCGCCGTGCCGGCGACGTCAGGGCGGGCGGCGCTCGCCGTCCCCGTGCACACCGCGGTCGCCACCGCGCTTCCCGGACGCGACAGGGTGATCCGTGCGCTCGCCCTCCTGATGCCGACCGTGGTGCTGCTGTCGGCCGTCGGCTCGCTGCTCGGGGCCGGAGCACACATCGTCACCGATCAGCTGCTGCGCGCTGCGGGCGAGGAGGGCTTCACCTTCTCGAGCTGGCTCTGGCTCGGACTGCCGCTCGCCGTGGTGTCGTCGCACCTGGCGTGCGAGATCATCCTCTGGCGCTTCACCCGGAGGGAGGACCGCGCCACACGTCTCCGACTGAGCACGGCGGAGATCGGCCGCTCCGCCTCGACGGCAGTGACCGGGCCGCTCAGCACTCCGGAGCGACGCGCAGCCCTGCTGCTGGGTGCGGTGATCCTGCTCTGGGCCACCGAGCCGCTGCACCACCTGTCGCCCGCCCTGGTCGCGCTCCTCGGGGCCGTCGCCGCCGTGACGCCGGGGATCGGCTGCCTGACGTTCCCCGCCGCGATCAAGCGTGTGCCGTGGTCGCTGCTGCTGTTCCTCGCGGCCACCCTCGCGCTGGCGTCCGCGCTCACCACCACGGGTGCTGCCGCGTGGCTGAGCTCGTCCGCGCTCGCACCGCTGCGTGGACTCGGCTCTGCCGGCGCCGTGGCCTTCGTGCTCGTCGTCATCGCGATCTCGACGGCGGCGCATCTGCTGATCCCCTCGCGGTCGGCCCGTTCCGCGGCGATCATCCCCGTCGTGGTCGCGCTCGCTCCCGCCCTCGGGGTCTCACCGATGGCTGCAGCCTTCGCCTCGACAGCGGCTGCCGGCTTCTGCCACACGCTTCCCAGTTCGGCGAAGCCCGTCGCGATGTTCGCTGACCCCGACGTCGTCAGCGGCGGTTTCAGTCCGCCGGATCTGCGCCGCCTCTCGGTGGTGCTGGCTCCCGCGATGTTCGTCCTCGTCGCGGTGTTCGCCCTCTGGGTGTGGCCGTCGATGGGGCTGCCGCTGCTGCTCTGACCCGCAGCGTCCCGTTCACCCACCCGCTTCACTCCGCGTGCGCCGCCGGTGCACCGGTGCTCGTCGTGCCCGCACACCGGGCGCTCGTCGCCCGTTCGGGCGCAGAAGGAGGAACCATGTCCATCCACATCCCGCAGCGCATCCTGGTCGCACCCAGCGGATTCAAGGAGAGCCTGAGCGCCGAGGCCGTTGCCCAGGCGATCGCCGCCGGTGTGCGTCGGGTCATCCCCGGCGTGCAGGTGGACGAGTATCCGGTGCCGGACGGCGGGGAAGGAACGGCTGCCGCGCTCGCCGCGGCGACGGGCGGCGAGCTCATCGCCACCCGGGTGACGGGGCCCGTCGGCGACGCGGTCGACGCGCAGTGGGCGCGACTCGGAGGGCGCGGGTCGGGAACCGCCGTGGTCGAGATGGCGTCCGCCGCGGGGTTGCGCCTCGTGCCGCGCGACCGCCGCGACCCCGGTGCGACCACGACCCACGGCGTCGGCGAGCTGATCGCGGCTGCGTTGGACTCGGGTGCCGAGCGGATCGTCGTCGGCTGCGGTGACTCGGGGACGAGCGATGGCGGCGCGGGGGCGCTCGAAGCCCTCGGGGTGCGCATCCTCGATCGAACGGGCGAGCCGTTGGCTGCGGGCGGTCGGCACCTCCGGGAGGCTGTCCACCTCGATCTGGCAGGCCTTCATCCGCGCATCGGCGAGGTCGAGATCGTGCTGGCGTGCAACATTCACAACGTGCTGTGCGGACCTCGTGGCGTGGCCAGGGTGTTCGGACCGCAGAAGGGGGCGACACCGGAACAGGTGGAGCAGCTGGCCGAGGGGCTCGACATCTGGGCAGCCCTCCTGGAGGAGCAGAGTCCGTTCGGTGCCGCGATGGATGTGCGCACCGGGGGAGGCACTGGCGCATCGGGCGGTCTCGGGGCCGGGTTGGCCGCGGTGCTCGGCGCCCGTCTCGCTCCGCGCTTCGAGGTGCTGCTCGACAGCGACCTGATGCCGGAGCCGATCGACGGATTGATGGCTGCGGCGGACCTGGTCATCACCGCGGAGGGCGCCATCGACTTCCAGACTCCGCGCGGCAAGGTGCCGGCTGAGATCGCCATGCGCGCCCGCGTCGCCGGCGTCCCCGTGCTCGGAATCGCCGGGTCTCTGGGTGTCGGGGCTCCGACCGTGCACGACATCGGCATCGACGCGATCGCCTCGATCCTCACCGTGCCGATGCCCCTCGAACAGGCGGTGGAACAGGGCGAAGCGCTGCTGCGAGACGCCGCAGAGCGCAGCATGCGGATGGTTCTGCTCGGATCGGCGATGTCGGCGCGGGCTGCCTGAAGCGTGCCCCCGCGCCGGCTGCGGGCCTGAGGAACGGCGCGGCCTCGGTAGGATCGAGGAGTGGCAGTGAACCAAGAACTGGTCGGCCGGGAGTTCCCGCCGACGGCCCCGTACCTCGTCGGTCGCGAGAAGGTGCGCGAGTTCGCTCGCGCGGTCTTCGCCGACGCCCCGCAGCACACCGACGTCGAGGCGGCTCGTGCTGCCGGCTTCTCCGACGTCGTGGCGCCGCCGACGTTCGCGATGGTCATCCAAGACCTCACGCTTCAGCAGCTGCTGGGTCAGGAGGACTCCGGCATCGCGCTCGAGCGCACCATCCACGCAGAGCAGCGCTTCACCTACACGCGTCCGATCGTCGCGGGAGATGAGCTCACCGCACAGCTGCGGGTCACCGGCATCCGCATGATGGGCGGGAACGCGATGATCACCAGCGAGGCCGAGATCACCGACCCGGCGGGAGCCCACGTCGTGACCGCCACCAGTGTGCTGCTCGTCGGCGCCGAGCCGAGCGCCGAGGAAGAGGGGGCCGCCTGATGGGCTACACCGTCGGAGACGTGGTCGCCGAGCGCACCGTGCACCTCACCCGCGAGTCGCTCGTCCGCTACGCGGGAGCGTCCGGGGACTTCAACCCCATCCACTACCGCGACGACGTGGCGGCCTCCGTCGGGCTCCCCGGCGTGCTCGCGCACGGCATGCTCACGATGGGCATCGCCTCGTCGGTCGTGGTCGCCGCGCTCGCGCCGCAGACGCGCATCCTCGACTACGGCGTGCGCTTCACCAAGCCTGTCGTGGTCGACCCGGCCGATGGCGCCGATGTCACCGTCGTGGCCACGGTCGGCGCTGTCGACGACGAGGTCGCCCGCATCGACCTCAAGGTCACGTTCGGCGAGACCACCGTGCTCGTCAAGGCGCAGCTGCGCGTCGCCGTCTGATGAGGACGGTCTGATGCGGGAGATCGAGGCGGTCCGGCTCGCGGAGCTGACCACACTGCGCACGGGCGCGGCGCCGGAGCGGATGTTCGAGGCGACGACGACCGCCGGACTGGTCGAGGCTCTGCGTGAGACCTGGGCGCGCGGCGACGAGTGGTTCGTCCTCGGTGGCGGATCCAACCTCTTCGTGGGCGACGAGCCGTTCGAGGGCACGGTCATCCGCGTGCGCACCGAGGGCATCGAAGAGCTGCCGTCCCCGCACGCGGGTCGCATCCGTCTGCGCGCGCAGGCGGGACACGGCTGGGACGACTTCGTCGCCTACGCCGTGGAGCACGGCTACGCGGGCCTCGAGGCGATGAGCGGGATCCCCGGCACCGTCGGCGCGGCGCCCGTGCAGAACATCGGCGCGTACGGCCAGGAGATCCAGGAGACGCTGGTCGAGGTCGAACTGATCGACGAGGCCACGGGTGAGATCTCGACCGTTCCCGCTGCGGAACTCGGGTTGGGGTTCCGCACCTCGGTGCTCAAGCATCATCACGGCAGCGTGCCGCAGCGCCGTGCCGTGATCCTCTCGGTGACCGTCGACCTCTTCGTCGCGGGTGAGCGCGTGGTGCGCGGCGAGCAGCTGCGTCGGGCCCTCGGCCTCACGGACGACACCCCGGTTCCGCTGGGCTGGGTGCGAGAGCGCATCCTGGCGACCCGGGCCTCGAAGGGCATGCTGCTCGATGCGGACGACCCGGACACCCACGGCGTCGGCTCGTTCTTCCAGAACGCGATCGTGACGGCGACCGTCGCCGCAGCACTGCCGCCCGAGTGCCCGCGCTGGCCGGTCGCCCCCGACCTGGATACGGTGACCGTCATCCCGCTCGCGGCCTACGACGGACAGGTGCCACTGTCGAAGCCGGCGATCGTCTCCGACGTCAAGGTGAGTGCGGCGTGGCTCATCGAGCAGGCAGGTATCCGCAAGGGGTTCAAGCTGCCGCACTCCCGCGCATCGGTGTCGACGAAGCACGCGCTCGCACTGACCAACCGTGGCGGTGCGACGGCGGGCGAGGTCGCCGAGCTCGCCCGCTTCATCCAGAGCAGGGTGCACGCCGAGTTCGGTCTCGTGCTGCAGCCGGAGCCCGTCCTCGTCGGCGTCGAGCTCTGAGGCGTCGAGCTCTGAGGCGTCGAGGTTCAGACGCGTCGATCCGTACGGCACGTCGGCGGTCGCGGCTACACTCGCGGCATGAGCGGACTGATCCCGTACCTGTTGTTCCCCGGCAATGCTGCAGAGGCGCTGCGTCACTATCGATCGGTGTTCGGCGGTGAGCTCCAGCTGCTCGACTATGCCACGGCAGGACGCCACGACGGTCCCGGCGACGCGATCGCGCACGGACAGCTGAGTGGGCCGGTCGAGCTCGCCGGAGCGGATGCGGGTGCGGATGACGACGCGGTGCAGATGAGCGGCATGTTCCTCTCGCTCCTCGGCACGGCCGACGCCCTGACCCTCACCGACTGGTACGACCAGCTGGCGGCAGACGGACGGGTCATCGATGCGCTGCAGAAGCGCCCGTGGGGAGACTTCGACGGCACGCTCGTCGACCGCTACGGCGTGCGCTGGCTGATCGGCTTCCACCCCGAGGACTGAGGTGTCCCACTGCCGAAGTAGGGGCGAGACGAGGGCAGGAAGATCAACACGACCGCCGTGGTGGTGAGGACGAGGGCCGCGAGGCCGACCGGGAACTCCCACGTGGTGCCCGTCGCCGCCGGGACGTAGAGCGCGAGCGGGAGCGGGAACAGCACGGTCGCGTATCGGGCCCAGGGCTTTCGTCTCGCGACGAGCACGGTGATGGTCGCGTAGACGGCCACCGGTACGAAGGGGAGCACACTGAGCAGCGCTCGCCACTCTCCTCCCCAGAACCAGAGGAAGGGCGCGACCACGAGGGCGGCGAAGAAGACCAGCACGGTCACCGTGATCAGGATGGCGAAGGCCACCCGCAGAGTCACCGGCATCCCCTCACCCCCCTGCTTTCTGTCCCCATGTCTCCAGTATCCCCCCTCACCCCTCACAAGCGTCGAGACCCATCGGCGCCGCCGAGACCCACGCCCGCAAGCGACTGGAGGAGTGGGTCTCGGCGAGCGCGATGGGTCTCGGCGGGCGTGCCGACTCAGGCGAACAGACGCTGCAGGCGCTGCACGCCCTCGAGCAGCTGCTCGTCGCCCAGTGCGTACGACATGCGGATGTAGCCGGAGGGACCGAAGGCCTCACCCGGGACGACCGCGACCTCGGCCTGGTCGAGGATGAGGTCGGCGAGCTCGAGCGACGTGGTCGGAGTCACACCGCCCCAGCTGCGACCGAGCAGCCCCTGCACGTCGGGGTAGACGTAGAACGCGCCGAGCGGGTTCGGGACCACAAGTCCGTCGATCTTCGACAGCTCCGAGACGATGAGCTGGCGGCGGCGGTCGAAGGCCCGTCGCATCTGCTCGGCCTCGTCCTGCGGCCCGGTGAGAGCGGCGATCGCGGCCTTCTGGGCGACGTTGTTCACGTTGCTGGTGAGGTGTGACTGCAGGTTGCCTGCGATCTTGATGGCGTCGGCCGGACCGACCATCCAGCCCACGCGCCAGCCGGTCATCGCGTAGGTCTTCGCGACGCCGTTGACCAGGATCGTCTGGCCGGCGACCTCGGGGACGGCCTCGACGATCGAGGTGGCCTTTACACCCTCGTACGTGAGGTTCTGGTAGATCTCGTCGCTGATGATCCAGATGCCGTGCTCGAGCGCCCACTCGCCGATGGCCTTGGTCTCCTCGGCCGTGTAGACGGAGCCGGTGGGGTTCGACGGGGAGACGAACACGAGTGCGGTGGTGCGTGCGGTGCGCGCCGCCTCGAGCTGCTCGACCGTGACCTTGTACTCCTGGTCGGCGCCGGCGAAGACCTCGACGGGGGTGCCGTCGGCGAGGCGGATGGCCTCGGGGTAGGTGGTCCAGTACGGCGCGGGCAGCAGCACCTCGTCGCCCGGGTTCACCACGGCCTGGAAAGCCTGGTAGACCGACTGCTTGCCGCCGTTGGTGACGATGACCTGGCTCGGGGAGACCTCGAGGCCGGAGTCGCGGAGGGTCTTCGCCGCGATCGCCTCGCGCAGCGCCGGGAGGCCGGGAGCGGGCGTGTACCGGTAGCTCGCCGGGTCGGCCAGAGCCTCGGCCGCAGCATCGACGATGAACTGCGGCGTCGCGAAGTCGGGCTCGCCGGCAGCATACGAGATGACGTCCTTGCCTTCGGCCTTGAGGGCCTTGGCCTTGGCGTCGACCTTGAGGGTCGCGGACTCGGCGATGGCGGACAGCTTGCGGGAGAGGGAAGCGCGTTCGGTCACGATTACGAGCGTACTCGGGTCGGCGCGGCAGGAGAGGTGTGGGATGCCGCCAAGATCCGGAGTTCTTTCGGGTTCGGAAGGTCAGTCGGTCGTGAGTCCGTGAGCTTGGGCGACGGCCGGGAGTGTGATGCGCCCGCCCTGCACGTTCAGGCCCTTCGCGAGCGCCGCGTCCTCGGACGCCGCGCGCTCCCAGCCCTTGCCGGCGATCGCCGAGACATAGGGGAGGGTCGCGTTGGTCAGCGCGCGGGTCGCCGTCTCCGGCACCGCGCCCGGCATGTTGGCGACGCAGTAGTAGATCGAGTCGTGCACGGCGAACGTGGGGTCGTCGTGGGTGGTCGGTCGCGAGCCCTCGAAGCATCCGCCCTGGTCGATCGCGATGTCGACGAGCACCGAGCCCGGCTTCATCGCGGCGACCATGTCGTCGGTGACGAGCTTGGGAGCGGCGGCGCCGGGGATCAGCACCGATCCGATCACCAGGTCGGCGGTCTTCAGCTCCTCGGCGATGTCGTAGCGACTCGATGCCCGCGTCTCCAGAGCTCCGCCGTAACGGTGCTCGAGCTCGCGCAGGCGGGGCAGGGAGACATCGATCACGGTGACCTTCGAGCCGAGGCCGAGCGCGTTCGCCGCGGCGTGCTCGCCCGCGACGCCTCCGCCGATCACGACGGTCTTGGCTCGAGGCGTTCCTGCGATCCCGCCGAGCAGCATGCCGCGACCGCCCTGCGACCGCAGCAGCGAGTACGAGCCCATGGTGACCGAGAGGCGCCCGGCGATCTCGCTCATCGGCACGAGCAGCGGCAGGCTGCGGTCGGGGAGCTGCACGGTCTCGTACGCCACGGCCGTGGTCCCCGCGTCGGCGAGGGCGGTCGTGAGCGCGCGGTCGGCGGCCAGGTGGAGGTAGGTGAAGAGGGTGAGGTCATCGCGCAGGAAGCCGTACTCCTGGGCGATCGGTTCCTTCACCTTGATGACGAGGTCGGCTCCGCCCCATGCGTCGGCAGCGGTCGCGACGATCTCGGCACCGGCCGCGCGGTAGTCGTCGTCGGTGATGCGCGAACCGACTCCTGCGCCGGACTGCACGAGCACCCGGTGACCCTCGTGCACGAGGCGGTCGGCACCGGCGGGCGTCAACGCGACGCGGTTCTCGTTGTTCTTGACCTCGGTGGGGACGCCGATCTTCATTGATCCTCCAGGGTTCGATGCGGTTCGGCACTCAGGATCGCAGAAACATCGACAGAACAACAGAATCCGTGAAGATGATTCGTCCGCGCGGGAATTCCTGAATAATGCTTCGTATGGAGACGACATCGGAGGCCCCGGAGCCGAATACCGTTCGGGCGCCCGCCCTCGATGCGATCGACGCGAAGATCGTGCAGCTGCTCACGGCGGACGGACGCATGACCAACGCCGAGCTCGCCGGACGACTCGGAGTCGCACCGTCGACGGCGCACACGCGCCTGCGTTCCCTGGTGGATCGGGGTGTGATCACGGGGTTCCACGCGAGCGTGGACGAACGGAAGCTCGGCGCCGGGCTGCAGGCCGTGATCGGCGTGACCCTGCGGCCGAGTGGGCGGAGGGAGAGCATCGTGGAGTTCGCGGACCGCGTGCGTGTGCTGCCCCAAGTCATCCAGGTGTTCTTCCTCGGCGGAGACGACGACTTCCTGCTGCACATCGCCGTGGCCGACTCGTCCGAGATGCGCGAGTTCGTTCTGGAGCACCTGTCGGCGCAGAGCAGCGTCGCCTCCACGCGGACGAGCATCGTGTTCGACTATCACCGCAACTCGGTGGCCGCGTCCTTCCGGTGATGCCCGGGCGTGCTCAGGCTCCGTAGGACGCGGGTAGCGCGCAGTAATCGGCGAAGCGTCTCTTCGGATGGGCCGGATCGGTCACGTCGACGATCGAGCCGGCCACGGTGTGGGGTGGCTCGTCGCCCGCCAGCTGCCACAGTGCGTAGTTCCACATGCCCCTGGTGCGCTCGCCGATCAGGGCCGCTGGACCGGAGAAGAGCAGGATGTCGTCGCTCTTCGGACCCTCGCGGAACGCGGTGACCGCTCCGCGGAGCTCGGTCTCGGCGCCCTCTGCGGAGTGTTCGCGCACGACCTGCTGTCCCGACGCCGTCAGAGCGGTGGCGAGTTCGTCGGCTGCCTGTCGTGAGCGCTCGGCGTCCGCCCCGGCCACCGCGAGCAGCCGCCGGCCTCGCGGGTAGAAGTGCAGGAACTCGGTGGCGATGTCCGCCCAGACGTCGGTCATGCCTCCAGGCTACGCCCGCGTGCCGAGCCCGGCTCCGGACGCGGAGGAGTCCCGGGCCGCAGCTGCCTGCCGCCCGGGACTCCTCCTGTCGTGTTCAGTCCTCGTCGATGAGGTACCGGCTGTAGGCGCCCAGGGTGAGGAAGGTCGGGAACTCCTCCTGCAGGGCCACCTCCCGGAAGATCTCGGCGGCGTCGTCGTAGCGGTCGCCGTGGCTGCGGGTGGCCTGTGCGAGCACCTGGTCGATCAGTCCCTCGATGTACTCCGCCGTGATGGGGGTGCCGTCCTGCGTGGTGCGGTCCTGGTGGATCCACTGCCACACCTGCGAGCGGCTGATCTCCGCGGTCGCTGCATCCTCCATGAGGTTGTCGATCGCCACGGCGCCGAGCCCGCGCAGCCAGGCCTCCAGGTAGCGGATGGCGACCGACACGTTGTCCCGCACGCCCTGGGCGGTGATCGGACGGCCGATGTGCAGGTCGAGCAGGTCGCGCGCCTCCACGTGCACGTCGTCGCGCTGACGGTCGACCTGGTTCGGGCGTTCTCCGAGCACGGCGTCGAACTCGGCCTGCGCCGTCGGGATCAGGTCGGGGTGCGCGACCCAGGTGCCGTCGAAGCCGTCGCCGGCCTCGCGCTTCTTGTCGGCCGATACCTTCTCGACCGCGCGCGCCGTCACCTCGGGGTCGCGACGGTTCGGGATGAACGCGCTCATGCCGCCGATGGCGAAGGCTCCGCGCTTGTGGCACGTCTGCACGAGCAGCTCGGTGTACGCCCGCATGAACGGGACCGTCATCGTGACCTCGCTGCGGTCGGGGAGCACGAAGCGCGCCCCGCGGCCGCGGTAGTTCTTGATGATGGAGAAGATGTAGTCCCAGCGCCCGGCATTCAGGCCCGCGCAGTGGTCGCGCAGCTCGTACAGGATCTCGTCCATCTCGAACGCCGCAGGCAGGGTCTCGATCAGCACGGTCGCGCGGATGGTGCCGTGCGGGATGCCGATGTACTCCTCGCTGAACGAGAAGACGTCATCCCACAGCTTCGCCTCTTCGCTCGACTCCAGCTTCGCGATGTAGAAGTACGGGCCTCGTCCGGCCTCGATCAGCGCCTGCGCGTTGTGCAGGAAGTAGAGACCGAAGTCGACCAGTGATCCGGATGCCGAGGTGCGGCGGCCGGCCCGGTCGATGAAGGCGATGTGCTTCTCGGGCAGGTGCCAGCCACGGGGGCGCATCACGATCGTGGGGGTGCGCTCCGCGGTGACGCGGTACTCCTTGCCGGGTCCGGATTCAGAGGCGGGGGAGGTGAACGAGAGCTCGCCGCGGATCGCGTCCTTGAGGGAGAGCTGGCCCTCGATGACGTTCTTCCAGGTGGGACTCGTGGCGTCCTCCTGATCGGCGAGCCAGACGCGGGCACCGGAGTTGAGCGCGTTGATGGTCATCTTCGGGTCGGTCGGTCCGGTGATCTCCACGCGGCGGTCCTCGAGGCCGGGTCCTGCGCCGGCGACCCGCCAGTCCCGGTCCTCACGGATGTGGGCCGTGTCGTCGCGGAACTTCGGGTCGTGCCCGTTGCCGATCTCGAATCGGCGCCGCATCCGGTCGGCGAGCCGGTCGTGACGGCGAGACGCGAACCGGTGGTGCAGCTCGGTGAGGAAGGCGATCGTCTCGGGGGTGAGGATCTCGTCGTAGCGATCGCGGATGGGGCCGGTGACCTCGATCGCCGGCCCCTGCTGGGTCGTCTGGATCGGAGCCGTGCTGGTGGGAGTGGTCATGATCTGAAGTCCTTTGCGTGGTGGTCCCCTCAGCCCCGTCGAGACCTATGGTGGTCGTCGAGACCCATCGCTGCAGGCGATCGCGGCGGTGGGTCTCGACGCCGCCGATGGGTGTCGAAGGGGTGGGGACGAAGAAGTGGGATCAGTGGAACTGCGCGGCTTCGGTGGAGCCGGCGAGGGCGAGCGTCGCGCTGTCGGGGTTGAGCGCGGTGGAGATGACGTCGAAGTAGCCGGTGCCCGCCTCGCGCTGGTGCTTGGTGGCGGTGTAGCCGTCGGCCTCGGCGGCGAACTCGGCCTCCTGCAGCTCGACGTAGGCGCTCATGGCGCGGTCGGCGTAGCCGCGGGCGAGGTCGAACATGGAGTGGTTCAGGGCGTGGAACCCGGCCAGCGTGATGAACTGGAACTTGTAGCCCAGGTCTGCCAGCTCCTGCTGGAACGTCGCGATCTCGGCGTCCGACAGGTGGCGCTTCCAGTTGAAGCTCGGCGAGCAGTTGTAGGCCAGGAGCTTACCGGGGAACTGCGCGTGGATCGCCGCGGCGAACTCCCGCGCCAGCGCGATGTCCGGCTCTCCTGTCTCGACCCACAGCAGGTCGGCGTAAGGGGCGAAGGCGAGGCCGCGGCTGATGACCGATTCCAGGCCGGGGGTGATCCGGTAGAACCCCTCGGTGGTGCGCTCGCCGGTGGTGAACTGCTGGTCGCGCTCGTCGACGTCGCTGGTGAGCAGGTCGGCGGCGAGGGCATCGGTGCGGGCGATGATGACGGTGGGAACCCCGGCGACGTCAGCCGCGAGGCGGGCCGCGTTCAGCGTGCGGATGTGCTGCTGGGTGGGCACGAGCACCTTGCCGCCGAGGTGGCCGCACTTCTTCTCGCTGGCCAGCTGGTCCTCCCAGTGGATGCCGGCGGCACCGGACTGGATGAGCGACTGGGCGAGCTCGTAGGCGTTCAGCGGTCCGCCGAATCCGGCCTCGGCGTCGGCGACGATGGGCGCGAGCCAGTCCTGCGTGGTCTCGCCCTCGGCGTGCTCCAGCTGGTCCTGACGCAGCAGGGCGTTGTTGATGCGGCGCACGACCGCCGGCACCGAGTTCGCGGGATAGAGCGACTGGTCGGGGTAGGTCTGTCCGGCGAGGTTGCCGTCGGCGGCGACCTGCCAGCCGGAGAGGTAGATGGCCTTGAGGCCCGCGCGCACCTGCTGGACGGCCTGGCCGCCGGTGTAGGCGCCGAGTGCGCGGACGTAGTCCTCCGTGTGCAGGAGGTTCCAGAGGTTCTCGGCACCGCGGTGCGCGAGGGTGGCGTCCTCGCGGACCGAACCGCGGATGCGGATGACGTCTTCGGCCGTGTAGGTGCGCTCGACGCCGTCCCACCGGGGGTCGGTGTCCCAGATCTCCTGGAGCTCGGCGGCCGTCTGAACCTGGTCGCCGGCTCGCGGACCGGCGGGGCGGGGCGTCGGGGTGTTGGCGGTGTTCGTCATGGTGTCTCCTTGGTGGATCCGGCTGCGGTGCCGGAGTGGCGTGTACCCACTGTGTGTGAAGTTCCGGGTATCCGATGACCGATCAGCGAGAGAAGATCGGGGGAAATTCTGTTTCTGTGACAGAATCGGCCGCATGAGCATCGACGACGCTGCAGAAGAGACCGACGCCCT
This sequence comes from Microbacterium oxydans, assembly GCF_000956405.1. Lineage (GTDB taxonomy): Bacteria > Actinomycetota > Actinomycetes > Actinomycetales > Microbacteriaceae > Microbacterium > Microbacterium oxydans_C. The sequence continues at coordinate 334,511 of NZ_JYIV01000028.1, forward strand.
CACGATCGGCCGACGCATCCGGCAGCTCCGGACGGCCAGAGGCATGACGCTCGACGATCTGGCTTCCGCCGTGGATCGGGCGCCGAGCCAGATGTCGATGATCGAGACCGGCAAGCGCGAGCCGAAGCTGACGCAGCTCCAGGCCATCGCCCGCGCGCTCGGCGTCACGATCGATGCCCTGCTGGAGGGCGAGCCGCTCGATGAGCGCAGCGCGGTCGAGATCGCCCTGGAGCGGGCGATGAAGGGGCAGACGTTCCAGGCGCTGGGCATCGATCCGTTCCGCATCGCCAAGAGCGTGCCGACGGAGGCGCTGAAGGCGCTGCTCGCCCTGCACGGCGAGATCGACCGCCTCAAGGACGAGCGCGCGGCGACTCCGGAGGAGGCGCGACGTGCCAACGTGGAGCTCCGGCACCTCATGCGGCGAGAGGACAACCACTTCGCCGACCTCGAGGCGAAGGCGGGCGAGATCCTCGCGGCCGTCGGTCATCCCGGCGGGCCGTTGACGCAGCGCACCGCCTCCGAGATCGCGGCGTACCTCGGCTTCACCCTGCACTACGCGCCCGATCTGCCGCAGACCACCCGCAGTGTCGCCGACCTCGCCAACGGTCGGCTGTATCTGTCGAGCAGCGTGCCGGCGAAGGGCGATGCCCGCACCGCGGTGCTGCAGGCGCTGTCGAGTCGCATCCTGGGGCACTCCGAGCCGCGCAGCTACGCCGAGTTCCTGCGTCAGCGCGTCGAGACGAACTACCTCACCGGTGCCCTGCTCATCCCGGAGGCGCACGTCGTGCCCTCGTTGCGGGACGCCAAGCAGCGGAGGGCGATCTCGATCGAAGACCTGCGTGACGCGTACTCGGTGTCGTATGAGACGGCGGCGCACCGCTTCACGAACCTCGCCACCTGGCACCTCGACATCCCGGTGCACTTCCTCAAGGTGCACGAGTCGGGAACCATCACCAAGGCGTACGAGAACGACGACGTGAACTTCCCGACCGATCGCCTCGGCGCCATCGAGGGGCAGATGTGCTGCCGGCGATGGACCTCGCGGGTGGTGTTCGACGAAGACGACCGCTTCAACCCGTACTACCAGTACACCGACACCGGCAACGGCACGTACTGGTGCACCGCACGGGTGGAGGCGTCGAGCGAAGGGCTGCACTCGGTGAGCGTGGGCGTGCGCTTCGACGACACGAAGTGGTTCGTGGGCAGGGACACCCCGCACCGCGGCGTCTCGAAGCACTCGGTCGAGGTGTGCTGTCGTCGGGCCCCCGCAGAGTTGGAGGACCGCTGGCGCGAGAACTCCTGGCCGAACGTGAAGACTCCTCGCACACTGCTGGCGACTCTGCCCACTGGCGCCTTCCCCGGGGTGGACACCACCGACGTGTACGAGTTCCTGGAGGCCCACGCGCCGCGGTGAACGGCGGTGGTTGCCGGAAGGGAACGGCGACCGGAGCGGAGCCGGGGGTTGAGTCAACACTGAACAGGTGTTAGGTTTTCGCGTGTCGGAGCGCTGCGTTCGGCGGCGCCGTTCTCGATGAGGAGACACGATGAAGCGATGGATGAGCACACTGGCGACGGTCGGGCTGGTCGTCTCGGGTCTGGCCCTCGCCGGGCCGGCCGCGGCGGGAGGCGGTCGTCCGGGCGACGCGGAGCTCCAACGCTGGGCGCGGGACACCTGGGGTTCCCTGGTGGCGATGACCGATGAGGAGACGGGGCTTCCCGCTGACAACGTCACCGGCGATCTGCAGACCCCCAGCGCGTACACCTCGCCGACGAATATCGGCGGCTATCTCTGGTCCACCGTCACCGCCCGGGATCTGCGCATCATCAGCGCAGAGGAGGCGCACTCCCGGCTCGCGACGACGCTCGAGACGCTCGCCGGTCTGGAGCGCAACGACGCGAGCGGGATGTTCTACAACTGGTATTCGCCGACCTCGGGGGAGAAGCTGACCACGTGGCCCGATTCCGGAGACCCGGTGCACCCCTTCCTCAGCACGGTGGACAACGGATGGCTCGCCGCGGCCCTGCGCATCGTCCGCGAGGCCGACCCCGGGCTGACGGGACAAGCCGACGCGCTTTACGCCTCGATGGACTTCTCCGCGTTCTTCGATCCTGCCGGTGCTGCAGGTCTCCCCGCCGGCACCAACCGCGGCGGATTCTGGGAGCAGGCGCCGCCGGACTGCAGTGTCTCTGCTCCGATGTACAACGGGTCGGGCGAGACGGCGTACTACACGTGCCACCACTACGACACCACCGTGAGCGAGAGCCGTATCGCGACCTACCTGGGCATCGCCAATGGACAGATCCCGGCGACCGCGCTGTACGGCACGCATCGCACGATGCCGCCAGCGTGCGACTGGGCATGGCAGGAGCAGCTTCCGCAGGGGGAGTACCGCACATACGACGGCGTCGAGGTGTGGGAGGGCACGTATTCCTACGACGGGATGTCGTTCGTGCCGAGCTGGGGTGGCAGCATGTTCGAGTCGCTGATGCCCGACCTTCTCGTCCCCGAGACGAAGTGGGGGTCGAAGTCGTGGAAGCTCAACCATCCGATCACGGTCGCCGTGCAGAAGCAGCACGGGCTTGACGAGACAGGCTACGGATACTGGGGCTTCTCGCCCGCGAGCGACCCCTTCGGCGGGTACGCGGAGTACGGCGTCGACATCGCGGGCATGCGGTCGGACGGCTACACGTCGGACGCCGAGAAGACCGACGTCGATGTCGATCGACCGGGGTGCACCGTCGGGACGAATCCCGCGCCCGAGTTCGGGGACGGTGTGGTGACCCCGCACGCCGCGTTCCTCGCGTTGCCCTATGACCGCAAGGGCGTGCTGAGCAACCTCGAAGGCATCGAGAACGACCTCGGTGCCTATGGCCCCGGCGGCTTCTACGATGCGGTCGCGGTGAAGAGCGGCACGATCGCGGAGCGCTATCTGTCGCTCGATCAGTCGATGATCATGGCGGCGATCGGCAACGAGCTCACGAAGGATAGGCTCAAGGACTACTTCGTGGATCGACAGATGGAGACGCTGCTGCGTCCAGCGATGCGGCAGCAGGACTTCGGTTCGTCGTGGGGTGAAGGAGGCGGCGGACGCCAGGGCTGAGCCCCCGGGTGGTCCGCGCCGAGGGAAGGGAGCAGGAGTGGGAGCGGACGCACAGGCGGCAGCCGGGCGCGGCCCTCGTGGTCCCTACGCCACGGGGCAGGCGCGACGACAGGCGATCGTCGACGAGGCGCTGATCGTCTTCTCTCGCACCGGGTTCCACGGCGGGTCGTTGCGGGAGATCGCGAAGCGCGTCGGCGTGACCCCGGCCGGCCTCCTGCACCACTTCTCCGACAAGGAGGAGCTGTTCGCCGAGGTGTTGCACCAGCGTGACGAGAAGGTCAGGGCAGCGGCCGGCGACCCCGCCGAGCACACCCTTCTCGAACAGGCGAAGAGAGTCGTCGCCCACAACCAGACCTCGCGCGGCCTCACCTCGCTGTACGCGATCGTGTCGGCGGAGGCGACCGACCCCGAGCATCCGTCTCACGCCGACTTCGCCGCCCGATACCGGTCGCGAGCCGACGAAGCCGTCGAGATACTCCGCCGTGGACAGGAAGCGGGTGAGGTGCGTGACGACATCGACCCCGTGCGCGCCGCGCGTCTGATCAGCGCCGTCATGGACGGCATCCAGCTGCAGTGGCTCCTCGACGACACGGTCGACATGGTCTCCCTCTTCGACGAGTTCGTCACCCGCTACCTCTACCCCGCCTGAATCCTCCGTGCCGCCCAGCGCACGGCTTCGTGCCGAGCGCACGGCTTCTTCGCGTCGGCTTGCCGCGCGCTCGTCGAGGTCTCGCGCACTTGACGCCCACTCCCGTCGCACCGGTCGTCAAAACTTAGTTTGATCTTGCTTAGTCAAGATTGACTATGTTACTTTCATCGAGCCATCAACGACGAACGGCCGAGAAGGGACCCTCATGGCTACTTCCACTGCGGAAACCCGATTCCGCATCACTGCCACCCTGACGTGCGTTCTCGTCGCCACGCTGACGCTCGGAGCATGCTCCGCGCAGACGCCAGGCGGCGATACCGCCCCCACGAGTGCGAGCGACAGCGACGCCTGCAAGCGCAATCAGGATGCCGGCACCATCACCTACATCTCCGGTTACGGCTACTCCGCCAGCGCCGGCCAGCTCGATGTGTTCCTCGCCGAGGAGCTGGGCTACTTCGACGATCTGTGCCTCGACGTGGAGATCAACGCCTCCGGAGCGAACGGGCAGCAGCTCGTGGCGTCCGGTCAGGCGCAGTTCACCGCGCTCGGCTCCGCGTCCGATGTGATGCTGGCTGCCGCGAACAGCAAGAACCTCACGGCGGTCGCCACCTACGGCACCACCCCGCCGTTCTCCATCTTCGGCAATGAGAAGCTCGACACCCTCAAGGACCTCGAGGGCGGATCCCTCGGATACTTCATCAACCTGACCCCGATCGCCTCGGCCATGCTCGACGAGGCCGGCGTGGACGTCTCGAAGGTCGAGATGGTGAAGATGACCAACTACGACCCGACCGTGGTCGTGCGCGACCAGGTCGACGCGATCGTCGGCTACGCCTCGAACCAGCCCCAGTCGCTCAAGGCGCAGGGCCTGCCGTTCAGCGAGTTCCTCCCCTCCGACCTGGGTGTCGAAGGGACGTACAACGTGATGGAGGTCAACTCCCGGTTCCTCGATGAGCACCGCGAGGTCGCGGCCGACTTCATGCGTGCGAGCCTCAAGGCACTGCAGTACTGCCTCGACGAGTCCGATGCGTGCATCGACAAGCTCGCGAAGCTGGCCGAGGACAGCGGTCAGGGAGCAGCGTTCCCGCGCGAGCAGCTTGCCCGCACGTGGGAGGTGGAGTCCGCGTGGGTGCGCGAGAGCGCCGGCGGCAACCCCGGTGTGCAGAACGAGTCCATGTGGGAGCCCGAGTACGCCCTCGTGAAGAAGTACGGCGACGTCAAGAACCTGCCCGCTATCGCCGACATGATGGACGCCGACCTGGTCGCCGACCTCTACGACGGCGACACCCTGATCTGGCAGGAGAAGTGATGACGCTCGCACAGGGTGCCGGGGTCGAGGTCAGGAACGTCTCGAAGTCCTTCGGCGTCGACGGCGCGAAGGTCACCGTGCTCGACGACGTGAGTCTCACGATCGGCATGGGTGAGTTCGTGTCGGTGATCGGACCCAGCGGCTGCGGCAAGTCCACGCTGCTCAAGGTGGTCGCCGGGCTCCTCGACGCCGACTCCGGCAGCGTCACGATCGACGGCGAGAGCGTCAGAGCTGCCTCACGCGACAAGAAGATCGGACTCGTCCCGCAGTCGCCGGCGCTGCTGCCGTGGAAGACGGTGCGCGAGAACGTCGAGCTCCCGGTGCGGATCAACCGCGGGGCCAACGGCGACCGTGCCCTCCGCGACCCCGCCGAGCTGCTGTCGACCTTCGGCCTTGGCCATGCGCTGAAGAAGTACCCGGGTCAGCTCTCCGGCGGCATGCAGCAGCGCGCAGCGATCGCCAGGGCCTTCGTGTTCGACCCGGCGATCATGCTGATGGACGAGCCGTTCTCCGCGCTCGACGAGATGAACCGCGACCTGCAGCGGATCGCCCTGCTGGACTTCTGGCAGTCGAACCGCAAGGCCGTGATGTTCGTCACGCACTCGGTGCCGGAGGCGATCATGCTCTCCGACCGCATCGTGGTCATGGCCGCCCACCCCGGGCGCATCGCCCAGGTGATCGATGTGAACCTGCCGCGGCCCCGCACCGAGGAGGCCTACGCGACGGACGAGTTCCGCGAACTGGAAGCAGTCGTGCGCGGTGCGCTGCGCGCGCAGACGGAGAAGGCCCATGTCTGAGCTGACGATGAGAGACACCACCGCGACCCTCGCGACCGCCCGCCTGAAGGGCCAGCCCCGCAGCGGCGTCCCGTCCTGGCTGCGGTGGGGATCATGGGGTCCCACCCTGATCACCTTCGTGCTCGCCGCGCTGCTGTGGCAGGTGGTGGCCTGGACCAACCCGTACGTGCTCCCGACGCTGGAGGCGATCGGCGTCAGCCTCGTCGACGACGCCGGCATGTACTGGTCGAACTTCCTCGTCACTCTCCTCGAGGTCGTGGTCGGCGCCTCCGCCGGCATCCTCGCCGGGTTCCTCCTGGCGGTGGTGATGGCCGAGTTCCAGATCATCGAGCGGGCGGTCATGCCGCTGGTCATCATCGTGATGGTGACGCCGATCGTCGCCATCGCTCCGGCACTCGTCGTGGCCTTCGGCTTCGGCATGGTGCCGAAGTTCATCGTGACCGGACTCGTGGTGTTCTTCCCGATGCTCGTGAACTCGCTCGCCGGTCTCCGCGACGTGGACCAGAAGGCCATGGACGTGTTCAAGACGCTGCATGCCTCGCGGTGGGAGATCTTCCGCGAGCTGCGGTTCCCCGGCAGCATGCCGTACGTGTTCGCCGGTCTGCGGATCGCCCTGCCCCTCGCGGTGGTCGGCGCCGCGGTCGCCGAGTTCGTCGCGGCAGGACAGCAGGCCGGTCTCGGCTCCCTCGTCACCACGTCGGCCGCACAGGCGAACCTGCCCGTCACCTGGGCCAGCATCTCCCTGCTGTGCCTGCTGGGTGTGCTCCTGATCATCGTCCTCGCCCTGGTGCGCAAGCGCGTGCTCTGGTGGAGCGACGGCGAGGTCACGGCCAAGGGCTGACGCGGCATCCACATCCCGGGACGGGATTCCCCCACCCGTCCCGGGGTTCCTCCGGCGTGCCCGGAATCACTCCAGAACCATCTGCACCACCCCAAGGAAGGCACCCGCACATGACCGATCAGAACACCGTCAAGCAGCTGCGTCTCGGCCTCTTCGAGAACGCTCAGGCGAACGACTCCGGCACCGCGACCTGGCGTCACCCCGACAACGGGCGTTACCTGTTCGACAAGCTCGACTACTGGCGCGACACGGCGCGCATGGTCGAGGACGCCGGGTTCGACTTCCTGTTCCTCGCGGATGCCTGGGGCTGGGCCGACGTCGCGGGCGAACGCCCCGACATCTGCTCCGTCGAAGGCCTCGACCTGCCGCGTCTCGACCCCGCGATCATCCTCGCAGCCCTCATCCCGGAGACCACGCGGTTGGGTCTCGTCGCCACGGGATCCACGCTGCTCGAGCCGCCCTATTCCTTCGCCCGTCGCATGGCCACGCTCGACATCCTCTCCGGCGGTCGCATCGGCTGGAACGTGGTCACCACCGGGACCGCCGACACCGCGGTGCAGGGCTTCGGGGTGCCGATGGTCGGGCACGACGAGCGCTACCTCATGGCCGACGACTTCATGCAGGTCGTCTACAAGCTGTGGGAGCAGGCGTGGGACGAGGGAGCCCTGGAGCGCGACAAGTCCGGCCGCTTCGCCGACCCGTCCAAGGTGCACCGCATCGCGCACGACGGCCCCTACTTCCGCTCGCACGGCTACGGCAACACGGCGCGCTCGCCGCAGGGCACCCCCGTGCTGTTCCAGGCCGGAGCATCGCCCGCCGGTCGTGAGTTCGGCGGCAAGCACGGCGAGGCGATCTTCGTGGGCAGCGGTTCGGTCGAACAGCTCCGTGCGCACTCGAGCGCCATCCGCGAGGAGGCCATCAAGAACGGTCGCGGGGCCGACGAGGTCAAGATCATGTCGGCGTTCGCGGCGGTCGTCGGCAGCACCGAGGAGGAGGCCCGGCGCAAGTACGCCGAGGTGTCCGATGCGCAGAACCCCGACGTCACCGTCGCCTCCTACGCCTGGTTCACCGGGCTCGACCTCTCGGCGTACGCACCGGACACACCGATGTCGGAGCTCAGCACCGAGCTCTCGCAGACGCAGGTCGCCCGCTTCGCCGACAAGACCGTCGGCGATGTGCTGGGAGACTGGCATGCGCACGGCGTCGGAGCCCGCCCGATCGTGGGCACTCCGGAGCAGGTAGCCGACCGGATGATCCAGCTCGCCGACGGCGCCGACCTCGACGGGTTCCTGTTCGCCCCCGTCATCCCGCCCGCCTCGACCGTCGACTTCATCGAGCACGTGCTGCCGATCCTCAAGGAGCGCGGCGCGATCGCGGAGCCCTCGACGGAGCCGCAGTCGCTGCGTGAGCGCCTGATCGGCACGCCGACACCTGCGCTCGCCGAGTCGCACACCGGCTCGCAGTTCCGGCGGACGATGTCGCGTGTCTGACACCCTCACCGGTGTCGCCGTGGTGGGGAGCGCGAACCTCGACCTGGTGGTCGAGGTGTCGCGCCCTCCGCTCGTCGGTGAGACGCTCCTGGGCCGTGCCGGCGGCCGCTTCTCGGGAGGCAAGGGCCTGAACCAGGCTGTCGCCTCCGCACGGAGCGGGGCTCTCACCAGGTTCTGCGCGGTCGTCGGAGCGGACGAGGCCGGGGACGTGCTGCAGCAGACCTTGGCGGACGCTGGAGTGGCGTCGGTTTTGCGCCGCAGCGCCGACGCCCCGACCGGTGTGGCTCACGTGCTGGCCTTCGACGACGGCGACAACAGCATCATCGTCGCGGCCGGCGCCAACGCGGAGCTCGACGTCGACGATGCGGTCGCCGGTATCGAGGGCGCCGCCGTCGTGCTCGCTCAGCTGGAGGTGCCGGTCGTGAGCGTGGCGGCCGCGCTTCGGGCCGGGCGATCCGCGGGGGCTCTCACGATCCTCAACGCCGCACCGGCACACGAGGCGACGCTCGGGATGCTCGCCGATGTCGACCTCCTCGTCGTGAACGAGACGGAGTGCGACGATCTCGGCGGTGTCGATCGTCTGCACGACGCCGGCGCGCACATCGTCGTCCGCACCAGGGGTGCCGGGGGAGTGGACCTCCATCGCGTGGGGAGCACCCCCGTGCACGTCGAGGCGTTCCCGATCGATCCGGTGGACACGACAGGTGCCGGAGACGCATTCTGCGGTGCTCTGGCCGCCGCCCTCGCGCAGGGAGACGTCATCGAAGCGGCTCTGCGTCGAGCCTGTGCTGCCGGCGCCATCGTGGCGCAGCATCGTGGGGCGACGACGTCGGCGCTCTCGCCCGTATCGATCGCCGAGCTCGTCGCGTCGCGCTGAGGTCAGTCCGAGGACGCCGCGTCCCTCGTCGCCGCGTTCTCGACCGTCTCGCCGGCGAAGGTGTACTCGCCGTCGCGCAGACGCTCCAGCAGATCGAGCAGCCACTGCTTCTCGGCGGTGAGGCGCGCGGTGGAGAGGTCGAAGATCTCCCGCACGTACTTCGGGGTGGTCTCGGAGCGCAGAGTGTCCTGCACATCGAAGCCGTTCTGCGTGATGATCGCGTCGCTCTTGATGAGGCGGTGCTCGAGGCCGGCGATCACCTCCTGCCGGCTCAACACGAACATGAACGATGCCACGGTCATGATCGCCTGCGTGTCGAAGGCCGCCACGTTCCAGAGGTTCTCGCGCAGCATGCGCTGCAACTCGACCTCGCCCGCCGGGGTGATCCGGTATGTCGTGCGCGCCGGGCGCTTCCCCTCGGCTTCGGTGCCGCTCTCGGCGATGTACCCGTCGACCTCCAGTGCGCGCAGGGCGTTGTAGATCGAACCGGGCTGGATGTGCGCCCACTCGTCCACGTGCCAGGTCATGAGCTCACGGCGGAGGAAGTACCCGTGCACGGGCTGGAACTGCTTCACGGCGCCGAGGACGACGAGGCGGGTGGTCGACATGACCCTCATGCTAACTGCTGGATTCGCAGATTCCTGTTGTTTGCATGATCAAAGTTGCCTATTATCAAAACTAGTCAAAGTTGACTAATGAAAGGAAGCCGAAATGACGACTGCCGTGACTGACGCCTTGCCCCGCGACCTCGCCCTCCGCCGGGCCTTCTCGGTGTACCCGACCGGTGTCGTGGCGCTCGCCGCCCACGTCGACGACCGTGCGGTCGGGATGGCGGTCAACTCCTTCACCTCGATCTCGCTCGAACCCGCGCTGGTCGCCATCAGTGCGGCCCGCACCTCGAAGACCTGGCCGGTGCTGCGCGCAGTGCCCGAGCTCGGCATGAGCGTGCTCGCAGCGCACCATGAGCCCCTCAGCCGATCGCTCTCGGCGCGCGAGGGCGATCGTTTCGGCGGGCACGAGTGGCAGCGCACCGAGGGTGGCGCTGTGCTCATCGCCGACGCGGCCCTGTGGCTCACCTGCCGTCTGCACAGCACCTTCGATGGCGGCGACCACGAGGTCGCGCTGTACGAGATCGCTGACGTCACCCTGTTCGACGACGTCGAGCCGCTGGTCTTCCACCAGAGCCGTTACCGCTCCATCGCCGCTCCCGAGAGCGCGTGAGCGTTCCGCCGCTCGGGACGATCGCCGGTGTGGTCGTGCCGGGCGACGGGCGGGGGCGGGAGCTCGGCTTCCCGACGGCGAACCTGGCGTTGGAGCGCGGAAGCCTGCCCGTCGACGGCATCTACGCAGCCTGGGTGGGGATCGACGACGATCCGCAGGTCTGGGCGGCGAGCGTGAGCGTCGGGGCGAATCCGACGTTCGACGGACACCGCGAGCGACGTGTCGAAGTGCACCTCCACGACGCGGAGCTCGACCTCTACGGTCGGCGGCTGACCGTGACCTTGATGGTGTTCCTCCGGCCGACCCTCTGCTTCGACGGCGCCGCCGCACTGATCGCGCAGACCGCGGACGACGTCGCCCGCTGTCGCGCCCTCCTCACACCCTGACCCCGACTCCGCTCCGGTCGCACTTTCTGTCGCTCTGAGAGCACCCAAGCGACAGAAAGTGCGACTGGAAGGATCGAAGGGCAGGGCGGGGAGTCAGTCGCGGGCGGTCTGGAGAATGGTCCAGAGCTCGGCGCGGGCGGGGAACGTCGACAGGTCGACGTCCAGGAGAGCGCCCGCGTGGGCGATGCGGGAGCGCAGTGTGTGTCGATGCACCCCGAGAGCGATCGCGGCGGACTCGGCCTTGGCGTCGTGCTCGAGCCAGGTGCGCAGTGAGCGTTCCAGGTCGGCACCGGTGCGGGCGTCGTGCTCGCGCACCGGGGCGAGGCGAGACTCGGCGACCAGGCGGGCCTCGTCGGTCGCGAGGGCGGTGAGGATGCTCGATCCCACGGTGTCGGCGTAGCGGGCGGTCCCGTGCGAGCCCTGCTGGCGCAGTGCGGTGAGAGCCTGCGCATGAGCGCGCGCGAACGAGTCGTAGCCTTCGGAGTCGGAGACGCCGATGCGGATGCCGAACCGGCCGGCGACCTCATCCAGCAGACCCTCGTCGGAGACTGACACGCACATCGTGAAGCCGTCCTCCGACTCGGCCAGGAAGAACGAGGTGCCGTGCTCGGACCGGTGCCGCTCCCACCAGTCGGTCAGGGGTCCGGCGGGCGCATCGGCGGCGACCGCGACGAGCACCGGCGCGGGCGGCAGGCTTCCCAGCACCCGTCTGGCGAGAGAGGGGTCGTCGGTGAGGAGCGAACCGAGGAGCTGGGCGTGCAGACGACGTCGACTTCGGGCCAACTGCTCGCTCTGCTCCATCGAGAGCCCCGCCATCGCGATGACCGATGTCACGACCGAGCGTGCTTCGGGGTCGAGCGTCTCGACGGCCAGGGCGATGACGCCACGCAGGTGTCCGCCGCGGCCCACCGTGAACAACATGAACGAGTGGTCATCGATGCTCAGCGACTGCCCGGCCTCGAGGCCGCGCGTGAGGATCTCCACCACGCGGGATCCGAGCTCCTCGAGCACGCGCGCGTCCACTGCGTCCCGCGGGTGGGAGAACGTGAGGGCTCCCGCGGCGTCGAACATGCCCGACCAGACATCGAGCCGACGCCCGAGCTCGGCGATCGTCGCGTCGAGGCCGTGGGGGCGGAGAGCGGCGAGGGCGAGGGCGCGCTGCGTGTCGAGTGCCCAGGACCGCCGTGCGTAGGCCTGGGCGGCTATGGCCTCGGAGTGCGCGCGGGCGACGGCGATGAACGGCGTGCGGTACGGCACCGCGAACAGGGGCATCCCGTGCACGGCGCAGGCTTCGATGAGCTCGTCGGGGATGCCGGAGCGGTGCACCTCGGTGCCGAATCCCAGGCCGATCACACCGCGGTCTGCGAGCCGGCCGACGTACGTGTCGATGCTCACGGCCTCGTCGAACTGCGTCCCGGTGGTCAGCAGGGCCAGGTCTTCCGAGAGGAACGGGGTCGGGTCGGCGAGGTCGGAGCTGTGCACCCAGCGCAGGGGTCGGTCGAGAGCGCCTTCCGGGATGTCGGCCTCGTGAGGCACCAGCGAGAGCCCGAGGTCGCGACGCTGCAGCAGCGCGCGCAGAGTCGGCTGAGCGGTGACGGCCATGGCATTCTCCGGAACTTATACACGCAGGCGAACTGACGCTACAGATTGTACAGACCGGTGAATGCAGCCGTCTCGGTCACCGCCGTACGCTCGCGAACATGGCACTCCTCGACACCGCAGCCCCCGCAGTCCCTCTCGGCGGACCCGACCTCCCGCAGGAGCGTCGCCTGGTCACGGACCTCCCCGGCCCCCGTTCGGCCGAGATCCTCGCGCGCAAGGCGGACGCCGTCGCCGCGGGTGTCGGACACACGGTTCCGATCGCCGCGGTCGCCGCGGGCGGCGGAGTGGTCGTCGACGCCGACGGGAACTCGCTCATCGACCTCGGCTCCGGCATCGCCGTGACCACGGTCGGCAACGCGCACCCCAAGGTCGCCGCAGCCGTCGCCGCTCAGGCTGCGCAGTTCACGCACACCTGTTTCATGATCTCGCCGTACGAGTCCTACGTCGGTGTCGCCGAGGCGCTCAACCGCGTCACCCCCGGCGACTTCGCCAAGAAGAGCGCCCTGTTCAACTCGGGCGCCGAAGCGGTCGAGAACGCGATCAAGATCGCCCGCAAGCACACCGGTCGCCAGGCCGTCGTCGCATTCGACCACGGCTACCACGGCCGCACGAACCTGACCATGGCGCTCACGGCCAAGTCGATGCCCTACAAGAGCGGTTTCGGCCCGTTCGCTCCCGAGGTGTACCGCGCGCCGATGTCGTACCCGTTCCGTGACGGACTCGACGGGCGCGAGGCCGCGGCCCGCGTGATCCTCCAGCTCGAGAAGCAGATCGGCGCCGACAACCTGGCCGCGGTCATCATCGAGCCCATCCAGGGCGAGGGCGGCTTCATCGTCCCCGCCGACGGCTTCCTCCCCGCGATCGTCGACTGGTGCCGCGCGAACGGTGTCGTCTTCATCGCCGACGAGGTGCAGACCGGCTTCGCCCGCACCGGCCACATGTTCGCCAGCGAGATCTTCGGCATCGAGCCCGACCTGATCACCACGGCCAAGGGCATCGCCGGCGGCCTCCCGCTCGCCGCCGTCACCGGTCGCTCCGAGATCATGGACGCCTCGCACTCCGGCGGTCTCGGCGGCACCTACGGCGGCAACCCGATCGCCTGCGCTGCGGCTCTCGCCTCGATCGACGTGTTCGAGAACGATGGCGTGATCGAGCGGGCGCGCGAGATCGGCACGATCCTCATCGACCGCCTCACCGCGATCCAGCAGAACGACCCGCGCGTCGGAGACGTCCGCGGCCACGGTGCCATGATCGCCGCGGAGTTCGTCGACCCCGAGACCAAGGCGCCGAACGCCGCTCTCACGGCTGCCGTCGCGAAGGCGTGCATCGCGCAGGGTGTCATCGTCCTCACCTGCGGAACCTACGGCAACGTCATCCGCTTCCTCCCTCCGCTCTCGATCGGCGACGACCTTCTGAACGAGGGACTCGACATCGTGGCCGCCGCCCTGGCCGCCGCCGAATAACATGCAGGCCGCGCTCCCGCGCGGCCTGACCCCCTGTCCGGTCGCGACCCCAATCGGGGGATTTCGGGTCGCGACCGGCACTACTTCCCCCAACGAAGGAGTTGCAGATGTCTGAGATCACCCGCGACGTACTCATCATCGGCGCCGGAGCCGCAGGGCTCACGGCAGCGAACGACCTGCGCAAGGCCGGCCTGTCGGTCGCCGTGCTGGAGGCCCGCGACCGCGTGGGCGGACGCCTGTGGACCGACGTCATCGACGGCGCAATGCTCGAGATCGGCGGCCAGTGGGTCTCGCCCGACCAGGACGCGCTTAAGGACACGATCGAGGAGCTGGGCCTCGAGACCTACAGCCGTTACCGCGAGGGGGACAGCGTCTACGTCGGCCCCGACGGGAAGACCCACCGCTTCACGGGGGAGATGTTCCCCGTCTCGCCGGAGACCGAGGCTGTGATCGCCCGCATCACGGGGATCCTCGACGCGCTGGTCGCGGAGATCGACCCCGATCAGCCGTGGGCTCACCCCAAGGCCGAGGAGTGGGACTCCATCACCTGGGATGCCTGGCTGCGTTCGCAGACCGACGACGACGAAGCCGTGCGCAACCTCGCCTTCGCCACGGGCTCCGCGATGCTCACCAAGCCCACGCACTCGTTCTCGCTCTTGCAGTCTCTCCTGATGGCCGCGTCCGCCGGTTCCTACTCGAACCTGGTCGACGCCGACTTCATCCTCGACAAGCGCGTCGTGGGCGGCCTGCAGCAGGTGCCGCTGCGCCTCGCCGAGCGTCTGGGCGATGACGTGCTGCTGAACCAGCCCGTCCGCCGCCTCGAGTGGTCGGACGCAGGTGTGGTCGCCACCACCGACGAGCTCACCGTGCGCGCCCGCCACGCGATCCTCGCGCACGCACCGGTGCTCTACAGCCGCATCTCGTTCGATCCGCCGCTGCCCCGCCGCCAGCACCAGCTGCACCAGCACCTCTCGATGGGCTTCGTCATCAAGGTGCACGCGGTCTACGACCGCCCGTTCTGGCGCGAGCAGGGTCTCAGCGGCACCGCGTTCAGCCCGTACGAGCTGTCGCACGAGGCCTACGACAACACGAACCACGGCGATGAGCGCGGCACCCTGGTCGGCTTCGTCTCCGACGCCAACGCCGACGGCGTGTTCGAGCTCTCGGCCGAGGAGCGCAAGGAGCGCATCCTCGAGTCGCTGTCGCACTACTACGGCCCCGAAGCCAAGAACCCGGTCGTCTACTACGAGAGCGACTGGGGCAGCGAGGAGTGGACGCGCGGTGCCTATGCCGCCAGCTTCGACATGGGCGGTCTGCACCGCTACGGTGCGGACCTGCGCACCGCGGTCGGACCGATCCACTTCGCGTGCAGCGACATGGCAGGCGCCGGGTACCAGCACGTCGACGGCGCGATCCGCATGGGACACCTCGTCGCCGCCAACATCGTCGATGCGAGTCGTGAGGCCGGCGCTGTCGAGAGCAGCAGCTGATGACCGGGTCGGTCGTCGTCGGATACACGGCGACGGACGCGGGGGCGGATGCCGCAGCGCTGGGTGCGCGCATCGCCCGCAGCCTGGGGGCGACCCTGCACCTGGTGATCGTGCTGCCCAACGAGGGCACGCGCAGTGCTGCAGTGCCGCCGGAGCGCGCCTACGAGGAGCACATCCGCTCGCAGGCCAAGAAGTGGCTCGGCGACGCCGTCGTCCGGTTGCCGCAGGAGCTGATCCGCAGCGGACACGTCCGCTTCTCCGAGTCCTTCGCGGAAGGACTCATCGCCGCCGGTGAGGAGTTCGGCGCCCGTCTGATCGTGATCGGCGCGGCGGGCGGAGGCATCTTCGGGCGCCACCGTCTCGGCAGCGTGGCCTCTGAGCTGCTGCACTCGTCGACCATCCCTGTCGCTCTGGCGCCCGTCGGCACCGCCCAGCAGGACGACCACGTCATCCCGCGTGTCACGGTCGCGGTCGGCTCACGGCCGGGCGCGGACGCGCTGCTCGACGAAGCGGTGTCGCTCGCCGGAGACAGCGGCGTCGATCTGCGACTCGTCTCGCTCGTGCCGTTCGACGTGCCACCCGGCCTCGACACCGGGGCCATCCGCACCGTGGGAGACACACACGGTCGAGAGGTGCTCGCGATGGCGACGGAGCTGCTTCCTGACGGGCGCACCGCCGCGGTCGAGAAGGCACCGGGCGACACGGTCGAGGATGCGGTCGCGAACCTCTCCTGGCTTCCCGGCGAGGTGATCCTGGTCGGATCGAGCCGGCTGGCACAGCCGCGCCGCCTGTTCCTGGGCTCCACGGCAGCGAAGATGCTGCACGTGCTGCCCGTCCCCATGATCGTCGTGCCGCGCACCCGCAACGAAGCAGGAGAACGCTGATGAGCAGCACCCCCCGGGCGACGGAGCCCGAATCCGGCGTCACCACCGGCATCTCCACCAAGGGCCTGAGCGCCGGAACGGTCGGCCTGATCGGCGCGGTCGTGATCGGCATCTCGTGCATCGCGCCCGCGTACACGTTCACGGCGGCCGTCGGACCCGTGGCCTCGACCGTCGGGTCGCAGATCCCGGCGATCATCCTGGTCGGCTTCATCCCGATGCTCCTGGTCGCCTTCGGCTACCGCGAGCTCAACAACCGGATGCCCGACTCCGGGACGTCGTTCACCTGGGCGGCACGTGCCTTCGGGCCCTGGGTCGGCTGGATGGCCGGCTGGGGCCTGGTCGTCGCCACGATCCTGGTGCTGTCCAACCTCGCGGGCATCGCCGTGGACTTCCTCTTCCTGCTGATCTCGCAGATCACGGGCAACCCCGACATCGCTTCGCTTGCGAGCGTCACCTGGATCAACATCGGCGTGTGCCTGCTGTTCATGCTCGGCGCGACATGGATCTCGTACCGCGACATGCAGACGACGCAGAAGCTGCAGTACTGGCTCGTCAGCTTCCAGATCCTCGTGCTGCTGTTCTTCGCCGGCGCCGCGATCGTCCAGGCGGTGAACGGCAACGGCTTCGACTACCAGCCGTTCGACCTCGGCTGGTTCAACCCGTTCGCGATCTCCTCGTTCAGCGCGGTGGCGGCCGGCCTCTCCCTCTCGATCTTCATTTTCTGGGGCTGGGACGTCACCCTCACCATGAACGAGGAGACCAAGGACCCGGAGAAGACCCCTGGGCGTGCCGCCACCGTCACGGTGCTCATGATCGTCTCGCTGTACCTGCTGCTGGCGGTCGCGATGATCATGTTCGCCGGCGTCGGCACCGGCGCGTTGGGACTCGGCAACGAAGACATCCAGGAGAACGTGTTCTTCCACCTCTCCGGCCCGATCCTCGGCCCGCTCGCGTTCCTCGTGTCGCTCGCCGTGCTGACCAGCTCCGCGTCGTCGCTGCAGTCCACGTTCGTCGGCCCGGCGCGCACCCTGCTGGCGATGGGGCACTATGGCGCGCTGCCGAAGTCGTTCGCGAAGGTCAGCCCGCGGTTCTTCACGCCGGGGTACGCGACCATCGCCTCGGCCATCGTGGCGTCGGGCTTCTACGCCGTGATGCGCATCGTCAGCGAGGACACGCTGTGGGACACCATCCTCACGCTCGGCATGATGATCTGCTTCTACTACGGCATCACCGCGTTCGCCTGCGTCTGGTACTTCCGCAAGCAGTGGTTCGACTCGACGAGGAACTTCTTCTTCACGTTCCTGTTCCCTCTGGTGGGCGGCATCATCCTCGCGATCCTGTTCTTCACCACGCTGATCGACTCGATGGACCCGGCCTACGGCTCCGGCTCGCAGATCGGCGGGGTCGGGATCGTGTTCATCCTCGGCATGCTGATCATCGTCGTCGGCCTCGTCGTGATGATCTGGAATGCGATCAGACGGCCCGCCTTCTTCCGTGGACAGACGCTGGGCATCGACGCACCGCCCAGCCGACGCAAGCGCTCCTAGCCCTCCTCACAGAAAGAGAATCATGAGCACTCAGACCGAACAGGCGCTCCTGGACAGCATCCCCACCGGACTCTTCATCGGGGGCCAGTGGATCGACGGCGAGACGGGTGGCACCTTCGACGTGAAGGACCCCGCGACCGGCGCCGTGATCCGCACCATCGCCGACGCGACGCCCGGCGACGGCATCCGCGCCCTCGACGCCGCGGTCGCCGCGCAGGACGCCTGGGCCGCGACGGCTCCGCGCGTGCGCAGCGAGATCCTCCGCACGTCGTTCGACCTCGTGCAGGAGCACAAGGAAGACCTGGCGCTGCTCATGACGCTCGAGATGGGCAAGCCGCTCGCGGAAGCACGCGGCGAGGTCGGCTACGGCGGAGAGTTCCTGCGCTGGTTCAGCGAGGAGGCCGTGCGCATCAGCGGCCGCTACGGCATCAACCCCGAGGGCACCGGCCACATGGTCGTGTCGCAGCGCCCCGTCGGGCCGTCGTTCTTCGTGACGCCGTGGAACTTCCCGTTCGCCATGGCCACGCGCAAGATCGCCCCGGCACTCGCTGCGGGCTGCACCGTCGTGATCAAGCCGCCGGCACTCACGCCGCTGACGACGATGTACTTCGTCTCGCTGCTCGAGCAGGCGGGGCTCCCCGCGGGTGTCGTGAACGTCGTGCAGACGTCGAAGTCCAGCGCGCTCTCGGCCCCCATCATCGCCGACCCGCGTCTGCGCAAGCTCTCCTTCACCGGGTCCACCGAGGTGGGTCGCAAGCTCATCGCCCAGGCGGCCGAGGGCGTGCTGCGTGTGTCGATGGAACTCGGCGGCAACGCTCCGTTCGTGGTGTTCGACGACGCCGACCTCGACAAGGCCGTGGACGGTGCGCTGGCCGCGAAGTTCCGCAACATCGGTCAGGCCTGCACGGCGGCGAACCGCTTCATCGTGCACAAGGACGTCGCGGGCGAGTTCGCCAAGCGCGTGACCGAGCGCGTCAACGGCATGAAGATCGGCCGCGGCACGGAAGAGGGCGTGGCGATCGGACCGCTCATCGACGAGGACGCCGTGGCCAAGGCCGGTGAGCTCGTGGACGATGCGGTCGAACGCGGTGCGACCCTGCTCGCCGGCGGCAAGGCCGTCGAGGGCACCGGCACGTTCTACGAGCCCACCGTGCTCACCGACGTGGTTGCCGGAAGCGCGATCCTCCGCGAGGAGATCTTCGGACCGGTGCTCGCGATCGCGACCTTCGAGACCGAGGAAGAGGCCGTACGTCTCGCGAACGACACCGAGTACGGACTCGTGTCGTACGTCTTCACGGAGAACCTGCAGCGCGGTCAGCGCATGATCGACGGTCTCGAGACCGGCATGATGGGTCTCAACGTGGGAGTGGTCTCGAACGCGGCCGCGCCCTTCGGTGGCGTCAAGCAGTCCGGCGTCGGCCGCGAGGGTGGCTTCGAGGGCATCCACGAGTACCTGTCCACCAAGTACACGCTGATCCCGGTCTCCTGATTCCCCGATGCGGGGCCTGCGCCGTCGGGCCCCGCATCACCCAACGAGAGGACATGTCATGACCGACTACGCCGTCATCAACCCCGCCACCGGAGAGACGTTGGCGTCCTTCGACACCTTCACCGACGCCCAGATCGACGAGGCCGTCGCCGCAGCCGACGAGGCCCACCGCGAGTGGTCGCGCTCGTCCACGGTCGCCGAGCGTGCGGCTCTCATCCGTCGCGCGGCCGAACTGCACCGCGAGCGCCGCGAGGAGCTCGCCGACATCTTCGTGCGCGAGATGGGCAAGCCCCGCGAAGCAGCCCTCGGCGAGGTCGACTTCGCCGCAGACATCGCCGAGTACTACGCCGATCAGGCGGAGTCGATCATGGCCGACCAGCCGATCGCGATCCTGGGGGAGGGGTCGGCCATCATCCGGCGTTCCTCGCTCGGCCCGCTCGTCGGCATCATGCCGTGGAACTTCCCGGCGTACCAGATCGTGCGCTTCGCCGCTCCCAACCTCATCGTCGGGAACACGATCCTGCTCAAGCCCGCACCCCAGTGCCCGGAGTCGTCGACCGCGATCGAGAAGATCTACCACGACGCCGGCTTCCCGAAGGGCGCATACCAGAACGTGCTCGCCACGAACGAGCAGATCGCGACGATGATCGCCGACCCGCGCGTGCAGGGCGTCTCGCTCACCGGCTCCGAGCGTGCGGGGGCTGCTGTCGCGGAGATCGCCGGCCGCAACCTCAAGAAGGTCGCGCTGGAGCTCGGCGGCTCCGACCCGTTCATCGTGCTGTCCACCGACGACCTCGATGCCACTGTGCAGGCCGGCGTCGATGCGCGTCTGGACAACAACGGGCAGGCCTGCAACGGTGCCAAGCGCTTCATCATCGTCGACGACCTCTACGACGCGTTCGTGGAGAAGTTCACGGCGGCGATGGCGGCGGTCGAGGCGACCGACCCGACGCTCGATGACACGGTCCTCGGCCCGGTGTCGTCCGAGACCGCGGCCGAGAATCTGCAGAAGCAGATCGATCAGGCGATCGAGCAGGGCGCGACGCTGCTCACGGGCGGTACCCGCGACGGTGCGTTCTTCGCTCCGACAGTGCTGGCCGACGTGACGCCGGAGATGAACGTCTACCGCGAGGAGCTGTTCGGTCCGGCAGCCGTCGTCTACCGAGTGGCGGATGAGGACGCGGCGGTCGAGCTCGCGAACGACACCACGTTCGGCCTCGGCTCGTACGTCTTCACGACGGATGCCGAGCAGGCGGAGCGCGTCGCCGACAAGATCGAGGCGGGCATGGTCTACGTCAACCTCGTGCTGGCCGACAGCCCTGAGCTGCCCTTCGGCGGCGTCAAGCGCAGCGGCACGGCCCGCGAGCTGGGACACCTGGCCGCCGACGAGTTCGTCAACAAGAAGCTCATCCGCGTCGGCTGAGCCGCTCCACTCGCACGGAGACCGCGTTCCCGTCGCACTTTCTGTCGCTTGCTTCCGCGCATTCCGACAGGAACTGCGACGGGAACGTGTCTTGTGGGCAGGGGTGAGGGACAATGGCCGCATGAGCGCGCACACCGACCCGATCGAGACGCTGACCACCGAACAGAGCTGGGCGCGGCTCGGAACACAGGAGCTGGGGCGACTGGTCACTCACGTCGGTGACACGATCGACATCTTCCCCGTGAACTTCGTGGTCGACGGAGACGGCGTCCTGTTCCGCACCGCGCCGGGCAGCAAGCTGTTCGAACTCACGGTGAACACCGATGTGCTGTTCGAGGTCGACGACCACACCGACACGGATGCCTGGAGCGTGATCGTGCGCGGACACGCCGCCGCGCTGGAGACCGACGAAGATGTGCACCGTGCGGATGCGGCAGGCCTTCGCCCGTGGATCCCCACCCTCAAGCGCGTGTACGTGCGCATCGCTCCGACCTCGGTGTCCGGGCGCGCGTTCCGCCGCAGCCCCGAGCCGGAGCGCGACGGCCCCCAGGAGTACTGACCCCGCGCGTCCTGGCTTCTTGGCCTCAGGCCTCGCCCCGGGCGTAGGGTCGAAGCATGGCAAACGTCGCTGAGAACATCGTCAAGACTCTGCACGCCAACGGGATCGACCGTGTCTACGGCATCCCCGGGGATTCCCTGAACGGCTTCACGGACGCCCTGCGCAAGGACGGCACGATCCGATGGGTGCATGTGCGCCACGAGGAGTCAGCCGCTTTCGCCGCCGCCGCCGATGCCGCCACGACCGGTGAGCTCGCCGTCGTCGCCGGATCCTGCGGGCCGGGCAACCTGCACCTCATCAACGGTCTGTACGACGCCAACCGCTCCCGCGTCCCCGTGCTCGCGATCGCCGCGCACATCCCCACGACCGAGATCGGTACCGGGTACTTCCAGGAGACGCATCCGCAGGAGCTCTTCCGCGAGTGCAGCGTGTACGTGGAGTACGTCGCCGACCCCAAGCAGATGCCGCGCCTGATGGAGATCGCCATGCGGGCAGCGATCGAGGAGCGCGGTGTGGCTGTGCTCGTGATCCCCGGCGACGTCGCGCTGGCCGACATCGCCGACGACCGTGCCGTCGTGATCGAGCGCGCCCGCCCGGTGGTGGTGCCCAACGGTGCAGAGCTCGAACAGGCGGCGACGCTGCTGAACGCGGCGAAGAACGTCACGATCCTCGCGGGAGCAGGAGTCGAAGGCGCCCACGACGAGGTGATCGCGCTCGCCGACAAGCTGGGTGCGCCCATCGTGCATGCCCTTCGCGGCAAGGAGTTCATCGAGTACGACAACCCCTTCGACGTCGGGATGACGGGTCTGCTCGGCTTCGCATCCGGCTACCGCGCCATGGAGGCCGCCGACGCACTGCTCGTGCTGGGCAGCGACTTCCCGTACGAGCAGTTCTATCCCGACGGTGCGAAGACGATCCAGGTCGACATCCGCGGTGCGCAGCTCGGCAAGCGGCATCCTCTTGACCTCGGGCTGGTCGGCGATGTGCGGGCGACGGCCGAGGCGCTGCTGCCGCGGATCGCGCGCAAGGACGACCGCGGGCACCTCGACGATGCGATCGCCCACTACCGCAAGACCCGCAAGAAGCTCGACGAGCTGGCGGTGCCGGCGAAGGGGAAGCGTCCCATCCACCCGCAGTACCTCGCCAGGCTCCTGGACGAGTACGCGACGGACGACGCGATCTTCACCGCCGATGTCGGCTCGCCGACGGTCTGGGCGGCCCGCTACCTGTCGATGACCGAGAACCGACGGCTGATCGGCTCCTTCACCCACGGCTCCATGGCCAACGCGCTGATGCACGGCATCGGGGCGCAGGTCGCCCACCCCGACCGTCAGGTCGTCGCGCTGGCGGGCGACGGCGGACTGGCGATGATGCTCGGCGAACTGCTCACTCTCACGCAGAACAAGCTGCCGGTGAAGACGATCGTGGTCAACAACTCGTCGCTGAACTTCGTCGAGCTCGAGATGAAGGCCGCCGGATTCGTCACCTACGGCACCGGGCTGGACAACCCCAGCTTCGCCGCGATCGCCGAGGCGATGGGCATCTTCGCGCGCCGTGTGGAGCGCAGCGAGGATCTGCCGGACGCCGTGCGCGAAGTGCTCGCTCACGACGGTCCGGCCCTGCTCGATGTGGTCACCGAGCGTCAGGAGCTCTCCATGCCGCCGGCGATCGAAGCCGCGCAGGTCAAGGGCTTCGCGCTCTACGCGATCCGCACGGTCATGTCGGGGCGCGGCGACGAGCTGCTCGACCTCGCGAAGGCCAACTGGCGCCAACTCTTCTGAGCCGGCGCCCCGCCGGGATCCGACGCTCAGCTCTCCAGCTGTGCGCGGATCTCGGCGGCCTCTCCGTGTCGTCCGAGCGCCTCGAACACGTTGCCGAGCTCCAGCGCCGCGACCTGGAGAAGTGGCGGGTGCTCGGAAGCGTGCTCGATCGCGCTGCGGTACACGGGCACCGCGTCGGCTGAACGGTCGTTGCCGACGAGCACGCGCGCGGCGAACAGCTCAGAGCCTCCGGCCGAGCCGAGGTCGCCCAGTGCGGCGAAGCCGTCGGCAGCGGTGAGGGCGGCGGACACGGCCTCGTCGATGCGCCCGAATTCGGCAAGGGCTCGGGCCCGTGAATCGGTCACGTCGGCGAGCAGCCACCCCGCCTCGTGCTGCTGTGCGAGGGCGGCGACCTCGTCGAAGAGGCCGAACGCCCGCTCGTCGCCGCGCCCGCCGTAGGCCTGCCCGAGACTGTGCAGCACCTCGGTGAGCGCTCCGACGGCGTCGGGTGCGCGGCGCACGATCTCGGCTGCGGATTCGAGCAGGGCGATCGCGTCGTCGTGCTCGTCGAAGCGCGCGAGGATCTTGGCCTGCTCCGTCATCGCCATCGCCTGGTCCGCATGCTCCTCGGCCTGGCCGAACAGCTCGGAAGCATAACCGTGCGCACCCACCGACTGGCCGAACTCACCGGCAGCGCTCAATGCCCGTGCGAGCATCGAGGCGGTCATGGCTCGAGAACCGGCGGGGACGTCGGCCTCCTCCTCGCGCTGCAGCACGTCTCCGAAGAGCTCTGCTGCCTCTTCCGCATCACCGACCCGCAGCATCGCGCGGGCGAGCCGGAAGTCCAGCCCGGTCGTGTCGCCTCCCGTGTCGCCTCCGAGGCGAGCGGCGAGGCGATAGCGCGAGACGGCCTTCTCGGGTTCGTCGGCGTCTTCCCAGAGGGCTCCGGCGAGCAGGTGCGCGTCTCCGAGAGCGCGGGTCGCCCCCAGCTCGGCGAGCAGACGGCAGGACTCGTCGGCATCGACCGCCCCCTCCGCGTAGGTATTGCCCCCGCCGCGCACGCGTGCGCGGGTCTGCAGGGCCTGTGCCCGGTGACCCGTGCTGAGATCATCCTGGGCGAGAAAGCGGTCCAGCAGCGCGCTGCCTGCGTCGAGATCACCCTTGCTCAGCACGGCCGAGATGGCCAGCAGCGTCGTGGTGTTCGCCAGGCGGATGTCGTCCGCTTCGGCGAACGACCGTGCGGCCACCTCCGCGTGATCCAGCGCGGCATCCGGCTCGCCGGACTGCAGGTGCAGGGCCGCGCGGCTGATCGCGAGATCACCGCGCGTCCACGCGGGAAGCTCGTCCGATGCGCCGATCTCCTCTTCCAGAGCGGCGGTCGTCTCCGGCGTGTTCAAGCCGAATGTCGCGAGCCCGATACGCTCCTCGACGTCGGCCTGCGCGTCCTGCCCCGCGGCGCGGAGTGCGGCAAGGCGCTCCGGCAGCAGCTGCAGAGCCTCGTCCACCCGATCGAGTGCGACCAGGATCCCGAGGCGCATCGAGAGCAGCTGGGCGCGCTTGGCGGGGTCGTCGATCTCGAGCGCACGGGGTAGGGCTTCGAGAGTCTCGTGCTCGGCGCCGAACTGGGCGAGCTGCATGGCGCGCTCGAACCAGCCGTCCGCGTCGACCGGGGTGGTGGTGGGAGCGGGGGAGATGAAGGCGTCGGACCGGATCGGCACGTCGTAGCTCTCGTTCGCGAGCGCGCGCATCCGCTGCAGGCTGCGGGCGTGGCCTGCGGTGCCGTCGCGTTCGTCGAAGCCTTCGCCGATGCGCTCCGCAGCGGCCCACGAGGCGGCCGCCAGGTCGACGGCAGTCCAGGAGCCTCCGTGCTCGCCGAAGAACGGCACGAGGGCGGGAGAGTCCGCTCCGCGCACCGGGGTGTCGCCGTGTCCGGCCGCCGTCACGCGGTCGAGCGCCACGGCGAGGGCGGCGAGGGCGGCGAAGTGCGCGTCGACGTTCAGCCCGTCGTGCGCGAGCCAGGAGATGTGCTTCTCGACCAGGGCGAGGGCGCGCGCCTCGTTCCCGGTGAGGGCTGCGAACACGATGTTGTTGGCGACGATGCGCAGGTTGTCGGGGTTGTCCTTGGCCAGACGATAGCTGCGCAGGTGCGCGGTCTTCGCCTCCTCGAGGCGTCCGGCGCGCAGGTAGGGGAGCAGCACACGGGACAGGGCGTGCTCCGGTTCCTCGCCGCAGGAGAAGCCGCCTTCGATCATCTCCTCGACGAGCACGATCGCCTCGGCGTCGCGATCGGTGTCGGCGAAGAATCCCGCGAACTGGCTGCGCCCGCACGCGTCGCAGTGGCTGTGGTCGTCGCGGGGCGTGGCCTCGAGCTGAACGCGGAGCGCCTCGGCCTCGTCCATGCGTCCGGCGTCCCAGGCGTCTTCGAAACGAGCGGTGAGCACGCCGCTGACACCCAGGCCGGCGGCTCGGTAGTGCGACTCCATGTCGTCCAGGACGGCGGCGATCTGCTCCTGCGAGAAGGCCGGAGAGGACCGCAAGGATGAGGCCATCCACTTGAACTGCCACATCAGGTCTGCGCCCCCGTTGTCGAGGTCTGCGGGGAAGCGCTGCGGGTCCGCGTCGTGATGCGCGAGGCACCAGGCGAACGAGTTCAGCATGACGTCGGTCGCACCGTTCATGTTCGCCGATGCCGTCTGGCGCATCCTGGCCTCGTACTCGAGCCGCTCGTCGCCGATCTCCATCGCGAGGGCCACGGCCTCCGAGACCAGGGCCTGCTCTGCGGGACCCCAGGGAGTGCGATCGATCTCCTCGATCAGCTGCTGGAAGCGCTTCTTCGGACGTGCCATGGACGGAGCCTTTCGGGAGGGGTCAGCGGGCGTCGCCGAAGGGAAGGGTGTCTCCCTCCAGACCGGCCGAGAGCGAGACGAGGTCGGAGAGGGCGCTGGTCATCAGCGTCCGGTCGGCGTCGGCGAGCGGGTGGTGCCCGGCCAGCAGAGCCTGGATGTAGAGCAGCTGCACGGTGCGGGCGAAGACGGCCTCATCCTGAACGCGCACGAGGGCGCGCACGACCCGGTTCGACCAGTTCAGGCAGAGGCGTGCGCTGAGGTCGTCTTCTCGAGCCGATGACAGGGTCTGGTCGATGCGGTCGAGCACGCCGCCCCAGAGAGTTCCGGTGACGCCCTTGGTGCGGCCGCGGTCGATGGCCCTGAGCACCTCGGGGTCGGCCACGTAGAGGGCGGCGAGGTCGGGGCGGTCGATGGACCGCACGACCACGGAGCAGTCGGATGACGCGAGCACTGTACCGGCACGGGCCTCCAGCGCGACGGCGGCGTCGCGGTCATCGAGAGGAGGAGGATCGAGGCGGTCGAGTTCGCCCGTGACGTCGACCTGCTCGACGGTGACGTGGGGGTAGAGGTCCGGCAGCATCCGGATGAGGTCGGAATCGTAGAGGTACCCGCCGTTGACGAGCACTTCGTCGGCGGGGGAGATGCCGGCCACCTGCCGGAACTCGTCCACCGTCTGCGCGTATCGGATGTGCGGATATCGCTCGACGAGGTCGCCTATGCGCACGGTGCCGTGCGTGGTCTCGACGGTCAGCCAGCGGGAGATGAAGTGGGCGAGCTCCTCGTCGTGGCGCACCAGCGACTTCAACCCCACCTCGTGCACGGCCACGAACTGGGCGAGACGGTGCGGCTCGCGCAGCCCCAGCTCGAGGACCCATCGGCGGATGCCGGCGCCCAGCTGCTCGCGCACGCGTTCGAGGGCGGGGTCCTCGACGAGTGACTCCCTGCTGGCGGTCGGGGCGAGGCCGGTGGAGTCGACCACGGCCCGCACGAAGAAGGCCCAGTCGGGGAGCACGTCGTCGACGCGTTCCGAGAGCAGCATCCGGCCGAGATACATCCGAGTCGCCTGGCGTGCGCTGGGAGGTGGCGCGAACGGCAGCACATAGGCGAGGCCCCGGGTGCCCGTCGCAGGCTCGCTCAGCTCGATCACGTCGAGCGGGCTCGCGCCGAGGAGGTCGCGCCCGAAGTCCATGGCGGCCTCGGGATGCTGTGCGGCGTTCAGGAACGGGGCGTCCCTGGTGATGTCGACATCGCCGGCTGCGGTGTCGATCGTGACGCGCACGGGGAGGAACTCTCCGAACGTCGTGGCCAGCTCATGCACGGCTGCGGGGCGCAGCAGCTCGTCGGCGTCGAACCGCGGCACGAGGTGCACACTGGTCCCGATCGGCAACTCCTCGTCGAGTTCCGTCACCTGGAACGTGCCGTCCGCGCTCCCCATCCACTCGACCGAGGCGCCGCCGCGGGCGCTGCGCGAGCGGATGACGATCGTGTCGGCGACCATGAAGCAGCTCAGCAGGCCGATGCCGAACTGGCCGAGATAGTCGCTGCGCGGGAGGTCGAAGATGTCGCGCTTGGAGCTGCGGCCGACGGTCGCGAGCAGCTCGGCGACCTCGGCCGACGTCAGCCCCACCCCGTCGTCGCGCAGCACGAACTCGCCGTTCTCCGCGGTCAGCGGCGTGATCCGGATGCGCCCGCCCCCGCCGTCGACCTCGTGGCGGGCCGTGATCGCGTCGCGGGCGTTCTGCAGCAGCTCCCGCAGGTACACGCGAGGGCTGGAGTAGATGTGCCGACTGAGCAGATCGACGACTCCGCGCAGATCCACCTGGAACTGCTGCACTTCAGCGCTCACCGGCGCTCCCTCCTCCTGCATACGCTCGCCGAGCCTAACAAGAACACGCCATCGGGATCCCGGTTCGGCGCCGCCGCATCGATGCCGTATGCTTGTGGGGCAGTTGTTCTCTGCATTCTTTCGCCGTGCCTGGGGTCTCCGGGTCGCAGTCACGGTGGCAAGGTGGGGAGAACACCCCGAGACCTTCCGGTCTCTAGGGCGGTAGCTCAATTGGCAGAGCAGCGGTCTCCAAAACCGCAGGTTGCAGGTTCGATTCCTGTCCGCCCTGCGCGTCAGCGCAACGCTGACACACGAAAGGTACATTCAGGATGGATCAGGACGAACCGCGCGGCGAGGTCGTCGCGGCCGGCGCCACCCGCGAGAAGAAGGGCAACCCCTTCTCCCGGTTCTTCGGGAGCATCGCCCTGTTCATCCGCCAGGTCATCGCCGAGCTCCGCAAGGTCGTCACCCCGACTCGCAAGGAGCTGTTCAAGTTCACCGGGGTGGTGCTCGTCTTCGTGATCATCGTCATGGGCATCGTCTACGGCTTGGACACGCTGTTCGCGTTCGTGACGCACTGGGTGTTCGGAATCCCTGGCTGATGACCCCCGCGGCTCACGCCGCAGCTATGGAGAAGAAGCAACGTGTCTGAACGATATTCCGACGACGCCGACTGGGCGACCGCCGCAGAGCAGTCCAGCGAGGAAGACGAGGCCCAGGAGGGCAACGTGCTCGCGGAAGAAGAGCTCTCGGTCACCTCGGCTGAGCACGTCGCGGTCCACGTCGAAGATGAGGACGGCGAAGAGGATGACGTGGCTGACATCGACATCGACATCGACGACCCGGAGGCGGACGCCATCGTGAACGACGCTCTCAACCTGGACGAAGCGGCTGAGTCCGAAGCCGCCGCCGAGGTTCTCAACGATTCCGTGGCCGAGGAGGTCGCGGAGCAGGAGGCGGAGGCGGCCGAGGAGGTCACCCCGTACGACGGCCCCGACGTGAACGGCGAAGAGGACCGCCCCGCGGCTGAAGACGCCGACTCCGACGAGGACGACTCCGAGGAGGACCCGTACGAGGCCTTCCGCATGGACCTCCGTATGCTCCCCGGCAAGTGGTACGTCATCCACTCCTACGCCGGCTTCGAGCGCAAGGTCAAGGCCAACATCGAGCAGCGCAAGTCGACGCTCGAGGTCGAGGACGAGATCTACCAGGTCGAGGTCCCGATGGAAGACGTGGTCGAGATCAAGAACGGCCAGCGCAAGATGGTCACCCGCGTGCGCATCCCCGGCTATGTGCTGGTGCGCATGGAGCTCACGGAAGACACCTGGTCGGTCGTGCGCCACACCCCGGGTGTCACCGGCTTCGTGGGCAACGCCCACAACCCGACGCCGCTGCGTTTCGAAGAGGCCTTCAACATGCTGAAGGCACTCGTCGAGGTCAAGGATGTGCCGACGGCCAAGAACATCGCGTCGAAGGGCGGCGTCGCCGTCGCTCGACCGCTGCCTGCCGAGGTCGACTTCGAGGTCGGCGAGACCATCACGATCAAGGAGGGCTCGTTCGCGGGTCTTCCCGGTTCGATCAGCGAGATCAAGCCCGAGAGCGGCAAGCTCACGGTGCTCGTCTCCCTCTTCGAGCGCGAGACCCCGGTCGAGCTGTCGTTCGACCAGGTCACCAAGATGATCTGACACCCGTCAGCGAGAACGGCCGTCCCTCCCGGGGCGGCCGTTCTGCGTCGGCGTCACGGGTGGTCCGCAGATCGGGTAGACTTGTGTGGTTTGTGCGACGCTTCGGCGTGCGTAGAGACGACCACGTTCCGGAAAGGCCGGATCCGTGGGAGAAGCGGGTGCTCCGGCATCCGATTCGATGAAAGGAAAGAGAATGGCACCGAAGAAGAAGGTGACCGGCCTG
Organism: Microbacterium oxydans; assembly: GCF_000956405.1. GTDB lineage: Bacteria > Actinomycetota > Actinomycetes > Actinomycetales > Microbacteriaceae > Microbacterium > Microbacterium oxydans_C. The sequence goes on from NZ_JYIV01000028.1 coordinate 363,978, forward strand.
ATCAAGCTTCAGATCAACGCCGGTGCAGCCAACCCGGCGCCGCCGATCGGCCCCGCGCTCGGTCAGCATGGCGTCAACATCATGGAGTTCTGCAAGGCGTACAACGCCGCGACCGAGTCGCAGCGCGGCAACGTCATCCCCGTCGAGATCACCGTCTACGAGGACCGCAGCTTCACGTTCATCCTGAAGACCCCGCCGGCTGCGGAGCTCATCAAGAAGGCCGCCGGCGTGCAGAAGGGGTCGTCGACCCCGCACACGGTCAAGGTCGCGAAGATCACCAAGGACCAGGTCCGTCAGATCGCCGAGCAGAAGCAGGCCGACCTGAACGCGAACGACGTCGAGGCCGCCTCGAAGATCATCGCCGGCACCGCCCGTTCCATGGGCATCACGGTCGAGGGCTGAGGAGAATAATCATGGCTACCAAGTCCAAGGCTTACAAGGCTGCCGCCGAGAAGATCGAGGCAGACCGTTTCTACACCCCGACCGAGGCTGTCGCCCTCGCGAAGGAGACCGGCTCGTCGAAGTTCGACTCGACCGTCGAGGTCGCGCTGAAGCTCGCCGTCGACCCCCGCAAGGCGGACCAGATGGTGCGCGGCACCGTCATCCTGCCCCACGGCACCGGTAAGACCGCCCGCGTCATCGTCTTCGCCACCGGCCCCGCGGCCGAGGCAGCGATCGCCGCAGGTGCAGATGAGGTCGGCGGCGCCGAGCTCATCGAGAAGGTCGCCGGCGGCTGGACCGCGTTCGACGCGGCCGTCTCCACCCCGGAGCTCATGGGCCAGGTCGGTCGTCTCGGAAAGGTGCTCGGACCGCGCGGTCTGATGCCGAACCCGAAGACCGGCACCGTGACCCCGAACCCGGCCAAGGCCGTCGAGGAGATCAAGGGCGGAAAGATCGAGTTCCGCGTCGACAAGCACGCCAACGTGCACTTCGTCGTGGGCAAGGCATCCTTCACCGCCGAGCAGCTGAACGAGAACATCGGCGCAGCGCTCGAGGAGATCGTCCGCCTCAAGCCGTCGAGCTCGAAGGGCCGCTACATCCAGAAGGGTGCGGTGTCGACCACGTTCGGCCCCGGCATCCCGCTGGACGTCAACGCCATCTGAGTCTGACTCTCTGAAACGCCCCCGGGTCCGCCCGGGGGCGTTTCTGCGTCCCGGGACCATCCCTCCCGGGACCATTCCTCCCCGCTGCATCCCGCCATCCCCGCCCCGGATCGTCTCGTCCCGTCACGGATTGGCCGGGATCTTCTGCTCCCGTCGCATTTTCTGTCGCTATCTCTCTCGGAAAGCGACGGAAAGTGCGACGGGAAGCTGTGGATCGGTACCCGGAGCGGGGCTGAGGCTGTGGAGAGCGCGAACGGTGAGGGCGTCGGCCTGGCACAGTATGGCGGATGCGACGACCGCGAGACCTTCCCGCCGTGCTCGGCGATGTGTTCCCCATCTCGGATGCTTCTGCTCTCGGGATCAGCGCCGAACGGCTGCGACGGAGGGACCTCACGCGCCCGTTCCGGGGGATCCGTGCCCGGGCGGGCGTCCGAGACCACACGCTTGGTGACCTGGACGACTTCGCAGTGCAGGCGACGGAACGGACGGCACGCGCACACGCCTACGCCCCGCGCCTCCGTGAGCGCCAGTTCTTCAGCCATGAGACGGCTGCTGCGCTCTGGGGTGCCCCGTTGCCGCTGGTACGCGACGCTGACGGGAATGTCGTCGCGTCGGGGCTCCCCGTACACGTCAGCGTCTTCGGGACCATGCCGCTGCCGCGGATCGAGGGAGTCGTGGGACACCGCGCCAGGATCGAGACCTCGACGACGCGGGTGATCGGTGGATTCGACGTGGCTTCTCCCGCCACGACCTGGGCCTCTCTGGGCGGACTGCCGCTCTATGACCTCGTGGCGCTCGGTGATCACCTGTGTCGAGTGTGGCGAGAGGGCGTCGGTCGCCCGGATGCAGGCGCTCCTTCTCTCGCGACGCGTGATGAACTCGCTGCGTCGATCGAGGCCGGTCGTCGCGTCGGCATCCGGCGGCTCAGGACTGCGCTCGAGCTCGTGCGGGAAGACTCCTGGTCGCCGAGGGAGACCCGGGTGCGGTGTGTCCTCCACGATCACGGTCTTCCCGAACCCGCACTCAACCTCGACGTGTTCGACGACGATGGACGCTTCCTGGCGTGCGTCGACCTTGCTTTCTCCGCGCAGAAGGTCGCGGTCGAGTATCACGGCCTCATCCACAGCGCTCGATACGCGAAGGATGTGGAACGGATGGCGCGCCTCCGCGCCGCGGGGTGGATCGTCATCGAGGTGACCGCCGCGCTCCTGTCCGACGAACACGCCCTGGTCGCTCGCGTTCGTGCCGCACTCCGTTCCCGCTGACCTCGCGCCCCTGCCGTCCTCGCGCTCCTGCCGCCCCGCGCTCCTGCCGCCGATGCTCCCGTCGCACTTTCTGTCGCTGTGTCGGCCGCAGAGCGACAGAAAGTGCGACGGGAGCACACTGCTTCTGCGTCCGACCGGGACCGCGAAACGAAACGTCATCGGATGCGGGGAACCGACATGCGCCACGTACTGTGGGGGAGTTCCCGTGACGGTCGCGTAAACTCGCACCGCGCTTCACACCCCAGGAGGGTTCATGTCCCGTCGTCTCATCGCCGTCACCGCACTCGTCGTCGCCGCCGCGGCACTCACCGCCTGCAGCGGGTCGAGCACTCCCGCGAGCACCTCCAGCTCCGGTGAGAGCTCTGCGAGCTCGGAGTACGGCCTCGCGAAGGACGGCGTCCTCACCGTCGGCACCGAGGGCACCTATCGTCCCTTCAGCTTCCACGGCGACAACGGAGCGGGCGACCTGACCGGATACGACGTGGAGATCATCGAGGCCGTCGCAGACAAGCTCGGCCTCGACGTGAAGTTCGAGGAGACCCAGTGGGATGCGATCTTCGCGGGTCTCGACGCCGGCCGATTCGACGTGATCGCCAACCAGGTCACCATCAACGACGAGCGTGAGGCCAAGTACCTCTTCAGCACCCCGTACACCGTCTCGCCCGGCGTGATCGTCGTGGCCGAGGACGACGACTCGATCTCGTCCTTCGCCGATCTCAAGGGCAAGACCACCGCGCAGTCCCTCACCAGCAACTGGAACGACCTCGCCACCGAGTCCGGCGCCAAGGTCGAGGGCGTCGAGGGGTGGGCTCAGGCGGTCGAGCTGCTCCGCCAGGGCCGCGTCGACGCGACCATCAACGACAAGCTCACGTTCCTCGACTACGAGACCACGAACAGCCCGACCGGCCTGAAGATCGCGGCCGAGACCGATGAGGCGGGCAAGTCGGCCTTCGCGTTCACCAAGGACAAGGAAGCCCTCGTCACCGCGGTCGACGGAGCGCTCGACGAGCTTCGCGCTGACGGCACCCTGGCGGAGATCAGCAAGAAGTACTTCGGCGAAGACGTCTCCCAGTAGTCGATGGAGAATCCCTGGCAGCTGTTCCTGGACTCGCTCGGGCCGATCGCCTGGGCGGGTCTGACAGCGACGGTGCCGCTCGCGCTGGCGTCGTTCTCCCTGGGGCTGCTCATCGCCATCGGTATCGCGCTGATGAGGATCTCGGTGAACCCGGTGCTCTCCGGCATCGCGCGGTTCTACATCTCCGTGATCCGCGGCACGCCCCTGCTGGTGCAACTGTTCGTGATCTTCTACGGCATGCCGTCCATCGGGGTGACGATCGACCCGTGGCCGAGCGCCATCATCGCGCTCTCGCTCAACGTCGGCGGGTACGGTGCCGAGGTGGTGCGTGCCGCGATCCTCTCGGTCCCGCAGGGGCAGTGGGAGGCGGCGTACACGGTCGGCATGAACCGCACCCGTACGCTCACCCGCATCATCCTGCCGCAGGCGGCGCGCGTCTCGGTCCCGCCGCTGTCGAACACGTTCATCTCGCTGGTGAAGGACACCTCGCTCGCGTCGCTGATCCTCGTGACCGAGCTGTTCAAGGTGGCGCAGCAGATCGCCTCGACGACCTACGAGTTCATGGTGCTGTACCTCGCCGCCGCGCTGGTCTACTGGGTGCTCTGTCTGGTGCTGTCGTTCGGCCAGAGTGCCCTCGAGAGGAGGCTCGACAGCCGTGTCGCGCACTGACAACACCTCGGAGGCGCTCCTCACCGCCCGTGGCCTGCACAAGAGCTTCGGCGCCAATGAGGTGCTCCGTGGCATCGACCTGACCCTGCACCGCGGAGAGGTCGTCGTGCTCATCGGGCCCAGCGGTTCGGGCAAGACCACGGTGCTGCGCGCCCTCAACGGGCTCGAGACGCCTGACGCCGGCACGATCGTGGTCGATGGCGGCCCGGAGATCGACTTCGCTCCCGCGGTGAAGCCCTCGCCCCGGGTGCAGAAGCAGAAGCGGCTCGCGCTGCGCGACCGGTCGGCGATGGTGTTCCAGCACCACAACCTGTTCCCGCACCTCACTGTGCTCGAGAACGTCATCGAGGGTCCGTGGCGCGTGCAGGGTCGACCGAAAGCCGAGGTCGTCGCCGAGGCCCTCGTGCTCCTCGATCGGGTGGGCTTGGCCGACAAGGCTGACGCCCGTCCGCATCAGCTCTCCGGCGGACAGCAGCAGCGCGTCGGGATCGTGCGTGCGCTCGCGCTCAAGCCCGACCTGCTGCTGTTCGACGAGCCGACGAGCGCGCTGGATCCCGAGCTGGTGGGGGAGGTGCTGCTCGTGATCAAGGAACTGGCCGACGAGAACTGGACCATGGCCGTGGTCACGCATGAGCTCAGCTTCGCGCGGGAAGCCGCCGATCACGTGCTGTTCATGGACGGCGGCGTCGTCGTCGAGCAGGGCCCGCCCGCCCAGCTCTTCAGCGCACCTGTGCACGAGCGCACGCAGCGGTTCCTCACCCGCATCATGCGTCCTCTCGACGGCGCCTGACGGGGCGACCTTGCGAGAGAGACTTCGCGAGAGAGACTTCGCGAGAGCCACGCCTTGGATGCGGATCGGTGGGAGGATGCCCTGGTGGGAACCATCGACGACTACCTCGAAGACCTCGCACCGGCCGATCGGGCCGCGATCGATCGCGTCTACGCGGTCGCCCGCGCGAAGGCGCCGGATGCGGAGCAGGGCAAGGGCTATGGAATGCCGGCGCTGGTGCACCACGGCAAGCCACTGCTCTCGGTGATGCGCGCCAAGAAGCACATCGGGGTCTACCCGTTCAGTCCGGATGCGGTGGCCGCCGTCGCAGATGCCCTCGCGGGCCACCCCGGCGCCAGTGTCGACAAGGGCACGATCCGGTTCCAGCCCGAGCATCCGCTCCCGACCGAGGTGCTGGAGACTCTCGTCCGCACACGTCTCGCTCAGATCGACGGCGCCTGACTCCGCTCAGACTCCCAGCACGGGGAGCACGAGGCTGATCGCGATCGAGATCATGACGACGGCGATCACGGCATCGAGGATGCGCCATGACCGCGGGGTGCGCAGCCAGCGTCCGAGATACCGCGCCCCGAAGCCCAGCGCGGTGAACCACAGCAGGCTCGCGGCCATCGCCCCGACGGCGAAGAGCCAGCGCTGGTCACCGTGCGTGGCCGCGATCGATCCGAGCATCAGTACGGTATCGAGGTACACGTGCGGATTGAGCCAGGTGAGAGCGAGGGTGGTGAGGACGACCGGCGCCAGCCGTGTGCAGGTCATCGTCGACGTGGTGCCTCCGGCCGTCGGAGCGCTGAGTGACGCGGCTTCCGTCGCGTCGACGTCGAGCTCCTCGCCTCCGCGCCAGGCCCTCCGCGCGGCGAGTGCTCCATAGGTGAGCAGGAACAGCGCACCAGCCCACCGTGCGACCACGACCAGCCAGGGTGCGGCGGAGATCACGAACCCGAGCCCGGCGACCCCTGCGGCGATCAGCGCCGCATCGGAGAGCGCGCAGATGATCACGACGGCCAGGACGTGTTCGCGACGGATTCCCTGACGCAGCACGAACACGTTCTGCGCGCCGATGGCGACGATGAGGGAGAGGCCGAGCCCGAGGCCGGCGAGAATCGTGAGCATGGCTCCAGCGTAGGAACCTCCTGGCATGAAGAGAAGCGAAGATTCCTACCGAACCATTAGCATCTCTTATGTGCGTATCGATCCCGAACTCGCGAACACCCTCGCTGCGGTCGTCGACGAGGGCACTTTCGACGCGGCGTCGAGACGTCTGCAGATCACGCCGTCTGCGGTGAGCCAGCGGGTGAAGACCCTGGAGCAGCAGCTCGGTCGCATCCTGGTGGTGCGCACCAAGCCCGCGCGCCTGACCGAGGCGGGGGAGGCCGTCGTCCGCCTGGCTCGACAGGTTGCGCTGCTGGAACACGATGCGCTCGTCGGCGTGGGCATCGACGAGGCGGACGGCAACCGGCGCATCACGGTTCCTCTCGCGGTGAACGCCGATTCGATGGCGACGTGGTTCCTGGCCCCGCTCGCGCGGCTCTCCGCCCGGCATGACATCGACTTCGACCTGCATCGCGACGATCAGAACTTCACCGCGCGGCTGCTCGAATCGGGGGCGGTGATGGCGGCTGTCACGAGCGAGGAGACCCCCGTCACCGGCTGCTCGGTGTCGCCGCTCGGGGTGCTCGAGTATCGCGCGATGGCCGAGCGGGAGTTCGCCGCACGCTGGTTCCCTGACGGGGTGACATCGTCGGCGCTGGCCGCGGCCCCGTTCGTCGACTTCGACCGCAGGGACACCCTGCAGCACGAATGGCTCAGAGCGATGTCGGTCGAGCAGTCCGGCGTGCCGCGGCACTACGTCCCGGCTTCGCACGACTACGCGCTCGCGGTGGCTCTCGGACTCGGGTGGGGCATGGTCCCGGTGCCGCAGGATTCGGGTGCACTCGTGCCATTGGGCGGTCCGACGCTCCGGGTGCGGCTCTACTGGCAGCAGTGGAACCTGCGATCGGAGCTGCTCGACACCATCGCTGCGGAGGTCGCGGCGGAGGCCGGGCGGGTCCTCGGGGCTCCTGCGTTCAGTCGGCAGCGTTCGTCCGCGGCGTCACGCCGGACCCGAGGGCGTGCAGCAGACGGGTGAGGTTGCCGATGTCGGTGAGGCTCCACTCCTCGAGCGTGTGCAGCAGCATGCCTTCCTGCGGCAGTCGAGCCGCGGACAGTCTCTCCGTGCCGAGTGGGGTGAGCTCCAGCAGGGAGGAGCGTCCGTCGGCGGGGTCGGCCGTGCGTTCGATGAGGCCGAGATCCTCCAGCTCGCGCACTGTGCGGCTCACCTGACCCTTGTCCATGAGCATCCGCTCGGACAGCGTGGACACCGTCACCCGTTCGCACCGCGCGATCGTGGTGAAGATCTTGTAGGCGCCGGGCAGCAGCCCCGGACTCACACGGTTCGCGTTCTCGGTGATCACACGCCGGAAATGCGTGATGAGCTCGCCGAACTCCGCTTCGAGGGCGCGGACCGCTTCGGCCCGCGCCTCCGGGGTGTCGGCGTCGTCCGGGGTGTCGGAGTTGTCCTCAGCGTCGAGCATCGGACGAGGCATCCCCGTGGCCGTCGGCGCGGTCGATGACGCTCACCGCGCCGGTCGTCGGTGCTCCGGCGAGCGCCTCTGCGTCGGCGATCGCGACGTCGGAGGCCTCTGCCGCACGCCCGTCGGTCTGCTGCGCGGCGTCGGCCTTGGCCCGCTCGGTGGTCGTCATCGTGGTCAGAGGACGATTCGGCAGGAACAGGATGGCGATCAGGCTGATCACGGCGAGCGGGATGCCGATCAGGAACGCATGCGAGATCGCCTGCGCATAGAAGTCCTCGATGATCGAGCGCACCGGTTCGGGGAGCAGGCGCACCTCCGGCAGTGTTCCGCTGGACAGCTGTGCGGCGACCTCGGCACCCTTCTCGCCGAGTTGGGCGATCGCTGCTCCGATGCGCTCCTTGCCGTCGCTGAACAGGCCGGTGAGGCTGTTCGCGAGCACGGCACCCATGACCGAGACCCCGATCGTGCCGCCGAGGCTGCGGAAGAAGGTCACCCCGGAGCTCGCCACGCCCATCTCGCTGGGCTTGGCGACGTTCTGCACGATGAGCACGAGGTTCTGCATCGTCATGCCGACGCCGGCGCCCATCACGAACATGTAGATCGAGACGAGGACGAAGTTCGTGTCGTAGTGCAGTGTCGATAGCATCACCGATCCGGCGATCAACAACACGGATCCCAGGATCAGGTAGCCCTTCCACTTGCCGAACCGCGTGACGAGCTGACCGATGACCATCGAGGCGATCAGGAGTCCGGCCATCATCGGGAGGGTCATGAGTCCGGCCTCCGTCGGCGTCGCGCCGCGGGACAGCTGCATGTACTGCGCGAGGTACACCGAGGTTCCGAACATCGCGACGCCGATGGAGATCGACGCGAGCACCGAGAGCGTGAAGGTGCGACCGCGGAAGAGCGTGAGCGGGATCAGCGGCTCGCGCACCCGGAGCTCGACGATGATGAAGGCGACGGTCGAGACGATGGCGCCGCCGACCATGAGCACGGTCTCGGTGCTCCACCAGTCGAAGGTCGACCCCGCGTTGGTGATCCAGATGAGGATCAAGGAGACGGCGGCGGAGAGCAGCACGATGCCGACGTAGTCGATCGTCACCTTGCGGGTGCGTTCGGTGCTGATGTGCAGTGTCTTCTGCAGGATGATCAGGGCGGCGACGGCGAAGGGCAGCGCGACGAAGAAGTTCCAGCGCCAGTTCGCGACATCCGTGATCCATCCGCCCAGCAGCGGGCCGCCCACCGTCGCGACGGCCATCACGGCGCCGAACAGGCCCATGTACCGGCCGCGCTCGCGGGGGCTGATGATGTCGGCCATGATCACCTGGCTGAGAGCCGCGAGTCCGCCGCCGCCGATGCCCTGGACGGCGCGGAAGGCGATGAGCGTGTTGGTGTCCTGGGCGAAGCCGGCGGCCGCCGTCGCGCCGACGAAGACGACGATGGCGATCTGGATGAGCAGCTTGCGGTTGAAGAGATCCGCGAGCTTGCCCCAGATGGGTGTCGAGATCGCAGTGGTGAGCAGTGTCGCGGTGATGACCCACGTGTAGGCGGCCTGGTCGCCGCCGAGGTCGTGCACGATGACCGGCATCGAGGTCGAGACGACCGTGGTGGCGATCATCGAGACGAACATGCCGAGCAGGAGTCCGGTGAGCGCTTCGAGCACCTGGCGATGCGTCATCTTGACGGGAGAATCCGGGGTCATGACTGACCTTTCGAAGGAGATGAGAGGAGGTGTCGCGACAGCTCTGGCACGCGCAAGATGGTTGAACTGGGTCAACTATACGCCGGTGGTTGATGTTGGTCAACGATTTCCCGAGGTGCATCCACTCTGCGCGGGATGAGCCGATCTCCTGCGCGAAATCGCCTTGTCCTGCGCAGGGGGCGGGGAGAGGATGGCGCAAACGCGCGGATGCGGGGTCGTTGAAGGGTGACCGGAACACACGCGTTCACGTGGTTCTCGACGTTCCTGAGGGGGAAACGACATGGCAACCAAGGCAACCCAGCGCAAGGTCCTGGCGGTATTGGCCGGAGGGCTCGTGCTCGGCATCGGCACCGCGGTGACGCTCGCGGTGTGGAACGATTCCGAGTTCGCGAACGGCACGTTCACGGCAGGTGCGTTCAACCTGCAGGGATCGACGGACGGCACCACGTATGCCGACCACAACTCCGCGGGCAGCGCCGCCACGCTGGCGTTCACGCTCCCCGCCGGGCTGGTGGGGAACATGTCGCCGACGAGCTCGGTGTACGCCGGGTTCTGGGTGCGTCTGGCCGGGGGTACGACGACCGCAGCCAACCTCGCCGCCGCAGGGACCACAGCCGACCCCGCAGCGAGCTCCAACACCGGACACCTCTCCTATTCGATCTATCAACTCGCACCCGGCGCGACCTGCAACGCGGCGAGTGCCACCGGGACGCCGATCGCCACCGGGGCGACACTCGACGTGCAGACCGGCGTGACACAGGTGCCGCTCGCCGTCGGCAGTCCCACGACCGCTCCCGGCACGGCCGTGCAGCTCTGCTTCAAGGTGACGGCGGATGCGGCGCTCACGCCGAGCCTGGTGACCAACGCCACCTGGAAGTTCACGGCCACGTCGACGAGCTGAGCGTGTGATGGTGACCCGCAGAGAGGTGCGGGAGGGGCGGAAGCTTCGATCACGTCGACTGCGAGCGGTCCTCGCCGGAGGACTCGTGCTCGGCATCGGCGCCGCCGCCACCCTCGCCGCGTGGAACGACTCCGAGTACGGTGCCGCGAACTTCACCGCTGGCAGGTTCGACATCGTCGGAGCCGTGGATGGAGCCACCTTCTCGAGCCACGCAACCACCGGCGCCGCCGCGACCCTGAACTTCCAGCTCGCTCCCACCGCGATGGCTCCGGGCAACTCCACCTACGCGCTGTTCAGCGTCAAGACCGCGAACCCGTCCGTCGCAGGAACACTGCAGCTGTCGGCGGGAACGCCGGGAGGGACGGGGCTCGCCGCCTACCTCACCTACGGTGTGCGCACGATCGCCGGCACCACCTGCAACTCGACCACCTACGCGGCAGGGACGTCGGTCGTGGCGGACGGATCGGCGCTCACCGCTGGCGGCTCGGCAACGCAGGTCGTCACCGCGAACGGTGCCGCACAGGTGAACTACTGCTTCGCGGTCACGCTCCCGCTCACCGCCGCGAACGCGGCGCAGGGGCTGACGATGACGCAGACCTGGCAGTTCCTCGGGACGTCGTCGTAGCAGCGGTGTCAGGGAGAGGACGAGCACATGACCACCCCCACACGGCGCAGCCTGAGGGCGGAGAAGACGTCCCTCGCCGCGGTCGAACCCCACGCGACCGCGGCGAGGGTACACACACGCATGCGACCGGGGCGTGTGATCGGCGATGTGCTGCTCTGGCTGGCTGCGATCGCCGGCGCGGTCTGCATCCTGCTCGTCGTACTCGCTCTCACGGCGCAGATCACGCTCATCATGTTCCGCACCGGCTCGATGTCGCCCACCATCCCCGCCGGATCGGTCGCCGTGGTGCAGCGCGTACCGGCGAGTGAGATCGCGGTCGGCGATGTGGTCACGGTCGACCGCGAGGGGGAGCTTCCCGTCACCCACCGCGTCACCTCCGTCATCGCGGGTGCGAGTGTGCAGGAGCGGGTGATCACGATGCAAGGGGATGCGAACACGGCGGAGGACCCCTTCCCCTACACGGTCTCCTCCGTCAGGAAGGTGATCTTCGCGATACCGGGAGTCGCGTCGATCATCGCCGGGATGGGCAATCCGATGGTGCTGGGAGTCCTGACCGTCGCGGCGACGTCTCTCGTCGTCTGGGCTTTCTGGCCACGTGAGCAGCATCGCGCCGCGCGCGATCCCGACGGGAACGGGCCATGAGGCGCGCGCTCGCCGTCGCGCTGCTCGCGGTTGCCGCGATCGCGACGCCTGGTGCGGCCTGGGCGGCGCCCACGACGCAGGTCATCCAGGGATCCGTTCTCCGACTGGTCTCCGTCGCGGACTGGGCGGCGGCCGGCAGCCTGTTGCCGGGGCAGCCGGTGCAGTGGGACATCGAGGTGAGCGCCGATGCGCCCGATCCGGGAGTCATCCGGATCGCCGTGAGCGCGACAGGTGAGGCGCACCTGCTCCTGGACGTCTCGACCTGCCCGCAGGCATGGACCGCAAGCGGATGCCCTGATGGTGCGACGGTGCTGCGCGCGGGGTGGGACATCCCTCGCGACGGCGTCGAGGTTCCGCTCCTTCAGATCGGCGACGCCGAGACGGCGCACCTCCGCCTCGCCATCGTCCTCGACCCCGCAGGCGGTTCGGGCGCGGGTAGCACCGATGTCCGCGTGCACGCGCAGGGCGCGGGGGAGACCGTGGTCGCGGGGTCCGACGGTGCTCTGGCGACGACAGGTCCTCCGTCCGCGGTGCCGTGGATCGTCGGAGCCGGTGCGGTCCTCGTCGGGTCGGGTGCGGTTCTGGTGCTCCGGCGTCGACATGCCGGCTCGGGCGCTGGGGGTGCGGGATGAGAGGCCGCGGACGTGGTCGCATCCTCACCGCGGTTGCCGGGTTCGCGGTGCTGCTCGGTGTCGTATCCTCTCCGGCGGTGCAGGTGACAGACGCCGCATTCACCGACAGCGAGTACGCGGGGCAATCGTTCACGGCATCGACGCTGGCGACTCCCGTGGTGACCTCGTGCACGGTCACGAACCTTCTCGGCACGTTCACCGGGTTCACGATCACCTGGACCTCGCCTTACCTGACGGCGCAGCAACGGCTGTCGATCAACAACGTTGTCGTCGACAACAGCAATGTCACGCAGAGCGGCTCCGGTCCGTACACCTATTCGTCGACGATCAGCTCGGGGCTCCTGAACACGCTGCTCGGAAGCCTGCTCGGTTCGACGAACACCGTCAAGGTCGAGAGCATCGCGGGAACGGCGTGGGTGTCACCGGCGGCCACGCGCACGCTGTCGGTGGGTGGCCTGCTGGGCCTCGGCGGCAACAACACCTGCACGTGAGGTGTGCGTGCGCGGTGGTGCGGGCCTGTGGCGCAGCGGTCAGTCGGCGCAGTGGTCGGTCGGCGAGCTCGTCAGTCGGCGAGGGCGAGCGCGCGGAAGGCGTCGCGCTCTCGAAGCTGTTCCCGGCGGCTGGCAGCCGCGTCCACGAGCCGGCTCGGAACCTGCTGTCCTGTGGTGCGGCGGTAGAGCTCGTCGATGAGGTCGGTGGCGAGCCCGACGAGCTTGGCGATCTCGCGATCGTCCCGGTCGATCCATACGCAGCGCGGCTCGTCGTGGATCGGAGCGAAGTCGACGTGCTCCTCCCACACGAACAGTGTGCGCTCGGCGCCCAGGACGTGCTGCTGCCACCAGATCTGACGGAGGTAGGTGCGCGGGATGCCACGGAAGGGCTTGTTCGTGGTCTTGATCTCGGCGAGCTTCACTCGTCCGTCCGCGTCGACCGCGATGCCGTCGGGGGTGGCGAGGTGGCGATGCTCGACTTCGGCACGGAACAGGGCGGACGAGGGGAGGATGCCGTGGGTGGCAGCCACCCATGCGGCGATCTCGGGTTCGCGTCGGCGGCCGTGATCCGTGTAGGCGTTGCCGCCGAAGCGGGGTCCGCCGCCGAGCTTCGAGTCCGCTGCCCTCGCGATCGACTTCTCGGAGGTGAGCCCGGCCACGTCTGTCGCCGTGATGCCGCGCGATCGAGCTCTCAGCCATGCCACGCGGTCACGGGAATCCGCGACGATGCGTGCTGAGAGTTCCGGGGTCACCCTTCGACCCTAACCCCGTCCGCCGACCCTCCCCGCCCGCACACGCCGCCCTGCCCCTCACGCCCGCCCCGTCCCTCTCGTCGCTGACTGCACGCGGACTCGCTGTGACCCACGGTGGTCGCCGAAACCCACGTTCGCAGTCGCTCGGGACCGTGGGTCTCGGCGATAGGCGTGGGTGCCGGTTCCGCGAGGCGACGACATGCTCTCTCGTCCTGCTTCCTGCACAGCGTCGACGCGAAGCCAGTTGTGCGCACCGCCGGGGCTTTGTGGAGCTCTGCAGCGCGGAGGGCATGCGCGGATGACGATGATCGAGTGCATGCGAAAAGCCGTCACGCTCGAGGAAGCGCGCCAGCTCCTGCTCTCCAGAAGCGATGTTCTCGCTCGAGGGGTCACTGAGCGTGGACTCCGGGCCATGGTCGACGGCGGCTCCATCGTGCGAGTACGTCGCGGCTGGTACGTGGACGCCGCGGAGTGGGAGCAGCTTTGGGTCGAAGGTCGTCATCTGCTGAAGGTGCTTGCCGTGCACCACGAATCCATCGACGGCGGTGCCACATTCTGCTTCGCCTCGGCCGCCGTGATCCACGGGCTTCCGCTCTATCGGACGTCACCGGCGCACGTTCACGCGGTTCTCGGACCGACGAGCCGAAGCAGGGTGAGGTGGGGCGTCGCGAGGCACGATCTCACCCTCCGCGCACGCGACATCGTGGAAGTCGAGGGCATCAGGTGCACTTCGCTCGAAAGGACTGTGCTCGATCTGGCGTGCCGGCTCACGCCCGAGGCGGCGATCGCGGTCGCCGACGCGGCGCTGCGGCGCACAGCGGTGCGTGGACACGAGCAAGATGATGCGGCCGCCGAAGAGTGGAGGAGCGAGCTCGGCAGGCGTGCGCAAGGGGTCTCGAACCGTGGCATCCGTCAAGCACGCGAGGTGATCGCGCTCTCGGATGGCCGTGCCCAGCTTCCCGGAGAGAGCGTGAGCCGTCTGCACCTTCATCGGCTCGGGTTCACCGAGGTCGATCTGCAGTCGCGTGTCATCGGACCGCAGGGTGAGGACTATCGGCTCGACTTCGCCTTTCGGGGAGCACGGGTGTTCGGCGAGTTCGACGGGTGGGGAAAGTACCTCGATCCGACGTTGCGCTCAGGAATGTCGGCGGAGGCCGTGGTGCTCGCGGAGAAGCGTCGAGAGGATGCGATTCGTGGCGTCACCGGGTGGCGGATCGTCCGTTGGGGATCCGAGCACATCGTCACGTCGGATGCTCTCGGCGCGCGGCTCCGTGCGTTCGGCCTCCACCCCTGACGCACACTGCGCTCGTGCTCGCCCCATCTCATCGCCGAGACCCACGCTCGTCGCCCAGACCCACGCTCCGACGCGGATCCGAGGGTGGGTCTCGATGCGGAACGTGGGTCTCGCCGGGAGTGCGCCCGTCCTCACGCCATCTCATCGCCCAGACCCATGCTCATCGCCCAGACCCACGCTCTGACGCGGATCCGAGGGTGGGTCTCGATGCGGAACGTGGGTCTCGCCGGGAGTGCGCCCGTCCTCACGCCATCTCATCGCCCAGACCCATGCTCATCGCCCAGACCCACGCTCTGACGCGGATCCGAG
>NZ_JYIV01000029.1 GCF_000956405.1 Microbacterium oxydans
TATAAGGGACTCCCCGGACCCCCCTCCGTGCCGATGCCCCGCAAGGCGCCGACACCGGCTGCCGTCGCGCCTGCCGCATCGGTGCCCGCTGCGTCTTCGACGTCAGCTGAATGGGGGCGAGTCTCCGAGGACGGAACCGTCGAGGTCAAGGAAGGCGACGCCTGGCGCGTCGTCGGCCAGTATCCCGACGGCACGCCGGACGAGGCCCTCGCCTACTTCGTCCGCAAGTTCGACGACATCGCCTTCAAGGTGCACGCCCTCGAGCAGCGCCACCAGGCAGGCGGCGCCTCGGCGACCGATCTCGCGAAGCAGGCAGGGCACCTGATCGATGAAGCGACCGATGCTGCGGCGGTCGGCGACCTGGTCGGCCTGCGCGATCGACTCGACGCACTGACCTCGTCCCTCTCGGAGGCGACGGAGCAGGAGGCGAAGCAGGCCAAGGAGCTCGTCGACAAGGCGATCGCAGAACGGACCGTTCTCGTCGAGCGGGCTGAGGCCATCGCCGCACGCGACCTCAGCAAGGTGCAGTGGAAGCAGGTCACGGCCGAACTCGGAGAGCTGTTCGACGCCTGGCAGGCCCAGCAGCAGAACGGCCCCCGCCTGTCGAAGGGCATCTCCCAGCAGCTGTGGAAGCGTTTCCGCGACGCGCGTGCCATCGTGGACAAGCAGCGCCGTGCTTTCTACTCTGAGCTCGACGACGCCCACAAGGTCGCTCGCGATGCGAAGACCCGTCTGGTCGAGCGCGCGGAGGCTCTCGCTCCGCGCGGCACGGACGGCATTCCCGCCTACCGGAACCTGCTCGACGAGTGGAAGGCTTCGGGTCGTGCCGGCCGTAAGGCCGATGACGCTCTCTGGGCGCGCTTCAAGGCAGCCGGCGACGCGCTCTACGCCGCTCGCGCCGAGCAGGCCGCTGCGGAGGAAGCGGATTCCGCGCCGAAGATCGAGGCACGCGAAGCACTCCTCGAAGAGGCGAAGGCTGTCGCGGACGAGCCCAACATCAAGCGAGCTCGTGCGCTTCTCACCCGCATCCAGCGACAGTGGGATGAGATCGGACGCATCTTCCCCCGGGACAAGGAACGCGCTCTCGATGACAAGCTCCGTGCGATCGAGCAGGGGCTCAAGGGCCGCGAAGACGTCGACTGGAAGAAGAACAACCCCGAGACCAAGGCACGCGCGAACGACATGAGCTCGCAGCTGCTCGAGGCCATCGAGAAGCTCGAGGCCGAGGTCGCTGCGGCGGAGAAGTCCGGCGACAAGAAGGCCGCCAAGGCCGCTGCGGATGCTCTCGAGGCACGCCGCGCCTGGCTGAGCGCGCTCGGCGGCTGACCCGTTCTCCACAGGTCCGCACGATCACGGTAGAGGCGGGGTGCACTGCGTCAGACTGACGTGGTGCACCCCGTCTTCCTGTATCTCCCCGGCGTGCGGCTGAGCCTCGCCGAGCTGAGTGCGGCGCGCATCGACGGACACGTGGTCGAGGTCGGAGATGCGTATGTTCCGGCGGACCTGCCGGAGGGTGCCCATGTCAGAGCGAGCACCGTCGCCTCCCTGGTGCAGGCGGGCACGGCGGCGTCAGGGCCGACAGCGGCATGGATCCACGGAGCCGGAGATGCTCCCCCGAACGTGCATCATGTGCGACGATGCGTGGAACGGCGGATCCGCGCGGCCACCAGCTCTCGACTCGTCTTCCACGATACGGTCGTCCCCGCATCCGACCTCGGGCTGATCGGCGGGGTTCCGGTGACCACTCCCGTCCGGACGATGCTCGACCTCGCCACCGCCGTGCACCGTGATCCGCGCGTGCTGACCTGGATGGACCGGCTCGCGCTCGTGTTCCCCGATGCTTCGGAAGCCGCGGCGGACAGCCTGCGCCGCATGAGCCGGGTTCCCGGAAGCCGTGCCGGACGGGCCGTATTGGACAGACTCTCCGTCAAGAAGAGGTGACGCGGTAGACGTCGTACACCGCGTCGATCCTGCGCACCGCGTTGAGCACCCGGTCGAGATGCACGGCGTCACCCATCTCGAAGACGAACCGACTCAGAGCCAGTCGCTCATCCGTCGTGGTGACCGTCGCCGAGAGGATGTTGACATGGTGCTCGCTCAGCACGCGGGTGACATCCGAGAGGAGCCCGGAGCGATCGAGCGCCTCGACCTGGATCTGCACCCGGAAGACGCTCTTGGTGGTCGGCGCCCAGGACACGTCGACGAAGCGATCCTGTTCCGCGCCCAGCGCCTTCACGTTCACGCAGTCCGCACGGTGCACCGAGACGCCGCTGCCACGGGTCACGAAACCGACGATCTGGTCGCCGGGAACGGGTGTGCAGCACTTCGCGAGCTTGACGAGGATGTCGTTGGCGCCGCGCACCAGCACGCCGGAGTCGCCCGATCGCGGCTCGCGGGTCTGAACGCTGCCGGGAAGATCGATCGCGCCCGTCGCCGGGTCGTTCGCCGCGACCAGTGCCGTGACCTTCTCGAGCACGGACTGGGTCGAGACGTGTCCCTCACCGACGGCAGCGTAGAGCGCTGAGACGTCTTCGTAGTGCATGCCCCGAGCCACCTCGGTGAACGAGTCATGGCTCATGAGGCGCTGCAGGGGCAGGTTCTGCCGGCGCATCGCCCTCGCGATGGCCTCCTTGCCCTGCTCGATCGCCTCCTCGCGGCGCTCCTTCGTGAACCAGCCGCGGATCTTGTTGCGGGCGCGCGTGCTCGCGACGAAGCCGAGCCAGTCCTGGCTGGGACCGGCGTCGGGGTTCTTCGACGTGAAGACCTCGACGACATCACCGCTCTTGAGCTCGGACTCGAGCGGCACCAGGCGACCGTTGACCTTGGCCCCCATGGTGCGGTGGCCGATCTCGGTGTGCACGGCGTAGGCGAAGTCGACCGGGGTCGCACCGGAGGGAAGCCCGATGACTCGCCCCTTCGGCGTGAACACGTAGACCTCTTTGGCTCCGATCTCGAACCGGAGCGACTCGAGGAACTCCCCGGGATCGGCGGTCTCGGCCTGCCAGTCGGAGATGTGCGCGAGCCACGCCATGTCGGTGTCGGAGGCGCGGACCTCGGTCTTGCCGCCGCCGTTCATCCGCTCTTTGTACATCCAGTGCGCAGCAACGCCGTACTCGGCCTGCTGGTGCATCTCGTGCGTGCGGATCTGGATCTCGACCGTGCGGCCGGAGGGGCCGATCACCGTGGTGTGCAGCGACTGGTAGAGATTGAACTTCGGAGTAGCGATGTAGTCCTTGAAGCGACCAGGCAGAGGCGTCCAGCGTGCGTGGATGGCGCCGAGCACCGCGTAGCAATCACGTACCGAGGCCACCAGCACTCGGATGCCGATCAGATCGTAGATATCGTCGAACTCACGTCCCCTGATGACCATCTTCTGGTACACCGAGTAGAGCTGCTTCGGGCGCCCGACGACCTTGCCGCGGATCCGGAGGTCGCGCAGGTCTTCATCGATCTCCTCGACGACCTGGTTCAGGTACTTCTCGCGCTGCGGTGTGCGCTGCGCGATCAGGCTGTGGATCTCGTTGTAGATCTTGGGGTGCAGGACGGCGAAGGACAGATCCTCGAGCTCCGACTTGATCGCCTGGATTCCGAGGCGGTTGGCCAGAGGAGCGTAGATCTCGAGGGTCTCCTTGGCCTTCTTCGCCGCCTTCTCCGGCGGGACGAAGCCCCAGGTCCGCGCGTTGTGGAGCCGGTCTGCGAGCTTGATCAGCAGCACCCGGATGTCCTTGGACATCGCCACGATCATCTTGCGGACCGTCTCGGCCTGCGCGCTCTCGCCGTACTTCACCTTGTCGAGCTTCGTCACACCGTCGACGAGCATGGCGACCTCATCACCGAACTCGGCGGTGAGGTCGGTCAGCGCGTAACCAGTGTCCTCGACGGTATCGTGCAGCAGCGCAGCGGCGATCGCCCGTGGTCCCAGCCCGAGCTCCGCCAGGATCTGAGCGACCGCGAGCGGGTGGGTGATATAGGGCTCGCCGCTCTGGCGCTTCTGTCCCTCGTGCTTCTCCTTCGCGACCGCGTAGGCCCTCTCGATCACCGAGAAGTCGCCCTTGGGGTGGTTGGCCCGGACGGTGCGGATCAGGTTGTCGAGGTCGTTGATCCTCGACGCGCGGGAGAAGATGCGGGGAACCAGCCGTCGCAGACTAGAGCCCTGCGATGACGTCTGCGGTTCCGCCATCTACTCACCTCCTGATCGATCAATCCTACGCGCGCTGTACGGGGTGGGCCCCGCTGAGGAAGCCGATCAGACCTCGACGGCTGCCCTGCTGCGAGCCTCGCGGATGCGGGCATCGCGGGCCTTCAGCTGCGGCTCGTTCTCGCGGAACAGCGAGTAGAGCGGAGCAGCGACGAAGAGCGTCGAATAGGTGGCCACGAGGATGCCGACGAAGATCGACAGCGAGATGTCGGTGAGCGACTCGGCGCCGAGCCAGAAGGCGCCGATGAAGAGCACCGCGCCCACAGGCAGAGCTGCCACGACGGACGTGTTGATCGAACGGACCAGCGTCTGGTTCACCGCGAGGTTCACGGACTCCCCGAACAACCGGGCAGACTTCTCTCCGTCTTCCGACGTGTTCTCTCGGACCTTGTCGAACACGACCGTGGTGTCGTACAGCGAGTACGCGAGGATCGTGAGGAATCCGATCACCGCAGCCGGGGAGATCTCGAAACCGGCCAGCGCGTACACGCCGACGGTGATCACGAGCACGTCGAGCAGACCGATGATGGCTGCGGCCGACATCTTCCACGTGCGGAAGTAGATCGCCAGGATCAGGAAGGTCAGCGCCAGGAAGATCGCGAGACCCCACAGCGACTGCTTGGTGACGTTCTCACCCCATGCGGGTCCGATGAACGACGACGTCACATCGGCAGGATCGACGCCGTAGGCCTTCGCGAGCGCCTCGCCGACCTGCTGGGTCTCGGCGGCGCTCATCTGGTCGGTCTGGACGCGCACGTCCTTGCCGCTGACGACGACGACCTTGGTCGCCGCGCCCGGCACGACCGACTGCACAGCCGTGGTCGCGGTCTCCTGGTCGAGGCTGTCGGGCGCCTGCACGGTGAACTGCGACCCGCCCGTGAACTCGATCGAGAACTGGATCGGACGCACCAGCGGCACCAGTGCCGAACCGACGACGAGAATGATCGCGATGATGAACCACAGACGGCGCTTGCCGACGAACGGGAAGGAGGTCTTTCCCGAGTAGAGGTTGTTGCCGAACTCATTCATGGAAGGCATCAGGCGTCTCCCTCACTTCCGGCTTTGGTGGTTTTCTCGCCCGCGAGGGCCTCGGCGCGCTTGCGTTCGGCGATCGTCTGTCTGCGATCGGCCTCTCCCCGGGACCGGGCGTTCTTCGCACCGCGTCCCGCCGACGCCGTGGCGACCTCTCGGAACTGCGAGCGACTGCGGTAGACGGCGCCGAGGGCCTCGGGGTCGAGCCCGGAGAGCTTGTGGCCGCCCCCGAAGAACCGGGTGCGCGCGAGCAGTTGCATCACCGGGTGGGTGAAGATCACGAAGATGAACACGTCGATGAGCGTCGTGAGTCCGAGCGTGAAGGCGAAGCCCTTCACCGTGGCATCGGCCAGGATGTAGAGCACGACTGCTGCGAGGATGTTGATCGACTTGGAGATGTAGATCGTGCGCTTCGCTCGGCCCCAGCCGTCTTCGACTGCAGCGGTGATCGACTTTCCGTCGCGGAGCTCGTCTCGTATTCGCTCGAAGTACACGATGAACGAGTCGGCCGTGAATCCGATGGACACGATGAGACCGGCGACACCGGCCAGCGAGAGGCGGAAGCCGATGCGCCACGCCAGGATGCAGATGACGATGTAGGTCAGGATCGCCATCACCGCGATCGACGCGATGATCACCGACCCGAGCGCTCGATAGACGATCAGGGAGTAGATCGCCACCAGCGCGAGACCGATGAGGCCCGCGATCAGACCGATCTGCAGCTGCTGCGTGCCGAGGGTGGCCGAGATGGTGTCGGAGCTCTGCACCGTGAAGCTGAGCGGGAGGGCACCGAACTTGAGCTGGTCGGCGAGAGTGGTCGCAGACTCCTGCGTGAAGCTTCCGGAGATGCTGGGGCGACCATCGAGGATCTGCCCGTTCATCCGCGGAGCGCTGATCACGTTCCCGTCCAGCACGAAGGCGAACTGGTCCCTCGGCGTGAGCCCGTCGATGCGGTTCTGGTTCAGGCGGGTGCTGACCTTGCCGAACGCATCGGCCCCGTCGCCGTTCATCGTCAGCTGGACGAGCCAGGCACCCGACTTCGGGTCACGGCCCGCCGAGGCGTCAGTGATCGCCGTGCCGTCGAGCTCAGCCGGGCCGAGGATGTACTTCGCGGAGCCGTCGGCCGAGCAGGCGATGAGCGGCTGGTCCTTCGGCGCCTTCGCGGCGTCGTTGTCAGGGTTCGCGCAGTCGTAGGCCAGGAACTCCGCCTGGAGCTTGTCCGTGACCCAGGAGAGGTCGCTGGCGTCCGTCGGCGCGGCCGTCGGGGTCGAGTTCAGTCCCGGATCAGGACTCGGGTACGGCGTGGAGTTGCCGTCCTCGCCCACGAACTCGTTGGTCGCCGCTGTCGTGTAGAGCACCGGCCGGAACTCGAGCTGCGCACTGGACTGGATCCGCTCACGTGTCTGCGCGTCCGCCTCGCCCGGGATCTGGACGACGATGTTCTGTCCGCCCTCGGTCGTGATGTCGGCCTCGGCGACGCCGGATGCGTCGACACGCTGGCGGATGATCGCTGCGGCCTGGTCGAGCTGCTCGGAAGACGGAGCGGCTCCGTCCTCGGTCTCCGCGCTCAGGACGATCTGCGTTCCGCCCTGCAGGTCGAGAGCGAGCTCCGGCGACCACGAACTCGCAGCCTCTCCGTTGCTGTCCTTGAAGACGTACACGCCGAGCGCGTTGATGCCGAAGAGCACGCCCGTCACGAGGAGCAGGCCGAGAAGGACCCGCCAGGCGTGACGGACGGGAGAGGATGAAGCCACGTGTGTTCAGCTTTCTGGAAGGACGGAGATCCGAGCGGCCGCGTCGGCCCCGGGCTTACTTGTCGTCGGCGTCGCGCTCGAGGCGAGCGCGGGTCTCCTCGGGAGTCTCGACGGCCGGAGCGGTCGACTCGTCGGCGACCTGCTCCGCGACGACCTCATCGCTCGGTGCGTCCACGACGACATCCTTGGGCTCGACCACACGGAGGATGGCCTGGCTGTGAACGTCGATGATGGTGCCGGGAGCGATCTCCACGAGCGCCGGCGTGTCGAGGTCTTCGGGGTCATACGCGACGATCGTCCCGTAGATGCCACCCTGCAGGAGCACCTTGGCGCCAGGAACGGTCTTGGTGGCCTTCTCCTCCTGCTCTGCCTTCATCTGCTTCGTGCGCTTGCGCGTGTTGAAGATCATGAAGACGAGGAGGACGGCGAGGAGGCCGAAGAGCAGGAATTCCATGGGCATGGGGGAAGCGCCTTTCTCAGGTGCACGCTCCAGCCTTTGGGCGCGCGAAGGTAACCGTGAAGTCTTCAGTGATTATAGGTCATCCAACTTAAGCATCCCGTCCGGATGTGCGACGCCCAGATGCGTGTACGCCTCGGGCATCGCCACGCGGCCGCGGGGGGTCCGTCCGAGGAAGCCGATGCGCACGAGATAGGGCTCCACGACGCTCTCGACCGTCTCGGCCTCTTCGCCGACGGCGACAGCGAGCGTGCCGAGGCCGACCGGGCCGCCGCGGAAACGGCGCACGAGCGCATCGAGCACCGCACGGTCCAGACGATCGAGGCCGATCGGGTCGACGTCGTACAAATCCAACGCCGCGCGCACCTCGTGGATGGTGGCCACTCCCCCGGAATGCACCAGGGCGTAGTCGCGCACCCGGCGGAGCAGGCGGTTGGCGATGCGGGGTGTGCCGCGTGAACGGCGTGCGATCTCCGCGAGCGAGTCGGTCGGGAGGTCCACGCCGAGCACGGCCGCAGATCGGGCGATCACCTGCTCCAACTCCGACTCCTCGTAGAACTCGAGGTGACCGGTGAACCCGAAGCGGTCGCGGAGCGGGTTGGGAAGCAGCCCGGAGCGCGTCGTCGCACCCACGAGGGTGAACGGCGAGAGCTCGAGCGGGATGCTCGTGGCCCCTGCACCCTTCCCGACCATGATGTCGATGCGGTAGTCCTCCATCGCGAGGTACAGCATCTCCTCGGCGGAGCGCGCCATGCGGTGGATCTCATCGATGAAGAGCACCTCACCGGGGACCAGGCTCGACAGCAGTGCGGCCAGATCACCGGCGTGTTGGATCGCCGGTCCACTCGACAGCCGCAGCGGACGTTCACTCTCGTGCGCGACGATCATGGCGAGCGTCGTCTTCCCCAGACCCGGCGGTCCCGCCAGCAGGATGTGATCCGCCGGACGGCTCTGGATGCGGGCGGCCTCGAGCAGCAGCTGCAGCTGGCCGCGGACCTTCTGCTGTCCGACGAACTCCCCGAGGCTCGTCGGACGCAGGGCGCCTTCGATGGCGAGTTCGGTCTCGTCGGAGGGCTCGCTGGCATCGAGGGGATCAGACACGGGCCTGGCCTCCCTGCGCAGGGCCCAGGAGGGCGAGGGTGCGGCGCAGCAGCGATGCGACGGAGGCACTCTCCGCCTCGCTGGCCTCGGCAGCTGTCTGGGCGGCGGCGTCTGCGGCGACCTTCTCCGACCACCCGAGGCCGACCAGCGCCGCTGCGACCTGCGTCACGACGTCGGTGCCGCCTGGCGCAGTCGCCTTGGCGGGGGCCGCGAAGGCCTGCACCTTCCCAGCGAGCTGCAGCACGATGAGCTTCGCGGTCTTGGGGCCGATGCCGGACACACGCCGGAAGGGAGCGTCGTCCTCCGCAGTGACTGCTTCGGCGATCTGGTCGCCCGTGAGGTGCGAGAGCACGCCGAGAGCCGACTTCGGACCGACGCCGGTCACGCTGATCAGCAGTCCGAAGATCTCGAGCTCACCGCGGTCGGCGAAGCCGAACAAGGACAACGAGTCCTCACGGACGATGAGGCTGGTGTGCAGCAGGAGCTTCTCGCCCACCACCGCCGTATGCGCGACGTCAGCGGGGACCGCGACGGCGAATCCGACCCCGCCCACATCGATGACGACCTGATCGGATGCCGCATGCAGGACGACACCGTGCAGAGAGGAGATCATCCCCTCAGCCTACGACGTCGCTCGTAGGTATGTTCGACCGACACGCTTCTCGGCCTCGGCCCAGGCGCGCTGCGCGGGGGTCAGAGCACCAGAGGCGGTCGCCGCTGCTCCCCCGCGCCGCCAGGCGTGGCAGAGGGCGATCGCGAGGGCGTCAGCGGCGTCGGCGGGCTGCGGCAATGCGTCGAGCCGCAGGATGCGGGCGATCATCGTCTGCACCTGCCGCTTGTCGGCAGCACCGTATCCGGTGACAGCGGCTTTGACCTCGCTGGGGGTGTGCGTGGCGGCGGGGAGTCCCGACTCGGAGGCGATCAGCAGCGCGACGCCACTGGCTTGCGCGGTTCCCATCACCGAGTGCGTGTTCTGCTGCGCGAAGACCCGCTCCACCGCAACGGCATCAGGCCGATGCTCTGCGATCACGGCCCGGATGCCGGCCGCGACGATCGAGAGGCGGTCGCCGATCTCCGCATCCGGAGAGGAACGGATGACCCCGACGTGGACGAGCGTTCCACGGCGCGATCCGTCGACATCCACGACCCCCACACCGCAGCGGGTGAGACCGGGGTCGATGCCGAGCACGCGCAGAGAGGAGGTCACTCCCCCAGGCTAGGCCGCGGAACCGACACCGGTCACTCGGCGCGCCTAGGCGTCGTCGTTCTCCAGCTCAGCCTGGACCTCGGGGCTCAGATCGAAGTTGGTGAACACGTTCTGCACATCTTCACTGTCTTCGAGGGCGTCGATCAGACGGAAGACCTTGCGTGCGGTGTCCGCGTCGATCTCGACCTTGAGGTTCGGGACGAACTCGACGTCGGCCGACTCGTAGTCGATGCCGGCCTCCTGGAGCGCGCTGCGCACGGCAACCAGGTCGGTCGCCTCCGTGATCACCTCGAAGCCCTCGGCATGCGGCTCGATCTCCTCGGCGCCCGCCTCGAGCGCCGCCATCATCACATCGTCCTCGGTGGTGCCCTCAGAGCCGACGACGATGACGCCCTTCCGGCTGAAGTTGTAGGCCACGCTGCCGGGGTCGGCGAGGGTGCCGCCGTTCCGGCTGAGAGCCGTGCGCACCTCTGCGGCCGCGCGGTTCTTGTTGTCGGTCAGACACTCGATCATGAGGGCGACACCGTTGGGGCCGTATCCCTCGTACATGATCGAGAGGTACTCGACGGCCTCGCCGCCGATACCGGCACCGCGCTTCACCGCGCGGTCGATGTTGTCCTTCGGGACCGAGGTCTTCTTGGCCTTCTGCACCGCGTCGAAGAGGGTGGGGTTGCCCGCCAGGTCCGGTCCGCCGAGCTTGGCGGCGACCTCGATGTTCTTGATGAGCTTGGCCCAGGACTTCGCGCGCCTGGAGTCGATGATGGCCTTCTTGTGCTTCGTGGTCGCCCACTTGGAATGCCCGGACATAAGTCTCCGCTCGTCGTATCCGCATGAGCTCGCGCTCAGCGCATCGTCCATTCTAACGAACGGCCGGCGTGGCGCAGGATAGGAGCATGCGCAGATCACGACACGTCTCCCCCGCCCTCCGCTCGGCAGAGGTGCTCGATGACGCACCGGCGCCCGCCGACACCCTGCGGTATCTGCTTCATCTGCCGGACGATTACGACGATGACCCGAACAGGCTCTGGCCCCTGGTGCTCTTCCTGCACGGAGCGGGCGAACGTGGTTCCGACCTCGAGATGGCCGCGGTCCACGGCCCTCCGAAGCTGGCGGACACCGGCGAGGAGTACCCGTTCATCCTCGTCACACCCCAGTGCGGCTCGGCGAGTCACTGGGTCGCCGAGCTCTCGACGCTGGCCGTAATGCTCGATGAGGTGATCTCGGCGCATCGCGTCGATCAGGAACGCGTATCGGTGACAGGACTCAGCATGGGCGGTTACGGCACCTGGTCGCTCGCGGTGCGCTACCCCGATCGATTCGCGGCGATCGCGCCGATCTGCGGCGGGCTGTGGATGCAGAGCGCCGCTCCGCTCCGTGAAATCCCGGTCTGGGCGTTCCACGGCGACGCCGACGACGTGGTGCCGATCGCCGAGACCGAGCGGATCGTCGACGAGCTGCAGGCCCTCGACGCCGACGTGCGTTTCACTCGGTATGCGGGCGTCGGTCACGACTCATGGACCGTGTCGTACGCGAACCCTGAACTCTACGAGTGGATGCTCTCCCCTCGACGCGGAGTCGAACGCGACCGACCCGGCGTCGACGAGACAGCACGATGACGACGGGAGCAGATCGGCTCCGACCCGACTGGCATACGCTCCCGCTGCCGCTCCAAACTCGGATCATCGCCGCGATCGGGGGTGATCTCGTGCAGGATGCGCCGGCCCATGGCGGCTTCAGCGCCTCCTACGCGGGCGTCGTCACGACCACGACGGGGCGCGCATTCGTCAAAGCCTGCGGTGTGGAATGGCATACCGACTCGCTGCACTTCCTCCGCGAGGAGATACGCACGCTCTCGCAGCTGCCGACCGCCATCGCCCCGCGACTCCTGGCCGCCATCGACGACGCGACGGGCACGGCCCTCGTCATCGAGGCGATCGACGGCCGTCACCCGGGCCAGCCCTGGACGACGGCGGACCTGCACGCCGTGGCCCGGACCCTTCACACCCTGTCGACCACCCCCGCGCCTGCGGATATGCCTCGAGCAGAAGACGGCATGATCCCCGGTTTCACCCGGTGGACGGAGATCGCGGCGGAGCCGCGCATGCGCGAGGTGCTCCCCTACGGCCTCCCCGCGAGGATGCCCGAGCTGTTGCGGCTCGAGGAGGGCTTCGGCGATGCGCTGCACGGCGACGTCATCGTGCACGACGATGTACGCGCCGACAACATCCTGATCAGCGCTGGACGAGCGCACCTGCTGGACTGGCCGCATGCGCGCAGGGGCGCCGCCTGGATCGACCTCCCCTGTCTGCTCCCGAGCATCGAGGCATCCGGAGGCCCCTCCTGCGAGGAGGCGTGGGCCGTCTTCGAAGAGCACGGTGCGCCGTCTCAGGCTGCGCTGCTCCCCGTGATCTCCGCCTTCGCATCGTTCCTCTGGTTCCAGCAGGCGCAACCCGAGATCCCGCAGCTCCCCGGCCTGCGGGAGTTTCAGCGCGCGCAGGCGATCCCGGCTCTGCGTTGGCTCTCGGGCCTGATCTGATCCGACGTTCTACCGCGCCGATGCGAGGCGACGCGCGTTCGCCCGAGCCAGGAACCGCTGGTGAAAACGGGTCTCTCCCGTGATCTCCGGGTGAAAGCTCAGACCGAGCAGATCCCCCTGCTCCACCGCGACCACTCGACCGTCGGGCAGCGCCGCCAGCACATCGGCGCGCGGACCGACCGACTCGACCACCGGGCCGCGGATGAATGCGGCGGAAACCGGGACTCCGCGGAAAGCGGGTACGTCGAGCTGGACTTCGAACGACTCGACCTGTCGGCCGAAGGCGTTCCGTCGCACGACGACGTCGAGCCCGCCGAACGGCTCCTGCCCCTCGATCGCGTCGACGATCTCGTCGGCGAGCATGATCAGCCCCGCACAGGTGCCGAGGACCGGCATGCCGGCCGTGATCGCATCGCGGATGGGCTGCTGCATCCCGAAGTTGCGCGACAGCTTGTCGATCACGCTCGACTCGCCGCCGGGGATGACGAGCCCGTCCACCGACGCCAGGTCGTCGGGGCATCGCACCAGCGCCACGTCGGCACCGAGACCCGATAGCAGAGCGGCGTGCTCGCGCACGTCGCCCTGCAGCGCGAGTACGCCGACCCTTGTGTTACCAGCCACGCTCGGCGAGACGGTGCGGCGCCGGAAGGTCGCTGACGTTGATGCCGACCATGGCCTCGCCCAATCCACGCGAGACCTCGGCGATGACCTTCGGGTCGTCGAAGAAGGTCGTCGCCTTCACGATCGCCTTCGCCCGCTCTGCCGGGTTGCCCGACTTGAAGATTCCCGATCCGACGAACACGCCGTCGGCGCCGAGCTGCATCATCATGGCTGCGTCCGCAGGCGTCGCGACGCCACCGGCCACGAACAGCACGACAGGGAGCTTGCCGGTCTCGGCGATCTCGGCGACGAGTTCGTAGGGAGCCTGCAGCTCTTTGGCCGCGACGAACAACTCGTCCTTGGGCAACGCCGTGAGGGCCGCGATCTCCCCGCGGATCTTGCGGATGTGCTTCATCGCCTCGGAGACGTCACCGGTGCCGGCCTCTCCCTTGGAACGGATCATGGCCGCTCCCTCGTTGATGCGGCGGAGCGCCTCGCCGAGATTGGTCGCGCCGCAGACGAACGGGACCGTGAAGCCGTACTTGTCGATGTGGTTCACGTAGTCGGCAGGCGAGAGCACCTCCGACTCGTCGATGTAGTCGACGCCGAGCTCCTGCAGCACCTGAGCCTCGACGAAGTGACCGATGCGTGCCTTGGCCATCACGGGGATCGACACGGCATCGATGATGCTGTCGATCATGTCGGGGTCGCTCATGCGCGAGACACCACCCTGCGCGCGGATGTCGGCCGGAACGCGCTCGAGCGCCATGACGGCGACGGCCCCGGCGTCTTCGGCGATCTTCGCCTGCTCTGCCGTGACGACGTCCATGATGACGCCACCCTTGAGCATCTCGGCGAGGCCGCGCTTGACGCGCGCGGATCCGGTGGTTGTCTGGTCTGCCATGGGAACTCCTGTCGTATGCACCGAAGTCGGGTTTGATCTAGATCAAACATAGCACTGTCCGATTCGACCTAGAATCACTGAGGAGGACCATGAGCGACCAGATCACAGGCACGACCGCATCGGACATCGCCGACAGCGTGCGCTCTCTGCGCGACCGCGGAGTCCTCCGTCCCGGGAGCGTCCTCCCCCCGGTGCGGGAGCTCGCCGCGACGCTCGGCGTGAACCGCAACACCGCCGTCGCCGCGTATCGACAGCTCGCCCAGGCGGGTCTCGTCCTCTCCCGCGGACGAGCGGGGACCATCGTCGCCGGGCTGGAGGCCGTGGCGCAGGAGGGCTACGCCCCCGACACCGTGCTCCGCGATATCGGTACCGGGAACCCCGACCCCCGCTTGATCCCCGATCCTGCCCCAGCACTGATGACGATAGCCTCCCGCCCGGTGCTCTACGGCGAGCCCGTGATCGACCGCGGACTCGAGGAGTGGTCGACGCGCTGGATGTCCCGCGACCTCGACGGCGTGGACTTCCGCATCACCGTGACCAGCGGGGCGGTCGATGCCGTCGAGCGGCTGCTCGCTCAGGCGCTGATGCGCGACGACGCCGTCGCCCTGGAGGACCCCTGCTTCCTCGCGAGCATCCACACGGTGCGACTGGGTGGCTATCGCGCGATCCCCGTCCCCGTCGATGCCGAGGGGATGACCGTCGATGGGCTGCGCTCCGCGCTGGAGGCCGGCGTCCGCGCGATCATCTGCACGCCCCGCGCCCAGAATCCGACCGGGGCGAGCCTCACCGCGTCGCGAGCCGGCGAACTCCGCGCGGTGCTCGCCGACCACCCCTACGTGCTGATCATCGAGGACGACCACTTCTCGATGCTCTCGCAGCGACCGTACGAGTCGCTCATCGGACCCGACCACCGTCGATTCGCCCTGGTGCGCTCTGTCTCGAAGTTCCTGGGGCCGGACATGTGCCTCGCGATCGCGGCGACGGACGCCGAGACCGCCGAGCGCCTGGCGATGCGACTGAGCCCGGGGACGACGTGGGTCAGCCATCTGTTGCAGCGCCTCGCCCTCACGCAGCTGACCGACGAGACCGTGATGGCCCAGGTGGCATCCGCCGCGGCGCACTATGCGCAGCGCAATGCCGCCTTCGCCGAACGGCTCCGAGCGAGCGGCATCGATGCCACGGTGTCCGACGGCATGAGCCTGTGGGTCGAGTTCTCCCAGCCCGCTCGGACCGTCGCCGACCGTCTCATGCGCCGCGGATGGCTCGCCCGCACCGGGGACGACTTCTCCCTCGACGAGAAGGCGGACCCCTCGCACCACCTGCGCCTGACCGTGCACGACCTCACCGACGACGAAGCCGAGACCCTGGTCGCAGACCTCGTCGCCGCCGGGCGATGAACACACCTCGCGGGCGTCGACCCGCCCAGAACGAAAGAGCCGGAGCATGAAGATCCTCTCCATCCAGTCAGCCGTCGCCTACGGACACGTGGGGAACTCCGCCGCGGTGTTCCCCCTGCAGCGCATCGGCGTCGAGGTGCTCCCCGTCTACACCGTGAACTTCTCCAACCACACCGGTTACGGCGCCTGGCGAGGGCCGCTGATCGCTCCCGACGATGTGCGTGAGGTCATCACCGGCATCGAGGAGCGCGGCGTCTTCGGGCAGATCGATGCCATCCTCAGCGGCTACCAGGGCGGAGAAGGCATCGGCGACGTGATCATCGACGCCGTCGCGCGCGTGAAGGCCGCGAACCCGAACGCCCTGTACGCCTGCGACCCGGTCATGGGCAATGCGAAGTCGGGATGTTTCGTCGCCCCCGCGATCCCCGTGCTGCTGCGTGAACGCGTGGTCCCCGTCGCCGACATCATCACGCCGAATCAGTTCGAACTCGGCTTCCTCACCGACACCGAGCCGGAGACCCTCGAGAGCACCCTGGCATCGGTCGATCTCGCGCACGCGATGGGACCGCGCACGGTACTCGTCACCAGCGTGGAGCGCCCCGACCGCGAAGAGGGCACCATCGAGATGCTCGCCGCCGACGAGAAGGGCGCCTGGCTCGTGCAGACCCCGCACCTGCCGATGAAGGCGAACGGTTCCGGGGATGTGACAGCCGCCCTGTTCACCGCGCACTACGTCGAGACCGGCAGCGCCAAGATCGCGCTCGAGCGCACGGCATCCAGCGTGTACGACCTCCTCAAGGCCACACTCGAGTCCGGAGAGCGGGAGCTGCAGCTCGTCGAGGCCCAGGAGTTCTACGCAAATCCGCAGATGCAGTTCACCGCACGCCAGGTGCGCTGAGTCGGGCGTCCGTCATCCGGTAGGGACGGGGAGCTCTCGATACGCGGCGATCCAATCGGGGTAGTCATCGGGGCACAGATGCTTCATGCCGGAGATCGCGAGGCCTCCGAGCATGAAAGGCAGACCCGGGTCGCTCTCTTCGAACGCGTTCGACCAGGTCCGGATGATCTCCGAGGAATCGATGTGCTCACCGACCTTGCCCGCATCGACCCGGTGCTCGGACTCGATCGCGACGAGGCACACGTCGATCGTGAGCTCGAGACTCATCCAGGCGACGTCCTCATCGGGGATGCCTGCCCATACTCCGCTCTCGATCACCTCGTCGACCATGGCCTGCTGGGCCGGGGTCTTCGGGGAGAGCCGCCCCTCGTTCTCCGCGAATCCCTGGGCGAGGTAGAAGGCGCGCCCCTCGTCTTCAACGCTCGTCGGTTTCGTCGTCGGTGTCGCCGTCGCCTGAGGATCGGGCTGCGGTGCGCACGCGACCACGGATGAGGCGAGGGCGAGGAGGACCGCGGCAGCGGCGTAGCGACGCGAGAGAGACATCGAGTTCTGCACCCCGAGGGTCACGCGTTCGTGCGCGGCCAGGCCTCCGCCACGGCTTCGCGCACCTCACCCAGCAGCTGCGGGAGCGCTTTGGTCTTCGCGATGATGGGGAAGAAGTTCGCGTCCGATGTCCAGCGCGGCACCACGTGCTGGTGCAGGTGGGCATCGACGCCGGCACCCGCCACGGCACCCTGGTTCATCCCCAGGTTGAACCCGTCACAACGCGAGACCTCGCGGAGCACCCGCATCGCCGTCTGCGTCAGGGCACCGATCTCGGCGACCTCTTCGGGCGTCGCCTGGTCGTAGGTGGCGATGTGGCGGTACGGGCAGACCAGCAGATGCCCGGAGTTGTAGGGGAAGAGGTTCAGCAGCACGTACGCTGTCTCACCCCGCGCCACGACCAGCCGCTCGGCGTCCGGGAACTTCGGTGCCTCGCAGAAGGGGCAGTCCTCACGCAGTGGCTCGGGGCCGGCCTGGATGTACGCCATCCGATGCGGGGTCCACAGCCGCTGGAACTCGTCCGGAACACCGGCAAGGTGCCCGGCATCCTCCAGCGGCTGCGCCCCGTCGGTCACGCCAGATCCTCCGCCGTCTGCACCAGTGCGTGGGTGTCGATCGCCGCGCGGATGCGGGACACCGCGTCGGAGATCGGCACACCGTTCTCCTGCGAGCCGTCGCGGTAGCGGAAGGAGACGGTGCCGGCGGCGCGGTCCTGCTCCCCCGCGATCAGCAGCAGCGGTACCTTGCCGGTCGTGTGCGTGCGGATCTTCTTCTGCATGCGGTCGTCGGACGTGTCGAGCTCTGCACGCACGCCCTGAGAGCGCAGTGTGTCGATCACGTCACCCAAATAGTCGGCGAACTCGTCGGCGACCGGGATACCCACGACCTGCACGGGAGACAGCCACACCGGGAAATCGCCGGCGTAGTGCTCGAGCAGGATCGCGAAGAACCGCTCGATCGAGCCGAACAGCGCGCGGTGGATCATGATCGGGCGCTTCTTCTGCCCGTCCTTGTCCATGAACTCGAGGTCGAAGCGCTCGGGCAAGTTCGGGTCGACCTGCACAGTCGACAGCTGCCAGGTGCGACCGATCGCGTCGCGCGTCTTGAGGTCGATCTTCGGACCGTAGAAGGCGGCCTCTCCCGGAACCTCTGTGAGCTTGAGCCCCGAGGCGACCGCGACCCTGCGCAGCGCATCGGTCGACGACTCCCAGAACTCGTCCGACCCGATCCACTTCGACTTCTCGTCGTCCTTCATCGACAGCTCGAGCTCGAAGTCGGTCAGACCGAAGTCACGCAGCATCGAGAGGATGAAGTCGAGGACCTTGGCGACCTCCGCCTCGAGCTGGTCGGGCGTGACGAACAGATGCGAGTCGTCCTGGGTGAAGCCGCGCACGCGGGTGAGACCGTGCAGCGCCCCGGAGAGCTCGTTGCGGTAGACCGTGCCGTTCTCCGCGAAGCGCAGCGGGAGGTCGCGGTAGCTCCGGGCACGCTCCTTGTAGATGAGGATGTGCATCGGGCAGTTCATGGGCTTCAGGTAGTAGTCCTGGCCCTGCTTGGTGACGTTGCCGTCGTCGTCGCGCTCCTCGTCCATCACGATCGGGGGGAACATGCCCTCCTTGTACGTGACGAGGTGGTTGGAGGTGAGGAACAGGTCCTCCTTCGAGATGTGCGGCGTGTACACGTAGGTGTAGCCGCCCTCGATGTGTCGCTTGCGGGCGTGCTGCTCCATCTCGCCGCGAATCACACCGCCACGCGGATGCCACACGGACAGACCCGAGCCGATCTCCTCGGGGAACGAGAACAGGTCGAGCTCCTTGCCGAGGCGACGGTGATCGCGCTTGGCTGCTTCCTCGAGTCGGTGCTGATACGCGCGGAGCTCGTCCTTGGTCGGCCACGCCGTGCCGTAGATGCGCTGCAGCTGCGGGTTCTTCTCACTGCCGCGCCAATACGCAGCGGCGATGCGGGTGAGGTCCCATCCGTTGCCGATCATCCGCGTGTTGGGCAGGTGCGGTCCTCGGCAGAGGTCCTTCCAGACGACCTCGCCGTCACGCGTGGTGTTGTCGTAGATGGTCAGCTCGCCCTCTCCGACCTCGACGGATGCACCCTCCGCTGCTTCCTTGCCGCCCTTGAGGCCGATGAGTTCGAGCTTGAACGGCTCGTTCGCGAGCTCGGCGCGCGCCTCCTCGTCGGTCACCACACGACGCACGAACCGCTGACCCTCTCGGACGATGCGCTGCATCTCCTTGGTGATGGCCTTGATGTCCTCGGGGGTGAACGGGGTGTCGACGCCGAAGTCGTAGTAGAAGCCGTCGGTGATGGGCGGCCCGATCCCGAGGTTCGCCTGCGGGTTGATGCGCTGCACCGCCTGCGCCAGCACGTGGGCCGCCGAGTGGCGGAGGATGTTCAATCCGTCCGCGCTGTCGATCGTGACCGCCTCGACCTCGTCGGTGTCCGTCACGGTCGTGGCGAGATCCTTGAGATCGCCGTTGACGCGCATCGCGACGACGTTTCGGTCAGTGAACAGGGCGAAGCCGTCATTCGGCCGGGCGTTTTCAGGCACAGAAACTCTCCATCTGGGTCGATACCCAGGTTACTCGCATGATCACAGCGTCCTGACCGCGGCGTGCGTGTCCGCGTCCGGCGCTCCACTGGTGCCGTTCAGGCCTCGGGGATCACGATTCCCGTCTCGTAGGCGTGGATCACCAGCTGGGCCCGATCCCGCGCGTCCAGCTTGGACATGATGCGATTCACGTGGGTCTTCGCCGTGTGAGGAGAGATCACGAGTCCATCGGCGATGTCCTGATTCGAGGCTCCACGCGCCACGAGGAGCAGCACCTCGCGCTCGCGCTCGGTGAGCTGTCGCAGCGGCTCACGGTGCCAGGCATCGGCGCGCGGAAACTGCGGCCGCACCGAGCGCTCGATCAGGGCGCGAGTCGCGGCCGAGGAGAGGAGCGCGTCCCCTCGGTGCACCATGCGCACGGCATCGACGATCTCCTCCGGCTCCGCTCCCTTTCCGATGAAGCCGCTGGCACCGGCGCGGAGGGCGCCCAGGACGTAGTCATCCTCCTCGAACGTCGTCAGGATGAGAACGCGAGGCGCCGACGCCGCGGAGGAGTTCACGATCTGTGCCGTGGCAGCGATCCCGTCGAGTTCGGGCATCCTGATGTCCATCACGACGACGTCCGGGCCCGACAGGCGCACCGCCGCGACGGCCTCTCGTCCGTTCGCCGCTTCGCCGATCACCTCGATGCCACTGTCGACCAGGATGTCGCGGACTGCCTGGCGCACCAACGGCTGGTCGTCGACGACGAGCACGCGGATCATCGCAGGTCTCCCCCGAGCGCTATCCGCACATCCAGCCGGAACACGCCGTCGGTCCGACTGGCCTGCACGTCTCCACGAACCGCGACGACGCGCTCGCGCAGCCCTCGCAACCCATGGCCACCTGTCGTCGAAGAGGCGCTGGACTCCCCTGCCACGGGATTCTCGACGCAGAGGTGGAGCGAATCCTCCTCCGCGCCGATCCGGACGAGCGCCACGCCGTCCGCTCCATGCTTGTGGGCGTTCGTCAGACCTTCGAGGATCACGAGAAAGGCGACATGATCGCTTGCCGGCGACAGCCTCGGTCGATCGGGATCGTCCTGCAGCTCGACGCGCATCCCCGCCTCGCGGAACTGCGCGACCAGAGCGTCGAGGTCGGCGAGTCCCCGCTGCGGGCGCAGGTCACGGACGTCCTCAGGATCGTCGGACCGAAGAAGTGCCATCAGCCCTCCGATGTCGGCGAGAACCGTGCGCGAGGCCACACGGATCGTGCTCAGCGCCTCCCGCGCCCGCTCCGGCCGGGCATCCGACGCCGACGAGGCCACGCCGGCGTTCAGGCTGATGACCGAGATCTGGTGCGCGACCACGTCATGCAGATCACGGGCGATGCGCACCCGCTCCTCGGCGACCCGACGTCGCGCTTCCTCCTCCCGCCCCTTCTCCGCACGTTCGGCGCGCTCCGTCATCGCGATCACGAACTCCCGACGAGACCGGGTGGCGTCGCCCAGCGCTCCGGCGAGGGCGATGATGAACACGAACTGCAGCGCGCGGGCGTCCCAGAGGTCGCCCCCGAGAGGAATCGCACTGACGAAGAACACGATCGCCGTCGCCGCGCCGACGGCGATGCCCCCGACGAGCCTTCCCCGCCGTTCCACCGCGGCGAAGGCGCTGATGGCGACAGCGATGAGAGCGCTCGGCGAGACCACCCCGGTGAACGCGAGAAGCACCGCGCACGTCAGGCTGACGCCGAGCGCGAGAAGGGGGAAGCGGCGACGGAAGGGCATCGCAGCCGCAGGGATGAGCGCGACCACGATCAGCCAGCCGTTCGCACGGAAACCCTCGTCAGGGAACGGCGAGACCGCGAACAGCGCGACCACGAGCACGGCCAGCACGTCGCCGAGAGGCGCTGCGATTCGTGGACGAGCTGAGGGCATCACACCAGTATTCCCCGCACGGTCGCGCCAGGGATCCCCCGCCGGGATGAGGGGGAGATACCGCGATCGCAGTACACGGATGCCCACGGCGCGACGATGCGGCAGCCCATACGCATCGACAGGCTGGAAGAGAGGCAGCACAGGGTGTGCGCTCGGAGAGGTCTGCATGAACAAGCACGTCAGGAGAACGCTCATCACGGTCGCCTCCGTCATCGGGGTGTTCGCGCTGGGCCTCGCGACGACCACCGTCGGAAACGCGGTCGCGACGGCAGTCGAACAGGACCGGATCGAACCGTACGGGCAGAAGGTCACGGTGGACGGTCAGAAGATGAACGTGCTGATCGCCGGCGAGGGCGCAACGGACGTGGTGCTCCTTCCCGGTTTCGGCACCGCATCGCCCGTGCTCGATTTCGAGCCCCTCGTCACCGAGCTCTCGCAGGATCATCGAGTGATCGTGGTGGAGCCCTTCGGCTACGGGCTGAGCGACGGCACGGAGCGTGCGCGGACCACCGAGAACATCGTGACCGAGACGCACGCCGCCCTGCAGATACTCGGAGTCGACGACTACATCCTGATGGGGCACTCCATCGCGGGGCTCTACGGCATCCAGTTCGCGAACCGCTATCCCGACGAGGTGCGGGCGTTCGTGGGCATCGACACCAGTGTTCCTGGCCAGCCGGGATCCGAGACCGAGCTGCCGGTCGGACTGTTCGGCGCTGCGAAGAACCTCGGGCTCGCTCGTCTCGTCGCCGCCATTCGCGGCACCGGCTACGACGAGACCGCGTACTCCGAAGAGGCACGCGAGCAGATCGCCTTGCTCACCGATCGGAACACGCTGAGTCCGACCTACCTGAACGCGATGTCGCTGCTCCCCGTGAACTTCCGAGACGCGCTCGGGACGGGCTTCCCCGAAGACCTCCCCGTGCTGCTGTTCGTCGTCTCCGACAACCCCACAGTGCCCACGTGGGTGCAGGTGCACGAAGAGCAGGCCGCGTCCGTCGTGGATGGAACCGTCGTGCCGCTCGACGGTGAGCACTACCTCCATCACACCCACACACCGCAGATCGTCGACGCGTTCCGCGCCTGGGAGCACGAGAGGCCCTCCCTCGTCGAGTGAGGGCCTCTCGGCGGGCGTCATCGGCGCGCACCGGAGAGGATCACGTAACGTGAACGGATGGACAGAGCAGTCGCACGATGGATCCTGGCGGTCGCGCTCGGCGCGATCGGGGCCGGTCACTTCCTCAGCACCCGCGGATTCCGCGTCGTCGTGCCCGATTGGGCGACCCGCCTGACCCGACTCGACAAGGACACGATCGTGATCGCCTCCGGCGCCGCCGAGATCGCGCTCGCCGCAGGGCTGCTCGCCCTCCCGAAGGAGCGCCGCCGCATCGGCTGGGCGACCGCCGCGTTCTTCGTCGCCGTGATGCCGGGCAACGTCCACCAGTGGCGGACCAGGCGTTCGACGCCTGGTCTCGACACGGATGCACGACGTCTCGGCCGGCTCTTCCTGCAGCCGCTGCTCGTCCTGTGGGCGCTGTGGTCCACGGGGGAGTCGAACCCACACAGCCGACGCGGTCGTCGGCGTCGCGCGTGACCCGAGAGCGCTCACTCCAGGAGAATGACACCATGACGTCCCCGTCGCTCGTGTGGTTCCGTGATGATCGCCGGCTCGCCGACAACCCGGCGCTTCGCGCCGCGATCGATCGCGGAGAACCGGTGATCGCGCTCTACGTGCTCGACGAGGAGTCCGCCGGTGTCAGACCGCTCGGCGGCGCTGCCCGCTGGTGGCTTCACCACTCCTTGGCGTCTCTGGACGAGCGTCTGCGCGAGCGTGGCGGCGCGTTGGTGCTGCGTCGCGGCGCCGCAGGACGCATCGTGCGCGAGCTGGCGGCCGAGGTCGAGGCCGGTGCGGTGTTCTGGAACCGTCGCTATGGCGGGGCCGAACGCGAGATCGACTCGTCGTTGAAGACCACGCTGCGTGCAGAAGGGCTGGAGGTGACGTCGTTCGCCGCATCCCTGCTGCACGAGCCGTGGACCGTGACGACCGGGAGCGGAACGCCCTACTCCGTCTACACGCCGTTCTGGCGCGCATGCCTCGCTCTCCCCGCACCGCGCGCTCCCCTTCCCGAACCCCGCTCGGTTCCCGGAATCGGCGATGCGCCCGCATCCGATCGTCTCGACGACTGGGACCTGCTGCCCACCCGACCCGACTGGGCCGGAGGACTGCGAGAAACCTGGGAGCCCGGCGAACCCGCCGCGCGAAGACGCTTGCGACGTTTCCTCGACGACGATCTCCGGAACTACGACCGGGCACGCGACGAACCTGCCGCCGGGGCGACCTCGCTGCTGTCCCCGCACCTTCGCTGGGGAGAGATCAGCCCGTACACGGTGTGGCATGAGGCGGTGGGCGTCGACGGCGCGGGGGGCTTCCTCTCCGAGCTGGGTTGGCGTGAGTTCGCCTGGCACACCCTGTACCACTCCCCCGACCTCGCGACGGAGAACCTTCGCCCGGAGTTCGACGCCTTCCCTTGGCCGCCTCTGGACCCCACGCATCTG
The DNA here is from genome assembly GCF_000956405.1 of Microbacterium oxydans. Classification (GTDB taxonomy): domain Bacteria; phylum Actinomycetota; class Actinomycetes; order Actinomycetales; family Microbacteriaceae; genus Microbacterium; species Microbacterium oxydans_C. The sequence continues at coordinate 23,659 of NZ_JYIV01000029.1, forward strand.
GACGCCTGGCAGCACGGCGAGACAGGTGTGCCGCTCGTGGATGCCGGGATGCGCGAACTCTGGCACACCGGCTACATGCACAACCGCGTGCGGATGGTCGTCGCCTCTTTCCTGGTGAAGAACCTGCTCATCGACTGGCGTCTCGGCGAGGAGTGGTTCTGGGACACGCTGGTCGACGCCGACGAGGCGAACAACCCGTTCAACTGGCAGTGGGTCGCCGGTTCGGGTGCCGATGCGGCACCGTACTTCCGCGTGTTCAACCCCGAACTCCAGGCGAAGAAGTTCGACCCGCAGAACCTCTACATCTCGCGTTGGGCCGCCGACGCCCCCACAGAGCCGATCGTCGACCTCGGCGAGACACGGAAGGCTGCGCTCGCCGCCTACGACGTCGTGAAGAGCGCGCCGAAGTCACCGCGCGAATGAGCGCAGCGCGGACGCGGCACGGGGGCATGCGATGTGGCGTCCGCGCCGTCCATGCCAGACTGGTGCCGTGACCGAGTCCAGGAAGCCAGCCGTCATCCGCGGCTTCGCTGCTTCCTCTCTGGCGATCTTCGTCGCCCTCGCCGGCCACGTCTCCGGCGGAGGTCAGATGCCGGGGCCGCTCGGCATCCTCGTGCCATGGGTGTTCTCGTTCATGATCTGCGTGCTGCTTGCCGGTCGGTCGCTGTCACTCATGCGCCTCGGGCTCTCCGTGACGGTGAGCCAGTTCCTCTTCCACACGCTCTTCGTGCTCGGCACGGTCACGCCGTCCGGCGTCTCGACGCCTCACGTGCACGGGGCGCCTCTGGTGATCCCGTCGACGGTGGGGCTTCCCGCCGAGGCCACGGCTGACGCGTCGATGTGGCTCGGGCACGCGCTCGCCGCCGTGCTGACGATCGCGGCGCTGTACCGCGGTGAGCGCCTGATCATCGCCACGCGAGATCTCGCAGCACAGGTCATCCGGTGGCTGCGTCAGCGTGTCGATCATGTCCTCGTGCTCCCGGGCGCACCTGTCGCCCCTCTCGTCCGCGGGCGTTTCGACGTCGACGAGGCCTCCAGCCTCATCCTTCTCGCGACCCTCAGAGGTCGCGCACCCCCTCTCACCGCTGCGATCTGATCCGCGCCCTGGGCCCGCCGGCCCCGTGGCGCGTCACCGCCGCGCGCTCGATGCGCGCGCGTTCCGAACGCATGCACGAACGTCGCCCACGCGACGTCTGATGAGAGGCCACTCCCATGTCCCCTGTCCGCAGGATTGCGGCCGGGTTGGCGTTGGCGACGGTCGCGACCCTCGCGATCGCCACGCCCGCGTCTGCCCACGACCAGCTGGTATCCAGCACCCCGGCCGCCGATGAGCAGTTGGCGTCCTCCCCGGAGAGCGTCACGATGACCTTCTCCGGCGAGCTCCTGGTCCTCGACGAGTCGCTGACCGGGGCCGTCGTCCTGGTCGTCGACTCCTCGGGGAAGGACTGGGTCGCCGGCGACGTCACGGTCGCCGGGCGCACTGTCACGGCCCCGCTCGCTCCCGAGATGCCTGTCGCGGGCTATCAGGTGCGCTGGCAGGTCGTGTCGGAGGACGGCCATCCGATCGCGGGGGTCATCCCGTTCACGGTCGGCGATGCCGAGCCGATGCGGGCCCCGACGGCCGGCGGCTCGACCGAGAGCCGTCCGGCGTCCGCATCAGAACCGGATCAGACCGCAGCAGATTCGGGCGGCATCACCAGGATGCTGCTCATCGGCGCGGGCGGGGCGGCTGTCGCTGTCCTCGTCTTCGTCGCCATCCGATTCCTTCGCCGTCCTCGGACGGCAGCCGCACCGCCAGATGCCGGCGGTTCCGCGGCAGATGACCTGTGAAAGACACCATCATGAACACCACGAAGAACCTTCCCCGCCTCGCAGCAGTGATCGCAGTCGCCCTCCTCGCGCTCACGGGATGCACTCCCGAGAGCACTCCGACCGAATCGACGTCTAGCCCGGCCGGCGAGACAGTCACCATCGAGGACGCCTGGGTCAAGTCGGCAGACGAGGGCATGTCGGCCGGATTCGGCACGCTCGTCAACAGCGGCGCCGACGATGTGACGGTCGTCTCCGTCGCGTCCGAGGCATCGAACATGCTCGAGCTGCACGAGACGGTCGAGAACGAGGCCGGCGAGATGGTGATGCGCGAGAAGGACGGCGGCTTCATCATCCCCGCCGGGGGGAGCCTCGTGCTGGAGCCCGGAGCGAACCACATCATGATGATGGATCTGACCGGCCCGCTCGCCGCAGGCAGCGACGTCACGTTCACCCTGACGTTCTCTGACGACTCCACCTACGAGTTCACCGCACCCGTCAAGGACTACTCCGGTGCGAACGAGAACTACGAGGGCGGCGAGATGCAAGACGGATCCGGGCAGTGATGTCGGCGCCCACCGAGGGCGCCCGCTCCCGCCGCACCGGTTCGACCCGGCGACAGTTCCTCCTCGGAGGAGCTGTCGCCGGCGTCGGCGCGGTCGCGGCTGTCGGAGCGGATCTCGCCTTGAACGCTCAGAAGGACGACCCGAAACCGGTCGCCGCTCCGATGAACGGCGAGCAGAAGGTCCCGTTCTTCGGCACGCACCAGGCCGGCGTCGACACCGCGGCGCAAGCGCACGGTGTCTTCGTGGGCCTCGACCTCCACGACGACGTCGACCGCGAAGGGATCGTCCGCCTGATGCGGATCCTGACGGACGACGCGGCCCGGCTCACGCAGGGCCTTCCCGCGCTCGCCGATTCCGAGCCGGAGCTCGCCCTCACGCCGGCACGGCTGACGATCACCTTCGGCTTCGGCCCCGGCCTCGTCGCGCGCGCGAGTTCGACGGGTCCTTCGTGGCTGGCGCCCCTGCCTGCTTTCGGCGTGGATCGACTGCGCCCGGAGTTCTCGGACGGTGACCTTCTGCTCCAGATCGCCGGGGATGATCCGCTGACAGTGGCCCATGCGACCCGGATGCTGTTGAAGGATGCACGTGGCTTCGCGAACATCCGATGGACCCAGCAGGGCTTCCGTCGCGCCTACGGCACAGAACGCCCGGGGACGACCATGCGGAACCTCTTCGGGCAGGTCGACGGCACGACCAACCCGGAGCCGGGCACGGCAGACTTCGACGAAGTCGTGTGGAGCGCGGACGGGTGGCTGGCAGGCGGCACCGGCATGGTGATCCGCCGCATCCGGATGGACCTCGACAAGTGGGACCGGCTGGACCGCGGCGGACGGGACGCCTCCGTCGGGAGGACCCTCGCCAACGGGGCACCGCTGACCGGAACGGACGAGTTCGACGAACCGGACTTCGAGGCCAAGACATCGATCGGATTCCCCGTGATCCCCCAGTTCGCGCACATACGGCGGGCTCGGGGCGACGGGAAGGAGCGCATCTTCCGCCGCGCCTACAACTACGACGAGCGGCCGGCGGGCTCCGAGGTCTCCGAGTCCGGGTTGATCTTCGTCGCGTTCCAAGCGGATGTCGAGCGGCAGTTCATCCCCATGCAGCGTCGGCTGGACGAACTCGACCTGCTCAACGAGTGGACGGTCCCCATCGGGTCAGCCGTGTTCGCCGTCCCACCCGGGTGCGCGGAGGGTGGGTACATCGGCGAAACGCTTCTGGCCTGAGCGGTGTCATCCGCGGAATGCGGGGAGGACCCCCACCCGAGCTCTCGCATCGGGAGGGGGCCCTCTTCGCATTCGAACGGCGCTACGACAAGCGGACGGCTTTGGAGTTGCTGAATGCGCCGATCCACCCGGCGTTCAGCGGCCCACTCTTGATGAGGACGGTTCCGTTGCTGACGACGGCCACGCGGTTCCCGGAGAGCGAGAAATCGCTCACCCCTGGGCCGGTCAGTGTGTTCCAGCTCTCCCAGAGGTTGCCCTCCTTGACGAGCAGTGTGTTGCCGCCTGCCAGCACAGCCACGCGGTTGCCTTCGAGGTCGATGCGGCTACCCGCCACCATCGTCACCCAGTCCGTCCACAGGTTTCCTTCCTTGACATAGGCGATCCCGTTGGAGACCACGCCGATACGTGAACCGTCCAAGGCGAAATCTGTGACACTGGTCGACTGCGTCGTCCACGATGACCACAGGTTGCCTTCTTTCACGTACAGCGTTCCGCCTGCGACAACGCCGAGTCGACCCGCATCGGCGTCGATCTGCGTGGCTCCCCCGAGCTGCGTGGTCCAGTTCGTGGAGTAGAGACCGTCCTTCGCGAGCACCGTGCCATCGTTGGTCAGGACGACGAAGCGCTCGCCGTCGACCGCCACGTCCTTCGCGCCACCGACGAGACCGACCCAGCCGTTGGAGAAGTCGCCCTGCTGAACCCACACGTTCCCGGAAGAATCCACAGCCGCGGTGGTCGTGCCATCCACGTCGAGCGCGACGATGTCGCTGCGGAGAGTCGTGACGGCCTCGTACATCCCCTTCTTCGCCTGAAGCGAGCCATCGACGGTGATGCTGAAGGACCTGTCGAGGTCGGCGATCGGAACCGACACAGGGCCGCCGCGGTACTCGAAGTGGTTGTGGTTGCAGGCGTCGTTGAACTGCACCCAGTTGTTCGGGACGGTGATCGCCGCACGGCAGTTCTTCTGCCCGAGTCCCGCCGGCGCAGGGAGGGCCGAGAACATCACGTTGATGAGCGCGCGATCATTCGCCGTGTTCCCCGTCGAGTTCGTGCCGTTCACGCGATCGAAGTCGATGGCGTGACCACCGCCGTCGCGCCAGTGGTAGCTGCTCGTCCCGGAATCGGTGAGCTGGTTCGTGCAGTATCGGTTGAGCGAGGACATCCTGAGGCTGAACCCGTGGTCGACGACGGCGGTCTTCACTGCCTGCATGATCACGGGGTCGATGTTGCAGTCCCTGCCCGTGGAAGGGTGAACCCGGATCGTTCCGTTCGCATAGGCCTGTACCTGAGCCATGGTCTCGGTGGTTCCACTCAACCTGCCGGTCGCGAGGATCTGCTGAGCGAGTGCCTGGGTCCCCGGCTGCGCTGGCGTCGCGGAGGCGGCGGTGGCCGGGATCAGCACGCCGAACACGACGGTGATCGTCGCGAGCATGCTGATCACGAGCGCGCGGGCTTTCCGGCGAACTGGGCGATGTAGATATGTCATGGTCCACACCGTATTGAGCGATCGATGCGGCGCGCTGTCCCCTCTTCGGCCTACAGACGACGGCGCAGTGCGACCGGTAGCGTGGAGCAGACTGTGGCACCAGCAGGGGAATGGTCGCCACTGTCCCGACGTCTGCTCACCTCGTCCCTCGCGGCGGACGGTGCCTCTGGACACGAAAAACCCCCGGGGGAACCGGGGGTTTCTGTCTGTGCGCGATACTGGGATCGAACCAGTGACCTCTTCCGTGTCAGGGAAGCGCGCTACCGCTGCGCCAATCGCGCCCGTTGGGGCTATTCAGTTTTCCCGCGAGGTGGCGACGGGATTCGAACCCGTGTAAACGGCTTTGCAGGCCGGTGCCTAGCCGCTCGGCCACGCCACCGTGTGGATTGACCCCACGTGCTGCACGTCTTCCAGAGAAGACCCACTGCACTCGAGCGGATGACGAGACTCGAACTCGCGACCCCAACCTTGGCAAGGTTGTGCGCTACCAACTGCGCTACATCCGCATTTCGTTCCCGGTTGTCCCGGGCACTCATGAAACATTAGCCGATGATCCGCACTCCGCCAAACCGGGAGCGAATCTCGCGCGTGTCTCGCCAAGTGGTCTTCACGGCCTCCGAGCGTCCGGTAGTATCGGTTGACGTACCCCGAGGGTATGGGCGATTGGCGCAGTTGGTAGCGCGCTTCCTTCACACGGAAGAGGTCATCGGTTCGAGTCCGGTATCGCCCACCACAGAGCTTCCGACATCGTCGGGGGCTCTTTCTCTCTTCCGCGGGGACTCCCGTGTCGGTGGGTGGTCGTAGCCTGCCCCAGTGTCGTCCTCACTCACGCTGCCGGGGCCCTGCGCCCTCTGCGGGAACGCGCAGGGCATCCGCAGAGACGGCGCCCTGTGCTGCACCTCCTGCGACTGGCGCTACGGTGACGCTCCCGATCCCGACCTGCCGCTCCCCCGCGTCGACGTCGTCTACTACATCCGCTTCGACCGCCGCGTGAAGATCGGCACGAGCCGCCGCCCGCGGCAGAGACTGGCGAGTATCCGGCACGAGGAGCTCCTCGCCTTCGAGCGCGGAGGGCGAGCTGTCGAGCAGCAGCGCCACCGGGATTTCGCCGACATCCGTGAGGGCGGCGAATGGTTCACATTCACCGATGAGCTGCGCGTCCACGTCGCTGCTCTGCAACGGGAGGGCGAGCCATGGCGGCTGTACGGGCGGTGGTTGAGCGAGGCGCTGCGCGGCGTCGAGAGTGCATGGCACTAGCCCGGACATGACGGTGCCGGGCGACTGCTTCGGGAAGTCCAGTCGCCCGGCACCGCGTCCGGGGGTGGGGTCAGGCCGTTGCGGCGCGTCCCCGGGCGGTCGCGGGCTGCGGCTGTGAGAACAGCACCACGACGATCACGGCGGCCCCGACGACGACGTGCGGGAGCCAGACGTTGAGAGCCTCACCGGCGAATCCGAAGATCCAGGGCGAGAGAGCCAGGAAGAGGCTCGCGACGATGTCGAACACGAGGTGGACGGGCATCGGGATGAATCCGAAGGGGCCCCATTCGTACTTCGTGAAGAGGCTGTAGACGATCAGGCCGACGCCGAGCACGATCGGGATGATGACAGCCGCTCCGCCGACGCTCGCGAAGCCGAACAGCCAGGGGGCGGCGATGAGCGCGATGCCGACGATGTAGTCCAAGACTCCGTGGACCTTGGTGGGGATGAAACGCATGATTCCTCCTTGGGTGGCGCCGCTTCTCGCGACTCACCGATGGTTCGAAGCACACGTCCGATCGGATTGGCCCCACGTGCATGCGGTTTCTCTGCGGGCGGCGTCCACCGACAAATCAACCGTCGACGGACCACCCGTAGCGCCGTGCGAGAGACGCCCCGACACGGTCGTAGCGACCGCGATCCAGCACCGCCGCCTCCCGGCGCAGTCCACGCTCGTGCACGCTGTACAGCTGCTCGATGTCCACCCATGACTCCCTGCCCTGAGAGTCCCACGCGCCCGATCCGATCGGGAGGTAGTCGCGTTCCCCGGCGTGCGGCTTGCTGGTCATCCGCACCGCATAGACGCGGTCGGCGGACTCGCGACCGATGACGAGCACCGGTCGGTCCTTCCCTCGGCCGTCGTCCTCCTCGTACGGAACCCAGGTCCAGACGATCTCCCCGGCGTCCGGTGCGCCGTCCCGCTGGGGCGCGTAGGCGACCCGCACGTTCCGGATGCGATTCGGATCGACTCGCACGGTCTCCGTGCCGCTGCCGCGTCCGCGGTCGGCTCCCGTTCCCTGACGCGTATCGCTCTCCTGCGGGGTACGCAGACGCGCGTCCGGGCGCCTCGGATCTGATGTCCGAGACGCCCGGCCGGAACCCACTGCCTTGAGCAGGATCTCCGCGAGTGTTGCCAGGATGCCGTTGGTCTTGCTCACACGGTCACCCTAACCGCAGATCACGCGTCGACGAGTGCGTACCCCTCCTCGCCGTGCACGACCTGGTCGACGCCGGCGATCTCGTCTTCGTTCGTGACGCGGAAGCCGATGGTCTTCTGGATCGCGAAGCCGATGATGAACGCCACGACGAACGAGTAGATGAGGACTCCGAGGGCGGCGATCAGCTGCACCGCGAGCTGACGCGCGTCTCCGCCGACGAACAGACCGGTCTCGGTGGCGAAGAACCCGAGGTAGAGCGTTCCGATGAGACCGCCGACGAGGTGGATGCCCACCACGTCGAGCGAGTCGTCGAAGCCCAGACGGAACTTCAGCTCGATCGCGAGTGCACAGACGACACCGGCGAGTGCGCCGAGCAGCAGGGCCCACCCCGGCGTGAGGTTGGCGCACGCCGGGGTGATGGCGACCAGACCGGCGACAGCTCCCGAGGCGGCACCGACCGAGGTGGGCTTGCCGTCCTTGATCTTCTCGACCAGGATCCAGCCGAGGATGGCTGCCGCGGTCGCGCCGAGCGTGTTGATGCCGATGAGGCCGACCCCGCCCATGTCTTCCGAGAGCCACTCAGCGCCGGCATTGAAGCCGAACCACCCGAACCACAGCAGAGCGGCGCCCAGCAGCGTCAGCGGCACGTTGTGCGGCTTGAGGATGCCCTTCTGGAATCCGATGCGCTTGCCGAGGACGAGCGCCAGAGCGAGGGCAGCAGCGCCCGCGTTGATGTGCACGGCGGTACCACCGGCGTAGTCGATCACACCGATGCCGCTGTCCTCCCCGAACAGGGTGGTGCCGAGGTTCATGATCCAGCCACCGCCCCAGACCCATGCGGCGACCGGGAAGTACCCGACGGTGGCGAAGATGCCGGCGAAGATCAGCCAGCTGCCGAACTTCGCGCGGTCCGCGATCGCCCCGGAGATCAGGGCGACGGTGATGATCGCGAACGTGGCACCGTAGGCGACGCCGAGGAGCGCGACGTTCGAGCCCTCGCCCGCCGCGAGACTCGAGAGTCCGAAGTCGGCGAACGGGTTGCCTGCGAAGGCGGTCGGGCTGTCGACGGCGCTCATCGAGAAGCCGAAGAGAATCCACAGCACGGCGACGAGTCCGATGGAGCCGAAGCTCATCATCATCATGCTGACGACGCTCTTCGCCTTGACGAGACCGCCGTAGAAGAAGGCGACGCCGGGCGTCATGAGCAGCACCAGCGCTGTCGCGGTGATCGCCCACGAGATGTTGCCGGGAGCATCCATAGGAAAACCTCACATCCGAAGTAATTGAGAGCTTCAGTGTGACGACCTGCGGTTTCGTCAATGCGTGAGGTTTGTTTCCCCGTTGTTACGGCGCGGCTCTGCCCGTGAACATCGCGTTACGCGAGTCTGCGGGCTTACGCAGAATGTGTGAGGGCGTTGAGCCGGGAGATGGCGCGAAGGTACTTCTTGCGGTACCCGCCGGCCAGCATCTCGTCGGAGAAGACGGCGTCGAGACCGAGCCCGGTGGCGAGGATCGGGATCTGCGCGTCGTACACGCGGTCGACGAAGGCGACGAAGCGCAGTGCCTCCGACTGGTCGGTCAGTTGACGGACATCGCGCAGACCAACGCTCCCGAGGCCGTCGATGAGACGGATGTAGCGCGACGGATGCACCTGCGCGAGATGGCGGATCAGATCGTCGAAGCGGTCATCAGAGGCTGTGCCCGTCGCGCCGGCCGCTGCGATGCCCGCGGCATACGCGTCGTCGTCGAGCACGACGGCGTGACCGTCGAGGGCGCGCTGGCGGAAGTCGACGCCGTCGATGCGCAGCGTCTGGAAGCTGTCCGACATGGCATGGATCTCGCGCAGGAAGTCCTGCGCGGCGAAACGACCCTCACCGAGTGCGTTCGGAGGGGTGTTCGAGGTCGCGGCGAGTCGGGTGCCGGTCGGCACGAGCTCGCCCAGCAGACGCGTCATGACCATCGTGTCACCCGGGTCGTCGAGCTCGAACTCGTCGATGCAGAGCAGGTCCGCCCCCTTGAGCAGATCGACGGTGTTCTTGTAGCCGAGCGCGCCGACGAGCGCGGTGTACTCGATGAACGAGCCGAAGTACTTCCGACGGGCCGGCATCGCGTGGTAGATCGAGGCGAGGAGGTGGGTCTTGCCCACACCGAAGCCGCCGTCGAGGTAGACACCGGGTTTGAGTTCCGGCTCCTTCTTGGCCCGACTGAACAGACCTCCGCGCTTCACGGGAGCACCTCGCCCGGCGAAGCGCATCAGCGTCTCCTTCGCCTCCTCCTGCGAGGGGTAGGCGGGGTCCGCACGGTAGCTGTCGAACGTCGCGCTGCCGAACTGCGGCGGCGGCACCAGGCTCGCCAGCATCTCGGGTCCGCTGACGGTCGGCTGACGATCGGTGAGGTGCACGAGTCCCGTGCGGCTGGTCGGGTCGGTCATCACGGTCCTGAATCAGGTGCTCACCTGTGTCGAAGTCTTACGAATCGGGCGCAGGGTGCTCGGCGGGGATCTATCGTCGAAGAGACGGATCAACACTACGCCGTCTGCAGCAGCATCCTCGTCCGCTCAACGCTTCGGAGACCCCATGGCCATCGAGTTCGATTCCTCCTCCCCCAAGTTCGCCGAGTACGCCGAACCGGGCCGTCTCGTGACCACGGAGTGGCTCGCGGAACGTCTGGGAACCCCCGGCCTGGTGGTCGTCGAATCCGATGAGGACGTGCTGCTCTACGAGACCGGCCACATCCCGGGAGCGGTGAAGGTCGACTGGCACACCGAGCTCAACGACCCGGTGGTGCGCGATTACGTCGACGGCGAGGGGTTCGCCGAGCTGCTCAGCCGCAAAGGCATCGCCCGCGACGACACGGTCGTGATCTACGGCGACAAGAACAACTGGTGGGCCGCCTACGCCCTCTGGGTGTTCTCGCTGTTCGGCCACGAGGACGTGCGCCTGCTCGACGGCGGACGCGACCGCTGGATCGCGGAGGGTCGCGAGCTCACCAGAGAGACGACCACCCGACCGGCGACCGAGTACCCCGTGGTCGAGCGCGACGACACGGTGATCCGCGCGTACAAGGAAGACGTCCTGGCGCACATCGGCAGCCCGCTGATCGATGTGCGCTCGCCCGAGGAGTACTCCGGGGAGCGGACCACGGCGCCCGCGTACCCCGAGGAGGGCACGCTGCGAGCGGGCCACATCCCGACCGCGCAGAGCGTCCCCTGGGCGAAGGCGGTCGCGGACGACGGCGGATTCCGCACCCGTGCCGAGCTCGACGCGATCTACCGCGACGGCGCCGGTCTCAACGACGGCGATGATGTGGTCGCGTACTGCCGCATCGGCGAGCGGTCGAGCCACACCTGGTTCGTGCTGAAGCACCTCCTCGGGTTCGAGAACGTCCGCAACTACGACGGCTCCTGGACCGAGTGGGGCAGCGCCGTGCGCGTGCCGATCGTCACGGGTTCAGAGCCGGGCACCGTCTGAGCATGTGACAATGACAGGGATGAGCACGAGCCACGTTCCTGACACCCTCGCCGAGATCCGCGACGCGTTCCTGGAGACCCCGGAATCGGATCGGCTCCTGCTGCTGCTCGAGTACTCGGATGAGCTCCCTGACGTCTCCGAAGAGGTGGCCGCTCACCCCGAGATGTACGAGCGGGTCGCGGAGTGCCAGTCCCCCGTGTACATCCACGTCGAGGTCCACGACGACATCGTGACCATGCACGCGACGGCACCTCCGGAGGCTCCGACCACCCGCGGGTTCGCCAGCATCCTGGTGCAGGGGCTCACCGGCCTCACCGCCGACGAGGTGCTCGCCATCCCGAACGACTACCCGCAGTCGATCGGGCTCACCAGAGCGGTATCGCCGCTGCGCATCGGAGGCATGACAGGGATGCTGATGCGGGCGAAGAACCAGGTCACGCAGAAGCGCTGAACCCCTGGGCGTCGAGCCAGTCCGTGATCGCCGTGGTCCATCCGCTCTGATCGTAGTTCCACAGCTTCGTGTGGCGGGCCACGGTGAACTTCGGCATGGTCACGAGGTCCGGGCGTGCTTCCCGCAGCGCGTGGGACGAATCCGCCGGCACGAAGCCGTCGTCGTCGCTGTGCAGGATCAGGATCGGCGCGGTCAACTCGTCCGCGCGGGCGACCATGTCCAGGCGATCGAACAGGATCGGCTCATCCGCGCCGCTCAGGCGTGCGGTGAGCGGCATCTGCAGCGCGCCCATCGCGAGCTCGGGCAACGGCGCCCGCACTCCGGCCATCTTCGCCTGGAACCGAAGCACTGTGCGCCAGTCGACGACCGGGGATTCGAGGATGATCCCGGCGATGCGGTCCCTGTGGCCGGAGCTCACCGCCGCCTGCAGCGAGACCGCTCCCCCCATCGACCAGCCCATCAGGACGACCTGCTCTGCGCCGTGCCGGAGTGCATACGCGATGGCGGCATCCACGTCGCGCCACTCGGACGCTCCGAGCGCGTAGGCGCCGGCTCTGGTGCGGGGAGCCTCGCCGTCGTTGCGGTAAGAGACCACCAGCGTCGGAAGACCCGCAGCGTGCATCACCGGCACGGCACGCAGGCACTCCGCGCGCGTCGCCCCCCGCCCGTGCACCTGGATCACCCAGGTCGATGACGATGCCGGGAAGTACCAGGCCGGGCACGGGCCCGCCGGCGAGCCGATCAGGAGGTTCTCCCACTCCAGGTGGAGCTCGCTCGGAGTGGAGTAGTAGTAGCCGCTGAACGCCGCATCACGGTCCACACGCGCGCCGGGTTCGATCTGGGTGAGCAGCTTGCGCCGCACCGCCGTGGCGTCTGCACTGAGCACCGCGCCGAGCTTGACGTAGCCGTAGGTCCCTGTCGTGAAGAGGCCGTATCGGCCCGGGAGCTCGGTATCGGGTGTGCGCTGCAGTTCGATGGTCTGCGCGCCGGTGTCGACAGCGAGGATCTGCGTATCGGTCGGTCGACGCATCGGGGTGACCACCCGACGGGCGACCGCGAACACGACGAGAGCGAACGCTGCCCCGAAGGCGAACAGCGCGGGGACAAGGAGCGTAACGGCGTGCCTGAGACTCTTCATCGCTTCCTGACTCTAGCCTGTTGCCGTGACCGCACACCCCGAGGCCGGGACGCCTTTCGAGAGCGCCGTGGCCGAACTGCGCGAGACCGAGTTCCGTGATGACATCACGGTGCGGGAGATCGCCACACCTCAGGGTCTCGCGCCCTTCGCCATCGCGCTCGCCGCCGATGTGCGTCCGGAGAGCGACGGCGAGTCGGTGTACGGCACTGGCCGCTTCGTCCTGCTGCACGATCCGGACGAGCCGGGAGCGTGGGGCGGCTCGTGGCGCATCGTGATCTTCGCGCAGGCTCCGCTGGAGACCGAGATCGGCACCGACCCGCTGCTCGCCGACGTGACGTGGTCATGGCTGGTCGACGCACTCGACTCGCGGGATGCGGTCTACCACTCGGAATCGGGGACGTCGACGAAGACGCTGTCGAAGGGATTCGGCGGTCTCGCCGTCGAAGGCGACGGCGCGCAGATAGAATTGCGAGCGTCCTGGACTCCGGAGGGCCCATTCCGACCGCACGTCGAAGCATGGGCCGAGCTGGTCGGAATGCTGGCGGGACTTCCGCCCGGCTCCGAGGGCATCGCCGTGATCGGCGCGCGAAAGGCTGTACGTGACTGAATACTCCGTGATCTCGGATGCTGAGGAGTTCCGCGCAGCCTGCGCCGTGCTCGCCGCGGGCACCGGACCCGTCGCCGTCGACGTGGAGCGCGCGTCCGGCTTCCGATACTCGCAGCGTGCATATCTGGTGCAGGTGTTCCGCCGCGATGCGGGGGTCTTCCTCTTCGACCCGCCGGCCATCGGCGACTTCGCCCCTCTCCAGGAGGCGATCGGCGGTGTGGAATGGGTTCTCCACGCCGCCAGCCAGGACCTGCCCTCGCTGCGGGAGCTGCATGTCGAGCCTCCGGCGATCTTCGACACCGAACTCGCCTCCCGTCTGCTCGGACATGAACGGGTCGGGCTCGGTGCGGTCGTCGAGGACACGCTGGGCATCACGCTCAAGAAGGAGCATTCGGCCGCTGACTGGTCGACACGTCCACTTCCCGACTCCTGGCTCGAGTACGCGGCGCTCGATGTGCTGCACCTGATCGATGTCCACGACGTCCTCGTGCTCGAGCTCGAGGAGCAGAACAAGACGGAGTATGCAGCCCAGGAGTTCGCCGCCACTCTGACCCGCGCGCCCAAGCCTCCGCGGGAGGACCCCTGGCGCCGGCTCAGTGGCCTGCACCAGGTGCGTGGGGCTCGTAACCTCGCAGTCGCACGTTCGCTCTGGCAGGCCCGCGAGGCCTACGCGCAGGATCAGGACGTCTCCCCCGGCCGGCTCGTCCCCGACCGCTCACTCGTCGCCGCAGTGATGGCCAACCCGCCGTCGAAGCAGGCCCTCGCCGGCATCAAGGAGTTCCAGGGTCGCGCAAGCCGTTCCCAGCTCGACAGGTGGTGGCAGGCGATCGTCGACGGTCGCGCATCGGAGGAGCTTCCCCGCGAGCGCGTCCCGAGCGATACCCTCCCTCCCCCGCGCGCGTGGGCCGATCGCAATCCCGAAGCGGATGCGCGCCTCAAGTCCGCGCGCCCCATCGTGGAGGCCGTCGCGGAGGAGCTCGGGATGCCGACCGAGAACCTCCTCACCCCGGAGTACCTCCGTCGCGTGGCCTGGGATCTCCCGGGCGAGACGGCGGAGGAGATCGGGAACGCATTGGCGGCACTCGGTGCGCGCCCCTGGCAGATTGAACAGACCGCACAGAAGATCGCGACCGCCTTTGTAGACGCCGCGCAAACGCCCGACACCACCTCCGCACCCGCTTCGTAGGTTCGAACCAACCGATTCCTCCCTGTTTCCCGGGCTTCATAGACTGAGGCCACGCACTAACTTGGAGGCAGAGTGGCCGAGATCTCGGACGTCTTCTTCGTCGATGGAGTACGCACCCCTTTCGGGCGCGCCGGCGAAAAGGGCATGTACTGGAACACCCGCGCGGATGACCTCGCCGTCAAGGCGACCATCGGCTTGATGGAGCGCAACGCCTCCGTCCCGGCCGACCGCATCGATGATGTCGCCATCGCTGCGACGAGCCAGACCGGCGACCAGGGGCTGACCCTCGGACGCTCGGTGGCGATCCTCGCCGGGCTTCCGCAGACGGTGCCCGGTCTCGCCGTCGAGCGCATGTGCGCCGGCGCGATGACGAGCGTCACCACGATGGGCGCGTCCATCGGCGTCGGTATGTACGACTTCGCCCTCGCCGGCGGCGTCGAGCACATGGGTCACCACCCGATCGGTGCCAACGCCGACCCGAACCCGCGCTTCGTGGCGGAGAAGATGGTCGATCCCGGCGCCCTCAACATGGGCGTCACCGCTGAGCGCATCTTCGACCGCTTCCCGCACCTCACCAAGGAGCGCTCCGACCGCTTCGGCATGCTGAGCCAGCACAAGGTGCAGGCGGCATACGACGCAGGGAAGATCCAGCCCGACCTCGTGTCCGTGGCGATCAAGGGTGCCGACGGCGCCTGGGGCCTCGCCACCGAGGACGAAGGTCGCCGCCCGCAGACCACGATGGAAGACCTCGCCGCGCTCAAGACGCCGTTCCGCCCGCACGGGCGCGTCACCGCAGGCACCTCGTCTCCCCTCACCGACGGCGCGACGATGTCGCTGCTCGCCGGTGGCGGCGCGGTCAAGGAGTTCGGACTCGCACCGAAGATGCGGATGGTTTCGTTCGCCTTCGCAGGCGTACAGCCGGAGATCATGGGCATCGGACCGATCCCCTCGACCGAGAAGGCGCTCCAGAAGGCCGGTCTCACGATCGACGACATCGGTCTGTTCGAGCTCAACGAGGCCTTCGCGATCCAGGTGATCTCGCTGCTCGACCACTTCGGCATCGCCGACGAGGATCCCCGCGTCAACCAGTGGGGTGGCGCGATCGCCCTCGGGCACCCCCTTGCCGCGTCCGGTGTGCGTCTCATGATCCAGCTCGCGGCACAGTTCGCCGAGCGCCCCGATGTCCGCTACGGCCTCACCGCCATGTGCGTGGGTCTGGGCCAGGGCGGTTCGGTCATCTGGGAGAACCCGCACTACGACGGCAAGAAGAAGAAGTGAGTGAGCACGTGACTGACTACGACGACATCGACTTCTCCCCCATCCAGGCCCTCACCGAGGGCGAGGTCATCACGCAGTCGCCGGTGCGCGACATCCGTCTCGCCTCCGGCAAGGTGCTGGCCCTGATCACGCTCGACAACGGTCGCGATCACACCCGGCCGAACACGCTGGGACCCGCGACGCTCACCCAGCTGGGCGAGACCCTCGACGGCCTCAAGGCACGCGCAGCGGCCGGTGAGATCCAGGCGGTCGGCATCACCGGCAAGCAGTACATCATGGCGGCCGGCGCAGATCTCTCCGACATCAGCAAGGTCGGGTCCCGAGACAACGCGCGCCTCATCGCCCAGCTCGGCCACAAGGTTCTCGGCAAGCTCGGTGACCTCGGCGTTCCGTCCTTCGCCTTCGTGAACGGACTCGCACTCGGCGGCGGGCTGGAGATCGCCCTGAACTCCAGCTACCGGACGGTCGACGCGTCCGCGGCGGCGGTCGCGCTCCCCGAGGTCTTCCTCGGCATCATCCCCGGCTGGGGTGGCGCCTACCTGCTGCCGAACCTCATCGGCATCGAGAACGCGCTCGAGGTCGTCATCTCGAACCCGCTCAAGCAGAACCGGATGCTGAAGCCGCAGCAGGCGTTCGACCTCGGCATCTTCGACGCCATCTTCCCGGCGGCGAACTACCTCGAGAACTCGCTCACCTGGGCGGATGCCGTCCTCGGCGGCAAGAAGGTCGAGCGCAAGAACGAGCCGGGCAAGATCGAGCGCCTCACCAAGTGGCCGATCGCCATCAAGATGGCGCGCGGCATGCTGGAGTCCAAGATCGGCACGGTGCCCAAGTCGCCGTACGCCGCGCTCGACCTGCTCGACAAGGCGAAGAGCGGGACCAAGGCGGAGGGCTTCGCCCGCGAGGACGAGGCCCTGGCGGAACTCGTGACGGGCGATCAGTTCGCCGCGTCGATGTACGCGTTCGACCTCGTGCAGAAGCGCGCGAAGCGCCCGGTCGGCGCGCCCGATAAGCAGCTCGCGAAGAAGGTCACCAAGGTCGGCATCATCGGCGCCGGGCTCATGGCCAGCCAGTTCGCACTGCTGTTCGTGCGCAAGCTCCAGGTGCCGGTGCTCATCACCGACCTCAACCAGGCTCGCGTCGACAAGGGTGTGGCCTACATCCACGAGGAGATCGGCAAGCTTGAGGCCAAGGGCAGGCTCGATGCGGACACCGCGAACAAGCTGCGTGCACTCGTGAAGGGGACCACCGACAAGAGTCTCTACGCGGACTGCGACTTCGTGATCGAGGCCGTGTTCGAAGAGGTCGGCGTCAAGCAGCAGGTGTTCGGCGAGATCGAGAAGATCATCGCCGAGGATGCGATCCTCGCCACCAACACGTCGTCGCTCTCGGTCGAGGAGATCGGAGCGAAGCTCGCCCACCCGGAGCGTCTGGTCGGCTTCCACTTCTTCAACCCGGTCGCGGTCATGCCGCTGATCGAGATCGTGAAGACCCCGGTGACCGCCGACGCCGCATTGGCGACGGCCTTCGTGGTCGCGAAGAATCTGGGGAAGAACGCGGTGCTCACCGCCGACGCCCCCGGCTTCGTCGTGAACCGTCTGCTCGCGAAGGTCATGGGTGAAGCCGCACGCGCCGTCTACGAGGGCACCCCGATCGCCGACGTCGAGAAGGCCTTCGGCCCGCTCGGCCTCCCGATGGGTCCGTTCCAGCTGATCGACCTGGTCGGCTGGAAGGTCGCCGCCCACGTGCAGGACACGATGGTGCATGCCTTCCCCGAGCGGTTCTACGCCAACGAGAACTTCCACGCGCTCGCCGAGCTCGACACGGTCGTGGAGAAGGACAAGGGCGGACGCGTCGTCGGGTGGAGCAAGCAGGCCGAGAAGGTCCTGAAGCCGGCGGTGGGCAAGACTCCGACCACGGCCGCGACGATCCTCCAGCGTGTGCAGGACGGTCTGGCGCAGGAGATCAAGCTCATGCTCGACGAGGGCGTCGTCCCCGAGGTCGAGGACATCGATCTGTGCCTGATCCTCGGTGCCGGATGGCCTTTCATCGACGGCGGTGCCTCGCCGTACCTCGACCGTGAGGGCGCATCGGAGCGGGCATTCGGTGGCTCCTTCCACACCCCGCAGATCCGCGGCGTCGAGAGCCGCTGATCGTCGGACAGCATCAGGCGAAGCGCCCCAGCTGATTCCCAGCGAATCCGGTGGGGCGCTTCGCCGTCCGGCGCCCCGCAAGCCCTAGCCTGGATCGATGATCTCTCGCCCGTCTCCGCGCACGGCCGAACAGCCGATGGCCTTCAGCCGGCGCGAGTTCTGGCGCGGTGCCATCGCTGCCTGGGTCACCTTCAACGCGCTGTTCCTGATGGTGACGACTGTCGTTCTCACGATCATGTCGCGCTCGTTGCAGACCCTCTTCTCGATCCTGATCATGGTGGCGTGGTTCCAGCTGCTCTTCGTCGTGGCCGCCTCCGCTCTGGCGACCATCATCGGCAGCGGGGCTGCCTTCGGCCTGGGCAGGCTTCTGCGGACCACGACGGGCACTCGCCGACACCTCATGGCCTTCGCAGGACTCGGTCTCGTGGTCGGAGGTGTCGTCATCGCCGTCGTCGGCGTCGTGCCCGCGAACCTGACCGGAGAATTCGGGTTCGTGTTGACGGACATCAGCGAACCGTACATCGCACTTCCCCTGCTGGGGATGAGCGCCGTCAGCGTCGCATACGGCTGGTACTGGTCGGCGTCGCGGGCGCTGTGCGCAGACCCCGCGCGGCAGAGTCCGGTCGCCGAGGCTCAGCCAGCCGGCTGATCGGGTCGCGCGTCGTCTTCGCCGCGATGAGGCCAGTATGACAGGGCCCGCTCCGCGAGCGCGGTGATCGTGAGAGACGGATTCACGCCGGGGTTCGCGGGAACGGCCGCGCCGTCGACGACGTGCAGGCCAGGGTGCCCCCAGACTCGGTGATACGCATCGACGACGCCGTCCGCGGGCGAAGCCGAGATCACAGCGCCGCCGAGGAAGTGCGCGGTCAGGGGGATGCCGAACACCTCCGGCCAGGATCCGCGAGCAGCGGCGGGCACACCGCCGTCCGCCTCGACCCGCGCCGCGATCGCCGCAGCGGCCGTGTGAGCCTGAGGCAGGTAGCTCGGATTCGGCTCCCCGTGACCCTGCGCGCTCGTCATGACGAGGCGACCGAAACGACGGCGCAACGAGAGCGTGAGCGAGTTGTCTGCCGTCTGCATGACCAACGCGATGATTCCTCGTTCGCTCCAGCGGCGCAGACTCCCGAGACGGAACTGCCGCGCCGGAGCGCGAAGGATCTGGGTCACGAGGCTGCGGATTCGCGCACCGAGCGGACGATCGCCGGGGACGAGAACGGTCGCGAGCGCACCCATCAGGTTCGATCCGGGCCCGTAGCGCACGTTCTCGACGTGCGTGCGGTCGTCGACGTGGAACGAGGTCGTGATCGCGACGCCCCGGGCGAGCTGGAGCGAGTCCGGGACCCTCACGGCGACTGCGCCATCAAGGGCCTCCGAGTTGGTGCGGGTGAGACGGCCGACAGCGTCCGAGACGCACGGCAGCGCGCCGGACGCCTTCATACGGTGCAGCAACTGCTGCGTGCCCCAGGTGCCGGCGGCGAGCACGACCTGCCGGGCGGTCACGGTCTTGCGCGCATGCCGGAACCAAGCCCCGCTGCGCTGAGTCGTCACCGCGAATCCGCCTCCGGGCAGCTCACGGACCTCGCTCACCGTGCGGAGCGCTTCGATCGCGACTCCTCGGCGCTCCGCGAGAGCCAGGTAGTTCTTCATGAGGGTGTTCTTCGCGCCGACGCGGCAGCCGACCATGCAGTTGCCGCACAGGGTGCACCCGGTGCGATCGGGCCCCTCACCACCGAAGAACGGGTCCGGCGTACGTTCCCCCGGCTTCCCGAACCAGACCCCGACCGGCGCGTGACGGAAGCTGGCGCCGACACCGAGATCCTCCGCCGCTCCAGCCATGATCCGTTCCACGGGTCCGGTATGGGGATAGTGCGCCACCACGCCGAGCATCCGCTTCGCGGTGGCATAGTGCGGCGCCAGCTCCGACTCCCAGCCGGCGATGTCCCGCCACTGCGCGTCTTCGAAGAATGCCTCCCCCGGCTGGTACAGCGTGTTCGCATAGTTGAGCGATCCGCCTCCGACCCCGGCGCCGGCGAGGATCATCACGTGCGGCAGTCGGTGGATGCGCTGCACACCGTGGCATCCGAGCATCGGCGCCCACAGGTAGCGACGGAGATTCCAGTTCGTCTTCGCGAAGTCCTCGTCCTCGAACCGACGACCGGCTTCGTAGACACGGACCCGATAGCCCTTCTCGGCCAGGCGCAACGCGGCAACCGACCCGCCGAACCCCGATCCGACGATCACGACGTCCTCATCGAAACCGGTCATCACTCACCTCCCGTGGTCGAGGCCGGCACCAGCATGGTGAGCGCAGCCGGCAGCACGGCGATCGTGCATTCGTCCTCGCCGACCCGCTCGCCGTCGGCGTACACCACGAGGCCGGGAGCCGACACCGTCACGGTCCGCGCTCGACGATGCACCACCTCCGGTCGGTCCAAGTGCGTACCTCGGAGCAGCAGCGGGAACAGACGCAGCAGCCGCCGTCTGCCGAGCGGCGCCACGTGCACGATGTCGAGCAGTCCGTCGTCCGGAACGGCTCCGGCGCAGATGGGCATGCCTCCGCCATAGCTCGAGGTGCTCCCGACCGCGATCAGCGTGCCAGGAGCTCGCTGTGGCGCTTCTCCGTCGACGACGAGCGTGAAGTCCATGGCCCGCAGCCGCACGAGTTCGATCAGCAATGCGAGGTAGTAGCGCAGCGCACCGTGAGGCCAGCGGAGTCGGTTCGTGCGATCACTGACCTTCGCGTCGAAGCCGAGGGCCGCGATGGTGAGGAACATCCGCTTCTCCCCCGCCGACGTGATCTCACCGACGTCTATGGACCGCGGCACTCCGGTGAGCGCGAGAGCCGCGGCGTCCGCGGCGTCACCGCGCGGCAGCTCGAGCGCGCGCGCGAGGTCGTTTCCAGTGCCTGCCGGTACCAGCACGACCGGCACCGCCGCCGCGCACACCGTGTCGAGAACGCCCGCGAGCGTACCGTCACCCCCGACCACCACCAGCGCCCGAGGAGCTTCCGCCAATGCTCTGACCGCCAGCTGCGCGGTATCGATCGCGGAGCCACCTGCGTAGGTGCGCACGTCGGCGCCTCGCTCCCGGAGATGGCGGACGGCCACGTCGGCGGCTCTCGCACCCCGGCCCTTGCCGGAGAACGGATTCGAGAGCACCGCGATGTGCTCGGCCATGTCAGTGCGTCCGTTCGAGAGGGATCACGGCGCCGGGGTTGAGAATGCCGGACGGATCGAGCTCTCGTTTGATCGCTGCGAGGATGCGGACCCCGGTCTCGCCGATCTCCTGACCGAGCCAGGGCGCATGGTCGCGTCCGACCGCGTGGTGGTGGCTGATGGTTCCGCCGGACGCGATGATGGCATCGTTCACACCCATCTTCACCGCCTCCCAGGACGCGAGCGGGTCGGTACGGATCCCGGCGAGCACGGTGAAGTACAGAGAAGCCCCGGTCGGATAGATATGGGAGACGTGGCACATGACGTAGCACTTGGCGCCCATGTCCGCGAACCCCTCCTTGAGTGCCACCTCGACCGCCGAGCGCAGCGTCTGCAGGTTCGACCATGTGGTCGCGGTCTCCAGAGTCTCGCAGAAGACCCCGGCGTCGAGCAGCGAATCGCGCAGATACGGCCCGTCGAAGCGGGTTCTGAGCCAGTCCTCTGCAGGGCCTTCCCCGGAGGAGGTGCCGCCCGCCGCTGCGAGGTGCGCGCTCGCACGGGCCCGTCGTTCCGCGATCCCCTCGCCCTCGTACACCGTGATGACGCTCGCGCCCTTGGCCAGCGCCTTGCCGATCCGCCCGACCTGGGCGAGGCTCACCGCTGTCTCCGCCTCATCGGACAACCGGATGACAGTCGGACCACCGCTCAGCTGTGCGACACGACGGAGTCCCTCCGCTCCGCTGGCGAAGTCGCGAAACGACCAGGACTCGAACACCCGGGCGCGCGGGATCGGATGCACACGCACCCGCACCTCGGTGATCACGCCGAAGATCCCCTCTGACCCGAGGAGCACTCGGATCAGGTCGGGCCCTGCGGCAGAGCCAGGCGACCGCCCGAGCTCGATGTCGCCGGTCGGTGTGGCCACTCTGATCCCGGTCACCATGGTGTCGAAGCGCCCGTTCCCCGCGGAGTTCTGCCCCGACGACCGAGCCGCCGCGAATCCACCGATCGTGGCGTAGCGGAAGCTCTGTGGAAAGTGCCCGAGCTCGAACCCGCGCGCGGACAGCAGCGCCTCCGCCTCCGGACCCGTTGTCCCGGCCGCGAGCACGGCCTCGCCGCTGGTCTCGTCGAGCCGGATCAGTCCGCTCAGTCGCCGCACATCGAGACTGACCACCGCGTGATGCGCGCCCCGCTCCGGATCGAGCGCACCGACGACGCTCGTGCCGCCGCCGAAGGGGATGATCGCGATCCCTCGTGCTGTCGCGACGTCAAGACACGCACGGACCTCGTCGTGGTCGGCGGGACGCACGACGGCGTCCGGAGCGTCCTGTCGTGCCTCGCGTCGGCGAAGGAGATCCGGCGTGGACCGCCCACCCGCGTGCCGCACCCGGGCCTCCGGCGTGTCGTCGACGTTCTCGAGGCCGACGGCGACGGCGAACGCCGCGTGGTCCTCGGGTGTCAGCCGCGAAGGCTCCAGTTGCACGTCGGCGAGGTCCACGGCCGGTGCAGGCTTGCGGACGCGGCCCAACAGCATCGGGAGCAGAGCACGGACCGGCAGAGGCAGCTCCTTGGCCTTCGCGGGGTCGCCCCAGCCGTTCCATCTCATCGCCGGGTCTGCATCGACCCTGCCATCCTCTTGGCTCATGCGTTACAGTGTGACACATCATGGAAGAACGTCAACCTCTCTGGGATGCCACCCAGACGAAGATCCTCGACGCTGCCGATGCACTGATCGAGCGTCGCGGCGTGCACGGGCTCACCGTCGCAGAGCTCGCCCGCCGCGCCGAGCTCAGTCGACCGACGATCTACCGCAACTGGAATGACGCCGATGACGTGGTCCGTGCGGCACTGCTGCGTCGTGTGTCCACCATCCTCAGTGCCTTCCCC
The DNA here is from genome assembly GCF_000956405.1 of Microbacterium oxydans. GTDB lineage: Bacteria > Actinomycetota > Actinomycetes > Actinomycetales > Microbacteriaceae > Microbacterium > Microbacterium oxydans_C. Next base: position 46,485 of record NZ_JYIV01000029.1, read on the forward strand.
GCGGGTGCGGCCACCAGGTCGGCCCTCGTCGACGACGTGCTGCGTTTCATCGGCCTCTTCCGGAGTGACGCCCTCTATGCACGACTGCTCGCCGACGAACCGGAGGCGTTCACGCGCTACACGCTGCAGCGCGTGGGGTCGAGCCAGCGCATGATCCTCGGGTGGCTGTCCGACGCCATCGGAACCGCACAGCTCGACGGATCGGTCCGCGACGGCGCGCCGCAGGAGATCGCCGTCATGGTGCTGCTCATCGCGCAGTCGGCGGTGCTCTCCCATGGCACCGTGGCAGACCTCATCTCGGAGGGCGCATGGGAACGCGAACTTCGGGCCGCGCTCGACGGACTGCTGCGCCCATGACCAGGGAGCCATCCGCGCTCAATGTCGCGCGACGGAGGACGGAGCTCATGCTCGCCGCCGAGGAGCGAGTGGATGTGCTCGTGGTCGGCGGCGGCATCACAGGCGTGGGGGTCGCGCTCGATGCGGTGTCCCGTGGACTCACCGTGACGCTGATCGACGCAGAGGACCTCGCGTTCGGCACCAGCCGGTTCAGCTCGAAGCTCGTGCACGGCGGGCTGCGCTACCTCGCCACAGGTGACATCGCCACCGCACGCGAGAGTGCGCACGAACGCCACCTGCTCATGACGACGATCGCCCCGCACCTCATCCGCCCCCTCGGGCAGCTCCTGCCGTTCTCGCAGGCTGTCACGCTCCGCCAGCGAACCGCAGGCACCGTGGGCATGGGGCTCGGCGACCTGCTGCGGATGCGCGCACACACGCCTCGCCGTGTCCTGCCTGCGCCTGCTCTGGTCTCCGCGCGCACGGCGCTGCGTCTGATGCCCGCCCTCGACCAGAGGGGCCTGCGCGGAGGGGTGCTGTCCCATGACGGTCAGCTCGTCGACGACGCGCGCCTCGTGACGACGGTGGCCCGCACTGCAGCTTCCCTCGGCGCCCGCATCCTCACCCGGGTCCGTGCTCTCTCCCTGCGTGCGGACGGCGCCTCGGTCGAGGAGACGACCACGGGCGAGCGTTTCGAGATCCGTGCGCGTGCGGTCGTCAACGCGACGGGCGTATGGGCGGGAGCACTCGATCAGTCGATCACGGTGCGACCGAGTCGAGGGACCCACATCGTGCTCGACGCCGCCGACCTCGGCACGCCATCGACCGCGCTGACCATCCCCCACGAGGGGTCGATCAGCCGCTATGTCTTCGCTCTGCCTCGGGCCTACGGCCGGCTGATCGTCGGACTCACCGACGAAGACTCACCCGGCGCCGTCCCCCGGGTCGCCCAGCCGACAGAGCCGGAGATCGAGTTCCTCCTGAGCAGTCTCAATCGCGTTCTCGCCACACCCGTCCGACGCGACCAGGTCCGTGGCGCCTTCGCCGGCCTGCGGCCGCTGGTCGACAGCGGCAGCGACTCGACAGCCGACATCTCCCGTCGGCACCTCGTGACCGCGTCGGACTCAGGATTCGTCTCGGTGCTTGGCGGAAAGCTGACGACCTATCGACGGATGGCCGAGGATGCCGTCGATCTCGCCATAGAGACCCGGAGCCTGCCGTCGCGACGGAGCCGCACGGCGTCGTTGCGGCTCGCGGAGCGCGATGTGCCGGCATCGGGCGAGCTGCTGGATGAGCGGACGGGGCTGACCGAGGCCGAGGTCGTCTACGCCGTCCGGGTCGAGGGGGCGATGACGGTCGACGATGTCCTCGACCGGCGGACGCGCATCGGACTCGTCGACGCCGACCGCACGCGCTGCCTCGCGGTGGCGGATGCCGTCGTGACTCGGACGATCTCCGAGCTGTTCTGAGCCCAGGACTCGAGGCCAAGGACACGGCGCCCAGATCGCGGGGACCAGATCGCGGTGACCAGACCGCGACATGTGCCGAGCCGTCTCGTATCCACCGCGCGGCCAGGCAGGGAACGCGCGGGGAACACCGCGTGAAATCATCGCGAGCACGCCACCCGACGACACGTCGGCACCCGGCGAACCTGCACAGTGGTGACATGGACATGCTCTTCACGATGCTGGGCGGCAAGGGGATGTCAGGTCTGCTCAAGACCGGGACGGCCATCCTCACCACTCTCCTGGTGCTCCCGGCCCTCCTCAAACTGTTCATCGTCACGGTCGATGAAGGCTGGGCGGCGATCCGGACTCGTAACGGCAAACCCATCATCCGCAACCGTCCCCAACGACGTCCGTCCCATCGTGGCGGCGCGGTCGGTGAAGTCGTCGTGCTCGATCCGGGCTCGCACGGGGCGTTCCCCCTGTTCTACTGGTACAGACTCGTCGACGTCAGATGTCGCGCGACGGATCTGCCTGCGCGCGAGCTGAGCGGTGCCGGCGGTCATCAGCATCGCGTGCACGCCTCGTTCGAGTGGCGCCCCATACCGACCGGGCGCGATCTGCGCGTCTTCGAACTCGACGTCGTGAACGTGAAGGAACGCGCCTCGAACATCGTCGGTGCAGCCCTGCGGGATGTGGTCCGCGGACTCGAGGGAGCCGAGCTGCCACGCAACGACGAGATCAACACACGGGTCATCGCGGCCAGTGCCGACGAGGTTCGCCGCGCCTGCGGCGTCGAGCTGGTGCGTGTGATGGTCACCGGAGACGCCCTCACCGACGGCTACCTGCTGTCGACCGCCCTCCGAGAGGTGGATCGGGAGGCCAAGGCCGTCGCCGCGCTGCACGCGCTGAACTGATCTCCCCGGCGCCGCCGCTGGAGCGGGCGCCGTCGGACGGGTTTCAGTGCCGCTCGTGCAGCGGAAGGTCGATCGTTCCGGTCTCGCCCGCGTGACGCGCCTTCGGGATGCGGGTCCCGAGCACCTGCGACACGATGTCCTGCGCGATCTTCGGGGCGGTGAGCCCCGCATCGACGAGGATCTGATCGCGCGAGGCATGATCGATGAACTCGTCCGGGAGACCCAGTTCGTCGACAGCCGTGTCGATGCCGGCCTCGCGAAGAACCTGCCGGACGCGAGTGCCGATGCCGCCGACGCGGATACCGTCCTCGATCGTGATCACCAGGCGATGGTGGGCGGACAGCTCCACGATCGACGGCTGCACCGGGATGGCCCACCGCGGGTCGATGACCGTCGCGCCGATGCCCTGAGCGCGGAGCCGGTCGGCGACATCGAGCGCCAGTTCTGCGAAGGGCCCGATGGCGACGATGAGCACGTCCTCGGTCTCGCCGCGCGCGAGCACGTCGACCCCATCGCTCAACCGTTCGATGGCCGGAAGGTCGGCGGCGACCTCTCCCTTGGGGAAGCGGATCACCGTCGGGGCGTCCTCGACGTCGACCGCCTCACGCAGAGCTTCGGTCAGCCGTGCACCGTCACGGGGAGCGGCGATACGGATGTGCGGGACGATCTGCAGCATCGCGAGGTCCCACATGCCGTGGTGGCTGGGGCCGTCCGGACCTGTGACGCCGGCCCGATCGAGGACGAAGGTGACTCCCGCGCGGTGCAGCGCCACGTCCATCAGCACCTGGTCGAAGGCACGCCCCATGAACGTGGCGTACAGGGCGACGACCGGGTGCAGTCCTCCGTAGGCGAGTCCCGCGGCAGAGGCCACGGCATGCTGCTCGGCGATCCCCACGTCGTAGACCCGGTCGGGGAAGCGCTCGGCGAACGGCGCGAGGCCCGTCGGCCGGAGCATTGCGGCGGTCATCGCGATCACGTCTTCCCGCTGTTCGCCCACGGAGACCAGGGCGTCGGAGAAGACATCGGTCCACCCCCGACCGCCCGAGGACAGCGTCTCCCCCGTGGTCGGATCGATCTTGCCGACGGCGTGGAACTGATCGGCCTCGTCGTCGCGGGCAGGCTGGTAGCCGCGACCCTTCTCCGTGATCGTGTGGACGATCACGGGGGCGCCGTAGGACTTCGCCAGCTCCAGCGTCTCGAGCAGCGCGGGGAGGTCGTGCCCGTCCACCGGGCCGAGGTACTTGATGTCGAGGTTCGAGTACAACGCCTCGTTGTTCGTGAACCTGGAGAGGAATCCGTGGGTACCGCCGCGGACGCCGCGGAACACGGCTCGGCCGACGGGACCGAAAGCGCGGAAGAGGCGGTCGGAGCGCTGATGCAGGTCCTTGTATGCCGCTGCCGTTCGCACCCGGTTGAGGTAGCGCGACATGCCGCCGATCGTCGGAGCGTAGGAGCGCCCGTTGTCGTTGACGACGATGACCAGGTTGCGGTCGTTGTCATCGGAGATGTTGTTCAACGCCTCCCAGGTCATGCCGCCGGTCAATGCGCCGTCGCCGACCACAGCGACCACGTGCCGGTCTGCGCGCCCCGTGGCCGTCAGCGCCCGCGAGATGCCGTCCGCCCAGCTGAGCGAGCTCGACGCATGCGAGGACTCCACCACGTCATGGGCGCTCTCCCCGCGCTGCGGGTAACCCGCGAGTCCGCCGCGCACGCGCAGGCCGGAGAAGTCCTGGCGGCCCGTGAGCAGCTTGTGCACGTAGGACTGATGCCCGGTGTCGAAGATGAAGGGGTCGTCCGGAGACGAGAACACGCGATGCAAGGCGATCGTCAGCTCGACGACGCCGAGGTTGGGGCCCAGATGGCCACCGGTACGGGACACGTTCTCGACCAGGAACTCGCGGATCTCCGCGGCGAGTTCCGCCAGCTGCTCGGTCGAGAGGGCATCCAGATCGCGGGGTCCAGAGATGCTCGGAAGAATGGGCATCTGCGCCTCCTCACAGGCTTCGTCAGAGACGCCCGACACGGGTGCGGGCGTCGTCCTGATACTACCGCCCCGGGCAGGGAAAGCTCCGAGGATGGAGTCCCCCCTTGACACGACGGAGGGGCCCGTGTCCGAAGACACGGGCCCCTCCGTTGTGCGATCAGACCAGCGTGCGATCAGACCAGCGAACGCAGCACGTACTGCAGGATGCCGCCGTTGCGGTAGTAGTCCGCCTCACCGGGGGTGTCGATGCGCACGACCGCGTCGAACTCGACCGGCTGCTTGCCCTCGGGCGAGTGCTCGCTCGGGGTGGCCGTGACCTTGACCGTCTTCGGCGTGACGCCGTTGTTGAGCTCCTCCAGGCCGGAGATCGACACGATCTCGGTGCCGTCGAGCCCCAGCGACTCCCAGCTCTCGCCGGCCGGGAACTGCAGCGGCACGACTCCCATGCCGATCAGGTTCGACCGGTGGATGCGCTCGAAGCTCTCCGTGATGACGGCCTTGACGCCGAGCAGGCTCGTGCCCTTTGCCGCCCAGTCACGCGACGAACCGGAACCGTACTCCTTGCCACCGAAGATCACGAGCGGCGTGCCCTGAGCCTGGTAGTTCATGCTCGCGTCGTAGATGTACGACTGCGGACCGCCGGGCTGCGTGAAGTCGCGGGTGTACCCGCCCTCGACGACCTGGCCGTCGTTCACTGCCGAGACCATCAGGTTCTTCAGGCGGATGTTGGCGAAGGTTCCGCGGATCATCACCTCGTGGTTTCCGCGACGCGAGCCGAAGGAGTTGAAGTCCTTGCGGTCGACGCCGTGCTCGGTGAGGTACTGCGCCGCAGGCGTTCCCGGCTTGATGTTCCCGGCCGGCGAGATGTGGTCGGTGGTGACCGAGTCGCCGAGCGTCGCCATGACACGAGCACCCTCGATGTCCTTCACCGGGGTGAGCTCCATCGTCATGCCGTCGAAGTACGGTGCCTTGCGGACGTAGGTGGAGTTCTCGTCCCACTGGAACGTGTCGTCGTCGGGCGTCGGCAGGTTGCGCCAGCGCTCGTCACCGTCGAAGACCGTGGCGTACTGCTTGATGAACTGGTCGCGCGAGATCGACGAGTCGACGATCTCCTGCACCTCGTCGGGCGTCGGCCAGATGTCCTTCAGGAAGACGTCCTCGCCATCGCTGCCCTTGCCGAGCGCGTCGTTGTCGAAGTCGAAGTGCATCGACCCTGCCAGCGCGTAGGCGATGACCAGCGGAGGGCTGGCGAGGTAGTTCATCTTCACGTCGGGGCTGATGCGGCCCTCGAAGTTGCGGTTGCCCGAGAGGACGGCCGTGACGGCGAGGTCGTGCGAGTTGATGGCCTCGGAGACCTCTTCGATCAGCGGTCCGGAGTTTCCGATGCAGATGGTGCAGCCGTAGCCGACCGTGTAGAAGCCGAGACCCTCGAGGTCCTTGTCCAGACCGGACTTCTCGTAGTAGTCGGTGACGACCTTGGAGCCGGGTCCGAGAGTGGTCTTGACCCACGGCTTCTGCTTGAGCCCCTTCTCGAGCGCCTTGCGTGCGACGAGACCGGCGGCGATCATGACCGACGGGTTCGACGTGTTGGTGCACGAGGTGATGGCAGCCAGGGTGACGGCGCCGTTGTCGAGGATGTACTTCTCCCCGTCGGGCGTGGTCACCGGGACCGGCTTGGACGCGTTCGCCGGAGCACCGCTGTTGATGTGCACCGGACGGGTGGTCGTCGGCTCCTCCTCGCCGGGAACCGAACCGGGGTCGGACGCCGGGAAGGAGTGCTTCGACTCGAGGTCGACGACCGAGTCCGAGGTCGACGCGGTCGCGTACGCCAGGATGTCCTGCTCGAACTGCGACTTCGCCTCGGAGAGGAGAATGCGGTCCTGCGGGCGCTTCGGGCCGGCGATCGACGGCACGACGGTGCCGAGGTCGAGCTCGAGGTACTCGCTGAACGTGGGCTCGTGGGACGCGTCGTGCCAGAGCTTCTGCTCCTTGGCGTAGGCCTCGACCAGTGCGACGGCCTCTTCGCTGCGACCCGTGAGGCGCAGGTAGTCGAGCGTGACGTCGTCGATCGGGAAGATCGCCGCCGTGGAACCGAACTCCGGCGACATGTTGCCGATCGTGGCGCGGTTGGCCAGCGGCACGGAGGCCACGCCCTCGCCGTAGAACTCGACGAACTTGCCGACGACGCCGTGCTTACGCAGCAGGTCGGTGATGGTGAGCACGACGTCGGTCGCCGTGACACCGGCGGGGATCTCACCGGAGAGCTTGAAGCCGACCACGCGAGGGATGAGCATCGACACGGGCTGGCCGAGCATGGCCGCCTCGGCCTCGATGCCGCCGACGCCCCAGCCGAGCACGCCGAGGCCGTTGACCATCGTGGTGTGCGAGTCGGTGCCGACGCAGGTGTCGGGGTAGGCGCGGAGCACGCCGTCGACGTCGCGGTCGTAGATGACCTTGGCGAGGTGCTCGATGTTCACCTGGTGGACGATGCCGGTCCCGGGCGGGACGACCTTGAAGTCGCTGAAGGCGGTCTGTCCCCAGCGCAGGAACTGGTAGCGCTCGCCGTTGCGCTCGTACTCGATCTCGACGTTGCGCTCGAGTGCGTTCTCGGAGCCGAACAGGTCGGCGATGACCGAGTGGTCGATGACCATCTCGGCGGGCGAGAGCGGGTTGATCTTGTTGGCGTCGCCGCCCAGGGCCGTCACGGCCTCGCGCATGGTGGCGAGGTCGACGATGCACGGGACACCGGTGAAGTCCTGCATGACCACGCGCGCCGGCGTGAACTGGATCTCGGTGTTGGGTTCTGCCGCGGCATCCCAGGACCCCAGCGCCTCGATCTGCGCCTTCGTCACATTCGCGCCGTCCTCGGTGCGGAGCAGGTTCTCCAGGAGGACCTTGAGACTGAAGGGGAGCTTCTCGAAACCGGGCACCGTGTCGATGCGGAAGATCTCATAGTCGGTGCTGCCGACTGTCAGGGTGCTCTTGGCACCGAAGCTGTTCACCGTGGACACGAATCCGTCTCCTTCTATTCGGATGGGAGCGACAGGCGCCTCCATCTTGCTCGCCAGCGAGCCCCTGCGGCTAGCAAGGGGGACCTAACCAGTCTGCTCCGGGAAGCGCACCGGCGAAAGCCTGCGATTTATCTTGATGTCAAGATAAATCTATCATGCCTCGGGAGTGTCCTCGCGCGCAGCCTCGCGGGGGTGGAGAGCGCGGACCACCAACCAGGTCACGGCGATGAGCGGTGCGAACAACGGCAGCCCCATGATGAGCTTGAGCGTGCCGAGGGCCGTCACGTCGCCGGCGAGATACAGGGGAAGCTGCACGGCTAGACGTGCGAAGAACAGCGCCGCCCAGGCGATCCCGAGCCAGAAGTACGCGCGGCGCTTGCGGCGGTCATCGCGCCACGCGGTGCCCTCCCCCATCAGGAATCCGACCGCGAGGCCGATGAGCGACCAGCCGATCAGCGCGGAGACCAGGATCACCGATCCGTAGACCGCGTTCGTGATGAGTCCGGGCACGAAGTTGTCCGCGCCTCGCCCTGTCCACAGCGCGAGGGCTGCGGCGGCGACGGCGGCGATCAGACCACCGAGCGCGGCCGAGGGTGGAGACTTCTGCGCCAGTCGGACGAGTGTGAACACCGCTGCCAGACCGACCGACACCCCGAGTGAGAGGATCAGCGGTTCCGGTCGGATGGTGAACAGGATGACGAAGGCGAGGCTCGGGAGCACGGACTCGAGGATGCCGCGCCACCCGCCCATCGCAGACCAGACCACCTTGTGCGTGCTGGAGCTCTCAGCGGGGTCGAGGCCGGCACGACGCGCGACTCCTCCGAGCGCCTCCCCGAGGATCTCGGAGGTGCTCTTCTCGCGTTCGGCGTCGGGCTCGGGAACGCTCACGCGGAGCCCGGGGTCGCCGGCATCTTGAGCGGGATGAGGTCACGCGGGGGCATCGGCGAACCACCGCGGACGACCACGATCGAGCGGAAGAGATCCTCGACCTTCTCGGCGGCTTCGGGGTCGGACGCTCCTGCGCCACCGATCACTCCGCGCAGGAACCAGCGCGGGCCGTCGATGCCGATGAAGCGCGCAAGACGCAGCCCGGATCCTTCCGCAGCCGTGGCAGGGACCTCCGCGAGGAGCTCCTTGCCCAGCGGACCTTCGCGCTCCTCGACGCGACCGCCCTGCGCCTTGACCTGGTCGCGGAGCTGCACCCGGGTCTCGTCCCACAGACCGCCGGAGCGCGGGGCAGCGAACGGCTGCACCTGCAGCGAGGAGTCCGCGTAGTCGAGGCCGACAGCCACGATGCGCTTCGACTGCTCCTCGACCTCGAGGCGCAGGTTCAGCCCCTCGCGCGGCAGGATCTTGATGCCACCGAGGTCGATGTACGGGCGGACCGGGTTCGCCTCGGAGTCGTCGAAGGGGCCGTCGGTGGCACGGTTCAGCGGTGCCGACTTCGAAGGGGTCTCGTTGTTGTCAGTCATTGGCTCGTCCTGCTTCGCTCTGGTGGGTCGCTGCCTGGTAGCCGGTGGAGCCGAAGCCACCGGCACCGCGGACGCTGTCCGGCAGCTCGTCGACCGGGATGAACGTGGCGCGCGTGACCGGCATGATGATCAGCTGCGCGATACGATCGCCGACCGCCACATCGTACGCGCTCTTGGTATCCGTGTTGATCAGACTCACCTTGATCTCGCCTCGATATCCGGCGTCCACCGTTCCCGGGGAGTTCACGATCGAGATGCCGTGCTTGGCCGCCAGCCCGCTGCGGGGGACGACGAATGCCGCGTAGCCGTCGGGCAACGCGATGCGCACCCCGGTCGGCACGAGTGCGCGCTCCCCCGGCTCGAGGTGCACCGCCTCTGCCGCCACGAGATCGGCACCGGCATCTCCCGGATGCGCATACCCGGGCACCACTGCAGCGATAATGGGGATATCAACGGAATCGGTCACCCCATGAGGCTAATGCAGAACCCCGTCACAGACTCACGTCCCCGCTACCGCGAGAGACTCTCGCCGAGCCTCTGGCTGCTCGTGACCGTCGCGGTCGCCGGTCCCATGGTCTCGCTCGTCTTCGTGCCCATCGGCTCGACGGTCGCTCTCGTCGTCGGTGCGGCTGTGTCGGCCCTGCTCGTGCTCGCGGTGATCGCCGCCACGCCGGTGGTATCCGTCTCCGGCTCAATCCTGCACGCGGGGCGGGCGCACATCGACACGAAGCATCTCGGAGACCCCACCCCGCTGACCGGCGAGGACGCACGTCACGCCCGCGGCCCCGGTCTCCCGGCACGGGGATGGCACCTGATCCGCGGCGGGATCGACGGAGTCGTCGTCGTCCCGAACCTCGACGCGGACGATCCCGTCGACACGTGGACGATCTCGACGCGCACGCCCGATCGGCTCGCCGCCGCGATTCGCGCTTCCCAGGTCTGAGCCGGGGTCTGGTCGACGCGCCCCGGACTGGCCACCGCACTCCTGAGCCTGCCGAGTGCACCTGAACGACAGCGCGCCCCAGACCGTGATGGTCGGGGGCGCGTGATACGTCGCTCGGAGGACTGCTTACGCAGCGCACTCCTTGCAGATGGGCCCGGATGCGCCCTCGTGGTCGAGCTGCGAGCGGTGCTTCACGAGGAAGCAGCTCATGCACGTGAACTCGTCCTGCTGCGCGGGCAGCACGACGACATCGAGCTCGAGATCGGAAAGGTCGGCACCCGGGAGGTCGAAGCTCGACGGGTTGTCGGAGTCTTCGTCCCCGCTTGCGCCGGACAGCTTGTCCGGCACACGCTCCTTGAGGGCTTCGATCGACTCGGAGTCGTCTTCGCTCTTTCGGGGGGCGTCGTAATCGGTTGCCATGCGGTAGATCTCCACTTTCATGGTGCGAGTGGGTGGTGCGCCGTCGGGTATTCGGCGGCCATAGTTTGCACGACCAGACGACATAACGCAAATGCTCGTCCGTGCGACAGAGGAAACTCACGGCACGCCCACGCTATTCCCGTCCGTGACCGCTCTCGCGTGACACCATGAACGGACACCCATCAGAGGGGCATTCGCATGGAAAACGTCACCATCGTCGGCACAGAAGCAGGAGTCCTCGTACTCGCGACCGAGTCGGGCGAGCGGTTCGCGCTGCCCATCGACGACATGCTGCAGCGCGAGATCCGCCGCGCCACCCGCCAGAGCGAGCCGGCGGCCCAGAAGCTCGCCGCGAGCCCGCGCGACATCCAGGCCCAGATCCGAGCCGGACTCACCGCACCCGAGGTCGCAGAGCTGCTCGGCATCAGCGTGGACGACGTGGCCCGCTTCGAAGGACCCGTCCTCGCCGAACGCGAGCACGTGATCGGACAGGCCCTGGCCGTCCCCGTCCTGATCGGCAGCGAGGTCGAGCCGGACGCACAGCCCACGTTCGGTGTGGCCGTCCGAGCCAAGCTCGCCGAGATCGACGCCACCTCCGAGCGCTGGGCGAGTTGGAAGGAGGACTCCAGCTGGACCATCAAGCTCGAGTTCACCGCCAACGAGGTCGACCATGACGCCCGCTGGAGCTTCGATCCCCGCCGCAGCGCGCTCTCGCCGCTGAACGCCGACGCGACGCAACTGTCACGGCAAGGCTCGCTTCCCGAGGGCCTCATTCCTCGTCTGCGTGCGGTCGACGCCGATCGGACCTCTCCCTACAAGGATGAGAGCCGCTTCGACTCCGGCGCCTTCGGACCGCGACTGGTGCCTGCACCCGACGCGGATGTGGAAGACCCGTCGCTCCCTGCCCGTTCCGACGCGGCAGCGCAGGATGCGGCCATCAAGCGCGCACCCGCCGCGCAGACGACGAGCCCGGAGACGGCGGACCTCCTCGAGGCTCTCCGTCGACGCCGCGGGCAGCGGGAGACCGCACCCCTGCTGGACGAGGTCGAAGAGTCGGATCGCGCTGACCAGAGTCCGATCTCCCTCTTCGAGGCCCTGGAGCAGCCGGAGGAAGAGCCGGAGCCTCCGCAGCCCGCACCGCAGACCAGCAGCTCGGACACCACCGGGGATTCGTCTGGACGCCGCCGCCGCCGGAACGCGATGCCCTCATGGGACGAGATCGTCTTCGGCGCACGCACCGATGAGTGAGACACCCCTCGCCTGACCCACTTCCGAGGCGGACCGGATGACGTGCTTCAGCGTCCGAACGCGCCGAGCTTGATCAGCGGAACCTGTCGCTCCTCCGGCGTCATCGCGCCGTGCTGGCCCACCATCCCGCGACTGCGCTGATCGGCGGCGGTTCCGTCATAGACGGCCCAGGCTCCACGCGCGATCGCGAGCATGTCGCCCATTCGTGAGGCGGCGGCATCGGTGACCGTCGGTCCGAAGAGGCCGTGTCGAACCGCCTCTTCGCGGGTGAGCACATCAGCCACCCTCTCCAGGTCGGCCCGCCATCGCGCGGTCATCGCAGCGAGGTCTGTCTCGGGCTCCAGGTACACATGCAGCATCCGCGGCTCGCCGCCGATGTGACGGATCCCCGCCACATGCTCCTCCTCCAGGACCATCTGCCGGTTCGGAGCCACGTCGACCATCCCGTGATCCGAGGTGACGACCACGCCGACACCGGTGGGCACGCGCGCGGACAGAGCCGCGTCGACGTCCTCCAATGCGGCGACCCATTCCCCGGAGGCGATGCCGTACTTGTGGCCTGCCTTGTCGACCTCGGGCAGGTAGCAGTAGACGAGCGATCCCGGATGCGCGCGCGCGAGTTCATACGCCGCTTCGATCCGCGAGGCGGCGGTCGTCGCGGGAACGAACTCGGCACCACGGAGCGTGGCCTTGGTGAAGCCGCTGTGCGCATAGCCGGCGAACCCGACCGCGAAACTCCGGTGTCCTCTGCTGCCCGCTCGCTCGAAGATCGTCGGAGCCGCCTGCCACGTGAGGGGATCGATGCCGTCGGTCTCCCACCCGCTGAGCTGATTGACGAGCACATCCCGGCTCGGATCGAGCACGCGGTAACCCACGAGACCGTGCTCGCCCGGCCACACGCCCGTGACGATGCTCGTGAGCGCAGCCGCCGTGGTCGACGGGAAGACGGAGTGGGCCACATCCTTCTTCGCCATGCCGGAGGTCAGAGCACGCGCGTGTCCGGCATGCCCGCGCAGACTGATCGCCCCGAGCCCGTCGATCACCACGAGCACGACCGATTCCGCGCGCGGCAGAACCTCGGATTCGCCTCGGAGAGCGGCGAACAGGTCGCCCGCCACCCCGACGACACTCCGGGCGCTCGGCGTCGCGGACGGTAGCATGAAGGACATCCGAGCCAGTCTGACACAGGCTCCCGTATGCCCCCAGGAAGTCCATGCCGAAAACTCCGCCGCCCGAGCCCGTCGAGGAGCGCATCCAGGACATCGACCTCTCCAGCGAGATGCAGGGTTCGTTCCTCGAGTACGCGTATTCGGTGATCTACTCGCGTGCCCTGCCCGACGCACGCGACGGTCTGAAGCCCGTGCAACGCCGCATCCTCTATCAGATGGCCGAGATGGGTCTGCGCCCGGACCGCGGGCACGTCAAGAGTGCACGCGTCGTCGGCGAGGTCATGGGAAAGCTGCACCCTCATGGTGACTCGGCGATCTACGACGCCCTCGTGCGGCTCGCACAGGAGTGGGCTCTGCGTGTGCCCCTGGTCGACGGGCACGGCAACTTCGGCTCTCTCGACGACGGTCCCGCTGCCGCCCGATACACCGAGGCGCGACTCGCCGCCGCCGCGCTGGCCCTCACGGAGAACCTCGACGAGGACGTCGTCGACTTCATCCCCAACTACGACGGTCAGTTCCAGCAGCCTGCGGTGCTGCCGGCTGCTTTCCCGAATCTGCTGGTCAACGGTGCGAGTGGGATCGCCGTGGGCATGGCGACCAACATGGCGCCGCACAACCTCATCGAAGTGGTCGCGGCGGCAACGCATCTCCTCGAGAATCCGGATGCGACGACCGAGGAGCTGATGGAGTTCGTCCCTGGCCCCGACTTCCCTTCCGGCGGGATCCTGATGGGGCTCGACGGGGTCAAGGACGCGTACACCAACGGACGCGGCGCCCTCAAGGTCCGTGGCAAGACCTCCATCGAGCCGCTCGGCCCTCGACGCACCGGCATCATCGTGTCCGAGCTGCCGTACATGGTCGGACCGGAGCGACTGCTGGAGAAGATCCGCGACGCCGTGCAGTCGAAGAAGCTGCAGGGCATCAGCGACGTGACCGACCTCACCGACCGCAACCACGGGCTGCGCGTCGCGATCGGCATCAAGACGGGCTTCGACCCGAACGCCGTGCTCGAGCAGCTCTACCGGTTGACTCCGCTGGAGGACTCCTTCAGCATCAACAACGTCGCTCTGGTCGACGGACAGCCGCGCACGCTCGGCCTCAAGGAGATGCTGAGCGTCTATGTCGGCCACCGCCTCGAGGTCATCACGCGTCGCAGCCGGTACCGCCTGAAGCGGCGCGAGGAGCGCCTGCACCTGGTGGAGGGGCTGTTGATCGCGATCCTGGACATCGACGAGGTCATCCAGGTCATCCGCTCCTCCGACGACTCGGAGCAGGCCCGCACACGACTGCGCTCCGTCTTCGATCTGAGCGAGCTCCAGGCGGAATACATCCTCGAGCTGCGTCTGCGCCGCCTGACGAAGTTCTCCCGGATCGAGCTGGAGACCGAGCGCGATGCGTTGCTGGCGGAGATCGCCGCGCTTCGCGAGCTGCTCGACAGTCCCGCGCTGCTCCGCGCCGCTGTCGCCAAGGAGCTCGACGCCGCAGCCGACGCATACGGGACTCCCCGGCGCACACTCCTGATGAACGCCGCTCCACCCAAGCCCCGAGCCACCAAGGGGGCGGTCGATCTGCAGATCGCCGACGCGCCCACCGTGCTCGTGCTCTCGACCACGGGACGAACCGTCCGCGTCGACCTCGGCGAGGGCCAGGAGCTCACCGTCCCGGCACGGCGCAGCAAGCACGATGCGATCCTGACCACCGTCGAGACCACCGTCCGCGCCGAGATCGGAGCCCTCACCACCCTCGGTCGCGTCGTGCGCTTCTCCCCCGTCGACCTCCCCTCCGTGCCGGCGACGTCCGTGCAGCTCGCCGCAGGAACTCCGCTGCGTGACTACCTCGGCATCACGACCAAGGGCGAGCGCATTCTGGGTTTCGTGCGTTTCGACAGCGACACTCCGATCGCGCTCGGCACCGCTCAGGGCACCGTCAAGCGCATCGTTCCCTCGACCCTCCCCGTCCGCCCGGATCTCGAGGTGATCGGGCTGAAGTCGGGCGACACTGTCGTCGGAGCAGCAGAGGCGCCGGACGACGCGGAGCTGGTGTTCGTGACGACCGATGCCCAGCTGCTGCACTTCACGGCTTCGGCAGTGCGCCCTCAGGGTGCCCCGGCGGGCGGCATGGCCGGAGTCAAGCTCGGTTCGGGTGCATCGGTGCTGTTCTTCGGTGTCGTCGACCCCACCGCCGAGGCCGTGGTCGCCACGGTATCCGGAGGGGACAGCGCGCTTCCCGGCACAGAGCCCGGGCGCGCCAAGGTGTCCTCCTTCGCCGAGTATCCGTCGAAGGGCCGCGCCACCGGCGGCGTCCGCGCTCACGCCTTCCTGAAGGGCGAAGACCGGCTCACGGTCGCATGGGTCGGACCCAACCCGCCGCTCGCTGTCGATCCGACGGGCGCCGTGCGCAAGCTCCCCGAAGCCGGGGCACGCCGCGACGCGTCCGGCCAGCCTGTCGAAGGCGTGATCGGAAGCATCGGCCGCACACTCGTCTGAGCCCACGCGCGCGGCCCGTCCGCGTGCGAGAGAGAAGAAGCCGGCCCGGTCTGCACCGGGCCGGCTTCTTTCGTCTCCGAGGTCTAGGCGTCGATCGACTCGCGCGAGAGCCGGTCGGAGGAGTCGATGATGAACTCGCGGCGGGGAGCCACCTCGTTTCCCATGAGGAGCTCGAACACGCGTCCAGCGGCCTCCGCGTCCTCCATCCGAACCCGACGCAGCAGACGACCCGACCGGTCCATGGTGGTGTTCGCCAGCTGCTCGGCGTCCATCTCTCCGAGGCCCTTGTAGCGCTGGATCGGCTCGTGCCAGCGCTTGCCCGCCTTGCGGAGCTTCGTCAGCAGAGCGTGCATCTCCTGCTCGCTGTAGGTGTAGATCGTCTCGTTCGGCTTCGAGCCCGGATTGATCACGATGATCCGGTGCAGAGGCGGCACGGCGGCGAACACGCGGCCGTGCTCGATCAACGGCCGCATGTAGCGGAAGAACAGAGTCAGCAGCAGGGTGCGGATGTGCGCGCCGTCGACGTCGGCATCGCTCATCAGGATGATCTTGCCGTAGCGGGCCGCGTCGATGTCGAACGTTCGGCCGGATCCTGCACCGATCACCTGGATGATGGACGCGCACTCGGTGTTCGAGAGCATGTCCCCCACGGAGGCCTTCTGCACGTTGAGGATCTTGCCGCGGATCGGCAGCAGCGCCTGGAACTCGCTGTTGCGTGCGTTCTTCGCCGTCCCCAGGGCCGAGTCACCCTCGACGATGAAGAGCTCGCTGCGTTCGACGTCGTTCGTGCGGCAGTCGACGAGCTTGGTCGGGAGCGTCGAGGATTCGAGTGCGTTCTTGCGGCGCTGGGTCTCCTTGTGCGCCCGCGCCGACACGCGCGCCTTCATCTCCGAGACGACCTTGTCGAGCAGCTGAGACGCCTGGATCTTGTCGTCGCGCTTGGTCGAGCCGAAGCGCTCCGCCAGGTCCTTGCGCAGCACCTGAGCCACGATCTGGCGCACCGCGGGCGTGCCGAGGATCTCCTTCGTCTGACCCTCGAACTGTGGTTCGGGGACGTTCACCGTGAGGACTGCCGTCAACCCGGCGAGCACATCGTCCTTCTCCAGCTTGTCGTTGCCGACCTTCAGACGTCGGGAGTTCTGCTCCACCTGCGCGCGGAGCACCTTGAGCAGCTCCTGTTCGAACCCCTGCTGGTGCGTGCCGCCCTTGGGAGTGGAGATGATGTTGACGAACGAACGGATCTTGGTGTCGTAGCCGGTGCCCCAGCGCAGCGCGATGTCGACAGCGCACACCCGCTCGACCTCGGTCGCGACCATGTGTCCATCCGGCTGCAGGACGGGCACCGTCTCCTTGAACGTGCCCTCGCCCTGAATTCGCCAGTTGTCCGTGATGGGCGGGTCGATCGCGAGGTAGTCGACGAACTCGGAGATTCCGCCCTCGTACAGATAGGAGGTCTCGGTGGGGCCGAGCGTGATCGTCTCGCCGTCGGAGTCGGGCACGGGGACGACCTGGCCCGCCGCACGCTCGTCCTTGACCAGGATCTCGAGCCCGGGAACGAGGAAGGCCGTCTGACGAGCGCGGGTCTCGAGCTCGGAGAGCTGGAACGCTGCGTCCTTGGTGAAGATCTGCCGGTCCGCCCAGTAGCGCACCCGCGTGCCCGTCACACCGCGGGGTGCTTTGCCGATGACGCGGAGCTCGCTGTTCTCCTGGAACGGAGTGAACGGCGCATCGGGCCGCTTCTCGCCGGAGTCGGTGAAGATGCCGGGCTCGCCGCGGTGGAACGACATCGCATAGGTCTTGCCCCCGCGATCGACCTCGACGTCGAGACGTTCGGAGAGCGCGTTCACCACGGACGCGCCCACGCCGTGCAGGCCTCCGGAGGCGGCGTACGATCCGCCGCCGAACTTTCCACCGGCGTGCAGCTTCGTGTAGACCACCTCGACACCGGTCAGTCCGGTGCGCGGTTCCACATCGACCGGGATACCACGGCCGCGGTCGTGGACCTCGACGCTGCCGTCGGCGTGCAGGATGATGTCGATCTTCGTGCCGTTGCCGGCGACCGCCTCGTCGACCGAGTTGTCGATGATCTCCCAGAGACAGTGCATGAGTCCGGGCGACCCGTTCGACCCGATGTACATTCCGGGGCGCTTGCGCACGGCCTCGAGGCCTTCAAGCACCTGGAGATGATGGGCGGAGTACTCGGCATTCACAATCTCCGAGTCTAATCTCGCGAGGCCCCGCCGCTCCGCAGACACTCCCCGCGCGAGGGCACTCGGCGGGCCGGGCGTACGCGGTGAGCGAAACACGCCGCAAACCGGGCATGCACACAGGTGGCGCGTGGTTGTATTGACCAAATCGCTCAGCGAAGCCGACACCCGAGGAGGCACCGAGATGAATGCAACGACCGAACGTGACACCTCCATTGTCGAGTTCCGTCTGACCGCCATGGATCGCTGTGATTCATGCGGCGCTCAGGCGTACATCGCCGCTGAGGTGAACGGATCCGAGCTCCTGTTCTGCGCCCACCACGGACGCAAGTACGAAGAGAAGCTCCGCAGCATCGCCACCAGCTGGCACGACGAGACCGCGCGTCTCATCGAGACGGTCTGATCGCTTCGCTGATCCCCACCCGCTGATCCAGATCCGCGGACACCGGGGTCAGCGGACGACGATCAGTCGGCGACGACCCTTCGCACGCGCGGTGTGAGCCGGGTGAGGATCTCTTCTCCCACGGTATCGATCCGCTCCGCAAGGGTCGTCGCCGACTTCTCTCCGTGCGCACCCGCACCGAAGACGACGACCTCTGCCCCCACCTCGGCCCCGGGCCACCCCTCGACGATCGAGGAGGTAGGACCGACGGAGACGAGAGTCCTGGGCCCATCCGGTGTTCCGACCAGGCTTCCGGAGAGCGTCGACGGAAGCCCGTCGAAACTGCCCAGTTCGATCGTCACACGGTCGTCTTCGACCGCGGACACGGTTGCGACGAGGCTCGCCGCCGGGTGGACTCCCTCGAGCTCCGGACCGTCGGCCGACCGGATGCCGTAGCAGAAAGCACCGATACGCGAGACGGTTCCGCGCAGCTCGGGACGCCACCATGATGCCGCGGATGCCGTCAGGTGCAGCGCCCCTGGCACCGCTCCGGACTCGCCGACGATGCGCACCGCATCGCGGAAGGCGGCGTGAGCGATGTCGTCGTCCTCGTCGCTCGCCTCGGCGATGTGGCTCCACACGCCTTCGAGTTCGAGCAGTCCGGCCTGCTCGGCCCGCCGCGCCTGACGGACAGCCGATGCCCAGTCCTCCGGAAGGATGCCGTTGCGGTGCAGGCCCGTGTCGATCTTCAGGTGCACGCGTGCCGCCGCCCCGAGAGCCTCGGCCCGCGCGATGATCCGCCCGAGGTACTCGATGGTCCCGACGCCGAGATCGAGGCGCTGCATCAGTGCATCGTCGATCTCCGTCTCCGTCGAGGTCGCCCAGGCGAAGATCCGGGCGTCGCCGCCCGCGAGTCTGCGGACGGAGAGCCCGGTGCGGATGTCATAGCTGCCGAACCACTCGACCCCCGCCTCGATCGCGGCATCCACCGCCCACGAGAGCCCATGGGCATACGCATCGTCCTTGACCACGAGCATCAATGCGGAGGGCGCGACACGGTCGCGCACGGCCTGGATGTTCGCACGGAAGATGCTGCTGCTCAGGCGCACCTCAGGACGGCTCATGCTTCCCACCCCCGCACGGCATGCGAACCGGCGACGGCGACCAGCTCGGCCGCAGTCATCCCCGTGACGTCCGCCCATCGCGCGACGCCGGGCGCGGCCGGCCCGGAACCACCGAAGTAGGTGACCTCGCTGTCGACATCGACATCTGCGCCCTGGAGATCGACGACGCACACATCCATGGCGACGCGCCCGACGATGGGCATCGCGGTCTCTCGGATCTCCACGGTCGCGTGATTGCCGAGCGCGCGCACGATGCCCTGGGCATAGCCGCCGGTCACAAGTGCGACAGTGGTCTCGCTCGTCGCACGGTACGTGTAGCCGTAGGAGACGGCGTCACCCGGCCGCAGCCGCTTGGTGGAGAGGATCCGTCCGGTCAGTCGCATCACCGGCCGGGACGCGAGCTTCCCGTCCGCATCGGGGAGGCCATAGAGGAGGTTCGCGTCGATGTCGGGTTCGCCGGCGGTGACACCGTGGATCCCCTCGAGCTCCAGTGCCTCGACCTCGCCCTGCGCGTCGACGAGGACGCGCTGGGCGCCGGCCGCGGCCACGACCTGGGCGACGGCGAGCACTCCGTGCCCCCAGGCATCGCGTCGGAGGTCGGCGATCGTTCCCCCCGCCGACACCGCTGCCGAGGCTCCCGCAGCCAACGCCGAGCGGGAGATCATGGCACGTGGCAGGGAGCTGGAAGTCGTCTCACACACGTCCTCCAGCCTAGCTTCCGGCTCCCAGGTCGACCTCGCCCGCCCCCGTAGACTGGTGGAGACCCCGACCCTGGAGCCTCATGTCTCGACTTTCCCTCGCGCCCCGCATCCGCTATCTGATGGGACGTGCTCGCCGCATCGACGTCGGATCGGTGGTGGAACGCGCCAAGGAGGCCTCCGCGCAGCACCACAAGGCGGTGCCGGCGATCGTCGTCGACATGCTGTGGTCGGCTGCGCGTCACAACGTCGGCTTCCAGGACTACATCGACTACGACTTCGCGATGCTCACGAAGGCCGAGCGCGAGACGTACATGACCCATCCGGTCTCGAACCAGCTCTCGCAGCGCTACGACCACCCCGACTACCGCTGGATCTTCCAGGACAAGGTCGAGTTCGACAAGCAGTTCTCCCCGTTCCTGAAGCGCGAGTGGATGGTGGTCGAGGACGGGAACGCCGACGCCGTGCGCGAACTCACCCAGCGCCTCGGCACGATCGTCACCAAAGAGCCGGTGGGACAGGCCGGCACCGGAGTGCACCGCTATCACGCCGCCGACATCGAGGACTGGGACGAGTTCCACCGCGGCCTGCTGGCGCGCGGCGAACTCCTCATCGAGGAGGTGATCCGCCAGCACGATGCGCTGGCTGCCGTTTGCCCCGGCACGGTGAACACCACCCGCATCACCGCATTCTTCGACGGCGAGAAGGCTCACATCCTCGCCATGGCCCAGAAGTTCGGCCGTGGCGCCGTGAGCGACCAGATGACGTTCGGCGGCTTCTACACGATGCTCGACGAGAACGGCCACGCCGTCGGTGCCGGGTACGACTCCCACGGCCACGTCCATGAGACGCACCCGGACTCGGGATTCCGCATCGCCGACTTCCAGCTGCCCTACATGGACGAGGTGCGCGCCTTCATCGATCAGGTCGCGCGAGTCGTACCGCAGGTGCAGTACGTCGGCTGGGACATCGTCGTCTCCCCCGACGGCCCGGTCCTCGTCGAAGGCAACTGGGGTGCCGGCGTCTACGAGAACAAGCCCAGCGTCACCGGGATCCGCACCGGCCACAAGCCCCGCTACCGCGAGGTCATCGGCTTCTGAGACGCAGAGACGAAGAACGCCCCCGGAGAGCTCCGGGGGCGTTCTTCGTATATGGCTCAGACGGCTATGGTTCAGACCTCGCGGACGATGCCGAGGGGCGTCGACTCCAGCCCCTGACCGAGCGGGTTGTCTCCGAGGATCTTGACGAGTCGCTGCTCGCCGGCCTTGTCGAGGGTCGAGCCGAGGATGTTCCCCCCGAGGTCGTTGATGTCGACGACGGCGACTTCAGCTTGACCACCGATCAGCCTCTTCACACGAGCTGCCACGCCATCGGGATCCTTGGGCCCGAGCACCACAGCCTCGTTGTACGGAGGGATCGTGTGCTTGGTGGGACCGTCGATCGCCCGCGCCTTGTCGCCCGCGATGCGGTAGAAGTCGCCTCGACGGCCGAACGCCTTGGTCACGGCTGCGACAGCGGACGCGAACAGGATGCGCGGAGTGCCGCACTCCCGCAAGGCCATCTCCATCGTCTCCGGCATGCCGAGACCGATGCCGTACGGCGTGCGGGTGACGTACTTCGAAAGGAACAGCGCGAGCTTCCGGGGCTTGATCTCGTCGAGACGGTAGGACCGCCCCTGCGTGATGGCCACGATCTTCTCGGTCACGAACAGAAGGTCGCCGGGTTGCACGGCATCCTTCGCGTACTCGGTGATGATCGCGTCCAGGTCGTCCTGGGGCATGACCACACGGGTGCGCAGCGGGATGCGCGCATAACTCTTGCCGTCGACGCTCGTCTCGAGAGCCTTGCCGTCGTTCGCCTGGCTCATTCGAGGTAGTCCCGCAGGGACTGCGAGCGGCTCGGGTGACGCAGCTTCGCCATCGTCTTCGACTCGATCTGGCGGATGCGCTCACGCGTCACCCCGAACGTGTCACCGATCTGGTCGAGCGTCTTCGGCTGACCGTCGCCCAGTCCGAAGCGCATGCGGATCACGCCGGCTTCGCGCTCGGAGAGCGAGTCGAGGAGCTGCTCGAGCTGACGCTGCAGCATCGTGAAGCCCACGGCGTCGGCAGGGACGACTGCTTCGGTGTCCTCGATGAGGTCGCCGAACTCGCTGTCTCCGTCCTCACCGAGCGGGGTGTGCAGGGAGATCGGCTCGCGGCCGTACTTCTGCACCTCGACGACCTTCTCCGGGGTCATGTCGAGCTCACGGCTGAGCTCTTCCGGAGTGGGTTCACGACCGAGATCCTGCAGCATCTGCCGCTGCACGCGGGCGAGCTTGTTGATGACCTCGACCATGTGCACCGGGATGCGGATGGTGCGGGCCTGGTCGGCCATGGCGCGGGTGATGGCCTGACGGATCCACCAGGTGGCGTAGGTCGAGAACTTGAAGCCCTTGGTGTAGTCGAATTTCTCGACCGCGCGGATGAGACCGAGGTTGCCCTCCTGGATCAGATCCAGGAACTGCATGCCACGTCCGGTGTAGCGCTTGGCGAGCGAGACCACGAGGCGGAGGTTCGCGCCGAGCAGGTGGCTCTTGGCGCGCTGACCGTCGCGGGCGACCCACTGCAGGTCGAGTCCGAGCTGGCTCGTCTTTTCGGCCGGGGTCATCGCCGACAGCTTCTCCTCGGCGAAGAGGCCCGCTTCGATTCGCATCGCGAGCTCGACCTCTTCGGCCGCGTTCAGCAGTGCGACCTTTCCGATCTGCTTCAGGTAATCCTTGACCGGGTCGGCCGTCGCGCCGGTGATCTGGGTCGAGTAGACCGGGACCTCTTCATCATCCTTGGAGGAGATGACGATCGCACCGGTCGGCAGCGGCTCGGTGAAGGCCGGCTTCGCGTCCTCGTCCTCGTCCTCCTCCACAGCAGCAGCTGCAGGGGCCTCGTCTTCTTCGACGACGTCCTCGGACTTCTTCTTCTTGACGGGGGCACGCTTCGCGGCAGCACGCTTCGCCGCACTCAGGGGCGCGGGCTTCTCGGGCGCATCGGCCTCGACCGGAGCGTCGGCGGTCGTCTCTTCGGCAGCCTTCTTCGTCCGGGTGTTCTTCGTCGTGGCAGGAGTCACGTTTCGCCTTTCACGGAGCTGCTGTGTAGCCCCGGGACATTTCGGACACTAGTAAGACCCTTGTCAAGTCCAGTGCTCGAAAACACTGATTGACAACGGGTCAGAGTCCTAGTATCGCACACGTGTGGCGTTGCGGACGCATTCCGGCGAACTTCGCATGGATCCGTCGCGAAACGGCTTCAACCGCGTCCGGGCTTGTCCTCGTCGCCGGACGGCCGCGAGGCGAGGTAGCGCTCCAGTTCGGCCGCGAGTTCATCGGCACTGGGGAGATCCCGTTCGCTGAAACCGCCCTCGTCATAGGAGTCGTCGTCCGGGTTACGCCCCGCCATGTAGGCGTCATAGCGGCGCTCGAGATTGTGCACCATCTGCTGCAGCTCGTCGTTGCCGGCGACCTGCTCATCCACGCGTGCCAGGTAGTCCTCGCGGCGCTCCTGGACGGCATCCAGGATGAGGACGAGTCCCGTCGAGGCCATCAGCCGCTCCGCCGCGGCGATGACGGCATCGGGGTTCTCGGTCTCCGCGAGGTAGTGCGGCACGAGCAGCACGAACCCGACCGCCGCGTCCCCGCGCTCGACGAAACGGAACTCGAGGAGGTGGCCGGCCGTCGCGGGAACCTGAGTGCGCGGGCGCCAGACCGAGTGCGCCACGGTCAGGTCACGACGATTGCCGCTGACCGTCGTCCCGATCGGACGGGTGTGCGGAACGGGCATGGCGATCGAGTGCACCCAGTGGACTCCGGAGACCTCGAACTCGGCGGCAAGAGCGAGGACGGTGCTCGCGAAGCGATTCCACGCGAAATCGGGCTCGTAGCCCGCGAGCAGGAGGAAGGGGCGACCGAGCGCGTCGGTCGCGAGAGACAGCTCGAGCCTCGGCGGCTTGAACTCGGTCAGGTGGTCCTGGTCGAAGGAGATCACCGGCCGACGCGCGCGGTAGTCGAGGAGGGCGTCGTTGTCGAACACCACCACGGGCTCAGGCGATGCCGTCTCCCGGAGGTGATCGATCAGGCCGGAGACCGCGCTTCCCGCATCCGTGAAACCGGTCAGAAGCAGCACCAGCGGCAGGCCGTGCGGCACTGTCGGCGCATTCGCGACGCGTTCATGGATCTCACCGGAGAAGGGCATGTGTCCATGCTACGAGCACCTACCGATGCGGGGGCGCGGAGCATCATGCTGAGAGCGAACACGCGCCGAGGCGGCGGACGACCATGGTCTGGCGGAGATCCTAGGATGGAAGCATGACGCTTCCCGTGCTCTCGCACACCACCGATCAGTTCCCCGGAAGCGCTGCAGACGCCGCAGTGCTCATCGTCGCCGCTCTCCCCGATTCGGCGGAGTCGCTGGCTGGCTACCCCGGCCTCGCGGATGCACTCGCCGGCGTCGGGTTCACCGGCTCGGCCGGGTCGTTCACCCGCGTGTACGTCCCCGAGGTCTCGCCATCGCCGTTCGCGGTCGTCGGTGTCGGCGCCTCGCCGGACGCTGCGGCCGTGCGCAATGCGGCAGGCACCGCTCTGCGCTCGCTCACGGGCTTCGAGCACGTCGCGGTGGGTCTCGCCGACGGCCTCGAGTCCTTCGCCGCGGCAGCAGCCGAGGGTGCAATGCTCGGAGGACACAAGTTCGACGGCTACCGCACGGAG
Source organism: Microbacterium oxydans (assembly GCF_000956405.1). Classification (GTDB taxonomy): domain Bacteria; phylum Actinomycetota; class Actinomycetes; order Actinomycetales; family Microbacteriaceae; genus Microbacterium; species Microbacterium oxydans_C. Next base: position 71,062 of record NZ_JYIV01000029.1, read on the forward strand.
AAGGGCAAGGGGCGCGCCACGTCGATCACGCTGCATGCCGCACTCGATGACGACGACGCCGAGTACGCCCAGGTCGCCGGAGACGCGGTCGCGCTCATCAAGGATCTGGTGAACGTCCCCGCAGAGTGGCAGAGCCCGGAGCAGCTCGCGCAGAGCGCGGCCGACAGCGTGGCCGACCTCGACGTCACGGTCGAGATCCTCGACGAGAAGGCTCTCGCCGAGCAGGGATTCGGCGGCATCCTCGGGGTCGGCCAGGGATCGGACCGCCCTCCGCGACTCGTCCGACTCGACTACGCCCCCGCTGACGCCTCACGGCACATCGCCCTGGTCGGCAAGGGGATCACGTTCGACACCGGTGGCCTGTCGTTGAAGCCGGCAGCCTCGATGGTCGGCATGAAGTTCGACATGGCAGGCGCGGCGACCTCTCTCGCCGCCCTCCGCGCCATCGCCACGCTCGGCCTCCCGGTCCACGTCACCGCGTGGCTGTGCATCACCGACAACATGCCGTCCGGCCGCGCGCTCCGTCCGGGTGATGTCATCCGCATCCTCGACGGCACCACGGTCGAGGTCCAGAACACCGACGCCGAGGGTCGACTCGTGCTCGCCGACGGTCTCGTGGCGGCGAGTCGTGAGAACCCGGACGTGATCATCGACGTGGCGACGCTCACCGGCGCCATCGTCGCCGCACTGGGACACCGGCACACCGGCGTCTTCGGCGATGTCGAGACGGTGTCGTCGTTCATGTCCGCGACCGCTCAGGTCGACGAGCCGGCGTGGCACATGCCGCTGCCGGAGTACATGGAGGAGTCGCTCGAGTCCCCCATCGCCGACCTGCAGAACGCGAACATGGGCGACCGGATGGGCGGGGCGTCCTACGCCGGCCTCTTCCTGCGCCGCTTCGTCGGTCGCACCTCGGACGCCGATGACGCTCCGCGCATCCCCTGGGTGCACCTCGACATCGCGGGGTCCGGCGAACACGCCGGCGCCCCGTACGGCTTCACCGAGAAGGGCCCAACGGGGGCTATGGTCCGATCGATCATCGCCTTCGCCGCAGCATCCCACACGGAGGCATGACCTATGACAACCCACACCTTCGACATCGTCGTCCTGGGCGGCGGCAGCGGCGGGTATGCCGCGGCATTGCGAGCGAGTGAGCTCGGCAAGTCGGTCGCACTGATCGAGAAGGACAAGGTCGGCGGCACCTGCCTGCACCGCGGATGCATCCCCACCAAGGCACTCCTGCATGCCGCCGAGGTGGCCGAGCACGTGAGGGATGCGGCCTCGGTCGGAGTGCAGGCGAGCCTGGAGGGCATCGACCCCGCCGGGGTGCGCGCGTACCGCGAAGGCATCGTCGCGAAGAAGTTCAAGGGTCTCGAGGGCCTCGTCAAGGCGCGCGGGATCACCACCGTCGCCGGCCTCGGCCGTCTGAACCCCGACCGCAGCGTCAGCGTCGGCGACGACGTCTACGTGGGAGCTGACGTCGTGCTCGCGACCGGTTCGTACAGCCGCTCTCTCCCCGGCCTGGAGGTCGGCGGGCGAATCCTCACGAGCGAGCAGGCACTCGCCCTCGACGAGATCCCGGAGCGTGTTCTGATCCTCGGCGGCGGCGTGATCGGCGTCGAGTTCGCGAGCGTGTGGCGTTCCTTCGGCTCCGAGGTCACGATCATCGAAGCACTGCCGCACCTGGTCCCGAACGAGGACATCGCCCTCAGCAAGGGCCTGGAGCGCGCGTTCCGTCGACGCGGCATCCAGTACTCCCTCGGCGTCCGTTTCCAGGGTGCGGTGCAGGACGACACGTCCGTCACCGTGACTCTCGAAGACGGCAAGGAGTTCACGGCGGACTACCTCCTGGTGGCCGTCGGGCGCGGGCCTGTCACCGCTGACCTCGGATTCGAGGAAGCCGGTGTGACCCTCGACCGGGGTTTCGTGACAGTCGACGAGAACCTGCGCACGGGCGTACCGGGCCTGTGGGCGGTCGGAGACATCGTGCCAGGGCTGCAGCTCGCACACCGCGGATTCCAGCAGGGCATCGCCGTCGCCGAGCGCATCGCCGGTTTGTCGCCGGTGAACATCCCCGACTCGCAGATCCCCAAGGTCACGTACTCGAGCCCGGAGGTCGCGTCGGTCGGCGTGACCGAAGAGGCAGCGGTCAGCGCGCACGGCGCCGACTCGGTCATCGCCTACGAGTACAACCTGGCCGGCAACGGCAAGAGCGAGATCATCGGAACAGCTGGACTCGTGAAGGTGGTCCGCCTCAAGGACGGCCCCGTCATCGGTGTCCACCTGCTCGGCGACCGCGTCGGCGAGCTCATCACGGAGGGGCAGCTCGCCGTCGCCTGGGAGGCACACCCCGAGGACATCGCCCCCCTGATCCACGCCCATCCGACCCAGAGCGAGGCCCTCGGGGAAGCCTTCCTCGCCCTGGCCGGCAAGCCCCTGCACGCCCTCTGAGCACCAACCGGTGCCCGAGTCACTAAGCTAGACAAGCGTCATACAACTTCTTGAAGGAGACTCAGTCATGAGCACATCCGTCGTCCTCCCCGCTCTCGGCGAGAGCGTCACAGAGGGTACGGTCACCCGCTGGCTCAAGCAGGTGGGAGACACCGTGCAGGCGGACGAGGGCCTGCTCGAGATCTCGACCGACAAGGTCGATACCGAGATCCCCTCCCCCGTCAGCGGCGTGATCGAAGAGATCCTCGTGGCCGAGGACGAGACCGTCGAGGTCGGCGCGCTCCTCGCGCGCATCGGCGACGGCAGCGAAGCGGCTCCGGCCGCAGACGCGCCCGCAGCTGCGGCTCCCGCCGCCGAGTCCGCACCCGCCGAGGCCGCACCCGCCGAGGCCGCACCCGCCGAGGCCGCACCCGCCGATGCCGCCGATGCCGCCCCTGCCGCACCGGCACCGGCTGCCGAAGCACCGGCGCCTGCCGCCGAGGCCGCACCCGCTGGCGACGCCACCGACATCGTTCTCCCCGAGCTGGGCGAGAGCGTCACGGAGGGCACCGTCACGCGTTGGCTCAAGCAGGTCGGTGACAGCATCGCCGTCGACGAGGCTCTGCTGGAGATCTCCACCGACAAGGTCGACACCGAGATCCCGTCGCCGGTCGCCGGCGTACTCCAGGAGATCGTGGCGGGCGAGGACGAGACGGTCGCCGTCGGCGCCGTGCTCGCACGCGTCGGCTCCGGCGCTGCTCCCGCCGCAGAGGCTCCGGCCGCTGCACCCGCAGCCGAAGCCCCGGCCGCACCCACGCCTGAAGCACCGGCCGCCCCTGCCGCACCCGAAGCACCGGCTGCCGCGCCTGCACCCGCAGCTCCCGCTGCGCCGGCCCCTGCCGCTCCCCCGGCACCTGCTGCCGCACCGGCTGCCACGCCCGCCGCACCCAAGCTCGCACTCCCGACGGAGAACGACAACCTCTACGTGACGCCGCTGGTGCGTCGCCTCGCCTCGCAGCAGGGAGTCGACCTGGCTTCCGTCACCGGAACCGGTGTCGGCGGCCGAATCCGCAAGGAGGACGTCCTGAAGGCAGCGGAGACGGCGACGGCTGCGCCCGCTGCCGCGGCCCCTGCCGCTCCGGCGCCGCTCGAGGTCTCGCCGCTGCGCGGCACCACGCAGCCGATGTCGCGTCTGCGCAAGGTCCTCGCGAAGCGTGCCGTCGAGTCGATGCAGCAGACGGCCCAGTTGACCACGGTCGTCGAGGTCGATGTCACCGCGCTGGCCGACTACCGCGACAGCGTGAAGGCTTCGTTCCTCGAGAAGACGGGCGACAAGCTCTCCTTCCTGCCGTTCTTCGCGCTCGCGACCGCGGAAGCCCTGCAGGCTTTCCCGATCGTGAACGCGACCGTCGACGGGGAGAACATCGTCTACCCCGCCAGCGAGAACGTCTCGATCGCCGTCGACACCGAGCGTGGCCTTCTCACGCCGGTACTGCGCGACGCCGCCTCGAAGAACATCGCGCAGATCGCGCACGAGATCGCCGATCTCGCCGCTCGGACCCGCGACAACAAGCTGAAGCCCGATGAGCTGGCCGGCGGAACGTTCACGCTGACCAACACGGGTTCGCGTGGTGCGCTGTTCGACACGCCTGTGGTCTTCCTCCCGCAGTCGGCGATCCTGGGTACCGGTACCGTCGTCAAGCGCCCCGGACTCGTGAAGGTCGGCGGTGCAGATGCGATCGCTGTCCGTTCCTACGTGTACCTCGCGCTCTCCTACGATCACCGGATCATCGACGGCGCTGACGCGGCACGCTTCCTGGGCGCCGTGAAGGCCCGCCTCGAGGCCGCGCAGTTCGCCGCTCAGCTCGGAGCCTGAGCGACAAGAGTCATCCTGGCTGGTCCGCGACGTCATACACGTCGCGGACCAGCCATTTCTCGTCTATGCGGAGGAGGACGACGATGATCTCGTCCGAGGAAGCGTCGTCGGTCACCCCGGCATCGCTCGCAGGCGCCGCCGGCAGCCGCGTGACCGCTACGTCACCATAGGCATCGACCAACTCGGGCGTCGACGAGACCTGAGACCTCGCGCTGAGCCTGTCGACGACCCCCTCAGCGCCGCCGGTCACCGCAGTCGCGCACGCGGTGTCCCCCTGTGCGTCGCACTCCGCGATGAGCTGCAGGAGCGAGGTCAGTGCGGAGACAGGATCCTCATCTGCCGGCGACCCGGGAGCAGAGATCGCGCTCTCCGCGACGTCTGTCGCGCGCGCCGTCGGCGTGGGCGACACCTCCGGCACGCTTGGCGAAGGCCGTGTCTCGACGTTGCTCGACGCACCCTGGGCGCTGGTCCTCGACGACTCACCCGCGGGCAGGAGCATCCCTCCTGCGACGACGACCGCTGCGGCACCTCCCGCCATCGCGAGGGCACCGGGGCGGACCCTCGCACGAACCGCCGATCGCGCGACGCCACTGCTCGGCCGTGCTGCTCGGACATCGCGGTTCTGCGACCGGCGGTCGACTCGCGCACGCAGCTCGGCGATCGCTGTCTGCATCACCTCGACGGTCGCCCCGAACACACGGGGACGAGCTGCCTCGCGAGGGCGTACCCGGTCCGCGCGCAGACGCGGCCCCGGCTCGTGAGCGCCGGCATCGTGGAGGCCCACGACCCGAGCGACGCGGCGCACGGGCTCCGGTTCCTGGAAGTCTCGTCCGAGGGGCTGAGGGGCGGCGACATCGAGCATCGTCGCCTCCCAGGCTTCCGTGAGCTTGCGAGGTAGGCGCGGCTGAGCGAGCGTCTTCCTCAGGCCGTCTCCCACGGTCGACAAGGCACGACGAAGCACTTTGTCCGTACTCTGTTCGCCCAGCAGCTCGAGGGCCTCCATCACTGCCGCCCTGGCGTCGGCTCCCTCCCCGAGCACGATGACAGGGCGCCCGCCATCCGTGAGCCACCATGTCCCGGTGCGAACGCCATCGACGCCCTCGCCCAACTCGTCGAGACCGCGCAGAAGGCTCACGACGAGCGTGCTGGTCTCCCCTGGCGTGATGGTCGCTCCCGCGGCTGCCCGGCGCTCCAGGTAGCCGAGTACCCGATCGGTGCACCAGGGAACCAGAGCGTCGTGTCCGCCCCGACGACGGCTGACATCCACAGGCGCCGCGATGTGCTCCGCGCCCGCGTACCGCCATCCCGCCCATCCGCCGAGGCTCGCCGCATCCACCCGCACGAGCACCTCGTCACCGTGGGTCACGAGCGACCCCGAGAACGGCCCCTCTGTGGGATCGAGCGTCCTCACCACACGGTGCGCCCCGGGCACGAGTGGCGCGCCCCGACCCTCGTCGATAGCGATGTCTTCCATTCCCCCATCCCATCGCGGAGATCATGCCCGCGGTCGCGTGTGGCGGCCGTCGGGACGGATCTCGTTCGGAGCCGTGGAAGTGCAGGAGAAGTGGAACCCATCCGCTCCGCTCCGCGCGAACGCCGACATCACGGGGTCGTCAGACTCGGTAGGCTGGTCCTCATGGCAAAGCGTGCTCCTGAACCCGAAAAGCGTCCTGGGTTCTTCTCCCAGATCAAGTCCCTCTTCCGGTTCACACGTGAGGCATACTCCTGGCTGCCATGGGCGCAGGCCGCGATCCTCATCGGCGGTGTGCTGCTCGGGCTGGTCGCGGGTTACCTGATCCCTCCCTTCCAGGTGTGGACGCTCGTCCTGTGGGGCATCACGGGTCTGATGCTCGGCATCCTCGGCGCACTGTTCCTGATGACGCGGCTCTCGACTTCCGCCATGTACAGCAAGATCGACGGCATGCCCGGTGCGACGGGGCACGTGCTGAGCACCAGCTTGGGCCGCAGCTGGCAGGCATCGGAGACGCCCGTCGGCATCAACCCGAAGACGCAGGAAGCGGTCTACCGCACTATCGGACGCGGTGGCATCGTCATCGTCGGCGAAGGAGCTCGCGGACGGCTGACCCGCCTCGTCAACGAGGAGCGCAGCAAGGCCCAGCGCGTCGCACACGGCGTCCCGGTCACTGTGCTGTACGTCGGGCACGGTGACGACGAGGTGACCATCGCCGACCTCTCGAAGACGATCAAGAAGCTCCCGAAGGCGATCGACAAGGCCACGATGGCCGCGGTCATCCGCCGCGTCGACTCGGTGTCGCAGTCGCTTTCGTCGCTGCCGATCCCGAAGGGCATCGACCCGACGAAGGTGCGCTCTCAGCGTCCGCGCTGATCGTACGCACCGCACGAGCCCAGAGCGCGGCCGTCCTCCTGTGAGGACGGCCGCGCTCTTTCATTCGGAGAGCGGCTGCCGAGGCAGACGACGGACCTTCGCACGACGGCGTCGACGTTCCGGGACCATCGAGCGCATCTCGTCGAGCTTGCCGAAGCAGAACAGTCGATCATCGGCCTCGAGCACGACATGCTTGCGCGGGTTCGGGATCACGCTGACTCCCCGGTGCAGCGTGAGGACCGTGATGTCCCTCTCCCACAGCCCCGCTTCGCCCAGCGTCTTCCCCACCAGATCGACCGCTCCGTGCACCATGAGCTCGGCGACGCCATAGCCCGTGGAGACCGTGAGACGCTGTCGCACGTCGATCTCCGGGAAAGCGACCTGCCCGGCGATGTAGTCGATGATGGCACCGGCGACGTCGAGCTTCGTCGCCGTCTCGATGCCCTGGAGTCCGGGCGAGGAGTTGACCTCCATCACGAGCGGACCGTCTTCGCCCTCGAGCATGTCGACACCAGCGACCCGCAGGCCCATGATCTGCGCAGAGCGCACCGCCGCGCGCTCGTAGACAGGATCGAGTTCGACCGCCTCGACGGAACCTCCGCGATGCACGTTCGATCGGAACTCATCGCCGGCCGCCGAGCGTCGCATCGCGGCGACGACGCGGTCGCCGACGACCAGCGCTCTGATGTCACGCCCGCGGCTCTCCGCGATGAACTTCTGGATCAGCACGTTCTGCTTGGTCGAGTGCAGGGTCTCGATGATCGCCTCGGCGACCTTCACCTGCGGGGCCAGGATCACTCCGATCCCCTGTGTGCCCTCGAGAAGCTTGATGACGACCGGGGCTCCCCCGACCCGCTCGATCGCCGGTCGCACATCCGCGCGGTTGCGCACGAAGGCCGTCGGCGGCATCGCGATGTTGTGGCGCGAGAGGATCTGGTTCGCTCGCAGCTTGTCGCGCGCGCTCGAGATCCCGTTGGCGGTGTTCGGGGTGTAGACGTCCATCTGCTCGAACTGACGCACGACGGCCGTGCCGAAGTACGTGATCGAGTTGCCGATACGAGGAAGGATCGCGTCGTAGTCGCTGAGCTGTCGCCCCCGGTAATGCAGGTCGGGCTCGTCGGCCGTGAGGTCGATGGCGAAGCGCAGCGTGTTGAGCACCTTGACGTTGTGCCCTCGCTGGAGCGCGGCTGCACGCAGACGCTGGGTGGAGTACGCCTGCGGCGCGCGGGAGAGCACTGCGATCTTCACGGGGGGATTTTTCCTGCCAGGATGTATCAGGTGAGTAGGACTACCCCCCATTCAAACACCCTTACGGGGTGGCGAGAATGGGTGAGCCTGCCCGATCTCGGGGTGGACTGGCTGAAAGCCAAGATCGACACGGGCGCGCGCACCTCATCGCTGCACGCTTTCGACATCGTGGAGTTCGAGCAGGACGACGAACCCTGGGTCCGTTTCAAGGTGAAACCCTGGCAGGACAGCCAAGAGGACGCGGTCGTGGTCGAGTGCCCGATCCACGACCGTCGTGCCGTGCGGAGCTCGTCAGGGCATGCCCAGGAGCGGCTCGTGGTCGAGCTTCTGATCCGGCTCGTGGATCGCGAAGTGCTCGCGGAGGTCACGCTGAGCAACCGTGACGAGATGGGCTTCCGGATGCTCATCGGGCGTGAAGCCCTGCGCCGCGGCTACATCGTCGACCCCGCCCGTTCCTTCCTCGGTGGAAGAGCGCCGCGCGAAGCCCGTCGGCGCAACCGCGGTCGGGACTGACTCCGTCCGGGCGCCAGCGTCAGGTGCGGATCAGAACCGTGCCGACGGCCTTGTCGTGCAGGCCTCGCTGATCGGCATCCCAGATCACGGCGGGCACGACGACCACGAGCAGGAGAGTGCGGACGATCGGGCGCCACAGCCCGACCCAGCTCCCGTCGAGACGGGCGACACGCATGCCGAGGATGCGGTGCCCCGGGCTGCCGCCTGCGGTCGGGATGAAGACGATCTGCAGCACGGCGAACACCAGCATCGGGGCGAACTGGGTCAGACCCGCTTCCGTCGGCAGGGCGAACTGATTGAACCCGAGGAAACCGGTGGCGATGATCGTCGCCGCCGTGTAGTCGATCAGGAGCGCGCCGATCCGGCGGCCGGGACGGGCGATGCTCCCCGAACCGGATTCGGGGAGTCCGAGTCGTTCACCGGGGTACGCGTTCACTGCATCCGTCACTCCCCCAGCCTACCGAGCGTGAAATGACGTGCTGACGCCCTCACGCTCGTAACACGCTCGAAACAAAGCGGATACCGTAGAGAAATCCCCCGTCCGTACTCTGCAGAATGGCCGTGAAGCCATCGATCCGCATTACAGGAGTCGTACATGTTCAAAGATTCGTCCGAGGTACTGACCTACATCAAGGAGAACGACGTCAAGTTCCTTGACATCCGTTTCACCGACCTCCCGGGTGTACAGCAGCACTTCAACATTCCTGCATCGACGGTCGACGAGGCTTTCTTCACCGACGGTCAGCTGTTCGACGGCTCCTCGATCCGCGGCTTCGCGAGCATCCATGAGTCCGACATGCAGCTCATCCCCGACGTCACGACGGCGTACGTCGACCCGTTCCGCGAGGCGAGCACGCTCGTCATGCTCTTCGACATCTACAACCCGCGCACCGGCGAGATCTACTCGAAGGACCCGCGTCAGGTCGCCAAGAAGGCCGAGAAGTACCTGGCCTCGACCGGCATCGCCGACACCGCGTTCTTCGCTCCCGAGGCCGAGTTCTACATCTTCGACGACGTGCGCTACAACGTCACCTCCAACTCCAGCTTCTACAGCGTCGACTCCGAAGAGGGCGCCTGGAACACCGGTCGCGAGGAAGAGGGCGGCAACCTCGGGAACAAGACCCCCTACAAGGGCGGGTACTTCCCGGTCAGCCCTGTCGACAAGACGGCCGACCTCCGTGACGACATCACCCTCAAGCTGATCGAGGCAGGATTCATCCTCGAGCGCTCGCACCACGAGGTCGGCACGGGTGGACAGCAGGAGATCAACTACCGCTTCGACACCATGGTGCACGCGGCCGACGACATCCTGAAGTTCAAGTACATCGTCAAGAACACCGCCGAGGAGTGGGGCAAGGTCGCCACCTTCATGCCGAAGCCGCTGTACGGCGACAACGGCTCGGGCATGCACACCCACCAGTCGCTGTGGAACGACGGCAAGCCGCTGTTCTACGACGAGGCCGGCTACGGACAGCTCAGCGACATCGCGCGCTGGTACATCGGCGGCATCCTGGCCCACGCGCCCGCGCTGCTCGCCTTCACCAACCCGACGCTGAACAGCTACCACCGTCTGGTCAAGGGCTTCGAGGCACCGGTCAACCTGGTCTACTCGGCCGGCAACCGCTCCGCCGCGATCCGTATCCCGATCACGGGCTCGAACCCCAAGGCCAAGCGCATCGAGTTCCGCGCGCCGGACGCCTCGGGCAATCCCTACCTCGCCTTCGCCGCGCAGCTCATGGCGGGCCTCGACGGGATCAAGAACCGCATCGAGCCGCACGAGCCGGTCGACAAGGACCTGTACGAGCTTCCCCCCGAGGAGGCCAAGGACATCCCGCAGGTCCCGAACTCGCTGCTCGACTCGCTGGACGCCCTCGCGGCTGACCACCAGTTCCTCCTCGAGGGCGGCGTGTTCACCAAGGAGCTCATCGAGACCTGGATCTCCTACAAGTACGAGAACGAGATCCTGCCGATGGCCCAGCGCCCGCACCCGTTCGAGTACGAGCTGTACTTCGGGGTCTGATCGCCCTTCCAGACGACCAACGAACGCCCGCCAGGATCATCCTGGCGGGCGTTCGTCATGAGTCAGACGACATCACTCGGTGCGCACGATGGCCGGGGGCTCATAGGAGCCGTCCAGCACCTCCTCGCCGGGGATGTACATGCGGATGATCGGCCGGAACTCTCCGGACGGCGTGGGCAGCCAGTTCGCGCGCGCCACGGGGTCCTCGGGTGCGACGTGGCTCATCGTGATGGTGAGCGACCTGTCGTCGCCGTAGACGATCCCCGGCGTCCGATCCCCGAGCGAGTACCGGTCGATGGGGTTGTCCACCAGGAAGAACTCCGGCAAGGAGTACATCGTCACCGACCAGAAGGCGCCGACCGGCGGCGGTGGGGCGAGGCGGAGGGTGTAGTGCCGCTCCCCCGTGAGCTGTTCGCCGCGATCGTCGACGTACGTCATGATGTACGCGGCCTCGTATCCGTGGTTGCCCCATAGCCCCGCTTTGGCCGAACCCGCTCTCAGAGCGAGCCGCTGGAGTCCCTCAGGCGCCTTCCACTGCGGATCGTCGATGGTTCCCACCCCGAAGTAGTCGAGGTTGTAGTCGAAGATGTGCAGTGTCATCTGCCATCCGTTGACCACGGGGGCCGAGCCCGAGCGGAGGATCCCGTCGAGCGCGGACTCCCCTTCGGCGAACGCGTGCTCCAGACGCGCGACGGTCTCATCGCCGAGGCTGCCCACCGGCACGTCGCCGGTGATCCCGAGCTCGGTGAAGGTGGCCTCCAGCGCCCGGTCTCGGGGCGCAGCGGGGAACGCACGCGACCAGACGCGGAACTGCTCCCAGAAGTCCAGGGCCGGCGTTCCCTGCGACGCGACTTCGGGGAGGCCCCGGCCCACCGGGCCGTTCAACGACATCGCGTCCTGCAGCGCGTGCACCGCCGGCAGGTCCGCTTCGCCGTCGACCGCCCAGCGACCGACCATGGAGACGACATCGGTGGGTGCATCGATCACGATGTCGGCGGCGTCGGTCGACACCCCGCCCCGCGTGGACGGTCCACGCAGGAGCACGTCCTTGGCTCCCGTGCCGGTGGCTCGCGTGCCCACATACGCGAAATTGTCCGTCCAGGCGTCCACGAACTGCATCACGTGATAGCGCGCGCCCGCATCGGGCAGGTGGAGGTGCACGGGACCGGCGCTCAGATCGATCTGAGCGAAGGAGTACACCGTGTCGTTGTTGATCGAGACGAAGTCATCGTCCGCTCCTGCCAGCGTGCGGGCATGGACGATGGCGTTGAGGGGTGCGGCCGGCATGGAGCCGATGCCGTCCTCCACCGAACGGCGGACCTGTCCGAGGTTGAAGACCAGGGGGAAGGCGTAGAGGTAGGCGGTGACGGAGAGAGAATCATGCTGAGGAGCTGGTTCGGTCATGGCTCATCTTCTCGTCGAAGGACGGCGTGCGCCAGTGTCGTTCTCGGCTTGACCGGGCGGACCTGCGAGTGATCAACTGGTGAGTCTGAGCATCGACCGGGGGAACCATGCGCCGCAGAAGAATCATCGCGAACAGCGACGTCAGGACGCCTGTCGCCGCCGCGCCGTCTCAGCCCTCGAATGCGGTCGTCGCGTATGCGCGTACCAACCCGTTCATGTTCGGCCTGCTGGGGGCGCTCGGTGTGCTGGTGGCATTGGCCATCGGCGGGATCATCGGCCAGCTCGCCACGGTCTTCGTCTACATCGGAGTCGCCGTCTTCCTCGCGCTCGGCCTCGACCCGATCGTGTCCTTCATCGAGAAGAAGCTCCCGCGCCCCGCCGCTGTCGCCATCGTCGTCGCCGCCGTGCTCCTCGCCTTCGCCGGCATCATCCTGGCCATCGTGCCGCTCCTCGTGGAACAGGTCGGCAACCTGATCAAGGATGGGCCGCAGATGGTCGAGGACTTCATGGCCAGCGCCTGGTACAAGGACGTCAGCAGCCAGTTCGGCACCATCGACGACGCCGTTCAGGGCGTCCTGGGATTCTTCAAGGACCCCAACAACTTCTTCGACATCGGCGGCGGCGTCTTCGCGGTCGGCGCGGGCATCGCCGGCGGCTTCACCGGTGTCACCATCGTGCTGATCCTGACGCTCTACTTCATGGCGTCGCTGCGCAGCATGAAGCACCTCGCTGCACGCTTCGTCCCCGCCTACCAGCGCGACACCTTCAGCGGTCTGCTCGAAGACGTGTCGGGTGCGGTCGGCCGCTACGTGATGGGGCAGGCCAGCCTCGCGCTGATCAACGGCATCCTGAGCCTGATCTTCCTGACCATCATCGGCGCCCCCGTTCCTGCGTTGCTCGCACTGATCGCCTTCATCGGATCGATGATCCCGCTGGTGGGAACGCTGACGGCGTCGATCATCAACTCGCTGATCTGCCTGTTCGTCTCCCCCGTCACGGCGCTCATCGCGATCATCTACTACCTGATCTACATGCAGATCGAGGCGTACATCCTCTCCCCGCGGATCATGAGCAAGGCCGTCGCCGTGCCGGGGGCGCTGGTCGTCATCGCGGCCGTCGCTGGCGGTGCCCTCGGCGGCATCCTGGGTGCACTGGTGGCGATTCCGGTCGCCGCGAGCATCATCATCATCGTGCAGAAGGTGACTTTCCCGGCGCAGGACCGGAAGATCGTCCCCCCGGCCTCGGCGCGCTGATCACGGCTCCCGTCGGGCCGCCCTCAGCGGACGAGGAGAGCGCCGGCGTCGACTCGGACGTCGAATGCCGACACCTCGCCCATCTCCTCGCCATCGATCTCGAACACGAGTGGTGTCTTGAGTTCGACGGAGATGGTCTCGACCGGGAGGTGGCGTGCCGAGTCGGTGCTGACGGCCTCATCCGTCGCACCGAACAGGCGACGGATGCCGTTGTCCCACACGAACGAGCGCAGGGTGTCGAGCCACTGCAGCGCACCGTCGGCACTGATCATCAGGACGTCGAGCTTGCCATCGTCCAACACCGCGTCGGGAAGCAGACGGATACCGCCCTGCACCATCCCGCAGTTGCCGATCAACATGGTGTGGCCGCGCACCGCGACGGCCTTCTCCCCATCGATCGTGAGGGTGATGTCGGTCATCTCGGTACCGGCGAGGGCACGACCCATCGCCTCGACGTAGGCAAGCCAGCCCGCCTTGGACTTGAGGTCGTCGTCGGTCTCCACCAGCATCTGCGCGTCGACTCCGAAGCCGACCATCACCGCGAACGCGTGCTCGGTGCCGTCGTACGACACCCAGCCGAGGTCGATTCGACGGGGCTCGCCGTCGCGGACCCGCTCCAGCGCCGCCTTGACGTTGTTCAGGGGAACCTCGAGGTTCCGTGCGAGGAGGTTGCCCGTGCCCTGGGGCACGATCCCGAGCATCGTCTCAGAGCCCGCGAGCGACTCGGCGACCGCACGAACCGTGCCGTCTCCCCCGACGGCGACCACGATGTCGCGGCCGTCCTCACGCGCCTCGCGAGCCATGCCGCGACCCGGGTCCTCGGGGGTCGTCTCCCACCAGCGGATGTCGTACCCCTCGTCGAACACATCGCTCACCGCGGCTTGCAGAATCTCCTGTTCGACCTTCGAGGGGTTCCAGACGATGCCGATTCGCGCGTTGGTCATATCGTCAGCTTGGGACACGACACGCGATACCGCAAACCGACGCTCTGGAGTCACCCGTAGAAGAGCTGCTCGAAGGTCTTCCTGGCACGCCGAGTCACCCCGAGGTAGTCCTCTTCGAGCTCGGTGGCCGCACGGTCGGGATAGCCGAGAAGACGGCCGATCGCGTCGAGCTGCCGGCGATCCGCAGGGAGCACATCGCTGGTCTGCCCGGTCAGCAGGGTGATCGCAGACCTCAGACGGCTCGACAGCAGCCACGCCTCGCGAAGACGTGCGGCGTCCTCCTCTGTGACCAGGTCCGCCGCGACGGCGGCGTCGAGCGCACCGAGAGTCGACGTCGTGCGCAGCCCCGGAACATCGTGCGCATGCTGCAGCTGCAGGAGCTGGACGAGCCACTCCACGTCGCTCAGAGAGCCCGGACCGAGCTTGAGATGGCGGCGGGGATCAGCCCCCTGCGGCAGCCGCTCCCCCTCGACCCTCGCCTTGATGCGCTTGATCTCGCGGGTGCCCTGGAGGTCGATCGACTCCGGGTAGCGGATCGTGTCGGCCAGCGCCGTGAACCGGGCGATCAGTTTGGCGCTCCCGGCAACGCCACGTGCCCGGAGCAGCGCCTGCGCCTCCCACGACAGCGACCAGCGTCGGTAGTACTCCGCATAGGCCTCGAAGGAGCGGACGATCGGCCCGTTGCGCCCTTCCGGCCGCAGATCGGCATCGAGGTCGAGCGGCAGTCGATGATCCGTCAGATGCTCGCGCAGCCCGGCGACGATCTGTGTCGCGAGCTTCTGCGCCCGCTGCGGGTCGACACCGTTCGCGTCGTAGACGTACAGGATGTCGGCGTCGGATCCGAAACCCAGCTCGGCGCCTCCGAAGCGGCCCATCGCGATGACGGCGAAGTCGAGCGCCTCGTCTTCGACAGGGACGACCTCGCGCATCACCGCTCGCAGAGCCGCCTGGATCGTCGCCTCGGTGATCTCCGTGAGGGCGGTGGCGACCTCTTCGATCGTGAGGACATCGAGCACGGCTCCCATGGCGGTGCGCAGGAGCTCTCTCCTCCTCAGCGCCCTGACGGCCCGCAGGGCGTCGCCGATCGTCTCATGCCGCGTCTGAATCGCCCTGGCTTCCTCGTCGAGGGCTGCGGCCCCGCGTGGGCGCAGTCGCCCTGCGCTGTCCAACCAGGCCACGGATTCGGGGATCCACTCCAGAAGCTCCCCGATGTACCGCGAGGATGAGAGGAGGCGAGTGAGACTCTCCGCTGCCCCCGACGAGTCGCGCAGCATCCTGAGGAACCATGGGGTGTCGCCGAGACGCTCGCTGATGCGGCGGAAGGCGAGGAGCGCGTAGTCCGGATCACTGCCGTCGGCGAACCACCTCACCATGATGGGCATCAGGTGTCGCTGGATCGTCGCCTTGCGGCTGAGCCCGTTCGTGAGCGCGCCGATGTGGCGGAGCGCGCCCGCCGGATCGCGGAACCCGATAGCGGCCAGACGGTCGTGCGCCTGGGCAGCCGAGAGGGTGCGCTCCTCCTCCGGCAGACCGGCCACAGCGCTCAGAAGCGGGCGGTAGAAGAGGCGCGTATGGATCTCGCGGACCTCGCGCCGCACACTCTCCCAGCGCGCCCACACACCATCGCCGCTCTCCGCGAGACGGGTGCCCCTCGCCAGGATCCTCAGGCCGGCCGGAGTCCGCGGCATCAGGTGCGTGCGGCTGAGCTCACGCAGCTGGAGTCGATGCTCCATCAGCCGCAGCAGGCGGTAGTCCTCGGCGAAAGCGGCCGCATCCACGCGCCCGATGTAGCCGCCCTCGACCAGTGCGTCGAGGCTCTCGAGAGTCCCTCGGGTACGCAGCGACTCGTCGGTGAGGCCATGGACGAGCTGCAGCAGCTGCACGGTGAACTCGATGTCCCGAAGACCGCCGGCGCCGAGCTTCAGCTGATACGGGGCGTCGTCAGGATCGATGTGCTCCATCACCCGCTCGCGCATGCGCTGCACGCTCTCGACGAAGTCCTGCCGTGCGGCACTGGACCAGATCTTCGGCTGCACAGCGGCGATGTACTCTGCCCCGAGCTCCGCGTCTCCGGCGAGGGGACGCGCCTTGAGCAGAGCCTGGAACTCCCAGCTCTTGGCCCAGCGGTCGTAGTACGCGAGATGGGAGGCGAGCGAACGGACGAGGGCGCCCTGCTTGCCTTCGGGACGCAGGGCCGCGTCGACCTCCCAGAGCGGCGGCTCCACTTCGATCGCGTCGAGGTTCCGCATCGTCTCGCGCGCAAGCCTGGTCGCGATGTCGATCGCACGTGCCTCGGCGACGACCTCCTCGTCGCTGCTGCCGCCCACGAAGATCACGTCGACATCGCTGACGTAGTTCAACTCGCGAGCGCCGGCTTTGCCCATGCCGATGATGGCGAGACGAGTCGCCGCCACCTCATCCCGACCCATCGATTCCTGCACACGGGTCCTCGCCACCGCGAGCGACGCCTCCAGAGCAGCACCCGCGAGGTCCGCCAGCGCTGCCGACACGGACCCGACCGCCATCTGCGGTGCGGTGCGCGAAAGGTCGAAGGCGGCGATCGCAGCGAGATTCCGGCGGTAGGCGACTCTGAGCGCGACGACCGTCTCGTCCCCGCCGGACTGGGCGAAGCCATCGTGGGCGCCGACCGAGGCCAGCAGCCGCTCCTGGAATTCCTCCGGCGACGGCAAGCCGTCCAGCGGAGTTTCCAGGACGTCCAGCTGGTCCGGGTGGCGGAGGAAGAACTCGGCGAGCCCCTCGGAGGCCCCGAAGACCCGCCAGACACCGCGTCGCGTCTCCTCGTCGATCAGGAGCCCTCGCAACGACGCCTCATCCCGACGCGCCACCCGAAGCAACCCGCGGACGGCGGCATCGGGGTCCGCGGCGTCCGCGGCCTCGAGCAGCACCGTTCGCGGCTGGTCGAGGATCTCCGCCAGCTCGGCAAGAGATGCCGCGGCCTCGCTCAGCTCGGAGAAGCCGAGCCTGGCCAGCGCGGAGAGGGAGACCGAATCGTCAGGACGCGCCATCTGCGCTGATCAGAGCAGCTCGAGGTTGCTCTTCAGCTCGAACGGGGTGACCTGACCGCGGTAGGCCTCCCATTCCTTGCGCTTGTTGAGCAGCACGTAGTTGAACACCTGCTCGCCCAGCGTCTCCGCCACGAGCTCGGACGCCTCCATGTACTCGAGAGCGTGGTCGAGGCTCGCCGGCAGCGCCGCGTAGCCCAGGGCACGCCGCTCCGCATCGCTCAGGGACCACACGTTGTTCTCGGCCTCAGGCGGAAGGTCGTACCCCTCCTCGATGCCCTTGAGTCCAGCCGCGAGCAGGAGCGCGTATGCGAGATACGGGTTCGACGCCGAGTCGATGCCCCGGTACTCCACCCGAGAGGACTGGCTCTTGTTCGGCTTGTACATCGGCACGCGGACGAGCGCGGAGCGGTTCGCGTGACCCCAGGTGACGAAGCTCGGCGCCTCGTCGCCGCCCCAGAGCCGCTTGTACGAGTTGACGAACTGGTTCGTGACCGCGGAGATCTCGTTCGCGTGACGGAGGAGGCCCGCGATGAAGTGCCGCCCCGTCTTCGACAGCTGGTACTTGGCGCCCTCCTCGTAGAAGGCGTTCTGGTCGCCCTCGAACAGCGACATGTGAGTGTGCATACCGCTGCCGGGCTGGTCGCTGAGCGGTTTCGGCATGAACGTCGCATAGACGCCCTGCTCGATCGCCACCTCCTTGATAACCGTGCGGAAGGTCATGATGTTGTCAGCCGTGGTGAGGGCGTCCGCATATCGGAGATCGATCTCGTTCTGACCGGGCCCGCCTTCGTGGTGGCTGAACTCGACCGAGATGCCGAGGTCTTCCAACATCCGGACCGAACGACGGCGGAAGTCGTGCGCGGTGCCGCCAGGCACGTTGTCGAAGTAGCCCGCCGAGTCGACGGGCACGGGGCCCTCTGGTCCGAACGACGAGGACTTGAGCAGGTAGAACTCGATCTCGGGGTGCGTGTAGAACGTGAACCCTGCGTCCGCGGCCTTCGCGAGCGTGCGCTTGAGCACATGACGAGGATCGGCGACGGCGGGCTGGCCGTCCGGGGTCGTCAGGTCGCAGAACATGCGCGCGGTCGGGTCGATCTCCCCGCGCCAGGGCAGCGTCTGGAACGTCGTCGGGTCGGGCTGGGCCAGCAGGTCGGACTCGTAGGTGCGCGTCAGCCCCTCGATCGCCGAGCCGTCGAACCCGATCCCCTCCGCGAAAGCACCCTCGACCTCGGCCGGCGCGATAGCCACCGACTTGAGAGTGCCGATCACGTCCGTGAACCACAGTCGCACGAACTTGACGCCGCGCTCCTCGATGGTCCGCAGGACGAAGTCCCTCTGCTTGTCCATGGCTACTCTGCGCCCTGGCCCTTTGCGTCGCCCTTGGCGTCCCACCCCTGCTCGACGGCCTCTTCCTCGGCCCAGGCGCGCGAACGCTCCTTGACGACCTCGGGCGCGCGACGAGCCTCGGCCTCGGTGTCGAACGGACCGACGCGGTCGATGGAGGGCGAGATCATCCCGAACTCGACCTCGCCGGTCGTGGAGTTGTACCAGTACTTGTGGTCACCGTCAGACATGTCTGCCCCTTCTTCACGTGATGTCATCGATCCTACTGGCGTGCACCGCGGTCGCTAAGCTATCGCCCATGGCAAAAGCGATCGGCGTCGACATCGGCGGCACGGGTATCAAAGCAGGAATCGTCGACCTCGAGCACGGAATCATGGCGTCCGACCGGGTGCGGGTGCCCACTCCCGAAGGCGCATCGCCTCAGGACGTGCTGACCGCGGTGCAGACCGTGCTGAAGACCCTCGACGTGCACGACTCGACCCTCCCGCTCGGCGTCGCATTCCCGGCGATCGTCAAGCGCGGCATGACCCTCTCCGCCGCCAACGTCTCGAAGGAGTGGATCGACTTCGACGCCGAGCGGTTCTTCCGCGACGGCCTCGGCCGCAACATCGTGTTCGTGAACGACGCCGATGCCGCGGGTGTCGCCGAGGCCCGCCACGGTGCGGCCAGGGACGTGCGCGGCTTCACCCTGCTCACGACGCTCGGCACCGGCATCGGATCCGCATTCCTCTACGACGGCGTGCTCCTTCCGAACACCGAGCTCGGTCACCTCAACTTCGGCGAGTACGAGTCGGTCGAGACCTACGCCGCGACCTCGGCACGTGAGCGCGAGAACCTCACCTGGGCGGAGTGGGCGGAGCGTCTGCAGGCGTTCTACTCCCACATCGAGTTCCTGTTCAGCCCCGACCTGTTCGTGGTCGGCGGCGGCGTGTCGAAGAACGCGGGAGACTTCCTCCCGCTCCTCGACCTCAAGACCCCGATCGTCCCGGCGATCCACCGCAACAACTCCGGGATCATCGGCGCCGCGTCTCTCGCCGGCGACTGACCCTTCGACAGGCTCAAGGACCCAGGTCCGCACGAAGGCCCCGACGACTCTGCAGTCGTCGGGGCCTTCGTTCGTGTGAGGCGAACGGGCGGAGAGGAAGCCGCTGCATCGTAGCCAGCGCGAACGAACGCGACTGGCACGCGTGCGTCCGCATTGCTATCGTCGCTCTGATGGCGGACCTCGACGGTCGCGGTGCGACTCCTGAAGAGCGGATGAACACGTTCCTCCTGTACCCGGAATGGTTCGGCGGGGACCGGGTACCTGAGCGGTTCGTGGTCTCGACCGGACTGCGAAAACGACTCCGGGAGTGGAATCGGATCTGGGAGACCGTGCTCGATCCGATTAATGACGTGCGATGGCCGGATCCGCAGATCGGGCATGAGTGGATCTCTGAGGGCGAGCAGCTCGTCACAGACCTGCAGGCAGAACTCGGGCCGGAGTTGTCCGTCGTCGGCGATTTCGACCGGTACGCCCCACCGAGATCCGAGTAAGGCATTCCGGGCCGGTCGTCCGGACGAAACCTGTTCAGGTGGGTTTATGCGAATGGGCCGACCTGTACGCCGGGTTCTGTTCCGGGGTTCTTCGCCCCTTCGACGGCCATCTCTCTCGGCGACACGTTGCCGTGGCACTCTAGCGGTCTACCCGAGGACTCGGCGAGCCGCGTCATCATCCTCTGTCTGACCTTGCTCCGGACGAGGTTTACCTGGCGGGCCATGTCACCATGGCCCCCGGTGGTCTCTTACACCACCCTTTCACCCTTACCCCTTGCGGGGCGGTCTGCTCTCTGTGGCACTTTCTCGCGGATTGCTCCGGGTGGGCGTTACCCACCGTCCTGCCCTGAGGAGCCCGGACGTTCCTCGGTACGGTTGCCCGTAACGCGGCCGTCCAGTCGACCCATTCGCCTCTCCAGTCTACGTTCTCCGGAGCACACGACCGGCGGCTACTTCTCCGCGGACTCCGCGATGCGCAGGTCGAGGGGCACGTCGATGGGGAACGAGCCGAAGAGCCTCGTCGTGGCCGTGGCCGCGGCCTCCCGCACGGCCGCAGCCGCTTCCTCCGCGTGCTCGAGCGGAACGTGAAGGATCACCTCGTCGTGCAGGAAGAACGCCAGATGCGCCGAGCGCGCGAACGGTCCGGAGGCCGCAGCCTCGGCGAACACCTCAGGTATCTGCTGCAGACGATGCCGGATCTCCGCGAGCCAGATCAGCGACCACTCCGCCGCAGTCCCCTGCACCACGAAGTTGCGAGTGAACCGCCCCCAATCGCGTGCGCGACGCCGTGCGAGTGCGACGACCGTCGGATCGGCGTCCGCATCGGTGGCCTCCGCCTGCAGTCGCATCCACTCCGTCGAGGGTCGCGGCGATGACCGACCGAGCCAGGTCGAGACGATGCCGCCGTCCTCCCCCGTGCGCGCCGCGGCATCCACGAGCGCCATCGCCCGCGGGTACACCTTGCGCAGACGCGGGACCAGTCGGCCGCTGTCGCCCGTCGTGGCGCCGTACATGGCTCCGAGAACCGCGTACTTCGCCTCCTCCCGAGTGGAGACGGCTCCTGACGCGACGACGCCCGCGTAGAGGTCGCTGCCCCGCGCCGCGCGGGCCATCGCCTCGTCGGAGGCCATCGCGGCGAGCATCCGCGGCTCGAGCTGTGCGACATCCGCCACGATCAGCGTCCACCCGGGGTCGGCTCGGACCGCGGGGCGCAGACTGCGTGGGAGCTGAAGGGCGCCTCCCCCTGCGGACGCCCATCGACCGGTGACGACACCGCCCGGGATGTAGACCGGACGGAACCGACCCTCATGCACCCACTCCGTCAACCATGCCCATCCGTTGGCGCTGAGCAACCGGGAGAGCTTCTTATAGGCGAGAAGGGGCTCGACGACCGGATGCTCGTGTTGGGCGAGCTCCCATCGGCTCGTCGACTCCACCTGCACCCCGACGCGGTGCAGCGCCCTGAGCAGCTTCTGCTGGCTGTCGAGGTGCAGCGAGGGGTCGCCGAGGAGCGCGCGCACACGATCGCCCAGCTCGACCATGCGGCTCGGTGTTCCACCGGCGACGGGACGGGTGCCGAGGCTGTCGGTCAGGATGGCGTCGTGCACGCCCTCATCCCAGGGCAGACCCGCGACCCGCATCTCCTCCGCGATGAGTCCGCCCGCCGACTCCGCCGCGCACAACAGTGTGAGGCGTCCGTCCGGTGCCGCAGCGATCACCCTCCGCTGCGCGCGGTACTGATCGAGCGTCGCCGCGATCGCGTCGTCTCCACCCACGTCGTCGAACACGTCGAACAGCGATGGCGCCGCTGCGGTCGGCTCGCGCCTTCCCCACTCCGGCGAGGCCGGCAGCTGGTGCTCCACTGACGCCGTGTCGCGCAGGATGGCATGACACAGCACCAGATCGTGGCTGCGGGTGAGCCGCACTCCGTGGTCGAGCAGAAAGGCATAGGTCTCGGCGGCGCTGCGCATGATCCAGCGCGGAGCATCCGAGTCGTCGACGGAGCGCACCCATTCGGCAAGCTCAGCGGCGCGCAGAGGAGTGCGATTCAGCTCCGCGTCGTCGCCGTCGAGCTCGACGGCGACATACTCCTGCGCGCCCACGGAGATGAGCGCGATGCGTCTTTCGACACCTGCCGCCGGCGCCGTCATCGCCGACGCGCGCGGGCGCGACTCATGCGAGTCCTGACTCCTCGGTGCGCACCAGGATGCACCCGCATTCGGGGCAGCACACCACGAGGTCATCCGCCGCTCGCCTGATGTCGTTCAGGTCCGTGCTGGGGAGCAGGATGCGGCATCCCTCGCAGGTGCCGCGGGTCAGCAGGGCGGCCCCCGCGCTGTTCTTCGCCCGACGGTCGTACTCCGCTAGCAGTGCCGGCGACACCGCTTCCGCGACAGCCGCACGATCGCGGGCGAGCTGTGCGCCGAGATCGGTGGCTGCCGCCACGTCTGCCTTCGCCTGCGCGGTGAGCGTGGACCCCTCAGCGGTCGTCGTGTCGAGGAGAGCCTGCTGTGCGGCGACGGCGGCTTCGGCTTCTTCGAGACGGCCCATGACGTCGAGCTCGGCGTCTTCCAGGTCGCTCTGTCGGCGGGCGAGGCTCGCGAGTTCGTGCTCGAGCGCCTGCGCGTCCTTCGGGTTCGTCGACGCGGCCAGTCGCTCGGCGTCACGGTTGCGGCGCGCCTCGACGACGGCGACGTCGGATTCCAGGCGCCTCAGCTCGGTGCGCACGTCATCCCGGGTACCCGCGAGTGCGGTGAGCTCGCGGAGCTGGTCCTGACGGATCGCCACCAGTTCGCTGATCCGCGCCGCCTGACTGGGCTTGGTCCTGGCGCGCTCGGCCTGCGCGATGCGCCGGTCGAGGTCGGCGATGTCGAGCAGGGTGCGCTGGTTCTCGGGGCTGGCGTTCACGCTTTCAAATCTAGTCGCTGTCGCGGCATCCGCCCATCAGTACAGGTCGCCGTCGAGGTAGTACCAGTGTCGGCCGTCGCGGAGGAAGCGGCTCCGCTCGTGGAGCGACCCTCTCGTGGCGCCCTGCCGCCAGACCGCCTCGAACTCGACGACACCTTCCCTGTCGAACGGTCCCCCGGCCACGCGATCGATCACGAGCAGGCGCCGCCAACGCAGGTCCAGCTCGAACTCGATGGTCTCCGGTCGGGTCGACGGATGCCACGTGCGCAGGAGGTGCGACTGGTCCTGCAGAGAGAAAGCGGTGTACCGCGAACGCATCAGGCGCTCGGCCGTCGGTGCCGGCGCTCCGTCGATGATCGGCCCGCAGCATCGGCCGAACACGTCGCCGGACGAGCAGGGGCAGCGATCGCTCTCGTCGATCACGACGTCATCCGACGCCATCTCCACCTCCGATGTCATGCCCTCAGCGTACGCTCGACGAAAAGGCCAGAAGGAGCACCGTGACCACTCAGCCCGTCGTCCCCTCGTTCACCGCCCACAACGGGTTCGCCCTCCCGGCGATCGGCCTGGGCACCTATGCCCTCAACGGAGATGCCGGGGCAGAATCCGTCAGCGCAGGCATCGGCGCCGGGTACCGGCTCGTCGACACGGCGTTCAACTATGAGAACGAGGGATCGGTCGGCCGCGGGGTGGCCGCTTCCGGCGTGGCGCGCACCGACGTGATCGTGACCACGAAGCTCCCCGGACGGCACCACCCCTCGGCGAAGGCGCGCACCAGCATCGAGGAGAGCCGCTCCCGCCTCGGGGTCGACGTGACCGATCTGCACCTCATCCACTGGCCGAACCCCATCCAGGACGAGTATGTGCAGGCCTGGAGCGCACTCGTGGACGCGCAGGCCAGAGGCGTCGTCCGTCAGATCGGTGTCTCCAACTTCCTCCCGGAGCACCTCGAGCGCATCGAGCACGAGACCGGCGTCAGGCCCGTGGTCAATCAGATCGAGGTGCACCCCTACTTCCCGCAGGACGAGCAGCTGGCATACCACCGCGAGCACGGCATCCTCACCGAGGCGTGGAGCCCGTTGGGGCGAGCGAAGGAGCTCTTCGACGAGCCGGTGATCAACGAGATCGCATCGTCCAGGGGCATCACCACCGCGCAGACGGTATTGGCATGGCATGTGGCCCGTGGCACCGTGTCCATCCCGAAGGCGTCGTCACTCGACCACCAGGTGACGAACCTCGCCGCCGCGGAGATCGTGCTGGACGACGCGGAGGTCGCGGCGATCACAGCGCTCGGCCGACCCGACGGACGCCTGTTCGACGCAGATCCCCGCACCCACGAAGAGTCCTGACGACCGCTGGTCAGACGTTCTGCGTGCCCAGAACCCGCAGGAACTCCAGCTTGCTCGCCGACTCGCTTCCCGGCGCTGCCGTGAGCACGATGAGCGCCTGCGACTCGTCCTCGGTGAAGAGCGCCTGACAGTCGACCTCGATCTCCCCCAGCTCGGGATGCACCATCACCTTGTGCTGCTCGAAGCGTCGACTCACCTCGTGCGCATCCCACAGCTCCACGAACTCCGGGCTGCGCGCTGTCAGCTCCGCGACCATGTCGCCCGCCCTGGACCGAGCGCCCATCACCCCGTATGCGGCGCGCAGCGAGCCCACGAGTGCACGGGCCTGTCGCGGATGATCGGCTTCCGGGTAGCGGAGCCGTTCGGTGTCGGGGTGGGCGAACCAGCGGTAGATGCCGCTCCGGTCGAGTCCGGTGAGAGAGGTCGCGTCGCCGATCAGCGGACGGGATGCGTCGTTCTGCACGAGCACCTCATCGAGCAACGAGACGACGAACGCGGGGGTGTCGTGCAGCCGGTCGAGCACGCGGAGGATGCCCGGCCGCACATACTCCGCGAGGCGGGCACGGTCCGGAGCACTGTGTCCGCAGAGGCGGAAGAGGTAGTCCCGCTCGTCTTCGGTCAGCCGCAGGGCCCGAGCCAGAGAGGTGAGGATCTGCACACTCGGCTGGGGACCCCTTCGCTGTTCCAGACGCGTGTAGTAGTCCGTCGACATCGTCGCCAGGTGCGCCACCTCTTCTCGGCGCAGGCCCGCTGTGCGGCGCCGCGGTCCGGTCGAAAGTCCGACGTCGGCCGGGCTCAGCGCTTCGCGTCGACGGAGGAGGAATTCGGCCAGTGCATCGCGGTCCACCCCAGAAGTATCCCCCGCTGCCGGCTCGCGTTCCAGGGATCGCCCGTCCCTGGATGACCGCTCTCTGGAGCAGCGTCCGCGCGAGGTCGAGTGTGGGGACATGAACATCAGCGGAAACACCATCTTCATCCCCGGTGCGACGAGCGGCATCGGTCTCGCCCTGGCGTTGCGGCTACAGGAACGAGGGAACACCGTGATCGTCGGAGGGCGCCGTGAAGACCGTCTCGCGGCGATCGCGGACGGGCATCCCGAGATCCACACCGTGCGGATCGACACGACCGAGACGAGCAGCATCGACGACGCGGCCGCCACTGTGCTCGCCGCGCACCCCGGTCTCAACGTGCTCATCACGATGGCGGGCGTCATGCGGGCCGAGGACTGGAGCACGCCATCGGGCTTCCTCCCCATTGCGGAGGAGACGGTCGTCACCAACATCCTCGGACCCATCCGCCTCATCGAGCACCTCCGCGCGCAGGAGGAAGCGACGATCATGACGGTTTCCTCCGGACTCGCGTTCGCCCCACTCCGGGTGACACCCACCTACAACGCCAGCAAGGCCGCGATCCATATGCTCAGCGAGTCCCTGCGCCTGCAGCTCGCGGGAAGCAGCGTGTCGGTGCTCGAGCTCGAACCTCCGGCCGTGCGCACGGCGCTGATGCCGGGTCACGAGGACAACGAGTCCGCCATGCCGCTCGACGAGTTCATCGACGAGGTCATGGCGTTGATCGAATCACAGCCCGACGCCACGGAGATCCAGGTCGAGCGGGTGAAGTTCCTCCGCTCCGGCGAAGCCCGTGGCGACTACGAACAGGTCGTCGCCACGCTGAACCGCACCGACCCGCACGGCCGGTGATCCGTTGCGGGGTGTCGGCTCGGCACCGGCACTCCGCTCACGGACGCAGGGATGCCGCCGCAGCCGTCAGCGCGTCGGCGGACTGACGCAGCGACGCCAGCTCGCCGTCGGAGAACGACGTGTTCCGGATCGGCACGGCGCCGGTCGCGCTCACGATCGACGGCACCGAGAGTGCGACGCCGTCGATGCCGTGGAAGTCGCGCAGCACGGTACTCACCGGCATCACGGCATGCTCGTCGCTCAGGATCGCTTCGACGATGCGTGCACTCGACAGCCCGATGGCGTAGTTGGTCGCGCCCTTGCCCAGGATCACCTTGTACGCGGCATCACGCACGTCGACGGCGATCTCCTGCAGCTCGTCGAGGGTGAAACGCGGGTGTCCCGGTGTCTCCCACTCGAGGATCGGCACCGTGCCGATGGTCGCACGAGACCAGAGCGGGAACTCGGTGTCGCCGTGCTCGCCGATGATGTGCGCGTGGACGCTGGCGGTCGAGACTCCGGCGCGCTGTCCGAGCTTCCAGCGCAGCCTGGACGTATCGAGCACGGTTCCCGAGGCGAAGATGCGCTCGGGAGGAAGGCCGGTCTCCTCCTGCGCGATGACCGTCAGCACATCGCAGGGGTTCGTGACGATGACGTAGATCGCGTTCGGGGCGACCTCCAGCAGATCGGGCATCATGCCGCGGATGATGCCCGCGTTGACCTCGGCGAGCTCGATGCGGGTCTGTCCCGGCTTCTGCTTCGCGCCGGCTGTGATCACGACGACGTGCGAACCCGCCGCCACGGAGATGTCACTGCCGCCGATGATGTCGCTCGAGCCGGTGAACTGCGTGCCGTGCGCGAGGTCGAGCACCTCGGCCTCGACCTTTTCGGTCGCGATGTCGTAGAGCGCCACATGCCGGGCGGATCCCCTGATCAGTGCCGCGTAGGCGACACTCGATCCCACACTTCCCGCGCCGACGACCGTGAGCTTCGAGTTCTCGATGATCTCCATGCGCTCAGTCTCGCAGTGGAACGTGCCGATGCGGGAGGGCTGTCGCCGGAACAATGCTCCCGAACGTCAGAGCGCGGCGGCCACTGCCTCGGCGGCGGTCGGATGCGCGAACTGGAAGCCCGACCTCTCCAGCACCTGCGGACGCACATCCGCATCCGGCAGCAGCAGAGAGTCGGCGGCATCGCCCAGTGCGAGTCGGAGGGCCCACGCGGGAGCGGGGAGCCAGAACGGCCGGTGCATCCGCTGGGCGAGAGCGCGGCCGATATCGTTCGCCGATGCGGGAGTGGGCCCCGCGAGGTTGACCGGCCCGGAGATCTTGGCGTCGAGGACGTGACGGATCGCGCCGACCTCGTCCTCGAGCGAGATCCAGGGCCAGATCTGCGTGCCGTGCCCGAGCGGGCCGGAGACTCCGAACCGGGTCAGCTGGAGGAGTGGTTTGAGCACTCCTCGCCGGTGGATGACCGGGGCGGTGCGCAGCAGCGCGACTCTGGTGTGGTCTTCCGCACGTCGGGCTTCGGCCTCCCACCGCACCGTCAGATCCGCCAGGAACGTCTGCCCCGCGGCGGAGTCCTCCGTGAGGATCTCACCGGGCGCGGAGCCGTAATAGCCGACGGCGGACGCGGATACGAGGGCCGGCGCATCGGAGCGCAGCGCCCGAAGCGCGGTCGTCAACGTCCGGGTCGCCTGCAGCCGTGAGTCGACCAGCTGACGACGATAGCCCCGGGTCCAGGGAAGTCGGCCGACGCTGGCACCCCCGAGCGCGACCACGGCGTCGGCGCCTGCCAGGATCTCAGGGTCGAGCGCGCTCTCCCCCGGCTCCCACTGGACCTCGTCCTCGGATCGCGGCACACGGCGGACCAGGGTGGTGACCTCGATCCCGTCGGTGCGCAGCGATGCGACCAGAGCGGAACCGATCAGGCCAGAGGCCCCGCTGATGACGATGCGTCCCGCCATGTGTGAAAGCTCCCCGCTGTCGTTCCTCGAGTCCTACCGTGCGGTACAGCGTACGCGCCGGGCGACATCGATCACGCGGGTCTTGCCTCGGCGACCCAGACACGGTAGGGCCGGTCCGGTCATGAAGAGCACCTGTAGTGCGTCACGATGACGCCGTTGCGCAGAGGTTCCGCCGAGACCAGTTCGAGCTTCCGCGTCTCGGACGACCGCGTCTCGGACGATCGCTCCTGGAACAGGGTCGGACCATGACCTGCGATGCGGGGATGGATGAGGAACCGATACTCGTCGATCAGATCGAGCCTGTCGAGTTCGGCTGCGAGGGCACCGCTGCCGAGGAGGACGCCCTCCGGTGTCTCGTCCTTGAGCCGCTGCACGCTCTCTCGCAGGTCTCCGGTGAGCCGATGGGTGTTCGTCCACGGGAACTCGTGTCGCGTGGACGACACCACGTACTTGGGTTTGGCCTCGAGTGCGAGCGCCCACTCCCGCAGCGCCGGCGGCGCCTCCACCTCGCCGCGAGCGACCGCGGGCCAGGCGTCCTCCATCATCTCGTAGGTCGTGCGGCCCCAGAGCATGGCGCCGGAATCCTCCAGCAACCGCGTGAAGTAGGCATGGGTCTCGTCATCGGCGATCCCCTCCTGATGGTCGACGCAGCCGTCGAGAGTGAGGTTGAGGCTGAAGGTCAGTAGTCCCATGCGGGGAGCCTAGAACTGCGGCGAGGCGACCGCCAGAGGTCGTGCGGAGGCCACGCGCCACCGGACCCCCCTCCTCCCGATAGGGTCACGAACATGGGTTTCTCGGCGCTCGGGCTCGCGCTGAGCCTCGCCGTGTTCGCGCCCACCCTGCTGTTGGTATGGTTCCCGGCTCGACCGGCGATCGAGAAGGTCGTCGTCCCGCGGGGCGTCGAAGTCCTCGAACGTTCGGGACAGGCGCTCTGCGTGACGGTGCCGGTGATCACGGAGGGTGCGCGGGTGCTCTGGTGGTGGTCGATCCCGGTGGGGCTGTTCATCGTGGCGTACTGGGCTCTGTGGGCACGATTCCTGGTGACGGGTCGACGACGCACGTCGCTGTTCGCTCCAGTCCTCGGCGTTCCCGTGCCGATGGCGCTGTTTCCGGTCGGCGCATTCCTCGCCGGCGCCGCATGGCTCCAGAATCCCTGGATCGCGATCGCGGCGGCCGTCCTCGCCGCCGGGCACATCCCGAGCTCGCTGATCGCTGCGAAATCCCGGTAGAGCCCGCCGCTCTCCACGGGGAGCGTCTTGTGGTGGGCCCTGCCGGGATCGAACCGACGACATCCACGGTGTAAACGTGGCGCTCTACCAGCTGAGCTAAAGGCCCTGGTGCGCTCAGTCTATCGGGCGCACGGTGCGCACCCGTGTCGTGGAAGAGGGATAGGCTGAACCCGGCGCGCGTTGTGCACAGCTGACAAGGCTGCCCGTGTCGCTTCCCGTTTCCTTGGCATGACCTGCCAGCTTGACGAAAGGTTCCCCCGTGACCGTGCACGACCAGGATCCGTACTCCCAGGGTCCCCAGGACAGCGACCCGGAAGAGACGGGCGAATGGCAGCAGTCGCTCGATGAGCTGGTTGACGCCAAGGGCCACGGACGTGGCCGCGAGATCATGCTCAGCCTGCTCAAGCGCTCCAAGGAGCTGCACCTGGGCGTGCCGATGGTCCCGACCACCGACTACATCAACACCATCGCTCCGGAGAACGAGCCGGAGTTCCCGGGCGACGAAGAGGTCGAGCGCCGTTACCGCGCGTGGATCCGCTGGAACGCCGCGATCACGGTGCACCGCGCGCAGCGCCCCGGCATCGGCGTCGGCGGTCACATCTCCACCTACGCGTCCTCGGCGGCGCTCTATGAGGTGGGCTTCAACCACTTCTTCAAGGGCGCGGACAACCCCGGCGGCGCAGACCAGATCTTCATTCAGGGCCACGCCTCCCCCGGCACCTACGCCCGGTCATACCTCGAAGGACGTCTGACCGAAGACCAGCTCGACGGGTTCCGTCAGGAGAAGTCGCACGCGCCGAACGGCATCCCGTCGTACCCGCACCCGCGTCTGATGCCGGAGTACTGGCAGTTCCCGACGGTGTCGATGGGTCTCGGCCCGATCAACGCCATCTACCAGGCGATGTCGAACAAGTACCTCGAGAACCGCGGCATCAAGGACACGTCCCAGTCGCACGTCTGGGCGTTCCTCGGCGACGGCGAGATGGACGAGGTCGAGAGCCGCGGACAGCTGCAGGTCGCCGCGAACGAAGGCCTCGACAACCTCACCTTCGTCGTGAACTGCAACCTGCAGCGCCTCGACGGCCCGGTGCGTGGCAACGGCAAGATCGTCCAGGAGCTCGAGTCGTTCTTCCGCGGAGCGGGCTGGAACGTCATCAAGGTGGTCTGGGGCCGCGAGTGGGACGACCTGCTCGCCCGCGACACCGAGGGCGCGCTGCTCAACCTCATGAATGTCACCCCCGACGGCGATTACCAGACGTACAAGGCCGAGTCCGGTGCGTACATCCGCGAGCACTTCTTCGGCCGCGACGAGCGTGCCGCTGCTCTCGTCAAGGACTACTCCGACGACGACATCTGGAACCTCAAGCGCGGTGGCCACGACTACCGCAAGGTCTACGCCGCGTTCAAGGCCGCGACCGAGCACAAGGGCAAGCCCACCGTCATCCTCGCGAAGACCGTCAAGGGCTACGGCCTCGGACCGCACTTCGAGGGCCGCAACGCGACCCACCAGATGAAGAAGATGACGCTGGACAACCTCAAGACGTTCCGCGACGCCATGCACATCCCGATCACGGATGCGCAGCTCGAGGAGAACCCGTACCTGCCCCCGTACTACAACCCGGGACCCCAGGACGAGACGATCCAGTACATGCTCGAGCGTCGCAACGCGCTCGGTGGGTTCCTCCCGGAGCGCCGGTCGACCCACGTCGGCCTCTCGCTTCCGGACGACGCGGCGTACGCCCTGCCCAAGAAGGGCTCCGGCACGCAGGAGATCGCCACCACCATGGCGTTCGTCCGTCTGCTGAAGGACCTGCTGCGCTCGAAGGAGTTCGGCCACCGCATCGTGCCGATCATCCCCGACGAGGCACGCACGTTCGGCATGGACGCCTACTTCCCGTCGGCGAAGATCTACAACCCGAACGGTCAGCATTACACCTCGGTCGACCGGGAGCTCCTCCTCGCCTACAAGGAGAGCCCGCAGGGTCAGATCGTGCACGTCGGCATCAACGAGGCGGGCGCCCTCGCCGCCTTCACCGCGGCGGGCACGTCCTACGCCACGCACGGCGAGCCGCTGATCCCGGTCTACATCTTCTACTCGATGTTCGGCTTCCAGCGCACGGGCGACGCCCAGTGGGCAGCCGGTGACCAGATGGCCCGCGGATTCATCATGGGCGCCACGGCCGGTCGCACCACCCTCACGGGTGAGGGGCTCCAGCACGCCGACGGCCACTCGCACCTGCTCGCCGCCACCAACCCGGCGACGATCTCGTACGACCCGGCCTACGGCTACGAGATCGCGCACATCGTGCGTTCCGGTCTCGAGCGCATGTACGGCGGACAGCACGAGGACCCGAACGTGATGTACTACATCACGCTCTACAACGAGCCTCTCGTGATGCCGGCCGAGCCGGAGGATGTGGACGTCGACGGCATCGTCCGCGGTATCCACCGCGTCTCCGTCGGCGAGGGCGAGGGACACCGCGCGCAGCTGTTCGCGTCCGGCGTCGGACTCCCCTGGGCCCTCGAAGCGCAGGAGCTGCTGAAGAACGACTGGGGTGTGATCGCCGACGTCTGGTCGGTCACCTCGTGGACCGAGCTGCGCCGCGACGGCCTCGCCGCCGACGAGCACAACTTCCTCCACCCCGAGGCTGAGCCGCGCACTGCGTACCTCACCCAGAAGCTCCAGGGCGCAGAGGGACCGGTCGTCGCCGTCAGCGACTTCATGCACGCCGTGCAGGACCAGATCCGTCCGTGGGTCCCGAACCGCTTCGCCACACTGGGCGCTGACGGCTTCGGCTTCTCGGACACCCGGGCCGCCGCACGACGGTTCTTCAAGATCGACGGACCGTCGATCGTGGTCCGCACGCTGCAGTCGCTCGCCGAGGACGGCAAGGTCGACCGTTCGCTCGCGGCGCAGGCGATCGAGAAGTACCGTCTGCACGATGTGAACGCCGGAACCAGCGGCAACGCGGGCGGCGAAAGCTGAGCCCTCGGTGACAGGTTCTTCTCCCTCCGGCATGGACAAGGCCGCGACCCTCACCTGGCTGCGCCGGATCTCCGGTGACATCGCCTCGGTGACGATCAAGCGCCTGGAGGACACCCTCCCGTGGTACGCCGACATGCCACCAGCCCGCCGCTCTGCGGTCGGGCTGGTGGCCCAGGCGGGCATCACCTCGTTCATCCAGTGGTACGAAGACCCCACCTCCACGCCGTGGATCGCCGCCGACATCTTCGCGGCGGCCCCGCGTGAGCTGCTGCGCAGCGTGAGCCTCCAGCAGACTCTGCAGCTCATCCGCGTGACCGTCGAGGTCACGGAGGAACGTGTCGCCGGACGAGGCGACGACCTGCGCGAAGCGATCCTGCTCTACTCCCGCGATGTGGCCTTCGCCGCCGCCGATGTGTACGCCAGGGCCGCCGAGGCCCGCGGACTCTGGGATGCGCGGCTGGAAGCCCTCGTCGTCGATTCGATCCTCACCGGTGAAGCCGACGAGGAGCTGCCGAGCCGGATCGCCGCCCTCGGGTGGCACGGCCATGGCGAGGTGGCCGTGCTCGTGGGCACGACGCCCGCGCAGTTCGACGTCGACCTGGTCCGCCGCACCGCACGTAAGCTCGCGGTCGACGTGCTCATCGGCGTCCAGGGTTCCCGGCTCGTGCTGGTCCTGGGACGCGCTCGCGTCGAGGGGCAGGACGGCGAAGAGGAAGAGCTCGGATTCCGGGAGATCGCCTCGCGCCTCGAGCCCTCGTTCGGTCCTGGCTACGTCGTGCTCGGGCCGGAGGTCGCCGCGCTCGTCGATGCGAGCCAGAGTGCCCGTGCCGCTCTCGCGGGTTTCGCGGTCGCCCGCGCATGGCGAGGTGCTCCTCGTCCGGTCGAAGCCGACGATCTGCTGCCCGAGCGAGCCCTCGCCGGCGACCCGCTCGCCAAGCAGACGCTCATCGAACGTATCTTCCGCCCGTTGCAGGCCCACTCGACCGACCTGGTCACCACGCTGTGGAGCTATCTCGACAACGGGCGCTCCCTCGAGGCCACGGCACGCGAGCTCTTCGTGCATCCCAACACCGTGCGATACCGCCTGAAGCGCGTCAGCGAGGTGATCGGCTGGGATGCCACCGGACCCCGCGAGGCCCTCATCCTGCAGACCGCGCTGATCCTCGGCTCGATCGGCGCCGCAGATCAGGTCCGTCGACGCGCACCGCTTCGCCGCCCCCCGCGCTGAGTCGGCTTTCTGTACGCCACACACAAGGGTTTTTCGGAATCTTGTGATGGATCATCCACCGCTTCGCCCCGATCGTTGGCAGACTGGGTGGGTGATTGTCGTCGTATGCCCCGGACAGGGCTCGCAGACCCCCGGTTTCCTCGCCCCCTGGCTCGAGCTCGACGGAGTGGCCGACCGCCTCGCCGCGTACTCGGACGCCGCGGGGGTCGACCTGATCGAACACGGCACGGCGTCGGACGCCGACACGATCCGGGACACGCGCGTCGCGCAGCCCCTGATCGTCGCCGCGTCGCTGATCGCCGGTGACGCCCTGACGCAGCGAGCCGGACGCCGTGCCGACGGCATCGCCGGGCACTCGGTCGGTGAGATCGCCGCGCTCGTCGGCAGCAACGTGATCGATGCCGACACCGGGATGCGCCTCGTAGGCATCCGCGGGCGGGCGATGGCCGATGCCGCAGCCCAGGAGCAGACGGGGATGAGCGCCGTGCTCGGCGGCGACGAGGAGACTCTCCTCGCCCGTCTCGCCGAGCTCGACCTCTCCCCCGCGAACTACAACGGCGGCGGCCAGATCGTCGTCGCCGGTGCGCTCCCGGCTCTCGCCGCGCTTGCGGAGGAGCCGCTCAAGGGTACCCGCGTGGTCCCGCTGCAGGTCGCCGGGGCGTTCCACACGAAGTACATGACCTCCGCCGTCGCAGTCCTCCGTGACGCCGTCGCCGACGTCACGCCTGTGGACCCCGACATCACGCTGTGGACCAACCGTGACGGCTCCGTCGTCACCGAAGGCACGCAGGCACTGAGCTTCCTCGTCGACCAGGTGTCGTCGCCCGTGCGCTGGGACCTCTGCATGCAGTCGTTCGCCGAGGCGGGTGTCACCGGTGTGATCGAGCTGGCTCCGGCAGGTGCGCTCGTCGGCCTCGCCAAGCGCGGCCTCCGTGGCGTGCCGACCGTTGCCGTGAAGACCCCCGAAGACCTTGACGCAGCCGTCGCGCTGCTGAACGGAGAAGCCGCATGAGCGTCACCCTCGCCCAGAACACCGGGCCCGCGTACACGCGCATCTACTCCTACGGTGCCGCGCGCGGTGAGAACGCCGTGCCCAACGAAGACCTGATCGGCCCGATCGACTCGAGTGACGAGTGGATCCGCCAGCGCACCGGAATCGTGACCCGTGCCCGCGCCGACAAGGGCACGGACGCGATCGACCTGGCGACCACGGCGGCCGCCGAGGCGATCGAGAAGTCGGGCATCCCGGCCGACCAGGTCGACCTGGTGATCGTGGCGACCATCAGCAACCCCAAGCAGACCCCCTCGGTGTCGGCGATCGTGGCCGACCGCGTCGGAGCCAATCCCGCTGCCGCGTACGACATCAACGCCGCCTGCGCCGGATACGCCTACGCGATCGCCCAGGCCGACGCGCTGATCAAGGCGGGCGCGGCCCGGTACGCGCTGGTCATCGGCACCGAGAAGCTGTCCGACGTCGTCGACCCGACCGACCGCAGCATCTCGTTCCTCCTCGGCGACGGCGCGGGTGCCGCGTTGATCGGTCCGAGCGACACCCCCGGTATCGCTCCTGCGGTCTGGGGATCCGACGGCTCGAAGGCCGACGCCGTGGGGATGAACGGCACGCTCACGGACTTCCGCGACGGCGTGGTCCCGTGGCCGACGCTGCGCCAGGAAGGTCCGACGGTCTTCCGCTGGGCGGTCTGGGAGATGGCGAAGGTCGCGCGTGAGGCGCTCGACAAGGCGGGAGTGGAGCCGGCCGACATCGCCGCCTTCATCCCCCACCAGGCCAACATGCGGATCATCGACGAGTTCGCGAAGCAGCTGAAGCTGCCGGAGACCACGGTGATCGCACGCGACATCGAGACGACGGGTAACACCTCGGCCGCATCCATCCCCCTGGCCAGCCACCGCCTGATGACCGAGCACCCCGAGCTCTCCGGCGGGCTCGCGCTGCAGATCGGATTCGGTGCGGGACTCGTGTTCGCCGCACAGGTCGTCGTCCTTCCCTGAGAATGCGCTGACTTTCCCTAGACTGTTCCACGGTTCCGAAAACAACCCGCAAGAAAGAGGAAGACCACATGGCTTTCACCAACGACGAGGTCCTCGCTGGCCTCGCAGAGCTCATCACCGACGAGACCGGCATCAACGCTTCCGAGGTCGCCCTCGAGAAGTCGTTCACGGATGACCTCGACATCGACTCCATCTCGATGATGACGATCGTCGTCAACGCCGAGGAGAAGTTCGGCGTCACCATCCCCGACGACGAGGTCAAGAACCTCAAGACCGTCGGCGACGCCGTCAACTTCATCGTCGCGGGCCAGGAGTAATCCCGGCAGGATGCCACCCCCGCGCCTCGCGGGGAGTGGCATCCTCCGACCTGCCCTCCCACCCGTTCGACTTCGTTTCGACAAGGAACCACACCCCATGACCAAGCGCATCGTCGTCACCGGCATCGGCGCCACCTCCGCCATCGGCGGCACGGCCCCGGAGAACTGGACGAACCTGCTGGCCGGTATGTCCGGCACCCGCACGCTCGAACACGACTGGGTGCAGCAGTACGAGCTGCCCGTCACCTTCGCCGCCGAGGCGATCGTCCGCCCGGAAGAGGTCCTCCCCCGCCACGAGGCCAAGCGCCTCGACCCCTCGTCGCAGTTCGCGTTGATCGCGGCGCGCGAAGCCTGGGAAGACGCGGGTTCGCCCGAGGTCGCTCCCGAACGGCTCGGCGTCGACTTCGCCACCGGCATCGGCGGGCTCTGGACGCTTCTCGACGCATGGGACACCCTGCGCGAGAAGGGACCCCGTCGGGTCATGCCGCTCACGGTCCCTATGCTCATGCCGAACGCCGCTGCGGGAAACCTGTCGCTGCAGTTCCATGCACGCGCCTACGCGCAGACCGTGGTCAGCGCCTGCGCGTCCAGCACCGAGTCGATCATCCACGCTCTCCACCACCTGCAGGAGGGCCTCGCAGACGTCGTGATCGCCGGTGGTACCGAGTCGGCGATCCACCCCATCACGATGGCCTCCTTCGCCTCGGCGCAGGCGCTGTCGCGTCGCAACGACGACCCCGCTCACGCCTCCCGCCCCGGAGCGATCGACCGCGACGGATTCGTCATGGGCGAGGGCGCAGCCGCACTCATCCTCGAGACCGAGGAGCACGCCAAGGCACGCGGCGCCAAGATCTACGGATACGTGCTCGGCGGTGGAGTCACGGCCGACGCCTATCACATCACCGGCAACGACCCCGAGGGCAACGGTGCGGCACGAGCCGTGACACAGGCTCTCGAAGAAGCCGGCGTCTCGGCCGACCAGGTCACGCACATCAACGCACACGCGACGTCGACCCCTGTGGGCGATCCCAACGAGTACGTCGCGCTCAAGAAGGTCTTCGGCGAACGGATCGACGAGATCCCGGTGTCTGCGACGAAGGCCTCGACGGGACATCTGCTCGGCGGCACCGGCGCGCTCGAGGCGATCTTCTCGCTCCTCGCCCTGCGCGACCGCGTGGCACCTCCGACGATCAACATGACGGAGCCGGACCCCGCGGTCCCGTTCCGCCTCTCGGGCGAACCCACGCCGCTCGGCGACGGCCCGCAGATCGCGATCAGCAACTCGTTCGGCTTCGGTGGACACAACGCTGTCCTCGTGCTCGCCAGCGCCGACTGATACGCCTCGATGAAGACCGGCCCTCGGGATTCCGAGGGCCGCTCTTCGCGTCTGCAGGAGGATCACACGGATGCATGAGCATCCGCCGGCACCCGGTCATGCCAGCGGGCGCAGCTCATGCATCTGCGTACTGATCCGTCAGGCGGAGCGGAGGCTCCCGAGTCGCTGCGAGCGGGACTCGCGCATCCGGGTGATGCGCGGGAGGAACCAGCCGATCAGAGGGCCGACGCCGAAGGCGAAGAGCACGGTGCCGACACCGACGGGGCCGCCGAGGAGGAAGCCGACGAGCAGCACGCTCCCCTCGATCAACGTGCGCACCAGCCACACCGCCCAGCCGGTTCGACGCACGAGACCTGTCATCAGCCCGTCACGAGGTCCGGGGCCGAAGTCTGCGGCGATGTAGAGTCCGGTCGCGAACGCCAGCAGAAGCAGCCCGAAGACGAACATCGGAGCACCGATCCACACCGACGAAGGTGTCGGGATCAGAGCGAGCGCGAGGTCGGCGCTGGGTCCGACGAGCAGGGCGTTCAACACGGTGCCGAGCCCTACGCGTTGGCGCAGCGGGATCCACAGCAAGAGGACGACGATCGACACGAGCACGGTCATGACGCCGTACCCGAGTCCGGTCTGCCCGGCGAGTCCGAGGGCGAGCACATCCCAGGGCGCGACGCCGATGCCTCCGCGCACCATGAACCCCAGTGCGACACCGTAGAGGAACAGTCCGACGAGCAGCTGCCCGAGCCGCTCGACGAGGTCCCGTCGACTGCTGGCGGTGATGGGGAGGAGCACGGAACGGAGGAGCATTCCTCCACTCTGACCCGTGCTCCGTGGTCGGCGCCGAATCCACTCATCACAAAGTGGCCTGCATGCATCAGGCCACTTTGCGCCATGCTGGAGACATGGGATCACGACTCGTGGCACAGCTCGGCGCGCAGAACGTCGCAGGGTCTACGGCGACAGCACTCGCCGACCGCATCAGGGCGCTGATCCTCGACGGCCGCCTCACGGTCGGTGAGCGTCTGCCCAGCGAACGGGCCCTCGCCCTCGAACTGCGCCGGTCACGCTCGACGATCACTCGGGCGTACGGGGTCCTCGAGGCCGACGGATACGTCTCCCGTCTGCATGGCGGAAGCACACGCGTGACGCTTCCCCACGGACACGCGGCCCCCGGCGCCGATGCCGACGACGATGCCATCGACCTGTCCATCGCCTCCATGGACTCCACCCCGGGGCTCTACGACGCCACCGTGCGATCCCTTCCCCGCCTCGCGGCGCTCCGCGGCACGAGCGGGTACTCGCTCCGCGGCCTTCCGGAACTGCGCGAAGCCGTCGCGCAGCGCTTCCGTGACCGAGGAGCCCCCACCTCGGCGGATGAGATCATCATCACATCGGGGGCGCTGAACGCGGTGAACCTGATCCTCACAGCGCTCGGCCGACGCGGTGAGCGAGCCCTGGTCGAACAGCCCACGTTCCCGCACGCACTCGAGGCGCTGCACCGGCACGGCTACCGCCCCTATCCCACGCCGGTGGACGTCGACGGCTGGGACACTCGACACCTGAACGAGACGCTGCTCGGCGCGCGGCCCCACGTCGCCTACCTCATCCCCGACTTCCACAATCCCACCGGTGCCACCCTGCCCGATGACGAGAGGGCGCGCATCGCGACGACCGCTCGCAACGTGGGCACGCACCTCATCGTCGATGAGACCACGACTGAACTCGACATCGACCGCGGCTGGACTCCGACTCCGATGGCAGCCGCAGGGCCGAACGTGATCACCGTCGGGTCGATGTCGAAGATCGCCTGGGGAGGCATGCGCATCGGCTGGATCCGCGCCGAGCGGTCCGTGAGCGCCCGCCTGCTGGCCGTACGGCCTTCGTTCGAGCTCGGCACGGCGTTGCTCGAGCAGTGCATCGCCGTCGAACTGCTCAGCGACATGCCTGCGCTCAGTTCTCACGTCCGCGGCCGACTGCACGAAGGGCGCTCTGCCGTCCAAGCAGGGATCGATGCCATCTCCGGCTTCCGGATGCCGACGACTCCCGGAGGACTGTCCGCCTGGGTGGACATCGGTGCGCCCCTGTCCACGGCTCTCTCCCTCGCCGCCCGCGAGCACCAGCTCATCCTCCCGCCCGGCCCGCGCTTCACGACCGGCGGCGTCCTCGAGCGTCGACTCCGCATCCCGATCACCCTCACGCCGGAGCGGACCGCGGAGGCGATGCGGCGCCTCTCCTCGGCATGGGACGAGGTGCGCGGCGGCGGCCCATCCGTGTCGGGTGCGCTGCAGCACGCGGCCGTGATCTGAGGAGGACGACGAAGACCCCACCTCGTTCCCGAGGCGGGGTCTTCGTCGTGCGGAGCGGGGATACGTCTTCTCAGCGTCCGGGATCACTCACCGGCATCCGATACTCACGCCTCCCCCGTCCCGGTCTGTGTGGCCGGCTCAACCGACCTTGTGCAGCCAGACGACTCTGGCGTCGTCGCTGGCATGACGGAAGGGTTCCAATTCCTCGTCCCAGGCCGAGCCGAGGGCGATGTCGAGTTCGCGCTGCAACTCGACGGCGCTCCCGGCGGCGATCTCCATCGCGTAGCGGATTCGATCTTCACCGATCACGATGTTCCCTGCGGCATCGGTCTGGGCATAGTGGATGCCGAGATCGGGCGTGTGCAACCACCGGCCGCCGTCGCTGCGCGGAGTGGGGTCTTCGGTCACCTCGAAGCGGAGGTGCTCCCAGCCGCGGATCGACGTCGCGAGAGCGGCGCCCGTGCCGACGGGACCGTCCCAGTAGAACTCCGCCCGCCGGGCACCATCGAGAACAGGCTGCTCGGTCCAGTCGAAGTTCACCGCACGCCCGATAGCGCGACCCACCGCCCATTCGAGGTGCGGGCAGAGCGCGCGAGGCGCAGAGTGGATGAACACCACTCCGCGTGCGTAAGCCGTCGCCATGATCTCTCCGTTTCATCAGGTGCGTCTTCCCCAACGACCTGAACCACGAAGTGGCGAGAATATGCGGTTGTGCGCCCATTCTCGCCGAGATCCCCGGAAATCACAAGCATGTCATTCGCGCGACGAAGGCCCCGGTCGCGCGGACCGGGGCCTTCGTCGTGTTTCGACGGTCGCGATGGACCGTCAGTGCGTGGAGAGGGTCACGCCTCGCTCATGGCCTGCTTGACCTGCTGGCCCTTCGCCGCGTAGTAGGCCGCACGAGCAGCGTCCTTGCGCGCCTGCTCGGCGTACCCGAACTCGAGCGTCTCCTGGTCGACCTCGTAGTTGGGCACGTCGTCGGTGCCGTGGTACTTCTCGATGTAGGCGTCGAGCTCGGGCCCCGAGGTCCACGACGTGATGAGGCAGTAGCGCGGCTCGGTGCCGTTGTGGGTGGCCGCATGCCACAGGCGCTGGGTGTCGACGATGAGCTGCGCGCCCGCGGGGAGGGCGATGCGGTACTCGATGCTCGGGTCGGTGCGGTTCTCACGCAGGACGAAGTAGCTGTCCTTGTCGTCCGTGAGGTTGAAGAAACCACGGACGACCCAGCCGGTGCCATCGGGGTTGAGGCGGTTGTTGTCGTCCTGGTGCAGGTTGTAGAGGCAGTCACCGTACGGGGTCGGCTGCAGCTCGATGACACGGCATCGACCCACGTTCGCACCCGGCTCCTGAGCGCGACGCGTCAGGTTCGGGGCCTTCTCGGTCTGGGAGTCGATCCAGACGCCGTCCTTGTCGGTGCGCGGCGGCTTGTGGTTCCAGAAACCGTTGCACTCGATGTCGCCGAAGGCACTGGCGAGCGGGGCGAAGCGGGTGTCGCCCGACGACTTCCAGTCGTTGTACTCGATGTCGAGCCATTCCTTGGGGTCGAGCTCCTGGTTGTAGCTGTCGAGGACGACGAAGCCCTTTTCCTCGAGCGCCGCAGACTTGATGTAACCCATGATCGAGTCATGTTCCTTTCATCGGGGGCCAGCACGTTTTAACAGGCCCTGATAAGGCAAGCCTAACAGCGTCGTCCGCGAGCCCTTCGGAGGTCGGCCGTGCATAAACGAATAGACTGATCGGGGCGCCCGGCGAGGCCTCGGCACCCGTCGCTACGGGAGGACGAGACACCAGCATGAGCACCGCGACCAACGTCGAGGCGACAGCAGTCAACACGATCGAGTGGCTCGCGGCGAGCAGCACCACCATCGTCGTTCCCGTGTATCAGCGGCAGTACCGATGGGACATCGGCGGCTGCGAACGGCTGCTCTCCGACATCCGCGCGGTGGCAGGCGAGGACGACCACCACCGTCACTTCATCGGATCGATCCTCTCCGCGGAGGACGGCGTCTCCTCCGATGCCGATCTGATCCTCATCGACGGTCAGCAGCGCATCACCACGCTCATGCTGCTCGTTGCCGCGCTGCACCACTCGATCCGCGACACCGATGCGGTGCTGGCTGCGGACCTGGAACGCGTGCTCGTCCGCTCCGACTCCCCCGGTCGCACGAAGCTCCGCCCGCACGACGCCTGGGCTGACCTCTACGAATCGGTCGTGTTGGATCGACGCGGCGACGCCGATCGTGAGTCGCGCTTCGACGACAACTACGCCTTCTTCCGCAGCCAGATCCATGTCGACGAGGTGCCGACCATCTGGCGAGGGCTGAAGAAGCTCGAGCATGTGTCGATCACCCTCGGCGCTCGTGCCAACGCCCAGCAGATCTTCGAGAGTCTGAACTCGACGGGCGAGCCGCTGCGCGACCACGAGCTCATCCACAACTACATCCTCATGGGCCTCAGTCACGCCGAGCAGGTCGATGTCGAGACACGCTTCTGGCTGCCGATCGAACGGCACACCGGCGAGGCGATCGGCGCCTTCTGGCGGCACTACCTCGTGTTCGTCACAGGCCGCGAGGTCGCCGCGAACGGGGAGCACGGCGTCTACAGCGCCTTCCGGCAGTCGTTCCCCCGCGTCGACGTCGCCCATCTGCAGGCCCATGCCACGGAGTGGCGACACTACGCGGAGATATACGGCATCCTGCTCGACCCGTCGCAGGAGCAGGACCCCGAGATCGCGCAGCAGCTGCGTCACGTCAACACGTTCGGTCGTTCCTCGTACCCTCTCGTGATGAGCGCGTACAGCGACCACGTCCGCGGCGTCATCGACCGCGAAGAGTTCATCGAGACCCTGGAGTGGCTGCAAGCCCTGTACCTGCGCCGTGCGCTGGTGAACCTGCCGGCCGAACGACTCGTCGCGAGACTGTGCCGGGCGCGCCGTGACGGCAGGGATCCGCTTGCGAGGGCGTTCGCTCGCATCACCCCGTCGGACGAGCGGGTGAGCGCGGTACTGAAGTACAGCGAGCTCCCCCACCCCGCCTACGTGCTCGGACGGTTGGAAGGCGTGAACGACCTCGACGCCTACGACATCGAGCACATCGTTCCCTCCGTGCCGGGTGACGCATGGTCGGGCGATGGAACGCGCGCCTGGAGCGAGTACTCCGAGGACGAGCAGAACAGCCATCGCGCCCTCGCCCCGACCCTCGGCAACCTCACCCTGCTCGAGGAGCACCTCGCGGAGCGCGTGTTCGGCGCCTCGTTCCCTGTCAAGCGCTCGGACGCGTACGCACGCAGCGCGGTGCCGGCGACGCGAGCGCTGGCCGACGTCGTCTCGTGGAACACGGCCGCGATCACGCGTCGCACGGTCGCGCTCACCTCCGACCTGATCCGCATCTGGGCACGACCCGCCCTGCCGGAGATCGACGACGACGGACTCACTCCGATCCTGGATGCCGTGCGGCGCCGCGGGTGGCCGACCGGGTGGGAGCGGGAGTTCGACTACGTCGAGTACCGCGGTGAGCGCTGGGAGGTGCCGGATGTGAAGTACCTCTTCAACCGGGTCTTCCGTCGCGCCTGGACCGACACGAGAGACGCGGCCCTCGCCTACTGCGCCGCACACGGAGGCCCGATCTATCAGGACATGGCCTGGAAGGGACAGTGGGATGAGCTCGGCGAGGGGCACTTCCTCTACATGGGCTGGGATTCCAACTACATGATGACCGCTGTGCAGGGTGTGCTCGAGGAGTCGGGCATCGCCTCGGAGGTCTTCGTCAAGTACTCCTACATCGGGAATGTGATGTGAATATGAGCACCGTCGTGCGCAAGCTGCAGGATCTCACCGTCGAAGAGCACACGCTCACGGTTCCCCTGGTGTGGGGCGACCCCACGGACCATCGCACGATCGACGTGTTCGCGCGCGTCGTGGCCCGCGAGGGAGGTGACGCCCTCCCCTATCTGGTCTTCCTTCAGGGCGGGCCGGGGCACGAGGCTCCGCGTCCCTTCCACTCCTCCACGTCACCGGCCTGGCTCGACCAGGCGCTCGCCCACTACCGCCTGGTGCTCCTCGACCAGAGAGGCACGGGCCGTTCGACCCCGGTGGGAGATGCGGACCTCGAACGCGGTGCAGCGGCCGTGGCCGAGTACCTGACCCATCTGCGGGCCGACGCGATCGTCCGCGACTGCGAGGCCGTGCGCGAGCATCTGGGCGCCACCACCTGGAGCGTGCTCGGACAGTCGTTCGGCGGTTTCACCACCCTGGCGTACCTCTCCACCGACGCCGCATCCCTCGACGACGTCTTCATCACCGGCGGGCTCAGCGCGGTGGGACGCCATCCCGACGACGTCTATGCACTCTGCTACGACAAGATGCGGGATGCCTCCGAGCGCTACTATCGCCGATTCCCCGAACACCGCGACACGATGCGACGACTCGTCGACCTCGCGGACGCGGGCGACATCGTCCTCCCGGACGGGGAGGTCGTCTCCCGCTCGCGCCTACGGTCGGTGGGATCGGCCCTCGGGACCGACGACGGATGGCAGACCCTCTGGTCGCTCCTGGAGCGCGACCCCGCCTCCAACGCCTTCCGGCACGACCTTATGCACGCGATGCCCTACGACGGC
The DNA here is from genome assembly GCF_000956405.1 of Microbacterium oxydans. GTDB lineage: Bacteria > Actinomycetota > Actinomycetes > Actinomycetales > Microbacteriaceae > Microbacterium > Microbacterium oxydans_C. Next base: position 114,927 of record NZ_JYIV01000029.1, read on the forward strand.
CGCAATCCGCTGTACTTCGCCTTCCACGAGTCGAGCTATGCCGACGGTCACGCCACTCGGTGGTCCGCCGAGCGCACCGAGCCCAGCGACTTCCGCGACGACCCGACGCTGTTCACCGGCGAGCACATCCGCCGCGAATGGACCGAGACGGTGCCGGCATTCCAACCGTGGCGTGATGTCGCCCTCGAGCTGGCGGAGTTCGAGTGGCCGAGCATCTACGACGCGAAGGCGATCGCCGCATCGGAAGCCACCGGTGCCGCCGCGGTCTACGTCAACGACGTCTACGTGCCCTACGAGTTCTCGATCGAGACCGCGAGGCTCATGCCGGGCGTGCAGCTCTGGCAGACGAGCGAACACGAGCACAACGGCCTGCGGTCCGGCCCTGTGCTCGCTCGCCTGATCGACCTCGCTCACGGTCGACGCATCCGCTGACGGCATCCGCCGAGAGGAGGATGTCCTCTGCTCGCCGACGTGCCTATCCTGTCCTCGTGAAGGATGCGATGGCGTGGACGACGGTGATCCTCGTGCTCGCCGTGGGTCCTGCCCTGCTGATCTTCGGAATGATGCACACGTTCTCGCGCAAGCCGGTGGAGAAGAAGTACGAGCATGTCGCGAACGGCGGCCTCGTCGGCGTGTTCGACAGCGTATGGTCTCCGACCGCGCACGAGGCGGCACAGGAGCGCGATCGCCAGACGCAGCGCACAGCCCCCGCGCCCTCTCCGGGCGGTCCTCCGAGCTCTATCGACGACGGCCGTATCGTCATCGACGTCTGAACACGAAGCATCTGAGCACGAAGCATCTGAGCACGAAGCATCTGAGCACGAAGAAGGCCCCACGCTCCGAGGAGCATGGGGCCTTCTTCGTGGCAGTCGTTACTTGGACGAGCCGCCGAAGCCCTTGAAGCGCTGGTTGAACTTCTCGACGCGGCCGGCCGAGTCCATGATGCGCTGCTTGCCCGTGTAGAACGGGTGCGAAGCCGAGGAGATCTCGACGTCGATGACGGGGTACTCCACGCCGTCGAGCTCGATGGTCTTGTCGCTCGAGACGGTCGAACGGGTGAGGAACGTCTCGCCCGAACCCAGGTCGCGGAACACGACAGCCTTGTACTCGGGGTGAATGTCAGTCTTCATGGGATTCCTTAGTTGCTGCCCTGGATTGTGCCAGGGACGAGGGAAGTCTGCGGTGCAGAGAGCACCAAGGGTCGATTCTATCAGACCCTGATCAGGACGCTGCGCGGGCGGCGTAGCGTCCGTCTTCGCTGCTGAGCACGATCGGCATGCCGAACGTGTCGGTGAGCGTCTCGGCCGTGAGCGTCTCGGCGATGGGTCCGGACGCCACCACGGAACCGTCGCGGATCAGCATGACATGCGTGAATCCGACCGGGATCTCCTCCACGTGGTGCGTCACCATCACCATGGCCGGGGTCGTCGGCGAGGACGCGTATCCGCTGAGCAGCGCGAGGAGCTCCTCACGGGAGCCGAGGTCGAGCGAGGCCGTCGGCTCGTCGAGCAGCAGGAGCTCGGGGTCGGTCATCACCGCACGCGCGATCTGGACCCGCTTCTGCTCGCCGTCGCTGAGCGTGCCGAACGTCCGGTCGGCGAGGTGGTCGAGTCGCCAGTCACCGAGGACGCGGAGTGCCCGACGCTCATCGATGTCCTCGTAGTTCTCGTTCCAGCGACCGAGCACGGAGTAGGCGGCGGTGAGCACGGTGTTGAGCACGGTCTCGTCGCGGGGCACGCGCTTGGCCATCGCCGATGATGCGAAGCCGATGCGCGGTCGCACCTCGAACACATCGGTCCGGCCGAGGGTCTCCCCCAGCACGGTGACGGTTCCGGCCGTCGGGTGCATGAGCGTGTCGGCCAACTGCAGGAGCGTCGTCTTTCCCGCGCCGTTCGGTCCCAGGATCACCCATCGCTGATCGTCATCGACCCGCCAATCCACGTGATCGATGATGTTGCGCCCCTCACGGCGCACGACGACGTCGGTGAATTCCAGAGCGCTCGGCATGCCCCCAGCCTATCGGCTCAGGCGGTCAGCTCCGCGTAGAGCGCGCGCGTCGTCTCGGCGATAGCCGCCCAGCTGAACTCGTTGCGCGCCCGCTCGCGTCCGGCCTCGCCGTAAGCTCGCGCGCGGTCCGGGTCCGTCGCGACCTCGGTGAGCACGGCGGCGAGGTCGGCGACATAGCGCTCGGGGTCGAGCGGCGTGCCCGTTCCGTCCTGCGCCTGCTCGATCGGCACGAGCCGACCGGTGACGCCGTCCGCCACGACCTCGGGGATACCGCCCGTCGCCGTTCCGACGACGGCAGCGCCGCAGGCCATCGCCTCGAGGTTCACGATCCCCAGCGGCTCGTAGATCGAAGGGCACACGAACGTCGTCGCGGCGGTGAGGATCGCAGAGAGCTCGTCGCGGGGAAGCATGCGCTCGACCCAGATGACCCCATCGCGCTCCTGCTGGAGCAGCCGCACACCCTCTTGGACCTCGGCCATGATCTCCGGAGTGTCCGGAGCTCCCGCGCAGAGGACGAGCTGGACCTCGGGAGGGAGGAGCCGCGCCGCCTGCAACAGGTAGGGCAGGCCCTTCTGTCGCGTGATGCGCCCGACGAAGACCACCGATGGACGTGCGGAATCCATCCCGATCGACTGCAGGAACGGTTCATCGTGCACCGGACGCCAGCGCTCCACGTCGATCCCGTTGTGGATCACACGCACCTTCGCCGGATCCACCTGCGGGTAGCTGCGCAGGATGTCCGCGCGCATTCCCGCGCTCACCGCGATCACGGCAGCAGCATTCTCATACGCCAGCCGCTCGATCCCACTCGACACGGCGTAGCCTCCGCCGAGCTGCTCGGCCTTCCACGGCCGAAGCGGTTCGAGGCTGTGCGCGGTGAGGACGTGCGGGATGCCGTGCAGCTGCGAGGCGAGGTGGCCGGCGAAGTTCGCGTACCAGGTGTGACTGTGCACGATGTCGGCGTCGGCGATGGCCGAGACGATCTCGAGGTCCGTGCCGAGCGTCTGCAGCGCGGCGTTCGCTCCGGCCAACTCGGCAGGCGTGCTGTACGCGAAGGTGCCCGCCTCGTCCCGCGGTGATCCGAACGCGCGGACCTGCACGTCGATGTGCGACCGGAGCGCTGCGACGAGCTCGGCGACGTGTACTCCGGCACCGCCATAGACCTCCGGCGGATACTCCTTCGTGATCATTTCAACTCGCATGTCTGAACGCTAGTACAGCGAGGAGGAAGGCATCTATGGTGGAGCCATGTCCGCTCCAAAGAAGGTCTTCGGGATCATCCTCGCCGGCGGCGAGGGCAAGCGCCTCATGCCCCTCACGGCCGATAGAGCGAAACCCGCAGTCCCCTTCGGAGGACAGTACAGACTCATCGATTTCGCCATCTCGAACCTCATCAACTCCGGCCTCCGGCAGATCGTCGTGCTGACGCAGTACAAGTCGCACAGCCTCGACCGGCACATCTCGCAGACCTGGCGGATGTCGGCTCTCCTCGACTCGTACGTGACATCGGTGCCCGCTCAGCAGCGCCTCGGCAAGCGCTGGTTCTCGGGCTCCGCCGACGCGATCCTGCAGAGCATGAACCTCATCAACGACGAGAAGCCCGACATCGTCGTCGTGATCGGCGCTGACCACGTCTACCGGATGGACTTCCGACAGATGCTGGAGGCGCACATCGAGTCGGGGGCGAAGGCGACCGTCGCGGGCATCCGTCAGCCTCTCGCGCTCGCGTCGCAGTTCGGTGTGATCGACGCCGATGCGGAATCGGGCCGGATCAAGCAGTTCCTGGAGAAGCCGACCGACATCGCCGGCCTGGAGGATTCACCGAACGAGGTGCTGGCCTCGATGGGCAACTACATCTTCGACGCCGATGCACTGATCGCCGCGGTGGAAGCAGACGGCGAGTCCCCCGTGTCCGGCCATGACATGGGTGGTGACATCGTCCCGTACTTCGTCGAGCGTGGCGAAGCCGGCTACTACGACATGAAGCAGAACGAGGTGCCCGGCTCCTCGCCGCGCGATCGCTCCTACTGGCGAGACGTGGGAACCATCGATTCGTTCTTCGACGCGCACCGGGACCTCATCTCGACGCTGCCGATCTTCAACCTGTACAACATGGAGTGGCCGATCCACTCGCAGGCCGTGAACTCCCCGCCGGCGAAGTTCGTCAGAGACTCCGTCGGTCGCATCGGCAACGCGATCGACTCGATCGTCTCGCTCGGATCGGTGCTCTCCGGCACGCACCTGGAACGAAGCGTCGTCGGCCCGTGGACTCTGGCCGGGGGCGGATCGACCATCACCGACTCCGTCGTGTTCGATCACGTGCAGGTCGGGCAGGGCGCCCGCATCCATCGAGCCATCCTCGACAAGAACGTCGTCCTGGCGGACGGCGCGACGGTGGGCGTGGATCGTGAGCGCGACCTGGCCCGCGGCTTCACGGTCACCGAGTCCGGCATCACCGTCGTGGGCAAGGGCGTCTTCATCGAGCGCTGAGACGTCATGCCGCGCTCGGACGGCCCTCGCGATCGCTAGGCTCGACGGGTGACCTCCGCGCGATTCCTCGTCGTCCTCGATGCCGATTCCACCCTCATCCGCAACGAGGTGATCGAACTCCTCGCCGATGAAGCAGGGCGCCGTGCCGAGGTGCAGGCGGCGACCGAGGCCGCGATGCGCGGCGAAGTGGACTTCGCGACGAGCCTGCGCTCCCGGGTCTCGGCGCTGCAGGGAGTGCCCGTATCGGCGTTCGAGCGTGTCCGCGCCCGAATCGAGCCCACCCGCGGAGTCCGCGAGCTCACGGCGGCAGTCCACGATCGCGGCGGTGTCGTCGGGGTCGTCTCCGGCGGCTTCCACGAGATCCTCGACGCAGTGGCTCCGGAACTCGGCGTCGATCGCTGGCGAGCGAACCGCCTGGATGTCGTGGACGGGGTCCTCTCCGGCCTCGTCGACGGCGACATCGTCGACGGAGCCGCGAAAGCGGCGTCCCTTCAGGAGTGGGCCGCAGAACTCGGCGTGGACCCACGCGCCACGATCGCCATCGGCGACGGCGCCAACGACCTGCCCATGATGGCGGTGGCGGGACTAGGCATCGCCTTCAATGCGAAGCCCACCGTACGGCAGACCGCCGCGCTCGTGATCGGCCCGCAGGACCTCTCCGAAGTCGTCGCTCTGCTGCCGTAGACGGATCCCTCTGGAGGTTGTCCGACGCCGCCGCTAGCGTCGACGCATGGACATCATCCTCATCCCCGGGCTCTGGCTCGACGCATCCAGTTGGGAAGACGTCATCCCCGCTCTGGAAGCGGCAGGGCACCGCGCTCATCCCCTCACCATGCCCGGCCTCGGCGTCCCCGCACCGGAGTCGTCGGAGATCGGCATCTCCGACTGGGTCGATGCCGCCGTCGACGCGGTCGACGCGCTTCCCGGTGAGGTCGTGCTCGTCGGTCACAGCGGCGGAGGAAACGTCGCTTGGGGTGTCGTCGATGCGCGCCCCGACCGCGTCGACCGTGTCATCTTCGTCGATACGGCACCTCCTCCCGCGGGAAGCGGCATCAGCGAGTTCGCGCTCGTCGACGGCGTGGTGCCGTTCCCCGGATGGGATTTCTTCCCGGAGGAAGACGTGCACGACCTCGATGAGACGACCCGCGCGCGCACGACACCGCTCACCCGGAGCGTGCCAGCCAAGGTCCCGACCGATGGCATCGTCCTGCGGAATCCGGCACGGTACCGTGCGCCCGCAACCCTGCTCATGGGCGGAGTGGATCAGGCCGCGTTCGAGGAGATGATCGGCCAGTGGGCCGAGTACGCCGACGAGTTCCGTGCGATCGACGACGCAGAGGTCGTGCGCATCGGCTCCGGCCACTGGCCGCAGTTCTCCATGCCCGACCGGCTCGGCGAGCTTCTCACCGCCTCGATCGCGAAGTGAGCGCCCCGGTCGGGGTCAGTGCCCCATCCCGAGTCCACCGTCGACCGGGATGACCGCGCCCGAGATGTAACCGGCGTCGTCACCGGCGAGCCACGCCACTACGCCCGCCACCTCGTCGGGAGTCGCGAACCGCCCAGCGGGGATGCTCGCCTTGTACTGCTTCTGAGTCTCCTCGGGGAGCTCCGCGGTCATGTCGGTCTCGATGAAACCCGGAGCGACGACGTTGGCGGTGATGCCGCGCGCACCGAGCTCGCGTGTGATCGAGCGGGCGAAGCCGACGAGCGCGCTCTTCGATGCCGAGTAGTTCGCCTGGCCCGCGGACCCGTACAGGCCGACGACACTCGAGATCAGGATGATGCGGCCGAACCGTGCGCGCAGCATGCCCTTCGAGGCGCGCTTCACGACGCGGAACGTGCCGCCGAGGTTCGTCGCGACGACGCTGTCGAAGTCGTCTTCACTCATGCGCATGAGGAGGGTGTCCTTGGTGATCCCCGCGTTCGCGACGACGATCTCCACCGGGCCGAGCTGCTGCTCCACCTCGGTGAACGCCGCGTCGAGCGCTGCCGCGTCCGTGACGTCGGCTCGTACGGTGAGGGTACCCTCCGGTCCTTCACCGCTGCGCGCCGTGACCGCGACCCGGTACCCGTCTCGCACGAAGCGCTCCGCGATGGCACGGCCGATACCGCGGTTTCCGCCGGTGACGAGGACGACGCGCTCAGCGCTCATGGGGACACTCCTGCTCTGGGCCTGCGGCCCGAGTTCCCGGACCGCCATCGATCCTACCGACGATGCCGCGCGCGCCGCGGCCGCGACGTTGACACATGCGCATGGTGCTGGAACCCTGATCGAGACGAAAGGCTTCACCGTGAGCGACAACCCCATGCCCCCTCCCGCCGGCGAAACGCCCTTCTCGCCAGCGCCCCCGCCCCCGCCGAACGCGCCGCAGGCGGCCCCCGCTCTCCCCGCGTATCCGAGCGCCCCCTCGTACCCGACCGCCCCTTCGTACCCGACTCAGCCGCCCTCGGCTGGTCAGCCCGCACAGCCCGGCCAGCCCTACCCCGGCGCAGCTCCCGCGTATGGGGCGCCTGCACCACAGGCGTGGCCGGTACAGCCGGCGCCCGGGACCGCCACCCCCTATGCGGCGTACGGCGCGCCCGCCTACCCGGTCGCACCATCACGCCCCACGAGCGGACTCGCCATCACATCCCTGGTGTGCGGCATCGCCGGTGTCGTCCTGATCTGGGCGTTCATCCCGATCCTCGCCTCCATCGCCGCCGTCATCACCGGTCACATGGCGCTCAAGCAGAGCAAGGCGGATCCGAGCATCGGAGGACGCGGGATGGCCATCGCCGGCCTGATCCTCGGCTATGCGGCGATCGCCATCGGCGCCTTCACGCTCATCAGCCTCATCATCAGCTTCCTGTTTGTCGGAGCCTTCAGCCTCCCGTTCATCTTCTCGCGCTGATCCGCAGCCGAAGCGGGATACCGGGAGGCCGACACCGGCGTAGGCTTGAGGCATCGTGAAGAACGCGCGTCAAGTCCCGGCCGTCACCTCACTGCCGCAGTCTCCGCAGGATGAGGGTGACCACCGTGTGCGCCGATACGTGCTCACGATGTCCATCCGCATCGTGTGCTTCGCTCTGATGGTGCTGGTCCAGCCGTACGGGTGGTACACCTGGGTCTTCGGAATCAGCGCGGCCGTGCTCCCGTACATCGCCGTGGTGTTCGCCAATGCGGGCAGCGACAGCACCGAGACGACCGCGGAGTCGCCGCGACAGGAGCTGGAAGGCCCTGGGCCTGCTCCGATCGAGACCGAGCCCACCAACCCCCAGGTATTCACGATCCACGAAGGCCCGAAGGACCGATGACTGACCTCGAATGCTCGCGCGCCGGCTGCCGGAGCGCGGCGACCAGACAGGTCGTGTGGCGGAACCCCCGCATCCACGCCGTCGACCGGGAGAAGATCTGGCTCGCGTGCGATGAGCACGTGGACTACCTCCGCGACTATCTCGCGGCGCGGGACTTCCCGGTGACGGTTCGTGACGGAGTGCCGGCATGAGTCAGCGGGTGATCCGGTGGAGCGTCTACGTGCTGATCGCGATCGGATTCGCCATCGCGTGCGTGTTCCTGTCGAACTGGCAGTTCGAACGCAACGAGACCAGAGCCGCGCAGATCGAGCTCGTCGAGCAGAACTACGACGCCAAGCCGGTTCCCCTGGCCGACCTCATCGGCGAGGACGGCGCGCTCGACCCCTCGGACGAGTGGCGCCCGGTGACCCTGCAGGGCGAGTACCTGGCCGACGAACAGCTGCTGGTGAGAAACCGCCCGCACGGTGGGACGAGTGCCTTCGAGGTGCTGGTGCCGTTCCGCGACGCCGACGGGCGCGTGTTCATCGTCGACCGGGGCTGGGTGCCGCCCGGCGACGGCGACGCTCCGGATTCCGTGCCGGCCCCGCCCGCGGGCGAGGCCGAGGTCACTGTGCGCCTTCGACCGGGCGAGCAGCTCCCCGCATCGGGTCGCGGCGCCCCCGAAGGCCAGGTGCCGACCATCAATCTTCCAGCCATCGCGAAGCTCGTCGACGGCGACGTGATCACCGGCGCCTACGGCCGCGTCATCAGCGAGACCCCGGCGGGGGAAAGTGCTCTCGGTGGATTCGACTCCCCCACCGATGACCCCGGACCGCATCTGTCCTACGCGATCCAGTGGATCCTGTTCGCGCTGATGGGCTTCATCTTCATCGGCTACATCATCCGCACGGAGATCGTGAAGCACCGTGAAGAGGTCGAAGGCGTTCCGGCTCCGGTCAAGGTTCCCCGCCGCAAGGACCACGACGCCGACGTGGAGGACGAGCTCCTCGACGTGCGCTGAGCGCGGTCCGCCGCGGTCACTCCACCGACCAGGGCATGGGACGCTCGGGCAGCCGCGAGCTGTCATCGGGAAGGTGCGGTAGCGTCGAGACCCATCTGCCCTCGCCCGTGGAGGAACACGTACACCTCTTCGATCTTGCGATGTACGTGCCAGTACCCGGCTTCCTCCCCCGGCTGCAGCGCATTCGCGGTCATCCCGATGTACTGCATCGTCAGCTCGTGATCCACGACGCGACGCCCATCCCGCGAACGCGCGGCGTCGAAGCCGCCGTGATGCGCGCGCCATTCCTCGAGCGCTCCGATCTCCACCACCTGATAGCCGCTCATGCGTGCTCTCGCTCCCCGACCGTTGTCTCTGTCCCGGCCGCGGCCCCTGCCACCGTGAGATCCCACGCGGCTTCCGTTCGCCGATACACGATCCGCGTGTGATCACGATCGGCCGCCCCTTGCCAGAACTCGACACGCGTCGGCACGAGCCTCCACAGAGCCCAATCCCCCGGCGCGATGCCTGCCCTGGCCACCGCAGACCGCCCCGCGAGATCGGCTGCGCTCTCGGATTCGCCGGCCTCCTGAACCCGTCCACGTACACGGACGGCTCGCACGAGCGGCTGCCACCAGAAGTTCAGCGCTCCGGCAGGGGCGCTCGCGAGCTGTGACCCTTTGCGAGACGAACGCGCACCGGCGAAGGCCCACCCTCGCTCATCGACGTTCTTGAGGATCAGCGTCCGAGCATCCGGTATGCCATCTCCGTCGACCGTCGCCAGGGTCGCCGCATGGGGTTCGGCGACTCCGACGGCAGCCGCATGTCGGATCCAGTCCAGGAAGAGCGGAACCGGGTCGACGGGGAGTTCAGAGAGGTCGATCGATGGCGCCACACCGGTGAGCGCGGGCTGTGCCCGGAGCCAGCTGCCGGTGTCGGACGAGAGCGATCTGAAGTCGGTCGGCATGTTCTCGACTATGCCATGCGCCCGATCATTCGGCGTCGGAACGGTTACGACGACGCACGATCACCGCTCCGACCCCGGCGATGAGCAGAAGCAGTCCGAGCAACGCCGCTCCCCACGGGGCTTCTCCACCGGTGGCCGGCAGACTGCCGGTGGAGGGCGAGGACGGTGTCGGAGAAGGCGATGGCGGGCCGGACGCCCACACCGCATAGAGCACCAGGTCGTCGCTCAGACCGGAGACCGTGAGGCGGTCGAAGGCTGGATCGGCCTCGACCGCGGTCGGCGATGTCGACCAGCCAAGGAAGGTGGTGCCGGTGCCGGCGAATCCGAGGTCTGACGCTCCGGGGTATGTGACGGACGCCCCTGGTGGTCCATCCCACTCGCTCTCCCCGCGTTCTCCGGCGTTCTCGTGGAAGGTGATCGTGAATCGAGGATCCGGATCGGCGTACATCGCGACCAGTGTGAGGTCGGCGCCCGAGAATCGGATCGTGCGCTTGACCTGATACAACCCGTCTCGGGGAACGGGGCTCGTGATGATGCGGGCGACGGCCATGGAGGGCTTGCTCCACCCGACGAACACCTCGTCGCCGCGAGTCAGGGAGGAGCCGTCGGCGACGATGGCGCTCGAACCGGTGTCGTACCTGTCCGGATCGACCGGCACAGTGCCACCAGTGTTCCCCGCCCCGTCGTAGGTGATCGTGAAGGGAGCCCCGATCGGCTGCTGCCAGCGGGCGTAGAGCATGAGGTCTGATCCCACGGGGGTATCGAAATCGTACGGGACGAAGTAGCCGGTGTCCGTGCGCTCGTACCAGCCGACGAAGGTCTGGCCGTCCGGCTGCGGCGGCAACGGATCCGGTGCCGCGACCGTCGCCTGATCCTCGACCGTCTGGGTGAGGTCCGCCAGAGGCGCAGGGGATGACGGATGGTCGAAGAACTCGACGGTGTGCGGGTCGGTCAACCACTTCGCATACAGCGCGAGGTTGCTCGCCGGCATCGTCGCGCCCTCGAAGGTGAACGGCACGTTGAAGGCCGAATCGGTGAACCAGCCGAGGAAGATGTCGCGCCCTCTGGTCGGGTCAGCGGGAGCTGTCGCCTCCAGCGGACTCTCGTACGGGATCGCGCTCACGGGCGGGATCGCGGTTCCTCCGCCCGTGACGAAGGTGAGGGCATAGGTGTTGCGGCTGTAGAACTGGTACCGATACGCGTCATTCGTGTTCCGGCTGTTGTTGAGTTGATAGAGGTGCCCCGAGGCCGCGTCCAGCTGGAAGTAGTTGCCGTGCGTGTTGACACCGGTCCCGTAGCCGACGAAGGAGGAGTATCCGTCGATCACGCCGGCGACCTGACGGTCCCCCACCGACGCCCAGTACCAGGGCGTGCGGTAGGTACCGAAGATCTGATGCCCCGGGTCGATCGCCTGCCGCACCGTGGTCTTGTCGTTGTTGTAGAGCGTCGCCACGCGCACGGGGTCATTGGGTGTGCCGTCCGGCCCGAGGACCACGTCCGGCGCGTTCTGCGACTGGTCCAGCGACTCCACGAAGTCGTAGCGCTGCGTCAGGACCTGGGTGCTCGACGCCGCCATCTTGCCGGTCATCGTCGTGGTGCGCGAGCCGAGGTCCACCGAGCCGGCATCGGCTGATGCTCCGGTGTAGTTCGCCGTGAAGGTCTCCGGGGTGATCTGCTGCGGTCCCCAGCCGCGCAGCACGCAGCTCTGGTTCTGCGTGCCGGCATCGTATGCGGTGATCATGCCGGACCCGTCCGACTGCGAGAGCGGAACGGGTGCCACGCCCGCTGTCTGCATGTTGAACCCGATCTTCTCGCGCACCGAGAAAGTGCCCAACAGCTGTCCTCCGCCGGGGACGGTCGATCGGAAGTAGTCCGTGCCGCTCACATCCATCGTCACGTCGTAGGTGCCCGCCGCGTTGCACGCAGCCGGGACGTTCAGGGAACTGCCCGGCGCGATGAGCACGAAGTCTGCTCTCCACAACGACCGCGTCAGGTAGACGTTCACCACTGTCGATCCATCACCGCGCACGGAGACATCCTGCTGGCTCACCGCGAGATCGGCGAAGGCGAGCGGATCGGGCTGGACGAGCGCGGGATCGAGCTGAGCCCGCACCAGCTCCTGGATGCCGAGGGGGATGTCCCCCTTCGTGGTCGGACCTCCGACTGTCGATCCCGCGATCGCGGTGGAGGCGATGTCGTCCAGGAAGGTGTAGGTCGCGGGGTCGGCGAGCTGCGCGGGACTCAGGGCGCCGTCCGCCGCGCTCCAGTCGGGAGCCGGACTCCCCGCCGGGCTGAAGACCGGGGCCGGGTAGACGTCGGGCACGACATTCGCCTTCTCCAGCCAGTAGCTGATGTGGTACTCCACGTCCTGGCCGGTCCACCCCGCGTAGAGCGTGGTCGTCGCGGTGATCGGGAACGTCAACGGCACGGAGCGCGCTTCGTCCGCCCACCACCGGTCGAACTCATAGCCTGTGCGGGTCGGCTCCGGGACGGCGGCCAGATCCGCAGCCGTGAACTCCGTATCCGGTTCGATCACGAACACGGGATTCACCGCCGTGCCATCGGTGATGAAGGAGACCGCGAAACCGGAGGCGAACTTCGGGATGAGCCGCAGATCGGACGTGACCGGGGCGGAGAAGTCGTACGGCGCCTGAGTGCCGTCGCCCTGCCGATACCACTGCCCGGTGAAGACCTGGCCGTCGGGGACGTGCACGACGTCCGGAGCGATCTCCCCGAGTGGCTGCCCGTTCTTCACTTCGTCGGCGTCGATGACCCGGCGTGCGTCGTTCCCGCTCGGTCCCGCCAGGAACTGGACGGTCCAGACGTCGGCGAACCGGGCGTCGACCACGAGGTCGGCCGTGATGACGGTGGTCTCGAACTCGAACGGCACCTCGACGCCGCCGGACTGCGTCACCCAGCCGTCGAAGATGCCGTCGGCCGCGGGAGGCGCGGGCTGGCGGGGCACGAGACCACCGTCCGCGACGTCGACGCGCGAGACCTCGGCGTCGAGCGAGCGGAAGATGACCGTGTGGTAGTTCCAGATCCCCGGGGTGGAAGGTCCGCCGACCGGAGCGGCCGCGAACGCAGGCAGGGCGACGACCGCGGGAGAGATCAGCGCGATCGCGAGAGCGGCGGCAGCCGCTCTCAGACGATGTCTCGCGAACCTGATGCCGTCACCTCCCCCGGACGTCACCGCACGAACAGATCGTTACAGTGTGCCACCGGGGCGGGTGGACGGCTAGAGGCCCTGGTCTTCAGTGGGTGAGGGTGCCTCTGACCCCGACGTCAGGCGAGCTCGATGAGGTCCTGGTACTCCTGGCTCCAGATGTCCTCGACACCGTCGGGCAGGATCAGCACACGCTCGGGGTTGAGCGACTGCACGGCACCGGGGTCGTGGGACACGAGCACGACAGCACCCTCGTAGTGCGCGAGCGCGCCGAGGATCTCTTCGCGGGAAGCGGGATCGAGGTTGTTGGTCGGCTCATCGAGCAGCAGCAGGTTCGCCGAAGACACGACGAGCGTCGCGAGCGACAGACGCGTCTTCTCCCCACCCGACAGCACACCCGCCGGCTTCAGCACGTCGTCGCCCGTGAACAGGAACGACCCGAGCACCTTGCGCGCCTCGGTCTCCGTGATGTGAGGAGCGGCCGAGACCATGTTCTCGAGCACGGAGCGCTTCACATCGAGGTTCTCGTGCTCCTGGGCGTAGTAGCCGACCTTGAGGCCGTGTCCCGGCTCGAGCTGCCCCGTGTCGGGCTTGTCGACGCCGGCGAGCATCCGCAGCAGCGTGGTCTTGCCCGCACCATTGAGACCGAGGACGACGACCTTCGAACCGCGATCGATGGCCAGGTCGACATCGGTGAAGATCTCGAGCGACCCGTACGACTTCGAGAGGCCCGACGCCATCATCGGAGTCTTGCCGCAGGGCGCCGGCTTCGGGAAGCGCAGCTTCGCGACCCGGTGTTCCTGGCGCACCTCGTCGAGCCCCGCCAGCAGCTTCTCCGCGCGCGCGATCATCTGATGCGCCGCAGCGGCCTTCGAGGCCTTCGCACCGAAGCGGGCAGCCTGCAGCTGCAGGGTCGTGGCCTTCTTCTCGGCGTTCGCGCGCTCCTTCTTGCGGCGGTCCTCATCGGCGACCCGCTGACGCAGGTAGTTCTTCCAGTTCATGTTGTACGTGTCGATGACCTGACGGTTCGCGTCGAGGTAGAAGACGCGGTTGACCGTCTCCCCGACGAGCTCGACGTCGTGGCTGATCACGATCAGTCCGCCCTTGTAGCCCTTGAGGAATTCACGCAGCCACACGACGCTGTCGGCGTCGAGGTGGTTCGTCGGCTCGTCGAGGATCATCGTCTGCGCGTCGGAGAAGAGGATCCGTGCGAGCTCGATGCGGCGACGCTGTCCACCGGAGAGCGTCGACAGCGGCTGATCGAGGATGCGGTCGGGAAGCGAGAGGTTGTTGGCGATGGACGCCGCCTCCGCCTCCGCCGCATAGCCGCCCTGGGCCTCGAACTGCTCGGTGAGGCGGGCGTAGCGCTTCATGGCCTTGTCTGCCACCGCAGGGTCGTCCGATCCCATCGCGAGGGCGGCTTCGGTCATGCCGAGGTTCAGCTGGCCGAGTCCACGAGCATCGAGGATGCGGGTCCTGGCGAGGTCCTCCGGGTTGCCCGAACGCGGGTCCTGCGGAAGATAGCCGAGTTCGCCGGAGCGGGTGACGCTTCCGCCGGACGGCAGGACATCGCCCGCGAGCACCTTGGTGAGCGTGGTCTTCCCGGCCCCGTTGCGGCCGACGAGTCCGATCTTGTCTCCGTCGGCGACACGGAACGAGACGTTCTCCATCAGCAGGCGCGCGCCAACGCGGATCTCGAGGTCGTGCACGGCAAGCACAGCGGACGTCCGTTCTTTCGGGGAGGGTGTTCGGCCGATCGGCCAGCCTCCCAGTATAAGCCGCGTCGCCGGGAGCTGCGGTCAGCAAGATCAACCCGGAGAGTGAGCACACCGATACTCCGGTGGGATGCCACCTCCCTCGCCCGCCGCATAACGTGCCGGAGTGGACATCCTCAACGACCTGATCATGCAGGCGATCGCCTCGCCCTGGCTGTACCTGGTGCTGTTCGCCGTCACCATCGTCGACGGCTTCTTCCCCCCGGTGCCCAGCGAGACCGTGCTCGTGGCCGCAGCCGCCGTCGCCGCCTCGACCGGCGAGGGGAACCTCCTCCTCCTCGGGGCCGTCGCCGCGATCGGAGCCGCGATCGGCGACAACGTCGCGTTCCTGATCGGACGAGGACTGGGCACCACCCGCTTCGCATGGATGCGCCGCCCGCGAGTCGCCGCGGCATTCGCGCATGCCCAACGTGCACTCGATCGACGCAGCGCCACGCTGATCCTCGGCGCCAGGTACATCCCCGTCGGACGAGTGGCGGTCAACATGTCGGCTGGGGCTCTCGCGTTCCCCTGGCGGCGCTTCCTCCCGCTGAGCCTGATCGCCGGAGTCAGCTGGAGCGTGTTCAGCCTCGCGATCGGTCTGCTCGCCGGGGCGTGGATCAAGGATCAGCCTCTGCTCAGCGCGGGGCTCGGCATCGTCGTCGCGCTGCTCATCGGTCTGGTGATCGACCGGATCGCCGCCGCCCGCCGCCGCCGTGCAGCGGCGCCTCAACTGGCAGGATGAGAGCCATGGCACGCCGTCGCGAGCGTTCACCTCGCCGATCACGCATCAGCCGTCGCACCGCCGCTTTCGTGGCCCTGTGCGCGGCGCTGGTGGCGCTGTTCACGGTGCTCGTCTCGCTGCAGAGCGTCCTGTATGGCACGCCCGTCCCCCTGTCGTTCATCCTCGGAGCGGCCCTCTGCGTCTCTCCGCTGCTGGCGATCTCGCACCCGCGATGGGCCGTCGGGCTCTTCACGGCCGGTGCACTCACTCTTCCGCT
This sequence comes from Microbacterium oxydans, assembly GCF_000956405.1. GTDB lineage: Bacteria > Actinomycetota > Actinomycetes > Actinomycetales > Microbacteriaceae > Microbacterium > Microbacterium oxydans_C. The sequence goes on from NZ_JYIV01000029.1 coordinate 130,585, forward strand.
CACGGTTGTCCCCGAGCTCGCGATCGAGTCCCCGTGGCCGTGGTCCGTCCCCGCCCTTCTCACGTTCGTCCTGTTCGTCGGCGTCGTCACGTTCCTCCACGGTGCGCGGCTCGGCGCCTTCGCCCTGATCCTCGGTGCGATCGCCTCGCTCGTCTCACCGCTGCTCCGGCCCGACATGGTGGCTGTGCCGGAATCATCGGCCAGTGCAACGGCCGACCTCATCGTGACGACCTCCCTCGCCTCTGCCATGTTCCTGATCGCCTCGCTGGTCGCCGGACGCGTCCGGGTGGCCGCCGAGCTGTCGCGGGAGAAGGAGCATAGCGCGCTCGAGGAGGCCAGACGTGCGCTCGTCGAAGAGCGCACGAGGATCGCTCGGGAGCTTCACGACGTCGTGGCGCACAGCATGTCGGTGATCCAGGTGCAGGCGTCGACCGCGAAGTACCGCATCCCCGACCTGGATGACGCGACCTCGGCGGAGTTCGAGGACATCGCAGCGACGGCGCGGACTTCGCTCACCGAGATGCGGCGCATGCTCGGTGTGCTCCGCACCGAGGACCAGAGTGCCGAGCTCGCGCCGCAACAGGGCATCGAGGACATCGCCTCCCTGGTCGACAGCATCCGCCGCGCCGGTGTCGAGGTCGGACTCGTCCTGGACGGTGGGGATGCCGCCGCGGCAGCGACGCCCGCCGTCCAGATCGCCGCCTTCCGCATCGTCCAGGAGGCTCTGAGCAATGCCGTCCGTCACGCCCCGGGGGCGCGTATCGCCGTGCGGGTGCGCGCCGAGGACCGATCGATCCGGATCGCGGTGCGCAACACCGCGCCGCCCCGCATTCCGGAAGGTCACGGCGGCGGATACGGACTCCGGGGCATGCGGGAGCGCGCCGAGCTCCTGGGTGGGAGCCTCTCCGCCGGCCCGGCGACCGACGGGGGTTGGGAAGTCGATGCCATCCTCCCGGTCGACACGAGCGATCCATCGTCGCGCGACCTCACGCCATCGCCCACCCCTCTCGATAAGGAACACTCGTGACGATCACCGTGCTCATCGCCGATGACCAGGCCATGGTCCGTGCGGGATTCGGGGCACTGCTCGACGCCCATGACGGCATCAGGGTCGCCGGCCAAGCCGCCAACGGTGCGGAGGCGGTCGCGCTTGCGGCACGACTGGATCCCGATGTGATCCTCATGGACGTGCGGATGCCGGAGATGGACGGCATCGAAGCAACGCGTCGGATCCTCGGGCCGTCGTATCCGGCGGCGCACGTCCCCCGCATCCTGATGCTCACGACATTCGACATCGACGACTACGTGTACGACGCGCTCGAGGCCGGTGCCAGCGGTTTCCTGTTGAAGGATGCGCTGCCGGAGGAACTCGTACACGCGGTGCGCGTCGTCGCCGGTGGAGATGCCCTCCTCGCCCCGAGCGTCACGCGACGAATGATCGAGCAGTTCGCCGGGCGACGACCCCGGACCCCGCGCGCGGCGACGGCGCTCGCCGAACTCACCGACCGCGAACGCGAAGTGCTCGTGCTCATCGGCCGCGGCCGCTCGAACACCGAGATCGCCGCCGATCTGTTCATCGCGGAGCAGACCGTGAAGACCCATGTCGGCAAGGTGCTCGCGAAGCTGAACCTCCGCGACCGCGTGCACGCCGTGATCCTGGCCTACGACACCGGGCTCGTCGAGCCGTCGTCCTGACCCTCCCCGACGATTCACCCCGTCTGTTCGCCACGTCGACTCACCCCGTCGTAGGGGGTCACGACGGCACCCGAGGGTGATGCCTCCGCCCACACCGCGTCCCTAGTCTCCTGGAACACCGCTTCCGAGGAGGACTCATGGCCATCGTCCAGGCACCGCCCGCCGCCGTCGTCACGACAGGACCGCGCACATCCCGCGACACGGGCATCGACTTCCTGCGGGCGCTCTGCGTGCTCGGCGTCGTGCTGCTGCACGCGATCATGGTGGGTGTCACTGTCGGCGATTCCGGTCCGATCTTCGAGAACGCCAGCGACGGCACCGCGTGGATCGCTCCGCTGAGCTGGCTTCTGCAGGTGATGCCGCTGTTCTTCGTGATCGGTGGATTCTCCGGGTTCCTCGCCTATCAGCGGATGCGGATGCGCGGGGAGACGGCGGTCGGATTCGTCGCCGGCCGCGTACACCGGCTGCTGCGGCCTGCAACAGTGACGATCGCGGTCGTGGGTATCGCGCTGGCTCTGCTCACGATCTCCGGTGTTCCGGCCGACCTCATCGCGACAGCAGGCTTCCGTTATGGCCAGCCCCTCTGGTTCCTCGGGGTCTTCCTCCTCTGCCAGGCGCTTCTCCCCCTCTTCGCCGCCGCCCACCAGCGTGCCCCGCTGCGGACGATCAGCGCTCTGGCGGTTGCAGCGATCGCGGTCGATGTCGTGCGAGGCGTCTCCGGCATCCAGGGCTTGGGCTTCCTGAACCTCCTCTTCGTCTGGATGACCCTCCAGCAGCTCGGCTTCTTCCTCGCCGACGGACGCATCGAGCGCCTCAGCCGACGCCTCCGAGCCGCTGCAGGCCTCGCCGCCCTGATCCTGCTCATCGTGGCCTTCGCCGTCGGTGTCTACTCGCCTGATCTCATCGCGAACATCAATCCGCCCACGGCCGCCCTCCTCCTCGTGGGGGTCGTGCACACGAGTCTGCTGTCCCTGCACCGCGCGCGTCTGGAGCGGTTCAGCCGGCGCTCGCGCGCTGCCGCCTTCACCGCCTTCGTGACGGCGCGGACGATGACGATCTATCTGTGGCACATGCCCGTGCTGCTGTTCATGGCGGGGTCGACGGCCGTGTTCGCGCTCCTCTCCGGCACCACGCTCCCGGAGTTGGACAGCGCGGCGTGGTGGGCGGGAAGACCGCTGTGGCTCGCGGTCGCGCTCGCTCTCACAGCCGTCGTCGCCGTCGCGTTCACACGGTTCGAATCACAGCCCGCACCCGCCTCGCCCGCTTCTCCCGGCCGCATCATCTGCAGTGCACTCAGCGGCCTGGTCGGAATCGTCCTGCTGCTGGTGCTCGGCACATCCGTCGCCACCGCGCTGATCGCACTCGCGCTGATCGCGGCCTCCCTGCGTCTGGCGTCGCTCCCGGCGCCGCGGTCGGCACGGCAGCGACAGGCTCCCGGCCCGGCCGCACCCGTTCCCGCCTGAGTCAGCCGAGGCCCCTGGCCGCCAGCGCGTCTCCGACATCATCCGCGTGCCTGAGCGCGAGCACGAGCAGCGGCACCACCGTGCGGATGCCGAGTCGCGCGTCGCGGGCCAGCTCCGCCTCCCGCACGCGCGCGGCGAATCCTGCGATCACCGGGACGGTCGTGAGAGTGAGGGAGATCGTCAGTGCCACCTCCTCCGGATCGACGCCGAGCCGTCGCACCGGTCGCAGCAGGTTCTGCAGGACATCGAGCAGTGCCGACATCCGGGTGGTCAGAGTGAGCAGACCTGCCAGGAGGAGCACAGCGACCACTCGCCCGGTGCTGATCCACGCGGCCTGGGGCGAGACGAAGATCAGGAGGGCCGCGGCGAGCACGATCACGATCCAACGCAGGCGCCACATCTCGGCGAGGAGCACACGGAACCCAAGCCCGCTCACGACGTAGAGGCCCGCGACCACGAGGAGCGCGACGGCGATGCTCACCGCGTCGTGCGGATACAGCGACAGGACGAGGGCCCCGACGGCCAGTAGCCCGAGCTTGAGCGCGGCCGGCGCCCGGTGCACGATCCCCGTTCCGGGGTGATACAGCGCGATCATGCACACGCCTGCTGATACGCAGCGATCACCTGCGACGGCGGACCCGAGGCCACGATCCGTCCGTCGTCGAAGAGCAGAGCTGTGTCGCAGCGCGAAGCCAGTTCGAGGTCGTGTGTCACGAGCACGACCTGTGCCGGAAGCCCGAGCAGCAGTTCGGCGATGCGACGGGAGTTGCGCAGATCCAACAGGGTCGTCGGCTCATCGGCGACGACGATGCGTGGATCGGAGATCAGCACCGACGCCAGAGCGAGCATCTGCTTCTGCCCACCGGACAGCGCGGATGCCGCGACGTCGGCGTGCTCCGCCAACCCGTGCACCTCGAGCGCTTCCTGCACGCGTTCGGCCACTTCGGTCTTCGAGAGTCCGCGCAGCGACAACGCAAGGTCTTCGGCGGGCGTCGGCATGAGTATCTGCGCGTCCGGATTGGTGAACACGAACCCCACGAGCCTGCGCACCGCGGCGCGCTCGCGAACGGTGTCGAGCCCGTGGACCGACACCGTGCCGTCTCGAGGAACGATGAGGCCGTTCAGCAGTCGTGCGAATGTCGACTTGCCCGAGCCGTTGGCCCCGATCACGGCGGTCGTCCCCGCGGTCAGGTCGACGCTGACCTCGCGCAGCACGGTGCGACCATCGAGTTCCACCGACACCCGGTCGAGCGAGATCGGAGCGAAGCCGACCGGCACGGAACTCGTCACGACTGTTTCCTCTCGGCATCATCTGAACAGTGCTCACCTGAACAGTGTTCACCTGAACGTCGTTCACTATAATCGGAGCATGAGTCCCGAGCCCAATCAGGCCGCCAGGCACGACCGCGACAGCGTGGCACGCAAGGCACTCGCCCTGCTCGATGAGGTCGGGCTCGCCGACCTCTCGATGCGACGTATCGCCGCGGGACTCGACGTGCAGCCGAGCGCGCTCTACTGGCACTTCGCGAACAAGCAGGAGCTGCTCGCCGAGCTCGCCGACCGGATCACCGCGTCGATCCCTCGCGGCGGAACCGACATCATCGATACGGCGCGCGGCATCCGCGATGCCCTGTTCGCCTATCGCGACGGGGCAGAACTCGTCCTCAGCACCTACGCGCTGCAGCTCGGCTCCTCCACCGCGCAGAACGCTCTGGTCGACGCGCTGCGCGCGCAGGGTGCATCGGACGCCGACGATCGGGGCGCCGCGATCCTGCACTTCGTCCTGGGACACGCAACCCTCGTGCAGCAGCGCATGCACGCCGACAGCCACGGTGCCCTCCCGGCGGACGCGGACGTCGATGTCACCGCCGGACTCGACCGCGTCTTCGACCTCGGGGTCGGCGCTCTCGCAGGAGCGCTCAGGTCGCCGGAGACTCCGCCGCGTGCCCGAGCCTGAGCCCGGGCACCACAGCCACGACCACGAGGGCGATGCAGAACGCGAAGACCGCGCTGAACGCCCCGGCCTCGCCACCGAGCGTCGCCACTCCGAGACCCGCGAGGGCGATGGCAACGGCCGATCCGGACGCATCCGAGATCGACAGCGCTGACGAGTTGAACCCCTGGTTGGTCTCGTTGGAGTATGCGAGCGTCAGCACCGTGAGGCGCGGGTAGAGCAATCCCATGCCTCCGCCCGCGAACGCCCACCCGACGACCACCACGACGGGCGAGACGTCGAACACCGCGGCGAGGAGCACGCACACCAGCGCGATCAGCAGCGCACTCAGGCTGATCGCGGTGATGCGGTGGTTGCCCAGACGCTCTCCGAACCGGCCCTGCAGGGCTGAAGCCCCCGCCCACGCCAGCGCCGCCAGCATCAGCGCGATACCGGCCCAAGTCGCAGAGAAGTCGAACTTCCTCATGAGCAGGTACGGGATGTAGGCCTCGGCGGCGAAGAACGCCCCCGCGACGATGCCGCGCATCAGCACGACGCTCGGCAGCCCCGGTCCGGCTCGAAGCGTGCGCGGCGGCAACAGCGGCAGCACAGCGAAGCCGATCGCCAGCACGGCTCCGATCGCGACGGGCCACCCGATCGACGGCTCCATCTCGGCCGAGAAGCCGACCACGACCGCGAGCACCGCGACGACCACCGCGAGCAGCAGCCGGACGACCAGAGCCCTGCGATCCTGCGGCTCCCCCTGCCCGAGGTCGACTCCACGGAGGCGGACCGCGATCATGAGGAAGGCCGAAGCCGTGAGCACCGCCACGCCGAGGAAGGCCCAGCGCCAGTCAAGGTACTCGGCGACGGCTCCCGCCAGGAAGGGCCCGACCATCGACGGCACGACCCAGGCTGCGGCGAAGGCGGCGAAGATGCGCCCGTGCAGGTGGGGTGGATACAGCCGCGCGACCACGACATACAGCGCGACCGTCTGTCCGCCCGTCCCGAGCCCCTGCACCAGCCGGCCGATCAGGAACTGGTGCATCGTGACGGCGAAGCCCGAGATCAGCAGACCGATGATGAAGAGCGACACCGCGACGTACAGAGCACCGCGAGGACCCCGGGCGTCCGACCACGCCCCGGTCGCGACCATGCCGATCACACTCGTGGCCAGCGTCCCGGCGAAGGCGACGGCGAACAGAGCCTCCCCATCGAGAGCCTCGCTGACGATGGGCATCACGGTCGTGACGGCGAGAGCCTCGATCGCCGCGAGGAAGATCAGAGCGACCGCTCCGAGGGTCACCCAGATGCGGTGGCGATCCCAGATCGTCGCGGCGTCGGCCTGGGCGGTCATCGGCCGACGAGCGACGCGATGCGCTCGATGGCCTCGGTGAGGATCTCCGGACTGGTGCCGAAGTTCAACCGCACGTGGCCCGCGCCCTCTGCCCCGAAGGCGGGTCCGAAGTGCAGGGCGACCTTGGCATCCTTCAGGATCCGTCTGGCCGGGTTGTCGCCCCACTCCAATGCCGTGAGGTCGATCCACGCCAGGTAGCCGGCATCAGGGATGCGGTACCGCGCTCCGGGGAGGTGGGCCGCGAGCAGGTCCTCGAGCAGCACCCGGTTCTCATCGAGAGTGCGCAGCAACCCGTCGAGCCACTCGTCGCTCTCCTCCGAGAACGCGGCGACAGCGGCCAGCAGCCCGAACTGCCCGGTGCGCCATTCGACCTCGACGGGAAGTCCGCGCACCACGGCGCTCGTCTCGTCATCCGCGGTGACCATGAGGGCGCACTTGAGTCCGGCGAGATTGAACGCCTTGCTCGCACTCACGAGTGCGTACCCCACCCGCTGCGCCGCATCGCTCACGGCGAGGAACGGCGTGAATCCGGTGCCCGGCTGCGCGAGCGGGGCGTGGATCTCGTCCGACACCACCGCGACGCCGAACTCATCGGCGAGTTCCGCGAGGGCGGCGAGGCTGTCGCGGTCGTGCACCGTCCCTGTGGGGTTGTGCGGGTTGCAGAGCAGGATGGCCGTCGCACCGTCTTCGAAAGCAGCGCGGATCCCGTCGAGATCCAGCTCCCACCGGGTTCCGGTATCGCGGAGAGGAACCCGTTCCACCTCTGCACCGGCTTCTGCGACCAGATCGTAGAAGGGCGGATAGACCGGCGGCGTCACGACCACGCGCTCCCCCGGCTGCGTGACACGGCGCAGGATCTCGACGATCCCCATGCTCACATCCGCCGTGCTGCGGATCCGCGCCGGATCGGGCTCCCAACCGTAGCGTCGCGACGCGAATCCCGCGAAGGCCACGGCGAGAGGGGTCTTCGACGCCATGTAGCCGGTGTCGCCGATCTCCACCGCGCGCTGCAGCGTCGCCGTGATGGCGGGAGCGAGCGGGAAGTCCGTCTCGGCGACGAACAGCGGAAGCACATCCGGCGGGTACTCCCGCCACTTCTCACTCGTCCGCTCGCGGAGCTCGGTCAAGGACAGGGCTCTCACCTGAAGCATTCGTTCTCCCGAATCTCGCTCCGCATCGGTGCGGAGTCAGCGAAGCGGGCGCGTGATCGCGCCCGCTTCGTCCTGCCTGAGTTCTTGCCGTCAGATCGCGAATCCGAGAGCACGCATCATGTCGCGCCCGTCGTCGGTGATCCGCTCCGGACCCCACGGTGGCATCCAGACCCAGTTGATCCGGAAGCGGTCGACCACGCTGTCCAGCGCCTGGGCGGTCTGGTCCTCGAGCACGTCGGTGAGCGGGCAGCCCGCGCTGGTCAGCGTCATGTGGATGACGAGAGCATCGTTCTCGTCATCCCAGGCGAGGTCGTAGATGAGGCCGAGGTCGACGACGTTGATCCCGAGCTCGGGGTCCATGACGTCCTTGAGAGCCTCGGTGACCGCGTCGTACTTCTCGTCCGTCAGGGTCGCTGTCATGCGATCAGCCTACGCCTCGATGGGGGCTGCAGGGTCGAGGAAACGGTCGTATCCCTCGTTCTCCAGCCGGTCCGCGAGTTCGGGGCCACCCTCTTCGACGATCTTGCCCGCGACGACCACGTGCACGTAGTCGGGGCGGATGTAACGGAGGATGCGCGTGTAGTGCGTGATGAGCAGCACGCCGAGGCCCGTGGCCTCCTTGGCGCGGTTCACGCCCTCGGAGACGATCTTGAGCGCATCGACATCGAGACCGGAGTCGGTCTCGTCGAGCACGGCGAACTTCGGCTTCAGCACCTCGAGCTGCAGGATCTCGTGGCGCTTCTTCTCACCACCGGAGAAACCCTCGTTGACGTTGCGCTGCGCGAACTTCGGGTCCATGCGCAGGTTCGACATGGCCTCCTTGACGTCCTTGGTCCAGCCACGGATCGCCGGCGCCTCGCCGTCGAGGGCGGTCTTGGCCGTGCGGAGGAAGTTCGTCACCGTCACACCGGGGATCTCGACCGGGTACTGCATCGCGAGGAAGAGTCCGGCACGGGCGCGCTCGTCGACGCTCATCTCCAGCACGTCCTGACCATCGAACGTGATGGAACCCGACGTCACCGTGTACTTGGGGTGACCGGCGATCGTGTACGCCAGCGTCGACTTGCCCGAGCCGTTGGGGCCCATGATCGCGTGGGTCTCACCCGTGTTCATGGTGAGGTTGATTCCGTTGAGGATCGGGGTGGTTCCCGCCTCGGTCTCGACCGTCACATGCAGGTCGCGGATCTCGAGAACAGACATTCTTCAGACTTCCTTAATCACAGTCGGATCGATGAGCACGTCGTCGCCGTCGATCTGGACGACGTAGACCGGTACCGGCTCATACGCGGGGAGATTCTGGGGCTTGCCGGTGAGGAGCGAGAACGCGGAGCCGTGCGCCCAGCACTCGACGGTGTCCCCTTCCACGAAGCCCTCGGACAGCGAGATGTCGCCGTGGGTGCAGGTGTCGCCGATGGCGTGGATCACTCCATCGCCGTCCTTGATCACCGTGATAGGTACGCCGCTCGGGTCCACGCGCAGCGGCGTGTCCTGTTCCAGGTCGGAGACGCCGCAGACGCGCTCGGCGGTCATGCGCTCACCTCGGCGAGCTCCGCCTCGATGGCCGCCAGCAACTCGGTCTCGAGGGCGGGGATGCCGAGGCGCTGCACGATGTCGGTGAGGAATCCGAGCACGACCAGGCGTCGCGCCTCCTCCTCGGTGATACCGCGCGCCTGCAGGTAGAACAGCTGCTCGTCGTCGAAGCGTCCGGTGGCGCTCGCGTGTCCGGCACCCAGGATGTCGCCGGTCTCGATCTCGAGGTTCGGGATCGAGTCGGCTCGTGCACCCTCGGTCAGCACCAGGTTGCGGTTCGCCTCGTAGGAGTCGGTGCCGGTGGCGTCCGCGCCGATCAGCACGTCGCCGATCCAGACGCTGTGCGCGCCCTCGCCCTGGAGCGCACCCTTGTAGAGGACATCGCCCTTCGTGTGCGCACCCTTGTGGTGCAGGTAGACCTGGCTCTCCAGGTGCTGACCGCCGTCGGCGTAGGACAGGCCATAGAGGTACCCCTCCGACCCGGCGCCCGTGAGCTCGACGCTCGGGTTCACGCGCACGACGCCGCCGCCGAAGCTGATGACGAAGTGCTTCAGGGTGGCGTCTGCCCCGACCGTGGCCTGGTGCGCGGAGGCGTGCACCGCGTCGTCATCCCAGCGCTGCAGGCTGATGACCGTGAGGCTCGCACCGTCGCGGACGATGATCTCGACGTTCTGCGCGTACTGCGCGGAACCCGAGTGGTCGAGCACGATGGTCCCCCGCGAGTGCGGCTGCGCCTCGATGAGGATCTGTCCGAACGCACGCTTGTCGGCACTCGTGCCCTTGATCGGGACGGTGATCGGCTCGTCGAGCTCTGCCTCAGCCGGAAGCTGGATGTGCAGGCCGCGCGGTCCGCGCTTCCACGCCAGAGCGCTGGGGAGGTCCTCGGGGCGGAAGAACTCCCCGTACGGGCCCTCCTCCGACGGCTCGAGGAACGCCTCGACCGCGTCGAGATCGTAGGTCACGGCATCGTCGTCACCGGGCTCGTCGGCGAAGAGCCCGCCGAGCTTCGCGACCGGCGTGTGCTTCCAGTTGACCTCGCGCCCGGTCGGGGCTCCGAAGTCGTCCGGGTCGAACGAGTGCGGACGCTCGGAGCGGGTCTGCACCGGGACGAATCCGGCGTCCGCCACCTGAGCGGCGGGATCGATGTGCGCGTTCGTGTGCTGCGCCTCACTGGGCGCTGTCGTCGAGGCCGCCATTTAGCCGACCGATCCTTCCATGCCCATCTCGATGAGCTTGTTCAGTTCCATGGCGTATTCCATCGGCAGCTCGCGCGCGATCGGCTCGATGAAGCCGCGCACGATCATCGCCATCGCCTCGTCCTCGGGCATGCCGCGGGACTGCAGGTAGAAGAGCTGCTCCTCGCTGACCTTCGAGACCGTGGCCTCGTGACCCAGCTGGACGTCGTCGACGCGGATGTCGATCGCCGGGTACGTGTCGGAGCGCGACTTGGTGTCCACGAGCAGCGCGTCGCACCGGACCGTGTTCGCGGAGTGGTGGGCAGCGGCGTCGACACGGACCTCGCCGCGGTAGCCGGCACGGCCACCGCCACGGGCGATCGACTTCGAGACGATCGACGACTGCGTGTACGGCGCCATGTGGATCATCTTCGCGCCGGCGTCCTGGTGCTGACCGGGACCGGCGAAAGCGACGGACAGGGTCTCGCCCTTGGCGTGCTCGCCCATCAGGTAGATCGACGGGTACTTCATCGTCACCTTGGAGCCGATGTTGCCGTCGACCCACTCCATGGTCGCGCCCTCGTAGGCCACGGCCCGCTTGGTGACCAGGTTGTAGACGTTGTTCGACCAGTTCTGGATCGTCGTGTAGCGCACGCGGGCGTTCTTCTTGACGATGATCTCGACGACGGCCGAGTGCAGGGAGTCCGACTTGTAGATCGGAGCCGTGCAGCCTTCGATGTAGTGGACGTAGCTGTCCTCGTCGGCGATGATCAGGGTCCGCTCGAACTGGCCCATGTTCTCGGTGTTGATGCGGAAGTAGGCCTGCAGCGGGATCTCGACGTGCACGCCCTTGGGGACGTAGACGAACGAGCCGCCCGACCAGACGGCGGTGTTCAGCGCGGCGAACTTGTTGTCACCGGCGGGGATGACCGTGCCGAAGTACTCCTCGAAGAACTCGGGGTGCTCGCGCAGCGCGGTGTCGGTGTCCATGAAGATGACGCCCTGCTGCTCCAGGTCCTCACGGATCTGGTGGTACACGACCTCGGACTCGTACTGCGCGGCGACGCCGGCGACCAGGCGCTGACGCTCGGCCTCGGGGATGCCGAGACGCTCGTAGGTCTCGCGGATCTCCTCCGGGAGGTCTTCCCAGCTCTGCGCCTGCTTCTCGGTGGAGCGGACGAAGTACTTGATGTTGTCGAAGTCGATGTCGCTGAGGTCGGCGCCCCACGTCGGCATCGGCTTGCGCCCGAAGAGCTGGTAGCCCTTGAGACGGGTCTTCAGCATCCATTCCGGCTCGTTCTTGAGGGCCGAGATACCGCGGACCACTTCCTCCGAGATACCGCGTTTCGCGACGGCACCCGCAGCATCCTCATCGTGCCAGCCGAATTCGTACACCCCCAGACCGTCAAGCTCCGGGCGGTCGATCAGCACATCCGACATCCAACACTCTCCTCACAGGTCCCAAACGGTGTCATCCGCCCCGACACACCTGATCCCCGTCGAGTCTGCGGGAGCGGGTGCCGTTGGTGGGCCCTCATCACCGGCGCTTCCATCGCGCCTAAACTGTTGACGATGCTTCAGCGCTGTCAGCGCTCATCGCAACAATCCGATTCTACAGGTTCCGCCTGACGGACGGGCCATGCCCGCCGCGTCCCGTGCGGTCCGGAGGACTTATGCCCGAGACGTTGATCCCCGCCACCTCGACGACGCGAGGGACCGTCCCTCGCTCCGCGTCCTGGGGGCGTGCGTTGACCGTCTTCGCGTGGTTGTCGTTCCTCAGCGAGACGATCATCATCGGCACAGGTGGGGCCGTGCGCCTCACGGGCTCGGGCCTCGGCTGCTCGGACTGGCCGCTGTGCACCCCGGACTCGCTGGTCCCGATCCTCGAGGTGCAGGGCATCCACGGCATCATCGAGTTCGGCAACCGCCTCATGACCGGGGTGGTCGGCATCATCGCCCTCGTCGTGGTGCTGCTGGTGCTGCACCTGTTCACCGGGAGGCGCGGTCTCGTCACCTCGCTCTGGTTCGCGTTGGGCGGGATCGTCGCAGCCGTCGCCGCGTTCGCCATCGCCGCTCCCCTGCATTTCCCGGCCTCGCCGATCGCCCTCGGCGTGCTGCTGATCGCCGTCATCGCGGCGGCCGTCCGTTCCGTGCGCACGACTCCCGCCAGACGGGACCTCGTCCTCCTCGCATGGCTCGTGCTGATCGGAGTGGTGGCGCAGGCCCTCGTCGGCGGCATCACGGTCCTCACCGGACTCAACCCGTTCATCGTCGGGTTCCACTACACCTCGTCGCTGCTCCTCGTCTGCATCACCGCGGCCTTCCTGGTGCGCCTCAGGACGCCCGAGGGACCCAGGGAGCGCGCCGTGCCCACGTGGTTCGCGGCGGTGACGCACGTGACGGGCCTCGCACTGGCCGTCACGATCGTCTTCGGGGTGCTCACGACGGGATCGGGACCGCACTCCGGAGACGCCGACGTGCTGCGCCACGGCTTCGACGCGACCGTCCTCGCCCATGTGCACTCCTGGCCCGGCTACATCCTCGCCGCCCTGGTCGTCTTCCTGACGGTCGCCGCCTGGGTGCAGCGTCTGGAACCCCGCCGCTGGCTGCTCGTGCTCGTGTTCGCGATCCTCGTGCAGGTCGGTGTCGGGGTGTGGCAGGCCCGGGAGGGGCTCCCCCCGCTGCTCGTCGGGATCCACATGGTGCTGGCATCCCTCTCGGCCGCCACCTACACGGTGGTCGTGCTGCATCTGAAGCGCACTGTCGCCGTCGAGGACTGATCGCCACACAGTTCACTCATAGCTTCCACATCGCGGGCTCATCACCGTATCCGCAAGAGTGGGCGTCATGAACAAGTCACTCACACGAAGCATCGGCTTCTGGCTGCTGCTGATCGTCTCCCTCGCCACGACAGCCGTCGGTGCCTGGCTGATCTCCGGTCAGATCGCCACGATGACGACCACGCTGCTCGATGGCACCGCCACCGGCGTCGAGGTCTACGTCGGCCAGTCTCTCGTCGTCGTGGGTGCCGGGGTGCTCGCCGCCGGAATCGTCGGCATCCTGCTCACGCTCGGTCTCGTCGCCGCCCGCGCACTCGTTCCGGCGCCCGCCACCGCGGTCGTCGAAGCGATCGATTGGACCGCCGCTCCCGAGCAGACGCACGCGCCTGTCGCGGACTCGGACGCTCCCCTCGCCACGACGGCGAGCGACACCTCCCCCGCCGTCGTCACCGCGACGGACGCCACAGCTGACTCCGACGATGCGGCGGCCGCGGTCACGCACGACGGGGCACGCGCGGACGACGCCGACGAATCGCCGTCGATCACCCGCTGACCCGCTTCAGCTCAGGCTGATCGCCGGTACAACACGACGGAGCGGCGCCGAGGAAATCCTCGGCGCCGCTCCGTCGTCTTGCGGTTCCGGTCAGAACGGAAGCAGCGGGTCGACCGCGACCGCCACGAAGATCAGCGTCAGATACGTGATGGAGGCGTGGAACACGCGCATCGGACGCGGCTCGGTCCCGTGCACGGCACGGTTGTAGAGGCGGTGCGACTCATAGATGAACCATCCGCCGAACACCGCAGCGGAGACCGTGTACACGAGCCCCATTCCCGCGATCGGCACCAGGAGGAGCGAGCAGGCGACCGTGGCCCACGCGTAGAGGATCACCTGCAGACCGACCTGGGAGGCGTTGCGCGTGACACCGAGCATGGGCACGTCGACGTCTTCGTAGTCGTCCTTGTACTTCATCGACAGCGGCCAGTAGTGCGGCGGCGTCCAGAGGAAGACCAGGAGGAAGAGGATGAAGGCCGGCCAGTCGAGCGAACCCGTGACGGCGGACCAGCCGATCAGCACCGGGAAGCAGCCCGCGATGCCACCCCAGATGATGTTCTGCTCTGTGCGGCGCTTGAGGATCATCGTGTAGATCACGACGTAGAAGAAGATGGCGGTCGCCGACAGCGCAGCGGTGAGCCAGTTAGTCGTGAGCAGGAGCCACACCGTGGAAGCGATCGCCAGCGTCCAGGAGAAGATCAGCGCGCCGCGGGGACTGACCTCGCCCGTGACGAGCGGACGGTTCTCGGTGCGGTGCATGTGCGCATCGATGTCGCGATCGAGGTACATGTTGAAGGATGCGGCGGAACCAGCGCTCAGCGAGCCGCCGATGACGGTGGCCAGCACGAGCCACAGGTTCGGCATGCCTCCTTGGGCCAGGAACATCACCGGCACGGTCGACACGAGCAGAAGCTCGAGGACACGCGGCTTGGTCAGGGTGACGTAGGCCTTCACCGTGCGACCGATGGACGACTTCCTCACGGTCTGATCAGACATCGTCGAGATCTCGATCGCCTCCTCCGCACGTGTGACCGGACAACCTCTCCAGTGTATGACACGGGATGACGTGTTCCGGCTCGCGGGCCCGCGTAGCGCGAGGCACGTCACCGCTATGCTGAAACCACTCGCGCGCCCGGCGATGTGCACCTCACCGTGATGATGCGGGACTGCCAGGGAATACGGGCGCCCTCGAAACTGTCGGAAAGGGCATGAACGTGTCGGAATTGCAGTGGGATGAGATCGATCGACGCGCGGTGGACACCGCACGAATCCTGGCGGCCGATGCCGTCGAGAAGGTCGGTAACGGTCACCCCGGCACGGCGATGAGCCTCGCTCCGGCCGCCTATCTCCTCTACCAGCGTGTGCTGCGCCATGACCCGACCGACGTCGACTGGCTCGGACGCGACCGGTTCATCCTCTCCGCCGGTCACTCGTCGCTCACCCAATACGTCGAGCTGTACCTCGGCGGCTTCGGTCTCGAGCTCGACGACCTCAAGGCCCTCCGTACCTGGGGCTCCCTCACCCCCGGCCACCCCGAGTACGGCCACACCAAGGGCGTCGAGATCACCACCGGTCCTCTCGGGCAGGGTCTGGCCTCCGCCGTGGGCTTCGCCTACGCCGCCCGGTACGAGCGCGGCCTCTTCGACCCCGAGGCAGCGGAGGGAACGAGCCCGTTCGACCACTTCGTGTACGTGATCGCCGGCGACGGCGACCTGCAGGAGGGCGTGACCAGCGAGGCCTCCTCGCTCGCGGGACACCAGCAGCTCGGCAACCTGATCGCGATCTACGACTCCAACCAGATCTCCATCGAAGACGACACGAACGTCGCTTTCACCGAGGACGTCGCCGCGCGCTACGAGGCCTACGGCTGGCAGGTACAGGTCGTCGACTGGAAGAAGTCCGGCGAGTACGTCGAGGACGTCGCCGAGCTCTACGCGGCGATCGAGGCTGCGAAGGGCGAGACGTCGAAGCCCTCGCTGATCATCCTCAAGACGATCATCGGCTGGCCGTCGCCCGGCAAGCAGAACTCCGGGAAGATCCACGGATCCGCCCTCGGTGCGGATGAGCTCGCCGCGACCAAGAAGGTCCTCGGCTTCGATCCCGAGGAGCACTTCGCGGTCGCGGACGACGTGATCGAGCACACTCGCGGACTCGCCGCCCGTGCGGCCGAGGTGCGTGCGTCCTGGCAGGAGTCCTTCGACGCATGGGCTGCAGCGAACCCGGAGAAGAAGGCTCTTCTCGACCGTCTCGAGGCACACGAGCTCCCCGCCGACATCACCAGCGCGCTCCCCGTGTTCGAGGCAGGCAAGGAGGTCTCGACCCGCGCCGCGTCCGGTCAGGTCATCAACGCCCTCGCCGCAGAGCTCCCCGAGCTGTGGGGCGGTTCGGCGGACCTCGCCGAGTCGAACCTCACCACGATCAAGGACGCCCCGTCGTTCATCCCGGCCGAGTGGTCGACGCACGAGTGGTCGGGCAACCCCTACGGTCGTGTGCTGCACTTCGGCATCCGCGAGCACGCCATGGGCGCCATCGTCAACGGCATCGTGCTGCACGGCCCCACTCGCGCGTTCGGCGGAACCTTCCTCATCTTCAGCGACTACATGCGTCCGCCCGTTCGTCTGGCAGCGCTCATGAACGTGCCCAGCATCTTCGTCTGGACCCACGACTCGGTCGCACTCGGTGAGGACGGCCCCACCCACCAGCCGATCGAGCAGCTCGCCACTCTTCGTGCGATCCCGAACTTCACGGTCGTGCGCCCGGCTGACGCGAACGAGACCGCTGCGACCTGGTTGGAGATCCTCCGTCGTCACGAGGGCCCGGCCGGTATCGCGCTGACCCGACAGAACATCCCGGTGTTCGAGCGCGGCGACGGCGCGGCCTCCGGCGACACGTTCGCCTCCGCGGACAACGCTGCCAAGGGCGCCTACGTCCTGGCAGAGGCTCCGAACGGCACCCCCGACGTCATCATCGTCGCCACGGGCTCCGAGGTGCAGTTGGCGGTCAACGCCCGCGAGGCCCTCGCCGCCGAAGGCGTGAACGTGCGCGTGGTGTCCGCTCCGTCGCTGGAGTGGTTCGACGAGCAGGACGCCGAGTACCGCGAGAGCGTGCTCCCGGCAGCCATCACCGCCCGCGTGTCCGTCGAGGCGGGCTCCGTGCTCAGCTGGCGCGGCATCGTGGGCGACCGCGGCCGCTCGGTCGGCATCGACCACTTCGGCGCCTCCGCCGACTACAAGACCCTCTTCGAGAAGTTCGGCATCACCACCGAGGCCGTCATCGCGGCCGCCCGCGAGACCATCGCGGCAAACAGCACCAAGGAGAACGCATGAGCACCCCCACCGCACAGCTCGCCGCCGCCGGCGTCAGCATCTGGCTCGATGACCTCTCCCGCACCCGCATCTCCTCGGGCAACCTCGCCGAGCTGATCTCTTCGCGCAACGTCGTCGGGGTCACCACGAACCCGACGATCTTCGCCAACGCGATCACCGACAAGAACGACACGTCCTACGACGCGCAGGTCACCGAGCTCGCAGCCTCCGGTGCGACCGCCGAGGAGGCGGTCTTCGCCGCCACCACGCAGGATGTCGCCGCAGCACTCGACGTGTTCCGCCCCGTCTGGGAGGCCTCCGACCACGTCGACGGCCGTGTCTCGATCGAGGTCTCCCCCGACCTCGCTCACGACACCGCCGGTACCGTTGCGCAGGCGAAGGAGCTGTGGGCCAAGATCGACCGCCCCAACCTCCTCGTCAAGATCCCCGCGACGAAGGCGGGGCTCCCGGCCATCGCCGAGGCGATCGGCGCCGGCATCAGTGTCAACGTCACGCTGATCTTCAGCCTCGAGCGCTACGCCGAGGTCATCGAGGCGTACCTGACCGGCCTCGAGACCGCGAAGGCTGCGGGCATCGACCTGTCGACGATCCACTCGGTCGCGTCGTTCTTCGTGTCGCGCGTCGACACCGAGACCGACAAGCGCCTCACCGCGATCGGCACTCCCGAGGCGGAAGCCCTCAAGAGCAAGGCCGGTCTCGCCAACGCCCGCCTCGCCTATGAGCTGTTCGAGAAGACGTTCGCCGGCGACCGCGCCACGGCGCTGATCGAGGCGGGGGCGAACCTGCAGCGACCGCTGTGGGCGTCGACCGGGGTCAAGGACCCGGCACTTCCCGACACCCTCTACGTCACCGAGCTCGTCGCCCAGGGTGTCGTCAACACCATGCCCGAGAAGACGCTCGATGCCACCTTCGACCACGGTGTCATCACCGGTGACACCATCACCGGCGGCTACGAGGACGCACGCGCCGTCTTCGCGGGAATCAGCGAACTCGGCATCGACTTCACCGATGTGACCCAGGTGCTCGAGGACGAGGGGGTCGCGAAGTTCATCGATTCCTGGCACGACCTGCTCACGCAGGTCACCGAGGCACTGGAGTCGCAGCGATGACCTTCTCGATCCACACGTCGGGTGCCGCGCGCGCCGCGATCGACGAGACGGTCCCCGCCCTCGTCCACGACCTCGTCGCCTCCCGCATCACCAGTGGCGACGCAACCCTCTGGGGCCCCGCGGCGGAAGCCGAGGCCTCCGTCCGACTCGGCTGGGTGGAGGCCGTATCGGTCTCGCGTCCGCTCGTCGCCGAGATCGTCGCTCTGCGCGCCGATCTCAACGCCAAGGGTGTCACCCGGGTCGTGCTGGCAGGCATGGGCGGTTCCTCGCTCGCGCCCGAGGTGATCGCGCAGACGGCGGGCGTGCCGCTGACGATCCTGGACTCGACCGCTCCCGGCCAGGTGCTCGCCGCCCTCGACGAAGGGCTCGCGGACACGGTGCTGGTCGTGTCGTCGAAGTCGGGCTCGACCGTCGAGACCGACTCCCAGCGCCGCACCTTCGAAGCCGCGTTCCGCGATCTCGGCATCGACCCCGTCGAGCGCATCGTGGTCGTCACCGATCCCGGTTCGCCGCTCGACGCGTCCGCCCGCGAGGCAGGATACCGCGTCTTCAACGCGGATCCGAACGTCGGCGGACGCTACTCGGCTCTCACCGCTTTCGGCCTGGTGCCCTCCGGGCTCGCCGGTGTCGACATCGACGAGCTGCTCAACGAAGCGGAGGCCTCGCTGCTCGAGGTCGCCGTCGACTCGGCCGAGAACCCCGCCCTTCGCCTGGGCGCGGCGATCGCGGCCACCACCCCGCGACGCGACAAGCTCGGACTGATCACCGACGGCACGCACATCAAGGGCCTGCCCGACTGGATCGAGCAGCTCATCGCGGAGTCGACCGGCAAGGAGGGCACCGGGATCCTCCCCGTGGTCCTGCTCCCCGTCTCCCCCGAGCTCGACCCCGTGCCGGCCGACCTGCAGATCGTGCGGCTGGTCGACGACGCCAACGAGTTCCATCTCCACGAGCGTCATGAGGGCGAGATCCTCGTCAGCGGGACACTGGGCGCCCAGCTCATCGTCTGGGAGTACGCGACCGCGATCGCCGGACACCTGCTGCACATCAACCCGTTCGATCAGCCCGACGTGGAGTCGGCCAAGGTCGCCGCCCGAGGTCTGCTCGATGCACGCCCCGAGCCCACGGCGCCGGCGTTCGTCGAGAACGGCGTGGAGGTCCGGGTCTCCGACCCCGCCCTCGCCGCGTCTGGCACGGTCGAAGGCGTGCTGGACGCGCTCTGGGCCCAGCTCCCCGCCGACGGCTACGTGTCCATCCAGGCCTACGTCAACCGTCTCGAGGTCCCGCAGCTCCAGGGCCTGCGTGAACTCGTCGCCGCAGACTCCGGACGCCCGACCACGTTCGGGTGGGGACCCCGCTTCCTGCACTCGACAGGGCAGTATCACAAGGGCGGCCCCGCCCAGGGCGTCTTCGTGCAGATCCTGGAGCGCACCGAGGTCGACCTGGAGATCCCGGACCGCCCCTTCACCTTCGGGCAGCTCATCCAAGCGCAGGCCGCGGGTGACGCAGCCGTGCTCGCCGAGCACGGACGTCCCGTCGTCACGCTGACGATCACCGAGTCCTCGGACGACGTGCTCGCCCTCTTCGAAGCCGCACAGAAGTAACAGCAGGAGAATCCCCCACCGATGTCTGTTCCCATCTCGCGCGGGCACAACCCGCTGCGTGACCCCGATGACCGCCGTCTCAACAGGATCGCGGGGCCCAGCGCCCTCGTGATCTTCGGCGTCACCGGAGACCTCTCACGCAAGAAGCTGATGCCCGCGGTCTACGACCTCGCCAACCGCGGTCTGCTCCCTCCCGGGTTCGCCCTGGTGGGTTTCGCCCGACGCGACTGGGAGGACCAGGACTTCGCCCAGGTCGTCTACGACGCCGTGAAGGAGCATGCACGCACGCCGTTCCGCGAGGAGACGTGGACCCAGCTGCTGCAGGGCATCCGCTTCGTCTCGGGTGAGTTCGACAACCCGGACTCCTTCCGCAAGCTGCGCGACACCATCGAGAAGCTCGACGTCGAACGGGGGACGATGGGCAACCACGCGTTCTACCTGTCGATCCCGCCGAAGGACTTCCCGCTGGTCGCGAAGCAGCTCAAGGAGTCCGGTCTCGTCGGCGAGAACAGCGACGACGACGAGCGCTGGCGTCGCGTCGTGATCGAGAAGCCCTTCGGACACGACCTCGAGTCCGCACGGGCACTGAACGCCGCTCTCGAGGTGGCCTTCCCTGCCGACTCGATCTTCCGCATCGACCACTACCTCGGCAAGGAGACGGTCCAGAACATCCTGGCCCTGCGCTTCGCCAACGAGCTGTACGAGCCGATCTGGAACCGCAACTACGTCGACCACGTGCAGATCACGATGGCCGAGGACATCGGCGTCGGCGGGCGTGCCGGCTACTACGACGGCATCGGCGCGGCACGCGACGTGATCCAGAACCACCTGCTGCAGCTGTTGGCTCTGACCGCGATGGAAGAGCCGATCAGCCTGTCAGCGGAGCACCTGCGCGCGGAGAAGGAGAAGGTCCTCGCGGCCGTGCACGTGCCGGACGACCTTTCCCTCGCGACCGCCCGCGGTCAGTACGCGGGCGGATGGCAGGGCGGCGAGAAGGTCACCGGCTTCCTGGAAGAGGAGGGGATGAACCCCGAGTCGACCACGGAGACGTACGCTGCGATCAAGCTCGAGATCGACACGCGCCGCTGGGCGGACGTGCCCTTCTACCTGCGCACGGGAAAGCGCCTCGGACGCCGTGTGACAGAGATCGCCGTGGTCTTCAAGCGCGCTCCTCAGCATCTCTTCGGCCGCGGCAACGCCTCCGAGCTCGGCCAGAACGCACTCGTCATCCGCGTCCAGCCGGATGAGGGCGTCACGATCCGCTTCGGATCGAAGGTGCCGGGCAGCGGCTCCAACGTCCGCGACGTGACGATGGACTTCGGCTACGGCCACGCCTTCACCGAGGCGAGCCCCGAGGCCTACGAACGCCTGATCCTCGACGTCCTCCTGGGCGACCCGCCGCTGTTCCCCCGGCACGAGGAGGTCGAGCTCTCCTGGAAGATCCTCGACCCGGTGGAGAAGTACTGGGCGGCCGAAGGCGGCCCCGTGGAGCAGTATGCGCCCGGCTCGTGGGGTCCGGCATCCGCCGACGACCTGCTGGCCCGCGATGGACGAGTCTGGAGACGCCCGTGATCATCGACCTTCCCGACACGACCGTCAGCCAGGTCGCGAAGCAGCTGGTCAAGGTGCGCGAAGAGGGCGGAGCCGTCGCACTCGGGCGCGTGCTCACCCTCGTGATCGCCGCCCGCAACGGCGTGGCCGAGGCCGCGATCGATGCTGCGAACGACGCCTCGCGAGAGCACCCGATGCGCGTGATCGTGATCACGACCGGTGAGGGCGACTCGCGGCTCGACGCGCAGATCCGCGTCGGCGGAGACGCCGGTGCGAGCGAGGTCGTCGTCCTCCGCGCCTTCGGAGACGCCGCCAGCAATGAGGAGAGCCTGATCACGGGCCTGCTGCTGCCCGACGCTCCGGTGGTCGCCTGGTGGCCCGAGTCCGCGCCTGCCGCCCCTGCGCAGTCCCCGCTCGGCAAGATCGCTCAGCGCCGGATCACCGATGCTGCGACGGCGAACGATGTCCGCGACCGGCTCGCCCTTCTCGGTGAGACCCACGCCCCCGGCGACACCGACCTGGCGTGGACGCGACTGACCCACTGGCGCGAGCAGCTCGCCGCCGTGCTCGACCAGCCGCCGTACGAGCCGATCACCGGCGTCGAGGTGCGCGGAGCTTCGGCCTCGCCCTCCACCGCCCTGCTGGCCGCCTGGCTGCAGATGGCCCTCGACGTGCCCGTGCAGTGGTCGTACGAAGACCCCGACCGCTGGGCGGAGGGCATCAAGTCGGTGCGCCTGACGCGCGAGTCCGGAGACATCCTCCTGGAGCGTCCGACGCCGGGAGTCGCCGTGCTCACGCAGCCCGGGCAGCCGAACCACGACCTGCACCTCCCCCGCCGCACGCTTCGCGAGTGCCTCGCAGAGGAGCTGCGTCGGCTCGATCCCGACGTCCTGTACGGTCGAGTGATCACCGAGGGCTGGGAGAAGCTGGGTCCGCCCGAGACTGGAGAGTGACGTCGATGACGACATCGTCCGCAGAGAAGCGGGTGGTGGTGGAAGCCACCCCCGCTGCCCTCGCCACCCGCGTGGCCGACCGATTCCTGACGCGGGTGCGAGCACGCACACGCAACGGTCGCATCGCGCACATCGCCCTCACGGGAGGATCGATGGGTGGAGCAGTGCTGCGTGCCGCTGCCGAACACCCGCGAGTGGGCGACATCGACTGGTCGCTCGTGCACTTCTGGTGGGGGGATGAGCGTTTCGTCCCGCGCGACGATGCCGACCGCAACTCACTGCAGTCGCGTCAGGCTCTGCTCGACCACATCCCGGTGCCCGCGGAGAACGTGCACGAGGTCGCCGGCCCCGAGAGCGGACTGACCCTCGACGAGGCCGCGGCAGCATACGCCGACGAGCTCGCACGGTTCCGCAGCGAGGAACACGCCTGGCCCTCGTTCGCCGTGTGCTTCCTCGGTGTCGGCCCCGACGGTCACATCGCCTCTCTCTTCCCTGATCGCGAAGAGGTCACGGTGACGCACGCCGCTGTGCTCGCCGTGCGCGACTCCCCGAAGCCGCCGCCGGAGCGCGTCACCCTGACCCGCCCAGTGCTCAATTCGTCGAAGCGCGTGTGGCTCGTGCTGACCGGCGCGGACAAGGCCTCGGCCCTGGGACTCGCTCTCGCGGGCGCCAGCTACACGAGTGTCCCCGCCGCCGGTGCGAAGGGCCGCAAGCGCACGGTGTTCTTCGTGGACGACGCTGCCGCCTCCGAGGTCTCCGTCGACCTGATCGACCAGGCCTACTGAATCCAGCGAGAACGGACCGAGGTCCCGGAGGATCCCGGTGGATCAGGGGCGCTCAGGCGACCCGTCGCGCCGGGATGCCGTGCCGGGGCCGGCCGACCCGTCGCTGCGCTCCGGAGCGTCCGTCGCCGACGGCGAGGTCGTCGCGTCCCCCGCTCCGGTCGGTGTGCTGCCGCGCGGGATCCCGAGGTCCTGGCTGTCGCTCAGTACCTGAGGATGGTATCGAGCGAGTCCGACGACGCCCCACACGGCGATCCCGCCGGCCACGGCGAAGATCACGAGCACCCACCACGGTGCGGCGGCGGCCTCGCCGAGCACGACCATTCCGATGAGCACCGCGACGAGGGGGTCGACCACGGTGAGGCCCGCAATCACGAGATCGGGAGGGCCGGAGCTGTAGGCGGTCTGCACGAAGTACGCGCCGACGGCTGCTGCCGAGACGAGAGCGAGCACGCAGATGGCCGTGATCCACTCGAACTGGCCGGCCTCGATGCGCTTGATGACGACCTTGGCGAGGGTCGCGACGAACCCGTAGAGGATACCGGCGCCGATCACGTAGAACAGCGCACGCATCCGGCGACGGAGGATCAGCCAGCACGCTCCGAGGACGATGATGACGGCGAGCAGAAGCGCCAGGATGGTGAAGAGCTCGCGGTCGGTCACCTCTTGCTCGGTCGCGTAGATCGCAGCGAAGAAGACGAAGAGGAAGATGCCGCCGACGCAGCAGACGATGGCGGTCAACGACTGTCGTGTGGGCGAGTGGCCGGAGATCCTTGCGTTGAGCAGCGTCGTGATCACGAGCGCGATCGCTCCGAGCGGCTGGACCACGATCAGCGGTGCCTGCACGAGAGCGGCGAGCTGACAGATGACGGCGAGGCCGAGCATGAGCGTGCCGATCAGCCACGACGGCCGAGTCAGGAGACGCTTGAGCTGGTCGAAGCTCAAGCCCGAGGCACCGGTGGCTCCGCTGAGCCGTTCGACCTTCTCGACGCCGCGGTGCTGATACTGGGCACCGAGCGACATGAACACGGCGCCGGCGAGGGCGAGAGGGATGCCGAGCAACAGACCGGGGTTCTGGAACGCACCGACGAGCTGATCACCGACGTCCTCGACCGCATTCATCCACACCCCAGCATTCACAGTACGACACTACCTGGCGAGCACCGCCGACTAGGGTTGTGACGTGGCTGTACTTCCGATTCGCATCATGGGCGATCCCGTCCTGCACTCCCCCGCATCCCCCGTCGACGAGATCACGGACGACATCCGCAGGCTCGTCGCGGACATGTTCGAGACGATGGACACGGCACCGGGAGTGGGTCTGGCTGCCCCACAGGTCGGCGTTCCGCTTCGGATCTACACCTACGCATACGTCGATGACGACGACCAGCCCTGGCGTGGCGTGCTCATCAATCCGGTGCTGTGGATGGTGCCGCTCGAGCCCGGCGACCCGGACCCGGATCTCGAGTCCGAGGGGTGCCTGTCGTTCCCGGGCGAGCGGTTCCCCCTCCGTCGCTCCGATCGCGTGCACGTGACGGCGACGGACCTCGACGGACACCCGGTCTCGATCGACGTGGACGGGTGGCGTGCCCGTATCATGCAGCACGAGTTCGACCACCTCGACGGCATCCTCTACGTCGACCGCCTCTCGGACAGCGACTGGAAGACCGCACAGAAGATCGCCAAGAAGCGCGGCTGGGGCCGACCCGGTGCGAGCTGGATGCCGGGCGTCGACGACCTCGAGGGGTGAGTCGCTCCCAGCCGAACCACAGCCCCCTCCGAGTTGCAACATAGACTCGGCGGCCGCTAACGTAATCGCGGCGGGGGCTTTCATCGTGCCTCCTCAACACGCTTCGGAGGGGAAGAAAACATGATGAAGATGCGTACGCGACGTGTTCTGGTGCTCGCGGGATCCGTAGTGGCGCTGTCCGTCGCCCTGAGCGGCTGCAGCGCAATCAACAGCATCCTCGGCAGCGGCTCCGGCGACGCCAACCGCGACGAGGAGAGCGGCCAGGTCACGGAGAGCGCGAACGTCAACGTGTTCTCGGTCAAGCTCGGCGACTGCATGCTCGACGGCGGTACCGGCTCCCTCACCAACGCCGACATCCTCCCGTGCAGCGAACCGCACGACCAGGAGGTGTACTACGAGATCACCATGCCCGATGGCGAGTTCTCCGACGCCGACATCGACGCCGCGACCCAGGAGTGCATCGGCGACGCCTACACCTCGTTCGTCGGTGTCGCCTACGACGACTCCGAGCTCGCCGTCACGACGCTCGTTCCCACCAAGGACTCCTGGGAGCAGAACAACGACCGCGTGATCCAGTGCATCATCGTGGACCCGGCAGCACAGACCACCGGTTCACTCGCGGGAGCCGCGCGCTGATCGACAGCCGTTGAGAAGGGCCTCGCCATCCGGCGGGGCCCTTCTTCGTGCCGGCGACCCTCACTCGTCCGAGGCGCGCAATGCGAGCCAGGCCGCCACTCGGTCATCAGGGTCTGTCATGGACAGCCCGATCAGATCCTCGATGCGTCTGATCCGCGCGGCAAGGGTCTGCCTATGGATTCGCAGGCGCGTCGCACTCTCGCCCCAGGCACTGTTCGTGGCGAGGAAGACGCGCAGCGTCTCGATCAGCTCCGAGTGCTGGTCACCGCCCCTCAACGGGTCCAGGAGCCGTCCGATGCGCTGGGTCTGATCCGCGCCCAGCTGCCCGAGCACGAAGGACACCGTCGGGATCGATTCGTACCGGACGACGCGCTCTCCGCCCGCTCGCGCCGTCTCGCATGCCTGGCGGGCTTCGTCGACGCTGCGGGCGAGCGAGTCGGTCGTGGTCGGCCGGCCGAGTCCGAGGTAGAGCGTCGAGGCGAAGGTCTGCACGCGGTGCGCGATCTCCTGCGCGTGCTCCTCCCGCATGACACCGCGGATCAGCCCCCGTTGAGCAGCGAAGACGTGCTCAGCCCCGAGCTCGTCGAGCCACAGCGCGAGCAGATGCTCCGTGTCGACGCCGCTGGTGCGCGAGACGAGGGCGAATCCCATGAGGCTTCTCTCGTGCACACCCCAGCGCCGGAGAAGCCGCGTCGCCGCCTCTCCTCCCTCGAGCACGGTCTCCAACATCATCGATCGTCCGAGGCGTTCGAGGTGGCTGCTGTCACGGGTGCGCATCAGCAGGTCGAGCAGAGCCGCGGCCTGGGAGCTGAGCTCCCTTCCACGCCCTGAGCTGTCGTTGCGCGGCGCTGTCACCAGCTGCGCGGTGATGTCCTGGCCAGGGCCGACCGGGTGCACCTGCAGCGCGCGATGGCGCACCCTGACGGGACGGCCGACCGCCACGGCGATCGCGTCGTCGATGTGCAGACTTCCCGCGCCGGCCGTCGTGATGACTTCGCCGTGTCGATCCAGCAGCACCGCCCAACCGTCGATCCGGTGAGCGAGCTCCGCGATGACGCCGGTCACCCCGCTCCGTCGCGCGGCGAGGGTGAGCACTCGCATCGCCGAGGTGATCGCCCTGGCTTCGGCTGCCTGGTCGACGGCGAGCAGAGCGGTCAGCGTCGGCGTCAGGAGGTCGTGAGCGACACCCGCGGCCACGATCGCGGTGATGCCGGCATCGTCCAGTGCCCGGCGCGCTGTGGGCATGTCCGCAGCCGTGACCACGACCACGTCCTGGAGCGATGCGAGCCGCTCCGGGTCGTCGACGAGTTCGCCGAGCTGCCCCTCGTCGACGACGACCAGGGTGGTGAAGAGGAGCTCGGTGGGAGCGCTGAAGGAGTCGAAGACGACGACGGAGTTCACGTGCCGCGAGCTGGGCACCGCGCCGTCCAGAAGCCGTCCCCGGAGGTATCGCGCCACGGAGGCGACATCACGAGCCACTCGTCGATCATACAAAGTGTGATCGACGGACACCCAATCCACACATTCGTCGAATGCCGCCGGAGTCTCGGTCTCCTAGCATCGTCGGCATCCCCTCTTACCCGAAGGATGTCATGAAAGCTGTTGTCTTCCGCGATCCGCAGTCTCCGATCGAGTTCGTCGATGTCGACCTCGCTCCGCCCCGCGCCGGTGAAGTGCGGGTGCGCATCGCCGCTGCGGGGGTGTGCCACTCCGATCTGCACGTCAAACGCGGAGAGTGGGATGCTGCCGCTCCCCTGGTGATGGGGCACGAGGGCTCCGGCGTCGTCACCGAACTCGGCGAGGGCGTCACGACCCTCGCCGTCGGCGACCACGTGGTCTTGAGCTGGGTACCGCCGTGCGGCGAGTGCCGCTACTGCCGCGCCGGCCACGAGGCCCGCTGTCAGAAGGTCGCCACGGTGGTCGCTCCGTTGGGCGTGCTCTTCGACGGCACATCGCGCCTGAGCCGCAACGGCGAGCAGCTTCACCACTACCTCGGCGTCTCCTCGTTCGCCGAGGAGGTCGTCGTTCCCGCGTCCGGTGCGGTCAAGGTCCGCGACGACGCCCCGCTCGATGTCGTCGCGGTCGTCGGATGCGCCGTCGCCACCGGTGTCGGCGCCGTTCTCAACACGGCCGCCGTCGAACCAGGATCGACCGTCGTCGTGATCGGCTGCGGAGGCGTCGGCCTCAATGTGGTCCAGGGAGCACGGCTCGCCGGAGCCGAGCGCATCGTCGCGATCGACGTGCGCCCGGAGAAGACGCAGATGGCGCTGCAGTTCGGCGCCACCGACCGCATCGACGCCTCCCAGGGCGACGCGGTGGCACAGCTGCGCGAGCTCATCCCGGACGGTGTCGACTACGCGTTCGACGCGATCGGCCGTACGTCCACCACCGAGCAGTCGATCCAGATGCTCGGCCTCGGCGGCGCGGCCGTCATCGTCGGACTTCCTCCCACGGGCGCCCGCGCGTCGTTCGAGCCCCTCGTGCTCGCCGAGGCCGACCAGCGCATCCTCGGCTCGAACTACGGCTCGGTCCGCCCTTCCATCGATGTTCCGGCCCTCGTGGACCGCTACATGGACGGACAGCTCAAGATCGACCCGCTCATCTCGGGACGCCGCCCTCTGTCCGAGGCCGCCGCCGCGCTCGATGACCTCGAGACCGGCTCCGCTCTGCGCACCCTCCTCATCCCCTGACCACTCGCCATCCCCTCCCCCTGAAACCCGAATCCAGGAGAACCATGTCAGACACCGTCGTCGCCCCGCCTGGCGCGCCCAGGGATGCCGGTCTTCGCACCGGCGTCATGAGCGGGCCCGAACTCGCCGCCCAGGCCATCGCCAACATCGCCCCCAGTGCCGTCATCGCCTTCACGGCGGCCGCTATCTTCCTCGGTGCGGGCAACGGCACCATCTACGCCTTCACCCTCGCCACGATCGTGATCCTGTGCGTCGGCTACTGCGTGGTGGTGTTCGCCCGCAAGCACGCCTCCGCCGGTTCGCTCTACACCTACGTGTCGAAGGGCCTCGGTCCGTTCGGTGCATTCCTCGCCGGGGTGACCCTGCTGATCGGCTGCTTCGGCATCGCGGCGGCCTCCCTCAGCGGTTCGGTCAGCTACATGGGTCAGTTCCTGAGCATGCTCGGCCTCCCCGCCCAGGGACTCGGCTGGGACATCGGCCTCGCGATCGTGCTCGGCGGCCTGGCCACACTGTTCACCATCCGCGGCATCCGCCTGTCCGCACGAGTGTCGCTCGTCCTCGAGCTCGTGTCCGTCGGCATCATCCTGGTGCTTCTGATCGCCGCGCTCGTCTGGGCCGGTCCCGCCGCCTGGGACCCCGCTCAGGTGCTCGCGACCGGTTCGTCGTTCCAGGGCATCGCCTCCGGAATGGTGCTCGGCATCCTCGGTTTCGTCGGATTCTCGTCCGCCGACGCGCTCGGCCGCGAGGCCAAGGAGCCGTATAAGGCCATTCCCCGAGCGATCATGTGGAGCGCCCTCGGTGTCGGCGTGCTCTACGTCTTCGCCGCCTACACGCAGATCACGGTGCTCGGCGACGATCTCGCCACCGCGTCCAGCCCGCTGGAGAGCATGTCGGCTCTGATCGGGATGCCCGGCTGGTTCGCCGCCGTGCTCACGTTCGGCGTCTCCGCATCGTTCTTCGCCGTCGTCGTCGCACCCCTCAACGTGATCGGCCGCATCGTCTACGTGATGGGCAAGGAGGGCGTCGTCGCCGAACGATTCGGACGCACGCACGAGGAGCATCTGACCCCCCACCGCGTCCTGATCATCGCCGGCTCTGCGGCCGTCGCGGTCGACATCGTGCTGTTGCTCTCGGGCGCGGCGACCGGCGAGATCCTCGTCTGGGTGAACACCTGGGGCACGTACGGCTACATGGTGGCGTACGCGCTCGTCGCGATCGCCTGCGTGGTCTACACGCAGCGGGCGAAGATGCGCAACGGCCTGGTGAAGGTGTGCGCGACCGTCGCGGTCGGCACCATGGGCTACGTCTTCTTCGCGAACGTGTGGCCGGTGCCGGCGTTCCCGTACAACGTGATCCCCTACGTATTCCTCGTGACGGTGGCCCTGGCGCTCACCCGGTACGCCTACCTGGCACGACGTCGCCCTGACGTCATCGCCCGCATCGGCAACACCGAGACGAGCGCGATGGAGGGCGTCGGCTGAACCGATGTCGCCGACAGAAGGAGCCCCTCCATCGGGAGGGGCTCCTTCTGTCGATTCGGCATTCGACACGATCTGTCAGCGCAACGGAGAACGAGAAAAGCCCCCTCCGTGGAGGGGGCTTTTCTCGTTGGCTCCCCGGCTTGGACTCGAACCAAGAACCTGCCGGTTAACAGCCGGCTGCTCTGCCAATTGAGCTACCGAGGAATGTGCACCGCTGAGCGGGCAACTCGACAAGCTTAGCAAACTCCCGGAGGTGTTCACGACACGAGAGCGCCGTTCCGGGTTGCCGGGCGTGTCGGGGTCAGTGCCGCGAATCCGATTCCGCGTTCGGCACCCAGAGCAGATCCTTGCCGACCCCGCGCGCGACGACGTGTCCGCTGCGGAGCATGAGCGTCTCGGCGTTCAACTCGCGGATGAAATCGGCATCGTTGGTCACGAGAAGGGCAGCCATCGACTGCTCTTTGCGCCGACGGGTGATCGCGTCGAAGACGACCGGTCGCACCTCGAGGTCGAGGTTCGCGAGCACCTCGTCCGCCATGAGAACCTTCGGCTCGAGCACGAACGACCGGGCGATGGCCACACGCTGGCGCATGCCGGCGCTGAGTTCGTAGGGGAACTTCGTCGCCGTGCCCAACGGCAGGTGCAACTCGTCGAGCAGCATGGCCACGCGGATCGACAGGGCCTTGGTGTTCACCCGTCGCTCGCGGATGAGGATCGGCTCCGCGATCACCTCGTTCACGGTGAGGCGTGGTGGCAGGTCGGCCCCGGCACCCTGCGGCACGAAGCCGGTGCGATAGGTGAGGATGCGGTGCTTGCGTCCAGGACGACGAACATCGACGCCGCAGACCTGCGCCCTGCCTCCTACGACCTTCACCGAGGGATCGGTGGAACCCGCGAGGGCTGCGACCAGTGTTGACTTGCCCGAACCGGTGGGACCGGCGACGCAGATGAGCCCGCCGGGAGCGAGCGAGAAGGTGACGCCGTCGACGGCGCGCGTCGGCATCCCGTGGCCGATGCGATCGATCACCAGATCGGAGCAATCGATCGCGTTCGTTGATTCGGGCCTGCGGGACATGACTCCATACTGCCGCCTGCGGGATGCCGCTCGGCGTTACGACTCGGTGAAGCGCTGACGCTCTGCGTCGATATCACGCAGGCGCATCCGCAGTGCACGACCGCCGTCGGAGTCGGCGGGCACCCGCTGCACCGCGCCGAGGAGCTCCTGCTTCTCGTGCTCGAGCTGCCGGAGCACGAGCCGCCGCGCGAGGTCGGCCACGGTGGCGACAGCGCGCTCCTCCGTGCGCTCCGGGAAAGGGGTCATCAGCAGCTCCCCCGCGAGAGAACGGTATGGCTCCCGGACGCTGTTGACGGCTTCGGTCACCCAGCCTGCCCTGGTGCGGTCGGGAGCGGCGGCCACGGCTTCACGGACCGCGTCCAGACCGGGAGTGCGGAACGGGGCCTCGAGCGCCCTGTTGAGAAGACCCTGATCGACCTGGTGCCCGTACTGGAGGGCGCCCATGAGCGCATCGCGCTCGACGGCGACGTCGGGGCTGCGCGGCAGACTCGCCAACGTGACCGGAGCGACGACGGGCGCGCCGGTCGTCGAATCGATCTGCGGAGTCTCCCGTCGCGCCTGCTGCGGCGCCGAACCGCCTCGCGCTGCACGCTCGACCTCGCTGCGCACCTCGGTGGGGTCCATGCCGAGCCGGCGGGCCAGCACACGCTCGTATCCCGGGCGCAGAAGCTGGTCCCGGATCTCGGCCACGATCGGAGCCGCCGCGCGCAGAGCGCCGACCCGCCCCTCGACGGTGGAGAGGTCGAAGCCGCCGAGCTTGCGATCGATCGCGAACTCGAACATCGGCTGCTTGGTGTCCATCAGCCCACGAACGGCGGCGTCTCCGCGCTGGAGGCGCAGATCGCACGGGTCGAGGCCGTCGGGCGCGACGGCGACGAACGTCTGCGCGTTGAACCGATCGTCTTCCGTGAAGGCGCGCAGCGCAGCCTTCTGACCGGCCTCGTCACCGTCGAAGGTGAAGACCACCTCGCCTGACGCGTTGTCATCGCCCATCACGCGGCGCAGCACCTTGATGTGCTCGGTGCCGAACGCCGTTCCACAGGTCGCGATCGCCGTCGTGAGGCCGGCGAGATGGCAGGCCATCACGTCGGTGTAGCCCTCGACGACGACGACTCGGCGAGGATCACCTCTGGCGATGTCGCGCTTGGCGAGGTCGAGTCCGTAGAGCACCTGCGCCTTCTTGTAAATCGGCGTCTCCGGGGTGTTCAGATACTTCGGTCCCTGGTCGTCGTCGAACAGCTTGCGTGCACCGAAGCCGATCGTCTGCCCCGACACGTCCCTGATCGGCCACACCAGACGCCCGCGGAATCGGTCGTAGACGCCGCGCTGTCCCGTGGAGACGAGGCCGGCGTTGCTGAGCTCCTCGCGGGTGAACCCCTGCGCGGTGAGCGCCTTGAGCATGCCGTCCCAGCCGCGCGGAGCGAAGCCGACTCCGAAGTGCGCGGCAGCACCTGCGTCGAACCCGCGCTCCCCGAGGAAACGGCGTCCTGCCTCAGCGTCCGGGGTGAGCAGCTGTGCGCGGAAGAACTCCGCGGCCGCCGTGTTGGCCGCGTACAGGCGACTGCGCCCGCTCGTCTCGGGGGCGGCTCCGCCGTCCTCGTAGTGCAACGTGTACCCGATGCGGCCGGCGAGACGCTCGACCGCTTCCGTGAAGCTGACGTGGTCCATCTCCCGCAGGAAGGAGTACACGTCCCCAGATTCGCCGCAGCCGAAGCAGTGGTAGTACCCCACCTGCTGCCGCACATGGAAACTCGGGCTCTTCTCGTCGTGGAAAGGGCACAGCCCCTTGAGAGACCCGACCCCGGCCGGCTTCAGCGCCACGCGCTCACCGATGATGTCGGCGATGTTCGTCCGCGCCTTCACTTCGTCGACATCGGCCTGACGGATCCGCGGCATCAGTGCGCTCTTTCAGCGACCGGCACGCGCTCGGTGTGCGGCCGCGCTCCTGGCCGGGCGTGACGGGGCGTCCAGATGCCCACCTCTGCCGGATCGATCTCGCCGACGAGACGGTTGTGCCAGTCGATCGCACTCTGGTCCGTGAGGCTCGCGATCTGATCCACCACGACCCTGGCACGCTCCGCGTCGCTCTCCGCCGCGATGAAGTCGGCGGCGAACGCGGGCTCGAGCACATCGGAGCCGGCGGACCACAGCGCATCGGTCGACCAGAGCGCGTCGGCCAGCCGCTTGAGCACTCGCCGCTGCTCCTTGTACACGCCCTTGCGCGCCTCGATCGTGACTATCGCCTGGCCCATGATGCCCTTCAACACGGCGATCTCGACCTCGATCACGCGCGGGACGATGACGTGGGCGTTGTAGCGAACCAGAGCCTTGGCACCATACGCCTCCCTCGTGGCGGAGACCGAGGCACGGGCGAAGCGTCCGATCAGGTCACTCGTGAGGTTCTTGAGGCGCGCGAGAGCCTGGCGCGAGCGGTCGAACGACGAGAGCCACATCGGCTGCGATGCGAGACGGTAGAGCGCATCGGCGAGCTCGTCCCGCGTGAAGTCATACCCGACCCACTGCTGGATACGCCCGACGAGCGCGTCGTGCTGAGCGGGGTCGGCGAGCTGGGCGACGTCGACGTAGCCGTTGACGATCGCGTCCTCGAAGTCGTGGACCGAGTAGGCGATATCGTCCGAAAGGTCCATGATCTCGGCCTCGATGCACCGGAGCCGCCCGGGGGCACCCTCTCGCATCCAGCGGAACACCGCCTCGTCCTCCGGGTACACGCCGAATTTCAGACGTCCGCCGGGATCGGGGATGGGACTGTCGACCGTCCAGGGGTACTTGCACGTCGCGTCGAGGCTCGCACGGGTCAGGTTCAGGCCCACCGAACGGTCCTGGTCGTCGAGGACCTTCGCCTCGAGCCGAGACAGGATACGCAGCGACTGGGCGTTCCCCTCGAACCCGCCGATCGGCTCTGCCCACTCGTTCAATGCCCGCTCGCCGTTGTGTCCGAACGGAGGATGCCCCAGGTCGTGACTCAGGCACGCCGTGTCGACGACGTCAGCCGACACGTCGAGAGCGACCGCGAGCTCTCGCCCGACCTGAGCGACCTCGAGCGAATGCGTCAAGCGGTTGCGTGCGAAGTCCGCGGTGCTGGCAGGGCTGAGCACCTGCGTCTTGGCGGCGAGTCGGCGCAGCGCAGCCGAGTGCAGGACCCGGGCGCGATCGCGAGCGAAATCGTTGCGCTCCGAACGATGGGTCTCGGCGAAGAAGCGTTCGGCGTCCCGTGCGTCGTAGCCGTCGGCGCGCAGGCCGCCCTGGGGGTCAACCGCCACTGTTCTCGATCTCCGCTCCACGCATCATCTCGGAAGTATCGGACGCGATCTCCCTCGACTCCAACCACTTGTCCGGCAGGGCCGTGCGCTTCGGGTGCCCTGCCCGCCCGCGCTGCCCCTCGGCATCCGCACCAGGATAGGGCGCGGTGTGATCGAGGCGTCCGAGCAGGTC
Organism: Microbacterium oxydans; assembly: GCF_000956405.1. Classification (GTDB taxonomy): domain Bacteria; phylum Actinomycetota; class Actinomycetes; order Actinomycetales; family Microbacteriaceae; genus Microbacterium; species Microbacterium oxydans_C. Next base: position 164,632 of record NZ_JYIV01000029.1, read on the forward strand.
GTCGATCTCGGCGAGGCTCGAGGCCGTGGCCAATCCGGTGCGGATGTCGCCCCCGACGGGGTAGCCCTTGAAGTACCAGGACACGTGCTTGCGGATGTCTCGGCACCCTCGGTCCTCGTCCTCGAAGAACTCGACCAGCAGCTCGGCATGACGACGGAAGGCGTTCGCGACGAAACCGAGCGTCGCATCGACGGTCTTGCCCTCTCCACCGAAGGCCGTCGCCAGCTCGCCGAACAGCCACGGGCGCCCCAGGCATCCGCGACCGACCACGACGCCGTCGCAATCGGTCTGCGCCATCATCCGCACCGCGTCGTCGGCGGACCAGATATCGCCGTTTCCCAGCACCGGGATGCTCGTGACAGCCTGCTTCAGTTCCCCGATCGCGTTCCAGTCCGCGAACCCCGAGTAGTACTCTCCGGCAGTCCTGGCGTGCAGCGCCACGGCGGCGGCCCCGGCGTCTTCGGCCGCACGCCCTGCGTCGAGGAACGTGAGGTGATCCTTGTCGATGCCTTTACGCATCTTCACCGTGAGCGGGATGTCGCCGGCGGCCTTGACGGCCTGATCCACGATGTCGGCGAACAGCTTCGACTTCCACGGCAGCGCCGCTCCCCCGCCGCGGCGCGTGACCTTCGGCACCGGGCATCCGAAGTTCAGGTCGATGTGGTCGGCGTGATCCTCGGCGACGATGATCCGCACGGCCTCGGCGATGGTCTTCGGGTCGACACCGTAGAGCTGGATGGACCGCGGTGTCTCGGACTCGTGGTGCCGGATGAGCCGCATGGTGGTCTCGTTGCGTTCGACCAGCGCGCGCGAGGTGATCATCTCGCTGACGTAGAGACCGGCGCCGTACTCGCGACAGAGACGCCGGAAGGCGGTGTTGGTGATCCCCGCCATGGGTGCGAGGACGACCGGCACGTCGAGATCGATCGGGCCGATGCGAAGGGGGCGGGCGGGTGCGGTGGCGAGAGTCATGTCCTCTTCATTCTCCCAGACGCGGAGCCCGGAGGGATGCGGCGATCTAAGCTGTGCATATGACCGAATCCTCGCTCCGTACGATCCCGTTCACCGACGCGAAGGGCGAGGAGAAGACGCTCGACGATCTCGGCGCCGACGTGGTTCTCGTCGTCAACGTCGCGTCCAAGTGCGGGCTGACCCCGCAGTACGAGCAGCTGGAGGAGCTGCAGCGTCTGTACGGCGACCGCGGGTTCACCGTCGTCGGCTTCCCGTGCAACCAGTTCTTCGGTCAGGAGCCCGGCTCGGTCGACGACATCCTCGAGTTCTGCTCGACGACCTACGGCGTGACCTTCCCCGTCAACGACAAGGTCAAGGTGAACGGCAAGAACGCCGCCGAGCTCTACAAGGCCCTCAAGGAGACGCCCGACGCGGGCGGTAAAGCCGGACGCGTGGAGTGGAACTTCGAGAAGTTCCTCGTGCTGCCGGACGGGGACGTCCTGCGCTTCCGTCCGAAGCAGAAGCCGGACGCCCCCGAGATCGTCAACGCGATCGAAGCGGCACTGACCCGCTAGGCCCGTATCTCAGCTCGGCGGGCGCTGCTCGCGGCTCTAGCGTGGGCTGGTCAGCGCCTCATCGACCCCCGGCAGCTACCGCTCCCTCCCGGTTTGTCTCCCTGTCAATGGCCGCCCAGCGCTTTAGGGCCGTCCTCGTGCGGGGGGCGACGCGTCGTGATCGAAGCCGACGGCGCCGCGGAACGCGTCGCCCCCCAGTACCTGACGCCTCGACGAGGTGTCGATGAGGCGCTTCCGTAGCTGTCGAGTGCCGTCTCTCAACACGCGGCCAGCGGACCACGACCAGGGAACCTCCGACGGTCGACCGAATCCCTACCGCACTCTACGCAATGCGCTGAGGACCAGTAGCTCTCGGCAACCCTCGCACCTGTCCCACGACATAATTGCAGATCTGTATCCGAGATGGATGTCGTATGCGGCCACTATCTTCCTCGCATGGACGTTCTGCTCTGGATCGGCTGGTTCTGCACCCTCGTGGTTCTATTCTTCATGGTCGTCATCAGCCTGTTCGGCTCACTGGCCTTGAAAGCACCCAACTAGGATTTAGAGTTCTTGGCGCTCGCTTACCACGACTGGACCAGACGTCGGCTCGACGACCGGAAACTATCGACGTCCGAGGAGCTGCACCTGCGGCGGTACATCGGGCAGAAGCAGGTGGCGGAAGAACCGGACCTTGAAGAACGAGCGCGAATAGTACGAACCATCACCGTGCTCATCGGAGCCGACGACCACGACGCTCTCCAGGCGCAGCTCGACACGCGGAGCGAGGAGTTACTCATGACGGCACTCACCGATGTCTTCAAGTCGGTCGAGAACATTTCCAATCTCAACGTAGCGAGCCGGGTGTGGGTCCTTCGTCGTCGGGCCGCCTTGTCAGTTGTGCTCTGGCACGGTCTGAAGTGGTTCCTCCCTCGATGTTTCAGGCAGGTCGCGAGGGTGATCGAACGCTACATGGCCGCAGCAACCATCCTGGGAATCGCAGGTGGACTACTCGTGTGGGGATTCAGCCGCGACCTCGGAGAGTCAAAGGAAGGCGGAATCGCATGGGTGAACTTCGTCGGCGTCGTCGTGACCGTGGGCACCGTCGTCGCTCTGGTTCTTGCTGTGGGCCGACAGTTCTGGCAGGTCGCCGTCGCTGCAATCGGCCCAGCTCGCACGTGGACGAAAAAGGGCATCCTAAGCGCCACGCTTCTCTTCGGGTTCGCGGCCGGAATGATCACCCTGGTCAGGACCGGAGCGTGGGAGCAGTGGCAACGCGATGCAGGCAAGTTCCTCACAGAAGTGCTGACTGATACTCACGTGGGCGACTGGGTCGGGAAGATTCTCCTCGTCGCCGTGATCATCTTCATGATCTATCGCGCTCTTCGGTGGGCACGAGCAAAGAGCATCAAGGTGAGTGACCGCATCACTGCTGTAGGTGTCGCAATCGCATTCACCACGACGGGCGCACTGCTTATCCTCTTCATCTTCGATGCCCCGAAAGAGGTCGCGCTGCCCATGCTCTACGCCACCGGGCATGTGATCGCCTTCTTAGGCTTGCTGAACGCGATCTTCAGTGTTGTCGGCTGGATCGGAAAGTACACAGCGCTTCGCCAATCGGGCATCGAGATACGACGAGGCTGGTTCCGATGGTGGATTCTGTGGACATGGTTCAGCATTGCGATTGTACTGTCCGCCCTCGCCTCCATTCCGCCGCTTGCGTACCCAGCGTTGAACGATACGCCGTACTACTTGCCTTTCACTGCCGTAGCCACGCTCGCGACACTGACCCTCTTCCTATCCTTCTGGCCCGGCGTATTCACCGTGGCCCGCTTCGTCATTCGCGTGAACGACGCATACGCGCGACACGAGTTCGAACTAGGAAAGGCTCAACTGGGCGCAGCCATGAGTGCCGCCGCTACCGATAACCGGCCGGAGATGAGGTAGGTCAAGTTCGTTGCAGTGCCCCTTAGAGGACCGCACTGGGCCGAAGCGAATCGGTGAGGTCGCCCCAAGCTCTGGGCCGTTGAGCCCATGCCCGCGTTTTCGCTCCGGCGGTGCGCGCCACCGCGCGCCTCGTTCACCTGGCGGTCGTTCCCCCGTCATCGCGCGCCCCTAGTCTCGCCGCGGCGAACATCGCCCGAAGACGAAGGAGACCACGCATGCCCGACCGACTCCCGATCAGCCGCCGCACCATCCTGACCGCGGGAGCCCTGGGCGCTCTCGGCACCGCTCTCCCCCTCGGCGCCGCCGCCTCCGCGGATGTCCCGGCGTCACCCGCGGGAGCTGGTGCCGCGCGCGGCCTGCGGTTCCGAGCCGACGGCACCTTCAAGGTGGTGCAGTTCAACGACACGCAGGATGACGAGCTCACCGACCGCCGGACCGTGGAGCTGATGGAGAAGGTGCTCGACCAGGAGAAGCCGGACTTCGCGGTCATCAACGGCGACGTGATCACGGGCGGCTGCGAGACCCGCTTGGCCGTGAAGCAGGCGATCAACAACGTCGTCATGCCGATGGAGTCCCGCCGCATCCCGTGGGCGGTCACGTACGGCAACCACGACGAGGACTCGCTGCCGCAGTCGGGGGTAGACGAGGCGGGGATGCTGAAGATCTACCGCTCCTACGAGCACAACGTGAACGCCGAGGACACCCGCGGCGTGACGGGCACGAGCAACACGATCGTCACGATCGGGTCCTCGGCAAAGAAGAACCGCGAGGCGTTCGCGCTGTGGCTGATGGATTCCGGTCGCTACGCGCCCGACGCGCTCGCCGGCCAGGACTTCTCGGGCTACCCGGCATGGGACTGGCTGCGGATGGACCAGGTCGCCTGGTACCGCGAGCAGTCGCAGCGTCTGGAGCAGCGCCGCGGCCGCAAGGTGCCCGGCTTGATGTTCCTGCACATCGCACTGTGGGAGCACCGCTTCATGTGGTGGGGCGGCGTGGATACGCGCAGCGAGGCCGATGCCGCGCGCGGCCGTGCCCGCCACAGGATCATCGGAGAGCGCAACGAGGAGGAATGCCCCGGTCCGTTCAACTCGGGGATGTTCAACGCGATCCTCGAGCGCGGCGATGTGAAGGGCGTGTTCGTCGGACACGACCACATCAACGACTACGTCGGCGACTACTACGGCGTCCAGCTCGGCTACGCCCCCGGCACCGGCTTTGGCGCGTACGGCCTCGCCGGCGCGGAGCGCAATCGCATGCGCGGCGGACGCGTCTTCGAGCTGACGGAAGCCGGCGACGACGTGGCGATGGCGACGCGCGTGGTCTATGCGCGCGACCTGGGGATGGATCTCACCGCGAACGACCAGCCCATGGAGCCGGTGCCGCTCGGCCCGCGACAGCAGCGGGTCTGAGCCGACGCACAGAGACGGCGGGAACCCGATCGGGTTCCCGCCGTGCGTCCTGTCAGGTCGACTCAGGCCTCGACAGACTCGACCGGCTCATTCCGCTTGGCCCAGAGGTCGCGGAGCACGTTCTCGAAGGCCGCAGGCGGCTGCGCGCCGCTGATGCCGTACTGGCCGTCGACGACGAAGAACGGCACGCCCTGGATGCCGTAGGCACGGGCCTGCGCCTGGTCCTGTCGAACGGCGGGCAGGTACTGCTCGCTCTCGAGCGCTGCGCGAGCACGATCCGCGTCCAGGCCGACCTCGACAGCCAGCTCGACCAGATCGTCGATACGGCCGACGTGCTTGCCTTCGGTGAAGTAGGCGGACATGAGCCGCTCTTCCATCTCGTGCTGCAGCCCCTCGGCCTTGGCGAAGTGCAGCAGCTCGTGCGCCTTCACCGTGTTCGTGTGCTGCAGCAGATCGAAGCGGTACTCGAGGCCGGCGTTCGCCGCCACGCCCGTCACGTTCGAGAGCATCTGCTCGACCTGCTCGCGCGGCATGCCCTTGTGTCCGGCGAGGAAGTCGATCTCATCACCGTCGAAGTCGACGGGAGTATCGGGCGAGAGCTCGAACGAGTGGAAGGTGATGTTGACCTGCGGTGCGTCCTCATCAGCCGCGACCGCTTCGAGACCCTTCTCGAGATTGCGCTTGCCGATGTAGCACCAGGGGCAGGCGATGTCGGACCAGATGTCGATGGAGATGGGTTCAGTCACACTGTCATGCAACCGCATGCACCTTCGGGCTATTCCGAACCCGATCCGAGCCGCGGATAGGATTCTCGGATGCTCTCCGCCGACGACCCGCTGCCTTCCGTCCCCGAGCGCGTGCTCGTCGCCGGCGTCTCAGGGTCCGGCAAGACCACGCTCGCCCGACGGCTGGCCTGCCTGTGGAACCTGCGCCATGTGGAGATCGACGGCCTGTTCCACGGCCCCGAGTGGACGCCGCGCCCCGAGTTCCTCGACGACGTGCGGGCCTTTGCTGCGGAGGAGCACTGGATCACCGAGTGGCAGTACACCAGCAAGGGAACAGACGACATCCTCCCCCCGCGCGCACAGCTCGCGATCTGGCTCGACTATCCGTACCGCGTGGTGCGAGGCCGCCTGATCCGGCGCACGCTGGCTCGAGGCGTGCTGCGACTCGAACTCTGGAACGGCAACCGTGAGAAGGGGCCGTGGAGCATGCTCAGCCGCGACCCGGAGGAGAACATCCTCGCCTGGCAGGCGGCGACACGTCACAAGTGGACGGAGCGCTTCCCCGCGTTGCAGGAGCGCTTCCCGCACCTCACGATCGTCCGTCTCCGTCATCCGCGGGAGACGAGACGGTGGCTGCGGGCTCAGGCAGAGGCGTCGGGAACGTCGATCGCACCGCCGAAGCGACGGTCCCTCGACAGATAGACCTCGATCGCCCGCCACAGCTCCTCCCGCGAGAAGTCCGGCCACAGAGTATCGAGGAAGACCATCTCGGCGTAGGCGGACTGCCACAGCAGGAAGTTCGAGGTGCGCTGTTCACCCGAGCTGCGCAGGAACAGATCGACGTCCGGCATCTCGGGCACGTACAGATGACGGCGGATCATCTTCTCGGTGATCGCCTTGGGCTTCACCCGCCCTGCTGCGACGTCGTCGGCGATCGCCCGCATCGCATCCACGAGTTCGACCCTGCCGCCGTAGTTGACGCACATCGTGAGTGTGAGCACGTCGTTGTCGCGGGTCAGTCGCTCAGCGTGCTGCAGCTCCTTGATGACGCTGCCCCACAGGCGCGGCTTGCGTCCCGCCCAGCGGATGCGCACACCCCATTCGTTGAGCTGATCGCGACGGCGGTGCAGGACGTCGCGGTTGTAACCCATCAGGAAACGGACCTCTTCCGGGGAACGCGCCCAGTTCTCGGTCGAGAAGGCGTACACCGAGAGGTGCTTGACCCCCGCCTGGATCGCGCCGGCGACCACATCGAGCAGGACCTCCTCCCCCGCCTTGTGCCCTTCGATGCGGTTGAGTCCCCGGCGGTTCGCCCACCGGCCGTTGCCGTCCATGACGATCGCCACGTGCTCGGGCACGGCCCGGAACGCGGGCGGGTACGCACCCGTCCAATCCAGAGGTCGATAGGGGACGGCGTCCTTATGCGTGTAGGGCTTCGGGCTCACCGTGCTCCTTCTGAAGTGATGTCTGACACGTGGGAGAGAGAGCGGATGCCGCGCTCCAGGTGCCATTGGGCGTAGGCGGAGACGAGCCCCGAGGCTGCGGCGGTGTCGGCGTGCGAGGCGGCATCGATCACGTCCCACTCCCCCGAGATGAGCGAACGGAGCAATGCCAGAGTCTTCTCCGCGACGCGCGGGCTTCCTGCCGGGGCGCAGTTCTGGCACACGAGTCCACCCAGCTGAGCGACGAACCGCGAATGCGGACCGGGCGTGCCGCAGCGGGCGCACTCGTCGAGCGAGGGGGCCCATCCCGACAGCGACATCACCCGCAGCAGGTACGAGTCGAGGATGCTCCGTGCGACATGCTCTCCGCGTGAGAGCGCACGCAGTCCACCGACGAGCAGCAGGTACTGGTCGGGCGTCGCCTCCGCGTCGCTCAGACGGTCCGCCGTCTCCACCATCGCGTTCGCCGCGGTGAAACGGTCGTAGTGCGCGGCGATGTCGGTGCCGTACGAGCCGAGGGACTCCGCCTGCTGCACGATGTCGAGCGAGCGACCCTGGTAGAGCTGCACGTCGGCGACCATGAAGGGCTCGAGTCTGGCCCCGAACTTCGACGACGTCCGCCGCACGCCCTTCGCGACCGCTCGCACCTTGCCGTGGCGCCGAGAGAGCATCGTGACGATGCGATCCGCCTCACCGAGTTTGTGGGTGCGCAGGATCACCGCTTCGTCTCGATAGGTGGGCACCCTTCGATTATCCTCCGTGCGCGAGAATGAACGGGTGACCGAACCGCTCTTCATCATTCCGCTCTGGGCGGACCTGCTCGGTGTCGGCCTCGGCGGGGTCCAGGGTGCGATGTTCGCATCGGGTTTCCAGGGCCAGCGGCGGCTCGACTGGCTCGGGGTGGCCATCATCGGCATCATGATCGGGATGGGCGGCGGTCTGATCCGCGACATCCTGCTCGGCCAGACTCCCGCGACTCTCCAGAATCAGTGGTATCTGGTCACTGCGGCGGGCGCCGCGCTTCTGGGCATGCTGCTCGCCGGGCTCTTCACCCGTCTGAACACCGCCATCGTGGTGCTCGACGCCGTGGTGATCGGCATGTTCGGCGCCTTCGGAACGAGCAAGGCCCTCGCCTTCGGGATTCCCGAGGTGCCGGCGGTCTTCATCGGCGTGTGCGCTGCGGTCGGAGGAAGCGTGCTCCGCGACATGCTGATGGGCCTGCCGACCGCGATCATGCACGTGGGCTCGCTGTACGCCGTGGCGGCCGGCGCGGGGTGCACGTTCATCGTGATCGCCGTCGCGGTGGGCATGCCCATTCCCCTCGCGGCGGTCATCGGCATCGTCGTGACCGCCGTGATCCGCATCCTCGCGGTCACGTTCGACGTCTCGCTCCCGGAGCAGCGCCGTCTCTACCGCCGTAAGGTCGCCGCCGAGACCGGCGCCATCGCGATCGTCAAGCCCCAGGACTGACTTCGAATCGCGCGAATGGTTCCATCCGGTGGCCGGATACGACCAATCGCGCGATTCGAAAGAGGATCAGACGGCGGCGAGCTCCTGCTGACGGCTGCGGATCGACCGGTTCACACCGGACACGATCGCCTTGAGCGATGCGGTCGAGATGTCGCCGTCGATGCCGACACCCCACAGCCGCTGGTCGCCGACCTGCAGCTCGACGTAGGCCGCAGCCTGCGCGTCCCCGCCGGCGCTGAGAGCGTGCTCGACGTAGTCGTAGACCGTGATGTCGAAGCCCTGCCCCCGCAGCACCTCGACGAACGCCGCGACTGGACCGTTGCCGTTGCCCGTGACGGACACCTGCTTGTCGTCATCGCGCAGCACCACATCGAGCGCCACGTCGCCGGACATGTCGCTGCGGGTCTGGGTCGCGAGCAGCTCGAAACGCCCCCACTTGGCTGCCGTGTCGACGGCGGGGAGGTACTCGTCGTTGAAGATCGACCAGATCTGCTCGCTGGTGACCTCTCCGCCCTCGGCATCCGTCTTGGCCTGCACGACACCCGAGAACTCGATCTGCAGCTTGCGGGGCAGGTCGATCGCGTGGTCGGCCTTGAGCAGATAGGCGACCCCGCCCTTGCCCGACTGCGAGTTCACACGGATCACGGCCTCGTACGAACGGCCGAGGTCCTTCGGGTCGACGGGCAGGTACGGCACCGCCCACTCGATCTCGTCGACCGTGACGCCCTGCGCCTCGGCCTTGGCGGCCATGGCCTCGAACCCCTTCTTGATCGCGTCCTGGTGGGAGCCGCTGAATGCCGTGAAGACGAGGTCGCCCGCCCACGGACTGCGCTCGGGCACCGGCAGCTGGTTGCAGTACTCCACCGTGCGCTTGACCTGGTCGATGTCGCTGAAGTCGATCTGCGGGTCGATGCCCTGCGTGAACATGTTGATGCCCAGCGCGACGAGGTCGACGTTGCCCGTGCGCTCCCCGTTGCCGAACAGGCAGCCTTCGATGCGGTCGGCACCGGCCATGTACCCGAGTTCGGCGGCGGCGATCGCGGTACCGCGGTCGTTGTGCGGGTGCAGCGACAGGATCACGTTCTCGCGGTGCGCGAGGTTGCGGCTCATCCACTCGATCGAGTCGGCGTACACGTTCGGCGATGCCATCTCGACCGTCGCCGGGAGGTTGATGATGACCTTGCGGTCGGGGGTGGGTTCGAAGACCTCAATCACCTGGTTGCAGATGTCCACGGCGAACTCGAGCTCGGTCCCTGTGTAGCTCTCTGGCGAGTACTCGTAGTACACCTTCGTGTCGGGGATCGTCTTCTCGAACTGGCGGCACAGCCGAGCTCCTTCGAGCGCGATGTCGATGATGCCCTGCTTGTCGGTGCGGAAGACGACCTCGCGCTGCAGCACGCTCGTGGAGTTGTACAGGTGCACGATGGCCTGCTTGGCTCCCGCGATCGACTCGTACGTACGGGCGATCAGGTGCTCGCGCGCCTGGGTCAGGACCTGGATAGTGACGTCGTCGGGGATCAGGTTCTCTTCGATCAGCTGACGCACGAAGTCGAAGTCCGTCTGGCTCGCAGAGGGGAAGCCGACCTCGATCTCCTTGTACCCCATGCTGACGAGCAGCTCGAACATGACGCGTTTACGCTCGGGCGACATCGGGTCGATGAGGGCCTGGTTGCCGTCGCGGAGGTCGACCGCGCACCAGCGAGGCGCCTCGGTGATGCGGGCATCGGGCCAGGTGCGGTCAGGCAGGTGGACGGTGATCTGCTCGTGGAACGGCCGGTACTTGTGGATCGGCATCGCGGAGGGGCGCTGACTGTTCTGCATGATGGGGCTTCTTCTCTTCGTCAAGATGAACGGGCCAACACAAGCGCCGCGACGAGGAAGGCCCTAGCTTTAGGACTCGTCGCGGCAGCTAAGAAGAAGCAGACCGCCGAAAGGCATGTGGTCATGCTAGCAGGGTTGCCGGCGCGGTTCGGACGGGGGTGAGACGTTTCCTGCACCGTCGACACTCGTCGATATGAGCACATCACCGCGTCGCCTGACCATCGCCGTCGCCTCCGCCCTCGGACTCATCTTCCTCAGCGCATGCACCTCCGGTCCCGGGAGCTCCGCGGCTCCGACGAGCACGTCCACCCCGTCCGGGCAGGCACTCGAAGACGTCCGACCTGCTCTCCCGGAAGGGCGCTTCATCGGCGTGGGCACGGTTCTCGACGTGGCGGGCGAGGTGCAGCTGTGCCTGGGAGCGATCATGGAGTCGTACCCACCCCAGTGCAGCGGCGTACCTCTCGATGACTGGTCCTGGGACGGAGTCGATGGCAGCGAGTCCAGCGGAGAGACGACCTGGGGCGCCTACGCCGTCTACGCGACATACGACGGTGAACGGCTCACCAACACCGATCCGCCGATCATGCTCGCGCTCTTCGACCCGATCGCACCGGAGGATCCGACGAACGGCGTCGACGGCACGACGCCGGCCGACGAACTCACCCGGATCCAGGACGACATCTCCGCCCGTCTCGGCGACGAGGCGCTCACGGTGCATACGGACCGCGGCTACGTCTGGGTCGGCGTCGTGTGGGACGACGGGACCATCCAGAAAGCAGCGGACGCGGAGTACGGCGACGACGTGGTGCTCGTGACCTCGGCGCTCCGGGAGATCGACTGACCTAAGGGATCAGGGCGAGCTTGCCGCCGGGGTGGCCTGTCGCGAGCAGCCGATGGGCCGCGCGCGCCTCGGAAAGCGGAAAGGTGCGAGCCACGGGAACGACGAGATCGCCGTTCTGCGCCAAAGCGATCAGCTCGCTGCGGACCTCATCCCGGAAACGTGCGCTCTCTGGCATCGATCCGGCGATGGCGAGGATGCCATCGGTCCTCGCCCGGTCAGCCGCGGCGATGGTCACGATCCGTCGACGGTCGCCGACCAGTTCGAGCGATGCGTCCACCGCTTCGCCCGTCCCCACCGCGTCCAACGCCGCGGCGATCGGCCCGACCGCCAGAGCGCGCACACGCGTCGCGAGTCCCAGACCGTAGTGCACGGGGAGGCCGCCGAATCGTCGCACCTCGTCGAACCGGGACTCGCTCGCTGTTCCGACGACCCGTATGCCACGGAGCCGTGCTTGCTGGAGCACGCTCACGCCGACGGCCCCCGAGGCCCCGTGCAGCAGGATCGTCTCCCCCGGTGCCGCACCGGTGACGGCGAGCATCTCCGCCGCCGTCGTGCCCACGAGGAGCAGGTTCGCCGCCTCCGGATGCGTGAGTGTCGACGGCTTCGCGAACACCTTCTCGGCCGGGACGGTGACCTCGGTCGCATAGCCTCCTCGCACGCGGAAGGCGATGACCTCGTCGCCGACGTCGACGGCGCCCGAACCGATCCGAGTATCCGGGCCGATGGCCGAGATCTCTCCCGAGACCTCGTACCCGATCGGCACCGGCAGCTCCATGTCCGGACGGACAGCAGCGACATGTTTCGCATCGGCGGGGTTCACTCCGGCGGCGAAGACGCGGATGCTGACCTTCCCCTGCTCCGGAGCGGGCACGTCGTGATCGACGAACTGCCAGTGGTCGGGCGAGCCCCAGCTCGTGGCGACCCACTGCCGTGCTCGAGAGACAGCCTCCGACATCGCCGAGCCCTGCTCAGAGGAAGCAGCGGAGGTTGTCGACCGGGCCTGCGAGGTTCGCCCAGCTCCCCGCGTTGACCGTGGCGACAACGGTGCTGCTGTTTCGGGCCTGCACATAGCCGGATCCCCGCGCATCGGCGACCGACTTCGCGATGAACGTGGAGGGGATCGTGTTCACGCTGCACACGCTGAACGTCAACCTGTTGCCGCCGAGCGACGAGGCGCTGTAGGCGCAGAAGCGATCGGTCGCACAGCTCCCGACCGAAAGCGCCGACCGGAGCGAGACCGTACCGATCGTGAGTTCCATGCCGAGCGCCGGCCACACCGCATTCGTCGAATCGATGATCACACCGCCGGGCACTTCCTCGAGCATCGCGATGATCTCGGGAGCGACCGCGTCATCGCCTTCGGCTGCCGCCTGCGCGGGTGCCGCACCGAGAAGGAACATCACGCTCAGCAGCGTCACCGCGACGATACTCTTCCATCTCATCGGATCTCCTCCTCGTCGAGGTCCCACATCTGATACGAGATGATCGAGCCGGCGGCGAACACGTCGTCTGCGATCAGGACGGTGCGTTCGACGCCGACGATCCTGCCGGTGTCGCGGGAGACCAGGATCAGATCGCTCGCTGCACCGTCCGGGGACACGACCCTGATGCCGTTCACGTCCCGACCCAGACGGTCCTTCGTCATCCCGAGGGCTTCCCCGCCCTGCGCCTCCTCGAAGAGGGAGAGCAGCTCGCGGTGCTGCGCGTTCGTGAGCGTCCATTGATCCAGGACAGAGGTGAAAGCCACTTCGACGTCGTACGCCGTCGGGTTCTCCGGCATGCCGAAGGCCCGGAGGATCGCGATCATGTCCTGACGCGTCTCGCCCGGCACTTCGGTCCACGGGGTGTAGAAATCGCCCGGGGCCATCACGAGGTCGGTGACGACCTCCCCGCTGCTGGTCACCTCGGCGGCGTTGCTCGCCACCGCGTCCTCCGGATCGTAGGGCACGCCGGCGACGATCGTCATCCGACCGGACCCGTCCGGTTCCCACGTGAGCGTGGAGAGCTGCGGGACGACCTTGCTGACCTTCGCCTCGACCTCGACCGAGAACCCCCAGAAGGCGGTCCGAACAGCGCGCTCCGGCGTGGCAGGACCGGAAGCCGCGGCGAGACTCGCGTCGGCATCGTCGACCACCTGCGCGACCGTGCTCGAACCTTCGAAGTCGAGAGGCGACGGCATCCCGGCCACCGCCGCACCCTGCGGCGCGAGGACGGCGAAGGCCAGCGCCGTGGACGCCGCCACGGCGGTGAGACCGGTTGCCCAGCCGAGGGTACGCCTACGGCGACGCTTCGGCGCGACGTCCGTGCGGAGGATGCGATCCCTGGTCGCGAGAGCCCTGGCATCGGGCGCCGCCTCACGCGGCGTCGGTGCGGGATCGGCGTCGATCAGCATCCGTTCGAGTACGGCGTCGTCAATCATCACCCGTTATCAGCCCCTCCAGACCCAGCTCCGCACGCAGGCGTTCCCGCGCACGTCCCAGCGACTTCCGCACCCGGAACTCGGAAGTGCGCGACAACTCCGCGATCTCCCCCACCGTGAGTCCGTCCCAGTACGTGAGCATGATGATACGCCGTTGGCGCGGAGTGAGGACAGCCAAAGCCCGCATGACCGCCACTCTGCCGGCCTGATCGGGTTCACACTCGTCGCCGGATACTCCGAGATGCACGGCGTCGAACACGCCGTGCGGTGCGGACGTACGACCGGAGCGGGCGCGCAGTCGTCGATCCGCCTCGCGCAGAAGCCAGACCCGACTCGGGGGGCGGGCAGGGCGCAGCTTCGTCCAGGCGAGCAGGAAGACCTCCGAGACGATCTCGGTGACTTCCCCCTCCATGCCGACGACACCCTCGATGTGGTGTCGCACTGCAGCCCAGTGTTCATCGAATACACGACTGAAGACCTCGTCACGCAGCGGATTCGGGTCTTCGCTGCGGCCGATCATGTCGTCGGGGTCGGCGGTCTTCCCGCCGCCATCGACGTGGTGCCGGATGTCATCTCAGAACCCGAGTCGGCCGAGCTGCTTCGGGTCGCGCTGCCATTCCTTCGCGACCTTGACGTGCAGCCCGAGGAAGACCCGCGTTCCCAGCAGCTCCTCGATGCCCGCACGCGCTCGTGCGCCCACCTCGCTGAGCCGCTTGCCCTTGTGCCCGATGATGATCGCCTTCTGGCTATCGCGTTCCACGACGATCGATGCGTGCACGTCGGTGAGGTCGGTTCCCTCTCTCGGCGCGATGTCGTCGATGACGACGGCTATCGAGTGCGGGAGCTCGTCGCGCACGCCCTCGAGAGCGGCCTCGCGGATCATCTCGGCGATCCGGTCTTCCTGCGTCTCATCGGTCGTGATCCCTTCCGGGTACAGCGCGGGGCCCTTCGGCATCAGCGTCAGGATCTCGTCCGACAGCACATCGAGCTGTTCACGGGTCAGCGCGGAGAGCGGGATGACCGCGGCCCAGTCCTCGCGCAGCGAGTCGACCTCCATCAGACGTTCCGTGACCTCGTCGCGGCCGGCAGCGTCCATCTTCGTCACGATCGCGATCTTCTTCGCCCGCGGATAGCCGTCGAGCGAGGCCGCGATCCGCCTGTCCCCCGGTCCGACCTTCTCGTTCGCGGGAACGCAGAAGCCGATGACGTCCACGTCACCGAGCACCTGCTCCACGAGGTCGTTCAGCCGCTCGCCGAGCAGCGTGCGCGGCTTGTGGATGCCGGGGGTGTCGACGATGACGAGCTGCCCCTCCGGGCGATTGACGATGCCGCGGATCGCCCGACGCGTTGTCTGCGGCTTCTCGCTCGTGATCGCGATCTTCTCGCCGACGAGGGCGTTCGTGAGCGTCGACTTCCCGACATTGGGGCGGCCGACGAAGGTCACGAAACCGCTTCGGGTGTCGTCAGTCATCGTCTCGATCTCCTTCATCCTGCGAAGCGTCGGGTTCCCCCGCCGCACGTTCCACGAACACCGTCGCGATTCCTCGCCCGCGCCCCCTCGACGCGCCACCGGTGAGCACCAGACCCTCCACGGTCGCGGTCGCACCGGGTTGCGGAACCTGTCCCAGCGCCTTTCCGAGCAGACCGCCGATCGAGTCCACATCCTCGTCCTCGAGCTCGAGGCCGAACAGATCGCCGACATCCTCGAGCGACAGGCGAGCACTCACCCGGTACCGTCCGTGACCGAGGTCGACGAACTCCGCCGATACCTGATCGTACTCGTCGGAGATCTCGCCGACGAGCTCCTCGATGAGGTCCTCGAGGGTCACGAGACCCGAGATCCCCCCGTGCTCATCGATCACCAGACAGACATGCACGGCGTCGCGCTTCATCTGCTGCAGGAGGGTCTCCGCTCGCATCGACTCGGGGACGAAGGTCGCCGGCCTCGCGATCGGACGGATCGACGCCGCGCGCCACGCGCTGTCGTCGCGGTAGGCGAACTGCACGAGATCCTTGAGGTACAGCACTCCCACGACATCGTCGGCCTCGTCGTCGACGACGGGCATCCGGGAGACACCACGATTGAGGAAGAGCGACATCGCCTCATCGGTGGTCGCCGTGGCATCGACCGTCACCATCTCGGTGCGCGGCACCATCACGGCGCGCACGAACTGATCGGTGAAATCGAAGACGGAGTGGATGAGGTCGCGGTCGTCCTCCTCGATGAGATCGTTCGACGCCGCCTCGTCGACCATGCTGAGCAGCTGATCCTCACTGGTGAACGAGCTGCGACCTGTTCCGGGGGTGACCCGGTTTCCGAGCACGACAAGACCTTGCGCGAGAGGGCCGAGGATGATGCGGAGGCCGCGCACGATCGACGCGGTACCGCGGATCATGCCCTCGGCGTGCTGACGTCCGAACGACCGCGGGCTGGCTCCCACGAGCACGAAGGTGATCGCCGTCATGAGCACGGCGGCAGCGAGCATCGCCCACCAGTTGTTCTCGATCAGGATCGTGAAGGCGACCGTCACGAGCACGGCGGCGGTGACCTCCGCGAGGACGCGGATGAACGCCACCGCGTTCACGTGGGCATCGAGGTCGGCGGCGATGCGCTCCAAGGCCCTGGCTCTGCGTCCCTCCGTCGCCATGTCGGCGAGTCCGGCACGCGAGGTGACGCCGTATGCCGCGTCGATCGCGGCCATGAGACCACCGAAGGCCACAAGCAGCACGGCGGCGATCAGGAGGAGGACAGCAGTCATCGTCGGCGTTCAGCAGCCGCGAAACCCTGGATCAGCTCCTTCTGCAGCCCGAACATCTCACGCTCCTCGTCGGGCTCGGCGTGGTCGAAGCCGAGGAGGTGCAGCAGACCGTGTGTCGTGAGCAGGATGAGCTCGTCCATCAGCGTGTGTCCCGCCGCCTGCGCCTGAGTCTCGGCCACCTGCGGGCAGAGCACGATGTCGCCGAGCAGGCCAGGGGCCGTCGGGCGGTCCTCGGTGCCGGGGCGCAGTTCATCCATCGGGAAGCTGAGCACGTCCGTGGGGCCGGGCTCGTCCATCCACTGCACGTGGAGCGCCTCCATCGCGCCTTCGTCGACCAGGACGATGGCCACCTCGGCATCTGGGCTGACGTGCAGCTGCGCGAGGTTGAAGTCGGTCAGTCGCTGCAGCACGGTCTCGTCGACATCGATGGCCGACTCGTTGTTGATCTCGATCATGAGAGTCCTCGTTTCGGGGCGCGATCACGCGGTCCTGGTCGTTGTGCTCCCCGGCGTTCGGCACGGTTGGCGAACTCTGCCGCCTGCTCGCGCTCGAATCGCTGCGCGGTGCGCTTCTCGTCGTACTCGCTGTATGCGTCGACGATGCGTCCGACCAGCGAGTGCCGCACGACGTCGTCGCTGGTGAGCCGGGAGAAGTGGATGTCGTCGATGCCGTCGAGCACGCGGGTGACGAGACGGAGTCCCGACGATCCCTGCGGGAGGTCGACTTGCGTGATGTCGCCGGTCACGACCATCCGCGTGCCGAACCCGAGGCGCGTGAGGAACATCTTCATCTGCTCCGGCGTGGTGTTCTGGGCTTCGTCGAGGACGACGAACGAGTCGTTCAGGGTGCGCCCGCGCATGTACGCGAGGGGTGCCACCTCGATCGTTCCGGTCGCCATCAGACGCGGAACGATCTCCGGGTCCATCATCTCGTTGAGCGCGTCGTACAGCGGGCGAAGGTACGGATCGATCTTGTCGGTGAGGGTGCCGGGGAGGAAACCGAGCCGCTCCCCTGCTTCGACCGCGGGACGCGTGAGGATGATCCGGGTGACCTCCTTGCGTTGGAGTGCCTGCACCGCCTTCGCCATCGCAAGGTAGGTCTTGCCGGTTCCTGCGGGACCGATGCCGAACACGATCGTGTTCTCCTCGATCGCGTCCACATACTCCTTCTGCCCCGGAGTCTTCGGACGGATGACCTTGCCGCGCGTGGACAGGATCGCCTCTCCCAGCACCTCGCTGGGGCGGGGTCCGCCTTCCTGCCGCAGCATGCGTGCGGAACTGGACACGTCGCTCGGGGCCAGATCCTGCCCCGCCTTCGTCATGGCGAGCAGTTCCTCGACCAGCGCCTTCGCATTCGCGACCGCCTCTGCGCTGCCGCTGAGCGTGATCTCGTTGCCCCGGACGAGCACCTGCACGTCGCGGTGTTCGCGCTCCAGCATGCGCAGCAGCCGGTCCTGCGGGCCGAGCAGCTGCACCATCGCGACGCCGTCCGCGTAGATCTTCTCGACCGCCTCGGGAGGCTGGCCGCCCAGGCTGCGCTCCCGGGGTTCGTGATTCTCAGGCACCGACGCTCTTCTCGGTCAATCCGCCGGCCAGCACGTGTGCGTGGACGTGGAAAACGGTCTGTCCGGCGTTCGCGCCGGTGTTGAAGACTAGACGGAAGTCGCCATCGTCCGTGTGCTCCGCCGCGAGTTCTCCCGCGAAGGCGATCATCTCGGCGAGCAGAGAGGGATCCCCGGCCGCGACCTCGACGACGTCCCGGTACTCTGCGGACTTCGGTACCACGAGCAGGTGCACGGGCGCCTGCGGGGCGATGTCGCGCAGCGCGAACAGCCGGTCGGTCTCGCCGATGATCTCGGCAGGGATCTCCCCGTTCAGAATGCGCGTGAAGATCGAGGGTTCCGTCATGCCGTCAAGTCTACTGACCGCAGCGTGACGGCGAGCTTGAGGCAGTCGCGTGGCGGTCAGGCGCGGTCACCATCGGCCGAGTGCCACCGACAGCACGGCGATCGCGGCCGGCCCTGCCGTCGACGTCCGGAGGACCGTCTCACCGAGGAGCACGCGCTCGGCTCCCGCCTCCGTCAGACGACGCAGCTCCTCGTCCGAGATCCCGCCCTCCGGTCCCACTACGAGCACCAGGTCGCGGCCGTCCGGCTCGATCTCCGACAGTCGCACCGGTGCCGTCGGGTCGAGAAGCAGCACTCGCTGCGAACCCGCTCGTTCCGCCAGCTGGGCGGTCGTGACCGGTGCGGCCACCGAGGGAAGCCACGCGCGGTGCGCTTGCTTGGCCGCCTCACGCACGATGGTCGCCCAGCGCTCGCGACCCTTCACGGCCTTGGGACCCTCCCAGCGGGAAACACTCCGACTGGCCTGCCAGGGGACGATCTCGTCGACGCCGAGTTCGCACGCAGCCTGCACAGCGAGCTCGTCGCGGTCCCCCTTCGCGAGCGCCTGCACCAAGACGACCCGTGGCGTCGGTGCGGGGTGCTCGGTGCGCTCCGCGACACGGACCTCCACACGAGCAGGAGACACCTCCTCGGCCACCCCGCTCAGCCACACCCCTGCGCCATCTCCGACGGTGACAGCCTCTCCGACGCGAAGGCGACGGACGACGGCCGCGTGCTTGGCCTCGGCTCCGGTCAACGACACCAGATCGTCGACTCGGGCATCCGTCGAGGACTCGACGAGGAAGTGCAGCGCCATGATCAGTGGTTGCGGAAGCGGTCGCGGAGCTTCGAGAAGAGTCCCTGCTGGAACTGCGCCAGCTGAGGCTCCGGCGACTTCGCCTTCTTCGCGAAGTCCTCGATCAGCGCTCGCTGCGCCGAGTCCAGTCGGGTCGGAGTCAGCACTTGCACGCCGACCCGCAGATCGCCGCGCTGGGTGCCGCGGAGCGGGGTGATGCCCCGGCCCTTGATCGTGAGCACATCGCCGGACTGCACACCGGGACGGATCTCGAGATCGACCTCGCCGTCGAGTGCCTGGATCTTGGTCTCGGTACCGAGGATCGCGTCGGTCATCGACACCTCGAGCGTGGCGAGCAGGTCGTCTCCCTCGCGGCTGAACGCCGCATGCGGGTTGACGGTCACCTCGACGTAGAGGTCGCCGTTCGGTCCGCCCGCCTTGCCGACCTCGCCGGAACCGGGAAGCTGCAGGCGGAGCCCCGTCTCGACACCGGCGGGGATGTCGAGCGAGACAGTGCGACGCGAGCGCACGCGTCCCTGTCCGCCACACGTGCCACAGGGGTACGGGATGGTCGTGCCGTATCCCTCGCAGGTGCCGCAGGGCTGAGACGTGACGACGTTGCCGAGCAGGCTGCGCACCTGGCGCTGCACGTGGCCGGAACCACCGCAGATGTCGCAGGTGACGGGCGACGTGCCCTCCTGACAGCACGAACCCTGACACGTCTCGCACAGCACCGCGGTGTCGACCTCGATGTCACGATGCGCCCCGAACACCACGTCGCCGAGGTCGAGCGTGACCCGGACCAGGGCATCCTGGCCCCGCTCCCGACGCGAGCGCGGGCGCGCACCGCGTCCTCCACCCTGCGAAGCCCCGAAGAACGTCTCGAAGATGTCGCCGAAACCGCCGAAGCCGCCGAAGTTCCCCGCGGCGCCGTCCCCGCCGCCCATGTCGTAACGGCGGCGTGACTCGTCGTCGCTGAGCACGTCGTACGCGTGCGTGACGAGCTTGAACTTCTCCGCGGCGTCCTCCCCCGGATTCACATCCGGGTGCAGCTGCCGTGCGAGGCGTCGATACGCCTTCTTGATCTCATCGGTGGAAGCGTCTCGGGACACCCCGAGAACCTCATAGTGGTCCGCCACAATCGCCTTTCTGCGTGTGTTCTCGTGGCGACCGCGTCAGCGGCCGGCCTCGTCTTCGTCGAGCATCCGCGACAGGTAGCGGGCCACGGCCCGTGCTGCGGCGAGATTGCTCGGGTAGTCCATGCGCGTCGGCCCCATCACGCCGACTCGTGCCGTCCCACTGGGCGCGGCGTAGTTGCTGGCCACGATCGACGCCTCGGCGAGCCCGAAGGGGGCGTTCTCGGTGCCGATGCTGGCCGCGAGGCCGTGCTCGTCGGGAACCATCTCGCTCATCAGGCGCAGCAGGGTCACCTGTTCCTCGATGGCCTCGAGCAGCGGGTGGATGCTGCCGCGGAAGTCCTGTTCCCGACGCGCGAGGGTCGCCGCGCCTGCCATCACCAGACGTTCCTGACGGAAGCCGCCGAGCTCGTCCAGGACGACGCCGGCGAGGGTGCGCAGCACCGCTTCCTGAGGCTTCTCCTCTGCAGCGAGCAGTGTCTGCAGGCGATCCGATGCCTCGCCGATGCCCTGCCCTGTGATCAAGGAGGACAGGCGGGCACGCAACACGGCGAGATCCGACTCGTCGATGATCTCCGGCAGGACGGCGATCCGCTGCGAGACGCCACCGGCATCGGTCACGAGGACGATCAGCAGCCGGTTCGGCGAGAGCGCGACCAGCTCGATATGCGTCACGTGCGCCCGCGCGAACGACGGGTACTGCGCGAGCGCGACCTGACCGGTCAGCTGTGTCAGCACCCGCACCGTGCGCACCATCAGGTCGTCGAGATCGGACGGTTCGCCCAGGAACGATTCGATCGCCGAGCGCTGTGCGGAGGAGAGCGGCCGCAGCTGTGCGAGATGATTCACGAACACGCGGTAGCCCTTGTCTGTGGGAACCCGCCCCGACGAGGTGTGCGGCGCCGTGATCAGCTCTTCGTCCTCGAGCAGCGCCATGTCGTTCCGGATCGTCGCGGCCGAGACGCCGAAGGAATGCCTGTCGACGATGGATCGGCTGCCGACGGGCTCGTGGGTCTCGACGTAGTCCTGCACGATCGCGCGGAGCACCTGCAGCCCTCGCTCTGTGACCATCGCCCTTCCCTTCCGCTGGCACTCGGACGTTCAGAGTGCCAATCCTACCCCGTGCAGCTCCGGGTTCTCCGTACCGTGGGCCGACGACTCTAGGATGACGCTCATGACCTCCTCCCCTCAGGCCACCCTGTCGAGCGGCATCGTGCGTGGCGCCGAGGAGGCCGGGATCGTCCACTTCCTCGGCATCCCCTACGCCCTTGCCCCGTTCGGCGAGAACAGGTTCCGCGAGCCGCAACACGTCCCAGCCTGGGCTGGCGTGCGCGATGCGGTGCGGTTCGGCCCCACGCCGCCCCAGCTCCCCTACACGGGTGCCATCGGCGCGTTGCTGGGCTCGGTGCGGATCGACGGAGACGACATCCTCACGGCCAACGTCTGGGCTCCCTCCGATGCATCAGGGGCCCCTGTGCTGCTCTGGATCCACGGCGGCGCGCTCGAACGCGGCACCGCAGCGCTTCCGCTGTACGACGGCACGGTCTTCGCACGGGCGGGAATCGTCTTCGTGTCGATCAACTACCGGCTCGGCTCCGAAGGATTCTCCGTCCTGGAGGGTGCTCCGCGGAATCTCGGGCTGCGCGATGCCGCCGCGGCCCTCGAATGGGTGCACCGTGAGGTCGCCGCTTTCGGCGGGGATCCGACCCGGATCACGACCATGGGCGAGTCCGCCGGCGGCGCGATCGTCGCCGCGCTCCTCGCTCGGGACGACTCCCGCGCGCTGATCAGCCGCGCCATCATCGAGTCGGGGCCGCTGCAGGCGCAGACTCCGAAGAAGGCCGGGCGTGTGACGACTCGCCTCGCGAAGCTACTCGGGGTCCGGGCCGACCGCGAGTCGTTCGCCGCTCTGACGCCCGAGCAACTGCTGGACGCACGGAAGGCTCAATCCGCGGGATCGTCTCCCCTCGGCGGTGCACCGGGGTTCCAGTTCGCGATCGACCCCGAGAGCCTCCCCCGGTCACCGCACGAGGTGCTCCGCGAGATCGACACGCCGATGCTCATCGGGAGCAACACCGACGAGTATCGGCTCTGGTTCCCGCCGGAGGTGCTGGCAGGCATCGGGGAGCTCAAGCTGCAGGCCGCACGGCTGCTCTCACGCATCCCTCGACGCGCGGTGGCCGCCTATCGGTCCGAATTCCCCGAGGCCGGGGCCGGGGAGCTCTTGGGACAGCTCATCACCGACGTGATGCTGCGTGCGCCGCTGAGCCGGGTGGCTGCCGCACGCCCGGACACGAGGCACGTCTACGAGTTCGCCTGGCCCAGCCCGGTCCGCGATCTGCGGGCGGCCCATGCGCTCGAGCTCGGGTTCGTGTTCGATCGCCTCGACGACGACGAGGCCGCGCGTCTGGCCGGTCCAGATGCTCCGCATGATCTCGCGGCCGAGATGAACGCCGCGTGGGCCGGATTCGTCACGTCGGGAGATCCGGGCTGGCCTGCCTATGGGCCTGATCGCCTGACGCGCCTGTTCGACGCGTCGAGTGCGACGGTGCCGCAGCGACGCACGGCCGGGATGGACCTGCTCCCCGGCTGAGAGAGCGCTCGGCCGATGAGCGTCAGCCGGTCAGTTCGCGAACGACGGCGTCGGCGAGCAGGCGCCCGCGCAGCGTCAATTGCACACGTCCCTGGATCGCCGCGAGCGGGTCGACGAGACCGTCGGCGATGAGACCGGCGACCCTGCTCCTGTTCGCACTGGGCACATCGTCGATCGCGATCCCCTCACGGATGCGGCTGAGCAGCAGGATCCGCTCGAGCGTGCGCGACTCGTCGTCCGGACGCTCCGTTCCGGCGGCCGGCGACTCGGATGCCGCAAGGCGCTGGGCGTAGGCCGCTGGATGCTTCACGTTCCACCAACGCAGCCCGGCGACGTGGCTGTGCGCTCCAGGACCGAAGCCCCACCAGTCGTTCCCCCGCCAGTACGCGAGGTTGTGTCGGGATCGGCGATCGGGCGTGCGTGCCCAGTTGCTCACCTCGTACCAGTCGAAGCCACCCGCAGCGAGGCGGGAGTCGGCGAGCTCGTACATGTCGGCCTGGAGATCGTCATCGGGGGTGGGCACCTCGCCGCGGCGGATCTGACGCGCGAGCTTCGTCCCGTCTTCGATGATGAGCGCGTAGGCCGAGATGTGATCCGGCTCGAGGGCGAGGGCGGCATCGAGCGAGGCCTCCCAGTCGGTGAGGGACTCCCCCGGTGCACCGTAGATGAGGTCCACGCTCACGGCCAGGCCCGCATCCTTCGCGGCGGTGACGGCCGTGCGCACGTTCTCAGGGCGGTGCGTGCGATCGAGGGCGGCGAGGACGTGCGGAACCGCCGACTGCATGCCGACCGACATCCGTGTGACCCCGGCTCGTGCGAGCGTCTGCGCCACCTCAGGGGTCACCG
The DNA here is from genome assembly GCF_000956405.1 of Microbacterium oxydans. GTDB lineage: Bacteria > Actinomycetota > Actinomycetes > Actinomycetales > Microbacteriaceae > Microbacterium > Microbacterium oxydans_C. The sequence goes on from NZ_JYIV01000029.1 coordinate 188,226, forward strand.
TGTCGGGGTTCGCCTCGACCGTGACCTCTGCACCCTCGGCCAAGCCGAACGCATCGGTCGCCGCACCGAGCATGCGCGCGAGATCGCCGGCCGGCAGCAGCGTGGGAGTACCACCGCCGAAGAACACGGTGTCCATCGGCCGCAGCGCCCCTGCGTCATCCAGCACGCCACGGGCGAGAGCGATCTCCGAGATCAAAGTCGACGCGTAGTCCTCCTGCTTCGCCCCGCGCAGCTCGGTCGAGGTGTAGGTGTTGAAGTCGCAGTAACCGCAGCGCACCGTGCAGAACGGGATGTGCAGGTAGGCGGAGAAAGGCACCCGCCCGTCGATCGGAAGATCAGCCGGCAAGCGTCCGTCCGCCGGGGCGGGGTCTCCGAGAGGAAGCGGTCCCGCCATCAGACGGGAGTCGCGTACAACGGAGAGATCGCCCGGAGGTAGCGCGCGAAGAGCTCACGGCGACGACGCTTCACGAGGGCCGGGATCGTGCGGTAGAGCAGGCCGTTCGGCGCATCGAAGGCACGCACGGTGAACCACACCTCGTCGTTGTCCTCGCGCCAGTCCACGTCGAAGGACTCCTCACCGCTCACGACGGATCCCCCGACGGTTCCCAGCACGAAGCCGACACGACGGGTCTCCTCCGTGACGGAGATCACACGGAGCTCGGAATCGGCACGCATCCCCGCAATACGCCCGCGGAGGTGCAGGGTCATCCCCGCACCGACGAAGGGCATGCCCTCCGCGTCGTAGCGCGGCTCGACGTCGCGCTTGCTCGGCGCGATCGGATTGCCCTCGGCGTCGAAGCTCACACCCGCATAGGCAGGTCCCGGTGCGGGGCGCACGTCTTCGACGGTCAGGCCGGCCGCACGCTGCGCCGTCCACGACAGAAGAGCCTCGCCGGCGGTCTGGAATCGTTCGACTCCACTGCCGATCCGCCAGGATTCCTCCGCCGGGATGCTGCGCTCCGGCGGGTACTGCATCAGATCCGGCGCATGGGTCGCACCCACGGCCGCATAGTCCACCGTGTCGTCTCGGAAAGTCCCGCGCCGCATGCCTTCCACCCTACTTCGGCTTACCTGAGCGAACACCCCCACGCGCCGCGGGGCGTCACATCGCGGCTCAGCGAGACTTCGACGAGGAGCCCGCCTCGTCCTGCACGATGCGCACGTAGCGGCCATGGGTGGATCGCTGCAGAAGAAGGAGCGCCGGCGCCAGCAACCGCCAGACCCACGTCGAGGGGCGTGACACCGATCGAGCGACGAACACGCCGTGCTTGTCGATCCGGAAGGACTCCTCGCCGTAGATCGGATGCCCAGGACGCGTCTCGTAGCCGAAGCCGCTTTCATCCGCCCACACCACGCGCACCGGTTCCGCGAAACGCACACCGAACAGACGCTTGGCCAGCACGCCTTCGACTCCCGCAGCCGGCGCGCCGTCAGGGACGTCGAATCCTGCGCGGCGCTTGAACTCCCACGAGCTCACCAGCGCCGCCACCGCATCTCGGGCAGCGGGGCCGACGACCGTTGAACGCTCGGAGAGCCGCATCCCCTTCGGTGCCGCGCGCACGGGGTCACGCGTCATCCCGCGCTCGTACGGCGGAAACGGCACGCGCTACTTCTTTTCCTTGCCTTCGACGTCACCGGAGAGCGCGGCGATGAACGCCTCCTGAGGCACCTCGACGCGGCCCACCATCTTCATGCGCTTCTTGCCCTCCTTCTGCTTCTCGAGGAGCTTGCGCTTGCGGGTGATGTCACCGCCGTAGCACTTGGCGAGCACGTCCTTGCGGATCGCGCGGATCGTCTCGCGGGCGATGATGCGCGCACCGATCGCGGCCTGGATCGGCACCTCGAACTGCTGACGAGGGATGAGCTTGCGCAGCCGCTCCGCCATCATCGTGCCGTAGGCGTAGGCCTTGTCGCGGTGCACGATCGAGCTGAACGCGTCGACCTTCTCGCCCTGCAGGAGGATGTCGACCTTGACGAGGTCGGCCTCCTGCTGCCCCGAGGGCTCGTAGTCGAGCGAGGCATAGCCCTGCGTCTTGGACTTGAGCTGGTCGAAGAAGTCGAACACGATCTCGCCGAGGGGCATGTTGTAGCGCAGCTCGACGCGCTCCTCGGAGAAGTACTCCATGCCCAGCAGCGTGCCGCGCCGCGACTGGCAGAGCTCCATGACGGTGCCGACATAGTCCTTGGGCAGCAGGATGGCCGCCTTGACCATGGGCTCCGACACCGAGCCGATGCGTCCATCGGGGTACTCGCTCGGGTTCGTGACCGTGACGGTCTCGCCGGTGTCGCTCGTGAGCACCTCGTAGATCACGCTGGGCGCCGTGGTGATGAGGTCGAGTCCGAACTCTCGCGCCAGACGCTCGGTCACGATCTCCAGGTGCAGCAGTCCGAGGAAGCCGCAGCGGAATCCGAACCCGAGAGCGACCGAGGTCTCCGGCTCGTACTGCAGGGAGGCATCGGAGAGCTTCAGCTTGTCGAGGGCCTCGCGCAGTTCCGCATAGTCGCTGCCGTCGATCGGGTAGATACCCGAGAAAACCATCGGCTTCGGGTCTGTGTACCCGGGGAGCGCTTCGGATGCGGGCTTGCGGGCGTTCGTGATCGTGTCGCCGACCTTGGAGAGGCGCACATCCTTCACGCCGGTGATGAGGTAGCCGACCTCGCCGACCCCGAGTCCCTTGGTGGGAGTGGGCTCCGGGCTGGACACACCGACCTCGAGCGCCTCATGGTTCGCGCCGGTCGACATCATCTGGATGCGCTCGCGGGGCGAGAGGCTGCCGTCGATCATGCGGACGTATGTGACGACGCCACGGTAGGCGTCGTACACCGAGTCGAAGATCATCGCGCGGGCGGGAGCGTCCGCGTCGCCCTTCGGGGCCGGGATCTCCTGGACCAGTCGGTCGAGAAGGTCCTCCACACCGGCGCCGGTCTTGCCCGAGACCCGGAGCACGTCTTCCGGCTTGCCGCCGATGAGGGAGGCCAGCTCCTTCGCGTACTTCTCCGGGTCGGCCGCCGGCAGGTCGATCTTGTTCAGCACGGGGATGATGTGCAGGTCGTTCTCGAGCGCGAGATAGAGGTTCGCGAGGGTCTGCGCCTCGATGCCCTGCGCGGCGTCGACGAGCAGGATCGCACCCTCGCAGGCGGCGAGGGACCGCGACACCTCGTACGTGAAGTCGACGTGGCCAGGGGTGTCGATCATGTTCAACGCGACGGTCTGCCCGTCGAGCTCCCAGGGCATCCTGACCGCCTGGCTCTTGATCGTGATGCCGCGCTCACGCTCGATGTCCATGCGGTCGAGGTACTGCGCGCGCATGTCGCGATCCGAGACGACGCCCGTGATCTGGAGCATGCGGTCGGCGAGGGTCGACTTGCCGTGATCGATGTGGGCGATGATGCAGAAATTGCGGATCTGCGCAGCCGGCGTCGCGGCAGGCTGAAGAGGAGTGAGAGCGCGTGGGGACATGTCCACTCGATTGTACGGTCAGGGGAGGCTAATCCCCGATTCGGCCATACCGGTGATAGTCTCCCGAAGTTGCCAGGGAAAATCCGTGACACCGGATCCCGCAAGCGATAAGACTCCGTCATACACCCCGTGATGGTCGTCGCGTCGCAGAGTTCGGTGGATGGCGATTGTGTATCCAACTGACTCAGCGTTGCGTCGGCAGATCCCGAGCGCGTCTGTAGAAGAGAAAGACTGACCCCCCTTGATCAAGTACCTCCTGCGCCGAGCACTCGGCTGGCTGCTCATGATCGTGGTCGCCACGAACCTGACGTTCTTCCTGGCGTGGGGCTTCCTCGATCCGCGCAGCAACTACGTCGGCCGCCGACCGCCGCTCACCCCGGAGCAGATCGACAACGTCCTCATCCCGCGCAACCTGAGCGACAGCGTTCCGCTCATGGAGCGGTGGTGGAACTGGTTCAGCAGCATCGTGTTCCGTTGGGACTGGGGTCTGAGCCCCACCGGCCAGTCGGTCAACGAGCAGGTGTCCTACCGCATGTGGGTCAGCGCCGAGCTCGTCCTCGGTGCGACCATCATCGCGGCGGTGCTCGGCATCTGGTTGGGTGTCTACACCGCGTCGCGACAGTACAAGCTCGCCGACCGCATCGGCCAGGCGACCTCGATCATCACGATGAACCTGAACATCATCGTGGCCGGTCTCGGCGTGGTCCTCCTCGCGATCTCGCTCAACGAGTGGACCGGTGTCCGCATCTTCTACGTCACCGGGTCGTCGAGCCCCGGCGTGACCGGATTCTTCCCCGTCATCATCGACACCCTGCAGCACCTGACGCTTCCCACGATCGCGCTCGTGATCGTCGGCTACGCCCAGTACCACTTCCTGCAGCGCTCGCTCCTGCTCGACAACATCAACGCCGACTACGTGCGCACCGCTCGAGCCAAGGGCCTCACGAAGGCGCAAGCCGTCCGCAAGCACGCGCTGCGCACCTCGCTCATCCCCGTCGCGACCCAGGTCGCCTTCACGATCCCCACCATCTTCACCGGCGCGATCCTGACCGAGCAGATCTTCGCCTGGCAGGGCATGGGCCGGTACTTCCTCGACACCATCAACCAGAACGACATCAACGGCGTGGTGGCCGTCGCCGCCTTCGGCGCCGTCCTGACCGCGATCGGCGCCGTGCTCGCCGACATCGTCGTCGTCGTCCTCGACCCGCGAGTGAGGGTGAGCTGAGCATGACCACCGAAATGATCGATCCTCTCGTCGAACCGCCTGCAGCCCCGCCGACCGCGGACCGCGCCTCCGGCAAGTCGCTGTCCAAGTGGACGCTGTACACCCGGCGCTTCATGCGCAACAAGGCCGCTGTCGGGGGCGTCGTCGTCCTCATCGTCCTGGTGCTGTTCTCGACGCTCGGCCCGCTGCTGTCCCCGTACAAGGTCGACAGCATGGACTTCCTGGCCCTGAGCCAGCCGCCGTCCGCTGCGCACTGGTTCGGCACCAACGGCGCCGGCAACGACACGTACACCCAGACTGCAGTCGGACTGCAGCGGTCGCTCATGATCGCGATCACGGTCTCCGTGGGAACGACGTTGCTCTCCGCGCTCGTGGGAACGGCCGCCGCCTACTTCGGTGGCTGGTTCGAGCGGTTCGCCCTGCTGTTCATCCACTTCATGATGGTGGTCCCGACCTTCCTGCTGCTGTCGATCATCTCGAACGACTCCGGCGGCGTGTGGTGGGTCATCGCTCTCGTGATGATCTTCGTCGGCTGGTTCTTCCCCGCCCGCATCATCTGGACCATGACGCTCTCGCTGCGTGAGCGCGAGTACGTCCAGGCGGCGCGCTACATGGGCGTCCGCGGGCTGCGCATCGTGACGCGCCACCTGATCCCGAACATCGGGTCACTGCTGGTGATCAACTTCACCCTGGGCATCGTCGCTGCGGTGACGACGGAGACCGGGCTGTCCTTCATCGGCTTCGGAGTGAAGATCCCCGACGTCTCGCTCGGCTCGCTCATCGGCGAAGGGAGCACGACCATCACGAGCTCCCCCTGGCTGTTCTACTTCCCCGCCCTGATCCTCACGTTGCTGACCGTCTCGATGGCACTCATCGCCGACGGACTGCGCGACGCCCTCGATCCCACCTCGGCTGCAGGAGGCCGCGCATGAGCCCTGTACTCTCCGTCCGCGACCTCCGGGTCAGCTTCGCCTCCGAGGCGGGTCGGGTCGATGCCGTTCGCGGGGTCTCGTTCGACCTCGAAGCAGGGAAGACCCTCGGGATCGTCGGCGAGTCCGGTTCGGGCAAGTCGGTCACGTCGCTCGCCGTGATGGGTCTGCTCGACGAGAACGCCAAGGTCACCGGTTCGATCGTCTTCGACGGCCAGGAGCTGCTCGGCAAGACCGACACGCAGCTGTCCGCCATCCGCGGCAACGGCATCGCCATGGTCTTCCAGGACCCGCTCACCTCGCTCACCCCGGTGTACACGATCGGTGCCCAGCTGATCGAAGCGCTGACGGTGCACCGGAACCTCAGCATCAAGGAGGCGACGGCCCGGTCGATCGAGCTGCTGAAGCTCGTCGGCATCACGGAGCCAGAGAAGCGGATGAAGTCGTTCCCGCACGAGTTCTCCGGCGGTATGCGCCAGCGCGTCGTGATCGCCATCGCGATGGCCAACAACCCGAAGCTGATCATCGCGGACGAGCCGACCACGGCGCTCGACGTGACGATCCAGGCGCAGATCCTCGACCTCATCGAGAAGGCCCAGGCCGAGACCGGCGCGGCAGTCATGATGATCACCCACGACATGGGCGTCGTCGCCCGCACCGCGGACGACGTCATGGTGATGTACGCCGGAAAGCCCGTCGAACAGGCGCCCGTGCGCGAGCTGTTCCATCAAACCCGGATGCCGTACTCGATCGGCCTCCTCGGCGCGATCCCGCGGGTCGACAAAGCCGAGAAGGAGCCGCTGACTCCGATCAAGGGGAACCCTCCTCTGCTGATCAACCTCCCGGACGCGTGCCCGTTCGCCGATCGCTGCCCCATCGTCATGGATGCGTGCCGCACCAGCGAGCCCGAGCTGCTCCCGGTGCTGACCGGCGGCGGTGAGGAGCACCGAGCCGCATGCATCCGCGCGAACGAGATCACCGACGGCGGCCTTCTCGGCGGCCTGCCCGTGTACCCGGTGCGCGAGGCGCCGGAGAGCGCTCTGACCCGGCTCCCCCGTGAGGAGCGCCCCATCACGCTCGAGGTCAAGAACCTCACCAAGACCTTCCCGCTGCTCAAGGGGGCGTTCCTGAAGCGCAAGGTCGGAGAGGTGCACGCGATCAAGGGCATCAGCTTCGACGTGCGCGAGGGCGAGACGCTGGCCATCGTCGGCGAATCCGGCTCGGGCAAGACGACGACGCTGCTGCAGATCATGGACATGGTGAAGCAGACCGACGGTGACATCGTCATCGCCGGGACGAGCGTCAACGACATCCGCAGCCACAAGGTGGAGCGCGCTCTGCGTCGCGACATCCAGATCGTGTTCCAGGACCCGATGGGCGCGCTCGACCCGCGCATGACGGTCGCGGACATCATCTCGGAGCCTCTGTCGGCGATCGGCACCCCGAGGGCCGAGGCGCATCGCCGGGTCAAGGAGCTGATGGATCTCGTCGGCCTCAACCCCGCGCACAGCGATCGCTTCCCGCAGGCATTCTCGGGCGGCCAACGTCAGCGCATCGGCATCGCGAGGGCCCTGTCGACGAACCCGAAGATCCTGGTGCTCGATGAGCCGGTCTCCGCCCTCGACGTGTCGATCCAGGCCGGTGTGATCAACCTCCTCGACGACCTCAAGGTCGAACTCGGCATCTCCTACCTGTTCGTCGCGCATGACCTCTCCGTCGTGAGGCACATCGCGGACCGAGTGGCCGTCATGTATCTCGGAGACTTCGTCGAGCACGGCGACGTGGACGACGTCTTCGACAACCCGCAGCACCCGTACACGAAGGCACTGCTGTCGGCGATCCCCGTTCCGGACCCGGATATCGAGCGCACGCGCGAGCGGATCGTCTTCGATCCGGCAACGGTGACGGCACGCCCCGTGGCCTCCTGACCACGTGACGGTCACCGTCCGGTAACGGTTGGTTCGGATTCACCGGCCGCAGGAGCATTCGTGCACCCGGCGAACTATCCTCCCCTTATGACACGCCGCAAGGCGAAAGGAGCACCATGAAGCAGTACAAGCTGATGGGAGCGCTGGCACTCACCGGCGCTTTCGCACTCGCACTCAGCGGGTGCGCTGCCGGCAACACCGGCAGTGGCGACAAGAACGACGAGGGCGACGCCGCCGGGGTCGAGATGTCCAACTACAACCCGCAGCCCCGCGAGAACCTCAAGGAGGGCGGCGAGGTCAACTTCGCACTCACGGAGATCCCCGCCCAGCTGAACGCGTTCAACAGCGACGCGAGCGCCAACACCACGCGCGTCGCTGCCTGGTACATGCCGCAGATCATCCTCATGAAGCCGGATGGCACGCAGTACAAGAACGACAACTACCTCTCCGAGTGGAAGAACGAGGTGAAGGACGGCAAGACGGTCCTGACCTTCACGTTCACCGATGAGGCGCACTGGAACGATGGCACCGACATGGACTGGACCGCCATCGACGCCACGTGGAAGGCGAACCGCTCGTACGACGAGGGCTTCAACCCCAACGCCACCGACGGATACAAGGAGATCGAGTCGGTCGAGCAGGGCGACACCGCGAAGACCGCGATCGTCACCTTCAAGGGCGAGTTCGCCTGGCCGCAGATGCCCTTCAACGGCGGCGTCATCCACCCGGCCCTCGCAGACCCGACCACGTTCAACGACGCGATGAACGAGAACCCGCACCCCGAGTGGGGCGCAGGCCCGTACACGGTCGACGAGTACGACGCCACCAAGGGCTACATCTCGTTCAAGCCGAACCCCGAGTGGTGGGGCGACGCTCCGCTCCTCGACAAGGTCACGATGACCGGCATGGACTACCCCGCCGGCGTCAACGCCTTCAAGAACGGCGAGGTCGACATGACCGAGACCGGATCGCAGGAGCTCATCGACCAGGTGAAGAACGTCGACGGCGCCGTGATCTACCGCGCGCAGCAGACGGCCAACACCATCCTGCAGGTCGACTCGACCAAGCCGCAGTTCGAGGACGTCAAGGTCCGCGAGGCATTCTTCAAGGCCATCAACATCGATCAGCAGAAGCAGATCGCGTGGAACGGCCTCGGCTACAAGGAAGACCCGGCGGGCTCGCTGACGCTGTTCTCGTTCCAGCCCGGCTACTCCGACTCCATGAAGGCAGCCGGTTGGAAGTTCGACGTCGAGGGTGCCAAGAAGCTCCTCGACGACGCAGGCTGGAAGGAGGGCTCCGACGGCATCCGCGAGAAGGACGGCGTGAAGCTCTCCGTGACCTACCCGATCTGGAGTGACTCCGCGACGCAGAAGGCGCTCGCTCAGTCTCTGCAGGCTCAGGAGAAGGCGGTCGGCATCGACGTCAAGGTCGAGGTCCGCCCCTCGAGCCAGTTCTCCTCGGACTACACCTCGAAGAACTGGGACGTCTCGGGGCTCCGCTTCACCTCCTCCGACCCGTTCGGTGCGGCCTGGTTCTGCCAGCTGTACTGCTCGGACTCCGGCCTGAACCTGTCGGGTGTCGGTGACGCCGAGCTCGACGCCGAGATCAAGGACAAGGTCGAGTCGCAGAGCGACCCCGAGGCGCAGACCGCTGCCGCGATGAAGCTCGAGCCGGAGATCTACAAGCGCTGGGGTCTCATCCCGCTCTACAACGGCCCGCAGATCTTCACCGTCCGCGAGGGCCTGGCGAACCTCACGCCTGAGCCCTACGTCGGTCTGGACCTGTTCGGCATCCAGCCGGTCGAGAACGTCGGCTGGGAGAAGTAACACTCTCTGACACGCAGTGTCGAGCGGGGCCGGTGGTTCATCCACCGGTCCCGCTTTCCTTATGCTGATCCCGTGAGCGCCCAGATCGTCTTCGTGCACGGCATCCGCACATCCGCCACGATGTGGCGGTCGCAGGCCGTCTATCTCGCGGAGCGAGGGTACGACTTCACCGCCGTCGATCTCCCCGGCCATGGGTCGCGGATGCAGGAGGACTTCACCCTGCATGAGGCGCTGCACACGATCGATGTCGCGGTGCGTGCAGCCGCGGAGAGGGGTCCCGTCGTCCTCGTCGGCCATTCGATGGGCGGGTTGCTCTCACTCGCCTACGCCGGTGGTGCCGAGGCTCCGCCCATCGCCGCGCTGGTCGCCGCCGCCTGCACCTCTCTGCCCCGCGGCGCAGGGCTCGCCGCGTACCGGATGTTCGCGCGTGCCGTCGACTCCCTCCCCGATCGCGGTATGTGGCTGACACGTCGGATGCTCGCCGCCACCATCCCCCTCGAGAACCGCTCGGACTTCGCCGCTGGTGGCTACGCGCTCGACACGCAGGATGCCGCGCTACGCAGCCTCGCCGCGCTCGACATCGCCGCAGCCGTGCCGCGGATAGCGGTGCCGCTGTGGTTCGTGAACGGTCAGTACGACCAGCTCAGGCTCAACGAGCCGCTGTTCCGACACCTCGCGCCCCACGCGGAGCTGATCGTCGTGCCGCGCACCACGCACCTCATCACCGCGATGCGTCCGGACGTCTTCAACGCGGTGCTGCACCTCGCCATCGCGACCGTCGAGCAGTCGGCGGCAGAGAACACAGACCTGGCGTAGCTCCCCGCACGCTCACGCCGTCTTCACCGGCTGCCGCGCGAACGCTGTGAGCAGCCCGCCGACCAGTGACAGGACGGCAGCCGCGACGAACACGAGCCAGAATCCGCCGACGAGCGCGACCAGGCCCGCTCCCAGCACCGGACCGATGAGTTGCCCGAGGGCGGCCGTCACGTTGACGATTCCCAGATCCCGGGCGTGGTCCTGCTCGTCCGGCAGCAGATCGGCAGCGAAAGCGAGACCCACCGTCGAGAACGCTCCGTACCCGAGTCCCATGAGCGCCGCAGCCACCATGGTCATCTCGAAGGTGGGGACGAGTGCGATCGCCACGCCGGATGCCGCTTGCACGACCGTCGCGGCGACCGTGAGAGTTCTCCTGTTGCCGGTGCGGTCGGACACGATGCCGGTGATCACGGACGCCACGACGACGAAGACCGTGTACACGACGATGAGCAGCAGCAGGTTGTCCTGGGCGGTCGCGCTCGGCTGACCGAGGCCGTGCAGCAGGAAGAACAGGAACAGCGCGGTGCCGAGGGCGTTGCCGACATTCGTCACCAGTCGGCCGGAGAGCATCCACGCGAAGTCGCGGTCGCGGAGCGAGGCGAGCCGGCGTCCTCTGATCCGCTTCGGCCTCAATGCCTCGGTACTCGGCGGGTCCGGCAGCAGGAGTGCCGTCGCCGTGCCGATCACCGCGATGATCCCCGCGAGGAGGAAGTACCCATCGCGGATTCCGAGCCCGAGGAGCACGACGAGCCCCACTCCGACGACGATGCCGACTGCCTGACTGGAACCGACCGCGGCCGACGCGGCACCTCGCTGCGTCGTCGGGAGCTGGTCGGCGATGAGCGCCGTGAAAGCTGCAGACGACACGGCGACGCCGATGGAGACGCCGATCCAGCCGGCGCCCACGCCCCACGGCCCCTGGGCGTATCCCGTGAGGACGAGGCAGACCGCCGTCAGCAGGACGCCGCCCACTGCCCACGGGCGACGGCGGTGTCTTCCCGCGGCCGCGCGATCCGAGAGCGCGCCGGCGGCGGGCCCGGCGAGGATGCCTGCGAGCCCGCCGATACCCAGCACCAGTCCCGAGGAGACGACCCCGCGGATCCAGTCATCCTCCGGAGTGTCGAGCTGCAGCGGGAGGAGCAGTTGGACGGGGGTGAGCTGCACGGTCCAGATCGCCAGCCACGCGAGCGTGAACAGGGACATCCATCGCGCACCTGCCCGTACGGTGCGTGTGCCCTTCGCCTCGGTCATCGGTCCTCCCCTGCTGCACGCGAGCTCGCGATGACCTCTCGATACCAGTCGTATGAGGCTTTGGGGGTTCGCTCGCCCGTCTCGAAGTCGACGTGGACGAGTCCGAACCTCTGGGTGTAGCCGTCGGCCCACTCCCAGTTGTCCAGCAGCGACCACACCGTGTACTCCTCTACTGGCACCCCGGCGGATATCGCATCTCCGACGGCTGCCAGATGCCCGGCGAGGTACGAGATGCGGTTGGAGTCATCCACGCGGGTCGCGCGCTCCGGCTCAGGGAACGAGGCGCCGTTCTCCCCGATGATCACGGGCGGCATGTCCGGGTGCCGGGTGTGCAGGTCGACCAGCAGATCATGCAGCGCGCCGGGCATGATCGGCCATTCCGGTCCGAATCCGGTGACCGGGACGCCGGGTGTGGGCACGATGTCGAAGGGGATCGGGTTCCCCGCCTCGGCCGTGGTGACCGTCGTCGGATTGTAGAAGTTGATGCCGTAGAAGTCGATCGAGTGCCCGATGGCTTCGAGGTCGCCCTCCTGCACGGGCATCGGGGGCAGACCGACCTCTTCCAGATCGGGGTAGGCACCGGCGAGGAGCGGCTCACTGAAGACCCGGTTGTGGATCAGGTCGTAGATCGCCGCGGCCCGCTGGTCCTCCTGGTCTCCCCGCAGTGGCAACACCCAGGTGTGGTTGTTG
>NZ_JYIV01000030.1 GCF_000956405.1 Microbacterium oxydans
CGAGCGTGGCCCCGCGGACGAGGTCATCCTGAACCCGCAGCACGAGTACACCAAGACACTCCTCGGCGCAGCACCCGAGCCCGACAACCTCGGCCGCCTCCGCGACGAGGTCCGCACCGAACTCGGCCTCAACTGAACAGGCCGCTCGGAAGGAAGAGACACATGTCACAGATCGACCCGGGAACCTCCGCCTGGTTGCGCACCAGGAACGACCGCGAGGCGTTCCGGCTGATCCTCGAACACGGCCCGCTGACACGGACCCGCCTGGGCGAGCTGTCGGGGATGTCGAAGCCGACGGCGACCCAGATGATCGCCCGGCTCGAGCGTGCGGAACTGGTGCTCCCGGTCGGCGAGGTGGCCGGGAGCCGCGGTCCGAGCGCGGTCAGCTGGGGTGTGCGAACCGACCGGGTCGCCGGCGTCGCGGTGAACATGCTCGACGGCAGCATCCAAGCCGTGCTCGTCGACGCCGCGGGGTCGACCTACCCGATCGTCGACCTCCCGGTGCAGGGCGAGGAACGTTCGCCCGAGCGCGACATCTCCCGCGCCATCGATGCCGCCTGCGCTGCGGCCGGTGCGGATCGCAGAACCGTCGAGACGGTCACGGTCGCGGTGCAGGCTGCGGTCAGCCGTGGGCAGGACACACTCTCCCTGACCGACTCGCTGCCGGGCTGGCCCGCCTTCGGCGCGCGGGCGCGAATCGAAGCAGAGCTCGGGGTCTCGGTGACTCTGGAGAACGACGTCAACCTCGCCACGATGGCGGAGCGCTCGGAGGGTGTGGCGCAGGACGTCGACAGCTTCGCCTTCCTCTGGGTCGGCGTCGGCCTCGGCGTCGGCGTGGATCTGGGGGGCACGATCCATCGCGGCGCACACGGAAGCGCAGGAGAGATCGGCTACCTCACGGTGTCGGCCGGAACCGGTGAGCCCGGAGCCGTGACCACAGACCTGCTCGGTTCGCAGATCATCCTCGACCTCCTGGGCGGTGGGGAGCACGGCTACGCGGACGGGATCCGAGCCCTCGCCGACGACGAGCAGGTTCTGCAGACGGTGGCCGAGCGCATCGCCCTCACGATCGAACCGGTCCTGGTCGTGCTCGACCCCGCCATGATCGTGCTGGGCGGACCCACCGGCCTTGCCGGAGGCAGCCGCCTCGCCGCGTTGGTCGCGGAGCGTGCCGCCAACGACGAGAGGCCCGTTCCGGAGGTGCGCGTCAGCGGTGCGGGCGAGAGTGCCGTCCTCGTCGGCGCGCGTCGACTGCTCGTCGAGCAGATCCGCACCGTCCTGGAAGAACGCATCCCCACAGACTGACGCCCCTCGGCGGGCGGACGGCCATCAGAACAAGGAGACCAGATGAAGCTCGCCATCGTCGGCGGAGGATCGACGTACACCCCGGAGCTGATCGACGGATTCATCCGTCTGCAGCGCGAACTGCCCATCGAGGAGCTGGTGCTCATCGACACGGATCCGACCCGTCTGGAGCTCGTCGGCGCTGTGTCACGACGCATGCTGGCCCGGGGAGGGCATCCCGCGCGGCTCGTCACGACCGATGATCTGGCGCGGGGCGTCACGGATGCGGACGCCGTCCTCATCCAGTTGCGCGTCGGCGGACAGGACGCCAGGGAGCAGGATGAGAGCTGGCCGCACGAGGTCGATTGCATCGGCCAGGAGACGACGGGCCCCGGGGGACTCGCGAAGGCGCTGCGAACGGTTCCCGTCGTGCTCCGGATCGCCGATGTCGTGCGGCAGCACGCCAAGCCGGACGCCTGGATCGTGGACTTCACGAATCCGGTGGGGATCGTCACCCGCGCACTCCTGCAGCAGGGGCATCGTGCGGTCGGTCTCTGCAACGTCGCGATCGGCTTCCAACGGAGATTCGCCGCCGAGGCGGGCGTGGAACCCGATCGAGTGACGCTCGCCCACGTGGGGCTCAACCACCTCACATGGGAGCGCGGCGTCTTCGTGGACGGCGTCGACAGGCTCCCGCAGGCGCTCGAGGACAACGTCGGCGACCTGGCGGACACGGTCGAACTCGCGCCCGCGCTTCTCGCTCAGCTCGGAGTGATCCCGTCGTACTACCTGCGCTACTACTACGCGCACGACGAGGTGCTGCACGAGCAGCGCCACAACGCGACAAGGGCCGCCGAGGTGCGCGCGATCGAGAACGAGCTCCTCGGGCTCTACGCGGATCCGCGCGTGGACACCAAACCGGAGATCCTGGAGAAGCGCGGGGGAGCGTTCTATTCGGAGGCGGCGATCGAGCTGCTGATCGCCATTCGCGGAGGTACCGACCAACCGCGCGTCGTCAATCTGCGCAACGACGGCGTGCTGCCCTTCCTCCCTGACGACCACGTGATCGAGGTGCCGGCCCGCTACATCGACGGCCGGTTCGCAGCCGAGCCTGTCGCAGTCCTCCCCGACGACATCAGTGGTCTGATCAGCGCGGTGGCAGGATACGAGCGTCTGGCGCTGGAGGCTGCTGTCGACGGCGGTCGTGACCGCGTGCTCCGCGCGATGCGTGCCCACCCTCTCGTTCTTCAGCACGAACGCGCGGAGAAGCTGACCGATCTCCTGCTGGCCGCAAACGGTCGATTCCTGGAGTGGGCGTGACCGTGCCGGGAAGAGCCGCACTGGTCCTCGCCGTCGACGGAGGTGGTTCCAAGACCGATGTCGTCCTCCTCGACGACGCCGGTGACGTCCTCACGTGGGAGCGTGGCCCCGGGTCGAGCCCGCAGATCGACGGCTTGGAGAAGTCCGTGGCCGTCATCGACGATCTCGTGCGACGCGCGCTCGGCAGCCATGACGCGGGTGAGCTCTCCTCCGTGGGACTGTACCTGTCCGGACTCGATCTCGCCGAGGAGATCGCGACGTTCCGCGAAGCCATCTCCCCCCTTTCCTGGGCGCGGTCGGCCGTCGTGGAGAACGACCTGCACGCGCTCCTCCGCGCGGGCAGCGACGCGGAGGATGCGATCGCCGTCATCTGCGGTACCGGGATGAATGCGATCGGCGTCCGCTCCGATGGCGCCACCGTGCGGTTCCCCGCGCTGGGCCCTTTGTCCGGGGACTGGGGTGGGGGTGCGGAGCTGGACGACGCCGTCGTCTGGCATGCCGCCCGCGCCGAGGACGGCCGCGGACCGCAGACGGCCCTCGTACCGCTGCTCCTGCGAGCCACGGGAGCATCGACGGTCGCCTCGCTCATCGAAGACGTGCATCTGGGTCGGCGTGCGGATCAGGGCTTCGCGGCATTGGCTCCGTTGCTGTTCGAAGCCGCGGCCGCCGGCGATGACGTGGCTCGAACAGTGGTGCGACGTCAGGCCGAGGAAGTCGTCGCTTTCGTGCGCGCGTGCGTTGCCAGGCTCGACCTCGGAGATGTCGAGTTGCCGGTGCTCTTCGGGGGCGGTGTGGCCAGAGGGAGGGATCCGCTTTTGCTTGCGACCATCCGCGCGGGTCTGGAGGAACATGCTCCGGCGGCGCGTCTGGAGATCGTGGATGCTCCGCCGGTGCTGGGCGCGGCGCTGCTGGTGCTGGCAGCCGCCGGTGCGGATCGAGCAGCGCTGGACAGAGCTCGGAGACACCTCGGCACGGACCGGCGTCTCGCGCGGATGGCCACCGCCGCGGGGTGAGAGCTGACGGTCTGCCGCTGGCAACGAGAAGGGGCGCCGCGACCTGAGTCGCGGCGCCCCTTCTCTGTACGGAGAGTCAGCCGAGGGTGACGGCTGCCTTGATCAGCGCAGCCTGCTCGGCCGCGTGGACCTTCGAGGATCCTGTCGCCGGCGAGGCCGAAGCCGGGCGCGAGACCGGACGGAACGAACGGTCTCCCGGCACGTCGGCGAACGCGAGCGCGAGGAAAGGCCACGCGCCCTGGTTCTCCGGCTCCTCCTGCACCCACACCAGCTCGGCGTTCGGGTAGGAGTCGGTGATGGCCTTGAGGCCGTCGATCGGAGTCGGGTACAGCTGCTCGAGCCGGACCAGAGCGATCTCGGGGTTCGGGTTCTTCTCGAGCTCGGCCCGGAGGTCCCAGTGCACCTTGCCCGAGTGCACGAGCACGCGCTTGACGGCCGTGCGGTCGAGGCCGCGGTCGTCGTCGAGCACCGGCTCGAACCGGCCCTGCGTGAATGCCTCGACAGGACTGGTCGCTCCACGCAGACGCAGCATCGCCTTCGGCGTGAAGACGATCAGCGGCTTGCGCGGACGGGCGTAGGCCTGGCGACGCAGCAGGTGGAAGTACGAGGCCGGCGTCGACGGACGCGACACGATCATGTTGTCCTGCGCGCACATCTGCAGGAAGCGCTCGATGCGTGCCGAGGAGTGGTCCGGTCCCTGACCCTCGTAGCCGTGGGGGAGGAGCAGGGTCACGCTGGACTGCTGCCCCCACTTCTGCTCGGCTGCCGAGATGTACTCGTCGATGACGGACTGGGCGCCGTTGACGAAGTCGCCGAACTGCGCCTCCCAGAGGACGAGCGCCTCGGGGGCTTCGACCGAGTAGCCGTACTCGAAGCCGAGAGCGGCGTACTCGCTCAGCAGCGAGTCGTAGACGAAGAAGCGTCCCTGCGCATCGGAGAGGTTCGACAGGGGCAGCCATTCCTGGCCGTTGGCGCGGTCGTGCAGGGTCGCGTGACGCTGCACGAACGTGCCGCGTCGTGCGTCCTGCCCCGCCAGACGGACCGGAGTGCCCTCCACGAGGAGCGAGCCGAACGCGAGCAGTTCGCCGAAGCCCCAGTCGATGGACCCGTTGCGGCTCATGTCGAGACGCTTCTCCAGCAGCTGCTGGATCTTCGGGTGCACCGTGAAGCCCTCCGGCTTGTTCACGAACGCGTCGCCGATCATCTGGATGACCTCGCTCGGCACGCCGGTGACCTCCGGTGCGCCCACCTGGTCCTCGACCGGCGGAGTCTCGGGGGCGACGGGGAGGGCACCGGTCTCGGCCGCGTGCGTCTCTGCGAAGGCGATCTCCAGTCGGTTCTGGAAGTCGGCCTTGGCCTCGTCGTACTCCTGCTCGGTGATGTCACCGCGGCCGACGAGCGACTCGGTGTACAGGCGGCGGACCGAGCGCTTCGCCTGGATGAGGTCGGTCATCAGCGGCTGCGTCATCGAGGGGTCGTCTCCCTCGTTGTGACCGCGTCGGCGGTAGCAGACAAGGTCGATCACGACATCGCGGTGGAAGCGCTCGCGGTACTCGAAGGCGAGCTGCGCGACGTGGATGACCGCCTCCGGGTCGTCGCCGTTCACGTGGAAGACCGGGGCCTGGATGGTCTTGGCCACGTCGGTCGAGTAGATCGAGGTGCGACCGTCGTTCGGAGTGGTGGTGAAACCGACCTGGTTGTTGACGACGACGTGGATCGTGCCGCCGGTGCGGTAGCCGCGCAGCTGAGACATCTGCAGGGTCTCGACCACGACGCCCTGCCCGGCGAACGCGGCGTCACCGTGCACGAGGATGGGCAGCCACGCGAACGTGCCGATCGGCTTGCGGTCCTGCTTGGCGCGGACGATTCCTTCCAGCACGCCGTCGACCGTCTCGAGGTGCGAGGGGTTGGCGGCGAGGTAGACGGGAAGCTCCGACTCGTCATCGGCGACGAAGGTGCCCTCGGTCCCGAGGTGGTACTTCACGTCACCGGAGCCGCGCTGGTTGCCCGGCGTCTGCGTACCCTCGAACTCGCGGAAGACCTGACCGTAGGTCTTTCCGGCGATGTTGGTGAGCACGTTCAGGCGGCCACGGTGCGCCATGCCGATCGCGGCTCCTTCGAGCCCGGCCGTGGCCGCGCCCTGCAGGATCTCGTCGAGGAGAGGGATCAGCGACTCGCCGCCTTCGAGCGAGAAGCGCTTCTGGCCGACGAACTTGGTCTGGAGGAAGGTCTCGAACGCCTCGGCCTCGTTGAGCTTGCGGAGGACCCGCAGCTGCTCGTCGTGGCCGGGCTTCTGGTACTTGACCTCGACCTTCTCCTGGAACCAGCGGCGCTGCTCCGGGTCCTGGATGTGCATGTACTCGATGCCGAGCGTGCGGCAGTACGAGTCGCGCAGCACGCCGAGGATGTCGCGGAGCTTCGCGACGCGGCGGCCGCCGAAACCGCCGGTGACGAACTCACGGTCGAGGTCCCAGAAGGTGAGCCCGTGGCTCTCGATCTCCAGGTCGGGGTGCGAGCGCTGCACGTACTCGAGCGGGTCGATGTCGGCCATGAGGTGACCGCGCACGCGGAAGGAGTTGATGAGCTCCTGCACGCGGGACTGCTTGTCGACGCGCTCGGCGAGGTCGACCGCGATGTCGGGGTTCCACCGGATCGGTGCGTACGGGATGCGGAGCGCCGCGAAGATGTCGTCGTAGAAGCCGCGCTGGCCGATGAGCAGCTCGTGCACCTTCTTCAGGAACTCGCCGGAGCCGGCTCCCTGGATGACGCGGTGGTCGTAGGTGCTCGTGAGCGTGATCGTCTTGCCGATCGCGAGTTCGTTGAGCGTCTTCTCGCTCGCGCCCTGGAACTCGGCGGGGTACTCGAGGGCGCCGGCGCCGATGATGCAGCCCTGGCCCTTCATCAGACGCGGGACCGAGTGCACGGTGCCGATTCCGCCGGGGTTGGTGAGCGACACCGTCGTGCCCTGGAAGTCGGCGGCGGTCAGCTTGTTGCCGCGTGCACGCGTGACCAGGTCTTCGTACGCGGAGAGGTACTCGGTGAAGGTCAGCGTGTCGGCGCGCTTGATGCTGGGCACCATGAGGGCGCGCGTGCCGTCGGGCTTGGGCAGGTCGATCGCGATGCCGAGGTTGACGTGCGCCGGTGCGACCACGGAGGGCTTGCCGTCGACCTCTGCGTAGAACACGTTCTGGCTGCGGAACTCGTCGAGGGTGCGGATGAGCGCCCAGCCGATCAGGTGCGTGAAGCTGACCTTGCCGCCGCGGGTGCGAGCCATGTGGTTGTTGATGACGATGCGGTTGTCGATCATTAGCTTCGCCGGCACGGTGCGGACACTCGTGGCGGTCGGCACGGTGAGCGACTCGTCCATGTTCGCGGCGAGGGTCTTGGGCAGACCACGCAGCGGCGTGACCTTGTCCTCTTCAGCGGGAGCGGGAGCCTCCTTGGACTCCGACTTCGCGGCGGGCTTCGGGGCCTGCGCGGGGATCGGGGCGGCTGCGGCCGGCTTGGCCGTGGTGCGAGCCACCGGCTGCGAGCCGATCACGGGGATCGGCGCAGTGACGGGGTGCGTCGCCGGGGCCTGCGTGTCGGACGCTGCCGCGGGAGCAGCGGACGCCGCTTCGGAGTGGTACTTCTCCAGGATGGGCCACCACTCCTTGTCGACGGAGTCGCGGTTCACCTTGAACTGCTCGTAGAGCTCTTCAACGAGCCAGGAATTGGCTCCGAACCCCCCGTCGCCGTTGACGCCGGTCACCTGGTTCGACACTCTCGATCGCCCTCTTTCATCGCTGAAGCTCTCTGGTGCGGACGTCGACGCAGGATGCGTTCGGGCCCGCACACTCTCGACCAACAAGCCTAACGTGTTTCCCTTGGGGAATCGTCGAAGCCGAGCGCCCACCGCGTCGCGATCTGGGTACCGTGGAACCATGAAGTTCTCTGGAGCGCAGCCGACCGTCGATCTGACCTACTCCGACGTGTTCCTGGTGCCCCGCAGATCCGCGGTCACCAGCCGTCTCCAGGTGGATCTGGCGCCGCAGGACGGCACGCCGGCGACACTGCCGCTGGTCGCCGCCAACATGAACTCCGTGACGGGGCCGCGCATCGCCGCGGTGCTCGCGCGGCGTGGCGCCCTCGGTGTGCTGCCCCAGGATCTCCCTCTGCAGGAACTCGATGCCGCCATCCGCGAGGTGAAGTCGCAGCCCGTGCTCTGGGACACGCCGATCGTGCTGCCCCCGGAAGCCTCGGCTGCTGATGCGCTCCGCCTGCTGCCGGCGACCAGCGGTCACGGCATCGTCGTCGCCCGTGGCGCTGCCCCCATCGACGTCGACCGGATCCTCGGCATCCTCCCTGCGACCAGGCTGGCGACGGCGCTCCCCGATGCGCAGCTGGGCGATCTGGTGCATCGCGGCACGCCGTCGATCGATGCGGACGACATCGGCTCGGAGCGGCACGCGTTCGACGTCATCACCGACGCGGGCGTCGAGATGGTGACCGTCGTGCACCACGGGCACCTCGTCGGCACGCTGAGCGCTCGCAGCGCGCTGCGCTCGACGCTGTACCGTCCGGCGGTCGACGCCGACGGGCGCCTCGCGGTGGCCGCTGCGGTCGGCATCAACGGCGATGTCGCGGCCAAGGCCAAGGCTCTCGCCGCCGCGGGGGTCGACGTGCTGGTGGTGGACACCGCCCATGGACACCAGGAAGGGATGCTGCGCGCCCTGCGTGCCGTCGCCGAGCTCGACCTCGGTCTTCCCGTCGTCGCGGGCAACATCGTCACCGCGGACGGCGTCGCCGACCTGGTCGATGCCGGTGCGGCGATCCTCAAGGTCGGCGTCGGCCCCGGCGCGATGTGCACCACCCGCATGATGACCGCGGTCGGCCGCCCGCAGTTCTCCGCTGTGCTCGAGACGGCGCAGGCGGCGCGGGAGCTCGGCGCCCACGTCTGGGCCGACGGGGGAGTGCGCTACCCGCGCGATGTCGCGCTGGCGCTCGCTGCAGGCGCGGCCTCGGTCATGGTCGGCTCGTGGTTCGCGGGGACGATCGAAGCTCCGGGCGAGCTGCAGCGCGACGCCGAAGGGCGCCTGTTCAAGGAGTCGTGGGGCATGGCATCGACCAAGGCCGTCCAGGCGCGCTTCGGCCGTCTCGACGCTTACGAGCGCGCTCGCAAGGAACTGTTCGCGGAGGGGATCTCCTCGTCGAAGATCTACCTCGACCCGCTCCGGCCCGGTGTCGAGGATCTGCTCGACATGATCACCTCCGGCGTGCGTTCCTCGTTCACCTACGCCGGAGCGTCGTCCGTGCCGGAGTTCCATGACCGCGCGGTCGTCGGTCTGCAGTCGGCGGCGGGCTACGAGGAGGGCAAGGCTCTTCCGGTCAGCTGGTGATCCGCGAGCGCGCACACGGTCGCGTTGGGTACAATCGTCGGCATAATGGACGACCCTCCCAGTTGTAGAACATCGCCCCACTGTCCGCCTCTCTCACCGGAGAGGAACCTCTGATGGACTACATCATGTTGGGCGTGGGGCTCCTGCTCACGGTCGGCACCGGCCTCTTCGTCGCGAGCGAGTTCGCCCTCGTGAACCTCGATCGCGCGGAACTCGAGGCCAGGCAGGCGAGAGGCGAGTCGCGGCTCTCGCTCACGATCAGCGCTCTCAAGCACACGTCGACCCATCTCTCCGCGGCACAGCTCGGCATCACGCTGACCACGCTGCTCACCGGATACACGATGGAACCGGCGCTGTCGAACCTGCTGCGCCCGACGTTCATCGCCTGGAGCATCCCGGAGGCGGCTGTCACCCCGATCGCGACGATCGTGGCGATGCTCGTGGCGACGGTGCTCTCGATGATCCTGGGCGAGCTCGTCCCCAAGAACTTCGCCCTCGCGCTGCCCCTGGCCACCGCGAAGCTCGTCGTCCCGTTCCAGATCGCCTTCACGACCGTGTTCAAGCCGGCCGTCGTGGTGCTCAACGGGAGTGCGAACGGCGTGCTGCGCAGCATGGGCATCGAGCCGAAGGAAGAGCTCTCGGGGGCGCGGAGCGCAGAGGAGCTCTCCTCTCTCGTGCGCCGTTCCGCCAGTGCCGGTCTGCTGGAAGCCGACACCGCGACGCTGCTCGACCGCACGCTCACCTTCGCGAGGCTGACCGCCGCCGATGTGATGACAGCCCGTCCGAGCATGCATGCGATCGCCGCCGGTGACTCCGCCGACGACGTGATCCAGCTCGCCCGACGTACCGGGCACAGCCGGTTCCCCGTGTACGACGACGACCTGGATGACATCACCGGGGTGGTCCACCTCAAGGCGGCCATCTCCGTGCCCCGCGAACGTCGAGCCGAGGTTCCTGCCGGCGCGCTGGCGACGGAGCCGCTCCGGGTGCCGGAGACCGTGCATGTCGACGCGCTGATCGCCGAGCTGCGGGCACGCGGCTACCAGCTGGCCGTCGTCGTCGACGAGTACGGCGGCACGGCCGGTCTCGTGACCCTGGAGGACCTGGTGGAGGAACTCGTGGGCGAGGTCGCCGACGAGCACGACCGCACCAGGGCCGGGGTCATCCGCAACCGTGAGGGGATCACCTTCCCCGGCGAGCTCCGCCCGGACGAGCTGCGCAGTCGCGCGGGCGTGGAGGTTCCGGAGGGCGATGTCTACGACACGGTCGGCGGTTACGTCATGAGCGTGCTCGAACGTGTTCCGTCGGTCGGCGACGAGGTCGAGCTCGAGACCGGCACGCTCCAGGTGGTCCGCATGGACGGCCGACGTGTCGATCGGTTGCGCTACGTGCCGAGACCGCTCGCCGTCGATGAGGAGGTGACCCGATGAGCGACTGGGGAGGACTCGCCTGGCTCGTCGTGCTCCTGGTGGCGAACGCGTTCTTCGTCGGTGGAGAGTTCGCCGTGATCTCGGCCAGAAGATCGCAGATCGAACCGCGCGCCGATCAGGGGTCGCGCGCCGCGAAGACGGCCTTGTACGCGATGGAGCACGCCACGCTCATGCTCGCGACGTCGCAACTCGGCATCACGATCTGCTCGCTGCTGATCCTCAACGTGTCCGAGCCGGCGATCCACCACCTGCTGTCGGTGCCGCTGCACGCGCTCGGATGGCCGGACGGTGCCGTCGATGCGGTGTCGTTCACGGTCGCGCTGCTGGTCGTCTCGTTCCTGCACGTGGTGTTCGGTGAGATGGTGCCGAAGAACCTCGCCTTCTCGGTGCCGGACCGCGCCGTGCTGATCCTCGCCCCGCCGCTGGTCTGGGTGTCGAAGGTGTTCATGCCGGTGATCTGGGTGCTGAACGCGGCGGCGAACGGCGTGCTGCGGCTCTTCCGCGTCGAGCCGAAGAACGAGGCCGCGTCGACGTTCACGCTCGAAGAGGTCGCGACCATCGTCAGCCAGTCGCGTCGCGAGGGCGTGCTCATGGACACGGCGGGTACGGTCGCCGCCGCCGTCGAGTTCACCGACAAGAAGGCCAGGGACGTCGCGGTGCCGCTGAGCGATCTGGTGACGCTTCCGCAGTCGGCCACGCCGGACGACATCGAGAAGGCCGTCGCCCGCTACGGATTCTCGCGCTATGTGATCGTCGACGAGGCGTCTGTGCCGATCGGCTACGTGCATCTGAAGGACATCCTGCGGGCGTCCGAAGGTCCGGATGCCGAGACCAAGATGGTCCAGCCGGTCCCGGCCAAGCGCATCCACCACATGGTGCCCGTGCAGGAGAACACCGATCTGGAGGACGCTCTCGCGGTCATGCGTCGGGCGGGCCGACACCTGGCCAAGGTGCGGGACGCGGAGGGGAACACCACCGCTGTCCTGTTCCTCGAGGACATCCTGGAAGAACTGGTCGGAGAGGTGCAGGACGCGACACGACGCTTCCGCGCACGCTGATCGTCCACTCGAACGACGAAGGCCGCCGATCCGTCTACGGGTCGGCGGCCTTCGTCGTTCGGTGCTCAGCGCGGGCGGGCGCGCTCGTACTGCGGCGGCCAGGAGACCTCGGCGTCGAGCTCGTGCGCTGCGCGGAGGGCGAAGTGCGGGTCGCGCAGCCACTCTCGTCCGGCGAAGATCGCATCGGCCGCACCATCGGCGAGCACCTGTTCCGCCTGAGCGGCCGCCGTGATGAGGCCCACCGCGGAGACGGGGATCCGACCGCCCTGGCGCACGCCCTCAGCGAGGGGGACCTGGTACCCGGGGAACACGCTGATGCGCTGGTGTGCGACGAGGCCGCCGCTGGACACATCGATCAGATCAGCGCCGTGCTGCGCCGCCCAGTCGCCGACGATCTCCGCCTCCTCCGATGTGAAGCCGCCCTCCGCGTGGTCGGTGGCGGAGATGCGGACGAACAGCGGCACCTCGGGGCCGGCGGCGCTGCGCACGGCATCGATCACGCGGAGCAGCAGGCGTGCGCGGTTCTCGAGCGGGCCGCCGTACTCGTCTGCACGGAGGTTGGACAGCGGGGAGAGGAACTGATGGAGGAGGTAGCCGTGGGCTCCGTGGATCTCCAGCACATCGAAGCCCGCCGCGACCGCCCGATGCGCCGCGGCGGCGAACGCGTCGACCACGCGGTCGATGCCGTCCACGTCGAGGGCGATCGGGGTGTCGAAGCCCTCATAGGCGACGGCGGAGGGCCCGGACGTGGTCCATCCGCCGTCCGCGGACGGCACGGATCCCCGCTCGGGAGCCCAGGGCCACCACGTCGACGCCTTCCGCCCGGCGTGGGCGAGCTGGATGCCCGCGTGCGAGCCCCGGTCGTGGATCGCCTGGACGATCGGGGCGAGCGCGTCGCGCTGCTCGTCGTTCCACAACCCGAGGTCACGCGGCGAGATCCGCCCATCGGGCAGCACCGCGGTCGCCTCGGCGATGATGAGCCCGGCCCCGCCGGAGGCGAACTGGGCGAGATGCGTGTGATGCCACTCCTGAGCCACACCATCGACGGCGCTGTACATGCACATCGGCGACACCCACAGGCGGTTGCGGAGTTGGACGGAACGGATGGTCAGCGGGGAGAAGAGAAGACTCACCGTTCGACGCTACCGCCGCGGAGGCGACCCGAGGGTCGTCGCACTAACGTGGAGTCATGGTCGAGGTGCGTGAGTGGACGCGGGAGGACACGGCGCGGTTGTTCCGGGTGCCGACCGCGGACGATGACAAGTACGCCCGAGGCGTGGTGGCCCTCCGCACCGGGTCGCCCGCGTATCCCGGCGCCGCGGTGCTCGGCGTGGAGGCCGCGTGGCGCACGGGCGCGGGGTTCGTCCGCTACGTGGGAGCAGAGCGGATGGCCGATGCCGTTCTCGCGCGGCGTCCGGAGACGGTCGCGGGGGCGGATGTCGGACGGTCGCGGATCGACGCCTGGGTGATCGGCTCGGGAACGGATCCCACAGACCGGGACGACGCGGAACAGGCCGCTCTCGAGGAGATCGTCGCGGGTGACGCGGCAGTGGTGATCGACGCGGGCGCACTCGATCTCGCCGAGAAGGCGCGCGCTCGGTTCCTCGTGACCCCGCACGCGCGGGAGTTCGCCCGGTTGCAGGAGCGGCTCGGCGTCCCCGGGGCGGGGGAGGATCGCGTGTCTGCGGCGCGGCGGACAGCGGACAGGCTCGGGGGCACCGTGCTGCTCAAGGGCGCCCGCACGCTGATCGCGTCTCCGGAAGGGGACGTCATCGCCGTCGACGCGGGAACCGGATGGCTGGCGACCGCGGGCACGGGCGATGTGCTCGCCGGGGTGCTGGGTACGGTGCTCGCGGCGAACCAGGGCAGCCCGATCGCCGAGGTCGCCGCTGCGGGGGCGTGGATACACGGGCATGCGGGGCGGGTGGCCGCCGGGATGAGTGACGGCGGGACGGGGCATCCGATCGTCGCCATGGACGTCGCTGCGGCGCTGCCCGACGCGATCGCGGACGTCCTCGCGTGAGCCGACCATCGATGCGGGTGGCCGCGCTGTGGTGCGTCTTTCTTCTCGTGCACCTGCTCACCGCCTGGGCGGGCTGGATCTACCCCAGTCAGCCGATGGGCGACGTGGTCCTCGTCTACGAGCCGTGGGCGGCATCGGCGCTCGTCGGGGGTCCGATCGTCGGCGTGACCGAGACCTGGGTCTATCCGCAGTTCGCGCTCCTGCCGATGCTTGCGGCCAAGATGCTCGCGGCACCGCTCGTGTCGCTGCTCGGGGTGTCCGGCGCCTACCTGATCGGGTGGGCGGCGCTCGTCGTGATCCTCGATGCGGTGGCGTTCGGAGTGCTCGTCGGTCGCTCGCCCTCGCGCCCGCGCCGCGTGGCCGCGTGGTTCTGGTGTGCGGCGCTGCTCCTGCTCGGACCGATCGCGCTCTATCGGATCGATGCGATCACGGTGCCGATCGCCGTGATCGGCGGGCTCTGGCTCGTGAAGCGCCCTGCCGTCGGCGCCGCCCTCCTCACGGTCGGCGCCTGGATCAAGATCTGGCCCGGCGCGCTCGTGCTCGCCGCCGTCATCGCGCTCCGAGCCCGCGTACGCGTGCTGATCTCCGCGCTGGTCGTCACGGCCGGAGTCATCGCGGCGCTGCTCCTGCTCGGCGCGGACTCCGAGATCCTCGGCTTCCTGACCGAGCAGACGGGACGAGGGCTGCAGATCGAAGCGGTCGCTGCCACACCGTTCCTCTGGCTCGTCGTCGCCGGGGCCGCCCGTATCGAGTACAGCTTCGAGATTCTGACCTTCCAGATCACGGCCCCGGGCGTCGAGGCCGTCGCAGCCGTGCTCACCCCTGTGATGGCGGTGTGCGTGCTCGCGGTCGCCGCTGTCGGCGCGTTCAAGGCCATGAGGGGCGCCAGCTTCCCCCGGCTGTTCCCTCCGCTCGCCCTGACACTGGTGACGCTGTTGATCGTCACCAACAAGGTGGGTTCCCCGCAGTTCCAGACCTGGCTGATCGCGCCGATGATCCTGTGGCTCGTGCTCGACCGCGTCAGGGCACGTGTGCCCGCCGTCGTCGTGCTCGCCCTCTGCCTGCTCACCTGTCTCGTCTACCCGATCGGCTACGACGCACTGCTGCGAGCCGATACCCTTTCCGTCGCCGTCCTCACGGTGCGGAACGTGCTTCTCGTCGTCCTGCTCGTGCTGGGCATCCGTGCTCTGCTTCGCGTACCCGTCCGCCCACCGAAAACCCTGGAGTGAAACCATGTTGATCGCCTTCTCCGTCGCCCCGAGCGGAACCCCGGCCGAGGGTGCCGAGCGCACCGATGCATCGGTGCACGATGCGGTGGCCGCTGCCGTGCGCGTGGTGCGGGAATCGGGTCTTGCGCACCGCACCACCAGCATGTTCACCGAGATCGAGGGCCCGGACTGGGACACCGTCATGGACGTCGTGAAGCGTGCGACCGAGGCCGTCATGCCGTTCGGGTCGCGGGTCTCGCTCGTGCTGAAGGCCGACATCCGTCCCGGGTACTCCGGCGAGCTCGACGCGAAGATCGAGCGCCTCGAGGCGGCCATCACGGAGGCAGGCTCCGAAGAGGCGGGCGTCGAGCGCGCGGATGACTGACGTCCGCCAGGAGACGCCCATCGCCCTTCGAGCGGCGCTCGCCGAAGATGCCGAATGGATTGCGGAACTGCGGGCCGAGGTGCTCAGAGCTGATCTTGAGCGGCTCGGACGGTATGACGAGGTCCGCGTCCGGCAGCGCTTCCGGGATGCGTTCGAGCCTGGCCAGACCCGGATCATCGTCGTGGACTCCGTCGACGTCGGCTCGGTCGCCCTCCGCCCGGACGGCGGTTCGCTCTGGCTGGAGCACTTCTACATCGCTCCCTCGCACCAGGGCCGCGGAATCGGGGGGCGAGTGCTCACGACCGTGCTCGACGGTCCGGGCAGGTATCGGCTCAACGTACTCCGGGGCAGTCCAGCCCGCGGGCTGTACGAGCGCCACGGGTTCGTCGTCGATTCCGAGGACGACGTGGATGTCTTCATGACGCTCGACGACAGGGGGCAGACGAGCCGAGTGCCCGAGGGCCGGTAAGCTGTTCCGGTGAATCCCTCGACTGGATCGAGGGGTGCGGCGAAGTGGGCGCTCCTCTCTCTCGCCATAGGCAGCTTCGGAATCGGCATGACCGAGTTCGTGGTCATGGGCCTGCTGCCCAACATCGCCGCCGACCTGCTGCCTTCGCTCTGGGCGACCAGCCAGGAAGACGCGCTCAGCCAAGCAGGGTGGCTCATCTCGCTGTACGCGCTGGGTGTGGTGGTCGGCGCCCCGACCATCGCCGGTTTCGTCGCGAGATACCCGCGGCATCGGGTGATGATCGTGCTGGCCCTCGCCCTCACGGTCTTCAACGCCCTCACCGTGGTCCTGCCCTCCTTCGAGCTCGTGGCCGCATCGCGCTTCCTCGCCGGACTTCCGCACGGCGCCTACTTCGGTATCGGAGCGCTCGTCGCCGCCGATGTGATGGGACCGGGAAACCGCGCCAAGGGCGTGGCCTTCATCCTCACCGGGCTCACGGTCGCGAACGTGGTCGGCGTGCCGCTGGGCACCTTCCTCGGACAGCAGTGGGGCTGGCGCGCGGCCTTCGCTGTCGTTGCCGTCGTGTTCGCACTCGCCACACTGTGCATCGCGCTGTTCGTGCCGGAGCATCCGGGAGATCCGGGCCGCACGATGCGACAGGAGCTGCGTGTCTTCCGGATCCCGCAGGTCTGGTTCACTCTGGGCGTCGGCGCGATCGGGTTCGGCGGGTTCTTCGCGGTCTACAGCTACATCGCCCCGCTGGTGACCGAGGTGTCCGGTTCGCCGGAGTGGGTCGTGCCGATCGTGCTCGTGCTGATGGGCCTCGGGATGACGGCGGGAAACCTGGTCGGCGGTCACCTCGCCGACATCGATCTGCGCCGCACGCTGCTCTTCGGTCTCGCCGCGATGGCCGTCGTGTTCGCTCTGCTCGCGTTCTTGTCGTTCTGGATCGTCAGCCTGGCGGTCGTGGTGCTCGTGGTCGGGTTCGTCTCGTCCGTGCTGAGTCCGACGATCCAGACCCGCCTCATGGATGTGGCCGGTGACAACCAGTCGATCGCTGCGGCCATGAACCACTCCGCGCTCAACATCGGCAACAGTCTGGGCGCCTTCCTCGGCGGCGTCGTGATCGCTGCCGGCTGGGGCTTCACGGCACCGGCATGGACGGGGGCGGCGCTCGCCGTCGCCGGCCTCCTGATCGCCCTGCTGTCCTATCGCGTCGAAGGGCGTCGCCCGGCGGCGGTGGGGCCCGCCGCGACGTCGTCCGACGCATCGTCATCGGCCGCATCGTAGAGTGACGGGGTGAGCACCCCCGACGCCCCCCTGCCCGTCGCCGGGACCGTGGTCCTGTTGCGTGAGGCGGACCCGGGATTCGAGGTGCTGCTGATGCGCCGCCCCGATCGGGGCTCGTTCGCGGGCGCGTGGGTCTTCCCCGGGGGCAAGGTCGAGCCCGGCGACATCCGCGGGGGCGACGAGGTCGACGATGCGCGGTACGCCGCCATCAGGGAGACCGCGGAGGAGGTCGGCCTCACGGTCGCAGATCTCATCGTGCTGTCGGAGTGGCAGCCGCCGCTCGAGGCGCCGACGCGCATCCGGACCTGGTTCTTCCTCGCGCAGGCACCGATCGACGAGGCCACGCCCTCCGCCGATGAGGTCGAGGAGGTGGCGTGGGTGCGCCCTGCAGAGGCTCTCGCGCGGCATGCGGCGGGGGAATGGAGCCTGTACCCGCCCACCTGGATCACCCTGCATCAGCTCTCGGCGTTCCGCGATCTGACCTCGGCGCTCTCCTCCGGCGGTGCGGCCCAGCTGTTCCAGACCCGGGTGCTCGACTCCGATGCCGGTCGGGCCTTCGCCTGGGAGCAGGGGCGTCTCGAGGCGGGTTCGCTGCCGTGGCGATTCGTGGCGAGCACGTCTGACAGCTGAGCGGACGGCTCAGCTGTCGAGCAGGCGCCGCAGATTCGAGCCGACAGCGTCGGTCTCGATGAGGAAGCCGTCGTGTCCGAAGTCGCTCGTGATGACCACTGCCTCGTCGCCGATGACGTTCGGGATGCTGCGGGCGATGCGCTGCTGCCCGTCCACCGGGAAGAGGCGGTCGCTGTCGATCCCGAGCACCAACGTGGTGGCGGTGATGGCGTGCAGTGCCTCTTCGACGCCCCCTCGACCGCGACCGAGGTCATGCGAGTTCATGGCCTCGACCAGCGTGATGTAGCTGTTCGCGTCGAAGCGGCGTGTGAACTTGTTGCCGTGGAAGTCGAGGTATGACTCCACGGCGAAGCGCCCTCCGTGACCGAGTGGTGACACGCCGGACTGCCAGGAGCGCTGGAACCGCTGATTGAGCTCGATCGGACTGCGGTAGTTCAGCAGGGCCATGCGCCGGGCGAGGGCCAGGCCCCGGTGCGGACCGTCGCCGTCCGCGAGGTCGTAGTACTCGCCGCCCTGGAACCGCGGATCCATCCGGATGGTCTCCAGCTGCACGGTGTTGAGCGCGATCTGGTCGGCGGTCGTCACCGGCGGAGAAGAGAGCACAGCGAGGCGCTGCACGCGTTCGGGGTGCGTGGCCGCCCATTCGAGGGCGTGCATCCCTCCCATGGAACCGCCGATCACCGCCGCCCAGCTGTCGATGCCGAGCGCATCGGCGAGGCGCACCTGAGCGGCGACCTGGTCGCGGATCGTCAGGTACGGGAAGCGCGACGCCCATTCGTAGCCGTCGGGGGCGATGCTCGCCGGCCCGGTGGATCCCTGGCATCCGCCCAGCATGTTCGGCGCGATCACGAACCAGCGGTCGGTGTCGAGCGGAGCGCCGGGGCCCGTGACGTCCTCCCACCAGCCCGCGGTGGGGTGTCCTGCGCCCGCAGCGCCGCGCACATGGCTGTCGCCGGTGAGAGCGTGCAGCACGAGGACGGCATTGTCGCGCGCCGAGTTCAGCTCACCCCAGGATTCGTAGGCGATGCGTATGCCGGGGAGCTCCCTGCCGCTCTCGGTGGCGAAGGGGCCGAAGGCGGCGAAGCGACGGCCTCCCACGGGGTCGCCGTCGCGCCAGGCGCCGGTCGCCGGCGGGCGTGCGCGGAGCAGCCTGACATCGGCTTCCGTCACGGGTGCAGACGGCACCGTGTCCTCGGAGGTCGTCTGCCAGTCCATGTTCCCATTCTCGCCTGGTCGGACACCCCTCGGCGGCAGGTTACGAACCGATCGGGGATCGAGTTCGGGTGACGGTGGCCAGATGATCGCTGTTGCCGGCGCGCATCGTGCTCGACGTGACGACGCCGAGTCCGCGCACGAACACCTGGTCGATGCGGACGAGCGGGAAGGCGACGGGCCACGTGAAGCCCAGGCTTCCGTCGGTCGGGCGCACCCAGTCGGTCTCCGCACGCAGGGCGGCCAGATTCGGGTCGGTCGACGGCGCGTTGAAGTCGCCGACGACGATCAGCGACTCCGCCGGGTCGGCCGCGACCGCTTCCGCGATGCCGCCCAGCATGGTGTCGCGGTCGTGCTGGTGCCCTGGTCGTACCGATGCCGCGTGCAGCACGTAGACGGCGACGGGGGTGGAGGGAGCCTGCACCTCGACGCGCAGCGCCCGTTTCCAGCTGAGCCCGAGCGTGAGGGGCTCGGCGTCGGCGAGAGGATATCTGCTCCAGACGCCGACGGTCCCCACGGTGTACGAGTGCGGATACTCCGCTGCGAGTTCCTCCTGCGCAGCGGAGAGGCTGTCTCCGTCGAGCTCGACAAGGGCGATCACGTCGGCGCCGCTCTGCGCGAGCTCGGCGGCGGAGGCGGCGGCTCCACCGGATCGCGCCCGCACGTTCTGACTCACCACGGTCAGCTCGGATGCGGCAGCCGACTCCGCGTCCGCCGCGCCGGGGAGCCCGGGGAACGCCGGCATCATGGCGAGGACCCACAGGAGTGCGGGGACCAGGAGCAGGACGAGAACTCGCGGAGCACGGATCAGCGCGACCAGCACCATCAC
Source organism: Microbacterium oxydans (assembly GCF_000956405.1). Taxonomy (GTDB): domain Bacteria; phylum Actinomycetota; class Actinomycetes; order Actinomycetales; family Microbacteriaceae; genus Microbacterium; species Microbacterium oxydans_C. Next base: position 19,509 of record NZ_JYIV01000030.1, read on the forward strand.
GACGAGGACGAGGCCGAGCCACGGGAGGATCGCAGCGACCGCGGTGCCGACGAGGCCGGGGATCCAGCCGCACGCCACGATGAGAGACAGGACGATGCCGGCCACGGCGAGCCACCGGGCAGCGGTGCGTGACCGCCGCGCGCGGGGCGGGGGATGCGGGGCGTCGATCATGGTCTCCTCGGGGCGGAGTCCCATTCTCGACGGAACCGCCTGTGGGTCGGCCGGGTGATGTCGTCGCCGTCACACGGAGATGCCCCGGAACACAGGGCTCCGGGGCATCGACGTCGGTGCGGGGTCAGGCGCGGGCGGCCTCCGAGATGGCACGTGCTGCGGCGAGTGCCTGCTCGAGGTCGGCCTTGAGGTCGTCGACGTTCTCGATGCCGACGGAGAGACGGACGAGGCCCGGAGTCACGCCGGCGGTCAGCTGCTGCTCGGGCGTCAGCTGCGCGTGGGTGGTGGACGCCGGGTGGATGACGAGCGAGCGCACGTCGCCGATGTTGGCGAGGTGGCTGAACAGCGACAGGCTGTTCACGAACTCGCGACCGGCCTCGACGCCGCCCTTCAGCTCGAACGACAGCACGGCGCCGACGCCCTTGGGGGCGTACTCGTTCGCCTTGGCGTACCACGGCGACGACGGCAGGCCCGAGTAGTTGACGGTCGCGACGTCGTCACGGCCGTCCAGCCACTCGGCGATCTCCTGCGCGTTCTGCACGTGGCGCTCGATGCGCAGGGAGAGGGTCTCGACACCCTGGATGAGGTTCCAGGCGCTCTGCGGTGCGATCGCCGAACCGAGGTCGCGCAGCAGCTGCACGCGTGCCTTGATGATGTACGCGAGCGGGTCGCCCACGGCAGCCGTGTAGCTGGCGCCGTGGTACGAGGGGTCGGGCACCGTGAGACCGGGGAAGGTGTCGACGTGCTTCGACCACTCGAACTTCCCGCCGTCGATGATGACGCCGCCGATGGTCGTGCCGTGGCCGCCGAGGAACTTCGTGACCGAGTGCACGACGATGTCGGCGCCGTGTTCGAACGGGCGGATCAGGTACGGGGTCGCGATCGTGTTGTCGACGATGAGCGGGACGCCGCTCTCGTGGGCGATGTCGGCGACGGTGCGGATGTCGAGGATGTTGATCTGCGGGTTGCCGATCGTCTCCGCGAAGAACAGCTTCGTGTTCGGACGGACCGCGCGACGCCACTCCTCGGCGTCGTCCTGGTTCTCGACGAAGGTGACCTCGATGCCGAGCTTCGCCAGCGTGTACTTGAAGAGGTTGTAGGTGCCGCCGTAGATCGAGCTCGACGCCACGAAGTGGTCGCCGGCCTGGGCGATGTTGAGGATCGCGAAGGTCGATGCCGCCTGGCCGCTTGCGAGCACGAGCGCCCCGGTGCCGCCTTCGAGTGCGGCGAGACGCTGCTCGAGCACGTCCTGCGTCGGGTTCTGGATGCGGGTGTAGATGTTGCCGAACTCCGCGAGGGCGAAGAGGTTGGCCGCGTGGTCGGCGCTGTCGAACACGTAGGAGGTGGTCTGGTAGATCGGCGTGGCACGCGCCTTGGTGACCGGGTCGGGGGCGGCGCCGGAGTGGATCTGCTTGGTCTCGAAGCGCCAGGACTCGGGTGCGGACATGTGATTCCCCCAGAAGTGGTCGGAAGGTCGGATGGCGGATGCCGTTTCAGCGACAGTACGGAATATCGGAGCCTGTCAACAACAGGTGGGAAATGTGACGTAACACAGTGCAGGCCCGGAATCACGCGGCGGGAGGGTTCCACGACAGCGCCGTGGGGGAGCTCGCAATCCACGGAGAACGCCGTACGGTGGAGGCATGGCGAACAGACGAGCAGTGGTGACAGGTGCGAGTTCGGGCATCGGCGCGGCGACGGTGCGCGCGCTCCGTGCCAGGGGGTGGGACGTCGTGGGGGTGGCACGCCGCGCGGATCGGCTGGCCGCGCTCGCCGCGGAGACCGGGGCTTCCGCCATCGCCTGTGACCTGACCGATTCGTCGGCCGTCGAGGCTCTCGTGGAAGAGATCGCGCGGTCGGGCCCGGTGCACGCACTCGTCCAAGTCGCCGGTGGCGCGCGAGGCACCGATCGCATCGAGAACGCGTCGGTCGAGGACTGGCAGTGGATGTTCGACGCGAACGTGCTGGCCAGCCAGCGTCTCGTCGCCGGCCTGCTCCCGCTTCTCCGTCGCGCTGCCGCCGTTGACGGCCATGCCGATACGGTCTTCGTCACCTCCACTGCCGCGCAGACCGCCTATGCCGGGGGTGCGGGATACAACGCGGCGAAGGCAGCGGAGGCGATGCTGGTCAAAGTGCTCCGTCAGGAGCTCAACGGCGAGCCGATCCGCGTGGTCGAGGTGGCTCCGGGAATGGTGCACACCGAGGAGTTCACCCTCAATCGTCTCGGCGGTGACTCCGTGGCTGCCGAGGCCGTGTATGCCGGTGTCGAAGCGCCGCTCGTGGCCGATGACGTGGCCGATGTGATCGCGTACGCCCTGGAGTCTCCCGGCCACGTGAATCTCGACCTGATCACGATGCGCCCTGTCGCGCAGTCCGCGCAGCACCTGCTCGCCCGCGGACCGCTGCGTGTGCGGTCGGCGATCGACTGACGATGGCGCAGACTCTCGCACAGCTCGCCGCGGACGGGCGGATCGACGCGGGCTGGGCCGAGGCATTGGCCCCGGTGCAGGACACGATCACCGGCCTGGGGGAGCGCCTGCGTGCTGAACAGGAAGCGGGTCGCGACTACCTGCCGGCGGGGGCTCATGTGCTCCGAGCGTTCCAGCAGCCCCTGTCGGACGTGCGTGTCCTGATCACGGGACAGGATCCGTACCCCACGCTGGGGCACCCCATCGGCCTGTCGTTCGCCGTGGACCGCGACGTGCGCCCGCTGCCCCGCAGCCTCGCGAACATCTACAAGGAGCGCGAGAGCGATCTCGGCCTTCCGCCTGCCCCGCACGGAGATCTCACCGCGTGGAGCGAGCAGGGCGTGCTCCTGCTCAACCGGGTACTCACCGTGCGTCCCGGCGCGGCGGCGTCGCACCGCGGCTGGGGGTGGGAGAAGGTCACGGAGCTCGCCATCCGTGCCCTCGTCGCCCGCGATCAGCCGCTCGTCGCGATCCTGTGGGGCAAGGACGCGGCGAACCTGCAACCGCTCCTGGGCGAGACGCCGGTGATCGCCTCCGCACACCCCTCGCCGCTCTCCGCCAGTCGTGGCTTCTTCGGGTCGCGACCGTTCTCCCGCGCCAACGCCCTCCTCGAGGAGCAAGGTTCCACGGCGGTGGACTGGCGGGTGGCTGGGGAAGGCTCTCCCTCCCTAAGCTGAGCGCATGCAGTTCGAGCCGGGGGACCGTCGCCGCGTTCTCCCGCGCCATCTCCGACCAGCGCCGGCACCCGAGGTCTTCTCCTATGCGATCCGCCCGGTCCGCCCGGCGGATCTGCCGCACGTGCGTGAGATCTACAACCACTTCGTGAGCAACTCGGCCGTGACTCTCGACGAGCGGCCTAGCAGCATCCCCTACTGGCGCGAGAAGTACGCGCTGCTGACCAGGCTGCAGCTTCCATTCCTCGTGGCGGTATCCCCGGGGGGCGAGGTCATGGGCTATGCGCTCGCGCAGCCGTGGGCGGGGAAGAACGCGTACAAGTACACGGTCGAGGACTCGATCTACCTGGGTCCAGGCGCCGGGGGCAAGGGACTCGGCGCGGCCCTGCTGCAGGCGCTCATCGACGCGTGCGAGCAGATCGGACTGCGTGAGATGGTCGCAGTCATCAGCGATCACGGGGCTGAGGCCTCGATCCGGCTGCACGAGAAGCTCGGATTCGTCGAAGCAGGACGGATGGGTCGCGTCGGCTACAAGTTCGGCAGGGACCTCGGCACCGTCTACATGCGCCGGGTGCTCACTCCGACGGGACGGCGCCGAGGAAAGCTGTTCGGCGCACGACGCTGAAGGGAGTGGCCCTAGCCACCCTGGCCGTTCAACCTTCGGGCGTGGTCGGGATGACGGGGATCGCCGCGAGCAGCCTTCGCGTATAGTCCTGCGTCGGGTGCAGGAGCACATCGCTCGTCGAGCCGCGTTCGACGATGTGTCCGTCCTTCATCACGACGACCGTGTCGCAGAGGTTCTGCACCACGCCGATGTCGTGGGACACGAGGACGAGTGTGAGGTCGCTCGTGCGTCGCAGCTCGATCAGCAGGTCGAGGATCTGTGCGCGCACCGTCACATCCAGCGCGGACAGCGGTTCGTCGCCGACCAGGATCCGGGGGCCGTGGACGATCGCCCTCGCGAGCGCGATCCGCTGGCGCTGCCCGCCGGAGAACTCGTGGGGGTAGCGGTCGGCCATGTCCGGTTGGAGTCCCACCTGAGCCAGCACCTCGCGGACGCGCGCGCGATGGTCACCTTCGACGCCGAGGGCCCACAGCGGTTCGCGGACGATCTGTCCCGCCGTCATGCGGGGATCGAGCGACGCGTACGGATCCTGGAACACCAGCCCCGTCTCCCGCCGCAACCAGTGCAGGGATCTCGCGGAGGCGGAGGCATCCACGAGACGGCCGCCCACCGCGACGGAACCTGATGTCGGACGGTCGAGCCCCAGCAGCAGCCGCACCAGGGTCGACTTGCCCGATCCCGACTCGCCGATGATGCCGACCGATGACCCTTCGACGATGTCGAGATCGGTGGGTGCCAGCGCGGTGACGGTGCGGGCACGTTCGAAAGCGGTGCGCTTCGGGGCGAAGAAGTCCCTGGCGAGGCCTCGTGCTTCGATCAAGCTCATGCGGTGCCCCCGTCCGGACGCCACAGCGTGGCCGTCGCATCACGCAGCAGTCCCTGGGTGATCGGAGAAGAGGGCTTCGACAGCAGGGTGGAGACGGGCGCGGCTTCGACCACCTTGCCGTGTTCGAGCACGACGCCGTCGGTCGCGACCTGAGCGAGCACGGCGAGGTCATGCGTGATGAAGACCAGTGACATGCCCTCGTCCGTGACCAGCGCCAGCAGCAGGGAGAGGATCTCCGCCTGAATCGTGACGTCCAACGCGGTGGTCGGCTCATCCGCGATGAGCAGACGCGGACGGCAGGCGAGCGCCATCGCGATGGCGACGCGCTGGCGCTGACCGCCGGAGAGCTGGTGCGGGTACCGGTCGACGATCGACTCCGGGTCGGGCAGGCGCACCCGCGCTGCCTCCGCGATCGCCCGTTCCCTCGCCTCGCGGCGTCCGAGGCCCTCGTGGATGCGGACCGACTCCGCGATCTGGCGGCCGACGGTCCTGATCGGGTTGAGCGCGGTGCGGGGCTCTTGGAACACGATGCCGATCTCGTCCCCTCGAAGGCGGGCGAGCTCGCGGTCGGGCATCCCGATCAGTTCGGTCCCGTTCCACCGGATGCTGCCCCTCGCGGTCGCACCGTCGGGGAGCAGCCCCAGCACGGCGAGGGCGGTGAGAGACTTCCCCGAGCCGGATTCGCCGATCAGTCCGAGTCGGGCGCCATCCGGGACATCGAAGGAGACGCCGTCGACCACCGGCCGTCCGTCGACCTCGATCACCAGGTCCTGCACGGAAAGGCTCATGCGACCACCGCCGGGGTGTGGATCTCTGCGGCTCGGTGTCGCAGGGTCGGATCCGTCGCCTCGCGCAGACCGTCGCCCAGCAGGTTGAGCGCGAGCACCGTGATCGTGATGGTGAGTCCCGGCCAGATGACCGACAGCGGATGCACTCCGATGTAGCGCTGCAGGTCGGCGAGCAGCAGACCCCAGCTGGGGTCGACGACCGAGGCGCCGAAACCCAGATACGACAGGCCGGCCTCCGCGAGCACGGCGACGGCCATCGACCACGACAACTGCACGATGAAGACGGGGGCCACGTTCGGCAGCAGATGGCGCACCAGGCTCTGCGGCGGAGTAAGTCCGGCAGCTCTGGCTGCGAGGACGAAGTCGCTCTGCTGCACGCGGCGCAGCTCCGGTCGGGTGACCCTCGCGATGTTGACGCCGAAGCCGATGCCGACCGCCCAGATCACGACCCACAGCGACCCTCCCCAGACCGAGGAGATCATCATGGCGATCAGCAGCACGGGGAACGCGATCAGGATGTCGACGAGCACGGCGACGGTCTCCCGCATCCACCGCGCGGTGAGTGCCCCGAGCGCGGCCAGGGCGATCCCCACCACGGTGGCGACGATGCCGGCCCCGACGCTCACGAACACCGTCGTGCGTGCGCCCGCCATCAGCAGGCTCAGGATGTCGCGCCCGGTGTCGTCGGTGCCGAGGAGGTGAGGCCAGCTCGGCGGAAGCCACCGATCGCCGATGTCCGAGGCCTGCGGATCGAAAGGCGTCCAGAAGAGCGAGATCAGCGCGGTCACGACGATCACCAGGACGACGACGATGCCGAAGCGTCCTGTGGAGGTGTCCCACAGACGGGCGAGCCAGCGCGGATTCATGCGGACTCCCGCTGTCGAGGATCGATCGCACGGTGCAGGAGATCCACCAGGAAGCCGACGACCAATACGAAACCGGTCAGCACGAGCAGCTCGCTCTGCACCTTGATCAGGTCGCGCGTGCCGACATCGGCCACGAGCATGCGACCGATCCCCGGCAGGGTGAACAGCTGCTCGATCACGACCGACCCGACGATGATGCCGGCGACCTGGAGCCCGAGCACGGTGATGATGGAGAGGCCCACGGCGGGGATGCCGTGCTGGATGAGCGCTCGGGTGCGGGTGAGGCCCTTGGCGGCGGCGGTGCGCACGAAGTCCTGGCCGGCAGCTTGCAGGGTCGCGCTGCGCACGAACCGCATGAGCATCGCGCCCTCGACGATCCCGATCGTCAGGGCCGGGAGCAGCAGGGACTCGATCGCCTTCCCCGGGGTGGACCAGCCGGTGCGCGGGAAGCCTTGAGGAGGAAGCCAGCCCAGCCATACCGAGAACACCACGATCAGCATCATGCCTGCCCACACGACGGGGACGGCGGCGAGGGCCTGTGCGCCGACGCTGAGCGCGGTCCCCCCTCGTCGGTTGCGGAGCAGGGCGGCGAGGATGCCGAACGGCACGGCGATGACGACGGCGATCAGGAGCGACATGGCGCCGAGCGGGACGGTGACCTGGGCCTTGAGGAGGATCTCCTCGCCGACCGAGGCGCCGGACAGCAGGGACGTGCCGAGATCGCCGCGGAAGATGCCGCCGATCCAGTCCGTGTACTGGGCGAGGAGCGGGCGATTCAGGCCAAGGGATTCGCGGAGTGCATCGACCTCGGTGGGGGAGGCCTGCGTGCCGGCGATCAGCTGTGCGACGTCACCGGGGAAGACACGCAGCGTGAGGAAGATGAGCACACTCGACACGAGGAGCCCTGCGATGAGCAGGGCTCCTCGGACGAGGGCATAGCGGATCACGACGCGTGCGACCGCTCGCTACTTCTCAGCGGAGACGGTGACGCCCGTGAGGTTGATGCGGGAGTTGATCGAGTCTTCGGGGAAGCCGGACACGATGGGGCTCACCGCGGTGATGGTCTCTCCGTTGTAGAGCCAGTCGGCGGCGTGGTCCTCCGAGACGATGCGCGCGGCCTGTGCGAGCAGATCGGCGGATTTGTCGGGGTCGACCTCGGCCAGAGCCTTCGTGTACAGATCCTGCACCTCGGCGTTGTCGTAGCCGAAGTAGTAGTCGGGGTTGGCGAAGTTGCCGAAGTCGCGCGGCTCGACGTGCAGCACGAAGCTGAGGTCGTAGTCGTGGTTCGTGTACACGTCTTCCAGCCACGTCGGGAACTCGACCGAGTTCACCTCGAGCGTCACGCCGACCTTCTTGAAGTCCGAGATCAGCACCTTGGGCACGGTCGTGCCGTAGAAGGAGGGGATCGTGAGAGTCAGCTCGAGGTCCTCCTGGCCCGCCTCCGCGAGGAGCTTCTTCGCCTTCTCCGGGTCGTAGGAGATGACGTCCGACAGGTCCTCGTAGCCCGGGTCGAGCTCGGGGATGGGCCCGTACAGCGCCGTCCCGGCACCGACCGCGTCGATGAGTGCGTCATGGTCGATGGCGAGGCGAAGGGCCTCACGCACGCGCACGTCGTCGAGCGGGGCCTTCTTGTTGTTGAAGGCGAGTGTGGCCTTGTCGGTCGTGCGCCCCGCGGTGAGAGTGAAGTCCCCGGAGTCCTCGAGCTGAGGCGCGAGGTTCGGGTCGACGGCTGTCAGCACGTCGACGTCGCCCGCGAGTGCCGCGTTGACGCCGGCCGTGAAGTCGGGGATGTACTGGAACTCGACCTGGGCCACCCCGGCAGCGTCGCCCCAGTAGGCGTCGTTGCGGGCGAAGGTGATCGTGCTTCCCTTGTTCCAGCGCGTCAGCGTGAACGGGCCGGTGCCGTTCTCGGCGGTCTTCAGGTCGGTGGTGTCGCCGGTCTTGAAGACGAGACCGGCCGGGCCGGTGAGCGCGAAGAGGAAGTTCTGGTTCGGAGCCGACAGGGTGATCTCGACCGTGGTCGGATCCGGTGCCGTGATGGCCGTGACGGAGGCGAAGTCCGCGTTGCCCTGGACGGTGGCGTCGGTGCGCACGGTCTCGTACGACGAGACGACGTCCGCCGACGTCAGGGGCGTGCCGTCGTGGAAGACCACGCCGTCGTTGAGGGTGAACGTGTAGGTGAGACCGTCGGAGGATACCTTGTAGTCGGAGGCGAGACGGCCCTCGATCTCGTTGTCCTGCGTGCGCGTGACGAGTCCCTCGTAGATGTTGTCGATCAGGATCTGCTCGAGTGCCGCCCCGCTGGTGTGGCGGATGTCGAGGTTGGTGGGCTCGAGGACGAGGCCGACGTGGAGAGTGGCGCTCGGGTCGGGGGCGCCGGGCGCGCTGCTGGTCTCCGGCTCGGTGGTGCCGGAGCAGGCGCTGAGGATGACGGCGGTGGCCGCGAGGGCGGATATCAGCGCGAGACGTCGGGTGCGTCGGAACATGAGTGTTTCCTCTCGGTGCGGCAACTGCTGTGTGCCGTGGAATCGAGCCTAGGGATGTGCGGCGGTGTCGGGGTCGAGTGTGGAACGGAACGTCATATTCCGTGGGAGGGTACGGCGGCGTCGATCAGCGCGGCGAGGGCGACGGGAGCCGTCTCCTGCACGTTGTGAGTGGCGTCGAGGACGACCACCTCAGCCGCAGGGACGCGCCGTTGGAGCTCGACGGCGTCGGCTTCGCTCACGAAGCCTCGTGCGGCGCGGACCAGGGTGAGCGGTACGGTGACCGCGGCCAGGTCATCCCAACCCGTCTCGTGCAGCACGGACGGTGCGGTCGGGGAGTCGGGGTCGTGGGCGGCAAGGGCCTGGGCGGCGAGGTGAGCGAAGTGATGCTTCCACTCCACCCGCCCGTCCGCGCGCACCCGCGTGTTCAGGAAGACACCGCGTTCGGTCTCGGGCCGCGACCCGCCGAACCCGAGTGAGATCGCCTTGTCGACGAGCTCGTCGCGTGACGCGAAGTCGGTCGGGCCGGCGTAGAACTCGCGCAGTGCCGCAGGGCCTGCGGTCACGTCGATGCCCGGTGTGATGTCGACGACGATGAGCTCGGACACCAGATCCGGTCGCGCTGCCGCCAGAGCGGCTCCCGTGAGCCCGCCGAGCGACTGCCCGACGACGATCTGCGGTTCTGCGGCCCACGCGTCGAGCGCAGCGGCCACATCGCGAGCGAGGGTGCGCGGCGTGTAGTCGACGTCGTCTCGCCACGACGAGTCGCCGTGTCCGGCGAGATCGATCGCGAGCAGGGGCTGCTGCAGTGCGAGCGAGGTCGTGTCCCAGGTGTGGGCGTTCAAGCCGGCACCGTGGAGCAATGTCACGCGCGGTGCCTCGCTGCCGAAACGCAGGGCGCTCAGGGTGCGTCCATCGGAGAGGGGGAGGGAGAGGCGCGTGACCGGAGGAACCGGGACACCGAGCGCTTCGGCCTGTGCGGGAAGATAGCTGAACTCGCTGTTGTCGATCGCCACCTCCACATTCTGCGCCCTCGGGGAGAGTCGCAGGAAATGCGGGAGCAGTGTGACAATTAGATATGACATTCGATAGCGCAATGTGTCCAAGAGTTACGCTTCCTGGTGTGCAGTATGGTCCCGGGTCGGGTTCGCCGGCATGAGAGCTTCCGCGTCGTCCGCCGAATATCATGGAGTCATGAGCGAGACGCGTGTGCACCTGTCCAAGACCGAGCCGGCCGCGTACCAGGCGCTTGATGCGTTCTCGAAGACCGTGGGCCAGATCTGCGCGGACAACGGCATCGACGAACGTCTCAAAGAGCTCGTCATGATCCACTGCTCGCAGCTCAACGGCTGTGCCTTTTGTGCGCGGATCCACGTCGACAGGGCGGTGGCGGCGGGTGTCGACGCCGACACCCTGACGCAGATCCCCACCTGGCGCGAGAGCGGCGTGTTCAGTGAGCGGGAGCGCGCCGCCCTCGAACTCGCCGAAGCCTTCACGTTCATCTCGGAGGACGGGATCTCCGACGAGGTGTACGACCAGGTCGGAAGCGTCTTCACCGAGAAGGAGTACGCGGCGCTCAGCTGGGCCTGCGTCTCGATCAACGCCTTCAACAGGATCGTGATCGCGGGCCGCTACCCGGTGCCTCCGCGAACACAGCAGGCGGCGGGATGACGATCCTCGACGTCGAAGGCGTCTCCAACGTCCGCGATGTGGGGGGAATGCCGGCAGAGGGAGGTCGGATCCGCTCCGGTGTGCTCCTGCGCTCCGGCCAGCTCTCCGGGGCGACCACGGCGGGTGCTGCCGCGCTTCGTGCGCGTGTCGCGCACATCGTCGACCTGCGAGACGGCGAGGAGGTCGCCGCCGAGCCGTCGGAGATCGTCGGGCCGGACACCACGCACCTTCCGTTGTTCCTCGGATCGGTTCGATCCTTCTTCGAGGCCGACACCAGTCTCGACGACCTCTATCTCCACCTCCTCGAAGAGAGCGGGGAACGGCTCGTCGCAGCCATCCGCATCATCGCCGTGAGCGAGCGCACGCTCGTGCACTGCACCGTCGGCAAGGACCGGACGGGCGTGACCGTCGCCCTCGCGCTCTCCGCCGTGGGCGCCGACAGGGAGGCGGTCATCGCCGACTACGCGCTCACCGAGTCCCAGCTGCCGGCTCAGCGCACCCGCTGGATGGCCGAGTATCTGCGCACGCAGCACCCCGACGCCGTGCACGCGCTGGCCCTGGCCACGCAGTCACCCGCGCCCGTGATGCGCCGTCTGCTCGCCCGGGTCGATGAACGGTGGGGCTCAGCTGCCGGGTATCTGCGCGCGCAGGGGATGACCGATGCCGAGCTGGCGGCGCTGGCCGTCGCCCTCGTCGAGCCCCATCACGCCTGATCGCCGCCCAGCTCATGCAAGGTTAGGCAAGCCTTCACTTGGTGTACGATGAAGACACGATGAACACCTCGATCGAGACCCGCGGCACGCGCGCTGAACGGCGCGCCGCACGTCAGCGCTCCCATCACCTGGTGACGGCCGACGAGAACTCGCTCACAGAACTCGAAGTGTTCCTGGCGACGCTGCCGTTGTGCTCATCCGGGCGCATCTTCATCGAGGTGCCGGCGGTCGCCGACATCGGCGTCATCGAGGCTCCGGGTCGCATGACGGTCACCTGGCTCGCTCGTGAGCAGCGCTCCGGCGCTCCCGGAAGCAGCCGCGCCTGCGCGCCGGGTCAGGCGCTGGCCCGCGCGACCTGCGCCTGGGCGGACGAGATGATGTGCGACGACGAGATCGAGACGCACGTCACTCTGCTCGGTGGCTTCCTCGGCACGGCCGACATCGTGGAGCATCTGACCGGTTCGCTGGAGATCTCGCCGGCGCTGATCCGCACGCCCGAGCGCTTCGGTCTGCTGCCCGCCGACCGCTGACCCGAGTTCCCGTTGCGGACAGCCCTGATCCGACCTGTGCCCAGAGGACGTCGTGTGGTCAGCGTGTCCGGCGAACGTAGTTGCCGTCTTCGAGCCCTGCCTCGATCTCGAAGCGGTTGCGCAGGGGGTCACGCCCCGCGAGGAAGTACAGGATCGGCATCAGGAACCCGTACCGGAGCCACTGCTGCTTGTGCACGGCCTCGTGACGGAGCACGGCATCGCTCGGTCGCACGTCTCCGGTCAGGAAGCAGCCGCCGACGCACACCCCGCCGCGATTGAACGTCCACCCCGGCATTCCGCGGAAGATCCACAGCCCCGCCCGCCGTTCGACGGGTCCCGTGCTCCACAGCGATCCCCACAGCCAGCCGACGGACGTGCCCCACAGGTAGCCCAGGTAGCTGATCGGGGAGCGCAGCAGGAAGGAAGGGATGCGGCGGTCGAAGCGTCGCCCCCGGGCGAGCGCCGCCTCTGCCGCCGATCTCCAGTCCGGCGCGGTCGTCATGCCACTGCTCCCACCAGCCGCAGCAGCGCCCCGAGGTCGTCGACGGCATCGGCCGGTGACCTCGGCGCGAAACCTGCGATGGTCGCGCCCGCGAGCGGCACCTCGGTGCGCAGTGCGCGGATGGCGGCGCTCAGCGCGGCGGGGGACAGGCCGAACGGCACCGACGACGATACGCCGGCGAACTCGGACGGATCGAGCACGTCGACGTCGATGTGCACCCAGACCCGTGACGCCCCGGTCGCGCGCACCGCGTCGAGCAGTGCGTCGGGGCGTGCGAGGTCGTCGACCGAGAGGTTCGTCAGTGGAGCGATCTGGTCGACCTCCGCCTCGTCGAGGTTGCGGATGCCGACGGTGACGACCCGGTCGGCGGGAATCGAGGGCGAGAGAACGAGCTGCTCCTCGCCTTCGCCGAGCACCGCCCGCAGCGCCATGCCCGAGAACGCGCCGGAGGGGGAGGTGTCTGGCGTGTGCATGTCGGCATGCGCGTCGCACCACACCACGGCAAGATCGTCGGTTCCGCCCGGCAGTGCATCGAGAGCCGCGACGGTGACGCTGCAGTCGCCTCCGATCACCACGGTGTCGGAGTCGATGTGCCCGTGCACGAGCTCGCGAGTGCGCAGCAGAGCGCTCAGACGGCGAACACCCGTTCCCAGGGACTCGCCGGCCTCTACGGGCACGTCGAGGACGGTCGTCGCAGCCCGGGGGAGATCACCGGCGATCGCCGCAGCGCCGTCCGTGAGGAGCATCGCGCGTGCTGCGGGAGAGCCCTGCCACTGCGGGATGACCAGGAATCGCACCATGCGTGCCTCCGAAGAAGAGAGGGCGGATGCCCCGGTACGAGACCGGGGCATCCGCCGGGTGGTTCAGTTGCCTTCGATGGCCTGGCGGGGAGCGCTGCCACCGGCCTTGAGCTCGGCCAGACGCGCTTCGACCTCGGTCAGCTCGCCGAGATCTTCCAGGCTCTCGAACTGCGCATCGAGGCTCGACGCCGCGAGCTCGATCTTGCCCTGAGCGATGGCCTCCTGGCGGCGGACCTTGTCCTCGAACCGGCCCAGCTCGCTGGTGGGGTCGAGCACGTTGATCGAGCCCACCGCGTCCTGAACCCGGGTCTGCGCCTCGGCGACCTTCGCGCGGGCGAGGAGTTCGCTGCGCTTGTTCTTGAGCTCGACCAGCTTGTCCTTCATGCCGTTCAAGCCGCTCTTGAGCTTGTCGACGATCTCGGTCTGCGCGGCGATCTGCGGCTCTGCACCGGTGGCCTCGCGCTCGGCGCTGATCTGACGCTGCAGAGCGATCTTGGCGAGGTTGTCGAACTTGTCCGCGTCGGCCGTGTTGCCGCTCGCGCGCATCTCGTCGGCCTTGCGGCTCGCGGCGAGTGCCTTGTTGCCCCACTCGGTCGAGGCCTGGACGTCTTCCTCGTGATCGCGCTCGAGCAGGCGCAGGTTGCCGATGGTCTCCGCGATCGCGGACTCGGCGTCGGCGATGCTGTTCGTGTAGTCGCGGACGAGCTGGTCGATCATCTTCTGCGGGTCTTCCGCAGAGTCCAGGAGGGAGTTGATGTTCGCGCGGACGAGGGTCGAGATACGTCCGAAGATGGACTGCTTGGTCATGCGTGATTCCTTTCAGAGGGCGTCTTCGAGAGCTTGTCGTACATGTCTGTGTGGGGGATCAGAAGCGTCTACCTCCCGATCGACCGCTGCGGCCGCTGCTGCGCGAGCCGCCTCCGAACCCGGAGCTGCGGAAGCCTCCACCGGAGGAGCGCCATCCGCTGCTGCCGCCTCGCCGGGAGGAACCGCCGCCTCCACCCGCGAGCAGTCCTCCGATGATGCCTCCGAGGATGTCGCCGCCGAGTCCTGACCCGCCCGACGAGGATCCGGATCCGCCGAACGGGCCGCCGAAGCCGCCCTGGTCGTAGCCGGAAGGGTTGTACGCCTGCACATCCGACTGCGCGGCCGATGTGGCCTGCCCTGCCAGAGCGAGCGCACGATTCGCCTCCGCCAGCGCGGCGTCGGGGTCGGTGGCCCGCAGGTTCAGCGCCTGCGAGAGACTCGCCTCCGCGTTCGCGAGGCGTGTGCGCGCGGTGGAGCCCACCGTTCCCCGACGGGTCTCGATGAAGTCCCGAGCCGCGCGGATCTCGGAGCTCGCCTGTGTGAGGGTCTGCTCCAGCAGCTGTTGCACTCTGCGGGCACGTTCGATGCCTTCCCTGCCCTGGGCGATCGCGGCATCGATCTGCGTGTTCGCGGCGGTGAGAGCCTCGAGCACGCGCTGCGGATCGCGGGCGGTGCCGCTCAGGTCTGCCTGTGCCGCCCCGAGCTGCTGGGCGGTGGCGGAGGCAGCCGCGGCGATCGTGCCGGCGGGGTCCGGCAGCTGCTGCGCGGCCGCCAGGTCGCCCTGCAGCTCGGCGATGAGAGCTCGAGACCGGGCCTCGATCGTCGACAGCTCCGCTCCCAGCGTGGTCACCGCCTGCGCGAGCTGCGCGGCCTGCGCGACGGACTGCTCTGCCGTGCGGATCGCGAACGCCGCCTCACCCGAACGCCCGGCCGCGATGGCCCGCGCCGCTGCGTCGATGGACCGATCCGCGAGGTCGGCCCGTTCGCGTGCCTGCACGGGGTTGTCGGCGACGGTGGCGAGGGCCGCGGGGGCGTACGTGGAGGAGAGTGCGTCGAGGGCCGGCGCCGCAGAGGCGAGGGCAGCATCGAGCGCGGCACGCTCGCCGCGGACGCGTTCGAGCTCCTGCGGAGCGTTCTGCTCGAGCTTTCGGAGCTCGTCGAACGCGGCAGTGTTGTCGTCGAGGATGTCGTCGATCTCGTCCGCGATCCGGATGATGCGTATGTGCCACGCACGGCGGTCGTGGATCGAATCCTCGATCTCGTCGTCGAGCTTCTGCCTCAGGTCGAAGGCCTCGGTGATCTTCGCCTTCGCCGCGTCGACGACGCGCGTGAACTCCTCGGTGGCCGCATCGCCGAACTGTGCGACCGCGAAGCCGAGCTCCTCCCGGCTCGACGTGATGGCGTCGTCCGCCTGCACGAGAGCGAGTCCTGCCTGCGTCTCGACCTGCTGATCGGTGAGGGTGGAGAACGGGTCGGCGGGATCAGGCGTCTCCGGCATGGCACCGCGTTCGCGGATCTCGGCCTTGCGGCGGGCTCGGCGCACCAGCGCGACGACGAGCCATACGAGCATCGCGATCACGATGATGGCGACGACGACCAGCCCGATGCGGAGCGCACCCGCACCCCCGTCGCCCTGGATCTCGTCGGCGGCGAGGGTGATGGCCCCGACCCAGTCGCCGTCCGCGGCGAAGGGGACCATCTTGTCCTCGATGCTGTCGAGCTGGCCGAAGCTCACCGGACCGTCGGGGGCAGCCGAGATGTAGTAGCTGCGCCCGTCGACCGCGATCGCGAGGAGGTACTGCTCGGTACCGAGGTTGTTGTTCTGCGCGACGGTGTCGGCCCACTGCACATTGTCGGAGGGGTTGGTGAAATCGTCGACGAGGACCACGAACAGGTCGGCGCTCGAGTTGTCGGTCAGCTCTTGGAGCCGGGCTTCGACGGTGGCTTCCTCGTCGGCGCTCAGCACGCCTGCCTGGTCGGTGACGTAGCCGGCATCGAGCGTGAGCGGATCGGTGGCAGATGCCGCAGACGTGCTGAGAGCACCGGTGATCACGGCGAGGGTGAGTGCGGCCATCGTCAGCCACCGTTTCGTCATCGTGTTCCCTCCGACCGGCAGCCGAGCCCCATGCCACGAGTCTATGCACTGGGTCCGACACGCGACAGCACTCGGCACCGGTTCGCCGTTCGCCCTCAGCGGAGGCACATACGCTGGAAGGCATGGACGACATGTACGGTTCCGATGTGCTCGCGGCGGGCTGGCGCGAGCGCGGCGCGAAGAAGGTGCCTCAGGTCGCGGCGGAGGTGGATCTCGTGGTGGAGGTCGCCGACGACGGCTTCTGCGGGGCTGTCACGCGCGTTCAGGGCGGCAACGTCGAGCTGGAGGATCGCGTCGGACGTCGGCGTCTGTTCCCCCTCGGCGGCGGGTTCCTGATCGACGGCGCTCCGGTGCGACTGACCGTCCCCGCCGCTGCCGACCAGGGACGCAGGCGCACGGCATCCGGATCTTTCGTGGTGGCCGATCAGCGCGCCCGCGTCGCCCTGCCCAGCCGGATCCTCGTCGAGGGCAGGCACGACGCCGAACTCGTCGAGAAGGTGTGGGGCGCCGACCTGAGAGTCGAGGGCGTGGTCGTCGAGTTCCTTCAGGGCGTCGACCTCCTCGATGACCTGCTGGCCGCCGAGCCACCCAGTGCGAAGAGACGTTACGGCGTGCTTGTGGACCACCTCGTCCCTGGGTCGAAGGAATCACGCATCGCCGACGCGGTCGCTCGCGGTCCGCACGGGCGCCATCTGCGCATCGTCGGCCATCCGTTCGTCGACGTCTGGCAGTGCGTGACGCCACGAGCACTCGGGATCGCGAAGTGGCCGGAGATCCCGCGCGGCATCGAGTGGAAGGTCGGCATCTGCCGCGCCTTCGGCTGGCCCCATGAGACGCGGGCCGACATCGCGCGCGCGTGGCAGCACATCCTCTCGAAGGTCACGACCTACCGGGACCTGGAACCGGCGCTGCTGGGCCGGGTCGAGGAGCTCATCGACTTCGTCACCGCCCCGCCGGCCTGAGCCCGGCGGCGACGGGCGCCGGAGCGATGGATGCCGACGGCTACCCTGGAATCATGCCCGAACCCCGTACCTTCCGAGACGAGCCGGTGTCGTTCGTGCGCCGCAGCGGCCGGATGTCCGACGCGCAGGAGCGCGCCTTCGCCGAGCTCGGCCCGCACTATCTGCTCGACGTTCCCCGAGACGTCGCGTGGACCTCCGTGCATCCCGAGGCGCGCCTGGACCCCGCGGCCGAGTACGGGCGCGCCGCTGACCTCTACGTGGAGATCGGCTCGGGCCAGGGACACGCGATCGTCGCCGCGGCATCGTCGCGCCCCGAAGACGACTTCCTCGCCGTCGAGGTGTTCCGCGCGGGCCTGGCGAGAACCATGCTCGACGCCGACAGGGAGGGCGCCCGCAACCTGCGTGTCGTCGAGGCGAATGCACCGGAGGTCCTGTCGTCTTTCCTCCCGGAGGCGGCCGCGCGCGAGGTGTGGATCTTCTTCCCCGACCCGTGGCACAAGAAGAAGCACACCAAGCGGCGCCTGGTGAGGCCTGGGTTCGGTGAGACCGCGGCGCGAGCGCTTCGTGACGGCGGTCTGCTCAGGCTCGCGACCGACTGGGAGGACTACGCCTTGCAGATGCGCGATGTGCTCGACGCGGATCCACTGTTCGAGCGCGCGTTCGAGGGGGAGTGGGCAGAGCGATTCGACGGTCGCGTCATGACCGCGTTCGAGCGCAAGGGCATCGCGAAGGGGCGGGACATCCGCGATCTCGTCTACCGGCGCAGGACCCGCGCGTGACAGATGTGCGGCGCGGCACGGCGTCGCGGGCCGGGTTCCTTCCTGCGCTGCTCGTCTGCGTCGCCGCCCCGGCATTCTTCGTGCTGGAGGTTCCGTGGCTCGGCTGGGCGCTTCTCGCCGCGGGGATCGCGGTCGCCGGCCTCGTCGAGCACCGTCGCGGTGAGGGTCGTGTCGCACGGCCAGGGGAGCCCCGTGAGCCCTCGCTCACGCGGGATCTCTCCCTGATCGCGATCGGGCTCCTGATCGTGAGCGTCATCCCGCTCGCAGCGGAGCTCGACAATCTCGCGATGCTGCGGTTCACGCTCGCCTTGGGTGGCGCGGTCGCGGTGCCCTACGTGGTCTCGAGGTTCGTCTACCGTGACCGAGCGATCGGCTTCCCATGGCGCACCCACAAGCGTTGGGGGCGGCTGCAATGGGGCTGGCTCGTGGCGGTGCTCGTCTTGGGCTGGCTGATCCTGCCCTTCTACTTCATCACCAGCGGCGTGTACCAGAACTGGCCTGTCGTGGACACTCCCGACCTCATCGCCCGTCTGTTCGTCGGGGTCGGAGCCGTGGGCATCTGGGATGAGCTGTTCTTCATCTGCACCGTCTTCGCGCTGCTCCGCCGACACTTCCCCGACCTCGTCGCGAACATCCTGCAGGCGATCGTGTTCGTCTCGTTCCTGTGGGAGCTGGGCTACCGGGAGTGGGGTCCTCTGTTGACGATCCCGTTCGCCCTCCTGCAGGGATACATCTTCCTCCGCACGCATTCGCTCGCCTACGTCGTGACGGTGCACCTGCTCTTCGATGCGGTGGTGTTCGCGGTTCTCGTGCACGCGCACAACCCTGGACTCATCCCGATCTTCCTCGTGTGACGGGAGCGTCGATGACGCCGAGGCGGCGCGGCTTGCTCCCGGCCCTCGGGAACGGAAGAATCAGCCCATGCTCATCGTCGGTCTCGTCCTCGCCGCCGCAGCTGCGGCCTTCCACGTGTTCATCTTCGCGCTCGAGTCGTTGCGGTGGACCGAGCCCGAGACGAGGAAGATCTTCGGCGTCGCCAGCGAGGCCGACGCCGTCACCATGAAGCAGCTGGCCTTCAACCAGGGTTTCTATAACCTCTTCCTCGCCCTGACCGCCCTGCTCGGCATCGGTTTCGTGATCGTCGGTGCCGAGACGACGGGGCTCACGCTCGTCTTCGCCGGAACCGGGATGATGCTGGCCGCCGCGCTCGTGCTCGTGCTCTCCGACCGCACGAAGGTGCGTGCTGCAGCGATGCAGGGCACTCTGCCGTTGCTGGCCGTCGTGGCCACAGCGATCGGTATCGCGATCCGGTGACGTCCGAGGGATGACATCCGCGTCGGCACCGGTCACACTCGTTGCATGGCCGACTGGGTGCTGCACGTGGACATGGATCAGTTCATCGCCGCGGTCGAGGTGCTGCGCAGACCGGAGCTGGCCGGTCGCCCGGTGATCGTGGGTGGACGCGGCGATCCCACCGAGCGGGCGGTGGTGTCGACTGCGTCCTACGAAGCCCGTGCGTTCGGCATCGGCTCGGGCATGCCGCTGAAGATCGCCGCGCGGAAGGCGCCGGACGATGCCGTGTTCCTCCCGGTCGATCGCGAAGCCTACGCACTGGCGTCCGACGAGGTCATGGCGGCTCTCCGTGCGGTGCCGGACGTCGTGCTCGAGGTGGTGGGATGGGACGAGTGCTTTCTCGGCGTGCAGACGGACTCTCCCGAGACGGTGGCCTCGTCCGCGCAGGAGGCGGTGTTCGAGGCGACACGGCTGCACTGCTCCGTGGGAATCGGGGACAATAAGGTCCGAGCGAAGATCGCCACGGAGTTCGGCAAGCCCGGCGGCGTCTTCCGCCTCACCGCCGACAACTGGTTCGAGGTGATGGGGGACAAGCCGACGCGCGACCTGTGGGGTGTCGGGCCGAAGGTGCAGAAACGTCTGGCGGCCCATGGCATCTCGACCGTGCGTGATCTCGCCGATGCCGATGAGCAGACCCTCGTGACGGAGTTCGGTCCGCGGATGGGCGTCTGGTATCACGGACTGGGCTCCGGGATCGGTCCGAGCACCGTCGACGACAAGCCGTGGGTCGCCCGGAGCCACAGTCGCGAGACGACCTATCAGGAGAACCTCACGACCGCGGCGCAGATCGACGCGGCGGTCCGCGATCTCGCCGCCCATGCGTTCGACGACTGCGCGGCAGAGGGGCGACCGGTCGTCCGAGTGCACCTCAAGGTGCGATACGCCCCGTTCGAGACCAAGACCTTCGGCCGCAAGCTCTCCACACCGACCACGGACCGTCAGGAGTTCGTCACGGCTGCCGCCGCGCTCGCCGAAGCACTCGACCCGCAGCGCGAGGTGCGGCTGCTCGGTGTCCGTGCGGAGATGACAGCACCGGAGGACGACGGCGTCGAGCGCACGCCGGTGCGGGGGAGAATCTGACCCCCGGCGCGACGAGGTCGCGCGTCGCCGGATCAGGGCCGGAGCACAGCCGCGACGGCACTCACCTCGATCAGGGCGCCGGGGACTCCGAGGCCCGCCACGAGCGCTGCGGTGACGAGGGGCGGGGCGCCTTCCCGTGCCAGCCGCGAGGCGACCGCGCCGTAGGCCGCGCGCAGATCCGCGTCCTGGTGGATCAGCACGGTCCAGCTGATCACATCGTCGAGGCCGGCGCCGACGGACTCGAGCGCGACCCTGGCATTCTCGACGGCGCGTGCCGACTGCTCGCCGGCATCGCTCGAGACGATGGCTCCGGAGGCGTCGACACCGTTCTGCCCGCCGACGTAGATCGTCGTCGCTCCCGGCGGCACGACGGCCACATGGCTGAACGCGGGGCTCACGACGAGCCCCTCCGGCTGCGTGAGTGTGATGTCCATGGAGATACTCTGCTCCGGGCCGCCGACATTCGAAAGCCCCTGGTGAGTCGGGCTCAGAAGCGCAGCAGCACCTTGCCGACACGACCCGGTGTGTCGCTGGCTCGCACGGCTGCGCTGATGTCGGCAGCGTCGAAGGTGCCGGCCACCGGTAGTGTCAGGCTGCCGTCGGTGAGGCGCTGGAAGAGTTCGCCGAACAGTGCGCTGCGGGTGGTCTGATCGAGGCCCGGGATCACCTTGCTGCCCCAGAAGCCCTTCACCGTGGCCTGCTTGAAGATCACGTCGGAGGAGGCGATCTCCATGGTGGGGGAGTCCATCGCGCCGAATGCGACCAGAGTGCCGCCTTCCGCGAGCAGCGAGAGCACCTGCCCGGCGGATGCGCCACCTACGGAGTCGACGCCGGCAGCGATCGGTGCACCTCCGGTGAGGGCTTCGACCTGCTCCTTCCAATCGGGCTGATCGGTCGCGACGATCCTGTCGATGCCTTGTGCGCGGAGCTCGTCGACCCCTGCGGTGCGACGCACCAGGCCGACGACGTTCACTCCCCGTGCCGAGCCGAGCTGCGCGAGCATACGTCCGACGGCTCCGTTCGCGGCGTTCTGCACGATCCAGGCGCCGGGCTGCACATCCAGGAAGTCGAGCAGCGTGATCGCGCTGAACGGCATCGAGACCAGCTGTGCCGCCGTCTCATCCGGAAGGCCGTCGGGGATCGGAACGAGCCCGGCGGCATTCGTCACGATGTACTCGGCCCAGGCGCCGAAGGTGCCGCCGGTGGCGACGCGCTGGCCGACTTCGAGGTGCTCGACTCCTGCGCCGAGCGCGTCGACGACGCCGAGAGCCTCGGTTCCCGATGCGGCGGGGAGCTCGGGTTTGAAGCCGTACGTGCCACGGACGGTCCACAGGTCGTGGTTGTGGATGGGGGAGAGCACGACCCGCAGGCGGACCTGGCCTTCGCCCGGTTCCGGCAGCGGGCGGTCTTCGACCCGGAGGACTTCCTCCGGAGCTCCGAAGGTGGGGTGGATGAGTGCACGCATGGCGATTCCGTTCTCTCTCTGGGGTGTGATCAGTGGTGGTCGCCCTGGTGGGCGTCGGCGAGCTCGGTCGTGGTCGTCTGGAGACGTTCGGTGATGTCGTGCAGTTCGGCGACGAGCCGCCTGCGGGTCTCGTCATCCTGCAGCCCGGAGATCGACGCGATGGTGGTGTGGATGGGCGCCACCTCGGATCGCAGCTGCTGCCCCTTGTCGGTGAGCGTCACGGTCACCACGCGCTCGTCGTCACGGCTGCGGGTCCTGGTCACGAGGCCGGCCTGTTCCAGCCGCCGCACGAGCGGGGACAGCGTGCCGGAATCCAGGCGCATCACCTCGCCCAGAGATCCGATGGTCTGATCGCCGTCGAGCCAGAGCGCGGCGAGCACGAGGTACTGCGGATAGGTCAGCCCCCACGGGGCGAGCAGTTTCCGGTAGGCCTGCGTCGTGGCACGTGCGGCCGAGTACAGGGAGAAGCACAGCATCTCGTCGGTCAAGGGCACGATCAAAGCATGTCACGCGATTCGATTGTGCACAACGCAATGGTCGGTGCGACCCCGTACGGGCGCGCACCGATGTCGCCGGGAGTTCACCAGGGTGAGCCGATCGTGCGATAGCTCGATCCGTGCACCACCCGGCAGTACGCTTCTGACGACCGGAGGACGGAGAAGCGGATGACCGCGACGAGAAGACCCCCATGGCTGTTCAGCACGGTCGAGGGGTACCGCCGCGAGTGGGTGCTCCGTGACATCGTCGCAGGCCTGTCCGCTGGAGCTGTCGTGATCCCGCAGGGGATGGCGTATGCGACGATCGCCAACCTCCCCGTGCAGGTCGGTCTCTACACCTGCATCCTGCCGATGCTGGTCTATGCGTTCCTCGGCGGAAGCCGCGCCATGAGTGTGTCGACGACCTCGACGATCGCGACCCTCACCGCGACGACCCTGGTGTCCGTGGGAGTCGCCGCGGGATCCGACGACGCGATCGGGTCGCTCATGATGCTGACGCTGCTCGTGGGTGTGGTCCTGCTCCTCGCTCGGCTCTGTCGCCTCGGCTCGCTCGTGGAGAACATCAGCGGAGCCACTGTTCTCGGCTTGAAGATCGGTGTCGGCGCGACGGTCGCCGTCGGACAGCTGCCGAAGCTGCTGGGCGAGAGCTACAACTTCTCCGGTCATGGATTCCTCAGGTCGCTCGGTGCGGTGGCACAGGCCTTCGACAGCGTGAACTGGCCGACGGTCGCGCTGTCTGCCGGCTCGATCCTCGTGATCGTCGTGCTCAAGCGGTTCGCTCAGCGTGTGCCGGGCACACTCGTCGTGGTGGTCGCCGGGATCCTCCTGGTCGCCCTCGCCGGTCTGGATCGCTACGGCGTCGACCTCATCGCCCCGGTGCCGAGCGGGCTCCCCGTTCCGGGCGTGCCCGACTTCTCGCAGACGGTCGTCCTCGTGCCCGGCGCCCTCGCCATCGCCGTGATGGCGTTCCTGGAGTCCGCGGCCGTCGCGCGCAGTCTGCGGGCGGCGAGCGAACCTCAGATCGACAGCGACCAGGAGCTGTTCGCGACCGGCGCGGCGAACACGGTCGGCGCGTTCTTCGGCACGATGCCAGCCGCGGGAGGCTTCTCGCAGAGCGCGGTGAACCAGAGTGCGGGGGCGCGCTCCCAGGTGGCGACCCTGGTCACCGTGGTGCTCGCCGTCCTCGTCGCGCTCTTCCTGGGTCCTGTGCTCAGCCTGCTGCCGGAGGCGACGCTGGCTGCGATGGTGTTCGTCGCCGTCGCGGGGCTCATCAACATTCCCGAGCTCGTGCGGTGGGCGCGGATCAGTCCCGTGGACTTCTGGATCGCCCTGGCGGTGGCGATCCTCGGACTCACTGCCGGCCTCCTCCCGGCCGTGGCGGTCGGGGTGGTCGTGACGCTGATCCTGGTGCTTCGTGAAATCAACGTTCCAAAGGTGACGGTCGACGAGCGGGTCGGTGACGCACTGGGGCTTCGACTCGAACGAGGACTGTACACGGCGAACGCCATGGCGAACGAGAGGGAGATCCTCGCGCAGGTCGGCGACCAGGGGCAACCGGTCCGCGCGCTCGTGCTCGGCCTGACGCAGCAGGAGGTGATGACGATCACGGTCATCGACGCCCTGGAGAACCTCGACGGCGAGCTGGCTCAACTCGGCGTCGTGCTGCACATCGCGGGTCTTCCCCCGCGGGCGGCCGCAGTCGCACGGCGGACGCCCTGGTTCCTCGGGCTCGAGTCCCAGGGTCGCGTGCACGGATCCGTGCATGACGGTGTCGTGGCCGCGGAACAGGGAGCCCGTAAGTAGGGCTGACGGAGAGACGGATGGGTGACGGTGCCGGGTTGACGTGGCGGTGGTCGAGGTTCGGCCTCGGCCTGCTGTTCGCCGCGCCGGCGATGCTCGTCGCTCCCTTCCATCCGACGCTCGGTGTCGCGCTCGGGATCGGCGTGATACCCGCCGCCGCCTTCGGCCTCCCGCCACGCAGGAGAGCGCGCACCACGATCCCCGTCGTCGGTACCCTCAGCGCGATCGGCCTGCTTCTCGGAGCGCTGCTGACGGAATGGCCCGTGGTCGCCGTCGTCGCGGTGTTCGGACTTGCGATCGTCGCGAGCCTCAACGCCCCGCGGGGTCGCATCGGACAGTTGATCCTCGTTCTGGTGCTGCCGATGATGGGGATCGGGCTGAGCTTCTCGTGGTCATCGTCGACAGGAGCATTCGCCGCCTGCATCGCCGGCGGCTCCGTGTACGCGTGGCTGGTCTCCTTGCTCTGGCCCGAGCGCGATGAGCGGGCGCGGGCCGCGAGCCCTCTGCCTCGTGGGCGCGCCCTCTGGATCTACGGGATCCTGCTGGGTATGGCCGCGGCGCTGGCGGCTTCGATCGGGTTCGTCCTCGATCTCGAGCATGTGGGGTGGGCGACGGGCGCGGTGCTCCTCGTCATGCGTCCGGTCAGAGGGCAGCTGATCGCGCGCAGTATCGGCCGCGCAACCTCTGTGTTGATCGGAGCCTTCGCGGCAGCGGGTCTCGCCGTCCTCGCGCCGGGCGGTCTCGTCACCGGTCTCGTGGTTGGAGCGGTCGTCGGATGCACCTGCGCCATCCAAGAGAGCAGATGGTACGTGGTCCCCGGCTTCACGACGTTCCTCGCGCTGACGTTGATCATGTCGACTTCGCCGGAATCCCCGGGGGAGCGATTCGCTGAGCGCGCGCTGGAGACGCTCCTCGGGGTGGCTCTCGCTGTGCTCTTCGGTGCCGTGCTGCCCTCGGTGGTCGGCTTCATCCAGCAGCGGCGATCTGTCACCCGTTGAGGGTCTTGGACGAAAGTCGCTTGATGTGCGCGCTCCCATGGTGGGATACTTCGAGAAGGGGAGAAAGTAGTATCTAACATCTTACCGGGGGGTATTGATGGTCGAAAGACTGCCGGATGTCGATTCAGGACGGATTCCGCCGCTTCCCCTGGGTTCTGGGGACATCCCCAGAGCTCGGCTGCTCTCACGACTATCCGCGGCTCTGGACGAGCCCTGGACGCTCACCGTGCTGTCGGCCCCCGCTGGATCCGGGAAAACGCGGCTGCTCACCCAACGGGCACACACGATCGCCTCCGAGGAGGACGGGCGATCGCATGTGATGTGGCTCTCCCTGCAGCGTTGGCACCGAGACCTCGCGCCCCTGCAGTCGGCGCTTCGCAGCATCGATGAACCGATGCTGCGGGAGGCGCTCGATCGCCTCACGGGGGTCTGGTCGACCGAGAGGGCGCGGGCATTGGCACGAACCCTGCGCGCCACAGACCGCCGCGTCGTGGTGATCGTCGATGACGTCCACGTCATCGAGACCGCGGAACTCGCGGACATGCTGTCGGCCTTCCTGGGGGCCGTCCCCGGCAGTGCCCACGTGGTGGTGTCGGGCCGTGGCACGCGGCGCCTCCCTCTGGCGCGTCGGCGCATCCTCGGGACGGCGCTGGAGCTCGGAAGCCGAGAGCTGGCGTTCACCCCGGCCGAGGTCCGCGCGTTCTTCCTCGCCAGGGGGATGAGCCTGTCGCAAGGCGAGATCACCTCCGTGCTGTTGCGCACGGAGGGATGGGCTACCGGTCTCAGGCTGCTGGAGCTGGCGGCGATGCACGACTCGTTCTCCACCGTTCTCCCGCTCCGGGGCGACTCACCGGCCGTGACGGACTACTTCGCGGAAGAGGTCTTCGCGGATCTCGATGAGACTCTCAGCGAGTTCCTCGTGCTCACCTCCGTCCCGGAATCGTTCACGCCGAGCCTGGCTTCGCGGTTGACCGGTGGAGCCCCCGCCGAGCCGCTGATCGAGCAGCTCATGAGACTCAACGTCCTGATCAACCGCAGCCAGGGGAGCCGGCCTGGTACCACTACCACCCGCTGTTGCGGGAGTTCCTCTATGCCCGGCTGAAGGACAGAGGAGAGGCGGCCGTCGAGGAGCTCGAGAGCGTGACCGCGGAGTGGTTCGCGGCCGAGCAGGACCACGAGCGAGCCATGTTCCATGCCGCCCGGAGCGGCGACGACTGCTCGACCTCACGGATCCTCCGTCGCAGTGGGATGCAGCTGATCCTCATGGGTTATGCCGCTGAGGTGGTCGCAGCGATCGCGCGTCTTCCTCGTCCTCTGCTCGCGGAGCCTGCCATGCAGATGCTGACGGCGTCCGCCGAGCTCGCACAGGGCGAGCCCGCCAGCGCTGCAGCGCTGCTCGAGTCGGGGTCCGAACTCGAGGATTCCGTGCCGGTCCGCCAATGGTGGAAGGGTCTCGAGCTGCACACGGCGGTGCGTCGTGGTGGTCTCTCCGAGACGCTCGACCGGCTGGAGCCGGGGCTCGACGAGGCGTCGGGGGAGTCGCAACTCGACACCTATGTGTTCCTGCAGGCTGCCATGGCGGAGTTGTACACGGGGGAGTTGGACGCTGCCGACCGGTTCGCCCGGCTCGCGGGGGACCACGCTCACGCAGCGGGCACTGCCGCGGCGGAGCTGCAGGCGGCCGCGATCCTGAACACAGCCGATCTCTTCCGAGGACGGATGCGAGAGGTGCTGCGTTCCGGCGCGCTCCTGGACCAACGCTGGTCCGCACTCGGCACTCCCGACGATTCCTTCTATCAGGTCACGCGCGTGTGGCGATACTGGGTGCCGTTCGAGCAGATGCTCGTCGCCGACGTGGATCAGACGCTGCGGGTGGCGACCGACATCATCGAGTCCGGAACGGAACCGGCGATCGCGCGGGGCCTGCGCGGCATGGTCGCACTGCTGAACGCCGAGGGCGCCGTCGACGCGCATGCGGCGGCGCTCGCGCTCCTCGAGAACCTCTCACCGCGCGAGGACATGCCGTTGCCGGTGCACTGGTACGCGATGATGAGTCCCTTCGCGACGCGTGCGTTCAACCAGCTCGGAGAGCTCGCCCTCAGAGACCGCTTCATCCAGGAGGTCGGAGCCGCGATCGGCGAAGTCGGCGAGGTGGCCGTGCTCCACGCGATCGCCGCGCTGCATGATCAGGAGTTCGAGTCGGCGCGCGTGGCGCTCGCCCCGGCGCTGGAGGGGTCGGCTCGATGCCTTCTCCCTGCCTCGATGATCGACGCCTGGCTGGTCGCCGCCTGTGTCGAGGTGCAGGCGGGGTGTCCCGATCAGGCGCAGGTGTCGCTGTCGTTCGCTCTCGCCCTCGCTGAGCCGGAGGAGCACATCCGACGATTCGCCGACGCCGGGCCGGTCGTCGCGCGCCTTCTCGCCGCACGCGCGACTCCCGGCTCACGCGGCCGTTTCGCGGATCGCGTCCGCGAGCGTCTCGCCGCCGCCGGCGTGCTGGTCGAGGAAGAGCTCACCCGTCGCGAACGCATCGTTCTCGCGGCTTTGAGCCACAACGCGACGCTCCGGCAGATCGCGGAGCAGGAGTTCATCTCCCCGAACACGGTCAAGACCCACGTGCGCAACATCTACCGCAAGCTGGGTGTCTCCGACCGGGACAGCGTGACGGCGGCTGCGCACGCCCTCGGAATCGAGTAGCGCGCGCAGCCGCCGCGAGGTGGAGCGTGTCAGTCGCGCGCCATGGCTGCCGCCAGATGCGCTTCGAGGTCGAGGTAGGCGTCGTCGGCGATGTCGAACACGACCTTCGCGATCTCACCGCCGGTGAAGTCGAAACCGTACCCGTATAGAGACGACACGGGATCGGCGCTGTCTCGACCGATGGTCAGGCCCTCACCGCACAGGGAGAAGTGGCCGAGCACGGTGCGGATCTGCTTCTCGCCGACGACCTGGTCGTCGATGTACAGCTTCACAGGTCCGACGCCCTCGCGATACTCGCCCATGCCCTCCTTCGTGAACTCCACCCCGATGATGTGCTTCCCTGAGGCGGGAACGGGCGCGGACACCCGGTCCTCCGGAGGGATGCCGAGGAAGTTGTACACGTAGTGCACCTGCCCGTCCTTGACGACGAGGGCGTTGCCGCCGAAGCGCGAGCCGTGCGCGAAGATGACGCCCTCGGTGTCGGGCGTGAACTCGACCTCCGCCGCGATCTTGTAGGAGACGCCGTGCACGTTCGCGGCCGACCGCTCCGGGACCTCGCTGGTACCGGGGTAGTAGATGAACTGGCCGGAAGGGGGCGCGGGCTGGTGGTACTCCATGGCGACGAACGTCTCGAAGTCCTTGGGGTTCCCGAGTATCTGCAGATCGTTCAGCGGCAGCACGTCGTTGGCCTTCGCCTCGGTCATCCAGAGCGCTTTGAGCTCCTCGACCTTGTCCGGGTGGTCGGCAGCGAGGTTCTTCGCCTCGGCCCGGTCGGTGTCGGTGTGGTAAAGCTCCCACTCGTCGTTCTCGAAGTCGCCCTTGCCGCTGACCGGACCATGCACGGTGACGGCCTTCCAGCCTTCGTGCCAGATGCCGCGCTGGCCGAACATCTCGTAGTACTGCGTCTTCTTCTCGGTCGGCCCATCAGGTGCCGAATCGAAGGAGTAGGCCATCGAGACTCCGGAGAGCGGGGTCTGCTGCACGCCGTTGTAGGTCTCGGGGAATGTCACCCCGCATGCCTCCAGGATCGTCGGCACGATGTCGGTCGAGTGGTGGTACTGATGACGCACCTCGCCGCGGGCCTTGATCCCGGCGGGCCAGTGGATCACCAGAGGGTCGCACACGCCGCCCTGATAGGTGTACCGCTTGAACATCTTGTAGGGGGTGGAGAACGCTGCGGCCCAGCCGGTCGGGTAGTGATTGTAGGTGTCGGGCGAGCCGAGCTTGTCGACCATGCGGAGGTTCTCCGCCTCGTCGTCGGGGTATCCGCCGAAGATCTTGCCCTCGTTGACGGAGCCGTTGGGGCTGCCCTCGCCCGAAGCCCCGTTGTCGGCGCAGTAGATGATGAGGGTGTTGTCCAGCTGGCCCGACTCCTCGAGGTAGTCGACGATCCGGCCGACCTGAGAGTCCGTGTACTCGCTGAAGCCTGCGTAGACCTCCGCCATCCGCGAGAACATGGCCTTCTCCTCGTCGTCCAGCTCGTCCCAGGGGCGCACCTCGTCGCTCTGGGTGAACGTCCCCTCCGGCATGGGGTTCAGTGCGGTGAGATCGGTGTCGGCCGGCAGGATCCCCTTCTCGATCATCCGGGCGAGCACCCACTCGCGGTAGGCCTCGTAGCCGTCGTCGAACTGCCCCTTGTACTTGTCGATGTACTCCTGCGGGGCGTGGTGCGGAGCATGGTTGGCCCCAGGACAGAACCACAGATACCAGGGCTTCTCCGGCTCGGTCTGCTTGACGTCGCGGATCATCGTGAGCGCCTGGTCGGCGAGGTCCTTCGAGAGGTGGTACCCGTCTTCCGGCAGGTACGGCTGGTCGATGTAGTGGTTGTCCTCAGCCAGCGAGGGGTACCAGTTGTTGGTCTCTCCGCCGATGAATCCGTAGAAGCGGTCGTACCCCTGAGCGAGCGGCCAGTGCTTCTTCGACGCGCCGGCGGTCCACTCGTCGATCGGCACGTTGTGGTTCTTCCCCACCCAGAATGTCGACCAGCCGGCGTCACGGAGCACGTGCGCCATGGTCGCGTTCGACTCGGGGATGTGCGAGTTGTAGCCCGGGAAGCCCGTCGACGACTCGGAGATCGTCGCGAAGCCGTTGAGGTGGTGGTTGCGTCCGGTCAGAAACGTCGACCGGGTGGGGGAGCACAGCGCCGTCGTGTGCCACTGGGAATACGTGAGGCCGTTCTGAGCGAGACGGTCCATCGTGGGCATGTTGATCCGCCCGCCGTACGGCGACCACGCCGCCATGCCCGTGTCGTCGTACAGGACGACCAGCACGTTCGGAGCGCCGCTCGGCGGCATCGGCGGCCGGAAAGCGTCCCAGTCCGGAACGGAATCGCGCACGTCGAGTTCGATCTTGCCTTGGAATTCGCGAGCCATCGTGGGTCTCCTTCATCTCGGTGGAACGATGCGGCTCCCCGCCGCGTTCAACGTACTGCGGTGTGAGTCGCGGGGGCATCAGAGTCGGGTGCGCTTCATCCGGGTGAACTCTGCCCGTCTCCGTGTGAGTCTCAGAGCAGCGCGGCGATCCCCTTCTCGAGTTGGAGGGCGCCGATCACGAGGAGCAGCGCCGCGTTGAGCACGTGCGTGTTGCCGGCGATCCAGGAGCGCATGCGGTCGAGCACGGGCTGGGCGTGCGCGCCACGGGCGAGGACGAAGAACACCGGCAGGGCGATCGGCAGGGTGCCGAGCACGATGAACGCCGCAGCGACCGCGGTCGCGGCGCCGGGCGCGACGCCGGGCTGCGTGATGTCCAAGGCGGCGAGGATGGCGCACGACGCGTCCACGGGGTTGAGCACGAACAGGCCGAGGCCGAGCAGGAAGGTGCGCCCCGGCCGGAACGACTCGACCGAATGCAGCCAGCCCGGCAGCTGCGGAGAGGCGTCCACGACATCGCGAGGGGTGGCGGCGGTCGCCATCTGCGCGATACGAGCGAGACCCTTCCGGTAGACCCAGACAGCCGCAGAGACGAGGAACGCGCCGATCAACACACGGAGCACCGGGACCCACAGCGGTGGCTCGTTGCGCTCGTGCACTGCCAGCATCGGAAAGAGCCAGAGACCGAGCGCCATGATGCCCGCGAGGCCCAGGAACCAGCCGAGCAGGTAGGCGATCCCGTTCGTCCTCGCGTGACGGGAGAGCAGCACGGCGACGAGCGCCATGATGGCGAGCGGGCTGAGCACGACCCCCAGCGCCACGGGTACGAGGTCAAGGATCAGCTCGCCCACGTCGTCTCCTCCCGTGATCGGCAGCTGCGCCTCAGAAGCTGCCGATGCCCTTGCCGATCATCGAGACTCCGATGACGAGCAGCAGGACCGCCATGATGACCGCGTTCTCCGCCGCCAGCCATCCGCGGAGAGCATCCAGGGGCGCTCGGAGCCGATCGGCGGCGACGAGGTAGCCGATGACCGGGACCAGCACGGTCGAGGCCGCGATGAGCGTGTAGACGGTGATCACCACGACGATCGAGCCTGTGGACAGTGCTGCGCCGCCGATGTCCGTGCCGGCGCCGGCAGCCATGATCAGGTTCTTGGGATTCACCGCCGACAGCAGGAACCCGAGTCCGAACGCGAACGGGAAGGTGATCGTGTCGATGGCCTTCATCCACTTCGGCAGCGCGGCCTCTTCTCCCTGTCGGGGGCGTTTGCGCCACTGCCCGAACGCCAACAGGAAGAGCAGAGCACCCAGGACCAGCTGCACCACTCCGCGGATGGGATGCGACGCGTCGGGGTCCTCCTCCGGCAGGAGGGACGACACCAGCGTGAAGACTGTCACCGCGACGACGATCCCCAGTACCCAGCCGAGAAGGAAGCCGACGCTGGTCACCCTCGCCTTGGGCGAGAGCAGCATGAGGATGGCGGCGATGATCGGAATCGGACTGATCGCCACGCCGAGCGCGAGCGGGAGGGTGTCTCCGATGACGGTACCCATCAGGGTCCTTTCTCGAGCGGAGCCCGGCCCGCTTCCGGAGCGGCGAGCATCGCGATCGCCTCGCGGTTGGTCGCGTAGACGTGCTCCGAAGCCAGGAGATCGAGGGCCTTCAGCCGGTGCACGGTGTTGGGGCGCACTCGGCTGAAGGACAGGGAGACGGAGCGGTCGGCGAGCCATTCCTTGAGGGAGGCGAACGATTCTGCGCCCGTGACATCGACGTCGGTCACGGCCTCCATGTCGACCACCAGGTGACGAACCTGGTTCTCGCCGGCGGCACGGACGGCCGTTTTCACCGCGGACGAGAACACCGCCCCGTTCGCGAAGAAGAGGGGGGCGGCGAGTCGAACGACCACGACCCCGGGGGCGGTCATGGTTCCGGCCGGGGCATCCTCCAGGAGCGACTCACCCGGGTCGCCGGTGGATTCGAGGACATCGATGGCGGGATTGGCCGCGCGTTTGGCCAGGTTCACCAGCGCGAGGACGAATGCGACGAGGATGCCGGGGATCGAGCCGATGAACAGCGTGACCAGGAAACAGGTCGCCCCGATCAGGAACTCGAACCGGTCCTTGCGCCACAGGTCGACGAAGTCGCGGATACCGAGCAACGGGATGATCGCGACGCCGACGATCGCTCCGATCGCCGGGGAGGGGATGTCGGCGAGCAGCGCGGTGCCGAACAGCAGCAGCAGGAGTGTGCCTGCAGCGAGGATCAGCGCGGGGAACTGCGTACGAGAACCCGCCTGATCCATGGCGGCGGTGCGGGAGGTCGATGAGCCGACGGCGAAGCTGCCCTGAGCGCCTGCGGCGATGTTCGCCGCGCCGAACGCCAGGAGATCGCGGTTCGCGTGGAACGGGTAGCCGTGCTTCTCGGAGTACGACCTCGACACCAGAAGCCCCTCGGCCGTGGTGACCAGTGTCAGCGCGATCGCCGATGGGACCAGCATGAGCCACAGCGACCAGTCGATCACGGGCCATGTGAGTACGGGCGGACCGGCGGGGACCTCACCCAGGACGTCCACTCCTCGCTGGTCGAGCCCGGTCAGGACCACGACGACGGTCGTCGCCACCAGCACGATCAGAGCCCACGGGACAGCACGGAGGAACCTGCGGCCGAGCAGCAGCACGGCGACGGAGCAGCCCGAGATCAGCACCGCCCATCCGTTGAGCGTCGGGAGTCCGCCGATCAGGTCGGCCACCTTGCCGGTGAAGTCCTTCTCGGAGTCGATCTTGACGCCGAGCATTTTCGCGAGCTGGCTCGCCATGATGTCGAGGGCGAGACCGCCGACGAACCCGACGAGGATCGGCTTGGAGAGGAAGTTCGCGAGGAAGCCGAGCTTGAAGACCGCGAGCAGCGCGAACATGATGCCGCAGATGATGGCCTGGGCGAGCGCGAGCGTCGCGTAGTCCGCGCTTCCGGCGGTGGCGAGCCCGCCGATCGAGGAGGCGACGAGTGCTGCGGCCGCGGCATCGGGGGAGGCGACCAGCTGTCGGGAGGAGACGACGAGGGCGTACACGACCGTGGGGACGATGAGCGCATAGAGCCCGGCAGTGGGCGGCAGGCCCGCGATCTGCGCGTACCCGATGTTGAGCGGGATGGCGATCGCCAGAAGCGTGACGCCGGCCGTCAGCTCGGTGACGAAGTTGCGTCTGGCCAGCCCCGCGAGTGGACGTTGCACGTTGCCTCCATCCGCCGGCGCCCGGGCGGGCGCTCCCGCGTCCACGATCCCACCGGGAGGGCTTCGGGACCATGGATGGACCGCAACTCACCCCTGGTGATTTACCAGGGGTGAGTGTTGCGTCGCAGAGGTCAGTCGCGCCGCGACGGGCGGCGTCGTCTGCCCCGCCGGGTCGCCGGCGCGGGTTCCGGTTCGGGTGCCGCTGGCACGGCCGTGCGGTCCCCGGAGAGCCACCGCACCCAGAGCGCGTCGGGATCGCCCTCGAAGACGAGCGCGCGTGCGAGGAGGGTGAGCGGGATCGAGAGGATCGCACCGAGCGGGCCGATGATGAAGGTCCAGAAGATCACGGAGAAGAAGCTGAGCGTCAGACTGAGGTCGACGGCATCGCTGACGAACTTCGGCTGCACGAGCACCTGGAGCACCACGTTCACCACGCAGTAGACCGCGACCACAGCGATGAGCAGAGGCCACCCTCCGACGACGAAAGCCAGAATGGCTGGCGGAACGAGTCCGAGGACGAAGCCGATGTTCGGGATGAAGTTCGTGACGAATGCGAGGATCGCCCAGACCACGGGTGCGGGGACGCCCATCCACCACAGCGCGAGGCCGTCGATGACCGCGACGATCGCGCCGAACGTGGCGTTGACGATGTAGTAGCGGCGCACACCGGCGTTCAGGCGGGAGATCCGGGTGATGGCGGCGCCCTTGGACGCCCCGAACACGGAAGGCGCGTCCCGATAACGGGCCGCGTCGATCGCCATGAAGATGATGTAGGCGCACACGAAGAACAGTGCGGTCGCGACGCTGATCACGGTGCCGCCGATGCTGCGCGCGGCCTCCAGGAGCGTCGTCGGATCGAGGACGGCTGCCGCGGCGTCCGATGCCTCCTCGTCCAGGCCGAGGGACTGCAGCCATCCCACGAGATCATCGACCGTCTTCGCCAGTCCCCCCTCGGAGACGAGGTCGGCGATGAGCCGCGCGAACTGCGTGCCGGCCAGCCAGAGCAACGCGCCCATGACCAGCAGGATCAGATAGGCGACCACGATCACGGCGGTCGTGCTCGCCCACCGCGGCCAGCCCCGTCGCTCGAGCGGTCGCCGCAGAGGGTCGCAGATCACCACGATCACGATCGCGAGCGCGACCGGCCCAAGGAGGTCGCGCGCGAAATAGACGCCGGCGAGGGTCACTGCGCTCGCCGCAAGAAGGAGCAGTACCCGCAGACTGGGGGACATCCGGTCGGGGTGGCGCTCCGGCGCAGGCGAGGTGGTCACGCGGAAAGCGTAGCCGACGGGTCAGAAGGGCTCGGGAGCGACCAGTGGCGGGACACCCTGATGTCCCGTGACGACCGCTCGCAGCCCCGCCGCTTCCAGTGCCGCTGCCACGTCTCTGATCGTCGCGGACACCACGGCCGTCCCGTGCAGCGGATGATGCCAGATACGGAGGGCGAGCATCCACCGGGTCGGGGAGACCGATGTGAATATCACGCCCGGATGCTCGCGAGTGTGCACTCCATCGGCCTCGCTCGCGGCGTGGGAGATGATCGACACGACGTCATCGATATCGATCCCGTCAGCTCGTTCGACTCGGATGTCGAGGGTGCTGCGCCGCGCACCGTGGCGAGAGTCGTTGACCAGGACCCCGGTGAGGAGCGCGGCGTTCGGCACGTGCACTGTCCTGCCATCGACCGTCGAGAGGATGACCGAGCGGCCGTTGAGCTCCTGCACGACCCCGCGCAGCGGGCCGTCGGGCCCGTCGATCTCGATCTCCTCGCCGATCTTCACGGACTGGCGGGACTGGATCAGCACCCCTGCCGCGAAGTTGTCCGCGACGCCGCGGAGCACGAGGACCAGCACGACGACCGCGATCGCGGTCATGGCCAGGAGTGGTTGGACATTCGCGCCGAGGAAGGCCAGCCCGACCCCGATCCCGATCAGCAGCAGCGAGTACTGGGCGAACCGTTCGGCGAGCTGGGCCACGGAATCGGAGATGCCTGGCGCCCGCTTCGTCAGCTTGAGAACGCCTTTGCGCGCGAGACGGGAGAGCAGCCAACCGACCAGGACCGACAGGACTGCGAGCACGATCTGCCACGGCGAGAGGCCGTCAGGGAAGAGGGCGTCCAGACTCACGGGCAGCGGCCGGTCGCTCGCAGGTTCATCCGCATCATTCGACCAGCATGCGATGCGAGGGCTCGTGGCGGAGCCGCTGCTCATCCACCAGGGGTGATGCCGTGGGCCGTCGCGGGGCCGATCGGCGGTGCGCGGACGTCCTCGTATGCGACGCGGCGCCGGGCGCGGGCAGGCAAAGATCACCCGGGGGATGGCCTTGAACGGGTGTTCGAGACGCCACTAGCTTTGGTGCCATGTCGCACCCCGTACGCTCGACGAGACCGGGACCCACGGTGCGATTCCGGCCGCCCACGCCTCAGCCGGGCGCGATCCGCCGGGCGCGCGTGAGTGCTGCGGTGGCGGAAGCCGTGGCGCGCCATCCGCTGACCGTGATCAGCGCTCCGAGCGGGTTCGGCAAGACGACGGCTGCCGCAGATTGGGCCTGTGATCTGGAGCAGGTCGCGTGGCTCGCGCTCAGCACGTTCGACTCAGATCCCGCCACGTTGACTCAGGGTGTCGTGAACGCGCTGGTCACCGGGGCGGAGCGTTCTGGACGCGCTCTGGCCCTCGACCGCGATCTGGAGGATCCGTATCGCGCCTACCAGGAGATCTGTCGGGCGCTGGAGGAGTCGGGTGAGCGTGTGCACCTCGTCGTCGACGACGCCCACCGCGCAGGAGAGGACTGGCGTGCAGGTCTCCTCGGGATGCTGGCCGAGCAGGCGCCGGAGAACCTGAGAGTGGTGCTGGTGGGGACGACCCTCCTGGAAGTCACTCTCTCTCGGCATCGATTGACGTATCCGGGGTCCTTCGTCGGGGCGGAGACCCTGAGCTTCACGGGCGACGAGGTGCAGCAGCTGCTCGCCCGCGAAGGGGATGGTCTCTCCGCTGAGACGATCATGGACGAGACGCGCGGCTGGCCGATCGCCGTCCGGCTGATGATGATCGGCGGGGCCAGGCCCGACTCCCGCGCGCAGAGCGCCTCGAGCTTTCTCGGCAGCTATGTGCGGGAGCACGTGCTGGGTGCCTTGCCTGCCGAGGTCGCCGACTTCGTTCTCGACGCGAGTACCTGCGCGGAGCTCACCCCGGAGCTGGCATCCGCGGTCACCGGCCGCGCGGATGCGCTGGCGATGCTGGAGACATGCGTGCGGCTCGGCCTCTTCCTCGACCGGTTCGAGGGTCCGCACGGCGCCGTGTACCGCTGGCACGCTGCACTCGCACGACGCTGCACGGAGATCCTGGCCACGGATGCCGAGCGCGCTGCCGGGTGTCACCGCCGAGCGGCAGCCGCGCTCGACGCGACCGACCCGACGGCATCGATCGCGCACTCGCTCCAGGCTTCGGACGTCGACGGTGCGCGAGAGACGCTCCTTCGCCATTGGGTGGCGCTCGTAGTCGGTGCCCGCGCCGACGAAGTCGAACAGACGGCGACGGACATGCTGCGACGAGTCCCCGACGACGCTCAGGTGCTGTTGGTCCGCGCATGCGCGAGCGACGTGCTCGGGGACCACCGGGTGGCCAGGGAGCTCTTCCGTCGGGCCGAGGCGACCCTCGCAGCCGCAGGCACAGGAGAGGAGCCCGCCGTGCTGCAGATCGCACGCCTGTTCATCGCGGATGAGCGGGTAGAGGTGGCGAACGCGAGCGCCGAGGTGCGGCAGATGCTGCTCGAAGCGGACTCGACGAATCTCGGCGACCGCGCTGCGCTCAACTACCTTCTCGGGTGGACGGAGATCCGCCATCGCGGAAACCCGGCTATTCCTCTCGAGTACTTCTCCGCCGCGGCACGGGAGGCGGAGAGCTCGGGGGACCGCGAGCTGGCCAAGCGAGCGCTCGGGCACCTCGCCTTCGGGCAGACCTGGGCCGGACGCCTCGTCGACGCCCAGCAGACGCTGCGCACGCTCGAGAGCGCCGAGGGGGTCGGGCTGCCCTGGAGCACCTATGCCGGAGGCAGCGCGGCCGCGGCGGCCGGGTACGTCTCATACTGGTCCGGAGAACTCGACGCCGCGATCCGCGAGTTCGGCACCGTGGTCGACAACGGAAGCTCGGACCGTTCCTTCACGAGTGTGGCGCGCATGATGATCGCCTACGCGGCGGCGGAGACGGGGGACGTCGCAGCCTGCCGTCGTGCGGCGATCGGTGTCCAGGATATTCCCCTGGAGGTGGTCCACGGGATCTCGTGGCCGGCCTTCCGCGAGTCGTCGGTCGCCCTGCTCGAAGACGCCGTCGGGCGGCAGGACCGGGCGATGCGGATCGCCCGGAAGTACATCCACTGCCCTGATCTGCCCGTCGTCAACGTCGCCCTTGCCGGTGTGCTCCGACGCGCCGGGGAGTATTCCGTCGCGTTGGAGATGCTGAGGTCGCTGCGCGCCTTCGGCGAGGTATCGTACGTGAAGGCGGCGACGCTGCTCACTGCCGCGCTGCTGCGGCGTCATGCCGGGTATCACGACGAGGCGCACGAGCTGTGCGAGGCCGCTGTCGCTGTCGCCTCGGGGGAGAACATCCGTCTTCCGTTCGGTCCACGCGAGACCGCCGTGCGCAGACTCCTGGCCGAGCATGTGCATTTCGGGACGCAGTTCGAGGACTTCATCGGCCGATCGCTCGCGAGCGACACCGTCGGCTCACCGGTCGATGCGCTCTCCGAACGCGAGCGCGACGTGTTCCAGCAGCTGCAGACGGCGCGCACTCTGCAGGAGATCGCTCGTGAGCTCGCCGTTTCGATCAACACGGTGAAGACGCACCAGCGCGCCATCTACCGCAAGCTCGGTGTGTCGTCGCGTCGCGATGCAGTTCGGACGACGGTCTGATCAGGAGAGCTCAGCGCTCAGGTATGACGGAGCGCGGAGAAGAGGACGGCGTTCGCGACCGCGGCGGGGATCTGCTGCGTGGTGAGGATCCGGTCGGTCCGCCAGTCCAGGTCGCGGGCGAACCTCTCCACCCAGGCGAGCTCCACCAGGACAACGGCTGAGAGAGCGCCGATCGGGATCCGGGCCGCGAAGTGCCCGACGTCGTCCGCTCCGATGAGCCCGGGCATTCCCAGTGCCAGACCGGCGAGTGTGAAGTCATCCCGATCCACCTCGACGAGGCGATGGGCGTCGTGATCGAGTCGCCGGATCATCACGAAGTCGAGCAGGCGGATCGCTCCGCTCTCCACCTGGCGCAGGAGCGCCTCGAGGACGTGGGAGCTGAGGCGGTCTTCCTCGAGGCGTACGACGACGAACTCCACGTCGCCGAGTGCCCGGAGGCTTGTCACATCGACCACCTCAGCCACGACGTCAGCTCAGGGCGCGGGCCTTGATGGCCGAGAACTCGTCCTGCGTGATCGTGCCGGCGGCGAGGAGCTTCGATGCCTTGTCGATCTCGTCGCTCGGACTCGACCCGGCGACGCTGCGGATGTAGGAGTCGGCCGCGTGCTGCTGTTCCCGGTACGCCGACGCACTGCGCTCGCCCATGCCTCGACCACGAGCGATCAGGTAGATGAGCGCCGTGAGGAAGGGGACGAAGATGAGGAAGATGATCCAGACGGCCTTCCACCAGCCGTTCAGCGTGTGGTCTCGGAACAGGTCGGCGACGATGTTGAAGAGCACCATCAGGTAGGAGACGAACACGAAGACCCAGAAGAACCACCAGATGATGTCCCAGAAGCTTTCCCAAATGGACACGTCGTACCTCTTTCGTTGAGTTGTTGCCTAGGGCGATGGTGCCAGCGAGGTCCGGAGCATGAGGAGTCCGCTCATCCTCCACGGGTGAGAGTGCTGCGTGTCTGCGATCCGGCGGTGCGAGCATGGAGCCCGATCACGGTCGGTGCGCGCCGTGAGAAGGGACTCTCCATGAATGACTTCCGATTCGGCCCTGCCGAGTTCTATCTCGTCGGGTTCGAGGGAGCGCGTCCGGATCCGGCCACGTTCCGCGCCTTGAAGGATCTCGTCGACAGCGGGGTGGTGCGGCTGCTCGACTTCGTCGTGATCGCGAAGTCGGAGACCGGGAAGGTCGAGATCGTCGAGCTCGACGATCAGGACGGATCGCTCGGCCTGGATGACTTCGAGCCGATCGCGGCCGGCCTCGCCGGCGAGGAGGATGTCGAGTCGCTGGCAGCGTCGCTCGCACCGGGCCGGTCCGCTGCGCTCGTCGTGCTCGAGCTGACCTTCGCCCGCACCCTCGCGCAGAACTTCGCCGCCGCCGGTGGCGAGGTCCTGCGCACGGAGCGCGTGCCGGCCCCCGTGGTGAACGCGGTGATGGACATCCTCGACCAGGAAGGTGAATGACATGCCCTTGAGAAGATTCGGTCGCCCGGGGCTCATCGGCCTCGCGGCCAGGACCGCCGTGGTGGCGGGAACGGCGACTGCAATCGGCGGCGCGATGTCTCGGCATCAGCAGCAGCGGGCGCAGGGCGAGTACGAGCAGCAGCAGTACGAGGCCGCGCAGCAGCAGGCGCAGATCGATGCCGCAGCTCAGGACGCGGCAACGCAGTACTCATCTCCTCCTCCGGCCGCACCGGCGCCGGCGGACGACCTGATCGCCAAGCTGCAGCAGCTCGCATCTCTGAAGGAGTCCGGCGTGCTCTCCGAGACCGAGTTCGCCGCAGCGAAGCAGAAGCTCCTGGGCTGACGGATCTGACGCCGACGGAACGACTGCGGAGACGAGAGCGCGAATGAGCGAACTGGACGACCTACGAGCTCGCGTCGAGCTCCTCGAGCAGGAGAACGCGGAGCTCAAGCAGCCGCGGCGACGTCCGGTGGGCAGGAGCATCATCGCGGGCGTCGTCTTGGCTCTGGCCGTGCTGATGGCGCCGATCGCCGCGATGGGGACCTGGGCGCGCCTGCAGCTCGTGGACGCCGATCGTTTCGTCGCGACGTTCGCCCCTCTCGCTGCGGATCCAGACGTCCAGGACTTCGTCGCCGACCAGGTCGGTGACGCCATCCGGGAACAGGTCGACTTCGACGCCGTCGTGGGCGACGTCTTCGACGGCCTGCGTGGGCTCGACCTGCCACCCCGGGCCGTGTCGGCGCTCTCCCTGTTGGAAGCGCCGGCCGCCAGCGGGC
Organism: Microbacterium oxydans; assembly: GCF_000956405.1. Taxonomy (GTDB): domain Bacteria; phylum Actinomycetota; class Actinomycetes; order Actinomycetales; family Microbacteriaceae; genus Microbacterium; species Microbacterium oxydans_C. The sequence continues at coordinate 59,896 of NZ_JYIV01000030.1, forward strand.
TGAGCTCGCTCGTCGACGGAGTGGTCCACGACGTCGTCGCCTCCGATCAGTTCGCGGACATCTGGGCGCAATCGCTGCGTTTCACTCATGAACGTGCCGTCGCCATCATGCAGAACAGCCCGGACACGGCGCTGCAACTCGCCGACGACGGTGTGCTGTCGATCGATCTCGGCGTCGTCGTCGATCGGGTCAAGGACGCTTTGAAGGATCGCGGCGTCGGATTCGCCGATCTCATCCCCGCGATCGACAGGTCTATTCCGATCGCTCACGCTGATGCGCTGGTCCTGGTCCGCACGCTCTATCAGGTGGCCGTCGCCGCCGGGTTCTGGCTGCCCTGGGTCGTGTTCGGGCTCGTGGTCGTCGGCATCCTGGTGGCGCGGAGTCGGCTTCGCGCGCTCTTCTGGACGAGCGTGGGCTTCGCCGCCGCGTTCCTTCTTCTCGCGGGAGGGATGGGCATCGGCCGCACGTTCTTCATCGGTGCCGTCAGCCCGTCGATCATGACCGCGTCCGCCGCGCAGGCCCTGTTCGACCAGGTCACGTCACTCCTGAGCCCGACGATCGCCGCACTGGCCCTGGTCGGGGTGCTCGTCGCCGTGTGGGCGTGGATCGCCGGACCCACCCGCGGCGCTGTCGGCACCCGCGGCGTGCTGGAGAGCGGGTTCGCGGCGACCAGGAACGCGTGGGAGCGACGCGGTCTGTCGACAGGGAGACTCGGCCTCGCCGTCGATCGCTTTCATGGGCCGATCGTCCTGGCGGGGATGGCGGTCGCCCTGCTCATCCTCATCACGTCCCGGCCGGTGACGTTCGGCACCGTCTGCGGGGTGACCATCGGGCTCATCGTGTTCATGGTCGTGGTGGAGCTGCTGCGTCGACCCGGGGAGGCGGGGAGTCGGGGAACACCGTCGCCCAGTCCTCCTTCACACTGACCACCGTGTAGCCCTTGTCGGGCGCGTCGGCGAGAGCCTGTTCCGCTCCCGCGTCATAGGGGATGTCGCCGCGTGACGGGTCATCGTGGTGGATCAGGATCGCGAGTCCTGGGCGGGGTCCGCGGCGGGCGAAGTCCATCATCGCCGTATCGCCGTTGGAGTTTCCGCCGACGAAGAGGGGGCGCCTGCCGATGCGGGTCCAGATGCGGATGGGTTTCTCCGGACCGTCGTCGAAGAAGGCGAGAGAGGAGGAGTACCGCACCGTCGCGTCCGCATCGTCCCATGTCAGGCCGAAGGCCGACCCGACCACGCGCTCCGGGGGTATCCCGTAGTTCGCCTGCGTCATGGGCCGCATGAAGTCGCGCTCGCCGCCGGAGACGATGTAGCAGGTGAAGCCATGGTGCTCGAGGTATCGGAGCAGCTCGACCATGGGCTGGTAGACGGTCTCGGAGTAGGGGCGCTGGAGTGCCGGGTGCTGCGCTGTGCGATAGAACTCGGCCACGGATCGCGCATAGTCCTCGACGCTCATCCCGTCCGTGAGCCCGACCAGCGCCTGGATGATGATCGTCAGATCCGAGTCGTCGCCGCGGTAGTGCTTGTCGATCGCCGTGCCCAACCAGCCGTAGTCGCCACTCACTGCGGCGAGGTAGGGCTGACGCTCGGCGAGTTCCGGGGTGCGCTCGGCGGCGGTGCGCCACTGCTCCACGACATAGTGCAGTTGCGTGATCATGGGCTTCTCCGGCCACAGTGTCCCGTCGTTGTCGAACACCGCGATCCGCTCCTCGACGGGGACCGCGCCCGCACCCTCGGTGACGGAGGCGACGAACTCCTCGATGTGTGCCCGGGTGCGGGTGTCACGCCATGAGGGCAGGGAGGGGCGTCCGGTCATGTCTGATCCTCGCTTCTCGCCGAGTCTCGGCAGCGCGTCCAGGCTGTCATCTCGCTGTGGTCCCGAGAGCCGTTGATCACCCCCGGCGGGTGATGCATGGGGTCCGCGAGGGAGGGATCTCCGATTGACGGGAATACCCCTGGAGGGTATAGGGTTGTCGAGAGGGAGTACCCCACCCGGGTATGTTCGATCGAGAGAGGAACCGTCATGAGCACGAGCGAGTACCAGGTGACCGGGATGAGCTGCGGCCACTGCGAGGTCGCGATCCGCAGCGAGGTCGGTCAGGTTCCTGGAGTCGACTCGATCGACGTCAGCGCGCAGACCGGCAAGCTCGTCGTGACGAGCGCACACCCGATCGACGATGCGGCGATCCTCGCAGCCGTCGATGAGGCGGGGTACCAGGCGGTGCGGGCCTGATGAGCATGCAGTCCGCCGCACCTGTCAGCGTGGAGCTGGAGATCGGCGGCATGACCTGCGCATCGTGCGCGATGCGGATCGAGAAGAAGCTCAACCGGATCGACGGTGTCACGGCGACCGTGAACTACGCCACCGAGAAGGCGAAGGTGACGGCACCGCAGGGATTCGATCCGTCACTGCTCATCGCGGAGGTGGAGAAGACCGGTTACACCGCAGCGCTCCCCGCGCCGGAAGCGAAGACGCCGGCGGCGGAGGACGACGCCCCGGATGCCGAGCTGACGAGCCTCAAGCACAGGCTCATCGCCTCGATCGTCCTGACCGTTCCCGTCATCGCGATGGCGATGATCCCGGCGCTGCAGTTCACCTACTGGCAGTGGCTCTCGCTCGCTCTGGCGGGTCCCGTCATCGTGTGGGGCGCGTGGCCGTTCCACAAGGCGGCGTGGACGAACCTCCGGCACGGCGCGGCCACGATGGACACCCTGATCTCGATGGGGACCATCGCTGCGCTGCTCTGGTCGCTCTACGCGCTGTTCTTCGGGACGGCCGGCACGCCCGGTATGACGCACCCCTTCGAGTTGACCGTGGCACCCAGCGACGGCGCGGGGAACATCTACCTCGAGGTGGGCGCGGGGGTGACGATGTTCATCCTCGCCGGACGCTACTTCGAGAAGCGGTCCAAGCGTCAGGCCGGTGCGGCTCTGCGGGCTCTGCTGGAACTCGGCGCGAAAGACGTCGGCGTGATCCGCGACGGCATCGAGACGCGGATCCCCACCACCGAGCTGAGGCCCGGCGACGAGTTCGTCGTCCGCCCCGGCGAGAAGATCGCGACCGACGGGACCGTCGTGTCAGGGACATCGGCGGTGGACGTCTCGATGCTCACCGGCGAATCGGTGCCTGTCGAGGTGGGTGAAGGCGACGCCGTGACCGGCGCGACCGTCAACGCCGGCGGTCGTCTGGTCGTGCGTACCACGCGCGTCGGCTCCGACACGCAGCTGGCGCAGATGGCGAAGTTGGTCGAGGATGCGCAGACCGGGAAGGCGGAGGTGCAGCGGCTCGCCGACCGGATCTCCGGGATCTTCGTGCCCATCGTCATCGTGATCGCCCTCGCGACACTCGGCGTCTGGCTCGGGCTCGGATTCCCGGCATCCGCCGCCTTCACGGCAGCGGTCGCCGTGCTCATCATCGCGTGCCCGTGCGCTCTCGGGCTCGCGACACCGACCGCGCTGCTGGTGGGTACGGGACGCGGTGCGCAGATGGGCATCCTGATCAAGGGTCCGGAGGTGCTCGAGTCCACCCGGAAGGTCGACACGGTGGTGCTCGACAAGACCGGCACCGTGACCAGCGGCAGGATGACGCTCACCGAGGTCCACACCGCGGCGGGCGTGGACAGGGGTGAGCTGCTCCGGCTCGCCGGTGCGGCGGAAGACGCCTCGGAGCATCCGATCGCCCAGGCCGTGGCGAAGGCCGCCACCCAGGAGGTCGGAGCGCTTCCCTCAGTGGACGACTTCGTCAACATCGAAGGCAAGGGTGTGCAGGGCATCGTCGACGGACACGCCGTGCTGGTGGGGCGGGAGTCGTTGCTGGCGGAATGGTCGCAGCGGCTGCCCGCCGACCTCGCCACGGTGAAGGCGGAAGCAGAGAACCGCGGCAGAACCGTGATCGCGGTCGGATGGGACGGGGAAGCCCGTGGCGTGCTCGTCGTTGCCGACACCGTGAAGCCGACCAGCGCCCAGGCCATCTCGCAGTTGAAGGGGCTGGGGTTGACGCCCATCCTCCTCACCGGTGACAACAGGGTGGTCGCCGAGCAGATCGCGGCGGAGGTCGGGATCACCGAGGTGATCGCCGAGGTGCTGCCCAAGGACAAGGTGGATGTGGTCGCCCGTCTCCAGCGCGAAGGCAGGGTCGTGGCGATGGTCGGCGACGGAGTCAATGACGCGGCTGCCCTCGCGCAGGCCGACCTGGGGCTTGCGATGGGCACGGGGGCGGACGTGGCGATCGAGGCAAGCGACATCACGCTGGTCCGGGGTGATCTGCGCAGCGCCGCGGATGCCATCCGCCTCTCCAGGAGGACGCTCGGAACCATAAAGGGCAACCTGTTCTGGGCCTTCGCGTACAACGTCGCGGCGATCCCCCTCGCGGCCCTCGGGCTGCTCAATCCCATGCTCGCCGGTGCGGCGATGGCGTTCTCGAGCGTCTTCGTGGTCGGCAACAGCCTCCGTCTGCGCTCCTTCCGGAGCCAGGCGGCGGATCCCTCTCCGGTGCGGAGCGGTGCGGCGCGGGAACGCGCGACATCGATCTCCGCGGCCGGAACCCGTTGATACCCCAGAGGAGAACGTCATGTCCGATTCCCCCGCAGGCTCCTGCTGCAGCGTGAACAGCACCACCGCGGTATCCGCCGACGGGCGCAAGGACCTGCTCGCGCCCGCAGCCGGTGGCACGGCAGAGTGCCCGGTGATGGTCGGAAGCCCGGTCGTCATCGCCGATGCGCAGGCCGCAGGCCTGTTCCGTGACTACGAGGGCACGCGCTACTACTTCTGCTGCGCGGGATGCGGACCGGCCTTCGACGCCGATCCGGCGAAATACGCCACCGTAGCCTGACCGTTCCAGCCGTGTGGGGCATGCAGTCGCGGCCCCGCACGGCATCGTTCTTCCGAGGAGGAGAGGCAATGAGCACTCCGCACCATGACCACACCGCCCACGACCACACCGCCCACGCGGTGCACGACGAGCACGCGGGTCACGATGTCCACGCGGGTCACGATGTCCACGCGGGTCACGATGTCCACGCGGGTCACGACGCCCACGCGGGGCACGGTGGTCATGCGGGTCACGGCGACCACGTCGCCCAGTTCCGGCGGCTGTTCTGGATCATGCTCGCCCTCGCGGTCCCCACCGTCGCGCTGTCGGGCATGTTCGCGATGATCCTCGGCTACACCCTGCCTGACGTGCCCGGCTTGGCCTGGGTCTCGCCCGTGCTGGGGACCGTGATGTACGTGTGGGGAGGCAAGCCCTTCCTCGTGGGCGCCGTCAGCGAGATCCGCTCGCGCAAGCCCGGCATGATGCTGCTCATCGGGCTGGCGATCACGGTCGCATTCCTCGCGTCGTGGGGAGCGAGCCTCGGAGTCCTGCATCACGAGCTCGACTTCTGGTGGGAACTCGCGCTCCTCATCGTGATCATGCTGCTCGGGCACTGGATCGAGATGCGGTCGCTCGCGCAGACGACCTCTGCTCTCGACTCGCTCGCTGCGCTCCTGCCGGACGAGGCGGAGCGTGTCGAGGACGGGCAGGTCGTCGTGGTCTCACCTGCCGATCTCCGGGTAGGCGACGTCGTGATCGTGCGGCCCGGCGGAAGCGTACCGGCCGATGGGCGGATCGTGGACGGACGGGCGTCCATGGACGAATCGATGGTGACGGGGGAGTCCCGCACGGTCACGCGCGGCAGCGGCGATCAGGTCACCGCCGGCACGGTCGCCACGGATTCCGGGCTGCGGGTGGAGATCACCGCGACCGGCGACGACACCACGCTGGCCGGCATCCAACGACTCGTGACAGAGGCGCAGAGCTCGTCCTCGCGCGCGCAGCGCCTCGCGGACACCGCGGCGGGGTGGCTGTTCTGGTTCGCACTCGGATCCGCGGCGATCACCGCGATCGTCTGGACGCTCGTCGGCTTCCCGGACGCCGCCGTGATCCGTACGATCACCGTGCTGGTCATCGCCTGCCCCCACGCTCTCGGTCTCGCCATCCCGCTCGTCGTGTCGATCGCGACCGAGCGGGCCGCCCGCGGCGGCGTCCTGGTCAAGGACAGGCTCGCGTTGGAGAGCATGCGCACCGTGGACACGGTCCTGTTCGACAAGACCGGGACGCTCACCAAAGGCGAGCCCACCGTGTCGGAGGTCTCGGTCTCCGGCGGGCATGACGCCGACCGGGTGCTGGCGCTCGCCGCTGCAGCCGAGGCCGACAGCGAGCACCCTCTCGCGAAGGCGATCGTCCGCGCCGCGGCCGAGAAGAGACTGTCCGTGCCGGCGAGTCGCGACTTCACGTCGTCGCCCGCGGTCGGTGTGACAGCGACCGTCGACGGGACGACGGTGCGCGTCGGCGGCCCGCACCTGCTGACGGAGGAGCAGTCGGACGAGCTTCCCGTCGCCGAGCAGTGGCGGAAGGACGGTGCGATCATCCTGCACGTGATTCAGGACGGGGGAGTGATCGGTGCGCTGAAGCTCGCCGACGAAGTCCGCCCGGAGTCGCGAGAAGCCGTCGATGCCCTGCATGCCCTCGGAGTGCAGGTGGTCATGATCACGGGCGATGCGGAAGCCGTCGCGCACACGGTCGCGGAGGATCTGGGCATCGACCGGTTCTTCGCGGGCGTACGTCCCGAGGACAAGGCCGCGAAGGTGCAGGAACTGCAGCACGAAGGCCGCAAGGTCGCGATGGTCGGCGACGGCGTCAACGACGCACCCGCGCTCGCACAGGCGGACGTGGGTCTGGCCATCGGTGCCGGAACGGATGTCGCGATCGCCTCGGCGGGAGTCATCCTCGCCAGTGACGATCCGCGTTCCGTGCTCTCGGTCATCGAGCTCTCACGCGCGGCCTACCGCAAGATGAAGCAGAACCTGTGGTGGGCCGCGGGATACAACCTGCTGTCCGTCCCGCTGGCGGCGGGTGTGCTCGCACCCATCGGGTTCGTGCTGCCGATGTCCGTCGGGGCGATTCTGATGTCGCTGTCGACGATCGTCGTCGCGCTCAACGCTCAGCTGCTGCGGAGGCTCGATCTGCGGCCCGAGGTGACGACCCGCGCCATCCTCGATCGCTGACGTCCGGCTCGATCGCTGAAACGGGGGCGAACGCCGAGAAGGGCCCTGCTCCAGGAGCGGGGCCCTTCTGCTTGCCGACGCGAGTCAGTTCGCGCCGCCGAGGTCGTGGATGAGCTCCTTCTCGTCTTCGGCGGAGAGAGATGTCTGGACGACCGTGCCGTTGAACGGGGCGAGGGCGGCCGCGAACTTGTCCTCCGTGATCTTCGTCGCGTAGACGACGACGGCGGACTTCCCCTCGGAGACGGCGTTCTTCACCCGGTCGCGGAACTCGGCGTCGATGCCGGTCTTGTCCAGCCCCGCGAACAGGGCTCCGAAGAGACCGCCGAAGAGCAGCCCTGCGAACGGGACGAAGAACAGCAAGCCGATCAGCATGCCGAACAGCGCGCCACCGGCGGCACCGACGCCGATGTTCGCCGCTGCACCGGGGTACTCGACCTTGGTCTTGCCCTTCTCGTCGACCTTCACGAGCGCCAGGCCCGCGAGCTCGACGACGAGGTCGTTCTGCAGCGACAGGATCTCGTCATAGGCGCCTTCCGCCTGCGGCTCGCTGTCGAACGAGATGACGATGAGTTCAGCCATGGATGCTTCCCTTCTCCGGGCTGAGTCGACGGCCCTCAGCCGATGATCTCGGGAGTCCACTCCACGGCGGAGCCCCGCTCCGCACATGCTAAGCACGGCCAATCGCTGTTCGTCGGGCAGCGTCTGGATTTCACCCGGGGGAGCTTCGATCTGGCCGAAAGTGGGGTGGTGCGGCATCGTCGCTCTTGGGATAGTGGTCGGCACACGGCCAGCGACGAGGATCGAGCGTGTCGCCGGCCGTACGCCGACAGCGATGCGAAAGGTTCCGGACATGAGCACTCCCTCCAGCGCCGACCAGCCGATCTTCACGAGGCCGGGGGAGGCGACGCTCACCTCGCGTCATGTCATCCCGCCAGGGGAGTCGCTCCCCGACACGGCGAAGCAGATCGTGGAGGACGAGACGATCCTCGACGGGAATGCGCGCTTGAACCTCGCCACGTTCGTGAGCACCTGGATGGACGACGACGCGAAGCAGGTCTATGCGGCGTCCTTCGACAAGAACATGATCGATAAGGACGAGTACCCGCAGACGGCGGCGATCGAGGACAACTGCTGGCACATGCTCGCCAACCTCTGGAACGCGCCCGACGCGGAGAAGAGCATCGGCACCTCGACGATCGGGTCATCGGAGGCCTGCATGCTGGGCGGTCTCGCCTTCAAGCGGCGCTGGCAGCAGGCTCGGCGCGCGGCGGGGAAGGACACCTCGAGTCCGAACATCGTGATGTCCTCTGCCGTGCAGGTGTGCTGGGAGAAGTTCTGCAACTACTTCGACGTCGAGCCGCGCTATGTGCCGATCAGCGAGGAGCACAAGACGCTCGACGGTCATGACCTGGCGAAGTACGTCGACGAGAACACGATCGGCGTCGTCGCGATCATGGGGGTCACGTACACGGGGATGTACGAGCCGGTGGCCGAGATCGCCGCCGCGCTCGACGAGATCCAGAAGAACACCGGTCTCGACATCCCGATCCACGTCGACGGGGCGTCGGGGGCGATGATCGCGCCGTTCCTGCAGCCCGATCTGGTGTGGGACTTCCGGCTCGAGCGGGTGCATTCGATCAGCACGTCGGGGCACAAGTACGGGCTGGTGTATCCGGGGCTCGGCTGGGTGGTGTGGCGTGAAGCCCAATGGCTTCCGGAGGACCTGGTGTTCAAGGTGAGCTACCTGGGCGGGGAGATGCCGACCTTCGCGCTGAACTTCTCGCGGCCGGGGGCGCAGGTGGTCCTGCAGTACTACCTGTTCCTGCGCCTCGGGTTCGAGGGGTATCGGGCCGTGCAGCAGGCGTCCCAGGACGTCGCGAAGTACCTCTCCGCCGGGATCGCCCAGCTCGACGCGTTCGAGCTCTGGAACGACGGAAGTGACATCCCCGTGTTCGCGTGGCGTCTGAAGGATGGACACACGACGAACTGGACGCTCTACGATCTGCAGGATCGGCTGCGGATGAAAGGGTGGTTGATCCCGGCGTATCCGATGCCCGCCGACCTGGAGAAGATCACGGTGCAGCGTATCGTCGTGCGCAACGGGCTGAGCATGGACCTCGCTGAGGAGCTGCTGCAGGCGATCTCCACCGAAGTCGCCTACCTCGACGCACTCGAGTCGCCGATGCCGGCCGAGAAGCCCCAGTCGGCCTTCCACCACTGAGCCGACGATGTCCAGTTCGAACACGGGCGCAACGCCCGAATCGAGCCCGGCAGCGGGACAGCCTCGCCCCACTGCCGCGCGCACGTCCGCAGCCACGCAGGTGTCCCGGCCGGCCGTCGCCATCCTCGGCGTCGGCCAGCTGGCCCTGCTCACCCTCGTCGTGGTCGCCAGTCTGCGCTCGCTTCCGGCCATGGCGACGTACGGCCTCGGCAGCATCATGCTGTATCTGATCCCCGCGATCGTGTTCCTGGTGCCGACGGCCCTGGTCGCCGCCGAGCTCGCCACCGGATGGAAGGGCGGCATCTACGTCTGGGTGCGGGAGGCACTCGGGAACAGGTGGGGATTCACCGCGGTGTGGCTGCAGTGGATCCAGAACGTGGTGTGGTTCCCCACGCAGCTCGCGTTCATCGCGGGCGCGCTCGCGTTCGTGTTCATGGACCCGTCGCTGTCGAGCTCGGGGTTCTTCACTGCGGTCGTGATCATCGTGTTCTACTGGGGATCGACGTTCGTCACCCTCCGCGGTGGCAACCTCTTCGCCAAGCTCGGCTCCTGGGGCGGCATCCTCGGCACGCTGTTGCCGGCCGCGCTGCTCATCGTGTTCGGTGCGATCTGGGTGTTCAGCGGCGAGAAGAGCCAGGTCCCGCTCGACGCATCGGCGGTCATCCCACCCTTCACCGGCCTGGCGTCCATCGTGCTGATCGTGTCGAACGTGCTGGCGTACGCCGGCATGGAGGTCAACGCGGTCCACGTGAACCAGATGAAGGATCCGGGCAAGGGGTATCCCCGCTCGGTGTTCCTCGCCGCCGGCCTGATCCTGCTCGTCTTCATCCTTCCGACGCTGGCGATCTCCGTCGCCGTCCCGTCGAAGGAGTTGGGGCTCACCAACGGCATCATGCTCGCCTTCGGTGTGTACTTCGATCACTGGGGCATGGGCTGGGCGACGGCAGCCGTCTCGGCGCTGATCGCCGCCGGCGCGCTCGCCTCCGTGATCACCTGGGTCGCTGGACCGTCGAAGGGCGTGCTCGCCGCCGCCGAGACAGGCCTGCTTCCACCGATGCTGCAGAGGCGCAACAAGGCGGGGGTCCAGTCCGGGATCCTGATGCTCCAGGGCACGATCGTGACGATCCTCGCTGCGATCTTCATCGTGGTGCCGAACGTGAGTGCCGCGTTCGTCGCTCTGATCGATATGGCGGCCGCGCTGTACCTGATCATGTACATGCTCATGTTCGCGTCGGCGATCGTGCTGCGTCGCAAGGAGCCGACGGTGCACCGCGCGTACCGCGTCGCTGCGCTGCCGCTGGTCGCCGGCGTCGGCTTCGTCGCGTGTCTCGCGGCATTCCTGCTCGCGTTCATCCCGCCCGAGGGATTCACCGCCTTCCCGCCCGCGGCCTATCCGTGGGTCGTCGGCGCTGTCATCGTGGTGCTGGGCGCACCACCCCTGGTCTTCTATGCGATCCGTCGCCCGTCCTGGGACCGTCGACCGCCGGATGGAAGCCTCTTGAGCGACGCCCATCCGGAGGCGACGGTCTCACCGGAAGGTCGGTGAGGGATCACTCGACCCGACGCGCCGATCGGGCCAGCGCACTGCGCCGCGCCAGGATGATCCCGCCCAGGAGGGCTGCGACGAACGACCCGACCAGCACGCCGATCTTCACGTGCTCGTCCGCGACCGAGCTCGACCCGTAGGCGAGCTCACCGACCAGCAGGGAGACGGTGAAGCCGATTCCGGCGAGGAACGCCATTCCGGTCAGGTCCGGCCAGCGGAGCGTCTCGTCGAGACGCAGAGCGGGGATCCGGCTCAGGAGGAACGTCGTGACGAGGATGCCGATCGGCTTGCCGGCGACCAGTCCGATGACGATGCCGATCGTGATCGGATCGGTGAACGCCGACGCGAGTCCGTCCCATCCACCGACCGTGACGCCGGCGGCGAAGAATGCGAACACGGGGACGGCGAACAGCGTGGCCACGATGCCCCACCGGTCGGCGAGGTGCGCGGCCATGCCGTCGTAGACCGGCCGACCCTGCGCGTCGGTGCCCGTGCGCACCCGGGCACGCTTCGTCGCGGTGACGGGGACGACGAAGCCGAGCAGCACGCCGGCGACCGTCGCGTGAACTCCGGACGCGTGGATGCACACCCACACCGCGATGGCGAGGGGCAGCAGGAGCCACCATGCGCGCACGCCCTTCGCCACCAGCGCGGCGAATCCGGCCAGGGGCAGCAGTGCGAGGATCAGCCACGGGAAGCTGATGCTCTCGGTGTAGAAGGTCGCGATGATCGTGATCGCGATGAGGTCGTCGATGATGGCGAGAGTCAGCAGGAACACGCGCAGCGCGGGCGGCAGGAACTTGCCGACGACAGCGATCACGGCCACCGCGAACGCGATGTCGGTCGCGGTGGGGATCGCCCAGCCGCGCAGCGCATCCGCTCCGCTCGCGGCGTTGATCAGCACGAAGATCAGCGCGGGCACCACCACCCCACCCACGGCCGCAGCGATGGGCAGGGCAGCGCGGCGGGGATCGCGCAGGCGCCCCGCGACGAACTCCTCCTTCAGCTCGAGCCCGACGACGAAGAAGAAGATCGCCAGGAGTCCGTCCGACGCCCACGCGCCGACGCTGAGCTCGAGATGCAGCTCGGGGATGCCGAAGGTGAAGTCGCGCACGGATTCGTACCAGGGCGCGGCCGGACTGTTGGCGAGGATCAGCGCGGCGAACGTGGCCGCGAGCAGAAGCGAACCCCCGAGCACGTCGCTGCGCGCGTTGGAGCGGATGCCTTGCCACAGGGCGTGCGGGGCGAGGGAGAAGCGGGCAGGGGAAGGATTCGTGGACACGGAAAGACCTCACGCGAGAGAAGGGGTGAATGGCGCAGAAGACCACCGCCCCGTTCGAGGCGTGGTCTAGTTCCGTGGCGGCGGGCAGCCCGCGATCTCGCCGTGTGAGAGGGTGCCCCAGACGCTGGTCCACCCGTTCGTGCCAGGGTGCATGATGATCCGCATCCACTCCCTCATCGTGGTCGCCGAACGCAGACGGTGCGGGGCACGCGTCGAACCGGCGATCGAGAGGAGGGGCACGGCAACAGCCTATCCGGAAGGCCTGGGAAGGTCAGGAGCGGAACACCCACGCGCGGGAGGCGAGGAAACGGAACGCCGATCCGAGGACGAGGCCGATGACGTTCGCCGAGATGTTGTCGGCGGTGACGGACGTGAGGCCGAGCAGATAGTGGCTGATCGCGAGGCAGCCGAGCGCGATGACGCTCCCGCCCACACTGACAGCGAAGAACGACGCCACCTCGGAGGCGACCTTCGCGCGATGGCGGGTCCGGAACGTCCACCATCGATTCCCCGCCCAGTTGACCAGGATCGCAAGCGACGTGGCTGCGCCTTTCGCGATCAGAACGGCTCCGGGGACCCGAGCATCGGGGAGGAGCGATATGCGGAGGGCGTTGAAGACGAGAACGTCGACCGCGAGCCCTACGCTGCCGACAGCGGAGAATCGCAGGAGGTCGGACGTGACCGACCCGGAGAGCCGTCCCCGCATGGTCACTCCCTGATCAGGTGATAGACGGTGCTGCGATGGTGCGCTGCGAGGTCTCGACGGAGAACCCGAGGTGCAGGAGCATCGCGATGTCGTCGGGCCGTGCATGCGCTGCCGGGGCCTCGACCGCCCAGATGCTCGCCGGTCCGCTCCGGAGGGACACCGCCGCGGCGTTCGGTTCCACCGCATCCCAGAGACGGGTCCGCTGCGTGTACGGGGTCGTGAGCGCGATGTCCTGGAGGCCGGCGAGCCGATCGGGATAGAGCGCCGTCATGAGACGGGGATCGCGGGACGGTTTGGTGGACTGATCGAAGATGATCAGATCGCCCTCGCGTGCGTGCTGAGAAAGATACTCGGCGGCCGCTCGCCAGTCGCTTCCGCCGTCCTTGGCCCACGGCGTCCGTTGACCCGCGTAGACCGGGACGCAGGCGATCACCAGAACGGCGACGAGCGCGATGGGCAGAAGAGCACTCAGACGTGGAGTGGCCCACGCGGCGATCACCTCTGACCCGAGAGCGATGAGTACGGCCACCGCAGGGGCGCACATCGACAGGTACCGCACGTTGTACACGGGAGCGATGGACGCGTTCACCCACAGGAGGACGGCTGTGGGGACCAGGAGCCAGATCAGAGCCAGTCCGGCCAGACGGCGGCGCGAGCGGTGCATCACCGGGAACTCCGCATCGCGGACGGCGACCGCGTACAGGAGGGCGGCGGACGCCGTCGCGATCAGGGTCCACCCGATGACCGCGATGAGCGGGTCGCCGAACCACTGCGCGATGAACACGTTCCGCGGCGTCGCGTAGTTGCGCCGGGCCAGGAAGGCGATCTGCTCCCGCTGCAGGTATCCGATGATGACGATCGGCGCAGCGAGCAGCAGCGCGAGGCCGCACGCACGCAGCCACAGCACGACCCGGTCGCGGTGCGCGACCAGGATGTATGCCGCGTGGACGATGAGGATCAGCCCCAGATAGAGGAAGAGGTAGATGCATGCGGCGGCCGCCAGGCCGTAGCCCATCCAGGCTCCGATACCGGAACGACGCCGGGTCAGCCGGACGAGGAGGACGGTGAGCCACACCGCTGCCGCCGTGCCCAGTGCGTAGGAGCGCGCCTCCGTGGCCATGTACGTCATACGGGGGAGCGCGATGCAGACGACTCCGGCGATGATCGCGGTCCGCGTCGTCGTGAGGTCCGCGACCAGCACCACCGTGCCGGCGACCGCCACGCCCACGGCGAGAGCGCTCGGAAGGCGGGTGGCGATCTCGGATGTCCCGGCCGCACGCACCCAGAGGTGCAGCAGCGCGTAGTACACGCCATGGACGGCATCGATTCTGCCGAGCACTCCGGCGAGGCTCGACCACGATCGTTCGGACGACATCACACTCGCAGCCTCGTCGCCCCAGTACGACGGAATCCACGAGCCGGCGAATCCGACGAGTGCGCCCACAGTCCCCAGCGTCCACGCGGCCCCGAGCGGACGTAGGAACGGGCGCATCGACGGCCGCGCAGTGCCGGTCTGCACCGTGCGGACACCGAGCATGCTGTTCCTCCGAATCCATCGGGCGGTCGAATCCACCGAAGTAGTCTCACTCTGCTCGCGCAACATCGGAACCCCCTCCGGAAGCATCCCCGCGGCATGAGAAGGCTCTCAGGATCGGAGGGCGGTGAGCTCTCTGAGAGAACCCTCACTCCTCGTGGCCCTGTTCCGAAGGCAACGCCAAGCATGCGCCGAGAACGTGGCGTCATGACAACCACGACTTCGGAACATGCACGCACCATCCTGTTGAATCGGGTGCCCGAGGTGACGTTCGCCTTCTGGGTGATCAAGATCCTCTCCACCACCACGGGCGAGACCTTCGCCGATTTCCTGAACGCGGATCTGGGACTGGGCTTGAGCCTCACGACGTGGGTGATGAGCGCCCTCCTCGTGATCGCCCTCATCGCGCAGTTCGCCACGAAGCGATACACCTCGGGGATCTACTGGACCGTCGTGGTGCTGATCAGCATCGTCGGCACACTCCTCACCGACAACATGACCGATGTGCTCGGGGTGCCGCTCTGGGTCAGCACCGCAGTCTTCAGCGGCATCCTCGCGCTCACCTTCGGGGTCTGGTTCGCCCGCGAGCGCACACTCTCGATCCACACGATCTTCACGCGACGTCGCGAGGCGTTCTACTGGGTCGCCATCCTGTTCACCTTCGCGCTCGGCACGGCAGCAGGTGATCTCATCTCGGAGGGCCTCGGGCTCGGCTACGTGTTCGGCACCATTCTCTTCTCCGCGCTGATCGGCGTGATCGCGATCGCCTGCTTCGCCTTCAAGGCGAATGTGGTCGCCTGCTTCTGGGCCGCGTACATCCTGACGCGACCTCTGGGAGCCTCGATCGGTGATCTGCTCTCGCAGGCTCCCGCCGATGGTGGGCTCGGGGTGGGGACGACGGTCACGAGCATCGTGTTCCTGGTCGTGATCATCGCGCTCGCCGCATACCTGGGGGTCAAGGTGAACAGGCAGCGGCGGGAGGCTGAGGCAGCGGTGGCAGAAGCGCGCATCGTGGTGGCACCGTAGTATCGCCACGAGGAGGTCGAACACGTGGCTCTGCGCATCCTGACGGTCGATGACGAACCGGAGATGGCCGGCCTCATCGCTCGTGGCCTGCGGGACGAAGGGTACGTCGTCGACGTGGCTGCCGACGGCGTCGAGGCGATGGCCCTCGCGGCAGCCGGCGGCCACGACATCGCGATCGTCGACGTCATGCTGCCGGGAATGTCGGGTTTCGAGCTGTGCCGGTGGCTGCGCAGAGAGCATGAGGCGTTGGCGATCATCATGCTCACTGCCCGAGTCGCGGTCGACGACCGGGTCCGCGGGCTCGATGCGGGCGCGGACGACTATCTGACGAAGCCCTTCGAGTTCGCGGAACTTGCGGCACGTCTTCGCGCTCTGCGGCGGCGCGACGCGATCGGCGGCACCCGTATGGAGGTCGGCGGCCTGCACATCGACATGACGAGACACCAGATCTCGACGGACGAGGGGGAGCTGCGTCTGAGCCGCACGGAGTTCGATCTTCTGCGGCTTCTCGCCTCGAACATCGGGCGTGTGATGCCTCGATCGGAGATACTCGATGCGATCTGGGGGTCGGCCGCCTTCATCGACTCCAACATCGTCGACCAGTACGTCAGCTACGTCCGGCGAAAACTCGACGCAGTCGATGCGCCCGTGCGGATCATCACCGCACGAGGCATCGGGTTCGAGCTGATCGCGACCGAACGATGAACATCGCCCGGCTGAGCATCCGCACGCGCATCACGGGCGGAAGCCTGCTCATCGCGATCCTCATATCGATCGTCGCCGGCATCGTGATCTACTCGCAGGTGGCGCGGATCGTGAGCGATGGCCAGATCCGAGTGCTCGAAGGGATCGAAGGACAATACGTCACCGCCATCACGACCGGCGACACCGAAGAGTTCGACATGCCGGGCCCTGGGCAGTTCGTCGCCGTCGTGAACCCGGCCGGGGCTGTGATGATCGACACGTTCCCCGAATCCGCCGCCGGCACGGCACAGAAGCTCGCGGCGCAGCCGGACGGCACTCGGCGCGTCGACGGCGCCACCGAGTACATCGCGCGCTCGACCTCGGTCGAGACAGCCGAGGGAACGTGGCATGTCGTGACAGCGAGTGTCGGTGATTCGCAGGTGCTCGCGGAGGTCGCCTGGCTCTTGATCGCGAGTATCGCCGGTATCAACCTCGCGTTCGGCGCCTCGGCATGGTTGATCGGCTCGGCCGCACTGAGTCCTGTCGCCCGACTGCGTCGCAGCGCGGCAGAACTCGCGGCGGAGCCCGGTACCGAGCTGCTTCCGGTCGGGCCGGCCCGAGACGAGATCTCTGACCTGGCGGAGACGCTCAACGAGCTCATCGCACAGCTGCGCAGGTCGGCGGAGCGCGAGCGGCAGATCGTGTCGGATGCCAGCCATGAGTTCCGCACGCCGCTCGCGATCATCCAGACCCGCTTGGAGCTCGCTCAACGTGAGGCACTCGACCCGGTCGAGATGAAGGCCGAAGTTGCTGCGGCGCAACGCACCCTCAGCCGCCTGTCGTCTCTGGCCACCTCGATGTTGGAGCTCTCTCGGATCGACGCGCAGAGGTCGGGAGGCACGGCGACCGTCGAGGCACTGTCCACCGAGCTGGCAGACGCGGTGGACCGTTGGAGGCGGCGAGTCGCATCGAGCAGCATCCGCATCGACTTCGACGCGGAGATCTCCGAGCCGAACGCGACCGTCTCGGTGACCGTCGAGGATTTCGGGCGGATCTGCGACAACCTCATCGGGAACTCGGTTCAGGCGATCGGCGATGGAGGGGTGGTGGAACTCCGCCTCGGCGACAGCGACGTCGACTCGGTCGTGCTGAGTGTGATCGACGACGGCGGCGGGATGGACAGCGGCTTCGTCGCCTCGGCGATGGATCGCTTCTCACGGCAGAGCGCCGCTCGAACAGGGGGAGGGGCCGGACTCGGGTTGCCGATCGTCGCGGGGATCGTGGCGAATGCCGGCGGCACGGTGACTCTCGTGAACTCGCCGGGCGAGGGGCTGCGAGTGGATCTGCGGCTGTCGACCGCATAGCGCTCCTGCGCGCGCCGGACGTCGATCACGCCAGGGCAGTCGGCCGTCTGCCGATGGGGGCGAGCCAAGAGGCCGTGACCACGGCCGTGATCGTGCCGGCCGCGAGCACCGACGCGAGCACGACGATCTGGAAGCGCCCCGCCTCCAGGGGCGAGATGCCCCCGAAGATGGCGCCGACGAATGCGCCGGGCAGCGTCACCAGGCCGGTGGTCTTCGTCTGATCTACCGCGGGAATCAGGGCGGACTGCACGGCGCCACGCGCAAGCGCATGCGTCGCCTGTCGGGGTCGGGCACCGAGGGCGAGCCAGCCGTCGACCTCGTCCCATCGCGAGATCGTCGACGCATACAAGTACCGGCCCGTGAGCGTGGCGGTCCCCATCGCGTTCCCCACCACGATGGGGATGGATCATGGTGGATACAAGGAACCCCGCCCGAGACGGGCGGGGTTCTCTGATGGTGTTGTGGGTTGTACGCGGAAGGTGCTTTGCCGCGTGATTCCGGGGCGGGTTTAAGCACGAGTCGAGTCCGATCCTCTAACGCCATTGAGGTAATCCTCCGATTCGGGGACTTGGCCGGAACGGGGCGGATCGACACCCCATCCTGTCACTGCACAGACATCGAGCAGCCGGGCCAAGGGGCGACCATCATGCAACAGCGTGGATCCCTGGGCATCAACGGGGTGCCCACTGTGCGCTCGCTGTCTTCACGAGTGATGTGTAGTCGCCATTCAGCGGAGCGAGTCGGCGGCGGGTACGGTTGCTCGGGTTCACCGAACGCGAGTCCATGTTTCTGCCCGAGCAGCCTCGCTTCCTCATAAGTCAACGCCCGGCCGCGGAACCCAAGGTCCACGCCCCTCGGGAGTGACGAGATGAGCTGAGCCTTCCGGTGTGATCTTCGGACGACGGCCGCCGCGATTCGATTGGCAAGTGATGCGTAGCCCGACTCTGGGAGAACGACGTCTCACGAGCCTCTGACGAACGCCCGGCAGTGACGTGAGCACGGCATCTGCTGTGTGAGCGAGACGCTCGGTTTCGTTGCGCGCTTGTCGGGGGTCATGGCGTCATGCCGGTGGCGCGTGGCAGGATCACCTCATGATGGGACCCTCGAAGCTCGCGTCTGTGCTGTACGTCGAGGACGATCCGGATATCGCGGCGATGACGGTCGAGGTGTTGTCGGAGACGTATCGGGTCGATCATGCGCCCGACGGCGCGGTCGCCCTGCGTTTGGCGCTGGGCACGCGGTATGACCTGATGGTGGTGGACAGGCGGCTGCCGGGGATGGACGGTGTCGATCTTGTTCGCGCGGTGCGCACGGCGCACATCACGACCCCGGTGCTCATGCTGACTGCCCTGGGCGCGGTGGGCGACAAGGTCGCGGGGCTCGACGGTGGGGCGAACGACTATCTCGTCAAGCCGTTCGACTACGACGAGCTGTTGGCGCGGTTGCGCGCACTGCAGCGGGCTTTCCAGTCGGGTGGGGCCCGGCGCGAGCTCGGTCGGTGGAGTTTCGCCCCGACAGCACAGGCGGTCTTCGACCCGTCGGGATACCGGATCGCGCTCACGGCGACGGAGAGCACGTTGCTGGAGGTGCTCAGCGAGAGTCCGGACCATGTGTTCGGTCGAGAGGAGATCCTCCGGGCGGTGTTCCCTGCCGGTGATTCCGCGAGCTCCGTGGACACGTATGTGCACTATGTGCGGAAGAAGACGACTCCCGAGATGATCGAGACGGTCAGAGCGCGCGGGTATCGGGCGGGGAACCCGTCATGAGTGCGCAGAGAGACCCGGATGCGGAGAAGGTGCGGCGGTCGGCTCGGGTCGTCGCGGTCTGGGTGGGCGTCTCGTCCGGGGTGATCGTCCTCGCAGGTGTGCTGATTCTTCTCGCGGTGGTGCTGTCGTCGTCGCGCCGTGAGGGCGAGAGGCATGAGGGCGGCTGGTTCCCGGGTGCGGGCGGCGACGACTTCGTCGTCGACATCAGTGTTCTCGTGCCCGTCGTGGTCCTGCTCGGTGCGGTAGGGGTGCTGTTGCTGGCCGTGGTTGCGAGTATCGCCGCGCGGCGAGCAGCACTCCCGCTGAGAGACGCTCTGCGGCGGCAACGACAGTTCGTCGCGGACGCGAGTCATGAGCTCCGCACGCCGCTGACGGCTCTCACGAGCCGTATCCAGATCCTGCAGCGCCGTCTGGACCGCGGAGAGGACGTGACCGCGACGGCGCGCGAGCTGCGAGGAGACGCGGATCGCATGCGCGACGTCCTCTCCGACATGCTCCTCGCCGCAGAAGGACAGTCGTTCGCCGGAGAATCAGCAGTCCTCGCCGACGCCGCCCGCGACGCCACAGCCGCGATCCGCTCCCTGGCGGACGAAGCGGACGTGAGGATCGACGTCGACGTCGTGGGCGCTGTCGTGCCGGTGCCGCCGGTGACCCTCGTGCGGGCCCTGGTCGCACTCCTGGATAACGCGGTCGCGCACTCACCGGCAGGCGGCTCGGTCGAGCTCTCAGCACGGCGGTCGGCGAGCGGGGTGCAGGTCCGTGTGACGGATCACGGGGTGGGGATCTCCGGTATCGACCCTGCTCAGGTGTTCGAGAGGTTCGCTCGCACTCCCGACAGCGGCCGTGGGCGCGGTTTCGGGATCGGGCTCTCTCTGGTACGGGACGTCGCACAGCGCGCCGGCGGCAGCATCGTCGTCGAATCGACGTCCCCGGCCGGGACAGTGTTCCTGCTCACGCTGCCCACGACGACAACGAGGTGACCTCGACGGGTGTCGACCCGATCCACCGCGCTATCGCTCCGTTATCCGTGACGAGCATCCCGGTACTCGTGCGGGAGGCGGCGATCCAGGTGGTATCGGAGGGGCCTGCGGCGACGGCGGCTGTCGCCCAGACATCTGCGTGAGCGAGACTGTCGGCGACGACGGTGACAGAGGCGATGCCGTGCGTGCGGTGACCGGTGCGCGGATCGATGATGTGGCTGCCACGTTCTGCCGGACCGGACGTGGCCACCGCGCCATTCGTCACCTGCATCGTCGCGAGAACGCTTCCGGGGCGGCGGGGGTCTGCGATGCCCACGTCCCAGACCCAGTCCGAGTCCTGTGCGGTGAACAGTTGAAGGTCCCCTCCGGCGTTGATGCCGATCGCTCGAGCTGATGCGAGAAGTGGGGCGAGGTGTCGTCTGCTCGCGTGCTCTACCGCCCATCCTTTGACGTACCCGGTGGGGTCGAACCCGCCCCGCCACGATGCGGCGAAGAGCCCGCCGGTCGCGTGTTCGTAGTCGGCGCACGCGGCAGCGACCTCTGCCACGCGCGGGTCGGCATCCCGGATGCGGAGGTCACCGGCCCGGATGCGGCTGATATCGGAGTCGGCCCGGTAGGGCGAGAACACGCGGTCGATGTCGCGGAGCTCCTCGACGCACGCCCGCACTGCATCCCGGACCGCAGGGTCGTCACGCGGGTCGACGATGTGGATGCTGATCGCGGTGCCCATGGTGTGCTCGACGTGCACGTGGATGTCTGGAGTAGTCATTGTTGTGCCTGATCGATAGCGCTCTGCAGCGAGCTCGCATACCCGTCGCTGGTATAGGTGGCGCCGGACACCATCTGGATGTGTGCGCTCTGACCCTGGACCGTCTCGGAGACCAGCAGCGGGATCGCGTGCGCGTTGATCTGTTGGTCTCGACCGTTGCTGTCGGGGTACTGGAGCGCTTGCGCGTCGGTGATCTTCCCTCCCCTCACGGTGATCTGCACCTGGATGGGCCCGTAGCGCGTCTGGGTGGTGTCGCCGGTGAATGTCCCGTCCGTGAGCCCGGTCGTGGTCCCGGCCGTGGTGGTCGATGCGGACCCGCTGGTGCTCTGGGTGGTGCTGCTGGCGGGGCCGGCGATGTCGGAGGGGGGAACTGCGTCGAGGGAAGTGCGGTAGCTGAGCAGGAGGACGATCCCGCTCAGGGTCGCGAGGAGTGCGTAGATGATCTTCTTCATGGCGATGCTCCCTCGATACTCAGGGGGTGAACGATTCGGAGTGGATGCGGTCGGCGGTGAAGCCGGCGCCGCGGAGGTCTTCTCGCAGAGCGCGCATCCACCCGTCGGGGCCGCACAGGTACACGTCGTACTCGTCCGGGTCAGGGGCGATGTAGCGCAGCAGATCGGGGCCATTCCAGGCGGTGTGGGTGGCCGGAAGCCACGGAGAGTTCCCGCCGGCGCGAGGGCCGGCGAGCGGGAAGTGACGCACCCCGCGCTCACGGATCAGCGACGAGATCGGCTCCCGCAGCAGGGCGTCAGAGTCCGCAGTGTCCCGGACGACCAGGGCCGCGTCACCTGGCTCGTATCGCTCCGCCTCGAGGAGCGATACAAGCGGGGCCACTCCGGCTCCCGCACCGACCATCAGGAGCTTCCGGCCCGTGCGGCGATCTCCAGTCATCTCCCCGAACGGTCCCTCCACCAACACGCGGGTGCCCGGACGCAGCGACGCGAGTCGAGTCGTGCCGTCGCCGACGAGGCGTGCCGTGAGCGCGTAGGTGTCTCCGGGGGCGGCTGAGAGGGAGAACGGGTGCCCTCGCATCCATCCCGGCCCGTCCAGGAACCGCCAGACGAAGAACTGGCCCGCTCGTGCCTTCAGCGCACCGAGGTCCCGACCGGACACGCGCACGGTGACTCCGGCTGCACCGTCGAGTGCGACGGTGTCGACGCGGAGAGCGTGCCGTTGCGAGCGGACAAGCGGCGCGACAACGCGGAACGAGATGACGGCAGCCGCTGCGGCAACCCACAGTGACCACCAGTAGATCGTGGCCAGCGTCGACGAGAGGAAGTCAGCTCCCGTCCACAACTGGTGCGGCAGTGCCAGGAAGACGCCGAGGTACGCGTACAGGTGCAGAAGATGCCACGACTCGTAACGCAGGCGGCGGCGGGCGCGGCGGATCGAGGTGACCACGACCATCACGAGCAGCCCGGTTCCCGCGGTCGCCAGTAGCATCCCCGGGTAATCCCACACGAAACTCCACAACTGATCCCACAGGCCCACACCTGTCGCCGCGGCATATCCGACGACCAGCAGCAGGATGTGCAGACCCATCAACCAGAACGACCAGAAGCCGACCTGTCGATGAAGCCGCGTGATTCCCTCACGACCGAACCCCCGCTCGAACAGCGGAACCTTCGCCATCAACAACACCTGATAGAGCAGCAGGTTCGCCGCGACGAGCCCGGAGAGCCTTCCCAGAGTGGTCACGCTCTCCGCAGAGAAACCGAGTACAGCGGTCACCCCGCCCCCGGCCACCCACAGGGCGACGACGAACACGCTCGTCACCCAGATCACTACAAGCGCGGCGACCCGCCACCACGAGGTGGCGACTCGGGGCTTCGATACACGCACGGTCGGCGTGGGTGTTGAGGCGGTGCGGAGGGTGCTCATGACGCCATCGTCCCCACGGCCCTCTGAGGGAGCTCTAAGACAACAAGGCGCACGCCGTTGTCATAGGTGATTCTCAGGCGTTGCCGGTCGTTCGGAGAAGCGAACCGAGTGCGAACGTCGCGGAGAGAGCGAGCGCGCCGCCGACCACGACCCGTTCCGTTGGCCGGGCCGCAGGGTTCCCACCGGTCTTGGCACTCACGAACCCCGTCAGCGCCAGCGCGAGTACGACGACGATGAACGTGATCGGGACGCGCAGGTCGACGGGCGGCAGCAAGATCGTGAGCAGCGGGAGCACCCCGCCAATAGTGAAAGCATGGGCTGACGCTCCAGCCGCAGCCAGGGGCTCACCACGCGGTCTTCTGGACGGAGGACGGCGACACCAGAGGGACAGAAGGGGGACCGTCCACCTGGACGGTCCCCCTTCTCATATGCGTTGTGTGTGCCCCCGACAGGAGTCGAACCTGCGACCTACGGTACCGGAAACCGGCGCTCTATCCACTGAGCTACGGAGGCGTACCGATCGACAATATCACTCGTTGGGGGTGGTCTCCGACCCACCGGCCTCCGTCATGGGCGCGGCGCGCAGTCCGTCGAGGGCGGCGGCCAGCTTCTCGGCGAGATACCGGTGCCCATTCGTCGATGGGTGCTTGCGGCCGACCTCCACGTCGATCACGTCGAGATAGTTCTGTGCGGTGATCCAGTCCTGGGCGATGGGGGAGATGTACCACCAGCCGCGCGCTGCGGCGAGCTCTGCGAGGTCGGTATCGATGCGGGCTGTGGTCGCGCCGACGGGAAGCTCGTGCGGGGCCGGGCCGAGCACCACGATCGTGGCCTTCGGGTAGAGGGCGGCCATCGCGTCCCACGCGGCGTTCACGGCCTCGCGGTATCCGGCGGCACCCTGGGCACGGTCGTTGATCGAGCCCTGCATGATCACGAGGTCCGGCGACAGCGACGGGTCGAGCGCGGCGATGCGCTCCCCGAACGTCGGGCCGTCGATTCCGGGCTTGAGGTAGCCGCTCCCGCGCACACCGTCCACGATGGTTCGGCCTCCGAGGAGGTCGGCGAGGAGATAGGCGTAGCCCTGCGTGGGGAGGGTCGCCGCCGAACCGTACGTCCAGGAGTCGCCGAACACCAGCACGGTGGGACTCTCCGGCAGCACGAGGGGTGCCGGGGCGGTGACCGCCGATGCGTCCTGTCCGCCTGCTGCGGCCGCACTGACCGGGGCGGTGAGAGGCGCCGGAACCCAGGGTCGCCACACGCCCAGGACCACGGCCGCGACCGTCACGATCAGAGCGGCGGCGATGGCGGCGACGCCCCGGCGGCGGCGGGCGGCGGCTGGCTTCATGTGATGAGAGTAGATCACAGGAGTGCGAACGCGAATTCCTCCCCGTGCGTGCCGTCGGGCGTCCGCGTCCGGCCCCGTAAACTGAGGGGGCTATGAACCCCGAAACCCTCGCCGCAGCCCTCCTCGCCGTCCTCGCCCCCATCGCCGAGGAACGACGTCCCGGCGAGCCGCTGGAGCTCTCCGCATCCGACATCGTGCTCGAGCGCCCCCGCAACCGCGATCACGGCGACTGGTCGTCGAACATCGCCATGCGCCTGGCGAAGCCGCTCGGCACGAACCCGCGTGAGCTGGCCCAGCAGATCGCCGAAGGCCTCGCCTCCGTGGACGGCATCGCGAGCGCTGAGGTCGCCGGCCCCGGATTCATCAACATCCGCCTCGACGCGGCAGCCGCCGGTGCGCTGGCCAAGGTCATCGTCGATGCGGGGGCCGCGTACGGATCCAATGACTCGCAGGTGGGCCAGAGCATCAACATCGAGTTCGTGAGTGCGAACCCCACCGGTCCTCTCCACATCGGCCACACGCGCTGGGCTGCTCTCGGCGATGCGATCGCCCGGGTGCTCGCCGCGTCGGGCGCCACCGTCGCCAGGGAGTACTACATCAACGACGCGGGCGCGCAGATGGACCGCTTCGCGAGCTCCGTCCTCGCCGCGGCGAAAGGTGAGCCGACCCCGGAGGGCGGCTACGCGGGAAGCTACATCGGCGACCTCGCCGCGCGTGTGCTCGCTGCGCGTCCCGACCTGCTCGAACTGCCGGCCGACGAACAGCTCGACGTCGCACGCGAGCTCGCCTACGAGTACCAGCTCGAAGAGCAGAAGCAGTCCCTGTCGAAGTTCAATGTCGACTTCGACG
Source organism: Microbacterium oxydans (assembly GCF_000956405.1). Lineage (GTDB taxonomy): Bacteria > Actinomycetota > Actinomycetes > Actinomycetales > Microbacteriaceae > Microbacterium > Microbacterium oxydans_C. Next base: position 84,892 of record NZ_JYIV01000030.1, read on the forward strand.
TCTGGTTCTCCGAGCGCACCCTGCACGCCAAGAACGATCAGGGTGTGAGTCTGGTCGACCAGGCCGTCGATCGCCTGCGCGAGCAGGGGCATGTCTTCGACCAGGAGGGCGCCGTCTGGGTGCGCACCACCGACTTCGGCGACGACAAGGACCGCGTGATCCGTCGCTCGAACGGCGAGTACACCTACTTCGCCGCCGACGCCGCCTACTACCTCAACAAGGGCGACCGCGGCTTCCAGGACAAGATCTACCTGCTCGGCGCGGACCACCACGGCTACGTGCACCGCCTCAAGGCGATCGCTGGCGCCGCGGGCGAGGACCCCGAGAAGAACGTCGAGGTGCTCATCGGACAGCTCGTCTCGATCGGCGGGGCCCGTCTGAGCAAGCGTGCGGGCAACATCATCGAGATGGACGACCTGCGTGAGTGGCTGGGCACCGACGCGCTGCGCTACTCCCTGGAGCGCTCGCCCGCGGACTCGCCGCTCGCGCTCGACCCCGAGCTGTTGCAGAAGCGCACGAACGACAACCCCGTGTTCTACGTGCAGTACGCGCATGCCCGCACCTTCAACGTGGCCCGCAACGCCGCCGCGTCGGGCGTCGCCCGCTCGGAGTTCGCGCCCGAAACTCTCACGCACGAGACCGAGAGCGCGCTGCTCGGCGCGCTGCAGGAGTTCCCGCGCATCGTAGCCTTCGCTGCCGAGGTGCGCGAGCCGCATCGTGTCGCCCGCTACCTCGAGGAACTCGCCGGCCTGTACCACCGCTGGTACGACAACTGCCGCGTGATCCCGCTGAGCGACGATCCCATCGAGAGCGTGCATCGCACCCGTCTGTGGCTCAATGACGCCACCGGACAGGTTCTGCGCAACGGGCTCGACCTGCTCGGAGTCTCGGCACCGGAGCGCATGTAGTGCACGCAGGCATGAGCGACGACAACCACACCCTGCCCTACCCGGACGCGGGGGCGGAGCACCCGACACTCGTGATCCCGGGCTCCACGACAGATCAGGGTGCAGACGCCACTCCGCGCAAGCGGCCACGGTGGCCGTGGGTGCTGCTCGTCGTTGTCGTCGTCCTCGCGCTGCTGGTCGTGGCGGCGGAGCTCATCGCGCGCGCCGTGCTGCCGGGCGTCGTGCGCTCGATCGTGGTGGAGCAGCTCGACCTCCCCGCCGACCAGCAGCTCGATGTGGAGACACAGGGGCTCCTGTTGCCGCAGCTGATCGGCGGCACCCTCGACACCCTGCGCCTCTCCACGGACTCCGTCACCCTCGAGGGGATCACGGGCGCGGCCGATGTCACGGCCACGGGGGTCCCGCTCCGAGGCGGGGACCTCGGCGGCGCCTCCGGCACCATCCGCATCGGTCAGGAGCAGTTCACCGCCCTCCTGGCTGACACCGATCTGCCCGTCGACTCGGTGGAGTTCGCGGCGCCGAATGCCACCGTGAGCGGTTCGATCAGCGTGCTCGGGGGCGCCGTGCCGCTCTCGGTCACCCTCACACCCGGAGCCGTCGACGGCGATCTCGAGCTCACGCCGGTCGCCGCCAGCATCGGCGGACTCGACATCGACCTCGACAGAGTCGCTTCCACTCTCGGCTCCCTCGGGGAGGGGCTCACGCAACCTCAGCGGGTGTGCATAGCGGATCAGCTGCCGGCAGGACTCACGCTCACAGGACTAGAGATCGTCGACGATGCCGCCGTGATCGACATCGACGTGAACGGCGCGATCGTCACAGACAAGGCGCTCCAGGAGAAGGGCGCCTGCCCGCGCTGACGCACGGCCGCCCGCGAGCTACGCCGAGCCGCGGTCGTCGAGCGTCGCCTCGATGTGCCGGGCGAGCCAGGCAGGCCGCTGCAGCGGGATGCCGTGCCCGCAATCATCGATGACCTCCCGCGTGCTGTGCGGCAGGGAGTCGTGGAGCAGCACGGCCGAGCGCTTCATGATCGACTTCTCCTTCTCGCCGACGAGGATCGACGCAGCTCCGGGATAAGTCCGCCAGCCGGCGGGAGGCGTGAAACGGAGATTCTCCTCGACCGACCGCAGGAGAGTCTCGCGCGAGATGCCCGCGGACGTGCGCACATAGTCCGCCACGAGCTCGTCCGGAATGAACAGCTGCCGTGCCTGCACCCGCGCGAACCGCTCATTCCTCGCCAGGCTCGCCGTCGCTCCGAGGAGAGCGAGAGTGGGGCGCGTCATCCGCATCGGCACGGTTTGCGCGCTGATGACGATGACGTTCCGCACCATTTCGGGAAACCCCGAGGCGAGCTGCACGGTGAGCTGCGCGCCGAGGGAGAAGCCGACCACGGTCACCGGTCGCCCGACCTCCTGCAGCACTTCGGCGAGTGCGTCGACCGTGGATGCGTGGGAACTGTATGCGTCGTCCGAGCTGCGTCCGTGGCCGGGGAGATCCGGGACGATCGCTCGCACGCCGTCGACGAGGTGGGTACGGAGGGGCTCCCACATCCACCCGGCGACGCCTCCGCCGTGCAGGAGGAGCAGCGGAGGGTCGACCGGATCGCCGGAGGTCTCGACATGCATGATCAGTTCCTCTCGAAGGACTCGGCCATGCGGCCGATCGTGTCGATGGCGCGTTCGAGCAGTGCCGGCTCGAACGGACCGAGCAGCCGGGATGCGGAGAGCAGCCCGATCGACGCGCTGGAGAGTGCGAGGGCGAGGGCCTCGACATCCACGTCCGCCACGATCTCGCCTCGACCCTGCAGGTCCTGCAGCCATTCGTTGACGCTCTTCTGCCGGTCGCGGTACCGGCCGTCCGTGACCTCCGCCACGTGCGCGCCGAGGATGCCTCGATCATCGAGGAAGGATGCGGTCATCAGCGCGTCGTCGCTCAAGGCGCGTGCGGACGCACGGTATGCCGAGCTCAGGCGTGGTCGGTCGCCCAACTCGCGACGAACACGGTCGTTCATGCGCGTCGTGCCGCGCTGCAGGAGCGCATCGAGGATCTCTTTCTTGCCGGCGAACTCCAGGTAGATCGCGCCTTTGCCGATGCCGGCATGTTCGGCGATCGATGCAACGCTCATGGCGTCGAAGCCGCGGGCGAGCACGAGCTCCTCGGCGGCGTCGAGGATCCGCTCGCGGCGGTCAGGGACGCGGGGTCTGGGCATCGCGGTTCCTCTCCAGGTGGTCGAGCATCGCCGGGACGACGAGGTCGGGGCGGTCGCGCTGCACCCAGTGCCCGGCTCCGGGGACGGTCGTCAGCGATCCGGCGGGCAGCAGCTGCGCGGCGGCTTCGGCATGGCGGAGTGGGACTCCGGTGTCGTGATCGCCGTGCACGAGATGCGTGGGGGTCGTGATCGAGGGAAGTCGGGGCGTGTACACCGTACGCAGTCGATTCCAGAGCACCTGATCGCGCTGCCAGTCCTCGAAGCTTCTGAGGCCCGTGCCGGTGGAGGCTTCGTCGAGCACCGCCTTCACGAGCTCGGGAGTGCGGGCCTGCGGATTCCGCACGAGGGTGGCGAGGCCTCTCTCCATCGCGGCGCCGTTGCGTGCGTAGGACCGGGTGGCCGCGGCCAGCAGACCCGAGCGCAGCAGCAGGTACGTGCCGAAGTGCGTCAGCCTTCCGGAGATCCCGTCGGCCAGGCGCGGCATCAGACCGTAGCACCCCAGGAGGACGGCAGCCCTCGCGCGGCCCGGCTGATCCAGGAGATGACCGAGGGTCATGCCTCCGCCGAGCGACAGGCCGGCGATCGCGTAGCTATCGAGGCCGAGCGCGTCGACGAGTCCACCCACGTACCGCACCAGGTGTTCCTGGGTGAGCGGGCGGCCGGCGCGGGGGCTGCGACCGAAACCGGGATGATCGGGGGCGAACACCCGATGCCCGGCACGGGCGAGTGCGGGGCCGACCGCGCCCCATGACAGCTCGGCGTTGTCCGCCCCTCCGCCGTGCAGGAGCAGGACGGGGATGCCGGACTCGGAGGGTGGCCGCCACTCCAGCACTGAGACCGTGGCACCGGGGATGCTGATGCTCGTGCGGCGTGGCTCCATGTCACCCTCTCGTTGTGACCAATCTACCCGATTCGGTCACAACGAGAGCGCTGGCCAGAGATTCGGATCAGGACCGCTCTTCGGGAGCCGCGGCCTTCTGCGCCGCCCGCAGCTCGGCCGTCGCGATCTGCACTTCGGCCTCGGCGCGCTGCAGCCGCCGCTGGGGGAAGGTGGTCGCGGCGAACCGCGCATGTACGCGATCGGACCTCTCGTCCTCGGCGGTCACGATATAGGCACAGGCGAACAACATCACCTGCGTGGAGAAGTTCAGCCAGATCAACAGGGCGAGGAGAGAGGCGAAAGAGGCGAGGAGCGGGTTGCTGGTCGCGCCGCCCACGAACAGGCCGGACAGCTCCTGGAGAACCAGGAGGCCGAAGGCGCCGATCAGAGCACCCGGCCACAGGGACCGGGCGGCGGGGCGCACACCCGAGAGGAGGCGGAACACGCCGATGATCAGCACGGCGTCGAGCGCGAACACCACGAGCAGTGAGAGCAGCCTGACGGTCCAGGCGACCGCGGGGGAGTCGGTGGGGAGGCCGAGGAGACCGGCGATCCACTCCAGGCCCAGCTGGCCGACGAAGGTGAGCGCGGCGGAGGCGACGAACGCGAGTCCGATCCCGGCGGCGAGGGCCAGGTTGCGCAGGATCACCCACACCCAGAGGATGTCGTCCTGGACGGTGCCGGCGATGACCCGCACAGCTGTGCGGAGGGAGCCGATCGCGCCGAGAGCGGCCCCGATGAGGGCGACGAGCGAGATGATGCCCGCGACGGAGAGCGACGCCGGCGCCTTGAGGTCGTCCGGGTCGATCGCGCCGTCCTTCCCGATCAGACCGGGCACGGCGGACTGCACCGCCTCGATGATGGCTCGCCAGGCGTCGGGGTTGCCCGCGAGCCAGAGCGCCGCGATCGAGAAGCCGAGCAGCACCCCGGCGAACACGCTGAACAGGGCGCGGTACGTGACGCTGTCGGCCAGCATCGGACCCCGTCGTTCGGAGTAGAGCAGCGCGGCTCTGACGGGTCGCCGGGCGAGTGCCCACGCGATGGCCGGCGTCGTGATGCGCGCGATCAGTCCCGGTTTCGGCTTCGCGGGGGACTCCGTGTCGTGGTGTGCTGTCTCGCTGTTCGTCACGCCCCCACCTTAGGAGGCGCCGGTGGAGTGCTGCAGGGGCTTGACGCGGCGAGTCACCGTGATCAAGACGACGGGGTGGGTGCCCTAGAATCGGGGTCAACCTCGATGTGCGCGCCCTGCCCGAGATCCTTCCCACGATTGGTGATCAGTGCTTCTCCCTGCCGATTCGCTCGCTCCGGAATGGCTCGCCGTCCCCGATGACGCGAACGATCTCGCCGATGGCGTCTGGCCGGCCTCTGCGGTGCGCGACGCCGACGGCGTGCTCGACATCGCCGGCGTCAGCGCTACGGACCTGGCACGCAGCTACGGCACTCCGCTGCTCGTCCTCGACGAAGACGAGGTGCGAGGTCGTGCGCGGAGATTCCGTCTGGCGTTCGACCAGGCGGCGTCCGAGAACGGCACCACGGCGCAGGTGTACTACGCGGGCAAGGCCTTCCTGTGCACCACGGTCGCGCGGTGGGTCGTCGATGAGGGACTGCGCGTCGACGTGTGCACCGGGGGAGAGCTCGCCGTGGCCCTCGCGGCAGGCGTCGCTCCCGCTTCCATCGGCTTCCACGGCAACAACAAGTCCATCGCCGAACTCGAGCGGGCGGTGGAGGTCGGCGTCGGCACGGTCATCGTCGACAGCGCCATCGAGATCGAACGGCTCGCAGCGATCACGGCCCGCACCGGCGCGACCCAGCGCGTGCTCGTGCGTGTGATCAGCGGCGTCCATGCCGAGACCCACGACTTCCTCGCCACCGCCCACGAGGACCAGAAGTTCGGGTTCCCCCTGCCGGACGCCGAGCGAGCGGTGGCCCGCATCCGAGAGATCCCCGGCCTGGTGTTCGCCGGACTGCACTGCCACATCGGATCGCAGATCTTCGGCGTCGCCGGCTTCCGCGAATCCGCGTCGCGCGTGCTCGACCTGCATGCAGCCCTGCTCGAGGGCGGCCCCGTGCCCCAGCTCAACCTCGGCGGCGGCTTCGGCATCGCGTACACGCGCGTGGACGACCCGACACCCATCGAAGACCTCGCCGGGGCGATCGTCACCGCGGTCGCCGAGGACTGCGCCGCCCGCGGCATCCCGGTCCCCGCCCTGTCCTTCGAACCGGGTCGCGCCATCGTCGGCACCGCCGGCGTCACGATCTACGAGGTCGGCACCACCAAGGACGTGACGATCGACACCGGAGCGGTCCGGCGCTACATCAGCGTCGACGGCGGTATGAGCGACAACGCGCGTCCGGCCCTCTACGGAGCCCAGTACTCTGCGCGGATCGCCTCGCGCATCGGGGGCGGAGAGCCGCGGCTCAGCCGCGTGGTCGGCAAGCACTGCGAGTCCGGCGACATCGTCGTGGATCACGAGTACCTCCCGGATGACCTCGTCCCGGGGGATCTGCTCGCCGTGCCGGCGACCGGAGCCTACTGCGTCTCGCTCGCCAGCAACTACAACCATGTCCCGCGACCACCGGTCGTCGCCGTGCGCGGCGGACGCTCCACGGTGATCGTGCGCGGCGAGACCATCGACGACGTGTTGGCCCGCGACGCGGGCATCGACGGGGCGCACGCCCCCGAGGGAGACCAATGACCCACCTCCGAAGGAGCAACCATGACTGAATACCGACGACTTCGTGTGGCGCTGCTGGGTGCCGGGGCGGTCGGCTCTCAGGTCGCGGCCCTCCTGCTGCGCCACGGCGACGAGCTCGCCGACCGTGCCGGCGCCGAACTGGAGCTCGCCGGCATCGCGGTGCGCAACCTCGATGCGCCGCGAGACGTCGACCTGCCCAAGGAGCTCTTCACGACCGACGCCGAGTCCCTGATCCTCGGGGCAGACATCGTGATCGAGCTCATCGGGGGCATCGAGCCGGCCCGCACGAACATCCTGCAGGCCATCGGCTCCGGCGCCGACGTGGTCACCGCCAACAAGGCTCTCCTGGCCACGCATGGCCCCGAGCTCTTCGAGGCCGCCGACCGCGTGGGAGCCTCCGTCTACTACGAGGCCGCTGCCGCCGGGGCGATCCCGATCATCCGTCCCCTGCGCGACTCCCTCGCGGGCGACCGCGTGGTGCGCATCATGGGCATCGTCAACGGCACGACGAACTACATCCTCGACCGGATGGAGACGGAAGGCGCCGACTTCGCCGACGTGCTCGCCGACGCACAGCGACTGGGCTACGCCGAGGCCGACCCGACCGCAGACGTCGAAGGGTACGACGCGGCGCAGAAGGCGGCGATCCTCGCGAGCCTCGCGTTCCACACCGCCGTTCCGCTCGACGCCGTCTACCGCGAGGGCATCACCTCGATCACGGCATCGATGATCGAAGAGGCGCGCGCCGCAGGTTTCGTGATCAAGCTGCTCGCCGTGTGCGAACGGATCGAGGCCAACGGTGCCGAGTCGATCTCGGTGCGCGTGTACCCGGCGCTCGTCCCCACCTCCCACCCCCTCGCCTCCGTGCACGGTGCCAACAACGCGGTGTTCGTCGAGGCGGAGGCCGCGGGCTCGCTGATGTTCTACGGTGCCGGTGCCGGTGGCGTGCAGACCGCGTCCGCCGTTCTCGGCGACGTCGTCTCCGCGGCCCGTCGTCACATCGCAGGCGGGGTCGGCGTCGGGGAGTCCACCCGCGCCAATCTGCCCGTCGTGCCGATCGGTCACGTCACCACCCGCTACCAGATCACCCTCGAGGTCGCGGATGCGCCCGGTGTGCTCGCGACGGTCGCGAGCATCCTCAGCGACGGTGACGTCTCGGTCGCCACCGTCGTGCAGACCGTGGAAGGCGAGGACGAGCCGACGGCGCGTCTGATCATCGGCACGCACCGCGCGACCGAGCAGGCCCTCAGCGCCACCGTCGACGCTCTCGGGGACAGCGAAGTCGTCGCCCGCGTGGTCTCGGTGCTGCGGGTGGAAGGCGAGTGACGATGGCAGCGGCCGTCGCTCCCGCGGAGGGCGGAGCCGTCGACGGACGCACCGTCGAGGTGCGGGTGCCGGCGACGAGCGCGAACCTCGGTCCCGGCTTCGACACTCTGGGCCTCGCGCTCAGCATCTACGACACCCTCCTGGTCACGGCGCTGCCCGCCGGCGAGCTCGAGATCGAGGTCTCCGGCTCCGGCGCGGCCGAGATCCCGCGCGACGAGTCGAATCTGATCGTCCGCACCATCGCCTATGTCTTCGCGGACGTGGGACGACCGGTTCCCGGACTGCGCATCATCGCGGAGAACGCCGTGCCGCACGGCAGGGGCCTCGGTTCATCCGGTGCCGCCGTCGCCGCGGGTGTTCTCGCGGCGAAGGGATTGCTCGAAGGCGATGTGGAGATCAGCGACACGGACCTCCTCCGTCTGGCGACTGAGCTCGAAGGGCACCCGGACAACGTGGCGCCGGCTCTGTTCGGCGGTCTGACGATCGCATGGATGTCGGAGCGCGGACCGCAGCACAAGAAGCTCCTCGTGCACCGAGGGGTGTCGCCGCTCGTGCTGGTCCCGGCCTATACGATGTCGACCTCGCAGGCGCGGTCGCTCCAGCCGCCGCAGGTCTCCACGGCCGACGCCGTGTTCAACGTCTCCCGCTCCGCGCTGCTGATCGCCGCGCTGATGCAGAGTCCTGAGCTGCTCCTGGACGCGACGGCCGACCGGCTCCACCAGGACTATCGTGCGGGAGCGATGCCCGAGACGCAGCGTCTCGTGCAGGCTCTGCGCGCGGCCGGCTTCGCCGCGGTCGTCTCGGGCGCGGGCCCCAGCGTGCTGGTGCTGGCGGACGGTCCGGGCAGTCGGCAGGAGGCCGTCAAACTGGCGGAGCAGGTCACCGACACCCCGTGGGAGGCGCTCCTGCTCGCTGTCGACGTGCGTGGTGGTACAGTGGGGTCTCGAGCGGAGGGCTCCACGTAACTGCGTGAATCTGGCCCCATTGCAACTCTTGCAAGACCCGCACGCAAACCCCTGTGGCAGAGCTCATTCCAGAGCCGCCTGCCGAGGCTGGCTGGCGCCGAGCGTCAGCCCGTGCGATCGTGCGCAGCACCCGTTGTGCGCGTTCAACGCTCATTCCCCATGACATATAAGGGAGTACTCGTGGAGAACCTCTCCGAGACCCAGAACGATCAGTCTGCGCCCGCTTCGGAAGCACCCGCGGCGGCGGCAGAGTCGACGACCGAAGCGGCACCGGCGCGCAAGCGCGCTCCGCGTCGGGCGAGCACCGCGACGGCAGCGGCGAAGGCCGAGAAGGCGGAAGCCGCCAAGGCTGAGAAGGCGGAGGCGACGAAGGTCGCGAAGTCGGACGCCGCTCCGGAGGCAGCCGCCCCCGAGGGCTCCGCTGCCGCGGAGACCACCGAGGCCGCGCCGAAGGCCAAGCGTCCGAGCCGCAGCCGTGCGAAGAAGGCGGATGCCGAGGCTCCTGCCGCGGAGACGGCGCCCGCCGAGGCTCCCGCCGCCGAGTCCGCAGGTGCCGATGCGCCCGCTGAGGCCGCACCCAAGACCACAGGCCGAGGACGCCGCGGTGCACAGAAGCCCGCTGCCGATGCCGAGGCACCCGCCACGGAGTCGGCAGCAGAGTCCTCCTCCGATTCCGCACCCGCTGAGGTGTCGCAGAACTCCGAGTCCGACTCTGCGGACGGCGGCGAGGAGCAGGGCGGTCGCGGACGCAACCGCAACCGCAGCCGCAACCGCGGTCGCGGCCAGAACGGCGCGGCCCAGGAGCAGCAGCAGACGCAGCCGGCCGCCGAGGACGAGCAGTCCGGCGGCAACAACCGCAACCGTCAGCGCAACAAGCGCCGCAACGGTGCACCGACCGACGAGTTCGAGACCGAGATCACCGAGGACGACGTCCTCATCCCGATCGCCGGCATCCTCGACGTGCTCGACAACTACGCCTTCGTGCGCACCACCGGATACCTCGCCGGCCCCAGCGACGTCTACGTCTCGCTCGGCCAGGTCAAGAAGTACAACCTCCGCAAGGGCGACGCGGTCGTCGGCTCCATCAAGCAGCCGCGCGAGGGCGAGCAGCAGGGCCGCCAGAAGTACAACGCGCTCGTCAAGGTCGACTCGATCAACGGCCTCTCGGTCGACGACGCGGCCACCCGCGTGGAGTTCGGCAAGCTCACCCCGCTCTACCCCCAGGAGCGCCTGCGCCTGGAGACGGCCCCCGAGAAGCTGACGCAGCGCATCATCGACCTCGTGGCGCCGATCGGCAAGGGCCAGCGTGGTCTCATCGTCGCGCCGCCCAAGGCCGGCAAGACGATCGTCCTGCAGCAGATCGCCAACGCGATCGCGCAGAACAACCCCGAGGTGCACCTCATGGTCGTGCTCGTCGACGAGCGCCCCGAAGAGGTCACCGACATGGAGCGCACCGTGAAGGGCGAGGTCATCGCCTCCACCTTCGACCGCCCTGCGGAGGACCACACCACCGTTGCCGAGCTCGCGATCGAGCGTGCCAAGCGCCTCGTCGAGCTGGGCCGCGACGTGGTCGTGCTGCTCGACTCGATCACCCGCCTCGGACGTGCGTACAACCTGGCCGCTCCGGCGTCCGGCCGCGTCCTCACCGGCGGCGTCGACGCATCCGCCCTCTACCCGCCGAAGCGCTTCTTCGGAGCCGCCCGCAACATCGAGAACGGCGGATCCCTCACGATCCTCGCCACCGCGCTCGTCGAGACCGGCTCCAAGATGGACGAGGTCATCTTCGAGGAGTTCAAGGGCACCGGCAACAGCGAGCTGCGCCTTTCCCGTCAGCTGGCCGACAAGCGCATCTTCCCGGCGGTGGACGTGAACGCGTCCAGCACCCGCCGCGAGGAGATGCTGCTCTCGGCCGACGAGGTCAAGATCACCTGGAAGCTGCGCCGTGCCCTCGCCGGCCTCGACCCGCAGCAGGCGCTCGAGGTGGTGCTCGGCAAGCTCAAGGAGACCAACTCGAACGTCGAGTTCCTCGTGCAGATGCAGAAGTCGATCCCGACGCTGCCTTCGGGCGCTCACGGGCACGACAACAACATCCGCTGAGCGGCTGACCCGTGTTCGAGTCCGTCCAGACTCTGATCGACGAGCATCGCCGGGTGCAGGAGGAGCTCTCCGACCCGGCGGTGCACGCCGACGCGGCACGTGCCAAGCGCGTCAACCGTCGCTACGCCGAGCTGTCGCGAATCGTCTCCGCCTACGAGGCCTGGGTCGCGGCGACAGACGACCTGGAGACGGCTCGGGAGTTCGCACGCGAGGACGAGTCCATCGCCGCGGAGATCCCCGCGATGGAGGAGGAGCTGCAGGGCGCTCAGGAGCGTCTGCGGCGCCTGCTGATCCCGCGTGATCCGGACGACGCCCGAGACGTGATCATGGAGATCAAAGCGGGGGAGGGCGGTGCGGAGTCCGCACTGTTCGCCGCCGACCTCCTGCGCATGTACATCCAGTACGCCGCGTCCAAGGGCTGGAAGACCGAGCTCCTGGAGCGCAACGAGTCCGATCTCGGCGGTTACAAGGACGTCCAGGTCGCCATCAAGGGTTCCTCCTCCGATCCGGCCCAGGGTGTCTGGGCGCACCTGAAGTACGAGGGGGGCGTGCACCGTGTGCAGCGCGTTCCCGCGACCGAGTCGCAGGGGCGTATCCACACCTCTACGACCGGTGTCCTGGTCTTCCCCGAGGTCGATGAGCCGGAGGAGATCCACATCGACCAGAACGATCTCAAGATCGACGTGTTCCGCTCCTCGGGACCCGGTGGCCAGTCCGTGAACACCACCGACTCGGCGGTGCGGATCACGCACGTGCCCACCGGCATCGTCGTGTCGATGCAGAACGAGAAGTCGCAGCTGCAGAACCGCGAGGCCGCGATGCGTGTGCTGCGCGCGCGGCTGCTCGCGAAGCAGCAGGAGGAGCTCGATGCAGCCGCCTCCGACGCACGCAAGTCGCAGATCCGGGGAATGGACCGTTCGGAGCGCATCCGCACCTACAACTTCCCGGAGAACCGGATCGCGGATCACCGGACCGGGTTCAAGGCGTACAACCTCGACCAGGTCATGGACGGTGCTCTCGACCCGATCATCGAGAGCGCGATCGCCGCGGATGAGGAAGCACGACTCGCAGCGGTGGGCTCGGACTCCTGACCCTACGGCCGTTCCTCGTCAGACGCGTGCGGCGTAGCGGTGCTCCGGGCGGCCGGTCGAGCCGTAGTTGAGGCGTACTTCGACCACGGCTCTCGCGGCGAGGGCTGCCAGATGCCGCTGCGCGGTCGCGCGTGAGATCCCGACGCGTTCCCCGACCTCGGCCGCCGAGTGCTCGCCGTCGCCGAGGGCAGCGAGCACGAGCTGCTCCGTCGCCGACCGTGAGATCGATACCGGTTCGCCGGCACCGTGCAGGATGGCGAGGGCGCGGTCCACGTCATCTTGGCGGAGGCGTCGGTCTCCGTCGATGAGGTTGCGGTAGCGGACGTAGCGGTCCAGCAGTCCTGACAGCGCCCGCCGCTCGAACGGCTTCAGGAGGTAGCCGACGGCTCCGGACCTCAGCGCCCTGCGCACGGTGGGGGCATCGTCGGCCGCGGATATCAGGATCGCGTCGATGCCGGACTCCCGCACGAGCGAGATGCCGTCCCCGTCGGGGAGGAACACATCGGCGATGAGCAGATCGGGTCGGGACGCACGGATGCTGTCTCGGGCTTCGGCGAGCGAGCGCACGGTCTCGGTGACGCGGAACCCGGGATGCTCATCGACGATGCCCTGATGCAGCTGAGCGACCCGGAAGTCGTCGTCCAGGATGAGTACGCGCGGCGGGACGGTCATGTGTTCTCCTCGTGGTCGTGGGCGTCGCGGGCGACTGCTCCGTTGATGCGCGCGGCGAAGACCGCGCCGCCGTCGACACCGCCCGGGTCGATGACCCAGAGGTCGCCTCCGTTCCGTCGCGCGATCTCCGTCGACAGCGGAAGTCCGATCCCGTGCCCGTGCACGGTGTCGGTGGTCTTCTGGTCCCGTGCCCGCGGCGCGAGGGGATCGACGGCCCCGAGCCCGGGCCCGGAGTCGGAGACGGTGAACACCAGCGCCTCGTCGTCGTCCAGGACGGCGACTTCGACCCATCGCGGCGTGCGCTCGCTCGAGACCGCAGCGGTGACAGCGTTGTCCACGAGATTGCCGAGGACCGCGGCGACGTCTTCGGCTTCGATCACGGTGCCGATCAGATGGGTGTCGTCCGAGATGCGCAGGGCGACGCCGCGTTCTCCGGCCTCGACGGCCTTGGCACCCAGGAACGAGTGCAGGAAGGGATCGTGCAGCAGGTCGAGACCCGCGACCGGGAACGCGACCGGGCCGCGCTCCACGAGTTCGCCGAGGAACGCCCTGGCGTCGGTCACCCGGTCGGCATCGATGAGCCCGGCGGCCACATGCATGCGGTTGGCGAACTCGTGCCTCTGCACGCGCAGCGCAGCCGTCATGGTCCTCACGGTCTCCAGGCGCTCGGTCAATGCGACCAGATCCGTGCGGTCGCGCACGATGAGCACGTTGCCGAGCTGCCGTCCCTCCCGCACCACCGTCCGCGAGTCGAGATACAGCATCCGGTCTCCGACGAGTGCACTCGCGCTGGCCTGCGCACCGGTCAGGGCGTCCAGGACGGTCGGAGCCAGGCCGAGCGCGACGACGGGACGTCCGATCGGGTCGTCGAGGCCGAGCAGGCGATCGGCGGCGGCGTTGCTCACACGCACGACCCCTCGGGTGTCGATGGCGATGACTCCGTCGTCCACACCGTCCAGCACGGCCGTCTGGTTCTGCACCAGCGCGACCAGCTCTTCCGGTTGCACGCCGAGGGTCAGCCGCTCCCACCGCCTGCGGAGCAGCAGAGATGCCAGCACCGCCAGCGCGAGGGCACCCGCGGCCGTTCCGCCGATCACGGACAGCAGGGGTGGCAGATCGTCGAAGACCCCCGCACGCTCGAACCCCACGCTGACCTCACCCACGGGGATGCCTACGTCGTCCCGGACGGGAACCTTCGCGCGCGCGGACTCACCCAGCGTCCCGGTCTGCCAGTCGACGATCTCGGCGCCCGCGAGCACCTCTTCGTACGGCGTGCTCACCTCCTCGCCGATCCGTGCGGGGTTCGGGTGCGCGAGACGGATGCCGTGGTCGTCGGTGAGCACCACGAACAGTGCTCCGGTGCGCGCGCTGACGTCGGATGCGATGCGCTGCAGATCGCCCTCACGCAGTTCGGCGGCGTCTGGCGTGCCGTCCTGGAGGGAGATGCGAGTGACCTCGGCGCGCACCTGCGGATCCTCCGCGAGCGTGCGGGCGATTCCCAGTGCCGTCGATTCCGCCTCTGCACGCAGCTGCTGCACGGCGAGGAGCAGATACACCCCGGTGCAGAGCGCGACGACGAGAGCGACCGTGGCGAGCTGGAGAAGCAGGGCGCGCGTGGCGAACCGTGGTCTCGTCGACGTCATCCTCGGCACCGTGATTCTCTCCGTACAGCTGTCGCGCAATATGCGCAGAACCCACGCTACGCGCATAACAGCAGGGAATGCGAGATACCGCACCCGGTGTCCGCGGATTGCCTAGTCTCGTCGGGATCCGTCGGCGCAGACGGAGACACGACGAAGGAGTCAACGCATGCCAGACGCAGTCACCGGTCTGTTCGCGGCCGCCGAAGAGGCGCCGACCTACGACGTGGCGTTCGTGCCGCCGGAGTGGGTGCTCGTGCTCCTCGGGTTCACGATGGTCCTCGCCTTCATGACCCTCATCATGACCAAGCGCCTCACGCCCATGGTGGCGCTGATCCTCGTTCCGACCGCGTTCGGACTCTTCGCGGGCGCGGGCCTCGGCCTCGGTGACATGATCCTCGATTCGATCGGCAAGATGGCACCCACCGCGGCGCTGCTGATGTTCGCGATCATGTTCTTCGGCATCATGATCGACGTGGGGCTGTTCGACCCGCTCATCCGCCTGATCACCCGTCTGCTCGGAGATGATCCGGCGAAGGTGGTGCTCGGAACCGCGATCCTCGCCGGAGCCGTGTCCCTGGACGGCGATGGCTCGACGACCTTCATCATCACGACCTCGGCGATGCTGCCCATCTACCTCCGCCTGGGGATGAGCCCGGTGGTGTTGACCTGTGTCGCCGGTCTCATGAACGGCACGCTGAACATCGTCCCCTGGGGCGGGCCGACCGTACGCGCAGCCACAGCGCTCGGTGTGCAGCCGACCGACATCTTCGTGCCGATGCTGCCGGCTCTCGGCGCCGGGATCGTCGTGACGCTCGGATTCGCGTGGATCCTCGGGCTGCAGGAGCGCCGCCGTCTCGGTCACCTCGGCGCGGAGGGACTGCTCGCCGGTGCCGAGGGCGGATCGCTCTCGACCGTGCCGAAGATCTTCCGCGGGGCGGAGCCGAAGCCGGGAGCGCGTGCGTCGCTGCGGACCGGCAACCTCGTGGTCGTGGCTGGCGGACATGCACCGGTCTCCGCTGCGAGCGTCGACCCCGCGGACACGGCCATGGCCGACACGATGCTGGACCCCGCGCGCCCGACGCTTCGGCCGAAGCTCATCTGGTTCAACCTCGCTCTCACCGTCGCGGTGATGGTGCTGCTGGTGCTCGACATCCTGCCGCTGCCGTATGTGTTCATGGTGGGGGCCGGACTCGCACTCGTCATCAACTTCCGTGGCATCAAGGAGCAGGCTTCTGAGATCGTCGCGCACGCGCCGAGCATCGTTGGGGTCGTCTCCATGGTGATCGCAGCGGGAGTCCTGGTGGGGGTGCTCACCGGCACCGGCATGGTCGATGCGATGGCCGCCTGGATCACGAACGTGCTCCCGCCGGCGCTCGGCCCGTTCCTCGCACCGATCACCGGAGTCCTGTCGATCCCGTTCACGTTCTTCATGTCGAACGATGCGTTCTACTTCGGCATCCTCCCGGTGCTCGCGCAGAGCGCGGCGAGCTTCGGCATCGACCCGGTGGAGATGGCGAGGGCCTCCATCACCGGTCAGCCCGTGCATCTGCAGAGCCCGCTCGTGCCCGCGATCCTGCTGCTCGTGTCTCTCGCGAGCGTGAACCTGGGGGACCACCACCGCAAGGTGCTGTGGCGCGCGACGATCGTCTCGCTCGTGATGCTCGGCGTCGGCATCCTGAGCGGAGCTGTCCCGTTCTTCGTGGCTCAGTGACGACCGGATGGCGGGGAGGGGTGCACGCCGCCTCCCCGTCATCCCGGATGCGTGGCGCTATGCTCGGCCCGTGATCACATTCCTGTTCCGCGGCCTGCTGTACCTGGTGTCCGCCGGCCTCGGCCTGATCGCCGCCGACCTTCTGCTCGACGGCTTCGAGATCGAGTGGGACAAGTGGTGGGGGTTCGTCGTCTGCATCCTCATCTTCGCGATCCTGCAGAGCGTGCTCTCGCCGTGGGTCGTGAAGATCGCGAATCGCTATGCACCCGTGCTGATGGGCGGTATCGGGATCGTCTCCACGTTGATCTCTCTGATCATCGTCGTGCTGCTCCCCATCGGAGGGCTGCGGATCACCGACCTGACCGGATGGCTGCTCGGTTCGGTGATCGTCTGGTTGATCACAGCGCTCGGCAGTGTGCTGCTGCCGCTCATCTTCCTCCGCAAGAAGGTCGACTCGGCCAAGGGAGCACGCCGCTAGGGCACGCACTTCAGCCCTGGAGATGCGGGTCAGATCGCGTAGTGGTCGGGGGCGGTGAGCAGAGCCCTGGTGTCCTCGCCGTTGCTCCGGTGCCGCGGCTTCGCCGGAACGCCGACGAGCACGCTGTCGGCCGGGGCGTCGCGGGTCACGACCGCGTTCGCTCCGACCACGGATCCCGCGCCGATCGTGATGGGCCCGAGGATCTTGGCCCCCGCGCCCACGGCGACTCCGTCTTCCAGAGTGGGGTGCCGCTTGCCGGAGCTGCGCGTGCGTCCGCCCAGTGTGACGCCGTGATAGAGCATCACGTCATCACCCACCACGGCGGTCTCGCCGATCACGACGCCCATGCCGTGATCGATGAAGAAGCGACGACCGATCCTCGCCCCGGGGTGGATCTCGATCCCGGTGAGCCATCGGGACACCTGCGAGCCGGCACGCGCGAGCAGACGCAGCCGACGCCGCCAGAGCGCGTGCGAGACACGGTGCGCCCAGATCGCGTGCAGTCCGGGGTACAACAGCGCGACCTCGACGGCGCTGCGCGCTGCCGGGTCTCGAAGGCGGGCCGCCGCGATGTCCTCGCGCATTCGCCCGATCATTCCCATCGACGTGCTCAGCTCTCGCGCAGATCCTCGAACAGCGCGGTGGAGAGGTAGCGCTCACCGGTGTCGGGGATCACGACCACGATGGTCTTGCCGGCGTTCTCGGGGCGGGTGGCGACCTTCAGCGCGGCGGCGACGGCTGCACCGGAAGACATGCCGACGAGCAGACCCTCCTTGGCGGCCAACTCGCGGGCGACGCGGATCGACTCGTCGAATTCAGCGGTGAGGATCTCGTCGAGCACCTCGCGGTCGAGCACATCGGGGACGAAGTTCGGTCCGATGCCCTGGATCTTGTGGGGGCCGGGGTGACCCTCGGTCAGCACGGGGGAGTCCTTCGGCTCGACGGCGATCACCTGGACTCCGGGCTTCGCGGCCTTCAACGCCTGGCCGGTCCCGGTCACCGTGCCGCCGGTGCCGACTCCGGCCACCAGGATGTCGACGGTGCCGTCGGTGTCGCGGAGGATCTCCTGTGCCGTGGTCTCGCGGTGGATCTGCGGGTTCGCAGCGTTCTCGAACTGGCGGATCCAGATCGCCCCCGGGGTCTCGGCGACGATGCGCTTGGTCTCCTCGATCGCCCCGCTCATGCCCTTGGTGGGGTCGGTGAGCACGATCTGCGCGCCGAACGCCTTCAGCAGCACGCGGCGCTCCTTCGACATGGAGGCCGGCATGGTCAGGATCACGCGGTATCCGCGCGCGGCGCCCACCATCGCGAGGGCGATGCCGGTGTTGCCGCTGGTCGACTCCACGATCGTGCCGCCCGGCTTCAGCTCGCCCGACGCCTCGGCGGCATTGATCATCGCGATGCCGATGCGATCCTTCACGCTCGATGCGGGGTTGTAGTACTCGAGCTTGGCGAGCACGGTCGCACCGAGACCCTCGGTCACCCGGTTGAGGCGGACGAGCGGCGTGTTGCCGAAAGCGGTCGTGATGTCGGAGTGGATGCCGGGCATGGTGAGCCTTCCTGTGCGAGGGTCGCTGCCGGACCAGCCTAGGGGAGGGGTCCTCTGGGTCGGGCTATGTGACGGCCTCCCGCACTCTACGCTGGAAGCCATGTCCGACATCTCTCTCGCCGCGGTCGTCCGCACGGCAGCCCAGCGTCTGGCCGATGTGGGGGTTCCCGATCCTCTGGTCGATGCCGAGCTCCTCGCTGCGCACGTGCTCGGGAGGCGGCGCGGTGAGGTTCAGGCGGCGATCGTCCGCGGCGACGGCATCGATGATGCTGCGGCCTCGGCGTTGGACGCGGCCGTCGTCCGCAGGGCCGCACGCGAGCCGCTCCAGCACATCACCGGGACCGCTCCTTTCCGCCACCTCGAGCTCGCTGTCGGTCCCGGTGTCTTCGTGCCGCGCCCGGAGACGGAGACGGTCGTGCAGTACGCGATCGATGCCCTGGTCAACTCCGGGGAACCCGCCCCGATCGGCATCGACCTCGGCACCGGAAGCGGGGCCATCGCCCTCGCCATGGCCACAGAGGTCCCGCACGCCCGCATCTTCGCCGCGGAACTGTCCGAGGACGCCCACGCGTGGGCGAGTCGCAACGTGGAGGGCGTGGACAATCTGACGCTCGTCCTCTCCGACCTGAGAGACGCATTCCCGGAGCTCGACGGCACGGCATCCGTGGTCATCTCGAACCCTCCGTACGTCCCAGACGCGGCCATCCCGCGCGACCCCGAGGTGCGCCTCTTCGACCCGGCGATGGCGCTGTACGGCGGCGAGGACGGGCTCGACATCGTCCGTGTGCTCAGCGGGCGGGCGTTGCGACTGCTGCGCCCCGGCGGCCTTCTCGTCATCGAGCACGGCGAGCTTCAGGGCGGATCGATCAGGGAGATCCTCACCGTGGACGGTTGGCGTGCGACGGCGACGCACCGCGACCTCACGCTGCGGGATCGTGCCACCACTGCCATCCGCCCCTGATCAGCAACCTCCGAGCGTGCTCATCGGCCGCGCCGCATAGAATCGAACCGTCATGTCAACCATCTTCGACTGCAGCGACGAGTCGCAGCTTCTCGCCGGCATGCGCAATGCGCGCCAGGCGATCGGCCGAGGCGACCTCATCGTCATCCCCACAGACACGGTGTACGGCGTCGCCGCCGATGCCTTCTCCCCGGCCGCGGTGCAGAAGCTCCTCGACGCGAAGGGACGTGGCCGCGACCAGCCGCCGCCCGTTCTCATCGGCACCAAGGAGACCCTCGCCGCCCTTGCCGAGTCGGTTCCCGAGCCCGTAGAGCGTCTCGTCGAGGCGTTCTGGCCTGGAGGCCTCACCATCGTGCTGCCGGCGCAGCCGTCGCTGGTGTGGGATCTGGGCGAGACGCTCGGTACCGTCGCGGTGCGCATGCCAGAGGGCCGTGTCGCCCTCGAACTGCTCGCGGAGACCGGACCTCTCGCCGTCTCCAGCGCGAACCTGACGGGGGAGTCCGCGGCCATCTCGGCCGACGACGCCGAGAGGATGCTGGGTGACAGCGTCGCGGTCTACCTCGCCGACGGCTTGAGCAAGGACGGCATCGCATCCACCATCGTCGACGCGACCTCGCTGGTGCGTCGAGGCGCCGACTCCGAGCAGGGCGTCGTGCGGATCCTCCGCGACGGAGCCGTGACGCGTGAGCAGCTGCACGAGGTGCTCGGTGATCTGCTCGAGCCCGAGGATGACGGCACGGAAGACCACGCGGAGCACGAGCACCCGCAGGAGCAGGACGGGGATTCGTGAAGCAGTATCTCTTCACGATCATCCTCACCGCTGCGATCACGTTCGCGCTGACCTGGGCGGTGTGGAAGCTGAGCCTCCGGTTCAAGCTCTACCCCGCCATCCGCGACCGTGACGTGCACACGACGCCCAAGCCCCGGCTGGGAGGCGTCGCGATCTTCCTCGCCATCGCCGCGGCGTTCGGCTTCTCCGCGGTGAACCCCTTCTTCCAGAGCATCTGGATCCCGCCGCAGACGATGTGGTCGATCCTCGGCGCCTCGCTCCTGATCGCGATCATCGGCGTGGTGGACGACCTCTGGGACATCGACTGGATGATCAAGCTGGGCGCCCAGTTCCTCGCCGCCGGCGTCATCACGGTCGGCGGAGGCCTGCAGATCCTCTCTCTGCCGTTCGGCGACCTCATCGTCGTCTCCAGCTGGCTGAGCATCACCATCACGATGTTCGCGATCGTCATCGTGATGAACGCCGTGAACTTCATCGACGGCCTCGACGGCCTCGTCGCCGGGGTGTGCCTGATCTCGAACGGCGTCTTCTTCGCCTACTCGTACATCTTCACGCGCGACTCCGGCGCTTCGAGCTACTTCAACCTCTCGACGTTCCTCGCTGCCGTGCTCATCGGCGCGTGCCTCGGGTTCCTGCCGTTGAACTGGAGCCCGGCCAAGATCTTCATGGGCGACTCGGGTGCGCTGGTGATCGGGCTCCTCATGGCCACGTCCGCGATCGCGATCACCGGCCAGATGGACCCGTCGGCTCTCGACCCCGAGCGTCTGGGGCGGTCGCAGCTGGTCGGAGCGTTCCTGCCGATCCTCCTCCCGCTGCTCGTGGTGCTGCTGCCGCTGCTGGACTTCGGTCTCGCGGTGCTCCGGCGCATGAGCGCGGGTCGCTCACCTTTCTCTCCCGACCGGAAGCACCTGCATCACCGTATGCTCGACCTCGGCCACCGCGATCGCGATGCCGTCCTCATCTTCTACGCCTGGTCGGCAGTCGTGTCCCTCGCGGTCCTGATGATGTACGTCGGTGCTCGGGAGGATTGGCCTGGTCAGTACCTGCCCGGTGTCGGTTTCGGCGTCGTGGGCATCGCCGCCTGCCTCGTCGTCACCCTGACCCCCACCCGCCGCAGCGCTGCGGATGCAGCACCCGATCCGACACCCGTGGAGTCCTGATGAGCCCGAGCCCCGTTTCCAGCACGCCGATCCTGCGGCGCACCCTCATCTGGTCGGCGGTGGCCACCGTGGTCCTCGCGATCATCGCCGGCGGCGTCGGTTTCCTGGTCGCACAGGGGGAGGGCTTGGTCAGTGGTCTGCTGGGAGTGCTGCTCGCCGCGCTGTTCCTGTCGATCACGGGCATCAGCATCCTGATCGCGAACCGCTGGTACGGCGATCCGCTCTATGTGCAGCTGTTCTTCGCGATCGTGCTGGGCGGCTGGCTGCTGAAGCTCGGCCTGTTCGTCGTCGCGATGATCCTGCTCGCCGGTCAGCCGTGGCTCCAGCCGATGGTGTTCTTCCTGTCGATCGTCGCCGGCGTGCTCATGTCGCTGGCGATCGACGTGATCGTGCTGACGAGCATGCGGCTGCCCAACGTCAGCGACACGACGCTTCCCACCGAGGTGCCGGAGGACCGAGCGCCCGGCACTGCGAATCGCATCGAGGAGAGGCCGCTCGACGAGGACCCGCGGTCTTAGGGAACCCTCAGATTCTGATAGTGTTGAGACGTGCCCGCCGCTCGCCCGCGAGCGCTTGCGCTGTGTAGCACACCGACCATCGTCGCCCCGGTTTAGACCGGTGCCCCGAAGCTGGAGCCCGCGCTGTTTAATCTTGCTGCGACCCTGACCCCCCGACTTGCCTCCGACGGCGAGTTCCACGGCCCTTCGATCGACGAGTTCTTCCCGGAGACGCTCTTCGAGATCGCCGGCATCCCGGTCAACCGGATCCACCTGATCCAGTTCCTGTCCGTGATCGCCGTGGTTCTCATCCTGTGGCTCGGCACCCGCCGGATGAAGGTCGTTCCCGGCCGCTTCCAGAGCCTCGTCGAGATGGGTCTCGGTCTCGTCCGCGGCAACATCGCGCACGATCTGCTCGGTCGCAAGGACGGCGACCGCTTCCTGCCGATCCTGACCACGATCTTCTTCATGGTGCTGTTCATGAACATCACGGGCATCATCCCGTTCCTGAACATGCCGGGGACCGCGATCGTGGCGGTGCCCCTCACTCTTGCGATCGTCAGCTATGTGACCTTCATCTACGCGGGCATCAAGCGCCACGGGCTGCGGTTCTTCAAGAACTCCTTGTTCCCGCAGGGCGTCCCCGTCTTCGCGCTCCCGATCGTGGCGATCATCGAACTGATCTCCACCTTCATCCTGCGCCCCGTCACGCTGACGCTCCGTCTCCTCATGAACCTCGTCGTGGGGCACATGATCCTGGTGCTCGCCTTCGCGGCCACCCAGTTCTTCTTCTTCACCGCAGGCGGCGGTTGGGCCGCCCTCGGTGTCGGAACCCTCGCCTTCGGCGGCGCCTTCACCCTCTTCGAGGTCATGGTCGCCGTCCTGCAGGCATACGTCTTCACCGTCCTCACCGCGGTCTACATCCAGCTCGCGGTCGCAGAAGAGCACTGAGCGGGCGGGCAACAGCCCACCCACCCAACGAAAGGAAAAACCCCGTGGACGCAACTACGGTTCTCGCTGAAATCAACGGTCACATCGGTGCGGTCGGCTACGGCCTCGCAGCCATCGGACCGGCCATCGGTGTGGGCATCGTCGTCGGCAAGACCATCGAGGGCGTGGCCCGCCAGCCCGAGCTGGCCGGCCGTCTCCAGGTCCTCATGTGGATCGGTATCGCCTTCACCGAGGCGCTCGCGTTCGTCGGCATCGCCGTCGCATTCATCCCGTTCCCCGCGTAATTCTCACCGACTTCTGAAGGAGACAGGATGCTGAACGCTCTTGTCACGAACCTCGCGGCGGAGGGGGAGCCCAAGAACCCCCTCATCCCCGCCTGGTACGACATCATCTGGTCGGGCTTCTGGTTCATCATCATCCTCGTCGTGGTGTGGAAGGTCGCCCTTCCCAAACTGACGAAGATGCTCGACGAGCGGTCCGCCGCCATCGAGGGCAACATCGCCAAGGCCGACGAGGCGCAGAAGCAGGCGGAGGCGGCACTCGAGGAGTACACGCGTCAGCTCGCCGAGGCGCGTACCGAGGCCGGCGAGATCCGCGAGGCCGCCCGTGAGGACGGCAAGAAGATCGTCGCCGAGGCGAAGGAAGCTGCGACCACCGAGGCCGCACGCATCACCGCCACTGCGCACACGCAGATCGAAGCGGAGCGGCAGACCGCTCTCGTCTCGCTCCGCAGCGAGGTCGGATCGCTCGCCCTCGACCTCGCCGGTGGCGTGGTCGGCGAGACCCTCTCCGACGACGCACGTGCGACCGCAGTCGTCGATCGCTTCCTCGCCGAGCTCGAGGCATCCGAGAAGGCGGCTCAGTAATGGGCAGCGCGACCACTCAGGCACTCGCGGCATCCATCAAGACGCTTGCCGCAGCGAAGGACATCACTCTCGACACCGCGCGGGAGCTGTTCGCCGCCGCCCGGGCCGTGAGCGAATCGTCCCAGCTGAGCGGCGCGCTTGCTGACCCTTCCGCTCCCGCCGCGGCACGACAGAACGTCGTCGCCGCGGTGTTCGGCGGGTTCTCCGCAGGCGCCAAGGACGTTCTGTCGACCGCGGTCGCAGAGCGCTGGTCCAACGCGGATGAACTCGTCGACGGTATCGAGGAGCTCGCGATCCGCGCAGCAGCGGTCGCCGAGCCGGGCACCGACATCGAGGGGGAGCTCTTCGGGTTCTCCCGCGTGATCGCAGCCAACCCCGAGCTCGAACTCGCTCTGGGAAGCCGCGTCGGGGGAGAAGACGCCAAGAGCACGCTCGTGGAGCGTCTCCTGGCCGAAGGCTCCACGAGCGCCGCGTCGACGCTGGTCATCACATCGCTGGTCCGCCAGCCGCGTGAGCGCCGCGTTCGTCGTCTGCTGGACAGGGCGATGAACATCGTCTCGAACCAGCGCGGACGCGTCGTCGCCACCGTGCACACCGCCACCGCCCTCAACGATGCGCAGCGTGACCGTCTGAGCGAGTCGCTCTCGCGTCGCTACGAGGGTCAGGTCTCGCTCAACGTCGTCATCGACCCTGCCGTGGTCGGAGGTCTGCGTGTGCAGATCGCCGATGACGTCATCGACGGCAGCATCTCCGCACGACTCGCCGACCTTCGCCAGAAGCTCGCGGGCTAACACGACTTCGCGCGGGGAACCGCGCACCCAGATACAAAGGGAAGACAATGGCAGAACTATCGATCAGCCCCGACGTCATCCGTGACGCGCTGAAGGACTTCGCCGCCGCATACGAGCCCTCCGCGGCCGGTGCGACCGAGGTCGGCACCGTCGTCGACGCTGCTGACGGCATCGCTCACGTCGAGGGACTGCCCGGCGTCATGGCGAACGAGCTCGTCATCTTCGCCGACGGCACCAAGGGCCTCGCGCAGAGCCTGAACGAGCATGAGATCGGTGTCGTCGTCCTCGGCGACTTCACCGGCGTCGAGGCCGGCCAGGAGGTCACCCGCACGGGTGAGGTCCTCTCTGTCCCCGTCGGCGACGGCTACCTCGGCCGCGTGGTCGACCCGCTCGGCAACCCGATCGACGGACTCGGTGCGATCGAGACCGAGGGCGTGCGCGCCCTCGAGCTCCAGGCGCCCGGCGTCATGCAGCGCAAGTCGGTGCACGAGCCGATGCAGACCGGCATCAAGGCCATCGACGCGATGATCCCCGTCGGCCGTGGTCAGCGTCAGCTGATCATCGGTGACCGCCAGACCGGCAAGACCGCCATCGCGATCGACACGATCATCAACCAGAAGGCCAACTGGGAGTCCGGCGACGTCAACAAGCAGGTCCGCTGCATCTACGTCGCGATCGGCCAGAAGGGTTCGACCATCGCCTCGGTGAAGGGCGCGCTCGAAGAGGCCGGTGCTCTGGAGTACACGACGATCGTGGCTGCTCCCGCGTCCGACCCTGCCGGCTTCAAGTACCTGGCTCCCTACACCGGTTCGGCCATCGGCCAGCACTGGATGTACGGCGGCAAGCACGTCCTCATCATCTTCGACGACCTGTCGAAGCAGGCTGAGGCCTACCGTGCCGTGTCGCTCCTCCTGCGTCGTCCGCCGGGCCGCGAGGCATACCCGGGTGACGTCTTCTACCTGCACTCCCGTCTGCTCGAGCGTTGCGCGAAGCTGTCCGACGAGCTGGGCGCCGGTTCCATGACGGGTCTCCCGATCATCGAGACCAAGGCGAACGACGTCTCCGCGTACATCCCGACCAACGTGATCTCGATCACCGACGGCCAGATCTTCCTGCAGTCCGACCTCTTCAACGCCAACCAGCGTCCCGCGGTCGACGTGGGTATCTCGGTGTCGCGAGTCGGTGGCGACGCGCAGGTGAAGTCGATCAAGAAGGTCTCCGGAACGTTGAAGCTGGAGCTCGCGCAGTACCGCTCCCTCGAGGCCTTCGCGATGTTCGCATCCGACCTCGATGCGGCTTCGCGTCGTCAGCTGTCCCGCGGTGCGCGTCTGACCGAGCTGCTCAAGCAGCCGCAGTACTCGCCGTACCCCGTCGAGGAGCAGGTCGTCTCGATCTGGGCCGGAACGAACGGCAAGCTCGACACGATCGAGGTCGAAGACGTGCTCCGGTTCGAGCGCGAACTGCTCGATTACCTGCGTCGCAACACCAAGGTGCTCGACACGCTGCGTGAGACCAACGTCCTCGATGACGCCACGGTTGCAGAGCTCGAGAAGCAGACGGACGCCTTCGTCCTGGAGTTCCAGGGTGGCAAGGGCCACGCGATCGGCGCCCCCGGTCACGAGGAGCACGCTGCAGCCGAGGCTGAGGACGTCAACCAGGAGAAGATCGTCAAGGGTCGTCGCGCGTAATCGCGTGAGGTACTGAGATATGGGCGCTCAACTCCGGGTCTACAAGCAGAAGATCTCTTCTGCTCAGACGACCAAGAAGATCACGAAGGCGATGGAACTCATCGCGGCTTCGCGCATCCAGAAGGCGATGGCACGCGTCAAGGCGTCCACCCCCTTCGCGCGAGCCGTGACGAGGGCCGTGTCGGCCGTCGCGACGCACTCGAACGTGGATCACCCGCTGACCCGCGAGTCCGAGAACATCACCCGCTCCGCGGTCGTGATCTTCTCCTCGGACCGCGGTCTCGCCGGAGCCTTCAACTCGCAGATCCTCCGTGAGGGTCTCGAGGTGGCGGAGCTCATGCGCGAGCAGGGCAAGGAGCCGGTGTTCTACCTCATCGGCCGCAAGGCCGTCGGATACTTCCAGTTCCGACGGATCGCTGCGGCCGCGGAGTGGACCGGCGACACCGACACCCCGTCGTTCCACACCGCCGAGGAGATCTCGGCGACACTGCTCGAAGCGTTCTCCCGTGGAGGACAGGACGGCGGCGTCGATGAGATCCACCTCGTGTACAACCGTTTCGTCAGCATGATGACGCAGTCGCCGGAATCCGTGCGTCTGCTCCCGCTGGAGATCACGGAAGCCGATGAGTCGGAAGCCGGTAACACCGTTTACCCGCTGTACGAGTTCGAGCCGGACGCCGAGACTGTTCTCGACGCGATCCTGCCGGTGTACATCCAGAGCCGCGTCTTCAACGCTCTCCTGCAGTCGTCCGCCGCCAAGCAGGCAGCGACGCAGAAGGCGATGAAGTCGGCCAGCGACAACGCCGACAAGCTCATCACCGACTACACCCGTCTGCGCAACAACGCGCGTCAGGCGGAGATCACGCAGCAGATCGCCGAGATCGTCGGCGGGGCCGACGCTCTCTCGAGCAAATAGACCATCAGGAAAGAGACGAAAATGACCCTCACCGCTCCGGCTGACCAGCCGGCGACCGCGGTCGTCGGGCGCGTCGCACGCGTCAACGGTCCGGTTGTCGACATCGAGTTCCCGCACGACTCGATCCCCGACATCTACAACGCGCTGAAGACCACGATCGCGATGGGCGAAGAGTCCACCGAGATCACGCTCGAGGTCGCCCAGCACCTCGGCGACGACCTCGTCCGCGCCATCGCCCTGAACCCCACCGACGGCATCGTCCGCGGCCAAGAAGTCCGCGACACCGGTGAGGCCATCTCGGTCCCCGTCGGCGACGTGACCAAGGGCAAGGTGTTCAACGTCATCGGCGAGGTTCTCAACCTCGAGCCCGGCGAGACCTTCGAGGTCACCGAGCGCTGGCCCATCCACCGCAAGGCGCCGAACTTCGACCAGCTCGAGTCCAAGACTCAGATGTTCGAGACCGGCATCAAGTCGATCGACCTCCTGACCCCGTACGTGCTGGGTGGAAAGATCGGTCTGTTCGGTGGTGCCGGTGTCGGCAAGACCGTCCTCATCCAGGAGATGATCCAGCGCGTCGCGCAGGACCACGGTGGTGTGTCGGTGTTCGCCGGTGTCGGTGAGCGTACCCGTGAGGGCAACGACCTGATCCACGAGATGGAAGAGGCGGGTGTCTTCGACAAGACCGCCCTCGTCTTCGGCCAGATGGACGAGCCGCCGGGGACGCGTCTGCGCGTGGCCCTGTCGGCTCTGACGATGGCGGAGTACTTCCGTGACGTGCAGAAGCAGGATGTGCTGCTCTTCATCGACAACATCTTCCGCTTCACGCAGGCCGGTTCCGAGGTCTCCACGCTGCTGGGCCGCATGCCCTCCGCCGTGGGTTACCAGCCGAACCTCGCCGACGAGATGGGTGTGCTCCAGGAGCGCATCACCTCGACGCGTGGTCACTCGATCACCTCGCTGCAGGCGATCTACGTGCCGGCCGACGACTACACCGACCCGGCTCCGGCGACCACGTTCGCCCACCTCGACGCGACGACCGAGCTCTCTCGTGAGATCGCCTCGAAGGGTCTGTACCCGGCCATCGACCCGCTGACCTCGACGTCGCGCATCATGGACCCCCGCTACTTGGGCGAGGACCACTACCGCGTCGCGACGACCGTCAAGCAGATCCTCCAGAAGAACAAGGAGCTGCAGGAGATCATCGCCATCCTCGGTGTCGACGAGCTCTCCGAGGAAGACAAGATCGTCGTGTCGCGTGCGCGCCGCATCCAGCAGTTCCTCTCGCAGAACACCTACATGGCCAAGAAGTTCACGGGCGTCGAGGGTTCGACCGTCCCGCTGAAGGAGACCATCGAGTCGTTCGACGCGATCACCCGCGGTGACTTCGACCACGTGGCCGAGCAGGCCTTCTTCAACGTCGGTGGCATCTCCGACGTTGAAGAGCAGTGGGCGAAGATCCAGAAGGAGAACGGCTGACCATGGCGCTGCATGTCAGCCTCGTCTCCGCTGATGCGGAGGTCTGGACGGGAGAGGCGAGCCTTGTGGTCGCCAAGACCGTCGAGGGTGAGATCGGCTTCATGTCCGGCCACGAGCCGGTGCTGGCCATCCTCGCCGAGGGCCAGGTCCGCATCACCCAGTCGGATGGCACCAAGGTGCTGGCCAACGCTCAGGAAGGGTTCCTCTCCATGGAGGGCGACACCCTGACGATCGTCGCCGGCAACGCGGCTCTCATCGCCTAGCAGTAGCTGTTTCACGCGTCCGCCTCGGGGCCCTCATGGGTTCCGAGGCGGACGCGTCTGTATCCACCGAGGTTTCATGAAGATTCTGCTTCCACCGTCGGAGACCAAGCACGAAGGTGGCGACGGCCCGCCGCTCGATCTCGAGTCGCTGGTGCTCCCGTCTCTGACGGAGCGGCGCGCGGCGGTCATCGATGCACTCGTCGAGCTCGCCTCCGACGAGGAGACCGCGCGTCGGGTGCTCAAGTTGAGTGTGCGTCAGAGCGGTGACATCGCTCATAACAGGCTGCTTCGGTCGGCGCCCACGATGCCTGCGGTCGATCGCTACACGGGAGTTCTGTTCGATGCGCTCGATGCCCGTTCCTTGTCGTCAGCGTCCCGCAGATGGCTCGGAGAGCATGTGTGGATCCACAGTGCACCGCTCGGGCCCGTCGGTGCTCTGGATCAGCTGCCCGTGTACCGGCTCGCCGCCGGAGTTTCGGTTCCCGGCCTTCCGGCGCTTCGACGCCACTGGGCCGAAGCGACGTCGGCTGCCTTCGCGGAAGCCGCGCCCTCGTTCATCCTCGATCTCCGGAGCGAGGCGTACGTCGCATTGGGGCCCGTGCCGAGTTCGACCTCGTCCGCGTACGTCCGCGTCGTGACCGAGCAGGGGAGAGCCCTCAACCACTTCAACAAGAAGTCCAAGGGCCTGCTCGTGAGGGCGATCGCCGAGGGCCGACCACGCATCACCTCCGCCCGGGGCTTCCGGTCGTGGGCTGAGAGACGAGGCCTGGTCTTCCGAGACGGCGAGGACGACGGTGTCTGGAAGCTCGTCGTCGAGGAATGAGCTGTGCGTCTCAGCAGGTCGTGGCTCTGCGGCAACGATCCGTCCGAACGCGCCCGACGGCGTAAGGGACATGCGCGGAAACCCCGGGAAGCGCTAGTGTGTTCAGCGCATGATGACCCATCATGAACTTCTGGAGGGAACCATGAACGACTACTACGGCTATGACGGCCTGTCAGGTGGCGCGCTCGTCGCGTTGATCCTGGTCTACACGATCCTGCCACTCGCCATCTACGCGCTCTACTCGTGGTTCTACATGAAGATCTTCGAGAAGGCAGGCGTGCAGGGCAAGTGGCGTGCCTGGGTGCCGGTCTACAACACCATGATCTTCTACAAGCTCGGTGATCTGAGCCCGTGGATCGTCCTGTACCTCATGGGTGCCGGCATCGTCGGGGCGATCATCCCGTTCCTCGGCTGGTTCCTGATCCTCCCGCTCGTCGGCATCGCCGGTCGCGTCGTCGACCTGATCGCCGCATGGCGCGTGGGGCTGAAGCTGCAGAAGGATGCCGTCTGGGTCGTTCTGTACTTCTTCCTTCCGCCCGTGTGGCTCGGCATCAACGCATTCGACAAGTCTCGTTGGAACTCGGCCATCCAGCCGGCATCGTGGGCTGCCAACGGCCTGCTCGGCGACCGCACGGTCTGGGACGGCATCCCCGCTCAGGCATCGGCTGCGGCGCCCCAGGCTGGGTACGGTGCGCCCCAGGGTTACGGCCAGCCCGGACCCCAGGGCTACGCCCCTCCCACGCAGCCCGGCTATGCACCGCCCGCGCAGCCCGGCAACGTCCCGCCCGCGGCCCCGGCAACCGGCGCTCCGGTGCCGCCGACCACTCCGCCCGCGGCGCCGTCCACTCCGCCGCCGGCACCGGCTGCGCCTCCGACGACTCCGCCCGCGCCTCCGACGGCACCGCCTGCAGCTCCGCCGGCTCCGCCCACGACTCCGCCGGCGCCGCCCACGGATCCCGCACAGCCCCCGGCGTGATCGACTGAACAGGCGATGACGTCTGACACAGAGCCCCTGACTCCTTGTCGGGGGCTCTGTGCTGTCTTGGCTGGTGATCGGGACACGGCGGCCGCTAACGTGGAGGAATGATCTCGTCCGCGCACCGTGCACATGTCTCCGGTCACGTCATGCTCTCCGGCCCTGATCCCAGACATTCGCTTCCCTGGTCGACGGGAACGGGCACGCGAGCGTGATCGCGGCGCACGCGGCGTCTACTACGATGTGTTGTGAGTATCCTGCGACCGTCCGACCCGCCGCAGGCCCATCGGAGGCAGCACGTGGCTGAGACGAAGACGCAACGGATCACGGTTGCGCAGCGCCCGCTGCTGCTGTCCTGGTCCGGTATCACCGACCAGGGCCGTCGTCGCGAGACGAACCAAGACGCCTTCTTGGCCGACTATCCGTTGTTCATCGTGGCAGATGGCATGGGCGGTCACGCCGGTGGTGAGATCGCGAGTCAGAGCACGGTTTCTCGACTGCAGGCCGTCGTCTCATCGGGGAAGGTCGATCGCCCCTCGATCGAGAACGCACTCGAACTGGCGGTCGGCGATATCGCAGATCACCCCGAGACGACCGACGAGGGCACGGGGACCACGCTTACCGGTGTGTACTTCGATACCGAAGGGGATGACGCCCAGTGGATCGCCTTGAACATCGGCGATTCCCGCGTGTATCTCCTCCGCGACGACCGCCTGGTGCAGATCACGACTGATCACTCGGTCGTGCAGGAGCTGATCACAGCGGGGAAGCTCAGCCCGGAGGAAGCCGAGGGGCATCCCTACAGCAACGTCATCACCCGTGCCGTGGGCGCGAGCGAACTCACTGCACCGGACTACGTCTCGATCGACGTGCGCTCCGGCGACAGGTTCGTGGTGTGCTCCGACGGGCTCACCAAGGAGCTCACCGACTACGGGATTCAGCACTTCCTCCGCGAGCACGAGGATCCTGGTGCGGCAGTCGATGCGATGCTCGCGGCCGCCCTGGAGAACGGAGGGCGGGACAACGTCACGCTCATCATCGTCCAGGTGACGGCAGCGGACGACTCTTCCTCCCCGGCTGAGGATACAGAGCAATAGTGTCCTGAGGCTGTGGAGGGTGCTGATCCAGGCCCCGTGATGCGATCGACTCGGGGGTATGGATTCCCTCCCGATCACGTTGCCGGCCGATCAGGCTCCCCAGAAACGCGCTCCCGTGCCGTTCCTCGCTGCGATCGTGCCGGTCGCTGCAGGAATCGTGTTGTGGTCGGTCACCGGCTCGGTGCTCGCTCTGTGCTTCGCGGCGCTGGGGCCCTTGATGATCGTGGCATCTCTCCTGGACGCGGCACGGCTTCGGCGTCGTGAACGGCGACAGGGTGTGCAGCGGACCGAGGAGGGGTGGGCCTCGGCGGAGGAGGAGTTGACCCGTCGCCACGAGGAGGAGCGCAGAACGCTGTGGCAGCGGCATCCCGACACCGCGACCTGCATCGCGCAACCACCGCTTCGCGGAACGCAACCCGTCGATGAGAAGACGTGGGTCGTCGTCGGGGCCGGGCAGGCAGCGAGCGAGGTCCGCTGCAACGGCGGTGACGATGCACGCGCACGAGCCTTTCGTGAACGGTGTCGCGTCGTCACGGGTTCACCCCTCGTGGTGCCGCTCGGGGGAGGGATCTGCCTCAGAGGCGCGGGTCCGTTGACCGCAGCCGCCGCGAGAGCTCTCATCCTGCAGCTGTGTCTTCGGTTCGGGCCCGCGCAGTTCTCACTCGTCGGAGGTGAGGGTCTCGATGCCGATCTCGTCGCCCACGGACTCGGGGCCCTGCCCCACGGGCGGCGCGTTCGTCGTCGCGGATTCCGAGTCGCCATGGGGTCGAGCGCGGGTGCGAGGTCGGACGCCGACGCCCTGATCTGCACGGCCGGTCTCGGCGAAGACGTTCCAGAGGGCGTGACCTCGGTGATCGACATCGTGGAGCCAGGGCTCGCAACGCTGCGCACAGCGAGTGGGACCACGGAGATCGCGGTCGAGTTCCTGTCGTCGGCGCAGGCGGAGATGCTGGCGCGCGAGATCGCGCAGCGGAGCGATGAAGACGGCGTGCTTCCCGACTCGGTCGCGCTTCGCAGCCTCGAACAGCCGGACGATGCGATCGGACTCGCGGCCGCGATCGGCTGTGACGAGCGGGGGAGTGCCGCAGTGGACATCGTCGGCGACGGGCCCCATGCACTCGTGACCGGCATGACGGGAACGGGCAAGAGCGAACTCCTCGTGAGCTGGGTCACCGCGATCGCCTCGGTGTATGGACCGGACCGGGTGACCTTCGTCCTCGCGGACTTCAAGGGCGGTACCGCGTTCGAGCCGCTGCGCGCACTGCCACAGGTCGTGGCCGTGATCACCGACCTCGATGAAGGTGGCGCACGCAGGGGCGTCTCCAGCCTCACGGCGGAACTCCGCCGCCGGGAAGCGGTGCTCGCGGCCGCCGGCGCTCGCGATGCGCGCGACATCTCCATGCCCCGGCTGGTGATCGTCGTCGACGAGTTCGCGGCGTTGTTGGCGGAGCATGCCGACCTCGGTGCGGTCTTCACGGATATCGCGGCTCGAGGGCGTGCGCTCGGCATGCACCTGATCCTCGGCACGCAGCGCGCTGCCGGCGTGGTCAGAGACGCACTGGCGGCGAACTGTCCGCTTCGCATCAGCCTCCGCGTGAGCGATGCGGCCGACAGTCGGCTGATGGTCGGCAGCGACGCGGCAGCACTGCTCCCCGGTGACCCCGGGTCTCGGGGGATCGCACTGGTTCGCAGACCCACGGACCAGGAACCTGTCGCTCTGCGCGTGGCCCTCACCGACGCCTCGGACCTGCGAGATGTCGGGATGCGGTGGGCCGCTGCTGATCGCCCGCCGAGTCCCTGGCTTCCGCCGCTTCCTCCGCTTCTCCCGCTCAGTGAGCTACTCGGCGAACAGGCAGCGAGTGCTGTCGCCGGATCCGACGCCGGTCCTGACACCGTCGTCATCGGGCGGGCAGACGACCCCGGCCGTCAGACGCAGCCTCCCGTCCTGCTCCAGTGCGGGAAGGAGCGGGGGATCGCGGTCCTGGGCACATCGGGTTCCGGCCGCACCGCGGTGCTGAGGGCCGTGGCAGCACAGCGCGGCGATGCCTTCTGGATGCCCAGCGACCCCGAGGAGGCCTGGGATCTCCTCGCCGGCTGGGCGGACGGAGGCGAGCGGCCTCCGTCCATCGTCCTCTGCGATGATGTGGACGCGTTGCTTGCCGGTGTTCCACCCGAGTACGCTCATCAGCTCGTGCAGCGCTGGGAGCAGGTGCTTCGTGCCGCTCAGGGCACGACCTTCGTGATGACCGCGACCAGGGCGGGCGGAGTCTGCGGGCGTGTCCTCGACGTGCTGCCCCGTCGCGCGCTGCTGCGTATGCCGACGAAACTCGAGCACCTGGCGGCAGGGGGTGAGCCGTCGGGATTCCTGCGTGATCGTGCTCCGGGGCGCGCCAGGATCGGCGAGCATGAGGTTCAGCTGGCGTGGGCCGACGAGTCGGAGTCTCCTCGGTTCGCGCAGACACCTCCGGAGACGTGGAGGCCGACGTTCGGGCTCACCGCGATCGTCACTGCCGGGACTCAGGAGGTCATCGCCCGGTTGCGGCACGCTCATCCCGAGCGCGAGGTGACCGACCCCGGGGCAGAGCGGGTGGAGGCGAGCGGCTCGTGCATCGTGGTTGGCGATGCGGAGGAATGGCAGAGGAACTGGACACTCTGGCAACGTGTGAGATCAGCGGGTGAGGTCCTCATCCGTTGCGAGCGTCCCGCC
The DNA here is from genome assembly GCF_000956405.1 of Microbacterium oxydans. Taxonomy (GTDB): domain Bacteria; phylum Actinomycetota; class Actinomycetes; order Actinomycetales; family Microbacteriaceae; genus Microbacterium; species Microbacterium oxydans_C. The sequence goes on from NZ_JYIV01000030.1 coordinate 119,079, forward strand.
GACCTCCGTCAGCTGATCGGAGCACGCGACCTTCCACCGTATGCGCGCCCGAATGCAGGCCGAGCATGGTCCGTGATCGGGGCCGAGTCGCCGCGAAGAGTGCACCTGACTGAGCTCTTGCCGCGATGACCTTCGCGACGTCGAGGCGCGGTTGTCGAGGTGCGGTTGTCGAGGTGCGGTTGTCGAGGTGCGGTCGTCGAGGTGTGCCGGTGACGTCAGATGCCCGTGCCAGGACGGATGACGCCGACGTCCGCGCCGCCGCCGAGCACGGTGAGGGGGAGCGCCTGGCCGAGGGCGGTCACATCCGCATCGCTCAGACCGCCCGCGCGCGCGAGCAGAGTGGCAGCCACGATCGTCGAGGCACGGGTCGATCCATCGAGCATCTTCAGAGCGACCGTCGTTCCGTTCGGGGCGACCATGACCATGACTCCCTCGGCGCCGTGCTTCGTGAAAACGCCCAGCTTCTCCGTCGCGATGGTGTCGGCGCGACCTGGGCCTTCGATCGTCCACGGATTCTCCCGGACCGCCCGGACCAGGGAGCCGGCGACACGGTGCAGAGCGAAAGGCGAGCGATCGGACGCCGTTCCGATTCGATGGATTGCGCGTGCCAGGCCGATCAAGGTGATCGCATGCACGGGCGCGCCGCAGCCGTCGATCGCGGTGTGCGCGATCTTCTCACCCGTGAGGCGCTCGATGACGTCTCTGATGTGCTGCTGCAGCGGGTGGCTGGGGTCGAGATAGCCGGTGGTGGGCCAGCCGGTCGCCACGCAGGCGCGCAGCATCGCGGCGTGCTTGCCCGAGCAGTTCATGCGGATGCGCGTGGGCTCTCCATGCTCGCGCACGAGTTCATCGCGGGTCGCCGAGTCACTGGGCCACGACGCGGGGCAGCCCAGGTCATCCTCCGTGAGCCCGCCCTCGGTGAGCATGTCCCGCACCACGGAGGCATGCCGGTCGGTGCCGACGTGGCTCGCCGTCGAGAGTGCGAGCTGCTCGCCCTCGAGGACGGCGCCTGCCGTGACGCAGGCGATGGCCTGAAGGGGCTTGAGACTCGAACGCGGCAGGATCAGTGCATCGGCGTTGCCATGCCGGGCGATGACCTCACCGTCGGGGGAGAGGACGACGGCGGCGCCGGCGTGGCGGGATTCGACGAATCCGCTCCGCTCGACGACGGCGAGTTCCACGGAATCCTGAACGGTGAGAGTCTCCAGCACCCGTCAACTCTAGCCCGGCGTGCACGGCTCCTCGTGTCGTGTCGGATGACCCTGACAGACTGTCCTCATGGCAGAGACGACCCCTCGCACGCTCGGCGAACACCGCTACGCGCTCACGTCGACGTGGACAGGCAACACCGGCACCGGAACCACGGGATACCGGGACTACTGTCGCGATGTGACGATCGAGATCGAGGGCAAACCCGATCTCCTCGCCTCCGCGGACAAGCCCTTCCGCGGGGACCCCTCACGGTGGAACCCGGAGGACCTCCTGCTGGCATCGCTGTCGGAGTGTCACCTGCTCTCGTACCTGCACGCGTGTGTCACCGCTGGCGTCGTCGTGGTGTCCTACCGCGACCGGGCGACCGGGATGATGCGCGAAGACGGGGCCGGGGGTGGCTCTTTCGCGGAGGTGCTGCTGCACCCGGAAGTCGTGGTCGCCGAGGAGTCGATGATCGAGGCCGCAGAACGCGCCCACGCGCAGGCGAACGCATGGTGCTTCATCGCCAACTCGATGAACTTCCCCGTGCGTCACGAGGCGACGGTCACTGCTCTCTCCTGAGCCGCATGGCCGGTATCGGCCTCCGGCGCTCGTCAGCGGCGCTCGTGAGGCAGTGCCTGCTTGATCTTCTCGATGGCTCCCTGCGCGGGTGCCTCGTTGTACGCTCCCGCAAGCTCCTGACCGGAGAGCCCGTGGATCGCGGCCATGATCTGGTCCGTGGCGAGGCGGCGCGCCCGCCCGCTGGTCGCCGGGCCATGCGGCGAGAGGTCGAGCGGCTCTCCGAAGCGCACCGTGATGCGCTCCTTGAGGGTCGGCACCTTCGCTCCGACGGGCATCACCTTGTCGGTGCCGATGAGACCCACCGGGACCACCGGTGCACCCGTCTGCAGCGCGAGGAACGCGACTCCCGTGCGGCCCTTGTACAGGCGGCCATCGGTCGAGCGGGTGCCCTCGGGGTACAGAGCGACAGCCAGCCCCTCATCGAGGAGCTGACGCTGCAGGTCGAGGGCATCCAGGGCGGCCTGTCCCGCTCCTCGACGCACCGGGATCGCGCCGATCGACTCGAAGAACGTCTTGCTCATCCAGCCCTTGAAGCCGGTGCCCTCGAAGTAAGCCGACTTCGCCAGGAAGTGCACGGGGCGGGGAGCAGCCACGGGGATCGCGATCGAGTCGATGAACGAGAGGTGGTTGCTCGCGAAGATCACGGGGCCGTCGAGCGGCACGTTCTCACGGCCCTCGATGCGTGGTCGATACACCAGGCGAGCGAGGGGGGTGATGAGGCTGCGGCCGAGCGTGTACGCGAATCCGGCATGACGAGGCTTCGCAGTCTCTTCGGACGAGGATTCCTCTTCTGACGAGGATTCGGGCTCGACGGACTGCTCAGAGGTCATCAGAGCAGGTTACTCCCGGATCCATGCCTGCGTGGGAATGAAGCGTTACGACGCGCCTCCCAGCGCGGGCAAAGGGGTATGAGGCAGGATAGAGGTTCCCGCCCGCGATCCTGAGGTCTCACTGTGCGCAAGCGTTCGCTCATCGTCCTGTCCACTGTCGCTGCAGCGACCCTCCTGCTGGCCGGTTGTGCCGGTGGCGGTGCTCCCGAGAGCTCGGGCACCCCTTCGCCGACGGCATCGAGTGCCTGTCAGCTGGATGCGAAGTCGGGGGACACCTCTGACGCGGTCGTCGTCGAGGGCGAAGGCGCGGACACGAAGGTGACCGTTCCGTCCGATGCTCCCTTCGCCGGCGTCGAGAGAACCGTGATCTCTGAAGGCGATGGCGATGACGCCGTGGTGAACGATCTCGTCTCCGTCGAGTACCAGATCGTCGACGCGACGAACAATCAGGTCCTCGATTCGTCCGCTCGTGGCGAGGGCGGCGTGTTGCCCGTGCTGCTCGACACCAACCAGTCGTCACTCTTCGTGGCAGCGCTGGAGTGCAAGCCGATCGGATCGCGAATCGTGCTGACGCTCCCGGGGAAGGTCCTCGGCGAGGGGGCCAACAACGTGGTGGTCTACGCCGAAGCGGTCGAGAAGCTGCCGGAGGTGGCGACCGGCACCCCGGTCGACCCGACCCCCGGCATGCCGACGGTGAAGCTCGACGACAAGGGCGCTCCGACGGTGACGATCCCGGACGGCGACGCACCGACCGAGACGCAGGTCGCCGTTCTCAAGCAGGGCGACGGAGCGACGGTGGGGGCGGGTGACCTCGTGGTCGTGCAGTACCTCGGCGTGAAGTGGTCGGACGGCAAGGAGTTCGACTCGAGCTGGAGCCGCGATGCTGCCCCGGCGCAGTTCCAGACCACCGGCGTGGTCGCGGGCTTCAAGAAGGCTCTCGAGGGCCAGAAGGTCGGCTCGCAGGTGATCGTCGTGATGCCGCCCTCTGACGGGTACGGTGCGAGCGAGGGACACGAGCTCCAGAAGGAGAGCCTCGTGTTCGTCGTCGACATCCTCGCGACGACTCCGGTCCAGGCGCAGCAGTAGCCGCAGGGGAGCCGGGGGCGTGACCTAGGCTGGCGGTATGCGTCGCGTCATCGTCCTCGGCTCCACCGGCTCCATCGGCACCCAGGCACTGGATGTGATCCGTGCCAATCCTCGTCGCTTCGAGCTGGTCGGTCTCGCCGCCGGCTCCAACTCCGAGATGCTGGAGGAACAGGCCGCGCAGTTCCAGGTCGAGTCCACGGCCCTCGGTGCTGCGGAAGCCGAGCAGCTCGTCCGCGATGTCGACGCCGATGTGGTGCTCAACGCCATCACGGGCTCGATCGGACTCGGCTCTACTCTCGCTGCGCTGAAAGCTGGTCGCACGCTCGCTCTCGCGAACAAGGAATCCCTCATCGTGGGCGGCGACCTGGTGCTCGCGGCCGCGGCTCCCGGGCAGATCGTCCCGGTGGATTCCGAGCACTCCGCCCTCGCGCAGGCCCTGCACGCGGGCACGCATGCCGAGGTGCGACGGCTCGTCGTGACGGCGTCCGGCGGCCCCTTCCGAGGACGCAGCCGTGGCGAGCTGACCCAGGTGACACCGTCGGAGGCGCTCGCGCATCCGACCTGGGACATGGGGCGCATGGTCACCACGAACTCCGCGACCCTGGTCAACAAGGGGCTCGAGGTGATCGAGGCGCATCTGCTCTTCGACATCGCCTACGACGACATCGAGGTCGTGGTGCATCCGCAGTCGATCGTGCACTCGATGGTCGAATTCATCGACGGGTCCACCATCGCTCAGGCCTCTCCGCCCGACATGCGCCTGCCGATCTCGCTCGGCCTGGACTGGCCGCACCGCGTCGGAGGCGTCGGGCGACCGCTCGACTGGTCTTCCGCGACCTCCTGGACGTTCGAGCCGCTCGATGGCGAGGCGTTCCCGTCCGTCGCTCTCGCGAAGTCGGTCGGACGTGCCGGCGGGACCTTCCCGGCGGTCTACAACGCGGCGAACGAACAGGCTGTCGATGCGTTCCACGAGGGCCGGCTCTCGTTCCTCGGCATCGTCGACACGATCGCACGCGTCATCGACGCGCATGACGCACCCGACGTGCTCACCGTCGAGACGCTCGCCGACGCGGAAACGTGGGCGCGCGCGACGGCGGATCGGATGATCGCTGCCGCCTGACGCGGAAGGCGCTCCGTGGAGCGTCGAGATCCCGACGCGGAATCCCGGGGCGCTGGCGCGCCCCGGGAATCCGGATCAGTCTTCGTCCGGGTACGGAACGGGCCAGCGGGAGTCGGGGACGGGCCAGCCGGCCGCGCGGAGCGCACGACGGGCGAGCTCACGCGCCGAGTAAGGGGTGCGGACGCCGCGGATGTCGCGGTAGTCCTGATGGCCTGGTCCCGCCCAGAGGATCGCATCGCCGTCGCCGACGAGGCTGACCGCGGTGACGATGGCGTTCTCCGGCGGCGAGGCCTCATGGATCTCGGCGTCCGGGCGCGCGCGGCGGGCGCCCTCGACGAGAGTGGCCCGGATGGATGCGGGGTCCTCGAAGCGCGGGTGATGGTCGGTGACGACGAGGATGTCGCTGCCTTCCACGGCTGTGCGCGCCATATCGAATCGCTTGCTCGCGTCGCGGTCGCCATCGGCGCCGAACAGCATCAGCACCTTGCCGGGAGTCACTCGGCGGACGGCGGCGAGCGTCTTCTCGAACGCGTCGGGGGAGTGGCCGAAGTCGACGAAGACCGCCGGGCCCCGGTCGCCGGAGACCAGCTGCGTGCGCCCGGGCAGGTAGGCACGGATGCCTCCGTCACGGCTGAGGGCATCGACGATGCGGTCCCAGGCATAACCGCCTTCGACGAGCATGACGATCGCCAGAGCCGCATTGGCGGCCATGTGCGGCCCGATCACCGGGACCGTCGTCGTGAGGGAGCCGGCAGGCCCGGTCATCGTGAACGTGGTCCCGGCCGCACGCTCGTCGTCGATGACGACAACCCAGTCTGCAGCGCGAGCAGCCTCGGGGTCGGCGGCGATCGAGGGGGTGCCCACCGTGACGACGGGGATCTCGGAGCGTTCGACCACGACCGCGCCCGACGGCGAGTCCAGGCAGATGACACCCCGCTTGGCGCGGTCAGGACGGAAGAGCGGCAGCTTCGCCTCGAAGTACTCCTCCATGTCGGCGTAGTCGTCGAGGTGGTCGTGGCTGAGATTGGTGAATCCGGCGACATCGAACAGGATGCCGTCCACGCGGTGGCGGGAGAGCGCCTGCGCGCTGACCTCGACGGCGACGGCCTCGACCTCGCGCTCCCTCATCAGAGCGAGCAGCGCATGCATCTCGGATGCCTCGGGGGTGGTCAGACGGGAGACGATGACCTCGCCGGCGATGTGACGCTCGGCCGTGGAGGAGAGCCCGGTGACGACACCGATCTGATCGAGGATGCCCTCGAGCAGGTGCGAGACGCTGGTCTTGCCGTTGGTCCCGGTCGTCGCGAACAGCAGAGGAAGCGGATCGTCCGCCCCGGTGCCGTAGACCCAGGCGCTGAGGTCGCCCAGCACCCCGCGAGGATCGTCCACCACGAGGATCGGGAGCCCGGCGGACTCTGCGATCACCGCGCCGGCCTCATCGGTGATGACGGCGACGGCGCCCTTCTCGGCAGCGGTGGCGGCGAAGTCCGCCCCGTGCCGGTTGACGCCCTGGATCGCGACGAACGCCTCGCCGGGACGCAGATCCGCGGTGGCGAGGGTGATGCCGGTGAGGGCCACGCCGTCCACCTCGCCGCGGACGGTGCGGGCGAAACGGGAGGCGAGTTCGGACAGCTCACGCCGGGGCGGGTTCGCGGGGCGGAGCACGGGAGGCAGGCTCGGTTGTTGTTCAATCGACATGTCGCTTCAATGATCTCACGACCGAGGTGAGAACCCCTCGCGAGCGGCCCCTCGCGCGCCGGATACCCGAGCGCGAGGGGTCGCTCCCACGGTCAGGCGCGACGCCGGTAGGCGAGGATCGCGACGACCAGTGCGGCGAACCCGGCGAGCAGCCCTCCGGCTCCGAGCGCAACGCCCAGAGGATCGGACACCGTAGCCGGAGTCGCGGCCTCTGCTGCGGTGCCGGATTCGGCGTGCTCACCGTGCCCGTCCGCTCCGGCAGCGGTCACCGAGACGACCGGGGCAGGGGCATCGAGACTATGCGGATCCTCGCCGTTCTCGGCGAGCTGCGTCCACTCGGTGGATCCCTCGACGCACTCCTGGACGACGGGGAACGCCAGGGTGTCCGGAGTGTTCTCGTCCAGTCCGACTCCCATGCTCACCGCACCCCGGAGCTCGGTGGGAACCGGGGCGACCGCGGTGTAGGTGACAACGCTGACGAGACCGTCATCGCCCCGCTCGACCTGGATGTTCCAATCCGAGTCCATGGTCGGTGAGACGGATGCGAGACCCTCGGGCATCGTGATGCGCAGCGCGGTCGTGGGCGAGTTCTCGCAGCCGTGGGAGAACGAGAACGTGAGTACCCCGTGGTCTCCGGCAGCGAGCTCGTCGGGACTGACCCCCACGTGTGCTCCGGCCATGAGGGGGACGGCGACGGCGAGGGCGGCTCCCCCGAGGACCCCCGCGGCGAGGCGGAGCACCGCGGGGCGCGGACGACGGGTACGGATGTTGCGGGTCATGAGATCTCCTGATGATCGACGTGCGGGCGCGCCACGATGACGCGTCTCCGCGAAGGGGTGCCACCCGTGTCGGGCGGCGGGATCACGTGCGACGGATCAGTCGCGCAGGAGAGCAGGGGGTCCGCGTCGAGGCAGAGCGACGGAGACGGCGGCATCGAAGGGAGGGGAGGCGATCGAGCGCAGGCGTTCGGGACGGCGATGCAGAGAGGGCGCCACCGCGGACGCACGTCGGAAGAGCGCGTCGACCCAGCGGGCGACGACCCGCATGATCGCCTCGCCGTGCCACACCAGCAACGTGGTGAGTGCGGCCGCGACGACGTGCGCAGACAGCATCAGTGCGCCGGGAGCTGCGACAGGCGATGCCGATGCGAGGAGCGAGAGGTCGAGATGATGGGAGTGTCCACCCGCGGTGATCGGCGTCACACCGGTGGGTGAGCCCAGCAGCTGGAACACGACATGGAAGGCCGCTTGCCCGAGGAACACGGCAAGGGCCACCCTGGTGCGCGACCGCCGCACGCCGACCAGGAGAGCTGCGAGCGGGGTGATCAGGGTCGCGACCGCGATGATCAGCAGCGCATGCGGGGCCGCACCGCCGCCGAGCGTATGGGAGAGCGCCGCAAGCAGCGTCGCCACCGAGGACAGGGCAGCAGCGCGCACGATTCGCAGCTGCCGGGCATTCACGCTGACAGCCTAGCCGTGCGCGAGCGCCGGGCGGATTCCTAGCTGGGGGCACTAACGTTGGCACGTGGAATTCCTGCTCTATCTGGCCGGCATCCTCTTCATGCTGATCGGCCTCGGGCTCTCGATCGGCCTGCATGAGGTCGGGCACCTCGTCCCCGCGAAGCTCTTCGGCGTGCGCGTCGGCCAGTACATGATCGGCTTCGGGCCGCGGCTGTGGTCCAAGCGCATCGGCGAGACCGAGTACGGGTTCAAGCTGCTGCCGCTGGGCGGCTTCATCTCGATGTCGGGCATGTATCCGGCGTCGAACGATTCGAGGCCGGCGTCGGGCGTCTTCCGGTCGTTGATCCAGGACGCGCGCAGTGCCAACGACGAGAGCATCGCCGAGGGTGCAGAGGAGCGGGTCTTCTATCGCCTGCCCGTGTGGAAGCGCGTCGTCGTCATGCTCGGCGGCCCCGCCATGAATCTCGTGCTCGCGACGGTCATCTTCACCGTGCTGCTGTCCGGCATCGGCGTGCAGCAGGGCACGACCACGATCGCCTCGGTCACCGAGTGCGTGGTCCCGGCGGGTTCCACAGCGACCGAGTGCACGCCGGATGATCCCGCGTCTCCGGCAGCCGAAGCCGGCATCAGACCCGGCGACGTGATCGTGTCGGTCGACGGGAAGCCGGTGTCGACCTTCGCCGAGGCCACCGCGATCGTGCAGGCGTCCCCGGGGGAGACGATCGACATGGTCGTGCAGCGCGACGGAGCTGAGAAGTCGCTCAGTCTGACTCCGATCGCCGCGGAACGCACGATCACGGATGCGAGCGGTCAGCCCATCCTGGACGACGCCGGGAAGCCCGTGGTCAAGGAGGTCGGCTACGTCGGCATGGGCGCGCAGATGGGATACGTGCAGCAGCCGCTGACTGCGGGGCCGGAGATGGCTGCGGACAGCACGGCTCGCGTCGCCTCGATGATCGTCACGCTCCCCGTACGTCTCTGGGATGTCGGAGTGTCCCTCGTGACCGGCGGTGAACGCGATCCGAACGGACCTCTGAGCGTGGTCGGTGTCGGTCGCCTCGCGGGAGAGGTCGCTGCGACCGATGCGCCGATCCTGAATCGCTTCGCGTTCCTGCTCGGACTGCTGGGATCGCTGAACATCGCCCTGTTCGTGTTCAACCTCATCCCGCTGCTCCCGCTCGACGGCGGTCACATCGTGGTCGCGCTGTGGGATGGCATCAAGCGGGCATGGGCCAAGCTCTTCCGCCGGCCTCCGCCGGCACCCGTCGACGCCACCAAGCTCGTACCGCTCACCGTGGTCGTCGCCGTGGCCCTGATCGCGATGGGCGCGCTGCTCCTGGTCGCCGATCTCTTCAACCCGGTCAACCTGCTCGGCTGAGTGCGCCGTGCTGCCGGAGGTTCTCGGCCACCGCAGCCGGCACCCTGACAGCGGAGGGCCCGCGTCCGGTGGCCTCAGGCGAGGGCGTGGGTCACGAGGCGTTCGAGCGTGCGGATCCCGTCCCGCGAGAGGATCGACTCGAGGTGGCCCTGCACCGAGGCGAAACGTGGCCCTCGGAGTGCGTAGACATCGCCCGAAACCGGGTCTGCCGACACCTCGGCGTCGCCCACCGCGTGCGTGCCGGCAGTGACCCGCGCGGTGAAGGTGTTGTAGAACCCGATCGATGCATCTTCGCCGAACACCGGTACGGACTTCTGCAGCCCCTGATGCGGAGCGTCGAGCGGAGTCAGGGCGATGCCGAGGCGGTCGGCCAGGATCTGGTGGCTCAGGCACACCGCGAGCAGCGGGGTCTGGGAGTCGAGGCGACGGGCGACGACCTCGCGCATCCGGGCGATGCGGGCGCTCTGCGCGTCCCGCGGGTCGCCGGGGCCGGGGCCGGCGACGACGAGGTCGGCGGCGTCCAGGGCGGCATCCCGCGCCTCGTCCCACGGCACGATCGTCACGGCGAGTCCGAGATGGCGGAGCTGATGGGCGAGCATCGTCGTGAAGCGGTCTTCCGCGTCGACGACCACAGCGGACCGTCCGGCGAACGGACCGGTGAAGTCCTCGCCCTGCGGGTTGAGCCAGAACTCGGCCAGGCGCGCGTTGCGCGACTCCAGCAGCTCGGCCACGGTCGGGTCGTCCGCGAGGGCGTGTGCCTCACCGGGAGCATCCGCATCGCTGCGCGCCTCGGCCACGTGGTCGCGGTCGATCGCCCCGATGGCGCCGAGCACTCCCGCGGCCTTGCCATGGGTCTCCGACACCTCGCCCATCGGGTCGGAGTGACGGACCAGAGTCACCCCGACGGGAACGCTCAGCGTTCCGTCCTGGAGGTACACGGTACGGATCAGGATGGGCGCGTCGAGGTCGTGGCCGCCTTCGGCGTTCGGGGTGAACAGCGCGGCGACGCCGGAGTAGTAGCCGCGGGGCTTCTGCTCGTGGCGACGGATCACCGCACAGGCGTTCTGCATCGGCGAGCCGGTGACGGTGGGAGCGAACATGGTCTCGCGCAGGATGTCGCGGGGGTCGAGAGTGCTGCGTCCGCGGAGCATGTACTCCGTGTGCGTGAGCCGGGACATCTCCTTGAGGTGCGGGCCGGTGATCCGCCCCCCGTCGGAGCAGACGGCGCTCATCATCTTGAGCTCCTCGTCCACGACCATGAACAGCTCCTCGGTCTCCTTCGTGGAGGCGAGGAAGTCGACCAGTGTCTCCTTCGTCGCCCCACCGGCGGGGTGCCTGAAGGTTCCGGAGATCGGGTTCATGGTGACGATGCCGCCCTGGGCGACCACATGGGCTTCGGGACTCGCGCCGACGGCGATGTGACCGGGCGTGAAGACCGCGAAGGTCCAGTACGCACCGCGCTCGTGCGTGAGCAGCGCTCGGAACCAGGTCAGCGCCGCCGTCCGATCGTCGACGTCGATGCTCGCCGTGAAGTCGCGTCGTATGACGAAGTTCGCGCCCTCGCCGCGCCCGATCTCGTCGGCGATGACCTTCTCGACGATCGCGGCGTATTCGGCGTCCGCGATGTCGAAGCCGTCGTCGTGCAGCGCGACCGGCTCGCTCGGCAGGGCGGAGAGCAGTTCTGCGGTCGGGAGGTGCAGATGCTCGTCGACGACCACGCACCGCAGCGGTGCCGCGTCGTCCTGCGCGACGAAGCCGCGTTCGCGCACCTGGCGGTAGGGGACCATCGCGAAGACCTCGCGAGGCGTGCCGTCGAGGGCGAGCGGGATGTCGGCGAGCAGGTCGACATCCCGCACGTCGCCGCTGAGCAGCTCGACGGTGTCGGATCCGTCGCGGGCGATGAGGACGAACGACGCGGTCGGATCGGCGCGGAGCTCGGCGAGTCGCGAGAGGGTCATGAGTATCTCCTGTGCTGTGCTCCGGCTCGGCGCAACGAAAAGACCGCCCCGGGGGCGGTCTGAATTCGTGGGAACGCGAACACACCGCCTAGAAGGCGGGCCACCAGGTGAAGTTCGCGAGCATGGGGCCGAAACTACCACATCGGCCGCCGTGGCCTGCGCGGCATGACGTCACCAGATGCTGCCGCCCGGCTCCCTCGCCTCGGTGTCGAGCGCGTGATCGATGACCAGGCGCACCGCACGAGCCAGCTGTTCCTCGCTCAGATGAGGAGATCCCGACGGCGCCGTCTCCGTCGACCAGGGAAGATGCACGAACCCGGCGACGGCGTCGGGACGCACCGCCCCCAGCACCGTGTACAGCACGTGGTTGCAGACGTAGCTGCCGGCGGACAGCGACGACCGGGCAGGGATCGCCTCTGCGGACATCACCTGCACCAGATGTTTGACGGGAAGCGTCGAGAACCGCGCCGCGGGGCCGCCGACCTCGCTGGGCTCGTCGATCGGCTGTGCACCGTCGTTGTCGGGGATGCGCGCGTCCATCAGATTCACGCCGATGCGCTCCACGGCGACCTGCGAGCTCCCTCCCGCCAGGCCGGTGGCGATGACGGCATCCGGCGAGTGGCTGGCGATGAGTTCACGGAGCCGGCGAGCCGATGACTCGAAAGTGACGGGGAGGGTGGCGACGATGAGCTCGTGCGGTCCGTCGTAGTCGGCCGCCACGGCGTTCACCGCTTCCGCCGACGGGTTGCGCTCTGCGCCGTCGAACGGTTCGAACCCGGTGAGGAGGATGACTGCCATACCTCAAGGCTAGGTGCGTCCGTCCAGCCCACATGCATCCTGGCGGCGTAGTCTTGAGGGGTGCCAGCAGTGAACCTCGGAATGCCGAAGATCCCCGAAGTCCTCGCCCCGCGCCGTAAGTCACGGCAGATCAAGGTGGGCAAGGTTCTCGTGGGCGGCGACGCTCCCGTCAGCGTGCAGTCGATGACCACCACGAAGACGACGGACATCAACGGGACGCTGCAGCAGATCGCCGAACTCACCGCTTCGGGATGCGAGATCGTGCGCGTCGCGGTGCCGCACCAGGACGACGCCGATGCGCTGAAGATCATCGCGATGAAGAGCCAGATCCCGGTGATCGCCGACATCCACTTCCAGCCGCGCTACATCTACACGGCCATCGACGCCGGGTGCGGTGCGGTGCGAGTGAACCCCGGCAACATCCGCGAGTTCGACGGCAATGTCGGGAAGATCGCGGAGGCCGCCAAGGCCGCCGGGGTCTCGCTGCGCATCGGAGTGAACGCCGGCTCGCTGGACCGTCGCATCCTCGCGAAGTACGGCAAGGCCACGGCCGAGGCGCTCGTGGAGAGTGCCGTCTGGGAGGCGTCGCTCTTCGAAGAGCACGACTTCCACGACTTCAAGATCTCGGTCAAGCACAACGACCCCATCGTGATGGTCAAGGCCTATCGTCAGCTGGCGGAACGGGGCGACTGGCCCCTGCACCTCGGTGTGACCGAGGCCGGCCCTGCATTCCAGGGGACCATCAAGAGCGCCACGGCATTCGGCATCCTCCTCGGTGAGGGCATCGGCGACACGATCCGCGTCTCGCTGTCGGCGCCACCCGCCGAAGAGGTCAAGGTCGGACACCAGATCCTGCAGTCGCTCAACCTGCGCGAGCGCAAGCTCGAGATCGTCTCGTGCCCGTCCTGTGGTCGTGCACAGGTCGACGTGTACACGCTCGCCGAGAACGTCACCGAAGGCCTCAAGGACATGACCGTCCCTCTGCGGGTCGCAGTGATGGGTTGCGTCGTCAACGGACCCGGCGAGGCTCGTGAAGCCGATCTCGGAGTCGCTTCGGGCAACGGCAAGGGCCAGATCTTCGTGAAGGGCGAGGTCATCAAGACCGTGCCGGAGGCGGACATCGTCGCCACTCTCATCGAAGAGGCCAACCGGATCGCCGCCGAGATGGGCCCTGAGGCGCCGCTGGGCACCGCCCAGGTCGTCACGGTCTGAACAGCGAGGAGCACGCGATGTCGGATTCCCCGCTCCCTGTTCCGGTCAGGGCGATGATCGACGCGATCAACGCCGCGGACACGGACGCGTTCGTCGCCGCTTTCACCGATGACGGCTTCGTCAGCGACTGGGGCACGGTCAAGGCCGGTCCCGAGGGCGTGCGTTCCTGGGCTGGCAGCGATGCGATCGGTGCCGGCGCGCGCATGACCGTGCTCTCGGCTACGACCGAGGGGGACACCACGCGCATCCGCTTCGGCTGGGCGAGTCGCGTCTTCAACGGCGAATCCGACGGGATCTTCGTGGTCGACGGCGACAAGCTCGCCAGCTTCACCATTCCGCCGTCCCACTGACCGATCGGATCGAGGTCCGCGGGCGTCGAACGCGCCCCATCTCGAGTCCCCGACGTCGTATCCGAGGAGAACCATGTCGACGCCCACCATCGTGACCTTCCCGACAGGGACCGTGACCGGAGACGGGGTCATCGTCCGCGTGGAGCAGACGCCCGAGGGCACGATCGTCGTGGTCGACGAGACGCCTTTCCACCCCGTCGATCACACCTGGCCCGACCAGCCGGGTGACGCAGGGAGCATCGCCGTGGGCGATGACACCGCCCGTGTCATCGAGGCCGTCATGGCCGCGATCTCGGACGAGGGGGAGTTCGCCGTGGGAAGCGCGATCCCCGTCAAGCGCGGGGCCGAGGGCTGGACCTGGCTCGTCGGACACCGGATCGAGGGAGCCGCCCCGGCGTCGTTCACGGAGGGCGCTCGCGCGGTCCTCACCGTCGATGCTTCTCGCCGTGCGGGACTCAGCCGTGGGCACACCGCCTGCCATGTCGCCTCCCTGGCGCTCGATCTGGCTCTCGCAGATCTCTGGCGCAAGGAACCGGGGGAGGACGCTCTCGGCAACCCCGACTTCGAGGGTCGCGCCAACCAGTCCAGCCGCATCCACGAGGATGGCGCGATCGATGAGTACCGGCTCGGAAAGAGCCTGCGCCGGGCCGGCTTCGACACCGAGACGTTCGCCGCGACCCTGTCCGAGCGCGAGGGACGGATCAACAAGCAGCTCGAGGTATGGGTCGCGTCAGGTGCTGTGAGCAGCATCGAGACGGAAGGGCCCACGATCGTCGATCGGCGGCGCTGGCACTGCGACCTCCCGGAGGGGGAGGCCGTGATCCTGTGCGGGGGAACCCACGTGGAATCACTCTCGGAGTTCGCCTCGATCACCGTGAGCCTCGACCTGAACGACCCTCAGCTGCTCGTCATGACGACTGTGGCCGCTCCCGCACGCTGACGTCAGCGGACGACGTTCCCGCATCGAACGTTGCTGTCACCGACTCAGAGCGCGAACTCGACCTCTCCCTCGGCGATGTCGGCACTGACGACGCGTAGTTGGACGACGTCGCCTGGTCGTGCCCCTGAGGGAATCGGAGCAGTCGCTGTCACGGCCGGATCGGCGAGCTGGACGGCAGCGCGCTCTCCGCGCAGCTCGATCACGGTGGCAGCGACCGTCGAGCCGATCAGGGGCGTGAGGAGCGCGGCCTCGACGCGGTTGATCGTGGCCGCGTTCAGGCGCGAGGCACGTTGTCCCGACTCCTGCATCAGCGCGGGCAGCTGCGCGAGCGAGGATCGGGCCCACGCCGGGATCGGGTCGCCGTTCGACACCGCGAGGCAGATCGCGAGGACCCATCGATCGACCAGGCGGCGAAGGGGAGCGGTCGCGTGCGCGTAGGGGGCGCCGATCGCTGCCTGTACGGCATCTTCCGGCGCCTGGCCGTCGAAGACCAGGTATCCGGCGCCACGGAAGAGTGACGAGGCGGCCTCCAACACCGGGAGAGTCAGCGGATCCGCACGGTCCAGGGCGCGGAGGTAGTCCCCGTAGGTGCCGGACGTCCACGGGCGGCCGAGAGCTTCGGTCTGGTGTCGGAAGGTCTCGAAGGCCGCTTCATCCGGCTCCGGCATCGTCCGCAGGATGCCCACTCCGGCGTCGAGCATCAGCGCGGCAGCGGCCATTCCCGTCATGAGCGAGAGCTGGGCGTTCCATTCCTCGACGGGGAGCGGACTGCGGCGTTCGATCGCGTAGGTGCCGTCGTCATTGCGCACCACCTCCTCGTCCGGCAGGTTCAGGCTCGCTCCGCCGCGCAGGCGCTCCTGCTCGAGACGCAGAGCACCGATCTCGGGCAACAGCGCGGCGGGGCCGTCTTCTCCGCGGTCGATTGATTCCTGGGTCGTCGCGTAGTCGAGCTGCGCGCGGGAGCGGATCAGAGCGCGTTGCAGACGGAACTCCGAGACGACGCCCACGGAGTCGAGGGTGAAAGTCCAGACGAGCGCCGGGCGGTCGACGTCGGCGAGCAGCGAAGCCCGATCCTCGCTCAACACGCGCGGGTGCAGCGGGATCGTCCCGTCAGCGGCATAGAGGGTCTGTCCTCGCCGACGCGCCTCGACGTCCACTGCTCCATCGGGGACGACGAATCCCGGCACGTCGGCGATCGCATACCGCACCGTGTACCCCGTTTCGGTGCGTTCGAGGTGGAAGGCCTGGTCGAGGTCCCGGGAGCCCTCCGGATCGAGCGTGGCGAAGGCGATCTCGCGAAGATCGAGCTCCGGCGCGACGGCTGCCGCCGCCTCCGCCTCGGCGATGACGTCAGCGGGGAAGTCGAGGGGCGCCTCCAATGTCTCGCGCAGAGCAGCGAGCGCCGACGCCAGTTCGGTCTGCGCGGCGGACGGGGCGACGTGCGATCGGCGCTGGGGCATGGTTCAACCCTAGGCGCGGGCGGTCCCAGGGAACCCGACGAACCGGCCCGACGCAGGCCATCCCGCGTTAGCGTGGAGTCATGATCACTGCAGCCAAGGCCCAGACCCTCGTCGGACTCTACGACGCACCGGAGATCCTCCGTGTCGTCAACGTGTGGGATGTCGTGTCCGCACGAGCGGTCGCGGCTCTTCCCGAGACCAAGGCGATCGCGACGGCCGGACACGGCATCGCCGCATCCTTCGGCTATGAGGACGGCTCGACGCCTCGCGACATCATGATCGACATGGTGGGTCGCATCGCGGCTGCCGTCCAGGTGCCTGTGACGGCCGACCTCGACGACGGGTACGGCGATGCGGGGGAGACCACGCGCCGGGCGATCGGAGTCGGCGTCGTCGGCGCGAACGTCGAGGATCGTCTCAAGCCGCTCGACGAGTCCGTCGCGGCCGTCGAGGCGATCGTGAAGGCTGCGCAGTCCGAAGGCGTCTCCTTCGCTCTCAACGCGCGCACCGACGCGTTCGTGCGCGCTGGTGGGCGTCCCGTGCAGGAGAGCATCGCGGACGCGATCCAGCGTGGTCGCGCCTACCTCGACGCCGGTGCGACAGCTGTCTTCGTCCCCGGCATCCTCGACATGAACGTGACCCGCCAGCTCGTCGAGGGCATCGGAGAGCGCAAGGTGAGCGTGATCGGGCTCCCCGGCGCTCTCGCCGCATCCGAGTACGAGAAGCTCGGCGTCTCACGCATCTCCTACGGCCCGCTTCCGCAGCGAGTGGCTCTGACCGCGCTGCAGGAGCTGGCCGCAGACCTCTATGCGGGCGGTGTCGTCCCGGCGAACCTCCCCGCGCTCAACTGACGCGGTGGAAGACGGGTGATCACGGCTCACTAGACTTGCTCCGTGGTCACTCGTCTTTCGAACTTCTTCCTCCGCACGCTCCGTGAAGACCCTGCAGGCGCAGAGGTCGCCAGCCATCGGCTGCTGATCCGGGCCGGATACATCCGCCCGCAGGCCGCCGGCATCTTCGCGTGGCTGCCACTGGGGCTGCGCGTCAAGTCGAAGATCGAGACCGTCGTCCGTGAGGAGATGGCGGCAGCCGGCGCGCAGGAGGTGCACTTCCCTGCACTCATGCCGCGTGAGGCCTACGAGGCCACCGGGCGCTGGGAGGAGTACGGCGACCTGCTCTTCCGTCTGCAGGACCGCAAGGGCGGTGACTACCTTCTCGCGCCCACGCACGAGGAGGCGTTCACGCTGCTCGTGAAGGACCTCTACTCCTCGTACAAGGACCTGCCGCTGACGATCTTCCAGATCCAGGACAAGTACCGCGACGAGGCGCGCCCGCGGGCCGGTCTGCTCCGTGGTCGCGAGTTCACGATGAAGGACGCGTACTCGTTCGACTCCTCCGACGAGGGCCTGGAGGTCAGCTACCAGGCGCAGCGCGACGCCTACGAGCGCATCTTCCAGCGCCTCGGACTCGAGTACGTCATCGTCCAGGCGGATGCCGGCGCGATGGGCGGCTCTCGGAGCGAGGAGTTCCTGCACCCCACGCCGGTCGGCGAAGACACCTTCGTGCGGAGCGCGGGTGGGTACGCCGCGAACGTCGAGGCCTTCACCACTGCGGTGCCCGAGGCGATCGCGTACGACGACGACGCGTCCCCCGTGATCTTCGACTCGCCGGACACACCGACCATCGACACGCTGGTGGCGCACGCCAACCGGGAACTCGACGGCGATTACACCGCGGCCGACACGCTCAAGAACGTCGTCCTGGCTCTCACGCATCTGGACGGCACGCGCGAGCTGGTCATCGTCGGCATCCCCGGAGACCGCGAGGTCGATGAGAAGCGCGCCGAGGTCGCCTTCGCACCCGCCGAGGTCGAGACGGCAACTGCGGAAGACTTCGAGAACAACCCGCTTCTCGTGAAGGGCTACATCGGTCCGTGGTCGCCGACGGGGGCGGTCCTCGGTGAGGAGTCGGCCACCGGCATCCGCTACCTCGTCGACCCTCGGGTCAGCGAGGGCACGAGCTGGATCACCGGTGCGAACATCGACGAGAAGCACGCGCACTCCGTCGTGGCCGGTCGCGACTTCGCTGCAGACGGCATCGTGGAGATCGCGAACGTGCGCGCGGGCGACCCGGCCCCCGACGGCTCCGGTCCTGTCGAGCTCGCTCGGGGAATGGAGATCGGACACGTCTTCCAGCTCGGCCGCAAGTACGCCGAGGCGCTGGGCCTCAAGGTGCTGAACGAGAACGGCAAGCTCGTCACCGTCACGATGGGCTCCTACGGCATCGGCGTGACCCGTATCCTCGCGATCATCGCCGAGCTCAACAACGACGACAAAGGCCTCATCTGGCCCGCGTCCGTCGCACCGTTCGACGTGCAGGTCGTCGCCGCGGGCCGCGACCAGGTCGCGTTCGAGGTCGCGGAGGGGCTCTCAGCCCAGCTCGAAGCCGCGGGGCTCGATGTGCTCTACGACGACCGTCCCAAGGTCTCGCCCGGCGTGAAGTTCGGTGACGCCGAGCTCGTCGGTGTGCCGAAGATCGTCATCGTCGGCCGCGGAGCCGCAGAAGGCCAGGTCGAGCTGTGGGACCGTGCCACCGGGGAACGCGAGGCCGTCTCGGTCGACGAGGTCGTGCCGCGACTCTCCGCAGCGCGCTGAGCCTCCTCGCCGGCTGAGCCTTCACGGCCGCATCGTCAGCAGACGATGTGGCCGTGGTTCATCGTGTCGTCGTCCGGCGTGTCACGGGTGACGAGGGACCTGAGCGCCCCCGCAGCGAGCGCGAGCTTCCTTTTCGACGGTTCCCAGAACTCGGTGACCTTCGGTGTGACTCTGAGGAGGGCGATGCCCGGGGTGTCGAGGCCGTCGACGAACCAGATCTCCAGCGACGCGGAGTAGAGCTCCTCCATCTTGGCGCGGTCGTGCACCACTTCTGCGGTGCCGGCGACCGACACGTACCGCATACCCTTGGGGTCGCAGTATGAGAGGCCCACGTCATGGTGCTTTCGGGCCTCGTGGACCTTCTCGGTGTCCTCGGCCGTGAAGAACCAGATGTCGCCCGCGTCGTCCATCTGCCTGGTCGACATCGGCCGACTCACAAGGTTGCCGTCATCGTCGGTCGTGGTGAGCATCGTGATGTCGATGTCCTCCACGAGCTCGACGACGCGGGCGAGGGCTTCGGGTCCAGTGATCTCCGTCATGACGCCAGCGTGCCGTGCGGAGCGTGCTCGCGCACGGGCGTTGACAGCGAGCACGCGCCGTGCTCGACATCGCCGAAGGCAGACGAAGGGGATGCGGTACTCAGGCGTCCAGGTCGCAGTCGAGAGCGGTGCGGGCGTAGGAAAGGATGTTCGAGCGGTACGTCTCCGCTCCCAACTCGACGCCGATCAGCGGGTAGAGGTCGTACGCGTCCTCGAGCGCGACGATGTTCCGTGCGATCACGGTGAGGTCGGCGGTGGGACGGAAAGTGCCGAGCGCCGTGCCGATCTCGATCGTCGACCGATAGAGAGCGACCTGCCGTTCGACGATGGAGCGGTGCAGGGGACGGTACTGAGGTTGCTCCCGCAGCAGGGGGATGCTCTCGTACGCCATGCGCAGATGGTCGCTGATCTCGTCAGGGATCCCTGCCCTGATCAGTGCGATCAGACGCTTCGCCGGGTCGGGCTCGTTCTCGGCGAGTGCGCGTCGCCGCTCGTACATCTCCTCCAGAACGCCCTCGACGGTCGCATACATGAGTTCATCGAAGCTGGAGAAGTAGTACAGCACGCTCCCGGCGCTGACCGAGGCCTCCGCGGCCACAGCTCGGACGTTCGTGCCGAGCAGACCGCTGCGCCCGGCGACCCGTCTGGTCGCGGAGATGAGCTCTGCCCGTCGGGCGGCGTGCTTGCGCTGCTCGGCCACGTGTCCTCCTCGTGCCTGGCGCTACTCGTCGTCGGGAACGAGCGTGGTGAGTTCAGCATAGTGGCGCGGGCGACGCCGCTTCAGGAAGAGCCCGACGACGATGCCGGCCACGAACAGCACGGGAGTGGGAGCGAGGAGAGCGAGGTTGACGGGTCCCTGGAGGCCGGTGACGAGATCGAAGTTGGTCGCGATGAGGAGGAATCCGATGATCAGACCGAGCGCCCCGAGCGCCGGCGCGACCAGTACCCGCCCGATGCTGTGCCCGCGCCGTCCTCTCAGGAAGAAGCCGACCACGGCGATGGCGGCCACGGCCTGGGCGAAGACCAACCCGGCCACGCCGATCGAGTACACGGGGAGCGCGAAGCCGAGGAAGGGATCTGCTCCGCTGACGATCGTCACCGCGATGGCGATGAGCGAGACGATCGAGATCACCAGACTGGCGTGGTGAGGTGCCTGGGTCGTCGGCTGGGTCTGCGCGAGCCACGAGGGCAGCAGGCGCTCACGTCCGAGCGAGAAGAGATACCGGGAGCTGGCGTTGTGGAAGGCGAGGAGGCAGGCGAAGAAGCTCGTGACGATCAGCACCCGCATCGTCACGGATGCCCACGCGCCCAGGTAGGCGTCACCGGCGTGGAACACCATGTCCTGGAAGTCGTCTTGCAGGGCGAGGCGCAGCACGCCCTCGATGCCGAAGGCGACCGTGAGGATCCAGAAGGTGAAGGCGTAGAAGACGCCGAGGAACGCGATCGAGATGTACGTCGCGATGGGCACGGTGCGGGCCGGATCCCGCGCCTCCTCGGCGTAGATCGCCGTGCTCTCGAAGCCGAGGTAGGCGCCGAATCCGAAGACGAAGAGCGCGCCGCTCCCGGCGGCGAAGAAGACGTTCTCGGGCGCGAAGGAGGCGAACGAGATCGGCTCTGGTCCGCCCGCCGCGAGCACGGCGATCGCGAGGACGAGCAGGATGGCGACCTCGGCCGTGAGCAGGACGCCCAGAACCTTGGCGCCCACATCGATCTTGCGGTAGCCGAGCACCCCGACGATGACAAGCGCCAGCAGCGCGTAGACGGTCCAGGGAAGATCGATACCGAAGAGTGCGGAGAAGGTCATCTCCCCGAAGAACCCGACGAAGCCGTAGAAGCAGATGCACAGGGCGGTGTAGGAGAAGATCGTCACGAACACGATGCCGATGCCGACGGGTTTGCCGAGTCCTCGAGCGCCGTAGACGTAGAAGGCGCCGGTGTTGCGCACATACCTCGACATAGCGGTGAATCCGAAGGCGAACAGCATCAGCACGACACCGCTCGCGAGCATCGCGCCGGGGCCGCCGATGCCCGCGAGACGGAAATCCGTGGCGGCAGCGCTGGCGACGACCGTGAGGGGCGCCGCGGCGGAGACGACGAAGAAGACGATCGCCCAGACCCCGAGGCGTCGCTGCGCGAGCGTGGTGGTCGTGGTCGTGGGGACGGAGGGATTCGGCTGAGACATCTGCGGCTCCGGAATCTGCTGTCGGGAGGGTGCATATCGGACGGTACGAGCTCTTGAACAGTGATTCAAAAGGCAAAGCCGAGTTAAGTCAAGCAAAACATAAGGTAAATGACGTACTCTCTGAACACGCGTTCAAATGAGAGTGGAGTACATGGTGGTTTCCTCATCGACGTCGGAGTCGCGCAGTCGTATCAGGGCAAGGGATCTGGGGATCCCGTTCGCGGGGCGCAGCGGCGCCCATGGCGCGATCACCGATGTCCCCGGTGTGGCCGTCGGGTATCGCACCATGGTCGAGGGGGAGGGAGCGCGCGCGGTCCGCACCGGGGTCACTGCTGTCCTGCCCCGAGGTCGGGAAGGAGTGGGCGTGCCCTGTGCAGCGGCCGTCCACTCCTTCAACGGCAACGGCGAGCTCACCGGCCGCGCGTGGATCGACGAGTCCGGCTCGCTGTCGATGCCGATCGGGATCACCAGCTCGCATGCCGTCGGAGCCGTGCATGCCGGTATCGACTCCTGGGTTGCGCGGGCCGCCCCGCAGGTCGCGGCTCAGTGGATGCTGCCGGTCGTAGGGGAGACCTGGGACGGGTACCTCAACGACATCAACGGAGGTCATGTCACGCCCGCCGACGCATGGTCGGCGCTGGAATCGGCCAGCACCGCGGCTCCGGAGGAGGGGAACGTCGGCGGAGGGACGGGGATGAACTGCTACGGCTTCAAGGGAGGCACCGGCACGGCGTCCAGGACAGTGGCGTATGGAGAGACCGAGTACACCGTCGGGGTCCTCGTCCAGGCGAACTTCGGTGCCCGCGAGGAGCTTCGGCTCGGCAGCATCGACCTCGGCGCTCGATCGTCGGCGCCGAACCCGATGGGCGACGACGACTGGTTCGCTCGGGAGCGGCGCCAGCGCGCTCCGGGAGGAGCCGGGTCCGCGATCGTCGTCATCGCCACGGACGCACCCTTCCTTCCCGGTCAGTGCGCGGCACTGGCTCGTCGGGGAGCCCTGGGCCTCGGCCGCAGCGGCACGGCGGGCAGTCACTTCTCGGGCGACATCGTCCTCGCGTTCTCCACCGCGAACGAGGGCGCACTCACGTCGCAGTTCCCGGACGGCAGCGGCGAGGTGTACGAGAGCATGCGCCTGATCCCGTGGGGGCGGATCGATCCCTTCCTGACGGCAGCGGTGCAGGCCGTCGACGAGGCGGTGTGGAACGCACTCGTCGCGGCGGACGACATGACCGGACGCGATGGGCACAGGAGCGTCGCGCTTCCGCATGACGAGATCCGGGCGGCCGTCGACGAAACCTTCGGAGCCTGATCTCCGGCGTGGCAGGATGCGACGCGAGCTCCGGAGCATGACACCCTGGAGACATGATCGACGAACCCCTGCCCGACGCGCTCAGCTCCGAGATCAACGCCGTCCTCGACGATGCGGGGCTGCATACCGACCGCCGGCTCGTCATGCGGATGCTGCGCACGGCGATCCTGCTGGGCGAGGACGGTGCCGACCGTCTCGATCTGAAGATCGCCTCGGCGGCTCTCGCCGAGATGCGCGATGCCTTCCGTCTGTTCGCGCCTTTCCGCGGCGTCCCGAAGGTCACGGTCTTCGGATCGGCGCGCACCAGGCAGGACGATCCGCTGTATCTGACGGCACGCGACGTCGCCTCGGCCCTCGCGGGGGACGGATGGATGGTCGTCACGGGGGCGGGGCCCGGCATCATGCAGGCGGCCTCCGAGGGTGCGGGCCCCGCACTCTCGCTCGGCGTCTCGATCCGGTTGCCGTTCGAGGAGAAGCCCAACGGCTTCGTGGCAGGCCAGGACCACGTCGTCGCGATGAAGTACTTCTTCACCCGCAAGCTCATGCTCATCAAGGAGTCGCTCGGATTCATCTGCCTTCCCGGCGGATTCGGCACCCTCGACGAGATGTTCGAGCTGCTCACGCTGCAGCAGACGGGCAAGGCCGAACCGACGCCCATCGTGCTCCTCGACGAGCCTGGCGGCACGTTCTGGCAGGGACTGCGCAGCTTCATCGACGACCATCTCGCGCCGACAGGGGTCATCTCGGAGGGCGACTTCGACCGCGTCGTGATCACCGATTCGGTGGAGGCTGCCAGGGCGGAGATCACCGGCTTCTGGCACAACTACGACTCGCTACGGTGGGTCGGCGACGCTCTTGTGCTTCGTCTGAAGGCGGAGCCGACCGACGAGGAGATCGATCAGCTGAACGAGCAGTTCGGCTCGATGCTGTCCTCGGGGAGGATCGAGCGGACGGGCCCGCGGCAGCCCGAGGTCGCCGACGCCGACAGGGTCGACCTCCCGCGCCTGATCCTGCACCTGGATCAGCGGCAGGTGGGCAACCTGTTCCGTCTGATCGGCGCGATCAACGCCCTTCCGTCTGCTCCCGCGCGGTGATGCGGGCGGCGAAGTCGGCGAGGTCGACCGGGCGATCGAGGATGCGCTCCGCAGCGCGGTGGCCGGAGTAGAACGCCGCCCCGACCGTGGCCGGCTCATCGCCCCAGGTGGCTTCGCCGGCGAAGTGCAGCACCCCGTCGACGGGGCCGGCCAACTCATCGTGATCGTGATGCGTCGATCCCAGAGCGAGATGGGAGTATGAGCCGTTCGAGAACTCGTCCTCGCCCCAGCGCGTGACCCAGTGGGCGAGCGGCTCGCCGACGGCGTCGCCGTACAGGTCGTGCAGGGCGCTGACCGCATCGGCGACGATCTCGGAATCGGTGAGGTCCTGCATCCGACGACCGAACGGTCCCGCAGCGAAGGTGAGGAGCGTGGGGATACCGCTCACGGCTGAGACGTCGTACCAGGAATGCCAGTGCTCGCCGGTGTCTCCGAGAGCACGGATCACGTAGCTCTCCTCGTTCCAGAAGCGCTCGGGGAACTGGACGAACACTTTGTTGAACACACCCATCCCCAGCCGGGAGATGGGGCCGGCGACCGCATCCGGAAGCGCGGGATCGAACGAGATCGTTCCCGCCTTGAGCACCCCGAGCGGCACCGTGACGATCACCCGGTCGGCCCGGAACTCGGTGTCGCCTGCGTGCACGACGACGCCTGCTGCGGAACGGCTCACGCGCGTCACGACGGTCTCGAGGCGCACGTCGAGACCGGCGGCGATGCGGTGGGGGAGCTCGTCGTAGCCGCGGGGGAATATCACCTCGTCGCCCTCGATCGCATCCTCG
Organism: Microbacterium oxydans; assembly: GCF_000956405.1. Taxonomy (GTDB): domain Bacteria; phylum Actinomycetota; class Actinomycetes; order Actinomycetales; family Microbacteriaceae; genus Microbacterium; species Microbacterium oxydans_C. The sequence goes on from NZ_JYIV01000030.1 coordinate 143,702, forward strand.
TCGAGGCCGTGCGCATCCAGGTCGCCGATCCACGCGCCGCACTGCTCCTCGACGCGGTGGCGGAAGAACTCGCGGATGTCGTCGATACGGTCAGGGGACAGCCCAGACCTGTCGAGTGCACGCTCCGTCACATCCAGATACGTGTCACCGGGAGAGGATGAGGCGATCTCCTCCACGAGCAGGCGGTCCGCCAGATCGACGTCGCTGATCCACTGCGCGGTCGCCGCCTCGTCCAGGCGGCGCCCCTCGCCGTCGAAGTTCTCGATCGGGCGACCTCCGACCTGGAAGCTGCCCACCGTGTACTCGATCGCCGGAATACGGAGCGCATGGACGAGGTCCCACAGCGGGGAGTCCTCGATGCCATGGATCCACGAGGCGCCGAGATCCACCGGGAAACCGGCGCTGCGGTCGGTGTGCATCCGGCCGCCGATGCGGTCGCGCCCCTCGAGGACGACGACGCGCTGTCCGGCGTCGACGAGCATCCTGGCGCTGGTCAGCCCAGACATGCCTGCGCCGATCACGACCGTGTCGAATGTGCTCATGTGCTCCTCCTCGAGCGGATTCGGGATTCCGCCGCTGCCGCCGCCGTGCGGGAGCCGGTGGGCACAGGGTATCGTGGTACGGATGTCGCGCGTGCGAACAGGCGCGACGAGAGCTGAATAGAGAGGCCGTCATGGACATCGAACTGAGTCTGCTGCGAGGGATCGAGAAGGAGAAGGCGATTCCCTTCGACGAGCTCGTCGCCATCATCGAGCAGGCGATCCTGACCGCGTACTCCAAGCACGTCTCCGCTGAGGGCATCACGCCCGAAGGTGTCCGCGTCGACCTCGACCGCAAGACCGGCCACGTCGCCGTCCTGCAGGTCGTCAGGGACGAAGAGGGTGCGATCATCGGCGAAGAGGATGCCACGCCGGATGACTTCGGTCGCATCGCCGCCTTCGCCGCCAAGCAGGTCATCAGCCAGCGTCTCCGCGACATCGCGGACGACGTCGTGCTCGGCGACTTCAAGGACAAAGAGGGCGACATCGTCGCCGGTGTGATCCAGCAGGGACCGAACCCGCGCATGATCCACGTGGACCTCGGCACCGTCGAGGCGATCCTCCCGCCCGAGGAGCAGGTTCCCGGCGAGGAGTACACCCACGGATCACGCCTGCGCGTCTACGTCACGAGCGTGGCCAAGGGGCTCAAGGGTCCGCAGATCACGGTCTCCCGCACACATCCCGGGCTCGTCCGCAAGCTCTTCGCCCTCGAGGTGCCCGAGATCGCGGCCGGCCTGGTCGAGATCGTCGCGCTGGCTCGCGAGGCCGGGCACCGCACCAAGATCGCGGTGAAGGCGAACGACCCCTCGATCAATGCCAAGGGTGCGTGCATCGGCGAGATGGGCCGTCGCGTGCGAGCGGTCACGGAGGAGCTCGCGGGGGAGAAGATCGACATCGTCGACTACGACGCCGACCTGCCCACGTTCGTGGCACACGCGCTGTCGCCCGCGAAAGTCACGAGCTCGTTCGTCCTCGACGCGAGCACCAAGGCCGTCCGCGCCCTGGTGCCGGACTACCAGCTGTCGCTCGCCATCGGCAAGGAAGGTCAGAACGCGCGTCTGGCCGCCAAGCTCACGGGCGCCAAGATCGACATCCAGCCGGACAGCGTCCTCGACTGATCCGTGTCCTTCCTCGTCGCCACGCCCGGTGGCGGCGAGGACGGACGGAACGCAGGTGTAAGATGGAACCCGTACGAACGTGCGTCGGTTGCCGCACGCGTGCTCCCCGCTCCGCCCTTCTCCGGGTGGTTGCCCAGAACGACACCCTCATCCCCGATGAGCGTGCTGTCCTGCCGGGGCGCGGCGCGTGGGTGCATCCGACACCCGAGTGCATGGAAGCCGCTCTGCGGCGACGAGCCTTCGGACGAGCACTGCGTGTGAACACTCAGCTGGACACACGGAACTTCGAACAGCACCCACCAAGAAACAAAGGCTGAACAGCTATGGAAACAAAGTGAACGGCTCGAAATGAGACCCGTCCGCGACTAGTGGTCTGCCCTGTCTGGGTGGACCGACTCAGACAGGAGAATTGTGGCTGGTAAACCACGCGTACATGAGATCGCCGCCGAACTCGGCGTCGACAGCAAGATCGCACTTGCAAAGCTCAAAGAACTCGGCGAGTTCGTGAAGAGCCCGTCCTCGACCATCGAACCGCCTGTGGCGCGCAAGCTGCGCGCGGCGATCGAGGCCGACAGCTCGCTCAAGGGTGCTGCCCCTGCCGCTCCTGCGGCGAAGCCGGCTCCCTCTGCGGCCAAGCCCGGCACGACCTCCGGCGCCACGCCGGGGCCGAAGCCCGGCCCCAAGCCTGGTCCCAAGCCGGCCCCTGAGGCCCCGGCTGCACCCGCGGCCCCGGCTCCCGCCCCCGCAGCAGCGACTCCTGCGCCCGCCGCGCCGGAGGCGCCGGCGCCCGCTGAGAGCAGCGCACCGACTCCCGGCGCTCCGCGTCCGGGCAACAACCCCTTCTCGTCCGCACAGGGCATGGGCCAGCGTCCGGCGGGTCCGCGTCCGGGTAACAACCCGTTCGCGTCCGCACAGGGCATGGGTCAGCGTCCGACGCCGGGCAACATCCCGCGCCCGCAGGCGCCTCGTCCCGGTGCCCCCCGTCCGGGTGCACCTCGTCCCGGCTCGCCTCGTCCCGGTGCGCCTCGCGGCGGCCAGGGCGGTCGTCCCGGCGCTCCGTTCCAGCAGCGTCCCGGCGGTCCCGGTCGTCCCGGCGGCGCCGGTGGACCCGGCGGTGCCGGCGGTCCCGGAGCACGTCCCGGCGGAGGCGGCGGTTTCGCCGGTCGTCCCGGTGGCGGTGGCGGTCGTGGACGCGGTCCCGGCGGTGGCACTGCAGGTGCCTTCGGCAAGGGCGGCGGCAAGAGCAAGCAGCGCAAGTCGCGGCGGGCGAAGCGGCAAGAGTTCGAGATGCGGAGTGCTCCGGTCGTCGGTGGCGTCAACGTCACCCGCGGTAACGGAGAGATCATCCGCATGCGTCGCGGCGCATCGATCGCGGACTTCGCCGACAAGATCGAGACGCTGACCGGTTACACGGTCCAGCCCGGAACCCTCGTGACCATCCTCTTCAACCTCGGCGAGATGGCCACGGCCACCGAGTCGCTGGACGAGGCGACGTTCGAGGTGCTGGGCGAGGAGCTCGGCTACAAGATCCAGATGGTCTCGCCCGAGGACGAGGACAAGGAGCTCCTCGAGGGCTTCGGTCTCGACCTCGAGGCCGAGCTGGAGGCGGAGAGCGAGGAAGACCTCGAGATTCGTCCTCCGGTCGTCACCGTCATGGGTCACGTCGACCACGGTAAGACGCGACTGCTCGACGCGATCCGTCAGACCAACGTCATCGAGGGCGAAGCCGGCGGCATCACCCAGCACATCGGTGCGTACCAGGTCTGGACGGAGCACGAGGGCATCGAGCGTGCGATCACCTTCATCGACACCCCGGGCCACGAGGCGTTCACGGCCATGCGTGCCCGCGGTGCGCAGGTCACCGACCTCGCGATCCTCGTGGTCGCAGCCGACGACGGCATCATGCCGCAGACGGTCGAGGCGTTGAACCACGCGCAGGCGGCGAACGTGCCGATCGTGGTCGCGGTGAACAAGGTCGACAAGCCCGACGCGAACCCGTCGAAGGTGCGTCAGCAGCTGACCGAGTACGGTCTGGTCGCCGAGGAGTTCGGTGGCGACGTGATGTTCGTCGACGTCTCCGCTCGTGCGAACACCGGTATCCAGGAGCTCCTGGACGCCGTGCTGCTCACCGCCGATGCCGGTCTCGACCTGACCGCCAACCCGAACAAGGCCGCTCGTGGTGTCGCCATCGAGGCGAAGCTCGACAAGGGTCGCGGTTCGGTCGCCACCGTGCTCATCCAGTCCGGAACGCTCCGGGTCGGGGACGCGATCGTCGCCGGTACGGCGTACGGACGTGTGCGTGCGATGGCGGACGAGAACGGCGAGCAGGTCACAGAGGCCTACCCGTCGCGTCCGGTCCAGGTGCAGGGTCTGAACTCCGTGCCGCGCGCCGGTGATGTCTTCATCGTCACCGAGGAAGACCGCATGGCTCGCCAGATCGCCGAGAAGCGTGAAGCAGTCGAGCGCAACGCCCAGCTGGCCAAGGCCCGCAAGCGCATCTCGCTCGAGGACTTCACCCGTGCTCTGGAAGAGGGCAAGGTCGAGTCGCTCAACCTCATCATCAAGGGTGACGTCTCCGGTGCCGTCGAGGCACTCGAGGAGTCGCTCCTCAAGATCGAGGTCGACGACTCGGTGCAGCTGCGCATCATCCACCGCGGTGTCGGTGCGATCACCGAGTCCGACGTGAACCTGGCGACGATCGACAACGCGATCATCGTGGGCTTCAACGTGCGCCCGGACACGAAGGCGCGCGAGCGTGCCGCTCGTGAGGGCGTCGACATCCGCTTCTACTCCGTCATCTACAACGCGATCGACGAGATCGAGAGCTCGCTCAAGGGCATGCTCAAGCCGGAGTACGAAGAGGTCCAGTCGGGTGTGGCCGAGATCCGCGAGGTGTTCCGCTCCTCGAAGTTCGGCAACATCGCCGGTGTCATCGTGCGATCGGGAACGATCACCCGAAACGCCAAGGCCCGCGTCATCCGCGACGGTGTCGTCATCGCCGATGGTCTCGCCATCGAGTCGCTGCGCCGCTTCAAGGACGACGTCACCGAGGTCCGTACGGATTACGAGGCCGGTATCGGCCTCGGCAAGTACAACGACATCCAGATCGGTGACGAGATCGAGACGACCGAGCTCGTCGAGAAGCCTCGCGGCTGATCAATTCGAAACACTCTCGGGCGTCCTTCGCTCCCGTCTCCTCCCGGAGCGAGGAGACGGAGGACGCCCTGAGGGTTCCTGGACAGGGAGAGAACAATGGCAGGCGAACGACAGGCCCGACTCGCGGATCGAATCCGTGTGATCCTCGCCGAACGGCTGGAGAAGGGGCTGCGCGATCCGCGTCTCGGCTTCGTCACCATCACCGACGTCCGCGTGAGCGGAGACCTTCAGCACGCGTCCGTGTTCTACACGGTGCTGGGCACGGAGGAGGAGCGCATCTCCAGCGGAGCCGCGTTGACCTCCGCGACCGGAATGCTGCGCAGCGAGGTCGGACGACAGCTGAGCACGCGACTCGTACCGACTCTCGAGTTCATCCCGGATGCTCTGCCGGAGAACGCCGACCACATCGGAGCGCTACTCCGTGAGGCACAGCAGCGCGATGCAGACGTCGCGAAGCTCGCCTCTTCGGCCTCGCACGCAGGCGACGCCGACCCTTACCGCACGGACGACGACGCGGAGTGATCGCCGTTTGATACGCTCAGCTTCGCGGGACCGGGTTCCGCGAAGCTGAGGGGGATCGGCACATCGAGGGTACGGGCACGACTGGGGGGCCGTTCGTCGCGCCCGCGGCCGTCGAACTGCTCCTGTCGGATCTGCTCGATCGGGGTCTCGAGTGCGCCCCGCACGTGCTCGCGTGGCTCTCGGACGATCTGGACGGCGACGCGTCGACCATCCGCGAAGTCGTCGAGCGGCTGACACCGGCTCAACGGCAGGGGCTTCACTCCCTCCCGACGCCGTTGCCCCTCGTACCTGCCGTTGCGCGCAGGTTCGCAGATCTGGAACTCGACGAACGCGATCGCGAGCTGCTGCTCGCGGTCGCGGTGTGCTTGGACGACGCTCTCGACCCCGTCCTGGTCTTCGACGGACGCACGGCGGCCGAGCTGGCAGCTGCGTCGGTCTCGGATCACCTCATCGTGCACGCCGGCCGCGCTCGGCTCATCGATGCGCGACTGTCGACCTGGGTGCAGGCGACCACCTGCGCGGCCAGGACGGCGGCGGTGCACGAGCGGCTGAGTGCGCTCTTCCACGCTCGCGGAGATCGCGTGAGCGCGGACTGGCATCGGGCTCGGGCTTCGCTCGAGGCAGCCCCTTCCGCTGCGCCCGAGCTGATCCTGCTCGCACGGCAGCTCTCCGAAGCCGGGCATCCCGACCGTGCGCTGCAGCTCGCCACGGAGGCCTACCAGCACGCCGTCGGCGAAGCGAGGGATGAGGCGCGTCTGGTCGCCGGCGCGTCAGCCGTGGGGGCGGGTCTGGCGGCGGAAGCCGCGGCGTGGTTGGGCGCGCTCCATCCGCACGGCAGCGCGCGCCATCGGATCGCCGGCCTCGGCGCACTGATCGTCGCCCAGACTCTCGTGCAGGGCGCAGTGCCCGATGTCGATCCGACCACGCTCCGGCCGACGACGGGCGATGAGGACGACTGGCATCATTGGGCCAGGGCTGCTGCTCTCGCCGCCGTGCTGTGCGCTGAACGTGGCGACCGCGGAGGCATGCGCATGTGGCTCGAGGTGCTGCGCGACGGAGCCGCCCGTATCGGTGTCGAGCGTGAGCTCCGCGATCCCGTCGTCGCCCTGTGCTGGCTCATCGCGGGTGATCGTGATGACAGCGGGGTGAGCGGGTCAGGTCCGGTGAGCGGTGGGATGCTCCGCACACTGCGCGCCGCGACGGATGGAGACCTCGATCGTGCGTTGCGGCTGTTGGCGACCGACCGGTCGGTCCTGTCCGTCGGCCCCGATCCTCTCATCCCCGGGTACGAGCACAGCCCGGTCGCCCAGGCCTATCGCGCGGTCGTCGAAGTGCTGCTGCTGGTTTGGCGGGGAGACATCGGACTCGCGCGGGAGCGACTGATCCAGTCGGCTCTCCAGCTGCCGATCGCGCTGCCGTTCGCCGGCCTGGGCGTGGTCCTCGCGCGGCGGCTGGACCTGGCGGTGCTCGGGGAGCTCGGTCCGTTCGCCCGTTCGCTCACGGCCGTCCTCCCCGCAGGGGCGAAGGTCGATCTGCTCATCGACCGAGGCATCCGCTCGTTCCTCGCCGGCTCGTTCGACGATGCGGCGGCGACGGTACGCCTCTGGGGCGATCGCGGAGCTCCGCAGACCACGCTTGCGGTTCCCGGGCTGGAGGAGATGGCTTTCGTCGGTCAGGAGAGCTTCGGTGGCGCTGCAGTCGAGCCTCCGGAGATCACGCTCGCCCAGCAGCTGCGGGTGCGCATCGCCACGGTGGGGGACAGGCGCTGGCCGTCCGAGAGCGAAGAGGTCAGCGAGATCGCGCGCACACTCACTTCGCCGTTCGCCAGGGCGAGAGTGGAGACGATGCTCGGGACCCAGTTCGCGATCCGCGATGATCACGCCGCGGCGAGGATCCACTTCCAGTACGCGGAACGGCTGTTCGAGCTCTCCGGTGCGACCGCGTGGGCCAGGGCCACCCGGAACAGGTTGGATCGCCTCGACGCCAGGGAGGGAAGCATCGCCCCGGCGATGGACGCACTGGCCGCGTGCCGCTCAGCCTGGGCGCTCCGGCTTACGGCGCGTGAGCTGGAGATCGCGATGCGCGCCGTTCGAGGAGCAGCGAACCGCGAGATCGCCGAGGAGCTGAATATCTCGGTCCGCACCGTGGAGGTACATCTCGGCAGGATCTTCGCCAAGCTGGACGTGCGGAGCAGAGTCGAGCTGACGGTGCTCGCGCATCGCACGGACCAACACGCCTGAGCGACGGCAACTCCGAGGCATGGAGGCCTTGGCGGGTGTCGGTGCCCGCGCCGTCATCGTGGCAGGAACAGCGCGGAGCCGTCCGCTTCGGCGAGACCATCGGCGATGAGGGAGTCGATGGCGCGATCACGCTGCCCGGTGTCGGGCCACTCCGGCAGGACGGCCTCGAGCGGAACAGCCTCCGGATCCATAGCCCGCAGCAGCCGCAGCACCGCGCCGCGAGCCTGTCTGTCGGACCCCTCGTACGCGGCCTGGCGTCGGCGTTCGTCTCCGGTGTCCGGTCTGCCTGCCGCCAGCCAGGCGCAGCTGTCGGCCAACGGGCACAGCTCGCATCGCGGCGCTCGTGCAGTGCACACCGTCGCTCCGAGTTCCATCGCCGCCGCATTGAACACGGCGGCAGCGGTGACATCCTCGGGCAGCAGCGAGGCCATCAGCTCGAGGTCCCGGCGCGATGGCGTGCCCGGTTGCGCGCGGCCCTCGACGGCACGGGCGAGCACTCGTCGGGTGTTCGTGTCGACCACCGGGTGCCGGTCGCCGTATGCGAACACGGCGACGGCACGAGCGGTGTAGTCGCCGATGCCCGACAACGCCAGTAGCTGGTCTACTTCGCGAGGAACGATCCCCCCATGGCGATCCGTGATCTCGACTGCCGCGCGATGCAGCCAGAGCGCGCGCCGCGGATAGCCCAGGTTCGCCCACTGCTGTACGACGTCCGCCGTCGACGCGGTGGCCATCGCTGCGGGGGTGGGCCAGCGGTCCAACCACGCCTCGAGACGCGGGATGACTCGCGTGACCGGCGTCTGCTGCAGCATGAACTCGCTCACGAGCACACCCCATGCGCCGTACTCGTCATGGAACTCGGGGCGACGCCACGGCAGGTCCCTGGCTGTCGAGCGATACCACGACGTCAGCGGCGACATCGACTCGAGCGGGGCCGGCGGAAGAGGCATCCCTCCAGCCTAGGCGAGCAGCCTTGCCACGGCGGATCGGTCACCGTGCGGGCATTCATCGTCGTGCGCTCTCGGTAGGCTGGATGAATGGTCTCGCCCGGCATCCTTCTCGTCGACAAACCCGCTGGGCTCACCAGTCACGACGTCGTCGCGCGCACGCGTCGGGCGTTCGGCACCCGCAAGGTGGGCCACGCCGGCACCCTCGACCCGATGGCGACGGGTCTGCTCGTCGTGGGCATCGAGGGTGCGACCAGGCTCCTGACGTACATCGTGGGAGCGGACAAGACCTATACGGCGACGATCCGCCTAGGTCAGACCACCGGCACCGACGACGCCGAGGGGGAGATCCTCACGACAGCGGACGCCGACGCATGGGGGTCCGTGACCGAGGACGCGGTGTCCGCCGGTATCGCCCGACTCACGGGTGAGATCTCCCAGGTGCCGAGCGCCGTCTCGGCCATCAAGGTGGACGGTCGCCGCGCGTATGAGCGCGTTCGTGCGGGAGAAGAGGTCGTGCTCGCGGCACGGGACGTCGTCATCTCGCGATTCGACCTGTTGGACACTCGCCGAGGCGAAGGGCACCTCGATCTCGACGTCATCGTCGAGTGCTCCTCGGGGACCTACATCCGCTCGCTCGCACGCGACCTCGGCGCGGGGCTCGGTGTGGGGGGCCACCTCACGGCGCTTCGCCGCACGAGGGTCGGGCCGTTCGACGTGGCCGACGCTGTCGGACTGGATGCTCTCGAGGGTGCGCCGACCCTGACTCCCGGCGAAGCAGCCGGACGGATCCTTCCCGTGCTCGAGATGTCGACGGACGACGCGCGCGACCTCCGACACGGCAAGCGACTGAGCGGACAGGCAGCACGTCTGGACGAGGCGATCGGCGCGGCGATCGACCAGGACGGCGCCCTGATCGGCATCGTCGAGAAGCGTGGCGCGGATCTCAAGAGCGCCATGAACATGCCGGAGGTCGCACGATGATCCTGTGGTTCACGATCGCGCAGATCGTCATCGCGGTCGCTGCCGGCGCATTCTGCCTCATCGCGGGACTGATCGGCCGGAGACCGAGCGACGTCAGTGTCGGCGCCCTCGCCCTGGTCGAGGCGCTCCTCATCGTCCAGGTGGTCGTCGCGATCATCGCGCCCCTGGCAGGCAACCCGCCGACCGGAGACCTTCTGGAGTACTGGGTGTATCTGGTCTCGGCGGTCCTGCTCCCCGTCGGCGCCGTATTGTGGGCCCTCATGGAGCGCAGTCGCTGGAGCACCGTGATCCTGGGCGTGGCCGCGATCGCGATCGCGATCATGCTGTGGCGCATGCAGGTCATCTGGACCGTCCAGATCGCGTGACGCGAGAGGTCGGCGCGGGAGCCCGGCTTCTTCCCACGGCTCTAGGATGGAATGCGCTATGAGCTCCACCGCCCCCTCCTCTCGGATGACCGGAATCGGTCGCGTCCTCGTCATCGTCTACGCCGTGATGGCGTTGGCGGCCACAGGTCGCAGCTTCGTGCAGATCGTGCGTCGGTTCGACGAGGCGCCGCTGGCGTACTCGCTCTCCGCACTCGCTGCCGTCGTCTACATCCTCGCCACGCTCGCCCTCGTGCTGGCTCGTCACCGCGGCTGGTACACGGTCGCCTGGGTGGCGATCGTCTTCGAGCTCACAGGCGTCCTGGTGGTCGGACTGCTGAGTCTCCTGCTGCCCGACCTCTTCCAGCACGAGACCGTGTGGTCGCTGTTCGGGCGCGGCTACCTCTTCATCCCGCTGGTCCTTCCGGTGTTCGGCGTCTGGTGGCTGCGCACGCACCGACCCGCCGATGTGGTGCGCCCCGTCGAGGTCGACGCGTGATCATCTTCCGCAGCCCAGAGGACGTGCCGCGCGACTTCGGTCCGAGCGCGGTCGCGATCGGCAAGTTCGATGGTGTGCACGCAGGCCACCGTGCGGTGATCGCACGTCTCGAGAACGCAGCGGCCGCCACGGGGAGCCGCTCCGTCGCGGTCACGTTCGACCGCAACCCGCTCGCCATCATCCGCCCTGACCGGTGCCCGGAGAACGTGGTCACGGTGGAGCGCAAGCTCGAGCTCCTGGGCGAGCTCGGCCTGGATGCCACTCTGGTGCTCACGTTCGACGAGGAGCTCGCGGCCCGCAGCGCGGAGGACTTCGTGGTCGACATCCTCGTGGGAGCCCTGCAGGTCTCCACGGTTCTGGTCGGCCAGGACTTCCGCTTCGGCAACAGGGGAGCGGGAACGCCGGAGCTGCTGCGCGAGCTCGGCCCGCGGTACGGCTTCTCGGTCGAGGTGGTCGACGACGTGTACCTCCCCGGGTCCGAACGGCGCGTCTCGTCGAGCTGGATCCGCGAACTCCTGATGGAGGGCGACGTCGCGTCGGCTGCGACCGTGCTCGGGCGGTACCCCGATGTGCGCGGAGAGGTCGTGCACGGTCTCAAGCGTGGACGCGAGCTGGGATTCCCCACCGCGAACCTGTCGACCATCGTCGACGCGTTCGTGCCGGCAGACGGCGTCTACGCAGGGTGGCTCGTCGACCACGACACAGGAATCCGACACCCTTCCGCCATCTCCGTCGGGACCAACCCCACCTTCGATGACGTGCTCGTCCGCCAGGTGGAAGCGCATGTGCTGGGTGAGACCGGCCTCGACCTCTACGGACACGACGTCACGGTCGAGTTCGTCGACCGCCTGCGGGGCATGGTCGCCTTCGAAGGCATCGAGAAGCTCATGGTGCAGATGGGCGCGGACGTGACGGATGCCGCGCGCGCGCTCGGACTTCCGGCCTAGCGGGCCCGTCTCCCGGCGCTGAGGCCACGGGTCGAGACGCGCGGCTCGGCATCGCCAATCGCGTTCGTTCGGGCGTCATGACATAGAATGGGTAGCGGCTCCCGCCGAACTTCGCGAGTCTCGCGTGCCTCGACGGGAAGACGACCCACTGTTCGTACGGTCCTGGCTCGTGCCACACGCGGACAACGAGAACGGCCCATGGCTTCCTGGGGAAGCCGGGGCTTTCACGCTCAGGAGGAGCATGCCGACCACGGCAACCGCCGCCACGCGGCGCAAGAAGACGTCCCGTCGCGATGACGAGGCACCCCTCATCCCGATCCTGGCGCGCAAGGTGCGCGAGATCGAGGCGAAGTCGCAGCGAGGGAAGCTCGGACCCACGAATCGGGTCAAGTTCCAGGTGATCGCCTTCCTGGTGCGTGAAGAGCGCGCCAGGGTGAAGGCAGACGCCGAGATCAGCGACCCCGCGCGCGCTGAACTGCTCAAGCGCCTCGACGGGGTCGCGACGATCCTCGCCAAGACCGCGGCTCGCGACACGTCACTCATCCAGTTGCTCGAGGCGGACCAGGCGACGTCGCCGGTGGCGAAGCGGATGCGCCGAGACTGGCTGCTCGAATCGGGTGCCGAGCTCGCCCCGGAAGAGCTCATCATCGCCGATGCGGCCCCTGTGCAGATCTCGGTGATCCCCGCCGCGATCGCCGAGCGCCAGGTCACTCCGCCATCGGTCGAGGCCAGGCAGCTCGCCAACCCGTTCCTCGCTCCGGATCTCACGCCGCGTCCGTCCGCGACCCCGCGTCGTCGTCTGGACGGCTGGGAGCTGATGGGCCCGCTGTACAAGGCATTCGAGACAGGCGCGGGCGGCGCTGCCGCATCGATGGATCTTCCGCCCGCTCCGGAGTTCGACCATGTCTCGCCCAAGGGGCTCGAGGTCATGGTGCACCAGTCGCGCTTCCTCGAAGCAGTGAAGGCGGGCCACCGCAGCTTCCTGCTCGCGGACGAACCGGGTCTCGGCAAGACGGCGCAGTCGGTGCTCGCGGCCTCGGTCGCGGGTGCGTACCCGTTGCTCGTCGTCGTACCCAACGTCGTGAAGATGAACTGGGCGCGCGAGGTCGAGCGGTGGACGCCGCAGCGTCGCGCCACGGTCATACAGGGAGACGGCGACGATATCGACGCCTTCGCCGACGTGTTCATCGTGAACTACGAGATCCTCGACCGTCACATGTCGTGGCTGGCTTCGATCGGTCTGCGCGGCATGGTCGTCGACGAGGCACATTTCATCAAGAACCTCTCGTCGCAGCGCTCGCGGAACGTGCTGTCGCTGGCCGCCCAGGTGCGCGAACGCACTCCGGGGCACAACCCTCTGATGCTCGCCCTCACCGGCACGCCGCTGATCAACGACGTCGAGGACTTCGACGCGATCTGGCGTTTCCTCGGGTGGACGACCGGCGAGAAGCCGGGCCCTGAGCTCATGGAGAAGCTCGACGCGACGGGCTTCACACCGGCGGACAAGGCCTTCTATCCTGAAGCGCGCGACGCGGTCATCTCGATGGGCATCGTCCGACGCAAGAAGAAGGACGTGGCGGCGGACCTTCCGGACAAGCTCATCGCCGATCTGCCGGTGCAGCTCGACGACGAGTTCGGGCGCAGCATCCGCCAGGCCGAACGCGAACTGGGGGAGCGCCTCGCCGCGCGTTACCGCCGCATCATCGAGGCTCGGGGAGATCGTGGCCTCGCGCCTGGGGAGATCGACGACGACATCGTGCGGCTCGTCGCCCAGAACGAGCTCGAAGAGTCGAAGGCCGCCGGCACCGGTGGTGACAACGTCTTCACCATGGTGCGTCGCATCGGTCAGGCGAAGGCTCCGTTGGCGGCCGACTATGCCGCACAGCTGCAGCGATCGGTGGGCAAGGTCGTGTTCTTCGCGAAGCACATCGACGTCATGGACCAGGCGGAGGCGCACTTCGCCTCGGCAGGAATCCGCTCGGTGTCGATCCGCGGAGACCAGACGTCCGCTGTCCGGCAGCAGGCCATCGATGACTTCAACGGCGACCCCGAGGTCGGCATCGCCGTGTGCTCCCTCACCGCGGCGGGTGTCGGACTCAACCTGCAGGCGGCGTCGAACGTCGTGCTCGCCGAGTTGTCGTGGACGGCTGCCGAGCAGACCCAGGCGATCGACCGCGTGCACAGGATCGGCCAGGACGAGCCAGTCACGGCCTGGCGGATCATCGCCGCGCACACGATCGACACGAAGATCGCGGAGCTGATCGACCAGAAGCAGGGGCTCGCGGCACGTGCGCTCGATGGCGAAGCGGTCGAGGAGTCGGCGGGCGAGCCCGTACAGCTGGCGGCGCTCATGCATCTGCTGCGCCAGGCGCTCGGCGGGATCTGAGCCTCAAGAACCGCTGTTCTTAACGCGAGATCGAGGCTCGCAAGGGCGCCGATCGGGAAGTTCGTCGATATCGGCGGATGGAGTCGTCAAGATCGACGCTTTTCGTCGCGCCCGAATGGCGCCCGAGCATGCCGGGGCGCTAGGGTCGATCGAAGGCAGCGTCGCCTTTTCCCCCCATTCCCCGAACGTCTGAAGGCACCAGCATGAAGATCGGCATCCTGACGAGCGGTGGCGACTGCCCCGGCCTCAACGCGGTCATCCGCGGCATCGTGCTCAAGGGCACCACCACCTACGACCTGGAGTTCGTCGGCATCCGCGACGGCTGGCGTGGTCTGGTCGACGGGGACTTCATGCCGCTGACCCGACATGAGGTGAAGGGCCTGTCGAAGGTCGGCGGGACCATTCTCGGCACCAGCCGCACCAACCCGTACGAGGGAGAGCGCGGGGGAGCGGACAACATCGCGAAGACCCTCTACGGGCACAAGATCGACGGAATCATCGCGATCGGCGGGGAAGGGACACTCGCCGCAGCAGACCGCCTCGCGAAGGACGGGATCAAGGTCATCGGCGTCCCCAAGACGATCGACAACGACCTGCAGGCCACGGACTACTCGTTCGGCTTCGACACCGCGGTGAACATCGCCACGGATGCCATGGACCGTCTTCGCACGACCGGTGATTCGCACCAGCGCTGCATGGTCGCGGAGGTCATGGGGCGGCACGTCGGCTGGATCGCGCTGCACGCCGGCATGGCCGCTGGTGCGCACGTGATCTGCATCCCCGAGGTGCCGATGTCCATCGACGACATCACGGAGCTCGTGACCAGCGCCCATGACCGCGGACGCGCACCCCTGGTCGTCGTCTCGGAGGGCTTCAAGCTGCTCGGGATGGACGAGGCATACAGCGACAAGGGGCTCGACGCCTTCAATCGTCCGCGCCTCGGCGGCATCGGCGACCAGCTCGCCCCAGAGATCGAGCGCATCACCGGCATCGAGACGCGTGCGACGATCCTCGGACACATCCAGCGTGGCGGATCGCCCTCCGCTTTCGACCGTGTGCTCGCGACGCGGCTCGGACTGCATGCCGCTGACGCGATCGTCGACGGTGCGTGGGGCCAGATGGTCGCGATGCAGGGTACCGACATCGTGCGCGTGCCGTTCGCGGACGCACTCGGCGAGCTGAACACCGTTCCCCGCTACCGCTACGACGAAGCCGCCGCGCTCTTCGGTTGAGCCCGGGTCTCGCTGTCCGCCCGCGTCGGGTCAGGCGATCGCGCCGGAACAGGCAACCCTGTGCGAGGGTGGCCTGATCTCGCGTGTTGGCCTGTTCTCGCGCGTGCGACGCTGCATCGCGGTGTGAGGTCGGCCCTGGACGCGCTGCACCTGCACGCTCGGGCTGCACGTCCGGCGGGACTGAGCGGAGGATCAGCCCTGCGTGCGGTGCCGGTGCAGTCCCTGGGCGATGGCTACCTGAACGGTCTGTTCGACGTATCGGGGGTCGTGGAGCACCTGTTGGACGTCGAATCTGAGGACTGTGTACCCGCGTAGCGCGAGTCGGGCATCCGCGCGGATGTCGCGACGTCGATCCTTGGCTGCGCTGTGGTGCGCGAAACCATCGATCTGGATGCCGAGGCATTCGCCGATCATCGCGTCGAGTGGATGTCCGTCGACCCACACCTGCTGTCGTACTTCCACGCCGATCCCACGCATGAGCGAGACGAACGCCGTCTCGGGCCCTGAGTCGGATCGGCCGCTGACGCACACGGTGAGGTCGTCCGCGGCGCGGGACCGCCACCGCACCCTCGCGAGGACATCGATATCCACGGCCTCCCTGCGTACCGCTGCTTCCCAGATGGTGAGGGCGTCGACCGGAGGCAGACACCGCGCCACATGGAAGAGCACGTTCAGAGCGGGCTCCTCGGTGGCCCGCCGATGCACGGGCACCGGTCCACGCGCACGATGGACGAGAAGGCCGGACGCATCGAATCGCGAAGCGCTGTGGGGCAGTGCGACATGCAACGCGTCCGTTGGCACGTCCCACCACCCTCGGACGCTCGCGGCGCTCACGCACGTCACGCGCCCGCCGACGGAGGCAGCGCTCACTCGCCGCGGATCGCACCGAGGAGTGACGACCCACGAGCGGCGTACGTACCTCAACCGGCCCTCCCGGACGGCGCGCCGCACGCTGTGCTCGCTGAAGCCCGCTGCTCGGAGCACCGACGTGTGCGCGATCCCGTTGTGCAAGTGAACCCACTCTTCGACTGTCGTTTTCGGCACACGTCGAGCCTGCCTCGTACCGAGGGGCGACAGCGCCGCTCTGCGCGCGGACGGAGGACACGAGACAGCGAGGAGCCAATCGTGCAGGAGTAGTCCGCTACCCCCGAGTCCTCGGGCGAGCGGACGACGGGGCGAGCGGACAACGGGGCGAGCGGACAACGGGGCGGCAGGCTATCGCGCCGCAACAGGCAGCTTGCCTCGAACCCCGCCTGTTCTGGCGTGATCGCCTGTTCTCGCGCACGCTCACCCCCGCGCGCGAAGGCTCACGCCAGCGCGCGCACGCATACCCGCACGGACGCTCCCGCGCACGCTCACCCGCTTACCCGCACGCTTACCCGCACGCCCGCACGCTCACCCGCGAACGCGAGCACCCGCGAACGTGCGCCGGTGTCACACCTCGGCGAGGCCGAGCGTGTCGAGGAGCCAGGCGAGTTCGAACGCCCGCTCCTTCCAGGAGTTGTAGCGTCCGCTCACACCGCCGTGCCCGGCGACCATCTCGCACTTCAGCAGCACATCGGCAGCTCCGGCTTCGCGCAGACGAGCCACCCACTTCGCCGGTTCCACGTAGAGCACCCTGGTGTCGTTCAGCGAGGTGACCGCGAGGATCCGTGGGTACTCGACACCGTCGCGGACGTTCTCGTAGGGGCTGTACGACTTCATGTACGCGTAGACCTCCGGGTCGTGGAGCGGGTCACCCCACTCGTCCCACTCGATCACGGTGAGGGGGAGCGAGGGGTCGAGGATCGTCGTCAAGGCGTCCACGAACGGTACCCCGGCGAGGATCCCGGCGAACAGCTCGGGTGCGAGGTTCGTCACGGCGCCCATGAGCAGACCACCGGCGCTGCCGCCCTCTGCCACCATCCGGTTCGGAGTGGTCACACCCGTCTCGACGAGGTGCTCGCCGCAGGAGACGAAGTCCGTGAAGGTGTTGCGCTTGTGGAGGAGCTTGCCGTCCTCGTACCACTGCCGACCCATCTCGCCGCCGCCGCGCACATGCGCCACGGCGAAGACGACCCCGCGGTCCAGCTCGGAGAGGCGGGCGACGGAGAATCCGGGATCGATGGAGTGCTCGTACGATCCGTAGCCGTACAGGTGCACGGGGCGCGGTTCCGCTCCCGGCTCTCCGAAGGAGCGCTTCCAGACGAGGGAGATCGGCACACGGACTCCGTCGGCGGCGGTCGCCCAGTCGCGTCGCTGGCCGTAGTCCCCGGGGTCGTAGCCGCCCAGCACCGGCACCTGCTTTCGCAGCACGAGTCCCCTGGTGGCCAGGTCGAGGTCGTACACGGTTCCCGGCGTCACGAAAGAGGTGTACCCGAGGCGGAGGAACGGGGAGTGCCATTCCGGGTTGCCGCTCACGCCCGCCGAGTAGAGCGGTTCGTCGAAGGCGAGTTCTTCGACGAGGTCTGTGGCGTAGTCGAGCAGACCCACGCGCTCCAGTCCTTCGCGGCGGTACTCCACGGTCGCGAAGTCACGGAACGCGTCAACTCCGAGAAGGCGCCTTCCCTGTTCATGGGCGAGCACCACGTGTCGGGCACCCTGCGGGTCGGAGGCCGCCACGGAGACCAGCTCGAAGTCGAGCGCGCCGTCGTTGTGGAGCACGAGCAGTCGGTCCTCGCCGTCCACGACCGCGTGCTCGACCGAGTACTCGACCTCTTCGCGACGTGGCCAGACGAGGCGCGGTTCGGCGGTGAGGTCGCCGTGCAGATCGACCAGATACTCCTCGCTCGTGATGCTCGAGCCGACCGCGATCACGAGGTAGCGGCGGCTGCGGGTGATGCCTGCACCGAGCCAGAACTTCTCGTCCGGTTCGTGGAAGAGCTTCACGTCTTCGGACACCGGGGTGCCGAGCCGATGCAGCCACAGGGTGTCGGGGCGCCAGGCCTCGTCGCGGGTCGTGTAGAGCACGCCGGTGCCGTCCGGGGTGAAGAAGGCGCCGCCCGTGTTCGGGATCTCGTCGTCGAGGGTGGTGCCGGTGGCGAGGTCGCGCACGTGCACGGTGTAGAGCTCGTCGCCCTCGAAGTCCGTGGACCAGAGCAGCTTGGTCGCATCGTCGGAGGTGTCGAAGGCGCCGAGCGAGAAGAACTCGTGGCCCTCGGCCTCGATGTTGCCGTCGAGGAGCACGACCTCGCCGGGGACAGGCACTCCCGGTTCCAGGCGCGGGGGAGTCCAGTCGCCAGGCTCGGCGGCCGCGCGGCAGTGGATGCCGTATTGCGCACCCTCTTCGGTGCGGCTGTAGTACCACCAGTCGCCGCGGCGGGTCGGGACGGAGAGGTCCGTCTCCTGGACGCGACCCTTGATCTCCTCGAAGAGACGTTCTCGCAGGTCGGCCAGGTGCGCGGTCTCGGAATCGGTGTGCGCGTTCTCCGCTTCCAGATGGGAGATGACCTCTGCGGAATCCTTGGCTCGGAGCCATTCGTAGGGATCGTCGAAGGTGTCACCATGATGGGTGCGGAGCGTCGAGCGGCGGTCGGTGGCGGGAGCGTCAGTCACCGTCTCACGCTATCCCAGGTCGAGTTGACCGGCACGGGGGACGGTGGGAGGATTTACCGGGGCCGGTTAACGGAAGTCAAACCCACGGTGAACTCTTCGTTCGTCACGTCGATCCCGTCGACATCTCCTTCTTCCTCAACGACCGAAAGCGAACGGTGGAAACCGCAGCCCTCATCGTCGTGCTTGTCATCGCGCTGGCACTCTTCTTCGACTTCACCAACGGCTTTCACGACACCGCGAATGCCATGGCGACTCCGATCGCCACCGGCGCGCTGAAGCCCAAGACAGCCGTTCTCCTCGCCGCGGTGCTCAACCTCGTCGGCGCCTTCCTGTCGACGGAGGTCTCCAAGACGATCTCCGGCGGCATCATCCGCGAAGACGCGATCATCGACGCGGGGACTGATCTGTTCCTGTCACTGATCTTCGCCGGACTGATCGGCGCGATCACCTGGAACATGCTGACCTGGCTGCTCGGGTTGCCGTCGAGCTCGTCCCACGCCCTCTTCGGCGGACTGATCGGCGCGACCATGGTCGGCGCGGGGATCAGCGGCATCGACTTCGGCATGGTGCTCTCGAAGATCGTGCTCCCGGCGCTGATCGCTCCTGTCACCGCCGGCCTCATCGCGTTCGCGGCCACCAAGATCGCCTACTCGATCACCCGCCGCTACGACGGGAAGCCCGATGGGCGCGACGGCTTCCGGTGGGGGCAGATCTTCACGTCGTCCCTGGTCGCGCTCGCACACGGCACGAACGACGCGCAGAAGACCATGGGTGTGATCACGCTGGCGATGATCACCATCGGATGGCAGTCCGGCGCGCACCACGAGCCCGAGCTCTGGGTCATCATCGCGTGTGCGTTCACGATCGCTCTCGGCACCTACCTCGGCGGCTGGCGCATCATCCGCACGCTCGGCAAGGGGCTCACCGACGTCAAGCCGGCGCAGGGCTTCGCCGCGGAGAGCTCGACCGCGGCCACCATCCTCGCCTCCAGTGCCCTCGGCTTCGCGCTCTCCACGACGCAGGTGGCCTCCGGCTCGGTCATCGGGTCCGGTCTCGGACGCCGCGGTTCCACCGTGCGCTGGCGGACCGCGGGGCGTATCGGTGTCGGCTGGCTGCTGACCCTCCCCGCTGCGGGAGGCGTCGGAGCACTCGCGGCGCTGCTCGTGGTCTGGCTCGGCAACTGGGGTGTCGTGATCGACGCCGTCATCGCGCTGGCCATCATCCTCGGGCTGTTCATGCGGTCACGGCGCAACGCCGTCACGCCGGCGAACGCGATGAGCGACGTCGCCGAATCGGGCCGCGCGATCGAGCTGCCCGACACGCCACCGCCGACGAGGCGTCAGCAGCGCATCGAGCAGGCCAAGGCCGAGGCTCGGGCTCGCGCGGAGGCACGCGACAAGGCGAAGGCCGATGCCAAGGCCAAGGCCAAGAAGGATGCGGCAGCGAAGGCGAAGAAGAAAGCTGACGCCAAAGCGACCACCAAGGCATCGAAGACCGCGTCGCCGACGCAGAAAGCCGACGCCGACCGGAACGGAGAGTCCGAATGAGCGTCGTGATCGACTGGTATGCCTTCCTCCAGGTGTTCGCGGCCGCCCTCATCGGTGCGGCGGCCATCGTCACCTTCTACGCGTTGGGGCTGCGCCTCCTCGTGCGCAGCGGTCGCGCACCTGTCGTCAGCCCTGCCGAGTTCACCGACGCGATCACCGTGATCACGGAGAAGGAGCTGAAGCGCGCCGAGAAGCAGGCCGCGAAGGCCGCCCGCAAGAGCCCGCTGACCGAGGGACAGAAGTCCCTCGCGCTCGTCGGCGCCTACGCCTGTTTCGCTCTGTGCGGTGTCGCCGTGATCAGCGGGATCCTGCTCCTGGTGCTCGGCCACTGATCGACGGCGAGCCGTGCAGGTCCCGCTCCTGGGTCACCGGTCGGACATAGGCTGAAGCCATGTCCGCAGGATCAGGCAGCCCCTACGCGTTCGGCCGGCATGAGCTCGCGTCTCATTCACTCATCCATGTGAGCGACCCGCATTTCCTCGCCGGGGGCGCCAAGCTGGGGGGACGCTACGACGTCGAGGAGAACTTCGCGCGCACGCTGGAGGCGATCAGGGCGGTGCATCCGAATCCCACCGCGATCGTCGTGACCGGCGACCTCGCCGATCTGGGGGAGCCCGATGCGTACCGCCGACTCCGGGCAGCCGTGGAGCCGGTGGCCGCGGAGTTGGACACGCACGTCGTCTGGGTCGCCGGCAATCACGATGAGCGCCCGGCATTGCGTGCCGAGATGCTCGGTCTGGAGCCGACGGAAGAGCCTGTCACGGGCATCTGGGATCTCGACGGCGTCCGGCTCATCGCGCTGGACACGAGCGTGCCCGGTTGGCATCACGGCGATCTCGACGAGGGTCAGCTCACGTGGCTGGCCGAGGTGCTCGCCGACCCCGCCCCGTCCGGGACGCTGCTGGCCATGCACCATCCGCCGCTCCCGAGTCATGTGCCGCTGTTCGACATCCTCGAGCTGCGACACCAGGACGAACTCGCCGACGTGATCCGGGGGAGCGACGTCCGCGGCATCCTCGCCGGCCACCTCCACTATTCGTCCCACGGCACCTTCGCCGGGGTTCCGGTGAGCGTCGCGTCGGCGACCTGTTACACGATGAACGTCGCGCGGCCCGCAGCCGAGGTCAACGGCATGGACGCCGCACAGGCGTTCCAGCTCGTCCACGTGTACGCCGACACGATCACGCATACGGTGATCCCGGTGACCGGAGCGGAGACCGGCGAATACTTCTCGGAAGCGTGGTTGGAGCGTATGGCGCGGCTCAGCCCGGAAGAGCGACTCGAGGCCTTCTCCCGCAAACCCGCACGCTGAGCGGCGTAGACTGGGGGCATCCCCCACCCTTCTCACCCGCCACGACCCACGAGGATGTGACATGGCTTCTGCCGCGCCTACCCTGACCCGTACCGAGACCGATTCGCTCGGGAGCATGGAGATTCCCGTCGACGCGTACTGGGGGATCCATACAGCCCGCGCCGACGCGAACTTCCCGATCACGAAGCGCCCCATCTCGGTGTACCCCGACCTCGTGGTGGGTCTCGCGATGGTCAAGCAGGCGAGTGCCCGCGCGAACCGGGAGATCGGCGTGCTCGACCCCGAGCGGGCCGACCTGATCGACCGCGCAGCGCAGCGCGTGATCGACGGCGAGTTCCATGAGCAGTTCACGGTCGGCGTCATCCAGGGCGGTGCCGGAACCTCGACGAACATGAACGCGAACGAGGTCATCACCAACATCGCGCTCGAGATGGCCGGTCACGAGAAGGGCGACTACGCCTTCCTCTCGCCGATCGACCACACGAACCGGAGCCAGTCCACGAACGACGTGTACCCGACGGCGGTGAAGATCGGCCTCTCGCTGACGCTGCGTTCGCTGCTCGAGGAGCTCGACCTGCTGAGGCTGTCGTTCCTGGGCAAGTCGCGCGAGTTCCACGATGTCCTGAAGGTCGGTCGCACGCAGCTGCAGGACGCCGTGCCCATGACCCTGGGGCAGGAGTTCAACGGTTTCGCCACGACCCTCGGATACGACCACACGCGACTCACGGAGAACGCGTCCCTCATGTTCGAGATCAACATGGGCGCCACGGCGATCGGTACGGGTATCACGACCCACCCGGGATACGCCCCCGCCGTCCTCAAGCACCTGCGTGACATCACCGGTCTCGACCTGCGCACCGCCGGCGACCTCGTCGAGGCCACCAGCGACACCGGATCCTTCATGTCGTTCTCCTCGACGCTCAAGCGCAACGCGATGAAGCTCTCGAAGATCTGCAACGACCTCCGTCTGCTCTCGTCCGGCCCGCAGGCGGGTCTCGGTGAGATCAACCTCCCGGCCATGCAGGCGGGTTCGAGCATCATGCCGGGCAAGGTCAACCCGGTCATCCCCGAGGTCGTGAACCAGGTGGCGTTCGCCGTCGCCGGCGCCGACATGACCGTGACGATGGCGGCCGAGGCGGGACAGCTGCAGCTGAATGCCTTCGAGCCCGTGATCGCGCACTCGATCTTCCAGTCGATCACCTGGATGCGCCAGGCGATGTGGACCCTGCGCGTGAACTGCGTCGACGGCATCACCGCCAACCGCGACCGCCTCGGCGCCATGGTCGGCGCTTCGGTGGGTGTCATCACGGCCCTCACGCCCTTCATCGGCTACGCGGCCGCCGCCGCTCTGGCGAAGACGGCTCTGCTGACCAACCGCAGCGTTGCCGACCTCGTCGTCGAAGCCGGTCTGATGTCGCGCGAAGAGGTCCTCAAGCAGCTGTCGCCCGCGCGTCTCTCGGGCCTCGAGACGATCACCGCGGCGATCCCGGTGGTCGCGTCGGAGGACCTGATCGAGATCTGATCGCGCGATACGAAGAGGGGGACGGATGCGCCGCATCCGTCCCCCTCTTCGTATCGTCTGGGCTCAGTCGGTGATCCGGCAGTGCGTGGTCAGCTCGCCGATGCCGTCGATGCCGACCGTGACCGTGGAGTGGTCGCGGAGGAAGATCTGCGGGTCGCGTGAGTAGCCAGCCCCGCCGGGGCTGCCCGTGGAGATCAGGGTGCCGGGCAGCAGCGTGAGCGACTGCGACAGGTGGGCGATGAGCTTCGCCACCGATCGGACCATCTGGTCGGTGCTCGCGTCCTGCACGGTGTGGCCGTCCACGACGGTCCAGATGTGGAGGTCCTGCGGGTCGGCCACCTCGTCGGCGGTCACGGCGAAGGGGCCGGTGGGGGTGAAGCCGTCGAACGACTTGCAGCGGGACCACTGCGCCTCGGAGAACTGGACGTTCCTGGCGGTGATGTCGTTGACCACCGTGTAGCCCCAGACGTGCGACAGCGCATCGGCCTCGGAGACGTCCTTGGCAGGGGGGCCGATGAGCACACCGAGCTCGGCTTCGTAGTCGACGGCTTCGCTCAGCGACCGCGGCCATGACGTGGTCTGCTCGTGACCTGTGAGCGAGTTCGGCCACAGGGTGAAGACGGTCGGTGCCGCATCCGTCTTCAGACCGAGCTCACTGGAGTGCGCGGCGTAGTTGAGGCCGACGGCGAGCACTGCGGGCGGTGTGAGTACGGCGGAGTCGAATGTCCACCCGTCGAGTGGGTGCCGCGGCGCGGAGCTGTTCTCCAGCGCACCGCGCAGAGCGTCGAGTGCCGCTTCCCCTCCCTCGATCAGCTGCTGCAGCGTGGCAGGAGGGTCGGTCAGGAGGTCAGAGACGAGGATGGCGTCCGGGCCCTCGACCACGGCGAGAGCCGCGTGGGGGGAGTCAGGACGGCGCAGGTGAGCGAACCGCATGCTTCTACGCTACCGGGTGGGTGCGGGTCGCCGGGTGGAGGGCTTCACCATATCCGGACCACCCACGTTGTGCCCATAAGCTTTGCCTATGAGTTCCGGAGGACCGTCCCAGCCGCAGCAGCCCTCGCCGTATGCTCCTCCGCCTGCCTCGCAGTCTTCGCCCGGGCAGGTGCCACCGCGTGCATACGCGCCCGCGCCGCATCCGAGCGCGCCTCTGTCGACCACGGCGGACGGCTCCGTCACGGCGGGCCGCCCCGTCGCCGGGTATGCCTCTCCTCTGGCTCAGCCGACTCCGTACACTCCGCCCGCTCCGGTTGCCCCGTCGCCTGCGGAGTCGCTTCCCGCTCTGCCCGTGCCCACGAGGAAGGGCCGCACGATTTCGCTGTGGCTCTTCGGTGTGCTCGGCTTCCTGCTGATCGCGCTCGTGGGCTACTTCGTGTGGGCGCTCGGATCGTTCGCCTCTGTTGTCGGTCTGGTCCTCGCGCTGATACCGCTCACGATCGTGTTCCTCGGCGTGCGGCTGATCGATCGATGGGAGCCCGAGCCCAAGCGGCTGGTGGCGTTCGCCATCGCCTGGGGTGCGGTGGCTGCGGTCGGCCTCACCCTGCTGGTCGACACGGCGCTGACGCTCCTGCTCGGCTTCCGGTCGGAGGAGTTCGGTGCGGTCGTGCAGGCCCCCTTCGTCGAGGAGCTCTGGAAAGGTCTGGGCGTCTTCCTCATCTTCCTGCTCGCCCGTCGGGCGTTCGACGGACCTGTCGACGGCATCGTCTACGGTGCTCTGGTGGGAGCAGGCTTCGCCTTCACCGAGAACATCCAGTACTTCGGAGTCAGCCTGATCGAGGGCGGGGGGCAGCAGCTGACCGTGACGTTCGTCGTACGCGGACTGCTCTCTCCCTTCGCTCACGCCATGTTCACCGCGATCACCGGTTTCGCGATCGGCTTGGTGGCTCGGCGCCACGGCTCGGCGCGGTCAGCGGCCGGCGCAGGAGCGCTGGGTCTCGTCGGAGCGATCCTGCTGCACGCGCTCTGGAACGGTTCGGCGACGTTCGCGGACTTCTTCGGGCTCTACTTCACTCTTCAGGTGCCGCTGTTCATCGGTTTCATCCTGGGTATCGTCGCGCTGCGGCGCGAGGAGGCAAGGCTCACCCGCGCACGCCTGGAGGACTACGCCGCCGCGGGCTGGTTCACCCCCGAGGAGGTCACGATGCTGGCCACGCCCGCCGGGCGCAAGGTGGGACTCGCATGGGCGTCGCAGCTGCGTGGTGACCGGCGTCCGCTGATGCGATCGTTCATCAAGGACGCGACCGAGCTGGCCTCGGTCCGGCAGCGTGCGATCACCGGTCGCGACCCGATGGCCGTGAACGACGAGCGTGCGCTGCTGATCCGCACCAGGGCTACGAGGGCGGCGCTCCTGGCCTACTGACGTGCGGCCGCGGCCGAGCGCGACCATCCGCCTGTGACAAGACTCAGCGCCCGGTGCTGCGGCGATGCCTGCGAGTCTCCCGGGCGCTGAGTTGATCTGTAAACAGGGTGCACCCGGCCCCGCGCGAGTGTCAAGGGCTACTTGCCGAGGGGCGCTGAAGAAGTTGCGTGGTGTTCGCTGTGAGCAGGTGCCGACGCGTTGACCGGTCCGTGGCGCTCGGGTTGGATGGACATATGACTGATCGCACAAAGCCTGAGTTCGACGCCCCCACCGGCCCCGCACCTGCGGACCTCGTCGTCCGCGACATCATCGAGGGCGACGGTGCCGAGGCGAAGCCCGGTGACACCGTGACCGTGCACTATGCGGGGGTCGAGTTCGACTCCGGCGAAGAGTTCGACTCCTCCTGGGGTCGTGGTGAGACCATCCAGTTCCCGCTGCAGGGTCTCATCCAGGGCTGGCAGGACGGCATCCCCGGTATGAAGGTGGGTGGCCGCCGCGAACTGATCATCCCGCCGCACCTGGCCTACGGCCCGGTCGGCGGAGGCCACTTCCTCTCCGGAAAGACCCTGATCTTCATCATCGATCTCGTCGCCGTCGGCTGATCCCCGCTCGTTCCACGACGCGCCCCGCTCCTTCGCGAGTGGGGCGTTTCGTGTTTTCAGAAGAGATTCTTCATTCAGGGGAATACATGCTTGTGAATGTAAGTTGTCACAGGGGTCGCGGTGAACGCGGCCCCTGTCCCTTGCCGCAGCTGCGGCTGACGTCTCCAGAGGAGAAGCAATGACCAGCATCGACATCCCCGGCTACCGTCCCGGCACCTGGGTCCTGGACCCCTCGCACAGCGAGGTCACCTTCAGCGTCCGCCACATGATGATCTCGAAGGTGCGCGGCACCTTCGGCGTCAAGAGCGCCACCCTGATCGCTCCGGAGAACCCCCTCGAGGCCAAGGTCGAGGCGTCCGTCGACGTCACCTCGGTCGACACCAAGGACGAGGGCCGCGACCAGCACCTCCGCTCCGCAGACTTCTTCGACACCGAGAACTTCCCGACCATGGAGTTCGTCTCGACCGGCGCTCGCGCCGAGGGCGGCGACCTGTTCGTGGACGGCGACCTCACCATCCGCGGCATCACGAAGCCGGTGACTTTCGAGCTCGACTTCGGCGGCTTCGGCAGCGACCCGTGGGGCAACTACAAGGCCGGTGCCTCGGCCAAGACGGTCATCAACCGCGAGGACTTCGGCCTCACCTGGAACGCTGCGCTCGAGACCGGTGGCGTGCTCGTCGGCAAGGACGTGACGATCAGCCTCGACCTCCAGGGCGCGCTGCAGCAGGACTGACGCGACGGATCGAGACCGGAACCCCGGGCCCCTCAGGGCTCGGGGTTCTCTGCGTCATAGTCGTGGAAGCGCCGGTTGCGGCGGGCGAGCATCGCCACGAGGGCGATCACCAGGAACCCGCCGAGCATGGGAGGGAACCAGAGGCTCGTCAACGTTGCGAGCGTTCCCGCGTACAGCGCGCCGATGCGGGGTCCACCGGCGACGACCACGATGAAGAGCCCCTGGAGACGTCCGCGCATCGCATCGGGCACGGCGGCCTGCATCATGGTGTTGCGGTAGATCGAGCTGACATTGTCCGAGGCGCCGGAAAGTGCCAGCGCGATGCATGCGGCGATGATGAGCCCCACGTGCGGCATCGTCTCGCTCGCCGGTGCGGAGAACGCTCCGATAAGCAGCACGGCGCCGAAGAGCAGGATCGAGGCGCCGTACGCCTCGACAGCCCTCGCGATCCCTCGTCCGTGCCAGCGATACTGCACGACCCGACCGGAGAACAGGCTCGAGGTGAACGTCCCGACGGCGACCGCGGCCGTCAGGATGCCGGTGGTCAGTGCTCCGCCACCGAGGAGAACCGTGCCGAGCGCCGGGAACAGCACGAGCGGCTGTCCGAATGTCATCGCGATGATGTCGATGATGTACTGCATGCGGATGTTGCCGGCCTTGCGGAGGAACCGCCAGCCGTCGACCAGGGACTCGAGTCCGGGGCGGACGACCTCTCCTTCCGGCCGCAACGCCGGAAGTGTCCACAGTCCGAGGAACATCGACAGCATCAGCACCACGTCGATCGTGTAGGTCCAGCCGTATCCGGTGAGCGCGACGAGGAGGCCGGCCAGCGCCGGACCTGCCATGACGGTGAGCCCGAAGGCGACGCCGTTGAGTGCCGATGCCGCGGCGAGCTTTTCACGCGGGATGAGACGCGGGACGATCGCGGTGCGCGTCGCCATGCCCACGGAGTTGGCGGCGGAGTTGATCATGCTCAGGGCATACAGCCACCAGATCGTCTCCGTGCCCGTCCAGGTGAGCGCGGCCAGCAGAGCCGTGGAGGCGAAGGTGATGGTCGCGGCGATCAGGGCCACCCGGCGCCGGTCGAATGCGTCGGCGAGCATGCCGCCGTACAGGCCGGCGAGGATCATGGGCACGAGCCCTGCCACCGCGATCATGGAGACGGCGAAGGTGTTCTGCGTCAACTCGAACACGTGCAGCATCACCGTGACGATGGTGAGCTGGCCGCCGATGCCGGCCAGCGTCGAGCCGATCCACATCCGAGCGAACGCCGGGCTGGAAGCGAGAGGGGAGAGGTCTATCAGATGACCGCGTCGGGGGCTCACGCTTCGAACTGCTTCTGCACGATCCGAGCCTAGTTGACTGCGGCCGAGCCCCTCGGTCGCCGGTGTCATCCGACGGGTGCGACGACTGGTAGACTCGTCAGGTTGCCGTTTGATCGGCCGCGGATAAAGAGAGCCCACGCATCAGGCGTCGGGCGCCGCGCAACAAGCTGAAAGGGGATCGAATCTATGGCACTGGAAGCAGACGTCAAGAAGGCGATCATCGAAGAGTACGCGACGCACCCCGGTGACACCGGATCCCCCGAGGTGCAGGTCGCGATGCTGACGCAGCGCATCAAGGACCTCACCGAGCACCTGAAGGAGCACAAGCACGACCACCACTCGCGTCGTGGTCTGTTCCTGCTCGTGGGTCAGCGCCGTCGTCTGCTCGGCTACCTCCAGGACATCGACATCGCGCGCTACCGCTCGCTGATCGAGCGTCTCGGACTCCGCCGCTGAGGCACCGCGACCCTGCGTTCAATCGCGCAGAACATTCTTGAGAAGGCCGCCCCACGGTGTGGGGCGGCCTTCGTCATGTCCGGGACTGTGGCTCCCGCTCAGGCTGAGGCGCTCACGAGGTCGGGGTGGTGGATGGCCGCGACATCGGGGTGCGCACGAAGCCGAGACTTGAGCGCGTTCTCGCCGTAGGTCGCATGGATCGGGTTGCCAGGGTCCTCGGTGACTCCGGTCGCTTGAGCAGCGAGGTCAGCGGGGAGTTCGAGGAGGGGCAGCTGCTGGTCGAGCGCGGGGTTGAAGAAGAACGGGATCGAGATGCGCTCCTCCGGTGCCCGTGGTGAGATCACACGGTGGTTCGTGGCCTTGAGGTATCCGCCGGTGGCGTACTCCAGCAGCTCGCCGATGTTGACGACGAAGGCGCCGGGCACCGGGGGAGCCGACACCCACTCGCCGTCACGCTCGACTTGGAGTCCGCCCTTGCCGGGTTCGACCCACAGCAGCGTCAGCACGCCGGAGTCCTTGTGCGCTCCGACACCCTGCTGCGGTTCCGGCTCGTCCGTTCCCGGGTAGCGCACGATCTTGATCAGGGTCGACGGATCGCGGAACGGCTCGTCGAAGTAGGTCTCCTCCGCCCCGAGAGTGAGAGCCCAGGCGCGCAGAAGCTTGCGGGCGATCTCTGTCAGGGTGTCGTGCCACTCCGTCACGACCGCCTTCAGCTCCGGCTGTGCTGCGGGCCAGAGGTTGGGGCCCGTGAGACGGTTGAAGGCCGGGCCGCCCTCGACCGGTTCCCGCTCCGGGCCGATGTCGATCTGCTCGCGCCAGTCGACCTTCCCCTGTGTCCGTTCGCCGCCGATGCGCGTGTACCCGCGGAAGTGCGGGCTGTTCACGTTCTCGATCGCGAGCTTGTCCTCCTCGGGCAGGGCGAAGAAGTCGAGTGCAGCTCGGTGGAGCCGCGCCTCGAGCTCAGGGGAGATTCCGGTGCCGGTGAGGTAGAAGAAACCGACATCGTGTGTCGCGGCCCTGAGGTCCTCACGGAATCGTGCGGCGGCGTCGGGGCCTTCGTCGAGCTGGGAGAGATCGAGGATGGGAAGCGAGAGTTCAGCCATGGACCGAGGCTACGTCGGCTGGACGGGGAGGGGACCCTGTGTTGCACTCCATTACTTTCCGTCGGCCGTGTTTAGAGCAGGTCGATCGCGGTGCTAGAGTCGACCTTCGGTAAGGGCCGCCTTACCTCAGTCACTGCAAGAGAGTGTTCTTCCGTGCTCGCCACTTTTCTCATCGGGCTCCGCGAGGGTCTTGAAGCCGCACTCGTCGTCGGCATCCTCGTCGCCTATCTCCGTCGTCTCGGTCGGAAGGACGTGCTCCCGAAGATGTGGGCAGGGGTCGGTCTCGCGATCGTGCTCGCGCTCGGCATCGGCGCCGTCCTCACCTTCGGTGCGTATGAGCTGACGTTCCAGGCGCAGGAGCTGATCGGCGGCGGACTGTCGCTGCTCGCCGTGGCGATGGTGACCTGGATGATCTTCTGGATGCAGCGCGCCGGTCGCAGCATGAAGGCCACGCTCGAGGGCGGCATCGACCGCGCTCTCACCGCCGGTGGTCTGTGGGCACTCATCGCCATCGGCTTCGTGTCGGTCGCGCGCGAAGGCATCGAGACCACGCTGCTGCTGTGGTCGATGATCCAGTCCTTCGGCGACGCACCCTCGGCGCTGCTGGGCGCGCTGCTCGGCCTGATCGCGGCGGTGGTCATCGGCTGGCTGATCTCCCGCGGCGCGCTGCGACTCGATCTGCGCCGCTTCTTCGCGTGGACGGGAGGGTTCCTCGTGATCGTCGCGGCCGGTGTCCTCGCTTACGCGCTGATGGACCTGCAGGAAGCCGGAGCGCTTCCTGGCCCCTTCACCGCCCTTGCCCCGATCGATGCCGTCAGCGGAGGAGTCGCCGTCGGATGGGCCGCATTCCCGTTCGGCTGGGCATTCGACGTCTCGGCGACGATCGCCCCTGGTGGTCCGCTGGCTTCGATCCTGCAGGCGACCGTGGGATTCATGCCGGCGATGACCTGGTTGCAGGTCGTCGCCTGGATCCTCTACATCTCGATCGTCGGATGGCTCTACATCCGCGGCCTCCGCGCGAAGCGCCCTGCGACTCCGCAGAGCCCGACGGAGCCATCGTCGACATCTCCCTCCCTCTCACCACAAGGAGCAGCATGACCACCTCGCACCGGATCCTGGGGGTGCTGGCCGCCACGGGTGCCGCCGCGCTCGTCCTGAGCGGCTGCGTCGCGAAGAGCGATGCGCAGGCCACGGCGGCGTTCGACGTCTCGTCCACGGACAGCGCCTGCGCCGTGTCAGCAGCGACGGCGAAAAGCGGAACTCTCTCCTTCGACGTCAAGAACGACACCGATCAGGTGACGGAGTTCTATCTGCTGGCCGAGGACGGCCTTCGCATCGTCGGCGAGGTCGAGAACATCGCCCCGGCAGCGTCGCGCACGTTGACCGTGGTCGTGCAGCCCGGCGACTACTACACGCTCTGCAAGCCGGGGATGATCGGCGACGGCGTCGGCAAGACGGCGTTCACGGTCACTGGAGACCGAGTCGCGGTCGAAGGGCCCGACGCGGAACAGAAGCAGAAGGCGGTCGACCTCTACGGGGCATTCGTCAAGGACCAGGTGGGTCAGCTCGTCCCCGCCGTCGAGGACTTCGTCGCCGCCTACGAGTCCGGCGACGACGAGACCGCGCGCACGCTGTTCCCGCAGACACGCGCCTTCTACGAGCGCATCGAACCCGTCGCGGAGGCGCTGGGTGACCTGGACCCGCGGATCGACTACCGTGAAGTCGACGCCGTCGCCGAGAAGCTCGATTGGACGGGTTTCCACCGCATCGAGAAGGACCTGTGGGTGCCTGCGCAGGACGCGCTGAACGCCGATGGCGAGACCCCTGCGTGGCAGGACTGGGCACCGTCGACACCCGACGAGCGCGCCGACTACGGCGACCTGCTGCTCGCCGACGTGCAGGAGCTCTACGACTACGTGCACTCCGACGACTTCACGACTGCGCTCGACGATCAGGGGATCGGCGGTATCTCCAACGGAGCGATCGCGCTGCTCGACGAGGTCGCGACCGGCAAGATCTCCGGCGAGGAGGACTGGTGGTCCGGCACAGACCTCTACGACTTCGCGGCGAACGTGGAAGGCTCGAAGATGGCGTTCTCGCTCGTGCAGGACTTCGCCGTGGCGCAGGGTGATCAGGGCAAGGCCCTGGTGACCGACATCGAGTCGGGTTACACCGCGCTCCAGGATTCGCTCGCGGCGCACGGTTCGCTCGACGCGGGCTTCGTGGACTACTCGGAGTTGACCGACGCCGACAAGCGCGAGCTCACCGATCTGATCAACGCCCTGGCCGAGCCGCTGTCGCAGCTCACCAGCACGGTCCTCGATTGATCGTCGTCAAGACGACATACGGGAGACCATCACGGACGTGAACGAGTCAGAAGCGGACGCCGCGCAGGGAGAACAGGCGTCGGGCGCGGCATCCGCCCCGACCGGACTGAGCAGGCGTGGCCTGCTCGGGCTGGCCATCGGCGGAGGCGTCGCGGGCCTCGCCGTCGGGGCCGGCGCGGGTCTCGCCAGTGGTGTGGCACTGGGGCGTGCGCGTGCCGCCGACGACGCGCACTCCGCCTACGAGTTCTTCGGAGAGCACCAGGCAGGTATCACCACTCCGGTGCAGGATCATCTGCACTTCGCCAGCTTCGACATGATGCCGCGCACCGATCGCGAAGACCTGATCTCCCTGCTGCAGGACTGGTCCTATGCGGCCTCCCGCATGGCCCAGGGCCTGGAGGTCAGCGCGACCGGAGCAGTCGGCGGGCCGGCCGAGGCGCCTCCGGATGACACAGGGGAGGCGCTGGGTCTGCCTGCCGCCGGGCTCACGATCACTTTCGGCTTCGGGCCAGGGCTCTTCGAGAACGAAGACGGCGACCGTTACGGCATCGCGGCGCAGCGTCCGCCCGGTCTGGAGCGGCTGCCGGCCTTCCTCGGTGACGACCTCGATCCGCAGACCTCGTATGGTGATCTCTGCATCCAGGCCTGCGCCGACGATCCCCAGGTGGCCGTGCACGCCATCCGCAACCTGAGCCGCATAGCCTTCGGCCGCGCGCGCCTGCGCTGGTCGCAGCTCGGCTTCGGCAAGACGTCGCGCACCACGGCGACGCAGGCGACGCCGCGCAACCTCTTCGGGTTCAAGGACGGCACCGCGAACATCCTCGCCGACGACACCGAGGCACTGAGCGATCACGTCTGGGTGGCCGCGAAGGACGATCCGGCGTGGCTGGCCGGCGGTTCCTATCTCGTGGCCAGGAAGATCGCCATGCTCATCGAGACCTGGGACCGGGTGCGGCTCTCCGAGCAGGACACCATCATCGGTCGCGACAAGGGCCAGGGCGCACCGCTCTCGGGCGGTGACGAGTTCACCGCTCCGGATTTCCACAGCAAGGCGATCGATGCCAACAGTCACGTGAGTCTCGCGCATCCGGAGCGCAACGACGGCATCCGCATCCTCCGCCGCGGCTACAACTACGTCGACGGCAACAACGAGCTCGGTCGGCTCGACGCCGGGCTGTTCTTCCTCTCGTATCAGCGCGATCCCGCGCAGTTCATCACGCTGCAGCGGCGGCTGTCGACCGACCTCATGAACGAGTACATCCGCCATGTCGGGGCGGGTATCTGGGCGGTGCCGCCCGGCGCGAAGCCGGGCTCCTACGTAGGCGCGGGGCTCTTCGCCTGACCGGTCATCGCTGCCGCGCGGCTTCGAGCGTCTCCACGGCGAACGCGGCGATGTCGTCGGCACCGAAGTGGTCCTCGGCGGTGATGGTGACCACGGCGTCGTCGAGGAAGATGAGCAACTGGCCGTGGGCGCCGTGCAGTCGCCAGGCCCGTCCGGGTCCACCCCATCCGGCGAGGGCGTACCGGTCGTAGCTCGGGTTCTCGCCGGCGACCCGCCATTCCGTGTGCATCGCATCGACCCATTCGGGAGCGATCAGTTGTCGACCCTCCCACGCGCCACGCTCCCTGATCAGCAGGCCGAGGCGCGCCAGCTCATCGGTGCGCAACGGCAGGCCTCCTCCGGCCACGATGCGGCCCTGGGGGCTGCGCTCCCATTCCACGTCTTCGATGCCGAGCGGACGGAACAGGCGAGCATCGAGATAGTCGCCCACGTCTCCGACGCGCGAGGCGAGCGCGGCCATCGCGGTGTATGTGCTCGCGTTGGAGTACTGGAACGATGTCCCGTTCGACGGGCGGCGCAGGAATTCTCGGGCGAGGTCGGGCCAGACGGTCATCATGGTCTCCGACCAGGGCAGATCGATCCCGCTGGTCATCGAGAGCAGATCCCGCAGCGTGACGTTCTCGACGCCTTCGCCCAGCTCGAAGTCGGGGAGGTACGTGCCGACGGGCACGTCGAACGACACCGCACCCTCGTCGGCGGCCAGCCCCGCGGCCAGGACGCAGACGCCTTTCGCGACGGAGTGGACGTCCTCCCGCACGTCGTCGGTCCAGCGGTGGTCAGCGGTCTCGGCTGCGACGCGGACGTGCAGCCCGTGAGCGCCGAAACCCGTCTCCTCGATGCGTTCGACGATGCGGTCTCGGACGGTTTGCGCGCGGCTCACGCCTTCGAGGCTATCGTCCTGGCTGGCGCGGACGTCGCGAGCCGGTCGGGTCGCTCCGGCGCCCCTCCTTGGAGGCGAGCGCCGGGTCGGCGAACAGCCAGCTGGGGCGAGGTTCCACCAGCGGACGGAAGACCCACCTGACCGGCTTCGTCGCCAGGACGAGGGCGATCAGCACCGAGAAGATGGTCACGAGGGGGAGCCAGATCCAGGTCGGCTCGAGGTTCTGCAGGATCCCGCTCTCGCGGAACGGGTACAGCACGAACGAATGCAGCAGGAACACGTACATCGTGTACTGGCCGAACGTCGTCCACCAGTGGGCGCCCCGCGGGATGAGGGCGAAGAAGGCTGCACTGAGCACGACGGCGAGCATCATCAGGACGATACGCACGCCACCTGCCCACCACTGCTCCCCGCCCAGGTCGGCGTAGGAGTCCTCGTAG
Organism: Microbacterium oxydans; assembly: GCF_000956405.1. GTDB lineage: Bacteria > Actinomycetota > Actinomycetes > Actinomycetales > Microbacteriaceae > Microbacterium > Microbacterium oxydans_C. The sequence goes on from NZ_JYIV01000030.1 coordinate 178,113, forward strand.
AAGAGCCAGTGCCGCAGGTCGGCCGCCTGCCACAGGGGAAGCCAGTTCCAGGCGGCCCAGCCGGTCAGCGCGAAGATGCCGATGGCACCGCCGCGGATCCACCACGGGCGGAAGTCGAGGAGACGGAACCGCTCGACGATGTCGTGCTCGCGCAGCCACCAGCCCAGAGTGAAGAACGGCAGGAGCCCCAGGGTGCGGGACAGCGAGAACGTGCTGTCGACGTTCGGCAGGTATCCCACGCCGACCGAGATCACGACGGTCCATAGCAGCGGCCAGCGAAGCAGCGCGAGGTAGGGGAGCACGAGCCGGAAGATCCCGAGCGCGAGGAGGAACCACAGCGTCCAGCTCGGCTTCGTGATGTTCGGATCGACCTGGCCTTCCACCAGCCACTTGGTGAGGGTCCACAGCGTCTCGAAGATGACGTAGGGGAGCAGGATGTCCGTGATCACCCTCGCCATCTGGGTCTTGGTGGGGGAGCCGGACTTCGAGAAGTAGCCGGAGATGATGGCGAACGCCGGCATGTGGAACGCGTACAGCGCCAGGTAGAACGCGAACGCGATGTCGGAGTCGTACGTCAGACGCTGGATCGCGTGGCCGAGGACGACGAGCACGATGCAGACGTATCGCGCGTTGTCCCAGAACGGCACTCGCCGCCGTCTGCGGGGAACGGATCCTGTGGTGGGCCCTGAGACGTCGGCGCCGGCACTGCTCATCGTTCGAGGCTACAGGCCGGGAATAAAGTTGATCTGAGCGCGTTGACACAGATACATTCAAATGAATAGAACGGGATGCGAGTCGTCCGGTTCGGAGACACGGAGCAATCATGAGCGAGCAGTCAGGCGCGCAGGCGATGCAGTTCGGCATCATGTCGGTCAGCGACATCACCCGCGATCCCACCACGGGTATCACCCCCAGCGAGCAGGAGCGCATCAAAGCGACGACGGCGATCGCCGTGCACGCGGAAGAGGTCGGGCTCGACGTCTTCGCGATCGGCGAGCACCACAACCCGCCGTTCTGGTCCTCCAGCCCCACGACCTTCCTGGCGGCACTGGCCGCGCAGACCGAGCGCCTGATCGTCTCCACGTCGACGACGCTCATCACCACGAACGACCCGGTGCGCATCGCCGAGGAGTACGCGATGCTGCAGCACGTGTCCGACGGACGCATGGACCTCATGCTCGGTCGCGGCAACACCGGCCCGGTGTACCCCTGGTTCGGCCAGGACATCCGGCAGGGTCTGCCGCTCGCGATCGAGAACTACGCCCTGCTGCACAAGCTCTGGCGTGAGGACGTCGTCGATTGGGAGGGCAAGTTCCGCACCCCGCTGCAGGGCTTCACCTCGACACCCCGGCCGCTCGACGGCATCGCTCCGTTCGTGTGGCACGGTTCCATCCGCACGCCGGAGATCGCCGAGCAGGCCGCCTATTACGGAGACGGGTTCTTCGCGAACAACATCTTCTGGCCGAAGGAGCACTACCAGCGCCTCATCGAGCTGTACCGTCAGCGCTTCGAGCACTACGGCCACGGCACGCGCGAGCAGGCGATCGTGGGGCTCGGCGGTCAGGTGTTCATGGCCGCGAAGTCGCAGGATGCGGTGAACCAGTTCCGCCCGTACTTCGACAATGCGCCCGTCTACGGTCACGGTCCGAGCATGGAGGACTTCACCGAGATGACTCCGCTGACGGTCGGCTCGCCGCAGCAGGTGATCGATCGCTACGCCGGCATGCGCGAGCACTACGGTGACTACCAGCGCCAGCTGTTCCTCATCGACCACGCGGGTCTGCCGTTGAAGACGGTCCTCGAGCAGCTCGACATCCTCGGTTCCGAGGTCGTCCCCGTGCTGCGCAAGGAACTGGCGAAGGACCGCCCGGCATCCGTGCCGGACGCCCCGACCCACGCGGCGCGCGTCAAGGCCGAGTTCGGTGACGGGCCGACCCGTCAGGCACGCCCCGGCGCGAACCGTGGTGACAACCTCACCGGCGACTCGCCCTATCAGGACACTCCGGCACCTGCCGGTGCGTCGTTCGGAATCGGTCGGAAGGAGGCCTGACATGACCACGCGCCGTATCGCCGTCGTCTCGGCAGGGCTCTCCAACCCGTCGTCCACCAGGATGCTCGCGGACCGACTCGCGGCCGAGACCGTGAAAGCCCTCGCCGCACACGACATCGAGGCGAGCGTCGACGTAATCGAGCTGCGTGACTACGCGCACGACATCACGAACAACATGCTCACCGGCTTCGCGCCACCGGCGCTCGAGACGGCGATCAACACGGTGGTCTCCGCGGATGCGTTGATCGCCGTGACGCCGATCTTCTCGACGAGCTACTCCGGGCTGTTCAAGTCGTTCATCGACGTGCTCGACCCGGACGCCCTCACCGGCAAGCCCGTGCTCATCGGGGCGAACGCGGGTACTGCCAGGCACTCGCTGGCGATCGACTACGCGATCCGCCCGCTCTTCGCGTACCTCCACGCCGAGGCCGTCTCGACAGGAGTGTTCGCGGCATCGAGCGATTGGGGCGGCGCGGGCGACGATGTCGCTCCGCTCGCCAAGCGTGTGGAGAAGGGGGCGAAGGAGCTCGCGGAGGCGATCGCACGTCGCGGAGCCTCCGAGACGATCGATCCCTACGACCCTGCCACGTACCTGGGAGAGGGTCGCTCGTTCGGCCACATGCTCGGCGGTCTCGCCGGCGAGTGAGTCGCGCATGACGCCATCGACGATGTCCGAGGGATGTCGTACGGTGGCGTCATGCCAACGCACCCCGCTCTCACCGCGCTCCAGGATCGGCTGACCGGAGCCCTGCTTCTTCCCGAGGATCCCGGGTACGAAGCTGCACGGCAACCGTGGAATCTCGCGATCGAGCAGCATCCGGTGGCGGTGGCGACACCCGCCGACGTCGATGACCTCCGTGCGCTGCTGCGTGCGGCTCAGGAATCGGGCATGACCCTGGCCGTCCAGCCGAGCGGGCACGGAGCGTCCGGTGCCCTGAACGGTGCGGTCGTCGTGCGCATGAGCGCGTTCGACGAGCTGTCCCTCGACCTCGAGAGCGGAGTCGCGACGGTCGGCGCCGGGGTGCGCTGGGGAGCGATCGTCGCGGCGCTGGAAGGGACCGGATGGGTTGCGCCGGCCGGCACCAGCCCGGTCGTCAGCGTCGCCGGGTACACGCTGGGCGGCGGGCACTCCTGGTTCAGCCGCACGGGTGGTCTCGGCTCCGACAACCTGCGCGCGGCGTGGGTGCTCCGCCCCGACGGCACGCATGAGCGCGTCGACGATGACACCGACCGCGACCTCATGTGGGCATTGCGCGGAGCCGGGGGCCTCGTGGGGATCGTGACCGCGCTCGAGATCGAGCTCGTGCACGCACCGGACGTCTGGGGTGCGAATCTCACGTTCGACGTCGCCGACGCTCCCGCGGTCGTCCGTGCGGTCCGCGATCTCGCCGAGTCAGCGCCCGCGTCGCTCAACGTGTTCGTCAACTCGATGCGCATGCCGGATGCGCCGGAGCTGCCGGAGCAGATCAGGGGACGCAGCTTCCTCACCGTGCAGGTGCTGTCGACCGATGGGCCGGAAGACGAACTGGTCGACACCGTGCGCAGAGCAGGGGAGGTGCGCAGGGAGATCACCGGTCCGACGTCGCCCGCTGCACTCGCCGCCGCCTCGAACGAGCCCACGGAGCCGACCCCTGGCCGTGGCGCGTCGATGGCTCTAAGCGTCCTCGACGATGAGACGATCGATGCCCTCCTCGAGTTCCGGGAGCTGCCGGAGCACTGGCCGCTCATGGGCATCGAGCTCCGCATGCTCGGCGGTGCTCTCGATGCTCCGCGCCGTCCGGGCTTCGCGTCGCTGGAGTCCGCCAGCTGGCTTCTGCACGCTCTCGTCCCGGTCATCCCCGGTGTGCCTGTCGAACCGGGGGACGCGAGCCTCGTGGCATTCCGAGAACTGCTGGCGCCGAGCGAAGCCGCGCAGACGGTGACGACCTTCCTCGGCCCGGATCAGTCTCTCGACCGTTGCGGCTCTGCCGAGGATGTCGCCCGGCTGCGCGGCGTGCGTTCGCGTGTCGACCCCGATGGCCTGCTCGAGGAAGGTCGTCTGCCGCGCTGACCTACGGGGGAGGAGGTCCAGGGCGTTTCCAGCCGTACTCGGTCTCGGGTCGCCCGCGCGTGCCGTACCGCGCGGACTTCGTCAGCACGCCCTCGGCGACCAGATGCTCCAGATATCGGCGCGCTGCGACTCGTGACATGCCCAGTCGTTCGGCTGCTTCCCGTGCAGAGAGCGGTCCGCCGGCTCGCAACTCTGCGGCGATTCGTTCCAAGGAGATCGTCGAGAGCCCCTTGGGCAGCGCGATCGTGCCCGTGGAGCGTCCGAGCAGCGCATCGATCTCCGCTTGCGTGGCCTCGCCCTCGGTAGATCGCGCCTGCTCCCGGTATGCGCGGTACTGCTCCATGCGCTCGCGGAACACGGCGAACGGGAACGGCTTGACGAGGTACTGAAACACGCCGAGAGCCGCCATCTGCCGCACCGACTCTGCGTCGCGCACACTGGTGATCGCGATCACATCCAAGGCGGCGGAGCGTCCCCGGAGGGCACGAAGCACGTCGATGCCCGACCCGTCCGGCATCGTGATGTCCAGCAGGACGAGATCGAATGCGCCCGGTCGATCGAGCACAGCCGTCATCGCGGCGCGGGCGCCCGTGCACTCGCCCGCGACCTCGAACCCGTCGAGACGAGCCAGGTAGTCGCGGTGCAGCTCGAGCGTGAGTGCGTCGTCGTCGACGATGAGTGTGCGGATCATGGTCGCCGTCGCCCCTGCCGTTCTCCTGCCGCGGGAAGGACGACACGGAAGGTGGTCGGGTCGTCGCTCACCGATACCGAGCCGCCAGCCCCGCTCACCACCGAGCGCACGAGCGCCAGGCCGATGCCACGCCCCTGCGCATCGGCGGGCTTCGTGGAGAAGCCCTGCTCGAACATCCGCTCGCGCACGGTCGGCGCCATCCCCGGACCGCTGTCGGAGACCTCCAGCACGATTCCGCGGCCATTGTGCGGACGGAGGGACACCTTCACCCAGCGGTCGTCCGATTCGGCCGCGGCATCCATGGCGTTGTCCACCAGGTTGCCGAGCACCGATACGGCGTCCACCGTCGACAGGGGAGTAGGCGGAGTGTCCGGCTCGATGTGCACCCGCCAGTCGATGCCGCGTTCGTTGGCCTGGGAGGCCTTGCCGAGGAGGAGCGCTCCGACGGCCGGATCGCCGTGGCGTCGCGCGGTCACCTGATCGACGAGGGATTGGCTCTGACGGGACGTCTCCGTGAGGATCTCGATCGCCTCGTCACGGCGTCCGAGCTCGAGCAGAGCCACGGCGGCGTGCATCCGGTTCCCGTGTTCGTGCGTCTGTGCCCGCAGTGCTTCCCCCAGAGTGCGGATCGACTCGTACGACGACACGGCGTCGCGGAGCTGTCCGGGTGGGAGGTCGCCGGCGATACGGCGGGTCACGCGACGGGCGATGGCTGCTCCACCGGCGCCGAGCGCGACGAGGCCGATCGTGATGCCGAGCGTGAGAGGAAGGCGGCGGACGAGCGTGTCGCTGATGGACTCGGTCGTCACTCCTGCGGCGACCCATCCGAGCAGTTCGCCATCTGGCGCCATGACCGGCACGATGGTCCGTACCGACGGGCCGAGGGTGCCGGTGAACTCCTCCGTGAGCGTCTGCGGTGACGCGGGGATCGTGCCGAGGTAGGTTCCGCCGATCTGGTCGGCGTCCGGGTGGGTGATCCGCGTGCCGTCAGACGTCATCACCGTGATGAAGTCGAGCCTCGCACCGGCGACCACGGTCAGCGAGTAGGGCTCGAGGACCCGGGTGGCTGCCTCCCGGTCGTCCGAGCTCAGACCGTCGATGACATCCGGGGAGGCAGCGAGCGAGACGGCAGTGGCGGCCGTGACCCGTTCCGCCTCGGCGCGGATCGATCGTTGCGCCTCCAGCACCAGGAAGCCCGCGACGAGGATGCCGATGACGACGGCGGCGGCCAGCAGCACTGCGAACACACGGGAGGCGGTGCTGCGGGTGCGGGAGGGGCGCGCCATCGCTTCCTCCGATCGTCGCTGCTCAGGTGCCGAGACCAATACGACCACAACTCGCCTCGATGCGGGAAGTCGACGACCGTGAACTCTGATCGGCGGCGAAGCAGCCGCCCACCGGACGATGACGTCGATGATCGAGGAGGACGCGATGGCGCTCACAACAGGATTCTCACTGCCGAAGTTCAACTGGCGGCGAGGGAAGCAATCGTGGGACCGGCATACCTGGCTGTATGTGTCGGTGCTCCTGGCGGTCGTGCTCGGCGCCGTCATCGGCCTCGTCTGGCCTGAGGTCGGCCAGGCGTTCGAGCCTCTGGGCAAGGGCTTCGTCGCCCTCATCAAGATGATGATCGCCCCGATCATCTTCTGCACGATCGTGGTCGGCGTGGGGTCGATCGCCAAGGCGGCTACCGTCGGCAAGATCGGCGGGCTCGCGCTGCTGTACTTCATGGTGATGTCGACCTTCGCCCTGGCGATCGGCCTCGTGGTGGGGAACATCATCCACCCGGGTGCCGGACTCGACATGGCCTCATCGACGTACGACGCGGTCGAGGCGGAGGCCAAGACCACACAGGAGTTCATCCTCGGCATCATCCCGACCACGTTCTTCTCGGCGTTCACGGGCGAGAGCGTGCTGCAGGTGCTGTTCATCGCGCTCCTCGTCGGTTTCGCGCTGCAGGGGCTCGGAGACCGCGGCGCCCCGATCATGGAGGCCGTCAAGCAGCTCCAGAAGCTCGTCTTCCGCATCCTCGGCATGATCCTGTGGCTGGCTCCGCTCGGTGCCTTCGGTGCGATCGCCGCCGTGGTCGGCAAGACCGGTGTCGCCGCGATCTGGAGCCTGGGCACCCTGATGGTCGCTTTCTACATCACCTGTATCCTGTTCATCGTCGTCATCCTCGGGGTGCTGCTGTGGACCGTCACGCGGGTGAACATCTTCGCGCTCATGAAGTACCTCTCCAGGGAGTACCTGCTCATCGTCGGAACGTCATCCTCCGAGTCGGCACTTCCCCGGCTGATCGCGAAGATGGAGTTCGTCGGCGTCTCCAAGCCGGTCGTCGGCATCACCGTTCCCACCGGATACTCGTTCAACCTCGACGGCACGGCCATCTACCTGACCATGGCCTCGCTCTTCATCGCCACCGGCATGGGCCAGCCGATGACGATCGGCGAGCAGATCGGGCTGCTCGTGTTCATGATCATCGCCAGCAAGGGAGCCGCAGGAGTCACCGGGGCTGGCCTCGCCACTCTCGCCGGCGGTCTCCAGGCGTACCGTCCCGATCTGGTGGACGGCGTCGGGGTCATCGTGGGCATCGACCGATTCATGTCGGAGGGGCGAGCGCTCACCAACTTCACCGGCAATGCGGTCGCGACCCTGTTGATCGGCACGTGGACGAGGCAGGTCGACCGAGACCGTGTGCGACGCGTGCTCAGCGGGGAGCTGCCCTTCGACGAGTCCCTGCTCGACGGCGTCGATGCGCACGAGCCCGCGGGCAGCGCTCAGGCCGCGGACATGCAGGAGCTCCGCGAAGCAGCTGTCTCCGAGATGGCGGCGAAGGAGGAGCGGGCCCGGCTCCGCGCCGACCGCCGCTGAGACGGAAGTGGGGGATGCGGGAGCCCGGCCGAGCCGGCTCCCGCATCCGCGCGGTCAACCGCTCTTGCGTCGGAACTCGCGCCGGGTCTGCGGGGCGTTCGCACTGTGCACGGCGGAATCGCCGTCGAGGTGTGCCTCGCCCTGCCGGTGGTGCGCGTTCTTCTTCTCGAGCGCTTCCTTGAACTTGCGCTTCATCTCCTCAGACGAGGAGGCGCCTTCTTCGGTGCTCATGCCCCGAGCCTAGGGCACACGATGAGGCGGGTCACCCTCGGGAACGACGCACCCAGAGATCGATCAGTGCCCCGAGCCCGATCGCGAGCACGATCGAGACCGGCACCGCGACGAGAGGGCCACCGGGGAGGAGCGTCGCGACAGCAGCACCGACCGCCGCCTGGTACAGCGCCCATCCGGTCGCTGCGAGGCTCACGAGCGCGAGGTAGCGCGGCGGATGGACATGCGACGCTCCGGCGACCAGGTTGATCGCGAGTCTCGCGAACGGGACGAATCGCGCGGTGAACAGCACCGTCGCCATCCCACCGTCCAGGCGGTGTCGCGCCCATCCGAGTGCCTGCTGCACGCGTGGTGTCCTCATCCATCTCCAGCGTTGCGTACCCACCGACCTGCCGATGAGGTAGCAGCAGGCGTCACCGATGGCAGCGGCGACGGCGGCGCACAGGACGACGGCCCACAGCGGTGGCGAGCCCGTCGTGACCGCGATCGCGCCCAGAGCGGTCACCGCGATCTCGCCGGGCACCACCACGAAGAAGGCATCCCCGATGACGAGCAGACTCATCACGCCCAGGCTCCAGGGGCTCGCCAGCAAGGCGGTGAGCAGATCCGTCGGCACGTCGTCCACTGTGCCCGCGGCGGGTGAACGGGAACCAAAGAGCGGATAGCCGGTGACCCGTTCTCCAGCATCCGATGAACATCCGGTGCAGAGGGGCGTCTGAGGTCCTTCCTGGTCCCGTGGGGCGTCATCCTGAGGCTGTGAGAGTAGCGATCGTCACGGAGTCCTTCCTTCCGCACATGAACGGCGTCACCGGCTCGGTGCTGCAGATCCTGCGACACCTCGAACGGCGGGGACACGAGGCTCATGTCATCGCCCCCGACGCCGTCGGTGCACCGACGGAGCTCAGCGGCGCCCGCATCGAACACATCCCGAGCCTCGCGCTCCCGGGGTACCGGCACGTGCGGGTGGGGACATCGAGCGCCCACCGCGTCGCCGTCTCGCTCGCTCGCTTCCAGCCCGACGTCGTGCACCTCGCGTCGCCGTTCGCCCTGGGATGGAGTGGGGTGCTGGCGGCGCAGCGCCTGAGCCTGCCGACGGTCGCCGCCTATCAGACCGACGTGGCCGCGTACACCGCGCGCTATCGGGTCGCCGCGACAACCGGCATCGCGCAGGCCCACATCGCCCGCCTGCATCGACGAGCCACCCTCACCCTCGCCCCCTCCGTCGACTCGGCCGGGCAGCTCGCCGCCCTCGGCATCGATCGCGTGCGGCGTTGGGGGAGGGGTGTCGACGCCGAGCGGTTCCAGCCGTCACGACGCGACGACGCGCTCCGAGCAGCCTGGGATGCTGATGTCGTCATCGGCTACGTCGGACGCCTCGCGCCCGAGAAGCAGGTCGAAGACCTCGTCGCACTCCGCGGCATCCCCGCCACGCGCCTGGTGATCGTGGGCGACGGACCCAGCAGAGCGAAGTTGCAGGGACTGCTGCCCGATGCAATCTTCCTCGGCCACCTCGACGGAGAGGCGCTCGCCGCGGCGATGGCATCCTTCGACCTGTTCGTGCACCCGGGGGAGAGCGAGACGTTCGGTCAGACCCTGCAGGAAGCCCACGCGAGCGGTGTTCCCGTGATCGCGACGGGCCGAGGCGGTCCACTGGGTCTCGTGCGCATGGGGATCGACGGCTGGCTCTACCGACCGGGGGACTTCGACGATCTGCGCAGCAGGGTGGCGGACCTCACCGGCGACGCGCGTAAGAGACGGGCGTTCGGTCGGGCGGGCCGCGAAGCCGTGCAGGAGCGCAGCTGGGAGACGGTGTGCGACCAGCTCCTCGACCACTTCGACGAGGCGAGGACGCTGCATGCGGCGGATACCCGGGCTCGAGCTCGTCGCCTCGTCCGCCCCGAGCCACCCGCAGCCGTCGTCCCCCGTCGGTGGCAGCGATACGTCGCCCTCGGGGACTCGCTCACGGAAGGGCTCTGCGATCCGGCCCCTGATGGCGCGCTGCGGGGATGGGCTGACCGTCTCGCCCTCCTGCTCGCGGCCAAGGGCGGCCTGCACTACGCGAACCTGGCCATCCGGTCCAAGCGCGTGCGCGACGTCTCCGGGGCGCAGCTGGACAGAGCGCTCGAGCTCCGGCCTGACCTCGTGTCGATCCTGATCGGTGCCAACGACCTCGTGAAACCCCGCGTGGATGTCACGGCGCTCGCCGCAGAGCTCGAGGATGCCGTGCGCCGTGTGAGGGCGATCGGGGCCGACGTGCTCCTCGTCACCCCCTTCCTTCCCGGCCGACGCGCTGCGTCGATCTATACGCGGAGGTTCTCCGCCTTCGCCACCGCGTTGAGCGGGATCGCCCTGCGCACCGGCGCCGTCCTGATAGACACGGACCTTCATCCCGCGCTGGCCGAGCGTCCGAACTGGGGAGAGGACCTGGTCCACCTGAGCAGTCGTGGACACCGGTTCCTCGCTTACCGTGCTGCCGAGGTGCTGGGTGTACCGGACGCGGATGCGCTCGGAGTGCTCGATGCGGCGATGCACGAGCATGAGGCCATCGGCGTCGGTGCCTGGTGGCGACAGTATGCGCTGCCGTGGGTCTGGCGTCGCCTCAACGGTCGGGCGGCAGGAGACGGGAGGATCGCGAAACACGAGGACTACGTGTATCTCGGTCGGCCTTCTGCGGCATTCGCTTCGGTCGTGCCCTGAGATCCGCCTCCGTCAGCGCCGGCCCATGCCGTGGTACTGCCAGCCGGCGGCGCGCCAGGCTGTCGAGTCGAGGCAGTTGCGACCGTCGATGATGATCCGGCCGCGGACGAGTGCCCCCGCGTGCTCCGGTGAGAGCTCCCGTCGATACTCGTCCCACTCGGTGACGACCACGACGGCGTCCGCCTCGCGCAGAGCCTCGTCGCGATCGCGGGCATAGCCGAGTTGCGGGTGCGCCGCGGCAGCCTTGTCGACCGCGGCGGGGTCGGTGACGACGACATCAGCACCCAGGCCGCGAAGACGCACGGCCACGTCGAGGGCCGGCGAGTCCCTGATGTCATCGCTGAAGGGTTTGAACGCCGCTCCCAGCACGGCGATCCTGCGGCCGAACACCAGGCCGCCCAGCGCGTCCACCACGATCTGCACCGCGCGGTCGCGGCGTCGGAGATTGATCGTGTCGACCTCGCGCAGGAAGCCGACGGCCTCGCCGCGGCCCAGCTCTTCGGCACGTGCCGCGAATGCCCTGATGTCCTTGGGCAGGCAACCGCCGCCGAAGCCGATGCCTGCGCCGAGATACCGTGGACCGATCCGGCTGTCATGGCCCAGCGCGTCGGCGAGCAGAGCGACATCCGCACCGGACGCCTCCGCGATCTCCGCCATGGCGTTGATGAAGGAGATCTTCGTGGCGACGAAGGCGTTCGCTGCGCCCTTGACCAGCTCCGCCGTCGCGAGGTCGGTCACCAGGAACGGTGTCCCGCCGTCGACAGCAGCTCGGTACACCCCTCGCAGGGCTTCGACGGCCCGCTCACCGCGGATCCCCGGTTCCGCGCCGACGACGAGACGGTCCGGTGTCAGCGTGTCGTGCACGGCCCAGCCCTCGCGGAGGAACTCCGGATTCCAGACGAGCGTCGCGCCGGTGGCGGAGATGCGCTCAGCGATCCCCGCTGCGGTCCCGACGGGGACGGTGGATTTGCCGGCCACCACGACTCCCGCGCGCAGGTGAGGGAGCAGACCGTCGACGGCCGCGTCGACGTAGCGGAGGTCTGCGGTGTTCGCCCCCGGGGTCTGCGGTGTGCCGACCGCGAGGAAGTGGACATCTGCGCCTGCGGCGTCGACCATCCGATCGCTGAAGCGGAGCCGTCCCGACGACAGGCCATCCGCGAGGAGTTGCGAGAGCCGTGGTTCGAAGAACGGCGCAGCGCCCGACGAGAGCGAGGCGACCTTCTGCCGGTCGACGTCGATGCCCACGACGTCGTGTCCGAGGGAGGCCATGGCGGCGGCATGGACGGCACCGAGGTATCCGCAGCCGATGACTGACAAGCGCATGGACTCCACCACAGCGGATGCTCATCTCGCATCGGAGTCCACGCGGTGAACGCGTCGTGGCCGGTCGATGTCCTTTCTCCGGTCCAGCACCGCCTCGCGGGAATCGAGGAACTCGCTGTTAGAGTGGATGAGGTTGATGTCTGTCAACCGCACAACCTCATATCGACTCATGGAGCGATCGGCGGAGAAGCTGGTCCCCTGTGGTGGGTTCCTCGGCGCACGTCGGGTGGCTTTCTACTGGTGGCCAGCGCAGGCGAGATTCGCGGGAATGCCCGCGCGCCCGAACCCTTCCGTTCCGCTCCTTTGAACACGCTCGCGCGTCACACGGATTCGCGAGTCTAAACAAAGAAGGAGAGACCTCTTGGAAGGTCCTGAAATCACCGCCACCGAGGCCGTTCTCGACAACGGCCGCTTCGGCACCCGCACCATCCGCTTCGAGACCGGCCGCCTCGCGCAGCAGGCTCAGGGCGCAGTCGCCGCCTACCTCGACGGCGAGACCATGCTCCTCTCGGCCACCAGCGCAGGCAAGCACCCGCGCGAGGGCTTCGACTTCTTCCCGCTGACGGTCGACGTCGAGGAGCGTTCGTACGCCGCCGGCAAGATCCCTGGCTCGTTCTTCCGTCGTGAGGGTCGTCCCTCCACCGAGGCGATCCTCGTCTGCCGTCTCATCGACCGTCCGCTGCGCCCGTCGTTCGTCGACGGACTGCGCAACGAGGTCCAGATCGTCATCACGGTCCTCTCGATCGCGCCGGGCGAGTTCTACGACGCTCTCGCCATCAACGCGGCGTCCGCGTCGACGCAGATCTCCGGTCTGCCCTTCTCGGGCCCCGTCGCCGGCGTGCGCCTCGCGTTCATCCCCGGCCAGGGCGAGCACGCCGACCAGTGGGTCGCGTTCCCGACCGCTGAGCAGGTCTCCGAGGCCGTGTTCGACCTGATCGTCGCCGGTCGCGTCGTCACCAAGGCGGACGGCAGCGAAGACGTCGCGATCATGATGGTCGAGGCCGAGGCCACCGAGCACAGCTGGAACCTGATCAAGGCCGGCGCCACCAAGCCGAACGAGGACGTCGTGGCCCAGGGCCTCGAGGCCTCCAAGCCCTTCATCGCCCAGCTCGTCAAGGCTCAGGCCGAGCTCGCCGCCACCGCGTCGAAGGAACCGGGCGTCTACCCGGTCTTCCCGGCCTACAGCGATGAGGTGCACAGCTTCGTCTCGGAGCGCGCCTTCGCCGAGCTCAGCGATGTCTACCAGATCGCCGACAAGGTCGAGCGTCAGACCGCTGACGACGCGATCAAGGACCGCGTCAAGGCCGAGCTCATCGAGGCCACCGAGGCGGGATCGCTCCCGGCTGCGGCTCCGCTCGAGTTCTCTGCGGCGTACAAGGCCGTCACCAAGAAGATCGTCCGTGGACGTATCCTCACCGAGGGCGCCCGCATCGACGGTCGTGGGCTGGCGGACATCCGCCCGCTCGACGCCGAGGTGCAGGTCATCCCGCGCGTGCACGGTTCCGCGATCTTCCAGCGCGGCGAGACCCAGATCCTGGGCGTCACCACGCTGAACATGCTCAAGATGGAGCAGCAGATCGACTCGCTGTCGCCCACGACGAGCAAGCGCTACATGCACCACTACAACTTCCCGCCCTACTCGACCGGTGAGACCGGCCGTGTGGGTTCGCCGAAGCGTCGCGAGATCGGGCACGGCTTCCTCGCCGAACGCGCCCTCGTGCCGGTGCTGCCGAGCCGCGAGGAGTTCCCGTACGCGATCCGTCAGGTCTCCGAGGCGCTCAGCTCCAACGGCTCGACCTCGATGGGCTCCGTCTGCGCGTCGACCCTGTCGCTGCTGAACGCGGGTGTGCCGCTGCGCGCTCCCGTCGCCGGTATCGCCATGGGTCTCGTCTCGGACGAGGTCAACGGTGAGACCCGCTACGCGGCGCTGACCGACATCCTGGGCGCGGAGGATGCTCTCGGCGACATGGACTTCAAGGTCGCAGGCACGAGCGAGTTCGTCACCGCGATCCAGCTCGACACGAAGCTCGACGGCATCCCGTCGTCGGTGCTCGCGGGTGCGCTGACCCAGGCCAAGGATGCCCGTCTGACCATCCTCAACGTGCTGAACGCCGCGATCGATGCTCCTGACGAGATGGCGCCGACCGCGCCGCGCGTCATCAGCGTCCAGATCCCGGTGGACAAGATCGGCGAGCTGATCGGCCCGAAGGGCAAGACGATCAACGCGATCCAGGACGAGACCGGCGCGCAGATCTCCATCGAGGAGGACGGCACCGTCTACATCGGCGCGACCGACGGCCCCTCGGCCGAGGCCGCCCGTGCCCAGGTCAACGCGATCGCCAACCCCACCAACCCGGAGGTCGGCGAGCAGTTCCTCGGCACCGTCGTGAAGATCGCCACCTTCGGTGCGTTCGTCTCGCTGCTGCCGGGCAAGGACGGCCTCCTGCACGTCACCGAGGTGCGCAAGCTCGCCGGTGGCAAGCGCGTCGAGAACGTCGACGACGTGCTCTCGGTCGGCCAGAAGATCCTCGTGAAGATCACGAAGATCGACGACCGTGGCAAGCTCTCGCTCGAGCCCGTGCTCGACGACGCTCCGGCTGCGGAGGCTGCGCCCGCGGAGGACGCCGCCGCCGAGTAAGCACAGCGTTCGAACGGAACCCGGGCCTCTTCCCGCAGAGGAGGCCCGGGTTCCTTCGTCCAAGGGTGTGACCAAATCGTTATCGGGTGTTTCCGCGCCGTTCCCCGGATTGGTCAGGACGTTCGGCGAAGTCGCTTACTCTCGAAGTACGCACCGGGGGGTGCAGATCCAGCAGGTACGCAGGTCGGCACGCACCGATCGACGCGGGGGTGAGAGAGAATGCGGTTGTTCAGCGTAGGCGCAGGAGCGTCTGAGGAAAGCGCCCAGCAGGGCGCTGTCGAGCATCCGTCCGCGCCCATCCCGATCGTCGGACCAGGCATAGGAGAGTCCATCCGCGTCGCCCTCGGCGAGACCGGTTTCACGACTTTCCCGTTGATGCTCGGAGCGGCCGAGTTCGGGTGGAACGTCGACCTCGAGACCAGCCACGGCATCCTCGATCGCTACGTGGAGTTCGGCGGGAACGCCATCCACACCGCTGACGGCTTCTCGGGTGGACGCAGCGAGCACATCATCGGACAGTGGCTCCGGTCGCGCGGCCAGCGCGAACGCAGCGTCCTGAGCGTCCGCATCGGCGCTCATGCCGACAACCCCGGCCTCGGCTCGGTCAATCTCGTCCGTGCCGTCGAAGGGTCGTTGACCAGGCTCGGCGTCGATCGCATCGACGTGCTCTATCTCGATGCCACTCTCGACGCGACGACCAACCTCGAAGACACCTTGGCCACCGTCGAGTGGATGACGGATGCCGGCAAGATCGGTGCGGTCGGTGCATTCGGCTTCGCCCCGGAGCGGCTCGTGGAGGCGCGCATCCTGGCCGCGGCCGGGTACCCCCGCATCCAGGTGATCGACACCCCGTACAACCTCGTCCGTCGTCAGCCGTTCGAGGGCGACCTGCGGCTCGTGGCCGGCGCCCAGAACCTCGCCGTCACGCCGTCGCACGCGCTCGAGCACGGATTCCTCTCCGGCCGGCATCGCAGCAAGGCCCTCACCTCGCGCGGTGTGCGGGGCGAGCAGCTGCGTGGTCATCTGAACCGCAGGGGGATCAAGATCCTGCGGGCTCTCGATCAGGTCGCGGAAGAGGTGAGCGCTCCCGTCGCGGCGGTCTCCATCGCCTGGTTGCTCGCCCAGCGGACGGTCGCGGCACCCATCGTGAACGCGTTCGCGAGCGATCATGTCGATGAGCTCATGCAGGGAGCGGGAGTATCCCTCTCCCGCAGCCAGGTCTCCGATCTCACCCGGGCGGGCAACTGAGCTTCCACCTACCCGTGACATAGGGTGGAAGAGAGGTCCGGCGGATGCTGGCGATGAAGCGAGCGATTTGTGACGCACTACATATATCTGGTCAGACACGGTGAACATCAGGATGCCGAGTACGGTCTCGCCGACGGACCCCTCTCGCCGAGGGGACAGCGTCAGGCGGAGCTGATCGCGGATCGGCTGTCCGGGCTTCCTCTCGACGCCGTGTGGCATTCGCCGTTGTTGCGTGCGAACGAGACGGCGCGTGCGGTCGCGGCCCGCCTGCCGTCGGTCGATCCCGAGCCCACAGCGCTGCTGTTCGACTGTGTCCCGACCGGGATGACCGACGAGACCCCGTCCGTGTTCGAGCCGTTCTTCGGTTCCGTCACCGAGGCCGAGATCGAGGCGGGGCGGGCGCAGATGTCCGACGCCGTGAACGAGTTCCTCGTGCGCAAGACCGGCGACGTGCACGAGGTGCTCATCACGCACAACTTCGTGATCTCCTGGTTCGTGCGTGAGGTCCTCGCCGCACCCGAGTGGCGGTGGATGACGCTGAATCAGTCCCACTGCGGGCTGACGGTCATCGCGCAGAAGCAGGGACGGCCGTGGACGCTGCTCACGCACAACGACACGGGCCACCTTCCCGTGGAGCTTCGCACGGGGATCCCCGACGCGCTGCTGGTCTGAGCACACAGACCCGACGAGCCCTCGGTGGCGCCACGGATTCCGAGATACCGGCCCGCGCGCCCCTGACCGTGCTCCGCCGGCCGCGAAATAGACTGGACGCATGACCACGCAGGTAGCACTCGTCGGCGGAACCGGGAAGCTCGGCACGATCATCGGTGCGGTGATCGACGAGCTCGACGGGTTCGAGGTGAGCCGTGTGCTGACCTCTTCCAGCGATCTCGCAGAGATGGACGGTGCTGACCTCGTGGTCGACGCATCGACGCCGCAGGTGAGCATCGAGGTGGTGCGCGCAGCCGTCGAACGCGGCATCAACGTGCTGGTCGCGACCTCCGGCTGGTCCGCCGAGCGGATCGCGCTCGTACGCCCTCTCGTCGAAGCTGCCGGCACGGGCGCCGTCTTCATCCCCAACTTCTCGCTGGGCTCGGTCCTCGGCTCTGCATTGGCCGCGGCCGCCGCACCCTTCTTCAGCTCGGCGGAGATCGTCGAGGCGCACCGCGAGACCAAGATCGACTCTCCGAGCGGAACGGCCGTGCGCACAGCAGAGCTGATCGCGACTGCGCGCGCCGAGCAGGGGCCCGTCAGTGCACCGCATGCCGATCAGCGGGCAAGGGGGCAGCAGGTCGGCAGCGTTCCGATCCACTCGCTGCGTCGCCCCGGTGTCGTCGCCAAACAGGAGGTCATCCTCTCCGGCCCGGGCGAGTCTCTCACCTTCACGCATGACACGGTGGACTCCGCGCTCGCCTATGCTCCCGGAATCCGGCTCGCCGTGCCTTTCGCGCTGAACGCCAGCGGAGTGTTCGTCGGTCTCGAGCACATGATCGACATCGGCATCCGCTCGTGATGTCGCGTATCGGCGTCGCGCTGATGGCCGCGGCGCTCCTCGTCTATCTCGCTGTGGCGATTTGGCTCGCGGTGATGTTCATCTCGGTCGGCACCGGGATCTCCATCGGCATGGGCGTCACCCTGCTCGTGCTGGCACCGATCGGGGCATGGGCGCTGGTCAGGGAGATGATGTTCGGCTTCGGCGCCGACAGGCTGGGACGTCTTCTGGATGCGGAGGGCGGGATGCCTCCGGTCGAGACGGAGTTGACCCCCAGCGGGCGGATCGCTCGCGCAGACGCCGATCCGCTCATCGAGCGGTATACCGCGGAAGCAGATGCGGCGGATGACGACTGGCGGGCGCGCTATCGACTGGGAGTGGTGCAGGACGCGGCGGGCCGTCGGAAAGAGGCCAGGGCCAGCATCCGCGAGGCTATCCGGCTCTCGCGAAGCTGACCCTGGTGCCGTGGAGCGACCCTCCGCCGTGATCAGGCGAGTGTCGCCTCCAGAGTGATGTCGATCCCGGAGAGCGCCTGAGACACGGGGCACCCGGTCTTGGCCCCGTTCGCGATCTCCTGGAAAGCCTCCGGTGTCAGGTTCGGCACGGTCGCATTGACGTTGAGGTGGCTGCCGGTGATTCCGACACCCGGCTTGAACGTGACCGAGGCGGTGGTGTTGACGCGCTCCGGCGGGGTGCCGTTCTCCGAGAGGGCGTGCGAGAGCGCCATGCTGAAGCACGACGCGTGCGCGGCGGCGATGAGCTCCTCGGGCGTCGTGGTCGTGTCGCTGCCTTCGCTGCGCGCCTTCCAGTTGATCGGGAACGTTCCGAGGTTGGACGACGAGAACGCGACCGTGCCGGACCCTTCCATGAGCGATCCGGTCCAGGTGGTGGCGGCTTCGCTGGTCACAGGCATGATTCCTCCGGTTCTGGCACTGCGGGCGCAGCGTCGACTCGTCGCCAGCCTACCGAGCGGGGGAGCGGTGGGGAACAGACCTCACGCGGTGGCGGCCCTGCCGATCAGTCCCGCTCGCTGCAGGAGGAGGTAGAGCTGGCATCCCAGGCAGAAGGCGAATGCCGCGTTGAGGAAGGCTGCCAGGAAAGCGGCAGCCGTCGCGATCGGCAGCGCCCACGGAACACCGAGGAGGTGCAGGACGAGGCCGACGCCGACGACGAAGAGTCCGACTCCCTGCGAGAACCTCGGTGGACGCGGGTCCTCGAGCTCGGTGGGCGGCGAGAGGCGGGGTCGCACCGCCGCGCGGAAGAGCGCGCCCCAGGGGGCCGTCCGCGGTGACACCGCACCCCACAGGAACAGTGCGGCGATGGCGACAGTGAGGAGGAAGCCGGGGTCGAGGGCGCGCTGTGCCACGGATGCCGAAGAGATCATCCACCCCGTCGGCGCGACGGTGGCATCTGCGAGGGGCTGGTAGGCGAACCAGCCGAACGACGCGGAGCCGGCTTGCGCCGTGGATATCCCGGTCAGGGCGAGGAAGGTCGCGACCAGCAGCAGCACCGCGGTGATCGCTGCGGCGAAGCGAGGGCCTCGAGGGTCGATGCCGGCGGGGTTGCTCATGGATGGCTCCGGTTCTTCGGCTAGACAGCTGCGAGGGCTTCGGTGAGGGCGTGCCGCTGGGGGACGCCATGGAATCGCGCACGCACGGCTCCGGACCCGTCCACGACGAAGGTCGTCGGTGTCTGGAGCACCTTGTAGCGGGCCGAGAGGTCGGGCCGGTGAGTCAGATCCACCTCCACGTGATGCAGGCCATCGTGCTCAGCCGCATATGCGTCGAGCATCCTCCGCACCTGCGGGCATCGCGCGCACATCTCGGTGCTGAACTGCACGAGCGTGGCGCGGGGACCGAGTTCGGCGGAGTCGGCGTCCGCCGGATCGAAGCGGAGCGCACCGCCGTCGCGTCGTCGGCCGTCGCGGCCGCGCAGCACGACGCCGATCAGGGTCGCGAGCACGAGCAGTGCAGCGGCGACGCCGAGGGCGAGCGCGGGTGACATGCGTCGAGGATATGCCTCGCCGTGGCACGCACGGGCCGATGTTTCCGAGGATGACGGCGACGCTCTGACAGAGCTCATCCGCCCGTCCAGGTGAGGGTGGCGGTATCGTGGCTGTCATGAGCGCAGCCGTCCCGACTCCTTATGAAGATCTGCTCCGAGACGTCTTGGAGAGCGGCACGCACAAGTCCGATCGCACCGGCACCGGCACGACGAGCGTCTTCGGACGACAGATCCGCTTCGACCTGTCGAAGGGCTTCCCGCTCATCACCACCAAGCGCGTGCACTTCAAGTCCATCGCATACGAGCTGCTCTGGTTCCTGCAGGGCGACTCGAACGTGGGGTGGCTTCGGGAGAACGGTGTCACGATCTGGGATGAGTGGGCCGACGAATCCGGCGATCTGGGCCCCGTCTACGGCGTGCAGTGGCGTTCATGGCCGACGCCCGACGGAGGAAGCATCGATCAGCTCTCCGAGGTGATCGAGCAGATCCGCCGCTCGCCCGACTCGCGACGGCTGATCGTGTCGGCATGGAACCCCGCCGACATCCCCGACATGGCTCTCGCCCCGTGCCACGCTCTGTTCCAGTTCTACGTCGCCGACGGCAAGCTCTCCTGCCAGCTGTACCAGCGCAGTGCGGACATGTTCCTCGGAGTGCCGTTCAACATCGCCTCCTACGCGCTCCTCACGTTGATGATCGCTCAGCAGGTGGGCCTCGAGCCGGGCGACTTCGTCTGGACGGGAGGCGACTGCCACGTGTACGACAACCACGTCGAGCAGGTGCGGGAGCAGCTCAGTCGCGAGCCCTATGCGTACCCGACGTTGCGCTTCGCTCGGAAACCCGACTCGATCCTCGACTACCGGTACGAGGACTTCATCGTGGAGGACTACCATCACCACGCACCGATCAGGGCGGCGGTCGCGGTATGACGTGGGTGGGGTTGATCTGGGCCGAAGCACACGGCGGCGTGATCGGCGCCGAGGGCGGGATGCCGTGGCATGTGCCCGAAGACATGGCCCACTTCAAGGAGGTCACCCTCGGTGCGCCGGTGGTGATGGGCCGCAAGACCTGGGACTCTCTCCCTGAGCGTTTCCGCCCGCTCGCCGGTCGCGACAACATCGTGGTGACCCGGCAGCAGGACTGGTCCGAAGAGGGCGCGCGGCGCGCGGCGACCGTCGCCGAGGCTGTCCGCGGACTCGACCGGGCCTGGATCATCGGCGGCGCGGAGATCTTCCGACAGGTGATCGGCGATGCCGATCACCTGGAGGTCACCGAGCTCGACCTCGACGTCGCCGGTGACGCGTACGCTCCGGACAAGACGGGCTGGCGCCTGGTCGACGAGGGGGAGTGGCACACCTCACGCACCGGCGTCCGCTATCGCTTCCTCGGATACGAGCGCTGATGCCCACCGCACTGATCACCGGAGCCAGCGCAGGTCTGGGTGCCGAGTTCGCCCGTCAGCTCGCGCGACGTCGGGCCGATCTCATCCTGGTCGCGCGGTCGGAGGACGCTCTCGAGAAGCTGGCAGAGGAACTGCGGAGCGAGTACGGGGTGGCGGTCGAGATCGTCTCCGCCGACCTGGCGGAAGAGGCCGGAGTCGAGAAGGTCGCGGAGAGGCTGCGCGACGACGCCGACCCGGTCGATCTGCTCGTGAACAACGCCGGCTTCGGCTTGCCACTGCAGTTCGCCGACAACGACATCGACGATGAGGTCCGTCATCTGCGGCTGCACGTTGAGGCGTCGATGCGTCTCATGCATGCGGCGCTGCAATCGATGCGCGGTCGCGGCGGCCGTATCATCAACGTCGCCTCGGTGGCGGGATTCATCTCGCGGTCGACCTACTCCGCGTGCAAGGCATGGCTCATCGCCTTCAGCCGCTGGGCGAACGCCGAGTACAGGCGTGACGGCGTCACCGTGACGGCGTTGTGCCCCGGCTTCACTCATACGACATTCCATGAGCGCATGGGCCTGCCCGTCGGCGAGGAGGGCGTCCCCGGCATCATGTGGCTGAACGCACGCGATGTCGTGCGGATCGGTCTTCGCGATGCCGCTCTCGGCAAGTCGGTGTCGGTGCCGTCGCTGCGTTACAAGGTGATCGTCGCTGTGGCGCGCGTCCTGCCCAGCTCGCTCACCTCCGGCGTGGCGCGACGCGGCCGGGTCTGAGCCCGCAGCCGGCAGGCTTCCCCCCGCAGGGTCAGCGGAATCTCCCGAGCCGGATCCCTGCCAGCGCGAGGGCGGCGATGGTCTCGCCGTCCGTGATCGTTCCGTCCGCGATCATCCGGATCACGTCTCCGAACGGCACCCAGGAGACGGCATGGATGCCTTCCTCCGCTTGGGCGTCGGCAGAGTCGCCCCGCGAGCTGTCCGGGCCCCCGATCGGACGGAGATCGCGGGCGAGGAAGACGTGCTCGGGGGCTTCGGCGATGCCGTTCAGTGCCTGCATGCCGCCGAGGGAAGTCCAGTCGGCCGCTTCGAATCCGGTCTCCTCGCGGAGCTCACGCTGGGCCGCCGCGAGCAGATCTTCGCCGTCGCTGCCGCCTGCCGGCACCTCGATGGTCATGCCGACGGTGTACCTGTCTATCGTGACGAGACACACGCGGTCGTCTTCGTCCATCGCGACGATGAACACAGCCGGATGCTGCATGGAGACGACGCCGTAGATGCCCTCGTCGCCCGAGGGCCCCGTGATCCGGTCCTCTCGTACACGGATCCAGGCGTTCTCGTACTTGGTCTCCGTGCCGCGTGTCACCCATCCCATCCCTCGAGCGTACGGCGGACTCCGCCGGTCATCACCCACGGCGACCCGATGTCGCCCGCGCCCTCCCGTCCGCATGAGCAGTGGTCGAACCGATACGCTGGACGCATGACGCACTCGGGCAACCCCTTCGGACAGGTTCTCGTCGCGCTCGTCACTCCGATGACGGCCGACGGTGAAGTCGACTGGCCCGCTGTCGAGAAGCACATCGATGACGTGATCACCGCGGGAGCGGACGGCATCGTCGTGACGGGAACGACCGGCGAGACCTCGACCCTGACGGACCCCGAGAAGCTCAAGCTCGTCGAGGTCGGGAAGTCCGTCTCCGCGGGGCGGGCCAAGATCATCACGGGCGGCGGCTCCAACGAGACCGCCCACGTGATCGAGCTCTACAAGGCCAGCGAGAAGGCCGGCGCCGACGGCATCATGATCGTCACGCCGTACTACAACAAGCCGACGCAGGCGGGCATCCTGACCCATTTCCGGCTGGTCGCCGACGCGACCGACCTCCCGGTGATCCTCTACGACATCCCCGGACGCACCGGTGTGCCGATCAAGTACGAGACGATCCTGCGCCTCGCGAAGCACCCGAACATCCTCGCCGTGAAGGATGCCAAGGGCGACTTCTCCGAGGTGAGCCGGGTGCTGAACCAGACAGACCTGATGTATTTCTCCGGCGACGACGCGAACGTGCTGCCGCACCTCGCGATCGGTGCGACCGGCCTCATCGGCGTAACCGCCAACGTGGCCGCCGCTCCGTACCGGACGATCATCGACGCGGTGAACGCGGGAGACCTCGCCACGGCCACAGCGGAGCACAAGCGCCTCGAGCCGCTCGTCCGCGCTGTCATGACGCACGTCCCCGGGACCGTGGCAGCCAAGTACATCCTGCACGGTCTCGGTCGTATCTCGAGCCCGCGCGTGCGGCTTCCCCTGGTCGGTCCCGAGGAATGGGAGGCCGCGCTCATCGAGGATGAGCTGGACCTCGTCCAGAACGTCCCCGGTGCCGACTTCTCGAACTTCCGTCCCGACCGCAATGCGGCTGCGGGCGGCGCCCTGCCGAAGGTGCACGGCACGACGCGCTGAGCCGCGTCGCCATGAACGAACGGACGCGCGGAGTGTCCGACTGAGGAGACAGCATGTCCATTCCCCTGGTAGAACCGACCGCTCTCGACGAAGGGACGCTGCGGGTCATCCCGATCGGCGGGCTCGGCGAGATCGGTCGCAACATGACCATGTTCGAGTACGACGGGAAGATCCTGATCGTCGACTGCGGCGTGCTCTTCCCCGAGGAGCACCAGCCGGGCGTCGACCTGATCCTCCCGGACTTCGAGCCGATCCGCGACCGCCTCGACGACATCGTCGGCGTGGTGCTCACGCACGGTCATGAGGATCACATCGGCGCGGTGCCCTACCTCCTGCGTCTGAAGAGCGACATCCCCCTGATCGGTTCCGGGCTCACCCTTGCGCTCGTCGAGGCGAAGCTCAAGGAGCATCGCATCAAGGCCTTCACCCTCACGGTGAAGGAGGGCCAGGAGGAGCGGGTCGGTCCGTTCGACCTGGAGTTCGTCGCGGTCAACCACTCCATCCCCGACGCACTGGCCGTGGCCATCCGCACCCCCGCCGGCATGGTTCTCGCGACGGGCGACTTCAAGATGGACCAGCTGCCGCTCGACGGCCGGATCACCGACCTGCGCGCGTTCGCCCGCCTCGGTGAAGAGGGTGTGGACCTGTTCCTCGTCGACTCGACCAACGCAGACGTCCCCGGCTTCACTCCGACGGAACGCTCCATCGGCCCCGTGCTCGATCAGGTGATCGCGAAGGCACCGCGTCGAGTGATAGTGGCCAGCTTCTCCAGCCATGTCCACCGTGTGCAGCAGGTGATCGATGCCGCACACGCCAACGGGCGTCGTGTCGCGTTCCTCGGTCGCAGCATGGTGCGCAACATGACGATCGCGGAGCAGCTCGGCTACTTGAAGGTGCCGGACGGCGTCCTCATCGATTTCAAGAAGGCGCGCGACCTCCCCGACGAGCAGATCGTCTACATGTCGACGGGCTCGCAGGGTGAGCCGATGGCCGTGCTCAGCCGGATGGCGAACATGGACCACGCGATCGAGATCAGCGAGGGCGACACCGTCATCCTCGCGTCCAGCCTCATCCCGGGCAACGAGAACGCCGTGTACCGCGTGATCGACGGCTTGACCAAGCTGGGCGCCAACGTCGTGCACAAGGCGAACGCCAAGGTGCACGTGTCCGGACACGCCGCCGCCGGCGAGCTCATCTACTGCTACAACATCCTGAAGCCGAAGAACGTGCTTCCTGTCCATGGCGAGTACCGTCATCTCATCGCCAACGCGAAGCTCGCGCAGGACACCGGGGTGCCGGAGGACAACACGATCATCGCCTCGAACGGCACCGTGATCGACCTCAAGGACGGCGTCGCGACTGTCGCGGGGCAGCTCGATCTCGGCTTCGTCTACGTCGACGGGTCCACGGTGGGCGAGATCACCGATGCCGATCTCAAGGACCGTCGAATCCTCGGCGAAGAGGGCTTCATCTCGGTCATCGTCGTGGTGGACGCGACGACCGGCCGCATCATCTCGGGCCCGGAGATCCACGCGCGCGGCGTCGCCGAGGATGACTCCGTGTTCGACGACGTCACGCCCAAGATCGTGGCTGCGCTCAAGGAAGCGTCGGGCAACGGTGTCCGCGACACCCACGCGCTGTCGCAGGTGGTGCGGCGCACCATCGGTCGCTGGGTGAACCAGCGGCTGCGTCGCCGCCCCATGATCGTGCCGCTCGTGATCGAGGCGTGACCTCGGTGGGGTCGTCCCTCACTCACGGGTAGCCGTCACGCCGACGTAACACCGTCGGCCTATGCTCGCGACATGCACAGGGGCCTCTCGCTTCGCAGGGCATCGCAGACGGACGCGGTGTTCCTCGGCGACATGCTCGTCGAGGCGGCGAACTGGCGGGCCGGGGGAGTGCGTCCGAGGCACGAGGTGCTGACCTCACCCGACCATCGGCGTTACCTCGCAGGGTGGATGCGGATGTCCGACGACGGCCTCATCGCGATGGGTGACGATGCGGTTCCGGTCGGTGCCGCCTGGTATCGCGTGCTTCCGCAGAACGAGCCGGGGTTCGGCTTCGTCGGTGTGGCCGTCCCCGAGCTGATCATCGGAGTGCATCCGCTCTGGCGTGCGCGGGGCGTCGGGCGCTCGTTGCTGCGTGGCGTCGTGCAGCTCGCCGGTTCGCGGGGTCATGCCAGGATCAGCCTGAGCGTGGAGCGGGACAACTTCGCACGCAATCTGTATCGGGCGGAAGGGTTCACCGTAGTGGGTGAGGGGGCGACACGAGACACGATGGCGCGGAGAACGGCGTAGGCAAGGCTCTCTCCGATCCGTGGAAAGCCGCGTCATTACGGGGCGATGTCGCTTGTTGGACGTAACGTGAGAGCATGGCCAGGAGTACCACGAAGACAGAGCGCGCGTCGACCAGCGCACCGTCGCGCCCCAAGCGGCAGACGGCTCCCAAGGCCCCGCCCGCACGCAAGGCCCAGCCGGCTCCCAAGAAGTACATCGACGAGGCCGACAAGCCTCCTATCGCCGTCCGCGCCTGGGTCGGGCTGGCGCACGGCGTCGGTGGACTCTTCCGCGCCTTCGGCCCTGAGACGCTCGAAAAGGACGACCGTCGCGACGGCTTTCCCCTGTTCCTCGTGCTCCTCGCCGTGCTCGGTGCGGTCAACGAGTGGTTCTTCATCGGCAACGAGGTCGCGGCGAACATCAGCGCGTACTCGGTGGGCCTCTTCGTCGGGCGCGTGGCGTTCATCATGCCCGTGCTGCTCTTGCTGCTCGCGGGGTGGCTGTTCCGGCACCCGTCCTCGGTCCATGACAACGGTCGCATCGGGATCGGCTTCGGCATGTTCGTCCTCGCGCTCGCGGGGATGTTCCATGTCGCGGGGCCCCGCCCGCATCCGAACCAGGGGATGCCGGCGCTCAGCGAGTCGGGCGGTCTGCTGGGCTGGCTGGTAGGACAGCCGCTCACGTATCTCACCGACATCCCGGCGTACATCGTGCTCTCGCTGCTCGCGGCGCTCAGCATCCTGATCCTCACGAAGACGCCGCCGAATCGCGTCGGCGCCCGTCTCGGCGACCTTTACGCGTGGATGTTCGACGCGGAACGCCCGGAGAAGCCGGCGAAGGACGCCGCGGAGATCGACGACGCGGACAAGACCGATGACCCCGACGTGCTGCCGTGGTGGCGCCGTAACAAGACCGGCCGCGAAGAAGACCCCGATGAGGGCACGCTCGACTCCGACGACATCACCGCGCTGCTGACGACATCCGAACCCACGCCGGCCTATGACCAGGCCGTCGTCGTCGAGAACCCCTACGACGCCGCTACCGAGGTGCTGTCCGAGGTCAGGTCGGTCGCCGATTCCCTCGCCGAGCAGCAGACCACGGCCCTGCTCGACGACTCGTCCGAGACAGGAGAGGTGCCGGAACTCCCCGGTCTCGACGGCTTCGGCACCGATGGTCCTGGTGACCGCGGTCCGCAGGCGCCGGTCACGCCCTACATCCTGCCCTCTCCCGGGCTCCTGGTCGAAGGCCCGCCGCCGGTCATGCGCTCCGAGGCGACCGACAAGGTGATCGAGCAGATCACCAGCGTGCTGTCGCAGTTCAAGGTCGACGCCAAGGTGACCGGGTTCTCGCGTGGCCCGACGGTCACGCAGTACGAGGTCGAGGTGGGCCACGGCGTCAAGGTCGAGAAGATCCTGCAGCTGAGCAACAACTTCGCCTATGCGGTGGCGTCGAACGATGTGCGCATCCTCTCGCCGATCCCGGGCAAGAGCGCGATCGGCATCGAGATCCCGAACGCCGACAAGGAGATGGTGGCACTCGGCGATGTGCTGCGCTCGCCCGCTGCGCAGAAGAGCACGCACCCCATGACGATCGGCGTCGGAAAAGACGTCGGGGGCAACATCGTCATCGCGAACCTCGCCAAGATGCCCCACCTCCTCGTGGCCGGATCCACGGGCTCCGGTAAGTCGAGCTTCGTGAACTCCATGATCACGAGCCTGCTGATGCGTGCTCGTCCGGCCGACGTGCGCATGGTGCTGATCGACCCGAAGCGTGTGGAGCTCACCAGCTATGCCGGCGTCCCGCATCTGATCACGCCCATCATCACGAACCCGAAGAAGGCGGCTGAAGCGCTGCAGTGGGTCGTGAAGGAGATGGACATGCGGTACGACGATCTCGCATCGTTCGGCTTCCGGCACATCGACGACTTCAACCGGGCCGTCCGCGCGGGCGAGGTCGAGTTGCCCCCGGGCAGCGAGCGCGTGCTGAAGCCCTACCCGTATCTGCTGGTCGTCGTCGACGAGCTCGCCGACCTCATGATGGTCGCTCCTCGCGACGTGGAGGACTCGATCGTCCGGATCACCCAGCTCGCACGTGCGTCCGGCATCCACCTGGTGCTCGCCACGCAGCGTCCGAGCGTCGACGTCGTGACGGGTCTGATCAAGGCCAACGTCCCTTCGCGACTGGCCTTCGCCGTCACGAGCGTCACGGACAGCCGTGTCATCCTCGACAGTCCCGGCGCTGACAAGCTCATCGGTCAGGGTGACGCGCTCTTCTCGCCGATGGGCTCATCGAAGCCTTTCCGCCTGCAGGGTGCGTGGGTCGATGAGAAGGAGATCGACGCGGTCGTCAAGCACGTGACCCGTCAGGCTCGCCCTGACTACCGTCCGGACGTACAGGAGGCGATGGAGCCGTCGAAGAAGAAGGAGGTCGACGAGGACATCGGAGATGACCTGGAGCTGCTGCTCGCGGCCGCCGAGCTCATCGTCTCCTCGCAGTTCGGATCGACGTCGATGCTCCAGCGCAAGCTCCGTGTCGGGTTCGCGAAGGCCGGTCGTCTCATGGATCTCCTCGAGTCGCGCGAGATCGTCGGCCCCTCCGAGGGGTCGAAGGCGCGTGACGTGCTCGCCACCGCCGAGCAGCTCCCGCAGGTGATGGCCAAGCTGCGCGGCGAGGACGTCCCGGCGGCCCCTGCGGCGTCGGCCGCTCCTGCGGCTCCGCCGGTACCGCCGTTGCCGCAGGCTCACGATCCGATCGCGGCTCAGTACGAGGGTCTTCCCGAGGTGGAGGCCGAGGGCGACGAAGACGCCTGGGGCCTGACGGGGCGCGACTGATGGCGATCCCACGGCAGCTCCCCAACGCCATCACGGTCGCTCGCATCCCGCTGGCCGTCGTGTTCTTCGTCCTGCTTCTGCTGGGCGGTACCTACGGGCTCTCCGACCCGGGTCTCCGGTGGGCTGCGGGAGTGATCTTCATCGTCGGGATCTCGACGGACTGGGTCGACGGCTACCTCGCACGCAAGTACGACATCGTCAGCGACTTCGGCAAGCTCTGGGATCCCATCGCCGACAAGATGCTCACCGGCGCGGGGTTCATCGGACTCGCCATTCTGGATGAGGTCAGCTGGTGGATCGTCGCGATCATCCTCGTGCGCGAGTGGGGCATCACCATCCACCGGCTCATGGTGGCCAGCGAGCATGTCGTGGCCGCGGCGTGGATGGGCAAGATCAAGACCGCCTTCCAAGGTGTCGCGCTCGGATGGGCTCTTCTCCCGTTGCATTACGTCATCGGTCTCGATGCCTGGACGCTGATCACGTTCATCCTCATGCTCATCGTGCTGGTGCTGACGGTCGCGAGCGGCATCGACTACATCGTGGCGCAGGTGCGCGGGTCGCGCCGGAAGCCATGAGTCGTGTGGCTGCCGAGGTACTCTCGGCGCTGGGGCGACGCGGGTGGAAGCTCGGAGTGGCCGAGTCGTTGACAGGTGGAGCTCTGTGCGCTGAGATCGTGGCGGTCCCCGGGGCGTCCGCTGCGCTGCTCGGAGGAGTGGTGGCGTACGCGACGCCGGTCAAGGCATCCGTGCTGGGCGTCGACGAGGAGCTGCTGGCGAGACACGGGCCGGTGCATCCTCAGGTCGCCCTGGAGATGGCGGACGGCGTCAGGAGCGTCGTCGGTGTCGACGGCGAGGCTGCCGACGTCGGGGTGTCCACGACCGGGATCGCCGGACCGGAGTCCCCGGACGGGCAGCCCGTCGGCACCGTGCACATCGGGGTGGTGACACCCGCAGCATCTCGCACCACGGCCTTCCACTTCGCCGGGGATCGGGAATCGATCCGTGCGCAGACCGTGGCCGCCGCACTGGAAGAGCTGCACTTCCTGCTCGCGGAATAGCTGCAGCCCCCGGCTGGTTATGTCTGATGTGCTCACACGTAAACCACAGAGTGCAGGAGTAGATTCTGTGCACGCCAGGGGTACTAGACTGGCTGTCTCATCGGGGGCAACCTCGAGCGAACACATGGGGAGGAGGTTCCGATGATTCTTGTACGACAGGAAATCGGCGATGTGCTGAGGGACTTCCGCCTGCAGAAGGGGCGTACGCTCCGGCAGGTTGCCAGTAAGGCCTCTGTCGCCCTCGGCTACCTCAGCGAGGTGGAGCGCGGCCAGAAAGAGGCTTCGAGTGAGATCCTCGCCTCTGTCGCGGACGCTCTCGATGTTCCGATCTCGACGATCATGCGCGAGGTGGGCGACCGTATCTCGGTGCTCGAAGGCATCCAGGTCTTCCCGGATGTCGTCCCCGACGATCTGGTGGCCTCGGTCGAGCCCCAGCTCTCGCTGCACTGATCCCCGAGCGGGGTGGCGATGCGTCGTAGCGAGTTTCTTCGCGCGGTGGACACAGAGTTCCAGGCGCGGGCTTCGTCCCTGGTGAACGATCTCGGTCTGAGCGGAGTCGGTGGCCGCACGGCGGTCGAGGCGCTGGCAGACGGAACCCCGCCGCGCGATATCTGGTTGGCGTTGTGCGCGGAGATGGATGTTCCCGAGGAACGACGTCACGGGGTCGGACGCCAGGAGCCACGAGGGCGCTGACCGGCGAGATGATCTCTGGGAAGTACGGAAACGGGCCCGTGGATTTCGGCGTGTCGTCGAAGATCCGTTCGAAGTGGGCGTAGTCTTCTGCACAAGTGGTTCAGAGAATCTGTTCTGCACCGTATGTGAGACCGTCGCACTGATGTCGGTGGTCTCTCCTACGGTGGAGAACAAGCCGAAGAGCCATTACGCCTTGTCGGAGAGTTGCTCCCAACCGGGAGCGCCGCGACAGCCTACAGGCGGCATCACGCGCGCAGAAGGAGCACATCATGCCATCACCCGCCGACCGCGAGAAGTCCCTCGAGACCGCCCTCGCCCAGATCGACCGCCAGTTCGGAAAGGGCTCGGTTATGCGACTGGGCAGCGATGAGCGGGCACCCGTGGCCGTCATTCCCACCGGCTCCATCGCCCTCGATGTCGCCCTCGGCGTCGGAGGACTGCCGCGTGGTCGAATCGTAGAGATCTACGGACCGGAATCCTCGGGTAAGACGACTCTCACCCTGCACGCGATCGCCAACGCCCAGCGCGCTGGCGGCATCGCGGCCTTCATCGACGCGGAGCACGCGCTCGACCCCGACTATGCCGCCAAGCTGGGCGTCGACATCGATGCGCTGCTGGTGTCGCAGCCCGACACCGGAGAGCAGGCGCTCGAGATCGCCGACATGCTGGTGCGCTCGGGAGCGATCGACCTCATCGTGATCGACTCCGTTGCAGCGCTCGTCCCGCGTGCCGAGATCGAGGGCGAGATGGGCGATTCGCACGTGGGTCTGCAGGCGCGACTCATGTCGCAGGCCCTTCGTAAGCTCACCGGTGGTCTGAACCAGACCAACACCACCATGATCTTCATCAACCAGCTGCGCGAGAAGATCGGTGTCTTCTTCGGTTCCCCCGAGACCACCGCTGGTGGTAAGGCTCTGAAGTTCTACGCCTCGGTCCGCATGGACATCCGCCGTATCGAGACGCTGAAGGACGGAACCGACGCCGTGGGTAACCGCACCAGGGTCAAGGTCGTGAAGAACAAGATGGCGCCGCCGTTCAAGCAGGCGGAGTTCGACATCCTCTACGGTGTCGGCATCTCCCGTGAGGGAAGCCTGATCGATTTCGGCGTCGAGCATGCGATCGTCAAGAAGTCGGGTTCCTGGTACACCTATGACGGTGATCAGCTGGGTCAGGGCAAGGAGAACGCTCGCACGTTCCTGCTCAACAACCCCGACATCGCCCTGGCGATCGAGACGCAGATCAAGCAGAAGCTCGGCATCGGCGGTCCGGCTGGTGTCCCGGCAGCAGCCGACGAGCTCGCTGAGCGTCGTCCGGCCTGATGAACGACTCGCGTGGGGGCGATCCGGACCGGATCGCCCCCATCATCCCCCTCTTCGGCGGATCGTCGAAGAGTTCTCGCCAGACGCCTTCCTCACAGGCCTCGGAGGATGGCAGTACAACGTCGCCGAGCGGTGACGGCGCGGCTACCTGGCGGACGACCTGGGATCATCCGCCCGCTGGACGTGCGTCGGTCGTCGACGCCGACGCGGGAACTCCCAGCAACCGTCACCCGGCTCGTGGGCGCAGGAATCGCTCCGGCGACTCACACGCTCACCCCTCGCAGTCCGCTCCGCGTCTCCGCGCGATCGACGCGACGGAGGGAGAGGGCTCCTCTCAGGACGAGCCGTCGCCCGAGGAGACCCGCGCCACGGCGGAGGAGTCGCTCGTAAGGAAGCTGCGAGCACGGTCGTTGTCGATCGCGGAAGCCCGGCAGGTGTTGAGGGGGGTCGGACTCGACAGCGAGACGATCAGCGATGTGATCGAAGATTTCTGCCGTCGTGGCTACCTCGACGATGCCGCTCTCGCCGGCGTGCTCGTGCGATCGGGGGTGGAGCGGAAGGGGCAGGGGAGAGTCGCCCTGTCTCGCTCACTCTCGCAGCGCGGGATTCCCCGTGACGTCATCGAGACTGCGCTCGACGAGCTTCCGGACGACGATGATGAACGCGCGTTGGAGTTCGCTCGGACCAAGGCGCGGTCGATGAGTCGGCTCGATCCCGACGCAGCACTTCGCCGTCTGGTGGGTCAGCTCTCGCGTCGTGGATATAACGGAGCTGTCTCGATGAAGGCAGCGAAAGCCGCTCTCCGTGAGGCCTCCTTCGGCGGGGCGACCTCGGGGGTGCGGTTCGTCGATTCCGACTGAGCCGACGACGCCGCTTCGGCCAGGAAACGGCTCGTACAATGGGGTGATCATGACTATCCCGCGCAGCGAACCGACGATCATCGGCGCGTCGTCGGCAGCCGTCGACGCCGACGGACGACAGCGATCGTATGAAGTGCGCACCTTCGGGTGCCAGATGAACGTGCACGACTCCGAGAGACTCTCGGGTTCCTTGGAGAGCGCCGGCTATGTCCGAGCACTCGACGGTGCAGAAGCCGACGTGGTGATCATCAACACCTGCGCGGTCCGCGACAACGCCGCGGGCAAGCTCTACGGCACGCTCGGACACCTCGCATCCGTCAAGCGGCGTAAGGACGGGATGCAGATCGCCGTCGGCGGCTGCCTCGCGCAGATGGACAAGCAGGCTGTGCTCGACAAGGCGCCGTGGGTGGACGTCGTGTTCGGCACTCACAACATGGGCTCCCTTCCCGGATTGCTCGAGCGCGCGCGCCACAACGGTGACGCTGAACTCGAGATCCTCGAGTCGCTCGAAGTGTTCCCCTCCACGTTGCCCACGAAGCGAGACTCGGCTCACAGCGGTTGGGTGTCGATCTCGGTCGGCTGCAATAACACCTGCACGTTCTGCATCGTGCCGAGTCTGCGGGGCAAGGAGAAGGATCGCCGTCCCGGCGACATCCTGAACGAGATCCGTCTTCTGGTCGACGACGGTGCGATCGAGGTGACGCTCCTCGGGCAGAACGTGAACTCCTACGGTGTGGAGTTCGGTGATCGACAGGCTTTCGGCAAGCTGCTGCGCGCGGCCGGTGAGATCGAAGGTCTCGAGCGCATCCGGTTCACGAGCCCGCACCCCGCAGCCTTCACGGACGATGTGATCGACGCCATGGCCGAAACGTCGAATGTGATGCCGCAGCTGCACATGCCGCTGCAGTCGGGGAGCGACCGCATCCTCAAGGCGATGCGGCGTTCCTACCGCAGCGAGCGGTTCCTCGGAATCCTCGATCGAGTTCGTGCTCGCATCCCGAACGCCGCGATCACCACCGACATCATCGTCGGCTTCCCCGGGGAGACCGAGGAGGACTTCGAAGACACCATGCGTGTGGTCGAGCAGGCTCGTTTCTCCAGCGCCTTCACCTTCCAGTACTCGATCCGCGAGGGCACACCCGCAGCGACCATGGAGGACCAGGTCCCCAAGGAGATCGTCCAGGCGCGTTACAACCGTCTGATCGCCCTTCAGGAGCGCATCTCGCTGGAGGAGAACCAGAAGCAGGTGGGTCGGGAGATCGAGGTTCTCGTCTCCACAGGAGAGGGCAAGAAGGACACCGAGACCCACCGGCTCACGGGCCGCGCGGAGGACAACAGGCTTGTCCACTTCGAGGTGACGCCGGGGTCCGACCTTCCTCGTCCAGGAGATGTCGTCACCGTGACGGTGACGCATGGAGCCCCGTTCCACCTCCTGGCGGACGATCCGACGGGAGCGCCTCTCAAGATCCGTCGCACCCGCGGCGGTGACGCGTGGGATCGGTCGCAGTCCGAGTCGTGCGCGGTTCCTGCACCGAGCGCCAGCGGTGAGAAGAAGGCCGTGTCGCTCGGCTTGCCGACACTGCGCGTCGGAGTGTGACCGGACCACGCCTCTGGGCGATCGTCGGCGCGACGGGCACCGGGAAGAGCGACCTCGCGATAGAGCTGGCTGAAGCACTGCGGGCCAGAGGGAATCAGGCCGAGATCGTGAACGCCGACGCCATGCAGCTCTACCGCGGGATGGACATCGGCACCGCGAAGGTGTCGTCGGCGGAACGACGCGGAATTCCGCATCACCTCTTCGACGTTCTGGATGTCGATGAGGATGCGGCCGTCGCCTGGTACCAGCCCCGGGCGCGCGCCGTGGTCGAGGACATACACCGGCGCGGAGGAGACGCGATCCTCGTCGGAGGTTCCGGCCTGTACGTGTCGAGCGTCGTCTACGACTTCCGCTTCCCGCCGCGAGACGCCGCGCTGCGCGAGCGCCTGGAACAGGAGTTCGAGACGCTGGGGGCCGCGACCATGCTCGAGCGGCTTCGCGGCCTGGACCCCGAAGCGGCCGACCGCGTCGATCCGCGCAATCCGCGTCGCGTCATCCGCGCTCTTGAGGTGCTCGAGCAGGGGAGCGCCACCCACGGTGCTGCGCTCCCCGACGCACCCGTGCTCTGGCACCCGCAGTCGCGCCTGATCGGGTTGCGCGTCGATCGCCCCGCACTGGTGGAGCGCCTCGACGCCAGGGTCGAGCGCATGTGGGCTGACGGCCTGCTGGACGAGGTCGCCGAGCTCCGTTCCCGTGGGCTCGAACGTGGAGGAACAGCGCCGCGTGCCATCGGCTACGCGCAGGCACTGTCTCAGCTCGACGGACGCCTCACCCAAGACGAAGCCATCGCGCACACCCAGGCGCTCACGCGACGCTACGCTCGTCGTCAGGTGTCCTGGTTCAAGCGGTACCCCGAGCTCGAATGGTGGGATGCACCCGCCGAGGCCGCTGCGGTCCTCGTCTCCTGACCCGCCATGTCGGTGGCCGTCGACATCGGCGATCCCGGATGTCGGTGGTCCCTGGGACGCTCGATGGATGACGACTCACTTCTACACCTCATCCAGCCTCGACGGATTCATCGCCACCGACGAGCATTCGCTGGACTGGCTGCTCACGCAGGACGTCGACCAAGACGGACCGATGGCCTACACGGGTTTCGAGCGGAACATCGGGGCGCTGGCCATGGGCTCGTCGACGTATGAATGGGTGATGCGCCACGAAGAGGGGCGCTGGGGGTACACCCAGCCCACGTGGGTGTTCACGCACCGTGAACTCGATCTTCCCGCGGGTGCCGATGTGCGGCTGACTCAGGACGACGTCCGGACCGTGCATTCCCGGATGGTGGAGGCTGCAGGCGGCAAGGACCTCTGGGTCGTGGGCGGGGGAGACCTGGCCGGCCAGTTCGCCGACGCCGGGGTGCTCGACGAGGTCTGGGTGCAGTATGCCCCCGTCACGCTCGGTTCCGGAGCTCCCTTGCTTCCGCGCAGGCTCGACCTCGAGCTGCTGGAGGTGGCGCGCAATCGCAACTTCCTCTGCGGGCGCTATCGGGTCGCTCGCGACGGACAGGCGTGACGGGGCTGCGTCTCACGATCCCTAGACTGGGACTATGGTCGCATTCACCAAGGGGCACGGCACGGGCAACGATTTCATCATCATCGCCGATCCGGATGCCGAGCTTGACCTCACCGTCGAGCAGGTCGCTGTGCTGTGCGACCGGCACTTCGGTATCGGCGCGGATGGAATCCTTCGCGTCGTGAAGTCCTCGGCCATCTCCGAGGGCGCGGCGGCGCTCGAGGAGGAGCCGCAGGCGGAGTGGTTCATGGACTACCGCAATGCAGACGGATCGATCGCCGAGATGTGCGGGAACGGCGTTCGCGTCTTCGCGCACTACCTCGTGCGCTCGGGCCTCGCGACGATCGAACCCGGCTCCACACTGCCGATCGGAACACGGGCGGGTGTGCGCGACGTCACACGCAGCGCGACCGGCTACCAGGTCGATCTCGGGCGCTGGAAGCTCTCCGGGGATGACCCGCTGGTGCGTGTCGACGGCCTGTCCGTCACTCGGCCGGGACTCGGCATCGATGTCGGCAACCCGCATGTCGTAGTAGCCCTCGCGTCCGAGGCTGAGCTCGCGTCGCTCGAGCTGCACAGGGCTCCCGGCCTCGACCCGCTGCTCCCCGAGGGCGCGAACATCGAGTTCGTGGTTCCCGGCGAGCCGCTCGTTCGCGACGGGATCGGGCACGTGAGCATGCGGGTCTTCGAGCGTGGCGTGGGGGAGACCCTCAGCTGTGGCACGGGCGTCGCCGCGACAGCACTCGCGGTTCGACACTGGGCAGGAGCGAACGCTCCGAGCAACTGGCAGGTCGAGGTGCCGGGAGGCACGCTGGGGGTACGCATGTTCCCCGCGGAGGACGGCGAGCACGTCGCCCTGTCGGGTCCGGCGCAACTCGTGTTCCAGGGTGAGGTCGACCTCGTCTGAGCGGTCGATCGGCAGCTCGAGCGGATGGCGTGGGTATCGCTCCGCTCAGCCCGGTCTGCTCAGCTGAGGAGAATCGGCTCCGTCGGCGGGTTTCCGTGCTTTCGCACCTTGAGGATGCGGTAGCCCTTGCCCGTGGCGGTTCGGAACACGCTGTAGCCGGGGTGGAAGGTCGATCCGATCCAGCGCTGCAGGGAATCGGCGCCGAGGTTGCGCTGCACCACGAGCCAGGCATCGCTGCGCTCGTCGAGGCGCGGGATCCACCGCTCGAGAAGCCCATGGAGCTCGTTCTTGCCGACGCGGATCGGAGGATTCGAGCGAATCGTGCGGAACGACACGTGCTCGGGAACATCCTCGGGGAGTGATGCGTTGACATTGGTGAGCCCGAGAGCTGCCGCGTTGCGACGCACGAGGTCGAGGGCCCGCTCATTGACGTCGACGGCCCAGACCGTCGCGTGGGGAGCTGACAGCGCCATCGACAGCGTCACCGGACCCCAGCCGCTGCCGAGGTCGAGAAGATCGCCGCCCGGCGGAACCGGGGGCATGTTGGCGAGGAGCACTGCAGTGCCGGCGTCGAGACGGTCTGGACTGAACACACCACCGGCGGTGGTGACCTCCAGCTCTCGACCCGCGAGCGAGACGCGGATCCGCCGAAGGTTCTCGGGGCTTGCCGGGGCCGCAGTGAAGTAGTGATCTGACCCCATACGGTGAGCGTACCGGACAGCGCGGGCTAAGGTTAAGGCTCGCAACGAAACCCAGAGACAAGGAACGGATGACGGAGACCACCACCCCCTCCACCGACGACCAGACGGTCGATCGTGTGCTCGCGAACGCAGAGAAGCGCTCGGACGTCCGCAGGTTCGGCGCCGCGCAGGCGCTGCAGGATGAATCGACCGCATCGCACGGGAGCACGGATGGCGCTCAGTGGGATCTGGAGGATCGTCACGCGCTTCGGCGCGTCGGAGGCCTCTCGACGGAACTCGAGGACGTCACCGAGGTCGAGTACCGGCAGTTGCGGCTCGAGAACGTCGTCCTCGTGGGTGTCTACCCCCAGGGAGCCCAGGAGGACGCGGAGAACTCCCTTCGAGAACTCGCCGCCCTCGCCGAGACGGCCGGCGCCGTCGTGCTCGACGGCGTGCTGCAGCGTCGTCCGCACCCTGATGCCGCAACCTATCTCGGTAGGGGCAAGGCGCAGGAGCTCAAGGACATCGTCGCCGCGGTCGGAGCCGACACGGTCATCGCCGACACCGAACTCGCGCCCAGTCAGCGGCGTGCGCTCGAAGACGTCGTGAAGGTCAAGGTGATCGACCGCACGACGGTGATCCTCGACATCTTCAGCCAGCACGCGAAGAGCCGTGAGGGCAAGGCTCAGGTCGAGCTCGCTCAGCTCGAGTACCTGCTCCCACGCCTGCGTGGGTGGGGCGACTCGATGAGCCGTCAGGCCGGCGGCCAGGTGGGCGCGGGCGGTGCCGGTATGGGCTCACGCGGTCCTGGTGAGACGAAGATCGAGCTCGATCGTCGACGCATCCGCACCAAGATGGCGCTGCTCAGACGACAGATCCGTGACTTCGGTCCCGCCAGGGATGCCAAGCGCGCCGAGCGCAAGCGCAATACCATTCCGTCCGTCGCCATCGCCGGATACACGAACGCCGGCAAGTCCAGTCTCCTCAACGCTCTCACGAGCGCCGGCGTCCTGGTCGAGAACGCGCTGTTCGCGACGCTGGACGCCACCGTCCGCAGGACGGAGACCGA
Source organism: Microbacterium oxydans (assembly GCF_000956405.1). Classification (GTDB taxonomy): domain Bacteria; phylum Actinomycetota; class Actinomycetes; order Actinomycetales; family Microbacteriaceae; genus Microbacterium; species Microbacterium oxydans_C. Next base: position 216,047 of record NZ_JYIV01000030.1, read on the forward strand.
AGACGGCCGTGTCTACACGCTGACCGATACGGTCGGGTTCGTCCGCAATCTCCCCCATCAGCTCGTCGAAGCGTTCCGCTCGACTCTGGAGGAGGTCGGCGAGGCCGACGTCGTGCTCCACGTGGTCGACGGCTCGCACCCCGATCCTGCGGGGCAGCTGCAGACGGTGCGTGACGTCCTCGGCGACGTGGGCGTCAGAGACCTGCCGGAGATCGTCGTCTTCAACAAGGCCGACCTGATCACGGAGGATGAACGTCTCGTCCTCCGTGGCCTGCAACCTCACGCTCACTTCGTGTCGTCGAGGTCGGGCGAGGGGATCGCAGAGTTGCGGGCAGCGGTCGAAGCAGCGTTGCCGAAGCCCGCGGTCGAGGTGGAAGCGGTGATTCCGTACGATCGTGGCGACCTCGTCGCATCGATCCACGAGTCGGGCATGCTGCTCTCCGTGGAGCACCGCGAGGACGGCACGGCCGTGCATGCGCGTGTCTCGGAGCGCTTGGCTGCGGAGCTCGCGCCCTTCGTCGCACAGATCTGATCGGTCAGCGGGCGAGGAATCTGGCCTCGACGGTGGCGGAGATCACGATCTCCTCCGGCTCATACTCCATGGCGGGTGCGGAGTCGGCGGCGAAGGCCGCGGCTCCTCGGGCCCTGAGCATCGGAGCACCGGGCGCGGGTTGCCCGCTGGAGATGAGACCGACGTCAGCGATCTCCAGCGGGGTGACCTCATCCAGGCCGAGCGCTCCGGCGTAGGCCTCGGCGCGGGTGACAGCCACGCCGACGGCCGATGCGGCGACATCACGTTCCACCTGCGTGCGCGTCTCCGGGGTCAGATGCCAGTCCACCCAGCCGACCTCGACGCCGTCCCAGGCTGACACGTCGGAGACCCAGAGGGAGAGCTCCGAGGCCTCGGCGAACGTCGCCGTGAAGTCGATGCTCGCGTAGTACACGGGATCGAGCCTTGTGCCCTCGCTGCTCCAGGGACGTTCGGCCCGAACGGAGATGCGCTTGCTCGACCAGTCGACCACGGTGCCGGCATCCGATCGATCGCTGATGCTGCGGCGCACAGGGTCTGCGAGCCGCAGTGCGCTCTCGACGACGTCGGTTCGTTCGGAGCCGTCGGTGCGAACGCTCACGTTGACGGTGGCGCGCTCGGGCGCCACTCGCGCCTCGTGCTCGCCGCGGACGGTGACGGTGACTTCGCTGCTCATGGGGCGACTCTACGCCAGCCCTCGGTGCCACAGGGGAATGGCGCAGCGGCGGAGAACGTTGTAGTCTGTGATGCTCGGGTGGTCGCCGCCCGAGATGGTAATTCCACAGTGTGACAGCGGCTCCTTCGAGAGAAGGACCACGGGGCTGATCGGTTTCGACAGCGCCTGTGAATCCACGAGAAGCGGGCCGAGGATGCAGAGTTATCTCGTAAACGCTCTCTGCAAAAAAATAGTTGCCGAAACCAAGCGCAACGACTTCGCCCTCGCTGCATAAGCGAGCCCGATAGTCCGTCAGGCCGTATGTGATTCCGATACGGATCCTGGCGTCATCTAGGAATCTTGCTGCGTGATGGCGTCTGGACGTCACGTGGGACTCTTCCCAGGCTGGGCTCGTCGACTTAGGTGTCTGTGACAAAGGTCGGAGCCGAGCAGAACGTCTTCACAGACTGCGCCCGGAGAAGGCGTGGAGACTCAGCGTTGGACGGGGGTTCGATTCCCCCCAGCTCCACCAGGTCGCTGTCACAGGAATGAGGCCCGCCTCCCCTTGGAAACAAGGGGAGGTGGGCCTCTTCGCGTCTATATTGAGGTCTGTGGACACCACTGCTTCTGCACGCCCGGCCGGCCTTTCCGAAACCGAGGTCGCGGAGCGGGTGGCCGCGGGCAAGACGAACGCGTTCGTCGCGGACACCAGTCGCAGCGCGTGGAGCATCGTGCGCGCGAACGTCTTCACCCTCTTCAACGGCATCGTGTTCGCCTGCTTCTTCGTGCTGTTCCTGGTCGGAAGGTGGCAGGACGCTCTCTTCGGTCTGGCGGCCTTCGCGAACGCGATCATCGGCTGCGTCCAGGAGTTCCGAGCGAAGTCGGCTCTGGATCGTCTGGCCCTGATGAACGCTCCGCGCGCACTGGTCCTGCGCGACGACGACGAGCGGGAGATCGCACCGGGAGAGGTGGTGCTCGACGACGTGCTCGTGCTCAGAGCGGGCGAGCAGGTCCCGGCCGACGCGCGGGTCTTCACCTCGCGCGGCCTGCAGATCGACGAGTCGATGCTCACCGGCGAATCGGACCCCGTGGAGAAGCAGCCCGGCGACGATGCGCTGTCCGGCGCCGTGGTCGTCGCCGGGGAGGGGACGGCCATCGCCACGCGGGTGGGCGCTGACTCGTATGCGAATCACTTCGCCGGAGAGGCCAAGAGATTCTCCCTGGTCTCCAGCGAGCTTCGCACGTCGGTCAATCGGGTCCTGAAATGGGTGAGTTGGATCATCGGCCCCGTCGGCCTGCTGGTACTGAACGCCCAGATCCTCGTCCTCGGTGGGTATTCGAGGGTGTTCTCGACCGATGCCTGGGTGCAGGCCGTCGTCAACACGATCGCCTCCCTGACGGCGATGATCCCGCTCGGCCTCGTGCTCATGACGAGCATCGCCTTCGCCGTCGGCGCGTCGAGACTGGCGCGCAGGCAGGTGCTCGTGAACGAGCTGCCGGCGGTGGAGGGTCTCGCGCGCGTGGATGTCGTCTGCCTCGACAAGACGGGCACACTCACGGTGGGGGAGATCGGCTTCGATGCGGCGCATTCTCTCGGCGATGCCGCGGCGGAGCTGACCGACGACGCGGCGGCTGCCTTGGCCTGGTATGCGGCGTCTCCCGACGCCAACGCGACGGCGCGGTCGATGCGGGTGGCCTATCCGGTCGCGTCACCGCTCGCGGTCTCGGGGTACATCCCTTTCTCGTCCGCGCGGAAGTGGAGCGCCGTGTCGTTCGACGGCATCTCAGGCACCTGGGTGATGGGAGCGCCGGAGATGGTGTTCGGCGACGAGGTCACGTCACCGCGCACAGAGCTCGGGCGCATGGTGACCGGCCTCGCGGAGACAGGGCGGCGCACGCTGGTGCTCGGCCACGCGGACTCGGCGCTCTCGTCGGCCGACATCGACTCCGAGCAGCTCCCCGGCGGACTCCGGCCCGCCATGGTGCTCACCTTCAGTGAACAGGTTCGCCCCGATGCCGCACAGACCCTCGAGTACTTCGGACGCCAACAGGTCGGCATCCGCATCATCTCGGGCGACAATCCCCGCACGGTCGCCGCCATCGCCCGCGAAGTCGGTCTCGATGTGGCCGACGGGTTCGACGCCAGGGAGCTGCCCGAGGACGACACGGAGCTCGCCGACGTGCTCGACCGGCATACGGTCTTCGGCCGCGTCACACCGGAACAGAAGAAGCGGATGGTCGTCGCGCTGCAGAGCCACGGACACACCGTCGCGATGACCGGTGACGGCGTCAACGACGCTCTGGCGATCAAAGCCGCCGACATCGGAATCGCGATGAACTCGGGGTCACCGGCGACGAAGGCCGTGGCGAGACTGGTGCTGCTCGACGGGCAGTTCTCGCACCTGCCGGATGTCGTCGCCGAAGGACGTCAGGTCATCGCGAACATCGAGCGCGTGTCGATGCTGTTCCTGAACAAGACCGTGTACGCGACGCTGCTCGCGATCATCTTCGGAGTGTTCGTCCTCGAGTTCCCGTTCCTGCCGCGCCAGCTCTCCATCACCGACGGTCTCACGATCGGCATTCCCGCCTTCTTCCTCGCGCTCATGCCGAACGCTGCCCGCTACCAGCCGGGCTTCCTCCGACGTTCGCTGAGCTTCGCGATACCCTCAGGCGTCGTCGTCGCGCTGGGACTGACCTGGTACACGTTCGTCGCCCGCGGGCTCGGGGCGCACGAGGAGCAATTGCGCACCGGAGCCACTGTGATCCTCGCCGTCGTCGGCATCTGGGTGCTGGCCGTCCTCTCACGTCCGCTCAACCGGTTCAAGGTGGCTGTCGTGGGTGCGATGTTCGTCCTGCTCGTCGCGGTCTTCACGATTCCGCTCGCCCGACAGTTCTTCGTGCTCGTCGATCCCGGCGCGGAGCTCGCGGTCGCGCTCACCGGGATCACGATCACGATGGTGTTGGCGATCGAGGCGGTCCGGTTGCTGCATCGTCGTCTCGTGCTGTCCCCGGCGTCGAGTTCCACCCTCGGTGCGGCGATGCATGCACCCTCGTCGTCCGATACCGCTCCTTCCGGCGTCGCAACCGTGATCACGACGGTGGTCGCCGTCCTCGCCTACGGCTCCGGGCTGCTGGCGACGGCCCTTGGCATCCTCGTGTTCCTGGGGCGTTACGACCCGGATGCGAGCACCTCCGCCTTCTCGCTCACCGGAGCCGCGATAGCGCTGTTCGGCTTGCTCATCCTGGCCGTCGCCGCCGGCGTCCGCCGAGGAAGCGGACTCTCCCGCCTCATGCTCACGATCTTCCTCGGCCTCGCCGTCGCGCTCAGCAGCGTGGTGCTCGTGTGGGGAGACCGCTGGGACTGGGGCGCCGCACTCACTGCAGTGGTCGCTACCGGCATCATCGTGCTCCTGTGGACGCCGCCCGTCTCGCGGACGTTCGGCCGTGTTCTCGAGAGCTCGATGGGGTCGCCGGTTCGCTGAAGCGTCTTCAGCGCGGCCATTCGATGAGGATGAGTCCCTGCCGAGTGTCGGCGAGCCGAACCCAACCGTCCCCGAACAGGTACGTCATCCCGTAGCCGTCTTCGTCGGTACCCATCGCGTACTGCGCATCCTCTGTGAAGTAGACGCCGTCGGGGCCGTCTTCTCGCTTCCACCCCTCGGCGAGCAGAGCGGCCTGGGCCGTCGCGGCGTCCGCATCGTCGATCGCCGACCAGCCGTAGAGCTGTCCGTGATCCGAACCGACGGAGTAGTCGGCCCAGAAGCAGAGCAGTCCTTCGGTCAGCTCGACGCCGCCGGCGACGAACTCCTTCGTCTCGGCGGTCCAACCGGCATCAGCGAGGGCGGTGACGGTGCCATCGGAGATCATCGACTCGCAGGTGAGCTCCTCTCCGGCGGGCCGCGGCGTCGGCGTCGGCGACGAGGCCGGTGCGGGAGACTGCGACGGGCCCGGATCGACGGCTTCAGGCGTCGACGAGGGGCCGGGGTCAGGCGCGGCGCAGGCAGTGAGCGCTGCGACGAGCAGCAGGATGCCCGCGCCGGCGGACAGGATGCGGGGATTCATCGCGGGGCCTCGTCGTTCTCGTCAGGGCTGCAAGCCGTCAGCTCTGCATCAGGTTCAGGAAGCCATCGTGCAGGTTTCCGTTGGTTGCCAGTGTCGAGCGCGCGCTGATCGTCTCGGTGCCGTCGGCCGCCGTCATCCGGCCACCCGCCTCGCGAACGATCGGCACGGCCGCTGCGATGTCGTACTCCTTGACGCCGAACTCCGCCACCATGTCGATGCGCCCCTCGGCGAGAAGCATGTAGGAGTACACGTCGCCGTATGCCCTGTCCCTCCACACCCGTGCGGTGACCGCCAGGAGCGTGTCGAGGCGCCCGGCCTCCGACCACTGCGCGATGCTCTGGAAGCTCACGCTCGCGTCGTCGAGGGAGGAGACCGAGGACGCCTGGATCCGGCGCGGTCCGTTCTCGCCGTCCGTCCAGGCACCACCACCGGTCGCCGCCCACCAGCGTCGACCGAGCGCGGGCATGCTGACGACGCCGACCTGGGGCACGCCGTCCACCGCGAGGGCGATCATCGTTCCCCACAGCGGGACCCCGCGGAGGAAGTTGGCGGTTCCGTCGATCGGATCGATGATCCACTGGCGCTGGGTGCTGCCCTGGGCGCCGAACTCCTCGCCGAAGATGCCGTCATCCGGGCGCTCGATCTCGAGGATGCTGCGGATCGCGCGTTCCGTGGCGAGGTCGGCGTCCGTCACATGCGAGTTGTCCGCCTTGGTCGAGATCTCGAGATCCGACGCGTCGAATCGGGCGAGCGACTGGTCGTCCGCGGCGTCGGCCAGGCGGAGCGCGAGCTCGAGGTCATCGCGCAGGGCATCGGCGTGTGGAGAGGTGTTCACGGTCTAAGAATAGTCGTCGGCTCAGCGGCGTCCGAGGGTCGAATGACCACGTCTGCCGTCTCTCATCGTCGCGGCGCGCCCGGGAGCCGACGCCGATTTCACATGGACCCGGTCGGCTGGTAATGTAATTCCTCGGTCGGGGTTATCCCGGGCCACGCACCTCTAGCTCAATCGGCAGAGCAACTGACTCTTAATCAGTGGGTTCTGGGTTCAAGTCCCAGGGGGTGCACGGATCAGCCTTGTCTAGACTCTCGCCAGTCTGAACAGGGCTTTTCTGCTTTTCGGGCATGGCGCAGACGCTAGACGTCCACTTCCTCCAGGATGCCCCGTGCAACCATTCGTGCAACCAACGTGCAACTCAAGTTGCGTCGGAGACTGTGGGCATGGCATCTATCGGAGACAAGTTCATGGCTGAGTTCGCAAGCATCGTCGCAGACGAGGTGATCAGGAAGTTGGACGAGCTCAGCGCTCCTCCTGCGGGTGCTGCAAGTCGGGCGGGGCACCCTGGTCGACTGCTCACGCCTGATGAGGCAGCAGACATCCTCCGGGCTAAGAAGAACACCCTCGCCGCGTGGAGGATGACACCCGGCGCTGGCCCTGAGTTCGTGAAGCGTGGTCGCCTCATCTTCTACACGCCCGAAGCGATACAGGCATACCTGGACCGCAACACGCACTGACATGGTGCGAGCCGTGCATCGAACCAATGACTTCTGCCAGGATCAACTGAACATCTACCGCTCGAAGGACCAGCAATGAAGCTCACCCAGTTCGAAGCCCACCAGGCATGGGCAACCCTTGGCGCCGTTGCCGAAACGATCAGCCGGCTGCGCGCGGCGGATCTGGGCACGAATATCGATGCGATCCAAGATCTCGAAGTTCAGGTTGCCTACCTGCGTAGCCGGTACAAGGCTCGCAAGCGGCTTGCTCCGTCGGTTTTCCCGACCCAGCTGGACTCGCTCGAAAGTAATCTCCAGGCTCTTCACGGATCGATTACGACCGCTCTCGCGAACGCTGATCCCACACGTACGCAGTACATTCAGCAGGGCCAGCAGTACATGCAACAAGCATTCGGCATCATCGCGGCATGGGCCACTGCCACTCCGACCGTCGGGGAAGAACGAGCTGAGATTGCCGTGGTAGAAGAGCTGCAGCGCCGAAACGCAGAAGTTGACGCTCATATCCAAACCCGCATCAAACAGCTCGATGATTCGGCTCGGGCAGTCTCAGACCAGATCGTGGCGGCCCAGGCTGCGGCGGCGAAGTCAGAGGCAGGCGTCACTGCGGCAGCAGAAGAAGCGAAACGAGCGGTAGAAGCGGAGAAGGCTCGAATAGCAACTGTTATCGACGATGGCCAGAAGACTATTGCGGGCTTCGAAGCGGAACTCCAAACTTCGTTGGAGACTTGGCGGACGGAACTCACGACGGGCTTCGAAGCAAAGATGGAGGACCTGCGGGCCAAAGAGCGTGCACTCCTGGCCCAGTCGCGTGAGCGATTCGAAGAACTCAAGAAGACGACCAGCGACTATCAAGCGGTGGTCCAAGCCGACTCAGCGGACCGGTTGGCGAAGCACTACGAGGTTGAGTCGAGGTCTGCACGGAAGTCAGGTTGGATTCTGACAGTGATCGGCGGCGCGATTCTCTTGTCTGCCGCACTGCCGTTGTTGGCGGTCGTTCTTGGTTGGCAACACGGGGAGGTCGATTGGACATCAATCGCTGCTCGCGCCGGTGTATCTGCGGTCTGCGTTGGTGCGGCAACGGTTGCCGTGCGGATGGGCGCGGGGTTCCACAAGCGATCGGACGACTACAAGCGATTGGCGATGGAGTTGCGGACGATGGGCCCGTTCTTGAGCACCGTTGAGGACTCGGAGAGCGTCGACCAAGCACGCCTTGATCTCGTGAACCGCACGTTCGGCCAGGCGTACGCGCCGCAGGCTGAGGCGAACGACGCAGATGCTGTGCCTGTTACCGTCCTGCAGCAGTTGCTGACGATGGTGACCAAGGCAATCCGATAGAGGCCTGCCCTCTAGGCGCAAAAGGCCCGCCCCAGCCGGAGCTAGGACGGGCCTTGAGGTGTATTACACCCTGGTTAGTCACCCACCGTTCTCCGCACGCCCGCAACCTGATTAGCGCGGCGCACCTTCTTGTCGATCGCATCCACGATCAGACCTTCGTCAAGGCCGTAGATGTCGCCGAACTGGTACGAGTTACCCGCGGCAACGGGAGCGGCCTGAGGTTGAGAGAACCCGAGCCGGTTACCCACCTCAAGCCACGTCCCATAGTTCTGCTGACGCTGATCCGACTTCGGCGAGATGTACGCTTCCCACGGCAACGTCCGCTCAGCGAACTTGTGGATCTCCGCACCGCCCGGATAGATACCCGAACTCATGCCACCGTTTGCGAACTGCCTGTACGTGTACAGGTTGCCGTTCTCGTTCGGAGACACGTTGAACGAACCCATCTGGATCGACCCGCCATCAGCTGCAACACGCACCCGGATAACCCGGTTGCTCTGCTGAGTAATGAACTGGTCAATCCCCCGCATCGCCGGCGACGTATCCACCGTGAGAATGATCGGCTTAGGCTTCGGGATGTTGTTGATCGCGTTAGAAACGTTCCCCAACGCACCGACCACCTGAGCCGAAGACCCAAGGTTCTGATCCGCCCACGCTTTCGCGGCCTCGATGTCGCCCGTCTTAGCGGCGATCATCTCAATCACCTTCTGCCTGCCGCTCTCCCACTCCGCTTGAGCGTCCTGCAACGTCCCGCCGTTCGCGAGGATAGCCTCGGCAGAATCACGGTGCGCCTGCTCAACCTCACGGATCGAGTCACGGAAACGAATCGAAGCATCATTCGTCCCACCAAAAGTAACGCCCTCGGCAGCAGCAGCATCGGCAAGAGCGTTGATAGACCCCAACGCATCATCATGCGCCGCCGCCATATCCATTGCCTTACCGGCAACCTCATCCAGTGCGCGCTTCATGTCATCCAGCTCGCCCACGGCCTCCTGCGTTGCGGCTTCCAGCTCAGACGTAGCCTGCGTGGCCTGACCTGTTGCATCGGCAGTATCCGATAGGGCGAACGCAAGCAGAGCATTCATGTCGATCTGCTTGCCGTTGGTGATCACATCGACGCCCTGCGCGGTCGCCTGCTTCACCAGAGCATCCCGGTACTCAGACATCGTGTTCAGAAGGTCAATCTGACCCTGCTTCGAATCCGTCATCTGATCCGTCAACATGCGGAACGACTGAGCAGCAGCCGGCGCATCAGTATCAGCCATCGTCGACAGCTCATGCCCAATGTCCTGCAAGTTCTTCTGCAACGTCGACGCCGCACCATCAAGCCCCAACAGGAACTTGTTGTTGTTGATGATGTCCAACTTCTCCTGGAACACCTCAACCGAAGCCGTGGCCTCCTTGATGCGCGACAAGAACGGGAGCGCCGAATCGGACGCCGCGAACAGTTCATCCGCAGACTTCGCGTTCTTGATCACGTTCTGGAAGACCTCAGTCGACGTCTTGAGCTTGTCCAGCTCAACCTTGATCGTCGTGATGACAGCCGTGGCCGCCACCAGTGCGATACCCCAAGGGCCGGTCATGAACGAAGCGAACCGGACAAGACCCGCGCGCGTCGTCGCCCCAGAAACACCAAGCGTTTCCATCGCGATCTTGAGCGCAGCAAGCTTCGGGATCGCGACCAACGCCGCACCACCCAGCAGGCCAACACCAGCAGTAATCAGACCCACCCACAAGACGGCCTGCTTGCCGCCCTCGGGAAGCCCATTGAAACCATCCACCAGACCAGTAAGACCCTGCACAAGATCCCGCAGAGGCCCGTTCGCACCCTCACCCATAGAGATAAACGCGGTGTCCAGGGCGCCCGTGAACTGCTCCCAATCACCCAACAGGTTGTCAAGACGAGTCGCGGCAACCTCAGCCGCATACCCCTGATCGTCAACCGCGGAAATCCAGTTACGGATACCCGACTCACCCTCCTTGTAAATCACGTTCGCCGCACGCACAGCATCCGAACCAAACATGATCGACAAGGCCGCGTTACGCTGCTCCGGAGTCAGATCCTTGAGAGCCGTTTGCAGGTTCCCCGCGAACTTCTCCATACCAACGAAGTTCCCGGAAGCGTCATACGCGCTGATCCCCAGTTCCTTCATCTTCGCCGCAGCCTCAGCAGACTGCGGGGTAAGACGCTGCAACATCGTCTTGAACGACGTACCCGCATCCGACCCAAGCAAACCCTGAGAAGCAAACGCGGCAAGAGTCGCCGTCGTCTCCTCAATCGTCAAACCAGTAGCCGCCGCAACCTGCCCACCCTGCTGCAACGCCGCAGACAGATCCGACACATCACCCATCGCCTTACCAGCACCCGCAGCCAGCAGATCAGCCACGTGAGACATGTCCTCACCACGCAGGTTGAACACCTTCAACGCGGTCGCAGCGATACCCGCAGCATCCGCAACCTCAAGACCACCCGCCGCAGCAAGGTCCAGGGAACCCTTCAACCCGCCACCAAGGATGTCCTTCGCGGACAGGCCAGCCTTCGCCAGCTCCTCAATCGCGTTCGCAGACTCCGTGGCCGAAAACACCGTCTTCGCGCCAGCATCCAACGCCGCATCACGCAGGGCGTCCATGTTCTGCCGGGCATCATCACCAGTAGCCGCAACATGCGACATCGCCTGATCGAACTCGGCATACTTCGCGATCGCCACACCCACACCAGCCGCAATAGCAGCACCAGCAGCAAGCATCCCCGTGCCGATCATCGTCATCGCTCGATGCGTTTCCTCAAGCTTCTTACCCTCAGCCGCCAGCGTCTTGACCGAACCCGTCGCCTGCTTCATGTTCCGGTCGAACTGATCGATCTCCGCTTGAAGAACGACTTTCGTAATTCGTTCACCCATCTTTTGCCCCCTAATGCTTCTTCAATTGCTCGCCCCACCGAATTCCCGCCTCGACAACCTGCGCGGTAAGCCGATTGATCTTGTCCGGAACAATCGGTCTTTCTGGGTCCCAAATGTCGTAGGCCGTGGAAGCATCTGCGGCCCGTTCCGCTAACTTGAAAACCAGCCGCGCAAGGGCAATAACCTGCCCGTCGCCATCAGCCTCTTTGTCGGCATATGCGCCGAGAATCTTTCGTGCGTCTTCTGACCCGGCGCGCGTCGCAAAAACGTCAATCAACCGATCTGCGACCGCCGAAACCTCTTCGTGCTTATCCACTTCTTGGCACCTCAATCACCTGAAAACTGAACTTCGAAAAGTTTTGAACCCGCCAGACGCTTTTTTGCCCTCTCCGGCGGTTCCGGGGTGGATGGCCTTGGTGGGTGTCCCCCCTGGGGGTGTGCTTCGTACCCCTGGACATGCCAAGGGACCAGCCGAGTTGATGTCGACTGGTCCCGTGTGGCTTGTGTGTTTATGCGTTCGTTGTCAGAGCCTTAGCCTTGGCGATCGCTGCGGGGATCGGCTGTGCCTTCTGCTCCTCGAGTGTCTGCCACTTGATGGTGACTCCTGCTCGGTGTGCTGCGAGCTGCCACGGTTCGCCGTTGGTGACGCGAGCGATGTAGTCCTGCCACTGGTCGCGGTCCTTGACCCAGAGCACGCGGCTGTGGGGCGTGTATCGCGTGGTCCAGACGTCAATGCGTGCCTGGCCGTTGAGCGATGCGAGTCGGTCGCGGTGTTCGCGGAGCACGTCAAGTTCGTTGATGGACTGTCGAAGCGCGGCGCCGGCTGGGTCGTAGTGGTTCTCGAGGTAGTGGTCTGCCTGGTCACCGGCTGCTGTTGCCGCTGTGGTGAATCGTTCTGCTGCGGCGTTGAAGAGTTCCGCGAACGCGGGGTCAACATCGGTGGCGAGTGAGATGAACCAGGCGTGGTCGATACCGGCTTCTGCTTGTGCTGCGACCTGTCGTGCGATGGCTGCTTGTTCGTCGTGTGCGGGGAGGGTTTGTGCTGCTTCGAGTGCGGCGTCGAGATCCTTGCTGGTGGTGATGGTGCTGGTGTCGATGGTTGGGCGTTCTGCAAGGCGAGCGGCCACGGTTGCGGCGTACTCTGCGAACTTTGTCGCTTCCTGCACCGTCTTGGGGATTCGGTTTGCGGGCATCGCCTCGGCGATGTGAAAGAGGTTGATTTCCATGTGTAGTTACTCCTGGTTGTCGGTGTTCTGGGTTGTCGGGGCGGTTTTGCGTCCGAGGAGGACGTCGAGGTCGCCTGCTCTGTAGTGGGTCATGATCTGGTCTGTGGTCATGGTCTTGAGGTCTTCGCGGATGATGGGCTGCGGTTCGTCGTCTGTCATGTCGTCGTGTCTTTCCTGTCGGTGGTCCTGCATTCGTCGCATTCGTTTAGCCACCATCCGTTTTCGGATTTGGTGATGGTCCATCCGGCTGCAATTGCGGCGCGGGTGAGGTATGAGTTGCTTGCGTGGTTGCGTTCTGTGATGAATACGTTTGGGCATGTGTCACAGAGCAACGCGGGTTTGATCATGTGGCCTCCTTCTCTGTGATGCGGACGCGGAGCCAGTTGGTGGCGACTCCGATGTTGACTGCCCATCCGTGCTCGCGGAGTCGTTGAATGTCGGTGAGTGCGTCGTCGTTGAGGAAGTTTGGTGTGCAGAGCCACAGCCATTCGCCTGCATCGTTTTCGAGGAGGCGGGGTCTTCCTGCCCAGGGGATGTATCCGTTTCCGAGTACGTCGCGTGGTCCGGCGTATTCCACTGGCCATTCTTCGGCTATGACCTTGCTCATTCGCGTTCTCTCTTTTCGGTCCAGTCATGCGTGGGCAACCTGTGGCCTGATGCTTCGAGTTGGGCGTAATAGTTGGCGAGTTCTCGAGCGAATGCGATTGGGGCGTCCCAGGCGGATGCCATCGCGGTCAGGTTGAGTGGTGCGGGCGTGCTCATGCGTTTTCCTCCTGTCTTGGTTGCATGTAATCCCAGACGCTTGATGGGTCACCTGCCGATTCGGCGAACTCTTTACCAGCGTCGCTGAGGGCTGCGTACTCGGGGTCACCGAGTTGTGGGTAGTAGATGTCATCCGGCCTTCCGAGCGCTTTGAGGTATCCCCGTATCTGTTTAGTTGCGTCGACGCGGGTGAGCTTTCGCCATCGTTCGAGTTGCACGTCATTTGGGATGCCGCCGCCTGATGCGTAGCCCAGGTGGATAGCGAGGTCTTTGAGGTAGGCGACTTGCCCTTCTGTTGCTGTGTCCTCTTCGGGGGAGTCGAATGAAAATGCCTCGGACGCGCTTTCGACGAAAGCGGGTGTCACAGTTTGTTCATGTGTCTTGTTCAAGTAGGTCTTGTTAGAGGTGCTCGGAGCACCCAGGTTCGTATGCTCGGAGCACCCACCATCAAGCTCGGAGCACCCACTTTCGTCATCCGCGTTATTGGGTAGGTGCTCGGAGCGCCTACGTTTGGGGATACGTTGACCGCGCCGACTTGTCGCCCAGATGAATTCAGGAGTCTCAGCCGCAAGTGCCACGTCATAGATGTTGGGAAGGTTCCTTGTTCCTTCCCGGCGCTTCGTTACCCGGATTAGCCCCTTCGCTTCCAAGAGGGGGATCGTCCGCTTTACGGTGTCGCGAGAGACACGGGCACAGTCGGCGATCGTTGTCATGCCTGGGAAGCACCGACCTGTTTTGTGGTCACGAAATCGCAGAAGAACGACATATACGGCCATCTCGTGCAAGGTCAGGTCTGCGTCATCGATCAGCCAGTTTGGGAGTCGAACCCATCCGTCTGATTTGACGCCGCGCGCATTGGTCATGTTGCCCCCTCTCTGGGGTCGTTGTCGTCGGGGAGGTTTCGGGCGTAGTCCACGCGACGTGCCGCGAGAGCGCCTGTAACGTCTTTGTAGCCGACGTGAGTTCGTGGCTGGTATCCCCGCCACGAAAGGGCGTCTTCGCCTCTTAGATGGGCGTCTACGGCCTGCCTGATGCCTTCGGGGCCGTGGTCCCGGAAAGCGCGGCGGATGAGTTTGAGCATCCGCGAGCGGGGGAAAGGCAGGCCAACTTCGTTGTAGAACCATGCCGCATAGCGGATTGTGGTCTCGATCGTGCCGTCATCCGCGGGCGCAGTGCCGCGCAGTGTCACGCCGCGGTGCCGGTCCAGGCGATCGGAGTACCAGACTGCTCAAGGCTCTGCATGTCCACTCGCAGCAGTCGCGGCCCAAACCGGAGCGCTCGGATAGAACCGTCCGCGATTCTGCGTCGGATGGTCTGCGTGCTTACGCCGAGAACTTCGGCGGCATCGTCGAGGGTTCCCCAACCGTTGTGAATTAGCGTGCTCATTATGCTTCCCCAGCCTTTCTATGGGCGCGTCTGTGTTCATAACTCCGGTTAATTGAAACCCGGCATATTTACATTGTGACTCACTCGTCTGCACTGATCCGCAGGGGGCATCAGGAGAGGGAAAGCGAATGCGGTAACATGTCATTCGATTGCATTTACGTAGGTTCACTTAGAACTCATCTAGATTTCTCCGAGAACGAAAGCTGGGAGTTTCCCTAGAGGTTGGCCTCGAGGTTTGGCGTCGGCGTGTCGCGCGCGCACGAAAGGGGCGAGTGTATTGAACCCGCCCCTTCGTTTCAGCGCTTACGCTGCGATCCTGGCCAACCGCTGGAACAACTCGCCGGGGTTGTCCGCGTCGATCACGTTGGCAATCCGTAGCAGGTCGCCTGCCGTCCATCCGCTACGCCCAGCGAGCTTGGCCGCGACAACGCCGGGGGTCAGGTTCATAGCGAGCGCGAGGGTGAATGGGGATACCGCTCGGTCTGCGAGCATTGCCGCGATTTCATTAGTGAGCGCCGCGTTTCCATCGCGCCTGTCCCTGCGGACGATGCGGGTGTTGAAGTCGCGGCAGATCCGCGCGGCCTCAGCGATACTCGCGGCCTGTGCGACCTGTGCGGTTGCGTCGACGGGGCGGCTTTCGAGCGTGTCGACCTCGAGCCGCCACATGCCTCGCGTGTCGTCGTACCACAGCGCGACATCGCATTCCGTGGGAAACGACAGTCGCAGAAAGCGCGCTCCGTGCGGGCCGGGTTCACCCTCGAAGTACTCTTCTGCCGTCTGGATCTTCACACCGCGAGCGGCCTGTGCTCGCAGCTCGTGTGCGGTCGCGTAGTCGCTCATCCACGGGGACATGGATACGGTATCTGACATACTGGTTGTACTCATTTGGGTCATCTCCTGATGGGTATCGCCCTCACCGTTCTAGCCAACGGTGGGGGCATCTTTCTTCGGCGGGGGTCCGCCCAAGTCTCTATTCGTGCAACTTGGTCACCTTGCGGGGCGCGGTGGGTAGCGGCATCCGGTCTACAAGCTCGGCTTCACGGCCCGTTGTTGCCTGATAGGCCATCGCCGCGGTTGTGGTGGAGTGGCCCAAAAAGGACATCGTTTCCCGAAGTGTTGCCCCCGACTGTGCGAGGGCCGTACCAGCGAACGCGCGTAGGTCGTGCTCGCGCACAACGTGTCTCACCCCTGCCGCGTCGCGGGCTCGGTTCCAATGCTTGTTGAACTGGCGATCGTGCATGAACTCGCTAGTCCCGACCGGCGGGAATAGGAGGTCATCGGGGAATGGCCCCACAAACTCGCGTAGGTGCGTTTCGACGTCGGGTGTCAGCCCGAGCGGGAGGGGGACAACGCGCACGCCCTCTTCGCTCTTCGGTGCGCCGACTACCCAACCCGTCTTGGGGATGAACAAAGCTTGACGATCTACTGAGATGAGAGTGCGCCCGGATGCAATCTGTACGTCTTTCCGTCGCAGCGCGCGCCATTCGCTCAGTCTCAGACCGCCGTATGCGCCTAGCAGCACACCCAATCGGCAGAATGGCCCGACCTCTTCGAGTAGCACGGCGAGTTCTTCGGCGGTCGGCGGGCGATGGGCCTTGCCCGTGCTGGTCCGTGTGAGGTTCGGGGGGACAGGGTTGGTTGGAATGATGCCGTCGACTAGTGCCGTGTTCAGGATGGCGCGGAGTAGTCGCGCCTCAGCCCCCGCTTGGGTTGCGCCGCGCTTCGTTCGTTCGTCGTGCCATGCTCGGACGCGTGCGGGGGTGATGGCGGTGAGGCGGTCGTTCGCGAACGTCGACAGGCCCGCGGCTAGCTGCCGCTCATACTCGGCTCGAGTCTTTGGCCTGAGGGGTACGCCCTTGTTCGACTTTCGCTGGGCGATCCATGTTGCGGCGTAGAGGCCGAAACGCTCCGCGGCGGCTCGCTTCTCTTCGTCCTGTGCCGCCTCTGCGGCCTGTGTGGGGGAAACCCAAGCGCCACGCTCAATGTCGGAGCGCACTGCACGTAGCCACGCTTCGGCCTTGGCGCGCCCTGTGCGGCCCTTGACGCCTGCGGGGGAGGGTGGGTCATCGGAGAACGTGTGTGGGGCTGTGTAGCGCACGCTATCCGGCCCGACGTAAGACGCTTGGACCCGACCGCTTGGGAGCTTTCGTATCGCCCCCCATTGCTTTGCCACTGTGCGGCCCCTCTCGGTCGTGCAACCAACATGCAACCAACTGTGCTGTCATGTGATGTTTTCTGTGAGTCTAATCAGTGGGTTCCCAGTCCACAAGGCCCAATATGTCAGTGCTCAAGAGCGTGTTTCTGCGGATCGTGCAACGTTGCACGAAACTGACTCTTAATCAGTGGGTTCTGGGTTCAAGTCCCAGGGGGTGCACGGAACAGCCTCAGTAGATCTCGCCATCTACCGAGGCTTTTCTGTTTCCTGAGCCTGTTCGCGCACTCCGTCGAGTCCGGCTCCGATCGCGTCCTGTTCAGAAGAGTCCGCGTTATCGCGTAATAGATCGTCCCTGACCTCATCTCTCACATGGGGACATACGCCTCGTGCTCCGGCCGCTCCGCTTCACAGCGACGGTCGAGGAGAGGTTTCATCAAGAACTGGGGAAGATCTTGTACGAGAGAAATGGTGGCGCCGTCGCGCGCCGAAAGACAACCGCGATCATCGCTGCGGCCGCCGCGGCACTCACCGCCGTGATCACGCTCGCCGGTGCCGGAGGTGCATCGGCGGCGGAGTACGACTACCCCGCGGCCATCGATCCTGCGTCGATCACCGTGACGACCGTCAACGGCGGCGGTGGAGTCTCACAGTGGGACCAGGTGCGAGTCGACGCCGACTGGGCGGTGCCGGACGGGGCCGTCGGCGGTCAGACCTTCGGGTTCACGCTCCCGAAGGAGTTCGCTCGCGCGGGCACATCCTTCTCGGTGCCATCGGCTGAGGACCCGAGCGTGCCGATCGCCCAGTGCACCGTGAGCACGGATGCGGCACCCGTCGTGACGTGCACCCTGACCGATTACGTGAACGGCCGCACCGGGGTCACCGGCTCGCTGTGGTTCGTCGCGACCGCAGACGAGCAGACGACGCAGTCGACGATCGAGTTCACGGTCGACGGCACGATCACGCCCGTCGACGTCCCCGGTGGGGGGATCGGACCGTCTGCGCCGCTGCCCACCGAGCCGCAGAAGTGGTCGTGGCAGACGGACGACGGCAGGATCGCGTGGGAACTGGCACTGCCAGGGGCGAGCTTCGCAGGAGCGGAGTCGATCGTGATCGACGACACCCTCGTCGGTGCGGGCGACGGGCTCGCGGAGCACCACAACGAGGACGGACAGCTCGCGGTCCGCAGTGCCACCATGCAGGATCAGGATTCCCAGACGATCACGAACTGGACGGGGGAGTGGAACGCCGAGGGCACCGCCTTCCACCTGGACATCCCCGGCCCGATCGATCCGACGCGGATGTACTTCGTCAAGTACTTCACCGTGCCGAGCACGCATGCAGACGGTGCGACGTTCGCCAACACCGCCGACGTGAACGGGATCAAGCTCGAGGACAAGGAAGTGTGGAACGTCACGGGCGGGGGGACCGGCGACGGCGACGCCACCGGATCATTCACCGTGACCAAGGCCGTCTCCGGATCCGGCGCGTCGGCTGTGCCCGCCGGCTCCGTGTACACAGTGAGATACAGCTACGGCGACCCTGTCGTCGAGCGCACCGTCGCCGTCACCGCCGGGGCCACCGCGCCACTGATCCAGCTGCCTGCAGGCACGGTCGTCACCCTCGTCGAGCTGACCCCTCCGGCCATCGAAGGCATCGACTGGAGCATCCCCGTCTTCTCCGGAGCCGGGGTCCAGGCGCGTCCCGACGGCGGAGCGGAGATCACCGTCGGTGCGGGTGCGACCGTCTCGGTGACGCTCACCAACACTGCGACCACGACGCCACCTGTCGTCCCGCCGACCACTCCGCCGACGACTCCACCGACGGTGGTCACCCCGCCGAAGGAGCTGCCGCTCACGGGTGGATCATCGCTGGCGACGACGGGTGGCGGTGTCCCAGGCGGGCTGCTGTGGGCCGGAGGGTCGGCGCTCCTGCTCGGCGTCGCACTGACGGCGCTCGGTGCCGCTCGTGCTCGGAGACGAGCAGCTCAGAGCTGATCGTCGAGACGCAGCCGGTGCCGCAGAGCTCTGTGCTCCGCGGCACCGAACGCCGTCGTGCCGAGGCGCCGCATGGGCACGACGTCTGGCTCGGCGAGACGTCACGCGACGGCGATCACCGTTCCCTCGGTCAGGGTGGTGAGCTGCTCGAAGGTGAGAGGCATGACGGTGTGCGGATGGCCTGCCGCCGCCCACAGCTCGTCGTGAACCTGCAACGCCTCGTCGATGTAGGTGCGAAGCGGCGCCGGGTGACCGACGGGTGCGACACCGCCGATGACCTGGCCGGTCGCCGAGCGGACGACGGCGGGCGGAGCCATCGTCACCTCCTCCGCGCCGATGCTCGCCTTCAGCGAGGCGAGGTCCACCCGGTGTCCGCCGCTCGTCATGACCAGCACCGGCACGTCGTCGGCGACGAAGATCAGACTGTTGGCGATCGCCGCGACGTCGCAGCCGATGGCAGCGGCCGCTTGGGCTGCGGTGCGTGCCGAGTCGGGAAGTACACGGATCGGGACATCGACGCCTGCGTCCAGCAGGTGCTGGTGAACGCGAAGACTGCGTTCCGGGAGTGCGGGGGTGTCGGTCATCGATCCACGATATCCAACGCGTGTGCCATGGCGCCGGAGCGGACTTCGACGGCTGCTCCGACGCCAGGAGCCTTTCAGCCGGCGTCTCCCACGAGGATGGCGGCTGCATCCTCCGTCACCGTGTCGCTGGGCTCGTCGTCGATGTGGGCGAGCACGCGCCGTCCGAGGAAGACGGTGAGCGCGGCCAGCAGGACCGAGACGGCGGCGAACAGGTAGGGAACCGTCGCGTTGAATGCGTGCCACAGCAGAGCGGCGAGCGGCGGAGCCATGGCGCCGCCGAGGAAGCGGACGGCGGAGTATGCCGACGACGCCACGGAGCGCGGAAGGTCGGTCGCCTCCATCACCGCTTCGGTGAGCACGGTGTTCATCACCCCGAGAAGGAGCCCGCCCACCACGATGCAGGCGACGAGGGCTGCGGCGTTCTCCACGACGAGTCCCGCGGCGATCAGATCGACCGCCAACAGCGGCAGGACGACAAGGATGATGCGTGTCCTGGGCATGCGGCGCATGAGCAGAGGCGCGACCCAGACGCTCGTGACGGCGAGAGCGACGCCCCAGCCGAAGAACGTGAAGCCGATGCCCATCGCTCCGAAGCCGAGCGGGAACGGGGAGAACGCGAGCAGCACGAAGAAGCCGATGTTGTAGAACAGGGCCGTGACGGCGAGCACCGCGAGTGCCGGCCGACGCAGGGCAGCGAACGGCGCGGAGAACTTCACGGGAACCCGCTTCTCCGCAGGGCCACGCAGCAGGACCAGCACGGCGACGAAAGCGATCGCCATCAAGGCGACGACGCCGAAGAACGGTCCACGCCAACTCTGCTCGCCGAGGATGCCACCGAGGAGCGGGCCGACAGCGATACCCAGCCCGAGCGCGGCCTCGTAGAGCACGATCGCCGCACTGCTGCCGCCAGACGCGGCCCCGACGATGGTGGCGAGGGCCGTCGAGATGAAGAGGGCGTTGCCCAGGCCCCAGCCGGCACGGAAGCCGATGACGGCGTCGACGCTGCCGCTCAGGGCGCAGAGCAAGGCGAACACCACGATCAGCGCCAGTCCGATGAGCAGCGTGGCCTTCGCCCCGATGCGGCTGGAGATCCAACTCGTCACGAGCATCGCGAGCCCGGTCACCAGGAGGTAGCTGGTGAAGAGCAGCTCGGTCTCGACCGGGGATGCCTGGAGCGACTCCGCGATCGCGGGCAGGATCGGGTCGACGAGTCCGATGCCCATGAAGGCGACGACGCACGCGAAGGCGACAGCCCAGACCTGGGCCGGCTGTCTCCACACCGAGGGGGTGGTGGGGGTGTTCACCGAGATTCTCCTGTTCGATCAGTGGCGGTGTGCGCGGCGAGGATCTCCGCGGCACGTGTGAGGGCGGCCCACTCCTCGTCGGTCAGACCGGCGAAACGCGGGGCGAGCGTGTCTCGGAACTCGGCCCGCCACGCGGCGAGCGCCGTGGTCCCCTGACCGGTGATGTCGACGACGGTCGCACGGGAGTCGTCAGGGTCGGGGGAGCGGAGGATGAGCCCCTCGCGCTCCAGGCCTCCGAGGAGACGGGTCATGCCGGGCTGGGTGGTGCGTGCGGCCGTGGCGAGTTCACCTACCCGCCGGGAGCCTGCCTGCTCGAGGAGGCTCAGCACCCGCCACTGTGCTGCCGGAGCGTCGTTCCCGGCGTCCTGTGCAGCGATACGGCCGAGCGCATAGCCAGACAGCACCAGGGAGGGGATGACGTCCACGCGATTCATACCAGCAAGTATATACCTGCTGGTATGAATAGCGCTCACCGTCGCGCGGTGGCGATGCGCGCGGAGAGCTGGTGCGCGTGTGCCAGAAGGGTGCGGCCGAGCTCGGCGATCCGTTCGGGGCCGAAGCGGAACTCCACGCCGGTGAGGCTCAGTGCCCACTCCGGGCGCCCCGAGCGATCGAACACTGCGGCGCCGAGGCCCCAGCTGCCTTCGACGATCAAGCCGGGGTTCACGGCGTATCCCCGCTCCTTGGTCTCCGCGAGACGCGTGCGAAGGGGGCGCGTGCCGTGGGCTCGTCCCCACGCACTCTCGAGATCGGGGTGGCGGTCGAGGTAGGCATCCACATCGTGGTCGGGCAGGAAGGCGAGAATGGCGAGGCCGGCGCTCGCGACGCCCAAGGGGAACCGGACGCCCTCGCTCAGCACGAAGGAACGGATGGGGAACGAGCCTTCTTCGCGGAGGAGGCACACCGTCTCGTCCGCTCGACGTACCGAGAGGAACGCACTCTCCTCGGTCTTGACGGCGAGTGAGCGGACCACGTCGCGGGCGAGAGCTGTCACGTCGTACCGAGCGGCTGCGACGGATCCCATGAGGAAGAGCTCCGGGCCCGGCATCCACCGGGTGCTCTCTCCCTCCCGGTCGACGAGACCCTCGGCCCGGAGTGCGCTGAGCAGTCGATGCGCCGTCGAGCGCGAGAGGTCTGCGCCGACGGCCAGCTCCTGCAGCGAGGCGCCGTCCGCGCCTGCGGCCGTCACCAAGCGCAGCAGACGTGCGGCTCTGGCGATCGCCTGAGCACCGGGTACCGAGGCAGGGGGTTCCATGATGTGGACGCTACCTCTGCGTTCTGCCACATCGCAAGATCCGGCTTCCGTCCGCAGGCGCCCTGGACGGATGCTGGAGAGAGCACGGGATCGAAGGAGCCGACGTGATCGACAAGCATTGGGAGTCCGCCGAGGCGGCTGTCTCCGACATCGAGGACGGGGCGTCACTGGCCGTCGGCGGATTCGGACTCTCCGGTAACCCGATCGCACTCATCGAAGCACTTCTCGCGCAGGGGACCACGGACCTGAGCATCGTGAGCAACAACTGCGGGGTCGACGACTGGGGGCTCGGGGTGCTGTTGGGGGCGCGGCGGATCCGGAAGATGACCTCGTCGTATGTCGGAGAGAACAAGGAGTTCGAGCGTCAGTTCCTGAGCGGTGAGCTCGAGCTCGAGCTCACACCGCAGGGAACCCTGGCCGAGAAGCTCCGCGCCGGTGGCTCGGGGATCGCCGCGTTCTTCACCCAGACCGGGGTCGGCACACAGGTCGCGGAGGGCGGGCTCCCGCGCAGATACAACGTCGACGGCACGATCGCCGTCGCCTCGCCCGCGAAGGACGTGCGCACCTTCGAGGTCGACGGGGAACCGCGGGAGTTCGTCCTCGAGGAGGCGATCACCACCGACTTCGCGCTCGTGCACGCCGCGCGCGGGGATCGGCACGGCAACCTCGTGTTCAACAAGGCGGCGCGAAACTTCAACCCGCTGGCGGCGATGGCCGGACGGGTGTGCATCGCTCAGGTCGAGCAGCTGGTGGAACCGGGGGAGCTCGACCCCGATGGCATCCACCTTCCCGGCGTCTTCGTGCACCGCGTCGTCGAGGTCGGCTCCGACATCCCCAAGCGCATCGAACGGCGCACCGTCGCCGTGGAAGGAGCGTGACATGGCGCTGACCCGCGAACAGATGGCGGCCCGCGCGGCGGCCGAGCTCCAAGACGGCGCCTATGTGAACCTCGGCATCGGCCTTCCCACCCTCGTGCCCAACCACGTGCCGCCCGGTGTCACCGTGGTGCTGCAATCGGAGAACGGCATCTTGGGCGTCGGCCCCTACCCGGCGGAGGACGCGGTCGACCCCGACCTGATCAACGCGGGCAAGGAGACGGTCACGACGCTTCCCGGGGCCGCTTTCTTCGACTCCGCGACCAGTTTCGGCATGATCCGAGGCGGCAAGATCGATGCCGCGATCCTCGGGGCGATGCAGGTCTCCTCGACCGGTAACCTCGCGAACTGGATGATCCCGGGCAAGATGGTCAAGGGTCCGGGCGGCGCCATGGATCTGGTGCACGGCGCCGGGCGGGTCATCGTGCTCATGGAACACGTGGCGAAGGACGGCTCCGCGAAGATCGTCGACGAGTGCTCGCTGCCCTTGACGGGTCGAGGTGTGGTCGACCGGATCATCACCGACCTCGCCGTGATCGACGTGACGTCGGAGGGGCTGGTGCTCGTCGAGACCGCGCCCGGCGTCACGGTCGACGACATCACCGCCGCGACGGAGCCACCCCTCATCGTCTCGCACAGACTGCACAACGGAAGGACCACCGACCATGACTGAGAATGACGTCGTCATCGTCGCCGCTGCTCGCACCCCGCAGGGGCGCCTCAAAGGGCAGCTCTCGGCATTCACCGCGCCCCAGCTCGGCTCACTCGCGATCCGGGGCGCGCTCGAGCAGGCGACGATCGACCCCGCCGTCGTCGATGCCGTCATCGTCGGCCAGGTGCTGGCAGCCGGGTCGGGACAGAATGCGGCTCGTCAGGCGGCGATCGGCGCGGGCATCGGCTGGGACGTGCCGGCGCACTCGGTGAACAAGGTCTGCCTGTCCGGCCTGACGGCGATCATCGACGCGGCCCGCATGATCCGTACGGGCGATGCGGAAGTGGTGGTCGCCGCGGGCATGGAGTCGATGACGCGCGCTCCGCATCTGCTGATGGGCTCCCGCGACGGCTGGGCATACGGAAGCGTCGAGGTGCTGGATCACATGGCCTACGACGGTCTCACCGATGCCTACGACCAGGAGAGCATGGGCGCATCGACCGAACGGCACAACGCGCGGTTCGGGCTCACCAGGCAGGCGCAGGATCAGGTCGCAGCGCTCTCTCACCAGCGCGCGACGGCCGCGCAGGAAGCGGGCGTGTTCGACGCCGAGATTGTTCCCGTGGACGTCCCGCAGCGACGGGGCGAGCCGGTGCGCGTGACGAAGGACGAGGGCGTGCGTCCAGACACCACCGTGGAGAGGCTTGCCGGGCTCAGGGCGGCTTTCGCTGAAGGGGGCTCGATCACGGCGGGCAACTCGTCGCCGATCTCCGACGGTGCCTCTGCGGTCGTGCTGACGACGCGCGGCCTCGCGTCGGACAGGGGCTGGCCGGTGTTGGCGACCGTGGGTGCGAGCGGACAGACCGCAGGACCCGACAACTCGCTCCAGGCGCAGCCGGCGCGTGCGATCGAGCGTGCGTGCGCCAAACAGGGCATCGCACCCTCCGATCTCGATCTGGTCGAGATCAACGAGGCCTTCGGCGCCGTCGTTGCGCGTTCACAGGACGAACTGGGACTCGACGAGAGCATCGTCAACATCCATGGCGGCGGCATCGCGATCGGTCATCCGATCGGCGCCTCCGGCAACAGGCTGGTGGTGCACCTCGCCCATGAGCTCGCGCGTCGGGGTGCGGGGACCGCAGCAGTCGGGCTGTGCGGTGGCGGAGGTCAGGGGGAGGCGCTCATCCTCACCCGATGATGGCGACCCCGACCGGGTGACGAACTCGAACGGACGAGGCCTCAGCGACGCGTCTCGCGTCCGTTCAGGGACGCGCGTCCTTGGCGTGGTCCTGTGTGTCGGCGAGCGCCTTCTGCGACCGGAACTGCAGTCGCTGCGCCTTCTTCGCCTTCTTGACCGACTGCGGGGAGTCGGCATCCACCAGAACCCCGCGACGCTCGCGGTTCATGTCGATCACGGCACCGACGGCGAGGGCCATGGTGATCCCCCAGCTCACCCACGAGAGCACGGCGCGCCAGGTGATGGGCTGTTCGCGGGTGCCGCGCAGCAGGGAGACTCCGGCGGAGATCGCAGCGACAAGTCCGGTGCTGAAGAGGTAGCGCATTCCTCCACGCTACCTTCCCGTCCCCCCGGTCGCACCGAGCCTTGACAAGCCTGTCTGGATCGGGCAGGGCAGGAGCTCCCGGACGACACTCGGGCGCACCCGCTATCATGGCCTGGTCGCGGCTCGCCCGCGGCCGCACAACCGTGTATCTACCGGCCGTCGGCACTCCGGCGGACAGCGGCGGCACCCGACATCGCGTCCGCGACGCGCGAGAGCCATGACACGCGCAACAACATCGCCCCAACTGGCCGAGCCGACTCTTCTCCGACTCGCCGGCCTTCCCTACTTCCTCATCGCCTTCATCGCCCGGCTGCCGTTCGCGATGATGGTCGTCGGCGTTCTGACGGTCGTCGTCTCCGCCCGCGGCTCCCTCTCGCTCGGCGGTCTCACCTCCGCGGCTGTCGGCCTCGGCACCGCGTGCTTCGGGCCCCTCCTGGGTGCGGCGGCCGACCGCTTCGGACAGCGGGTGGTGCTGATGGTGCTCGCCCTCGCCAACGCGGCGATGCTGCTGCTGTTCACCGTCGTGGTCTACGGAACGGCGCCGGACGGATTCGTGCTCCTCGCCGCCGTCGGTATCGGTGCGACCGCCCCGCAGGTCGCGCCGCTGTCTCGGTCGCGGCTGGTGACGATCATCAGCGAACGGATGGCGGAATCGCGCCGTGCGAAGACCGTGTCGGGCACGATGGCGTACGAGTCGGCTGCGGACGAGACGGTGTTCGTGTTCGGTCCTTTCCTGGTCGGCATCCTCGCCTCGGCGATCGCGCCGTGGGCTCCACTGGTCGGCGCTGCCGTCCTCACCGTGGTCTTCGTGGGTGCGTTCGCCCTGCACCCCAGCGGTCGACACGTGTCGCAGGACCGCGACGCCGACGGAAAGGCGCCGTCGGCCGTCTCCGAGCTGTTCCGGCCCCAGCTGCTGATCGTGGTGGTCGGCATCCTCGGCGTCGGGATCTTCTTCGGCACGATGCTCACGTCGCTGACGTCGTTCATGGCCGACCGCGGGGCGCCGGAACAGGCGGGCCTCCTCTACGGGGTCATGGGCGTGGGATCCGCCATCCTCGCCCTCGGCGTCGCATGGCTTCCCGCACGGTTCTCCCTGCGCGCGCGGTGGCTCGTGTTCTCCGGGATCCTGCTGGCGGGCACGCTGTTGCTCGGCTTCGTCGACACCCCAGGCACCATGATGCTGGCGCTCGCGATCATGGGCATCGGCATCGGCCCCACACTCGTGACGCAGTACAGCTTCGGTGCGGCACGCAGCCCGCGCGGCCGCTCCGCCACCGTCATGACGATGCTCGGTTCCGGCGTCATCGTCGGACAGTCGATCGGCGCCGCTTTCGCGGGGGAGATCGCCGAGAACGTCGGCACGCCCGCCGCGCTGCTGCTGCCCGTGGTCGCCGCGCTGATCGCCTTCGTCGCGGGCGTGGCGAACTGGTTCCTCAGCGGTAGGGGGCACACGAGCCCCGCGTCAACCCCTGCCCCTCGATCCGCGGAGATCGACGTTCCTCGATAGCCTGGAGGAAACCCCGGGAGGAGCCCTCGTGGCCGCAGCAGATTTCGTCGTCGTCGCCAACCGCCTGCCCGTCGATCGGGTGGTGGGACCCGATGGCGAGGAGACCTGGCGCACGTCCCCCGGCGGTCTCGTCGCCGCGCTCGAGCCGATGATGCGCAGCGTGCACGGCGCCTGGGTGGGCTGGCCGGGCCAGGCCGACGTCGAGCTGGAGCCGTTCGAGGCTGACGGCATCGACCTCATCCCGGTGGCGCTCAGCGCTCAGGAGGTCGCCGAGTACTACGAGGGCTTCGCGAACGACACCATCTGGCCGCTCTATCACGATGTGATCGCGCCGCCGCAGTACCACCGTGAGTGGTGGGAGGCGTACGTGACGGTGAACCGCCGCTTCGCCGAGGCTGCTGCCGCCGCGGTCGCGAAGGACGGCACCGTCTGGGTCCACGACTACCAGCTCCAGCTCGTTCCGCAGATGGTGCGGGAGCTGCGCCCCGATGTCACGATCGGCTACTTCCACCACATCCCGTTCCCCGCTCACGGCCTGTACGCGCAGCTGCCCTGGCGTGACCAGGTGCTGCGCGGACTGCTCGGCGCCGACGTCATCGGCTTCCAGCGCGCTCAGGATGCCACGTACTTCCTGACCGCCGTGCGCCGTCGACTGCGTTACGAGGTCAAGGGGTCGAACGTCGCGGTGCCGGAGGGGGAGCACACGAGGACTGCGGTCGCGAGAGCGTTCCCGATCTCGATCGACACGGAACCGTACCTCGAGCTCGCGGCACGGGAGGACATCCAGGCCAGGGCGGCCGAGATCCGGGCCAGCCTCGGCAACCCGAAGCGGATCCTGCTCGGCGTCGACCGGCTCGACTACACCAAGGGCATCCGGCACCGCATCAAGGCCTATGGCGAACTGCTCGACGAGGGACGCCTGAACGTCGAGGACGTCACGCTGGTGCAGGTCGCGAGCCCGAGCCGCGAGCGCGTCGACGCCTACGTGCACCTGCGCGACGAGATCGAGCTCGCGGTGAGCCGCATCAACGGCGACAACGACACCATGGGCCACTCCGCCATCCGATACCTCCATCAGGGCTATCCGCGCGAGGAGATGGTCGCGCTCTACCTGGCCGCCGACGTCATGCTCGTGACCGCACTCCGTGACGGCATGAACCTCGTGGCCAAGGAGTACGTCGCGACTCGGGCCGACAACCGAGGCGTCCTCGTGCTGAGCGAGTTCACCGGGGCGGCGGATGAACTGCGCCAGGCGGTGCGCGTCAACCCGCACGACATCGAAGGCCTCAAGGACGCGATCATGACAGCCGTCGACATGCCGGCGGGCGAGCAGTCGCGTCGGATGCGCTCGCTGCGGCGCCGGGTGCTCGACAACGACGTGACGGCCTGGTCATCGTCCTTCCTCGCCGCGTTGGCGGAGGTGCGTGGTCGCTGAGCCCCTCGAGCGGCCGCGATACTGGGAACGTCCCCTTCGATTGGAGAAACTGTGACGCGCCCTTGGACTCCCGGCACGGCCGATGACGACCTGAGTGCTCTCGCCGGCACTGCACGGCTGGTGGTCGCTCTCGACTTCGACGGTACGGCTTCGCCGCTGGTGGCCGACCCGATGGCGGCCAGAGCGCTTCCCGAGGTCGCTGCTCAGGTCGAGCGCCTCGCCGCGCTGCCGGACACGGTCGTCGCGTACGTCTCCGGTCGCAGCATGCACGACCTCCGGGAGATCACCGAGCACACCGATGATTCCGCGATCGCTCTGGCCGGTTCGCACGGCGCCCAGTACTGGTTCCCGGGTGAGGGCGACGCCGATGCTCCGGGTGAGGCCACCGAGGAGGGAGCTCGTGAAGAGCTCTGGGCGGCAGCGAAGCCGATCATCGACCGCTACGAAGGCGCCGAGTTCGAACCCAAGACCTTCGGCATGGGTGTGCATACACGTCGCGCCGACCGCGAGACCGAGGAGCGCGTCTTCGCCGAGATCGACGCCCTCGTCGCGGAACGCTTCCCGCACTGGAGGCGGCGTTCAGGACACCGGGTGCTCGAGTTCTCCTCGCGAACCGAGGGCAAGGACGCCGCGATGACAGCGCTGCGTGAGCGGTTCGATGCCACCGGAATCCTCTTCGCGGGCGACGATGTGACGGACGAGGATGCGATGCGAGTGCTCCAGCCCGGTGATCTCGGTGTGCGTGTCGGACCGGGGGAGAGCGCCGCGACCCTTCGTGTGGACTCTCCACAACAGATCGCCGAGCTTCTGGAGGCGTTGGCGGACGAACGCGCCTCTCGGCGGCAATAGACTTCCGTCATGTCCTCGCATGATCCCTCCACCAGCGCGCCCATCGACATCAAGCCCCGCAGTCGCGTCGTCACCGACGGCATCGAGGCCACGACCTCCCGAGGCATGCTCCGTGCCGTCGGCATGGGAGACGCGGACTGGGACAAGCCGCAGATCGGCATCGCCTCCAGCTGGAACGAGATCACGCCCTGCAACCTGAGCCTCGACCGGCTCGCGCAGGGTGCCAAGGAAGGCGTGCACTCCGGTGGCGGCTACCCGCTGCAGTTCGGCACGATCTCGGTCTCGGACGGCATCTCGATGGGGCACGAGGGGATGCACTTCTCGCTCGTCTCCCGCGAGGTCATCGCCGACTCGGTCGAGACCGTGATGATGGCCGAGCGCCTGGACGGCTCCGTGCTGCTCGCGGGCTGTGACAAGTCGATCCCCGGCATGCTCATGGCCAGCGCGCGCCTCGACCTGTCCAGCGTGTTCCTGTACGCCGGATCGATCGCACCCGGCTGGGTCAAGCTCTCCGACGGCACCGAGAAGGACGTCACGATCATCGACTCGTTCGAGGCGGTCGGCGCCTGCCGCGCCGGCCTCATGAGCGAGGAGGACCTCAAGCGCATCGAGTGCGCCATCGCTCCGGGCGAGGGTGCGTGCGGCGGAATGTACACGGCCAACACCATGGCCTCCGTCGCAGAGGCGCTCGGGCTCAGCCTGCCGGGCTCTGCCGCCCCGCCCGCGGCCGACCGGCGCCGTGACTACTACGCCCACCGCTCCGGCGAGGCCGTCGTGAACCTGCTCCGTCAGGGCATCACGACCCGCGACATCCTCACCAAGGAAGCGTTCGAGAACGCGATCGCGCTCGCGATGGCACTCGGCGGCTCGACCAACGTCGTGCTGCACCTCCTCGCGATCGCCCGCGAAGCCGACGTCGAGCTGAGCCTGCACGACTTCAACCGCATCGGCGACAAGGTCCCGCACGTCGCGGACATGAAGCCCTTCGGCAAGTACGTCATGAACGACGTCGACCGTCACGGCGGCATCCCCGTGATCATGAAGGCCATGCTCGATGAGGGTCTGCTGCACGGAGACGCGCTCACCGTCACGGGCAAGACGCTCGCGGAGAACCTCGCGGAGCTCGACCCGCAGCCGATCGACGGGGAGGTCATCCACACGTTCGACAACCCGATCCACGCCACGGGCGGTCTCACGATCCTGCACGGCTCGCTCGCCCCCGAGGGCGCCGTCGTCAAGACCGCGGGCTTCGACGCGGCCGTGTTCGAAGGCCCTGCCCGCGTGTTCGAGCGCGAGCGCGCGGCCATGGACGCCGTCGCCGAGGGCGAGATCGAACCCGGCACGGTGATCGTCATCCGCTACGAAGGTCCCAAGGGCGGGCCGGGCATGCGGGAGATGCTCGCCATCACCGCGGCCATCAAGGGCGCAGGACTCGGAAAAGATGTACTACTCTTGACGGACGGACGATTCTCAGGCGGCACAACCGGCCTGTGCATCGGCCACATAGCACCCGAAGCGGTGGACTCAGGTCCTATCGCCTTCGTGCGCGATGGTGATCTGATACGGGTCGATATCGCAGCTCGCTCTCTCGATCTACTCGTCGACGAGGCAGAGCTCGCCTCCCGCCGTTCTGGCTGGGAGCCGCTTCCCCCGCGCTACACCCGAGGCGTTCTTGCCAAGTACTCGCGCCTCGTGCGGTCCGCCGCCGAGGGAGCGACCACCGGCTGACCCGGACACTCCGACGTCCGGCGTCCTCCACAGATCATCAGAAGGAAAGTCATGACTGCTGATTCCGCCCCGGCCGTGCCGAGGCCGCCCGCCCGCCAACCCGCTGCGCCGGAGATCACCGGCGCGGAGGCCGTGGTCCGCTCGCTCGAGCTGCTCGGCGTCACCGACGTGTTCGGACTGCCGGGTGGGGCGATCCTCCCCGTCTACGACCCGTTGATGGACGCCTCCGAGCTCCGCCACATCCTCGTCCGCCACGAGCAGGGTGCCGGTCACGCGGCCGAGGGCTACGCGTCGGCATCCGGCAAGGTGGGCGTGTGCATCGCGACCTCAGGCCCCGGCGCGACGAACCTCGTGACCGCGATCGCCGACGCCTACATGGACTCCGTCCCGATGCTCGCGATCACGGGACAGGTGTTCTCGACCCTCATGGGGACAGATGCGTTCCAGGAGGCCGACATCGTGGGCATCACGATGCCGATCACCAAACACTCGTTCCTCGTGAAGGACGCCGCGGACATCCCCGGCGCGATCGCGGCGGCCTACGAGATCGCAGGTACCGGTCGTCCCGGCCCCGTGCTGGTCGACATCACCAAGGACGCGCAGCAGGCGACGGCGCCGTTCGTGTGGCCGCCCAAGATCGATCTCCCCGGCTACCGGCCGGTGACGAAGGCACACGGCAAGCAGATCCAGGCCGCAGCGACCCTTCTCGCCGAGGCCAAGAAGCCTGTGCTTTACGTGGGTGGCGGCGTGATCCGCGGCAAGGCGTCTGCGGAGCTCCTCGAACTCGCCGAGTCCACGGGCGCCCCGGTCGTCACGACGCTGATGGCTCGTGGTGCCTTCCCCGACTCGCACCCCCAGCACCTCGGCATGCCGGGCATGCACGGAACCGTTCCCGCCGTGCTGGCGCTCCAGGAGGCAGACCTCCTCGTGTCGCTCGGCGCCCGCTTCGACGACCGCGTCACGGGCAAGGCGGCGCTGTTCGCCCCGAACGCGAAGGTGGTCCACGTCGACATCGATCCGGCGGAGATCTCCAAGATCCGCACGGCCGATGTGCCGATCGTGGGCGATGTGCGCGATGTGCTCACCGACCTCGACGCCGCGTTCCGTGGCGCCGCGGCCGACACGAAGCCCGACATCGAGGAGTGGTGGTCGTACCTCGACGGACTGCGCACCGAGTTCCCGCTCGGCTATGCACCGACGACCGACGGCCTGCTCGCTCCGCAGCACGTGATCCAGCGCATCGGTGAGCTCACGGGGCCCGAGGGCATCTTCGCCTCCGGAGTCGGCCAGCACCAGATGTGGGCTGCGCAGTTCATCAAGTACGAGCGGCCGAACGCCTGGCTGAACTCCGGTGGTGCCGGCACGATGGGCTACTCGGTGCCGGCGGCCATGGGCGCCAAGGTCGCCGAGCCCGAGCGTCCGGTGTGGGCGATCGACGGCGACGGCTGCTTCCAGATGACCAATCAGGAGCTCGCGACCTGCACCATCAACAACATCCCGATCAAGGTCGCGATCATCAACAACTCCTCGTTGGGCATGGTGCGGCAGTGGCAGACGCTGTTCTACGACGGCCGCCACTCGAACACCGACCTCAACACCGGCCACGGCACGATCCGCATCCCCGACTTCGTGAAGCTCGCTGAAGCCTACGGCTGCCTCGCGATCCGCGTGGAGAAGGAGGACGAGGTCGACGCCGCGATCAAGCTCGCGCTCGAGACGAACGACCGCCCCGTGGTGATCGACTTCGTCGTGAGTGCCGATTCCATGGTGTGGCCGATGGTTCCCCAGGGCGTCAGCAACAGCTATGTCCAGTACGCCCGCGAGCACGCGCCCGCATTCGACGAGGAGGACTGATCCATGTCGACTCACGTGCTGAGCCTGCTGGTGGAGAACACCCCCGGCCTTTTGACCCGTGTCGCGGGCCTCTTCGCCCGTCGCGGCTTCAACATCGACTCCCTCGCCGTCGGCGTGACGGAGGTGCCGGGCATCTCCCGGATCACCGTGGTCGTCGACGTCGATGAGCTCCCGCTCGAGCAGGTCACCAAGCAGCTGAACAAGCTGATCAACGTGATCAAGATCGTCGAGCTCGACTTCGCCACGTCGGTGCAGCGCGAGCACATGCTCGTGAAGGTGCGCACCGACAACGCCACCCGCTCGAACGTCATCGAGGTCGTCAACCTCTTCCGTGCTTCCGTGGTCGACTACGCCTCCGATGCCCTCGTGATCGAGGTCACCGGCGACAAGGGCAAGGTCGATGCCATGCTCCGTGCGCTCGAGCCCTTCGGCATCAAGGAGATCGCGCAGTCGGGTCTCCTCGCCATCGGCCGCGGTGGCAAGAGCATCACGGAACGCGTGCTGCGCGGTTGACGCGCCCCCTCTACCTACACGAACCACAATCAAGGAGAAACACAAAGTGAGCACCGAGATCCTCTATGACGCCGATGCAGACCTGTCCCTGATCCAGGGCAAGAAGGTCGCGATCGTCGGCTACGGCTCGCAGGGCCACGCCCATGCGCAGAACCTTCGCGACTCGGGTGTCGAGGTCGCGATCGCCCTCAAGGAGGGCTCGAAGTCGGCAGCCAAGGCCGAGGAGGCCGGCTTCCCGGTCAAGACCGTCGCCGAGGCCACCGAGTGGGCCGACGTCATCATGATCCTCGCGCCGGACCAGCACCAGCGCACGATCTACAGCGAGTCCATCGCGCCGAACCTGACGGCCGGCAAGACCCTCGCCTTCGCGCACGGCTTCAACATCCGCTTCGGCTACATCGACGCGCCGGAAGGCGTCGACGTGATCCTGGTCGCTCCGAAGGCTCCCGGCCACACCGTGCGTCGCGAGTTCGTCGCCGGTCGAGGCATCCCGGACATCATCGCCGTCGAGCGCGACGCATCGGGCAAGGCGTGGGACCTCGCGCTCTCGTACGCGAAGGCCATCGGCGGCACGCGCGCCGGTGTCATCAAGACGACGTTCACCGAGGAGACCGAGACCGATCTGTTCGGCGAGCAGGCCGTGCTGTGCGGTGGCGTGAGCCACCTCGTGCAGGCCGGCTTCGAGACGCTCACCGAGGCGGGCTACCAGCCTCAGATCGCGTACTTCGAGGTGCTGCACGAGCTCAAGCTCATCGTCGACCTGATGTGGGAGGGCGGCATCGCCAAGCAGCGCTGGTCGATCTCCGACACCGCCGAGTTCGGCGACTACGTCTCGGGCCCGCGCGTCATCGACGAGCGCGTCAAGGAGAGCATGAAGGGCGTGCTGGCAGACATCCAGTCCGGCGCCTTCGCGAAGCGCTTCATCGACGACCAGGACAACGGCGCCGAGGAGTTCCTGGCGCTTCGTGCGAAGGAAGAGCAGCACCCGATCGAGGTCACCGGCAAGGAGCTGCGCTCCCTCTTCGCGTGGAAGCAGCAGGACGAGGACTACATCGACGGCAGCGCCGCGCGCTGATTCGATGGTCGAAGGAACGGGCGCCCTTTTCGGGGCGCCCGTTCTGCGTTCGGGAGGCCCAATCCGCATTAAACATCGGATGTCTGTGCCAGGATGGACGTATGCGAAAGGAATGGTTTGACCGCGCTCGGTTCGGCATGTTCGTGCACTTCGGTCTGTACAGCACCGCCGCCCGACACGAGTGGGTCCAGAACTACGAACGCCTCACGGACGAGGAGTACTGTCCGTACTTCGAGCACTTCGATCCGGATCTCTTCGATGCCGCAGCACTCGCGCGCACGGCGAAGGCGACGGGCATGGGCTACGTCGTGCTCACGACGAAGCACCACGACGGCTTCTGCCTCTGGGATTCGAAGCTGACCGACTTCACGTCTGTCGCGAACACCGGACGCGATCTGGTGCGCGAGTACGTCGACGCGCTGCGGGCGGAAGGACTGAAAGTCGGCCTGTACCACTCGGTCATCGACTGGCATCACCCCGACTTCACGATCGACTGGAACCATCCGCGTCGCGACGATGAGAACGCGCATGAGCTGAACGTCGGGCGCGACATGGCCGCATACCGCGCCTACCTCCACGGCCAGGTGCGGGAACTCCTCACGGAGTACGGCGACATCGACTATCTCTTCTTCGACTTCACCTACCCGGAGGAGAAGGACGGCTGGGCGGGCAAGGGTCCCGACGACTGGGATGCGCCGGCGCTCCTCGCCCTGTGTCGTGAGCTGCAGCCGGACATGCTGGTGAACGACCGCCTCGGGATCCCCGCCGACTTCGTCACGCCGGAGCAGTACCAGCCGACAGCCCCGATCGTGCGCGACGGTGTGCCGCTCGTGTGGGAGGCCTGCCAGACGCTGAACGGCTCGTGGGGGTATCACCGCGACAACACCGACCAGAAGTCGGCCACGCTGCTCGTGCAGATGCTCGTCGACTCGGTATCGATGGACGGCAACATGCTGCTGAACATCGGGCCGAACGGGCGTGGGGCGATCGCTCCGCGGGACGCGCGGACGCTGGGGGAGATCGGCGAGTGGATGCGTCTGCACCAGGACGCAGTGGTCGGCGCGGGACACGCCGCCCTCACCCCGCCGCGCGAGGGGGTGTACACGCGCAGGGGAGATCGCCTCTACCTGAGCCTGTTCAGTTGGCCCATGGGCTTCGTGCATCTCCCGGGGCTCGCCGGCAAGGTCTCCTACGCCCGGCTGCTCGACGACGGATCGTGGCTTCAGACGAGCGTCTCCGACCCCGACCGCGAGGCGGACCTCATGACACCGGCCGGTGAAGCCGAGGGGACACTGACCGTGCATCTCCCGGTGCGACGACCCGATGTGCTCGTGCCGGTGATCGAGTTGACTCTGATCGAGGGGTGATCCGGCCCGCGCAGGCGGCTCAGGTGGTCGCCGCCGGGATGTCCATGCCCTCGAGCGCGAGTCGGGCCGCCCCGTGCAGGATGGCATCGGCGCCCGTCGCCGCGGACTCGATCCGCAGTCGCTGGGTGGCCAGCGGGTGGCAGGCCTCGTAGACCCGGCTGCGGACGGCCGCGATGAACGGTCCGGATGCGCTCATGCTGCCGGTGAGGAACACGGCGTGGGGATTGAAGAAGTTCACGACCCCGGAGAGAGCCTGGCCCAGGTGGGTGCCGGCGGTGCGGACCAGGGTCGTGGCGAGGGGATCGGCATCGCGCGCCAGGCTGAGCACGTCCGTCGTCGAGCGGACGGCGTCGTTCCCGCGCTCGCGCATCTGTCGGACCAGGCTCGCCCCGCTGGCCACTGTCTCCAGGCATCCGGTGTTTCCGCAGGAGCAGGGGACGTCTCCGCTGCCGTCGATGCGCGTGTGGGTGATGTCGCCCGCGGCCGACGTGGCGCCACGGTGCACGTGCCCGTCCACGATGATGCCGCTGCCGATGGCTGTCCCGGCCTTCACGGTGATGCTGTGGCCGGTGTGCCCGAAACGTTCCCTGTGCTCGCCGAGGGCCGCGAGGTTGGCGTCGTTGTCGACCGCCACGGGTACTCCGTAGCGGGCGGAGAGGTGTTCGCCGACGCGGAAGCCCGGCCAACCCGGCATGCGCGAGGGTTGATCGACGGATCCCGTGGCGATGTCGACCGGACCGGGGAGGCTGATCCCGATCGCATGGACCCTGCCCGTGGCCAGGAGGCGGTCGAACACCCCGGCAAGCCGGTCGAGGGTGGCTTCCGGCCCTTCCGTCACATCGACGGCGATGGATTCGCTGTCGAGGAGGGAACCGCTGAGGGAGTGCCTGCCGATGCGGGCATGTCCGCCGCCGAGGTCTGCGGACAGGACGAAGCCGTCTGCGGCGATCTGGAGGACACGTGGGCGCCGCCCACCGCGTGACGTGCCGTCTCCGGCTTCTCTGAGCACACCGGCATCGAGCAGCGACTGCACGCGGAGACCGACCGTCGACGCGGCCACGCCGAGCGAGGCGGCGAGCTCCGAGCGTGATCGCGCCTCGCCGCGGGCGATGAGGTCGAGGATGCGCCGCGTGTGCGGATCGTCGACGGCGGTGTCAGCGGAGTTCGTCATGAGAGCACTTTCCTGTCGGAGCATCGTCAGCGTATCGGGGGATCGTCGTGTTTCCCGGGAGTTACGAATTATCAAGCTCCGATAAACATCGGATGTTCGGCTTGCGGCCACTTGCGAAGTATGAAACGGTAACTTCATACGAAATCCTACTAGGTTACTTCGACCCGCGAATTAACCAGTTCCCTTTCCAGGAGGCATTCAATGAAGAAGTTGCGTGTAGGGGCTGTCGTCGCCGTCGCCGGCGTCGCGGTCGCGATGACCGGCTGCGCGAGCGGCAGCGGTACGGGTGGTTCGGCGGATGGCGACACCATCGTGGTGGACATGTGGGCCGGGAGCGAGTCGGACGTCGACGCCCTCGAGGCGCAGGTCGCGTTCGCGCAGGAGCAGAACCCTGACATCAAGATCAAGCTGCAGACGTCGCCGTGGAGCGACTTCTTCACGAAGCTGACCACCAACATGGCCAGCGGCAACATGGCCTGCGTCACCGGCATGAGCGGCGCACAGCTCGGTGGCTACACCGGTGGCTTCCGCGAGCTGAGCGATGCCGACCTGAAGACGGCCGGAATCGACTGGGCCGACTTCAACCCGAGCGCCGACGGCATCCTCAGCTTCGAGGGCAAGACCTACGGTGTGCCGTTCGACGTCGCCACCATGCTCGTCTACTACAACCAGGACCTGCTCACCGCGGCCGGCGCTCCGACTCCGGAGATCGGCTGGACATTCGACGACTTCGACACGATCGCCGCCGCCGCGACGAAGGACGGCAAGTACGGATTCGGCATGGGGATGGGCGGCTACCAGTGGATGTCGATGCCGATCGCCTATTCGGCGACGCAGCCGGCCTCCGAGGACGGCACCCTGCACATCGATGAGAAGGCCTTCGTCGACGCGTCGACCTGGTACGCCGAGCTCGTCACCGAGAAGAAGGTCGCCGCGCCCGTGGCCTCCGCTTCCGACACCGGCTGGGGAGAGAACCAGTACACCGGCGCCAACGCGGCCATGGCCGTCGACGGCACCTGGAACGCGGTGAGCTACCTCGACAATGAGTCGGGCTTCGCCGCAGGCATGGTTCCGCTGCCCGCGGGTGCGGACGGCAACCCCGGCCCGATCCTCGGCTCCGGCTACGGCATCTCCGCGAACTGCAAGAACCCCGAGGCCGCGCTCAAGGTCATGGGCTCGCTGCTCGGCGAGGACGCACAGGACTACATCGCGTCGTCCGGTCGCTCCTACCCGGCACGCACGTCCTCGCAGCCGCTGTACTTCGACTCCATCGATGAGAAGTACCGCGACCAGGTGAAGTCCGTCTTCGAGGCTGCGTTCGGCGACACGGTGCCGCTGTACATGACGAAGAACTGGCAGAAGCTCGACAGCTACATCCAGCCCAACCTCGTCAGCGTCTACAACGGCCAGATGACGATGGAAGAGCTGCTGTCGAACGCTCAGGCGCAGTTCGGCGAGTGATCGGGCCTCGGCCACCACAGCAGCAATGCAGTAACAGAGGAAGAAACTGAGATGACGATCACGACGAGACGTCGACGATCGCTCGCCAAGGTGGAGGCCGGTCAGGCGCTGGGATTCGCAAGCCCAGCCCTGATCGGGCTCGCCCTGTTCACGATCGTGCCCGTGGGGCTCTCGATCGTGATGAGCGTCTTCGACTGGCCGACCTTCGGCGAGCGGACCTTCAACGGCGTGGACAACTACGTCAAGCTGTTCACCAGCAGCCCCGACTTCTGGCCGGCGCTGCGCAACTCGGCGGTGTACACCCTGCTGTACGTGCCGTTGAGCGTCGCTCTCTCGCTCGTGCTCGCGCTCGGGCTGAACTCCCGGATCCGCGGTCGCGGAGCGCTGCGGGTGCTCTTCTTCATCCCCGTCGTGACGCCGATGGTCGCGAACGTGCTGGTCTGGAAGATGATGCTCCAGCCGCAGGGGCTCTTCAACGGTCTCTCGCAGACCTGGTTCGGCATCGAGCTGCCCAACTTCCTCGCCGATCCTTCGTGGGCCATGATCATGGTCGTCGTGATGAGCGTCTGGCAGGGACTCGGCTACAACATGCTGATCTTCTCGGCCGCCCTCGAGCAGCTCCCCGAGAGCGTGCTGGAGGCAGCGAGCATCGACGGCGCACAGGGGATCCGGCGGGTGTGGAGCATCATCGTCCCGATGATCTCGCCATCGATCTTCTTCGCCACCATCATGACGATGATCACCTCGCTTCAGGTATTCGTGCAGCCGCAGATGCTCACCGGCGGCGGTCCGGGCAATGCCACGAAGCCGCTCGTCATGTATATCTGGGAGCAGGGATTCACCTTCGGCGATCTCGGCCTCGCCGCCGCAGCCGCGTGGATCCTGTTCGCGATCATCATCGCGATCACCGGGCTCCAGTTCGCCGCACAGAAGAAGTGGGTGCACTATGAGCACTGAGACCCTCGTCCGGCCCACCGGACGCACCGGCCGCGCCGACCGTGAACGCGAGCGCGCACGCGGTGCGGCGACGACCCCCGGTGCCCGTGCCCGCCTGATCCTCGCGCACGTGGCGATCTACGTGGCTGCGCTGATCTTCATCTCGCCGTTGATCTATGCGTTCTTCTCGGCCCTCAAGCCGAACGCGGAGATGTTCTCGATGCCGCCGACCCTGGTGGGCTCCGAACTGCGGTGGAGCAACTTCGTCGACGTGTTCGCCTATGGGCCGTTCCTGACGTACATCATGAACTCCTTCATCGTGGCGATCGGGGGAACCCTCGTCGTGCTGATCGTCTCGACCACGGCCGGATACGCCTTCGGGCGCCTGCGGTGGAAGGGGCGGGACGCGGTGTTCGTGCTCTTCCTCGCCACTCTGATGGTTCCCGCCGAGGTGCTCGTCATCCCCATGTTCCAGGTCATGCAGTGGTTCAACTGGGTCGACACGTATCAGGCGCTCATCCTTCCCTTCGCGTTCGGCGCCTTCGGGACGTTCCTGATGCGGCAGTTCTTCCGCGGCATCCCCTACGAGCTGGAGGAAGCGGCCCGTGTCGACGGCGCCGGCCCCGTGCGGTCGTTCCTGCAGATCATCCTTCCGCTGTCGAAGTCGGCGGTGGCGGTGCTCGCGGTGTTCACCTTCCTCTCGTTCTGGAACAGCTACCTGTGGCCGCTGATCGTGACGGTCGACTACAACGCGCACGGCACGCTTCCGGTCGGACTCGCGAGCTTCGCCGGACTCACCGGCACGCGGTGGGACCTGCAGATGGCTGCCGCCATCATCTCGATGGTGCCGACCACGATCCTCGTGATCGTGCTGCAGAAGCACCTCGTCAAGGGCATCGCGATGGCCGGATTGGGTGGTCGCTGAGCATGATCGGTCAGGAGCAGGGGGCCGATACACTCGTCGGCGACGCCGCCGCATCCGATGCGGCTCTCGTGGGGATCGATATCGGCGGCACCAAGATCGCCGCCCTTCTGGTGGACGGTGACGGCATCGTCCTCGCCCGGGGGAGCGTCGCCGCACCGGCCGCGCTCGGCGGTGTCGCGATGGCGGATGCGGCAGCGACCCTCGCCATGTCGCTCGCAGCGGAGGCGGGAGTCTCTCTGGCCGCAGCCGGGGTCGGGGCGGCCGGAGTCATCGACCACGAGACGGGGACGATCCGTGCGGCGTCGGCGACCTTCGTCGGCTGGACAGGCTTTCCGCTCGGCGATGAGCTGGAGGCACGCCTCGGCGTCCCCGTGCGGGTCGAGAACGACGTCAACGCCTTCCTGCTCGGCGAGGCCGCGGCGGACGGCCGCACGGATCGCGATGTGCTCGGCGTCATGCTCGGCACAGGCGTGGGGGGAGCGCTCCTCATCGACGGCGAGCTGCACCACGGACCGCACGGTGCGGCCGGCGAGATCGGACACACGCCCGGGTACAGCAACTTCATCTGCACCTGCGGCCAGGTCGGTCACCTCGAGACGCTGGCATCCGGCACCTCGATCGCGCTGCGCTACCAGGAGAGCACCGGCGCCTCGGTGCGTGATGCGCGCGATGTCGCGGATCGTGCCCGCCGGGGCGACACGGAGGCGCTCGCGGCGTTCGACTCCGCGGGTCGGGCACTCGCCCTCGCCTGCGCGAGCGCGGCCACGATCCTCGACCTGCCCTGTGCGATCGTCGGCGGTGGCGTCACCGCTGCATGGGACCTCCTCGAACCGGCCATCGAGCGCACACTCGCCACCGACTCTCCGGTGTCGGGCATCCCGCTGCGCATCATCCCCGCCGTCCTCGGCTCGGATGCGGTCGCTCTCGGTGCGATCGAGACGGCCCGTCGCGCGCTGGTCCCCGCGGGCACACGCTGAGGGCCGATCCCCTCGTACGAACATCGCAACGCAAGGAGCACCCCACGTGACCTCACGTCCTGAAGCCCACGAGATCTGGATGGGCCCGCTTCCCCCCGTCCTCGACGGCGGCCTCGCCCTGCCTCGAATCGGCATCGCGGGGATATCCATCGAATCGAGCACCTTCTCGCCCCACATCTCCGGTGACGAGGCGTTCACGGTCCGCACCGGCGAGGCATTGCGGGGGTACTACCCGTTCCTCGACGACGGGCGCGAACTCGCCTCCGCCGCGGACTGGGTGCCGCTGACCCACGGGCGATCCCTCCCCGGTGGCGCCGTCGCGCCGGAGACCTATCGACGGATGAAGGATGCGATCATCGCGGGCATCCGCGAACAGGGTCCCTTCGACGGGTTCTTCTTCGACATCCATGGCGCCATGAGCGTGGTCGGCATGGACGATGCAGAGGGCGACCTCGCGCTCGCGGTGCGCGCTGCCCTCGGCCCCGACACGCTGGTCTCGACCTCGATGGATCTGCACGGCAACATCTCGGAGGTGCTGCGCGACGCGGTCGACCTGCTGACGTGCTACCGCATGGCGCCCCACGAGGACTGGATGAACACCAAGGAGCGCGCGGTGTGGAACCTGCTCGCCCGGCTGCGGGGGCCGCATGGCTCCGACCCGCTGCGCCGGCGCCCCTTCTCCGCCTGGGTTCCCGTACCCGTGCTCCTGCCGGGGGAGAAGACCAGCACGCGGCTGGAGCCGGCGCGCAGCATCTACGCCCAGCTGCCCGAGATCGAAGCCCTCCCCGGAGTGGTCGACGCCTCGGTCTGGATCGGCTACGCCTGGGCGGACGAGCCGCGGTGTCAGGCCTATGTGGTGGTCACCGGGGACGACGAAGAGCTGATCGCCCGGGAAGCCGAGCGTGTCGCGCGGACGTTCTGGGACGCGCGCGCGGACTTCGTCTTCGTGGCCGAGACCGGCTCGCTCGACGAGGCTCTCGACAGGGCCCTCGCTCCGGGAGCACCGCGGCCGTATCTGATCTCGGACTCGGGGGACAACCCGACAGCCGGCGGAGCCGGGGACGTGACTTGGACGCTCGCACATCTGCTGGAACGCCCCGAGCTCACCGACGGCAGCCACACCACTCTGGTCGCCTCGATCTTCGACCCTGGAGCCGTCGCACGGGCCGTCGCGGCCGGCGTCGGAGCCACGGTGTCGCTCGATGCCGGAGCCCGCGTGGATTCCGGTCCCCATGGTCCTGTCACGATCACCGGGAGCGTGTTCTCCATCACGGACGGCGACCCGGATGCGGGCACGCAGGTCGTCATCGCTGTGGGTGGTCTGCACGCGATCATCACCGAGCGCCGCAAGCCGTTCCACCATCTCTCGGACTTCCGGATGCTGGGTCTCGAGCCCACCACCGCGGACATCGTCGTGGTGAAGATCGGCTACCTCGAACCCGAGCTCTACGAACTCGCCGAAGGGTGGACGCTCGCGTTGACCCCTGGTGGCGTCGACCAGGACCTGCTGCGTCTGGGCCACCACCGCCTGCAGCCGGGTGTCTACCCGTTCGACGCCGACGGCGATCCGGACCTGACCGCCACCGTCGTCCGCCGCGGAACCGCAGAGGAGCAGAACGCATGATGAACTTCGAGAAGCGGACAGGCCCCGACTTCGGCGCTGACGCCCCGGTGTACCCGACTCAGGGTGTGCCCGACTGGTATCGGGACGCGAAGCTCGGATTCTTCGTCCACTGGGGGCTGTACTCGGTGCCGGCCTGGGCGGTGCAGCACGGCGACGGCGTGAACATCCCCACCGAGGACGCGTACGCCTGGCATCAGTACGCCGAGTGGTACGGCAACACCGTGCGGATCGCGGGCAGCCCCACCTGGGAACGTCACCAGCAGCTGTTCGGCCCCGGCACCTCGTACGAGGACCTGGCCGATCGGTGGGACGCCTCGGCATTCGACGCGGATGCCTTCGTGGGCGAGCTGGTCGGTGCCGGGGCCAAGTACATCGTCCCCACGACCAAGCACCACGAGGGTTTCTGCCTCTGGGACACGGCGACCACCGGTTTCAACGCGGTCGCACGCGGCCCGCGCCGTGACCTGATCTCGGAGTTCCACGACGCCACCCGCCGCGCGGGGGCGAAGTTCGGCGTGTACTACTCCGGCGCGCTCGACTGGCACGTGAGCGACTTCCCGCCGATCGAGTCCGACACCGACCTGTTCCGCTTCCGTCGCAACGATGCGCACTTCGCCCGCTACTCGGCCGCCCAGCTCGAAGAGCTCGTGTCCCGCTTCTCGCCGGACGTGCTGTGGAACGACATCGAGTGGCCCGACGGTGGCAAGGGGCACGACGAGTATGCGGTCGCCGCCCTCCTGGAGCGATACTTCGCTGCGGTGCCCGACGGCGTCGTCAACGACCGCTGGGGCGTTCCGTATCACGGCTTCCTCACCCGCGAGTACACGGACATCCCCGAGATCATCCCTGAGCCATGGGAGTCGACGCGTGGACTCGGCTACTCCTTCGGGTTCAACCAGGCCGAGGACGAACGCCACTCCCTTTCGGGTGCGGCGCTGATCCGTCTGCTCATCGATGTGGTGGCGAAGAACGGCAACCTGCTGATCAACGTGGGGCCCGCGGCCGACGGTTCCATCCCGGAACTGCAGCGCCGTGCGATGCGTGAGCTCGGCACCTGGCTGCAGACGAACGGAGATGCGATCTACGGCACGCGGCCGTGGATCCGGATGGGGGAGCGCACCGGCGCTCCCCGTCGATACACGACCACCGGGTCGACCGTGCACGTGCATGCCCTCGACCCCAGCGTCGGGACCCTCGACCTGCCTGACGAGCTCGTGCAGTCCGACCTCCGGTGGACCGACGGCAGTGCGGTCGAGAAGGTCGACGGTGCGTCTGAGGTCGTGGTGATTCCCGCGCGTCTGCGCGAAGAGGCCGTCGCGGTGCTGTCCGCAGGCTGAGACGGACGGATCGCGACGAGGCGAGGGCCCCTCCGACCTGCTTCGGAGGGGCCCTCGCCGTATCCATACGGAGTCAGCCCCGCGTGAGTTCCTCGAGCACCTCGATCACGTGACGGTACGGCCGGCCGGTGGCGCGGGTCATGCCGATCTCGCAGGTGCGGTTGGCGGACACGAACGCATCGAAAGCGCCCTGTGCGTGCTCGGCGGCGGCGATCTCCGCAGACTCCTGAGCCGTCGCACTGGCGGTGAGCTCCGGGTGCAGCATGCCGCGGTCGCCCGCGAAGGCGCAGCAACCCCAGCCCTCGGGAACGAACACGTCTTCCGCGACGGCTTCGGCGATCGCGGTCAGCGCTCCCGTGGCTCCGAGAGCCGTCGTGGAGCACGTCGGATGCACGGCGACGGTGGGCAGCTTCGCGGGCACGCTCAGCTTCGGCAGCACCTCGCGCGCCACGAAGGTCGTCGCGTCCTCGATGCGAAGCCCGGTGTATCGGGGATTCTTCGCGACGGCCTGTGCGAGCATCACGTCCAGACCCTCGGTGCAGGAGGCTGCGTCGCACACCACGGGAAGCTCGCCTCCGCGGCTGGCCTCCCACAGCGAATCGAGCACCCGGTCCGACATCAGGGCATAGCCGTCCAGATGCCCCTTCGACTTCCAGGGCGTGCCGCAGCAGAGGCCGCCGTTCTCCTCCGGGATCACGACGGGGATGTCCGCGCGGTCCAGGAGTGCGCGCAGCGCGTCGCGTGAACCCGCACCGTCTCCCTCCGCACCGAACATGGTGCCGATGCAGGCGCCGAAGAAGACGGCCTGCGCATCGGCAGGGGCCGCGGGGCGCGGCGGCTTCGAACCGCCGTGAGGGAGGCCGCCGTCGTAGAGCGGCACGGTGTCGGCCCCGAGAACCGCGCGG
Source organism: Microbacterium oxydans (assembly GCF_000956405.1). Classification (GTDB taxonomy): domain Bacteria; phylum Actinomycetota; class Actinomycetes; order Actinomycetales; family Microbacteriaceae; genus Microbacterium; species Microbacterium oxydans_C. Next base: position 260,459 of record NZ_JYIV01000030.1, read on the forward strand.
CCGAGGTGCGTGACCCCGCGGACCAGAGGGGCGGGGAGGGCATCCGCAACGGTGAGTGCGACGCCGCCGGCGCGGGTGACCGTGCTCCAGTGCTTAGCGGCGGTGCTCCACACCGCGCCCTCGACCGCGTTCGACTGCTCGGCCCGAAGCCGACGCACCAGGTCGCCTGTGTTGATGTCCACCGGGCAGGCCACGCCGCACATGCCGTCGACCGCACAGGTCTGCACTCCGTCGTAGTCGTAGTCCTTCTGCAGGTCGCGCAGCAGTTCGGTGTCGCCCTGCTCCTCGGCCCATGCCATGTCGCGGCGGATCACGATGCGCTGTCGAGGCGTGAGCGTGATGCTCTTGCTGGGACAGGTCGGCTCGCAGTAGCCGCATTCGACGCAGCGGTCGACTTCCTTCTCCACCGTCGGCACCCGCTTGAGGTCGTGCAGGTAGGAGTCGGGGTCATCGGAGAGCACCACGCCCGGGTTCAGGATGCCGTCCGGGTCGAGGAGCTTCTTGATGTCCCACATCATGTCGGTGAGCTCGTCGCCGTACTGCCGGCGCACGAACGGCGCCATGATGCGACCGGTGCCATGCTCCGCCTTCAGCGACCCCTGCTGTGAGAGCACGAGCTCGACGAGGTCGTCGGTGAAGCGCCGATACCGCGCGACGCTGTCCGCATCGTCGAAGCGCTCGTTGAGGAGGAAGTGGACATTGCCGTCCTTGGCGTGCCCGAAGATGACCGAGCCCTCGTAGCCGTGCTCGGAGAACAGCTCGATGAGGCGCTCGCAGGTGTGCAGGAGACGAGGGACGGGGACCACGATGTCTTCCAACAGCGCGGTGGTCCCGGAAGGTCGGGCGCCCGCGACCGCCGTGTACAGACCCTTGCGCACGTGCCACAGCGCCGCGCGCTCAGCCGCGTCCGTGGTGAGGCGAGGGGCGACGGCGAGGGGCAGGGCCTCGAAGTGAGCTTGGGCGGTGGCGCTCGACGTGGCGAGGGCATCTGCGTCCGGTGCGTGCACCTCGACCAGCAGAGCGGCGTGTCCCTGCACCTCGATCTCGGCGATGGCAGCCGGCACGTCGCTCAACCCCTGCGCCACTCGCAGCGAGGCCGCATCCATCAGCTCGATCGTGGCGAGACCCAGTCGCGTGAGATCAGGAAGCGCCGTCATAGCGGCGGACAGCGTCTCGAAGACCAGCAGGCCGGTCGCGATCGCCGGGCGCACCTCGATCGTCCGGAAGCGCGCCTCCGCCACGAAAGCGAGGGTTCCCTCGGAGCCGATGACGAGGTGCTCCAGGATGCGCACCGGGTCGTCGAAGTCGAGAAGTGCGTTGAGCCCGTAGCCCATCGTGTTCTTCATCGAGAACTGCTGACGGAGGAAGGCGACGTGCTCGGGGGAGGCCAGCAGACGCTCCCGCAGGGAGAGCAGCCCTTCGGTGATCGCAGGTTCCGCCACGCGGAGCACCTCGGTCGCATCCGGGCGGCCGGTGTCGAGGATCGTGCCGCTGGGAAGCACGATCGTCATCGACGCGATCGTCCGGTACGAGTTCTCCGTGATCCCGCACGCCATGCCGCTGGAGTTGTTCGCGACGACCCCGCCGATCGTGCACGCGATCTCGCTCGCCGGGTCGGGGCCGAGCTTGCGGCGGTACCTCGCGAGTCTGGTGTTGACCTGGCGCACCGTCGCCCCTGGCCCGACACGGACCGACGCGCCCTCGTCCTCGACACGGATGTCGCGGAAGCCGCTGCGGGTGTCGACCAGGATGTCCCCGCTGACGCTCTGACCTGAGAGGCTCGTGCCGCCCGAGCGGAACGTCATGGTGCGTCCGGCGGCTCTGACCGCCCCGAAGGCACGGGCGACGCCATCCGCATCGGCGGGGGAGAGGACGGCATCCGGGATCAGCAGGTAGTGGGATGCGTCGTGGGCACGAGCGAAGCGATCGATCGAGCGCGAGTGGACCTGCGTCGTCGGTCCCAGCAGCGCGGGATCCAGCGGCTCGGCGAGGGTGGTCGTCACGGTGCTCCTCTGCTCCGTCGGAATATTGTCAGACAAGTGTACCGACTGTGCGATGCTTCGATAGGCTGACCGGATGACCACCCTTCCGGAAGCGCCGCTCGGAGTGGTCGGCGTCGTCGATGCCGTGACTGTGCAGCTGCGCGGTCGCATCCTGAGCGGTGAGATCCGCTCCGGCGCCCCGATCACCGAGGCCGCGGTGTCGCAGACCTTCGGTGTGGCCCGTCCGAGCGCGAAAGCGGCGATCGAGCAGCTCGTCGCCAGCGGCCTACTCGTGCGCACCGCGCACCGGAGCGCGCGCGTCGTCGACATCGACTCCGTGACCGTGCGTGACGTGTATCGCACCAGGACACGTCTGGAGAGCGCGGCGCTGCGTGAGCTGGCGACGACGAGGACGGTGCCCGCTGCGGCGCTCGCGGCGAACGCGGAGATCCTGGCGATGCCGGAAGGTCCCGACCCGGCGACCGTCGATCCCGACCTCCGGTTCCACACGGCACTCATCGACGCACTCGACAGCGAGCGCACCGGCCGCATGTACCGCAGCGTCCTCGACGAGGTGCGGCTCTGCATGGCGCAGGTGCAGGGGCGCCGTCTGCTCGATGCCGCGGACATCTCCGCACAACACGCCGACATCCTCGAAGCCGTCGCCTCAGGGGATGGGGAACGGGCGGCCGCGCTGCTCGAAGCCCACCTGTCGTCTGCGGAGGAGCGACTGGTGGAGGCGCTCGACGCGGACTAGCGTCGGGCCGCGGTCACTGCGCCGGTGCTTCCTCGACGACGATGGGTGCCTCCGCGGGGTCGGCCCAGACCGGCGCGGGGAGGACCGTGTCGACCTGGCCTGCCTGGATCGCGCGCAGAGCCTCGGTGATCTCCTCGTCGTTCTCCGGCACCGGGAGGCCGCAGGCGCGCAGCTCGGAGCCGAACTGCAGGGTGAGACGGATCTTTCCCGCCTCGACGGCCTGAGCGGTCGTACCGGTGCGGATCGCGCTTCCGGTCTGGATCGCGGGCACCTCATCGCAGACGTGGTACACCTTGCCACCGTCGACCCAGACGACCTCGTCCTTGCCGAGGAGCTGGATCACGGCCGACTGGTCTGCCGTGTACTGCTCGACGGACGGCGGGTTGAAGTCGGCGCCGATGAACACCGCGAGGGCGGCGAGCACGACGCCGACGATCCCGGCTGTGGCCTTCTGGCCTTTGTCCATGTCCTTGTTGAGGAAGATCAGGATGACGAGCGGGAGGAAGGCGACGACAGCGATGATGGCGCCGAGCTGGTTCTGCACGAAGAACCGTGTCTTGTCCGCTCTACGGGCCGGGTCGAGGCGATTGGCCTTCTTCCAGAGCACGGAACCCGTGATGGACAGGGCGGCGATCACGACGAGCAGCACGAGGAGTGTGATGAACGCCCACTGCGGGAAGGTCGCCGTGACGCCCTGCTCCTCCAGCAACCCCGTGTCGGGGTCGCGCACCAGAGTGCCGTCCTCGCCGACGAAGACCCGCTGACGCAGGAGCCAGAAGATGCCGACGCCCTCTCCGATGATCGCGACCGCCCAGAGGATGCCGGCGATCCAACGGAAACGCGTGGCCTTCGCCTTCGCTTCCGGAGTCGGGACCCAGCCGGCGGGTGGCTCGGGAGTGGAGGTGGCGGGTGTCGAGCCTGCGGGCGTCGATCCGCTGCTGGCATCCGTCTTGTCGCTGTCGGCCACGGTGTTCCCCCATCACGTCCGATGCCCGCCGTTCCGGCTCGAGGCAACCCCGATCCTAGTGGACCGCGTGTCCTACGCTGGGGACATGACTTCCGATTCCGACGACGCCCTCAGCTGGGACGGCGACGAGGCCTCGACCTCCAAGGATCGCGCTCTTCCCCGCGGCTGGAACGCCGTCGGCCGGGGGAGCGACAAGGTGAGGAAGATCGAGGACGACCGCACCGTCGAACACGCGCACCTCGGGGAGCCGTCGCCAGACGAGGAGCCGGTTCTCGTGGAGGAGCCGGGGGGACTGAGCACGCCGATGCTGCTGCTCGTGGGCGTGGTCGGCGGCGTCTACCTGCTCTACACGATCGGCTGGGTCGTCGGCGGACTGCGGCTTCAGCCGCTGGCGTCGTTCCTCGTCTCCGATGCGATGTTCCTGCCGTGGTTCTTCCTCGCGATCGCCGCTCCCACACTGTGGTTCCTGGCGAGCTGGGTGCTCACCCGGGGGAAGGCGGGCTGGATCCGCGTCGCCGTGCTGCTCGCCGGAGTCGTCCTGCTCGTTCCCTGGCCCTTCGTCACCGTGGGGGTGATCGGATCATGATGGCTTCCTCGACCGGAGCGCCGGTGTCCGCGGGTTCTCCCCGCTGGCTCGTCGGGCTCGTGATCGGACTGGCAGGTCTCTTCTACGCCTACGCCGTCTGGAACGCCGCGGCGCACCTGATCACGATGGCCCAGACCGGGCTGACCGGCGGAGGCTGGGCGACCCTGCTGTTCGGTGTCGTCTTCCCCGCGATCGTGTTCGCCTTCGCATACGTGATCGGACGACGGCGCAGGGTGGGCGAGCTGGCCCTCGTCTTCCTCGCCGGGCTCGGCGTGGTCGCCGTGTTCTGGATGAGTCTGATCGCCCTGAGCCTCACGATGCCGAGCGCCTGAGCCGCGCGTCGAGACGCGTCACACGGCACGGAGCGCTCTCGGCGCTCCGGTAGAGTTGTCGCGATCGCGCCCCCATGGTGTGCGGCGCATCGGCCCCTGCCGCGCTGCCCCGAAGGATCCACTGTGCCGAAGCCTGTCGTGCTCATCGCCGAAGTACTCTCTCCCGCCACGATCGACGCTCTCGGTCCCGACTTCGACGTCCGGGATGTCGACGGCACCGATCGCGAGGCGCTGTTCGCCGCACTCGCCGACGCCGACGCCGTGCTCGTGCGCTCCGCGACGCGCATCGACGAGGAAGCACTCGGCCACGCACCCAAGCTCAAGGTCGTCGCTCGCGCCGGAGTCGGACTCGACAACGTCGACATCAAGGCGGCGACGGCTGCCGGAGTCATGGTCGTCAACGCCCCGACCTCGAACATCGTGTCCGCCGCGGAGCTCACGGTCGGCCACATCCTGAGCCTCGCCCGCCGCATCCCCGCCGCACACGCGTCGCTCGCTTCCGGCGCGTGGAAGCGCAGTTCCTTCACGGGAGCCGAGCTCTTCGAGAAGACGGTCGGGATCGTCGGCCTCGGTCGTATCGGCGCGCTCGTCGCCGCACGTCTCGCGGCGTTCGACATGCGTGTCGTCGCCTACGACCCCTACGTCACCTCGGCACGCGCCCAGCAGCTCGGCGTGCAGCTGCTCTCCCTCGACGAACTCGTCGCCGAGTCGGACTTCCTGACCATCCACATGCCCAAGACACCGGAGACGACGGGCATGATCGGCGCCGAGCAGTTCGCGGCGATGAAGCCGACCGCGTTCGTGGTGAATGTCGCCCGTGGCGGCCTCATCGACGAAGAGGCACTGCACGCGGCGCTCGTCGCCGGGGAGATCGCGGGTGCCGGTCTCGACGTCTTCACCTCGGAGCCACCCGCCGAGGGCGGCACGGCTCGTCCGCTGCTCGACCTCCCGAACGTGGTCGTCACGCCCCACCTCGGCGCGAGCACCGAGGAGGCGCAGGAGAAGGCAGGCGTCTCGGTCGCTCGTTCCGTGCGCCTCGCCCTGGGCGGTGACCTCGTCCCGGACGCGGTGAACGTGGCCGGCGGCGTCATCGACCCCTACGTGCGTCCCGGCATCTCGCTCGTCGAGAAGCTCGGCCAGATCTTCGCCGCGCTCGCGACGTCGCCGCTGACCAGCCTCGACGTCGAGGTGCACGGCGAGCTGAACGACTATGACGTGAGCGTGCTCAAGCTCGCCGCGCTCAAGGGCGTGTTCACCAACATCGTCAGTGAGACGGTGTCCTACGTGAACGCCCCGCTCCTCGCCGACCAGCGTGGGATCGCGGTGCGGCTGCTCAAGGACGATGTGAGCGACGAGTACCGCAACGTCATCACCCTCAGCGGCGCACTGTCCGATGGCACCCAGCTCTCGGTGTCCGGCACGCTCACCGGTCCGAAGCAGACGGAGAAGCTCGTCGGCATCAACGACCACCGGCTCGAGCTGCCGATCGAGAAGCACCACGTCGTGATGCTCTACACCGACCGCCCTGGCATCGTCGCCGTGTACGGCCAAAAGTTCGGTGAGGCCGGCATCAACATCGCCGGAATGCAGATCGCGCGTCAGGCGGCAGGCGCCCAGGCGCTCAGTGTGCTGACGCTCGACTCGCCCGTCTCGGACGAGCTGCTCGACGACGTGCGCGGTGCGATCGACGCCGACCTGTTCCGTCAGATCGAGATCACCGAGATCTGATCGGCAGACGCAGCAGAGAGGGCGGGAGCGTGAAGCTCCCGCCCTCTCTCGTTCCTGCGTTGATCCTCAGGCGGTCGCCTTCAGGACGAGGGTGATCAGCTCCGCGAGTTCATCGCTGCGGGGGACGAGTCGCTCGGGGCCGTGCACGTCGAGCGAGTTGTTGAAGTAGAGGCCGTCGCTCACCAGCATCACGAGATCGAGGCTCGCGTTGTCGCGCACGTGGGGGCGGATGGTCTCCGCCCAACGGCGCCGCGTGTCGCGGAGCATGTCGGCGGCCGCGACCGATCCGCCCTGGGCGAGGCGCGTCGTCGCGATCAGCACACGATCGAGTGCGTCGTCCTCCATTACCGAAGTGCGCACATAGTAGGCGACGGGACCCTCCTCCGCCGCGGTCATCCGTTCGAGGTCCATGGTGGTGAGGCGATCCAGCCGCTCCACCAGTCCGGCCTCGAGCTCGTCCTTGGAACCGAAGTGATAGAGGAGACCGCCCTTCGACACTCCGGCCGCTTTCGCCGTGGCGTCGAGCGTCGCGGCCCGTTCGCCGTCTTCGATGAGGATCGCTTCGAAGGCGTCGAGCACCTTCTCGCGAGCGAGCGGAGGTCGGGGCATCGTGGGTCCTCTGCGAAATCGGGGACGGGACTTCTGTTACTATACCATCCGGACGGTTCACTTATCGTTCGATCAAGATCCTGAGAGGTGTGTCATGACCCGTACTGCGTCGATCCCGACGACAGAGACGGATGCTCCCCGCGCCGGGGCCCGCGGCTGGGCGGCGCTGGTCGTCCTCATGCTGCCGGTGCTTCTGGTGTCGGTGGACAACACGGTGCTGAGCTTCGCGCTCCCCGAGATCTCCATCGCGCTCGCGCCCACGGGGGCCGAGCAGCTGTGGATCATCGACGTGTACCCGTTGGTGCTCGCGGGTCTGCTCGTCACCATGGGCACCCTGGGCGACCGGTTCGGGCGTCGCAAGATGCTGCTGATCGGTGCCACCGGATTCGCGGCGGTCTCCGCCCTCGCCGCCTTCGCACCCACGGCCGGCCTGCTGATCGCGGCCCGGGCGCTGCTCGGTTTCTTCGGGGCGATGCTGATGCCGTCGACCCTGTCTCTTCTGCGCTCGATCTTCCAGAACCGCGACCAGCGCCGCATGGCGATCGCGGTGTGGGCGTCGGCCTTCTCCGCCGGTTCGGCGATGGGTCCGATCGTCGGTGGATTCCTCCTCGAGCACTTCTCCTGGGGCTCCGTGTTCCTCATCGCAGTGCCGGTGCTGATCCCTCTGCTCATCGCCGCACCGTTGCTGGTACCAGAGAGCCGTGACCCCCACCCCGGTCGCATCGACCTGCTCAGCATCGTCTTGTCGATGGCCACGATGATCCCGGTGGTCTACGCGATCAAGTCGCTGGCTGTCGATGGTCCGAGTCTCAAGGCCGCGGCCTGGGCACTCCTCGGTCTCGTGATGGGCTTCCTGTTCGTGCGTCGTCAGCTGCGGGCCAAGACGCCGATGCTCGACATGGCGCTGTTCAAGCGCGGTTCGTTCTCCGGGGCGATCCTGGTCAACCTGCTCAGCGTCGTCGCTCTGGTCGGATTCCTCTACTTCGTGTCACAGCATCTGCAGCTCGTCCTCGGACTGTCACCGATGAATGCGGGACTCGCCCTCGTGCCGGGCATGGTGGCGATGATCGTGGCGGGGCTGTCGGTCGTGCCCATCTCGCGCAGAATCCCGCCGCACATCGTGATCCCGGCCGGACTCGCGTTCTCGGTGGCCGGGTACCTGATCGTGGCGCTCACGACACACGAGCACGGGGTCCTTCCGCTGGTGCTCGCATTCGTGGTGCTGGGTATCGGGATCGGCGCGGCTGAGACGATCTCGAACGAGCTGATCCTGTCGAGTGCCCCTGCAGCCAAGGCGGGAGCGGCCAGTGCCGTGTCCGAGACGGCGTACGAGCTCGGCGCAGTGCTGGGAACGGCCGTGCTGGGTGGCATCATCACGGCTTTCTACCGGGGAGCGCTCGTGCTTCCCGCGGGGCTGCCCGCAGATGTCGCGCATGCTGCGGGGGAGACGCTGGCCGGTGCGTACACCGCTGCACAGGCGCTGCCGACGCAGCTCGGCGATGCGCTGTGGCAGGCGGCGTCGGACGCGTTCGGCTCCGGCGTCACCGTCACCTCGCTCATCGGCGCCGGCCTCGTGGTCGTCGCCGGAGTGATCGCGGCCGTCACACTGCGCAAGGCACCCACGCACTGACCAGTACGCTGGGAGGACCGGCTCACCTGCTCTCGGGCGGGAACGAGTCGGTCCACCCCCGTGCAGTGCGCAAGGAGTCTCATGTCGCGTGTCGTGAAGCTGGCCGTCATCCCGGGTGACGGCATCGGTCCCGAGGTCATCGCCGAGGCGGAGAAGGTGCTCGACGCCGTCACCGCCGACAGCGACGTGACGTTCGACAAGACCCGCTTCTCGCTCGGCGCCGGTCGGTACCTCGAGACCGGCGACACGCTCACGGACGACGACCTCGCCGCGATCGCCGCACACGACGCGATCCTCCTCGGCGCCGTCGGCGGCACGCCGGGAGATCCGCGTCTCAAGGATGCGAACATCGAGCGTGGACTGCTGCTCAAGCTTCGGTTCACGCTCGACCACTATGTGAACCTCCGCCCCTCGAAGCTCTTCTCCGGCGCATCCGGTCCGCTGGCGAACCCGGGGGAGATCGACTTCGTCGTCGTCCGTGAGGGCACCGAGGGTCCCTACGTCGGCAACGGCGGAGCGATCCGCAAGGGGACTCCCCACGAGGTGGCGAACGAGACCTCCGTGAACACCGCCTTCGGCGTCGAGCGCGTCGTCCGCTACGCGTTCGAGCTCGCGGAGCGTCGCCGCAAGAAGCTCACCCTGGTGCACAAGACGAACGTCCTCGTGCACGCGGGCGCCATCTGGCAGCGCATCGTGAACGAGGTCGCCTACGAGCACCCCGACGTCGCCGTCGACTATCTGCACGTCGACGCCGCCACCATCTTCCTGGTCACCGATCCTTCGCGCTTCGACGTGATCGTGACCGACAACCTCTTCGGTGACATCCTCACCGACCTCGCCGGCGCCGTCACGGGCGGCATCGGCCTCGCCGCATCGGGGAACATCAACCCCGATGGCTCCTTCCCGTCGATGTTCGAGCCCGTGCACGGCTCGGCGCCGGACATCGCGGGTCAGCAGAAGGCCGATCCGACCGCCGCGATCCTCTCGATCGCGCTGCTGCTCGACCACCTCGGCCTGACGGCCGAGTCGACGCGGGTGAGCGCCGCGGTCGAGGCGGACATCGCTGATCGAAGCGGCGCCCGTACCACTGCGGAGATCGGCTCCGCGATCACTGCCCGTCTCTGAACAGCGGGCGTAGGCTGACAGGGCGCGAGGATGCGCCCGCCCCACGAGGATTGGATGATGTGACATGACGACGATCGACGCCGAGACGAGCGTGGCTCCCCTGGAGTTCGCCGTGACGAAGAACCTGACCGCGGCCTCTCCGGCACGCGTCGCCGAGGTGCTGGAGAACCCCGGGTTCGGGGTCGTCTTCACGGACCACATGGTCGACATCTGCTGGTCGGCCAAGGGCGGCTGGCACCGTCCGCGCGTGCAGCCCTACGGTCCGATCCCGCTCGATCCCGCGGCGTCCGTGCTGCACTACGCACAGGAGATCTTCGAGGGCATCAAGGCCTACCGGCACGCGGACGGCTCGATCCACACCTTCCGTCCCGACCGCAATGCCGCGCGACTGCAGGCGAGCGCCCGCCGCCTTGCGCTGCCGGAGCTGCCGACCGAGTACTTCATCCAGTCGCTGCGCGAGCTCATCGCCGTCGACGGTCGGTGGGTGCCCTCCGGTGCCGACCAGAGCCTGTACCTGCGTCCGTTCATGTTCGCCAAGGAGGCCTTCCTCGGTGTGCGCGCGGCGCAGAAGGTCGCGTACTACGTGATCGCGAGCCCCGCGGGCGCCTACTTCACCGGGGGCGTGAAGCCCGTGCGCATCTGGCTCTCCGAGGACTACGCCCGCGCGGGTCGCGGTGGCACCGGCAAGGCGAAGACGGGGGGCAACTACGCCTCCAGCCTCCTGCCGCAGGCTGAGGCCAGTGCGAAGGGCTGCGACCAGGTCGTGTTCCTCAACGAGAATCGCGACGTGGAGGAGCTCGGCGGCATGAACGTCGTGTTCGTGTTCAAGGACGGCCGTGTCGTCACGCCGGAGTCCGACAGCATCCTCGAGGGCATCACGCGCGACTCGCTGCTGCAGCTGGCCGAGGACCGCGGCTACACGGTCGAGAAGCGTCCGATCTCGATCGATGAGTGGCGCGAGGGTGTGGCCTCCGGTGACATCGTCGAAGTGTTCGCCTGTGGCACGGCCGCGGTCGTGACCCCGATCGGCGCGCTCGTGGGCGAGGGCTTCGACGAGCCGCAGCCGCTGGGCGAGCTCGCGCTGTCCCTCCGCGAAGAGCTCACCGACATCCAGTACGGGCGCCGCGAGGACAGGCACGGCTGGCTCCTCCGCCTCGACGCCTGAGTTTCCTGCTGCCGAGACCCACGTCCCCCGCCGACACCCACGCTGTCGTCCGCCCGGGGCCGTGGGTCTCGTCGCGAGCGGTGGGTCTCGGCGGGCGCCGAGGCTCCAGGACAGGTGAGGCGCTCGATAGGCTGATCCCATGAAGATCGCCCGGTTCAGCCACGACGAAGCCATCATGTACGGGATCATCGACGAGCGTGAGCTCGTGGTGCTCGCCGGTGACCCGATGTTCACGGGGTACGAGACCACGGGCGCCCGGGTGCCGCTCGCGGATGCGGCTCTGCTCGCTCCGGTGATCCCACGATCGAAGGTCGTCTGCGTCGGCAAGAACTACCACGATCACGCGGCCGAGATGGGGGGAGAGGCCCCCGAGGAGCCGCTGCTGTTCCTCAAGCCGAACACCGCGGTGATCGGGCCGGGAGACGCGATCGTGCGTCCGTCGCTCTCGGAGCGCACGGAGTACGAGGGAGAGCTCGTGGTGGTGATCGGCAAGATCGCGAAGAACGTGAAAGCCGAGAACGCACTCGACTACGTGCTCGGTTACACGATCGGCAACGACGTCACCGCGCGTGACCTCCAGCGCAAGGACGGTCAGTGGTCCCGGGCCAAGGGCTTCGACACCTTCTGCCCGCTCGGCCCTGTCATCGAGACCGACTTCGACCCGGCGAACGCCTCGATCGAGACGCGGGTGAATGGCGAGGTGCGACAGCAGGCGCCCCTCACCGACATGATCCACTCGGTGCCCGCGATCATCGAGTACGCCTCGGCGGTGTTCACCCTGCTCCCCGGCGATGTCATCATGACGGGTACTCCGGCCGGTGTCGGCACCTTCGTGGCGGGAGACGTCGTCGAGGTGGAGATCTCTGGTCTGGGAATTCTGCGCAACACCGTGCGCGACGCCGTTTCCGCGTCGTGACCGACGTCGCCCTCACGGCGACGCAGCAGGCGGTGGTCCAGCGGCGTACCGTCCTGGTGCTGTCCTTCGGGCAGGTGCTCGGCGGCATCGCCTTCGGAGCCACTGTCTCGCTCGGTGCGCTTCTGGCGGCCGACATCTCGGGGAGCGACGCGCTCTCCGGTCTGGCGACCGCTTCCGTGACACTGGGCGCGGCGGCGTGCGCCATCCCGCTCGCCCGTCTCGCCGCTCGACTCGGGCGTCGTCGTGCACTCACGCTCGGCAACCTGTTCGCCCTGGTGGGCATCGCGGTGGTCATCCTCGCGGCGGCTCTTCGGATCTTCCCGCTACTTCTCGTCGGCATCCTGATGATCGGGGCCGGCAACGCGGGGAACCTGCAGTCACGGTTCGCGGCGACCGACCTCGCCGCGCCACAGCACCGCGGCAGAGACCTGTCCATCGTCGTGTGGTCGACCACGATCGGCGGGGTCGCGGGTCCGCTGCTTCTCGGGCCGGGGGAGATCGTCGGCCAGGCGGTGGGCATGCCGCCGCAGACGGGCTCGTATCTCTTCTCGTTCGTCGCGCAGTGCGCGGCGCTCGTGCTCTACGTCGTCGCTCTGCGTCCGGACCCGCTGCTCGCGGCGCAACGTCTCGCGAAGTCCGCGGCCGGGACGGACGGGGTGGTGCCCGTGGATCGTCCGCGCGTCGCCCGGTATGCGATCTTCGCGGTCGCCGGTTCCCACGTGGTGATGGCCTCGGTCATGGCCATGACGCCCGTGCATCTGTCGCATATGGCGCACGGCGCCGGGGGCATGGCAGCGACTCCGGCCGATGTCTCGGCGCTCGTGGGGATCACGATCGCCCTGCACGTGGGCGGCATGTACGCTCTCTCGCCCGTTTTCGGCGTGCTGGCCGACCGCTGGGGCAGGCTCAGGGTGGTGCTGCTCGGACAAGTGCTGCTCGCCGGCGCTCTGGCGTTCGCGGTGTTCACGGGCACGGAGGCGTGGGGCGTGATGGTCGCGCTCATCCTGCTCGGACTGGGATGGAGCGCGGCGACGGTGGCCGGTGCCGCGCTTCTCACGGAGGCCTCAGCACCCGAGCTCCGCACACGGAGGCAGGGTCGCAGCGATTCTCTGATGAGCTTGTGCGCGGCGGCGGGATCGGTGCTGGCGGGCGTGGTGCTGGCGAACTTCCAGTACGCGGGGCTCGGTGTGGCGGCGTCCGTCCTGGTCATCGCGATCGTGGCGCTGTCCCCGCTCGCCCGCTCCAGCGCACGATGAAGGACTGCGACTGCCCCGGAGGCTGAGCACGTGCGTTCGGCCCGCGGGCGCACGTGCGGTCCCCGTAGAATCGAAGGGCTATGGCTACCCCTCATCCCCTCACCACGACTGTCAGTGGTGCCGACGTCCGCGTCCGCTTCTGCCCCTCGCCGACCGGACTGCCGCACGTCGGCATGGTCCGCACGGCCCTGTACAACTGGGCATACGCCCGCCACAACGGCGGGAAGATGGTGTTCCGCATCGAGGACACCGATGCCGCCCGCGACAGCGAGGAGAGCTTCCGCCAGCTGGTCGACGCGCTCACCTGGCTCAAGATCGACTGGGATGAGGGCGTCGAGGTCGGTGGACCCCACGCTCCGTACCGACAGTCCGAGCGCCATGACATCTACCGTGAGGTGATCGACAAGCTCGTCGCCACGGGCGCCCTCTACGAGAGCTACTCCACGGCCGAGGAGATCGACGCGCGCAACGAGGCCGCCGGCCGCGCCAAGCAGCTCGGCTACGACAACTACGACCGCAACCTCACGGATGAGCAGAAGGAGGCGTTCCGCGCCGAAGGCCGTCAGCCCGCGCTGCGTCTCCGGGTGCCGGATGAGGACCTGACCTACGTGGACCTCATCCGCGGCGAGGTGACCTTCCCGGCGGGCTCGTTCCCCGACTTCGTGGTCGTGCGCCCGAACGGCGTACCGCTCTACACGTTCGTCAACCCGGTCGACGACGCGCTCATGGGGATCACGCACGTGTTGCGTGGAGAAGACCTGATGCCGTCGACCGCGCGTCAGCTCTCGCTGTACGCAGCCCTGATCGAGGCGGGTGTCACGACGTTCGTGCCGCGCTTCGCGCACATGCCGCTGGTGCTGGGCGAGACTGGCAACAAGAAGCTCTCCAAGCGCGACCCTCAGGCCGACCTCTTCCTGCACCGCGACCGCGGCTTCATCCCGGAGGGGCTGCTGAACTATCTCGCGCTCCTCGGCTGGTCGATCGGACCCGACCGCGACGTGTTCTCCCTCGACGAGTTCACGGCCGCGTTCGACATCGTCAACGTCAACCCGAACCCGGCGCGCTTCGATCAGAAGAAGGCCGAGTCGATCAACGGCGACCACATCCGGATGCTGGGCGAGAAGGACTTCGCCGAGCGGACGATCCCGTATCTCGCGGCGGCAGGTCTCTTCGACGAGCCGACGCACGATCAGCTGGTGACGGCGTTCCGCGTCGCGCCGCTCGTTCAGGAGCGGGTGCAGCTGCTCGGCGAGGTGCCCGGCATGGTGGGCTTCCTGTTCACCGACGAGGTCTCGTACGCGGAGGACGCTCTCAAGGGCCTTCCGGCGAATGCTGCCGAAGTGCTCGATGCGTGCGTCGTGGCTCTCGAACCCCTCGACGACTTCACTCCGGAGAAGATCCAGGAGGCCCTCGCCGCAGAGCTCGTCGAGAGGCTCGAGCTCAAGCCGCGCATCGCCTACGGCCCGCCCCGTGTCGCCATCACCGGCCGGCGGGTGTCGCCGCCGTTGTTCGAGTCGATGGAGCTGCTGGGCAAGGAGGAGTCGCTGCGTCGGCTCCGCTCGCTCTCGGCATTCCTGGCCGACTGAGTCGCGACGCGCCCGGGCGGCGGTTCACGGCTCACCGGTTTTGGTGTTCCGCCGCCGCTCGGGTAGGCTTGACTCTCGGTGCGAGGCCCTGGTTTCGCCCTTGGGGTATGGTGTAATTGGCAACACGACGGTTTCTGGTTCCGTTATTCTTGGTTCGAGTCCAGGTACCCCAGCAAGATGAAAACCCCCGCTCAGGCGGGGGTTTCTTCGTTTCCGAGACCAACGCGTCGCGTCGAGGGACGACGAGGGCGCCGACTATTCTGGAAGGTGTGACAGGCACTCGAGTGGAAGCGGCATTCTCCCGCGCTGTCACCGCATTCAGCACTCCGACCCTCGACCTCCTGCACGGACGCTTCGCGCCGTTCGTCGTGGCCTCGTTGTCTCTTCTGTTCACGGCGGACAGGGCCTCCATCCCGATCGCCGACGCCCAGGCTGAGCTCGCAGAGATCCTCGATGAGCTCAGAGATGCGGGCGATGATGACGACGATCGCCGGGTCCCTGCGGGCACCGGCCGTGACGTCGCCAGGAACTGGGTCCGCCTCGGGTGGTTGGTGCAGCAGATCGACGAAGACGTCGAGGTGTATCGGCTTTCCGCGCATGCCGTGGAGGCACTGGAGATCGCGGGGCGCACCGGCGGCGGGCGCACGCGCGTCTCCAACTCCCGAGTGCGCACGCTCCTCGAGGCCGTGGAGCACCTGGCCGACAGTGCCGAGGCCGACCCTGTTCGTCGTCTCGCCCGTCTCCGAGAGGAGCGCGCCGCGCTCGACGCCGAGATCGACCGGATCGAGGAATCGGGCAGGGCTGACCCGCTCGACGACGAGGAGCTCTTCGAGGAAGCCGAGAACGTGCTGCATCTGGCACGCGAGCTCCCCGCCGACTTCACCCGGGTCGCCGAATCCCTCAAGCTCATGCAGCGTGACGTCGTCGCCCATCTGCGCCGTGATGAGCGCCCGACGGGTGAGGTGCTGCGCGAGTACCTGCAGCGCGCACAGGATGTCATGAACTCGACGCCGGAAGGACGCGCCTTCGCCGGCGCGCTGAAGCTGATCGGCGATCCGGAGCGCATCGACGCCCTCACTGACCAACTGCACGGTCTGCTCCGGCAGCCGTTCGCCCGGATGCTCGACAGCTCGCAACGCGCCGAGCTGGACGCGATCGGACGCCGTGTGGAACTCGGGGTCGAGGAGGTCCTGGCCGCGCAACGTCGAGCCTCGCACGTCATCACCGGCCAGGTGAAGACGCACGATCCGCTGCGCGACCGCCAGATCGACGACCTGCTGCGCGATGTCATCGCCGCGCTGCACGTGTGGGACGGGGCGGGGGCGAGCGACGCGCCGGTGCGCAGTCTCCCGCTCGCCGACCTGGGGCACCTCAGGCAGACCGTGAGCAGCATCCGTCCGCCTGCGGTCCCCGCCCCTCTGACCGATGCGGGCGATGTCGAGTTCGCCGACGTCGACTCCCGCGCGTGGGGCGGACCGAGGTACGCGGAGCTCGAAGAGTATGTCGCCGGGCTCGGACCGGAGTTCGATCTCGCGGCCGCATTCGCCGAGGGCGATGACGACACCCGACGCCCCGTCGACCTCGTCGGGCTGCTCGAGATCGCCCACCGCAACGGCATGACGGAGAGCGACACGGTGTCGGTGGTCGAAGCTCTGCGCCCCGACGGATCGACGCGACGATTCGCGTTCGGAGCCGTCACGGCGCGCAACCCCAAGGAAGACGCACATGCCTGAAGAGAGCCCCGCGACGGAGGCGACCATCGAAGACCCGTTCATCGCGCCCGTCCCCATGGAAGACGACATCGAGGAGCACTTCGCGGGAGACCGCGGCACGCTCGACCCGGAGATCCGTCGTCTGCTCGCCCACATCCTTCAGCGGCGCTTCATCGCCGCGGAACGCAACCGCAAGGAGTGGACTCTTCTGCTCGATCATCAGCAGGTGATCGAGTCGCGCCTGAACGATCTGTACCTCCGCCTGGTCGTCGACCACGCTCGAGGCTTCGCGTACAAGCAGCAGCTGCGCTCGGATGAGATCGACATGCCGGTGCTCCTCAAGGATTCGCCGTACACGCGCGCCGAGACACTCGTGCTCGTTCATCTGCGCACCGTCTACCAGCGCGAGTCCGCCGCCGGCGAGTCATCGGTGCGCATCGACATCGAGGATCTCGAGCAGACCGTGCTGAGCTACTTCACAGACGTCGACGGTGGCACGGCGCGTCAGCAGAAGGCGATCAGGAATGCGATGGATCGATTGGATCGCGAGGGCATCGTGCAGGAGGAGACCAGCGGGCGCTACCGGATCACGGCACTCGTCGAGGTCGTGCTGAGCGCAGAGACCCTGAAGGAACTCCGCGACTGGCTGCGGTCGCAGGAAGCGGTGCAACGATGACGATGGTCGACACTCTCTTCGGCCTCATCCCTGCCGGTTCGCGGGGACAACAGTGGATCGCGGACGAGCTGCAGCTGATCAACTGGGGTGGATACGACGGCGGCCCGCATCGGGTGCGCTTCTCACCGAACGCCACGCTGTTGTGCGGTGGCTCTGGCTCCGGCAAGTCGACGCTCATGGACGCGTACATCGCGCTCATGATGCCGCACACCACGCCGTTCAACGGCGCGTCGAATGGCGGGGTCACCGGCCGACCGCGCGGCGAGGAGCAGCGGAACATCCTCTCCTACGGGCGAGGGAAGATCGACGAATCCCGTACAGAGGACGGCACCAAGCTGCGTGTGCTCCGTGGCGACGGCGAGGACACGTGGAGCGCCATCGCCACGACCTGGCTCGACCACGACGGCTCGCGGTTCACGGCGGTGCGCGCCTGGTACATCCCGGCGGATGCGCGCGTGCTGGAGGACACCACCCGTGTCCGCGCGACCGTGAACGGGGCGTTCGATCTGGCACGGCTGGAGAAGGCCGCGACGCAGCGGCTGTCCGACGCGTCGGTGCGGGCGGCCGGCCTGGAGACACTCGCGACCGATCGTGAGTTCTCGGCCCGACTGCAGGCCGTGCTCGGGATCGGGGCGGCCGGGTCCGGTGCGAAGGCCATCAGTCTGCTGGCCAGGATCCAGGCGGGACAGCAGATCACGACGGTCGACGATCTGTACAAGAAGCTCGTGCTGGAAGAGCCCGAGACGATGGCCACCGCCGATGCCGTCGTGGCGCACTTCGACGAGTTGGAGAGCACGCGCACCAGGATGCTGACCGCGAAGCAGCAGGTCAGCGCACTCGAGCCCATCCGCGGAATCAAGGAGCGCATCGCGGCATCAGCCGAACGGGTGCGGGTCATCGACGAGGTCGGAGTCTTCACCGATCCGTCGTCTCTCGCCGCGCTCTGGAACGCGCAGCGCCGCCTGGATCTGCTGCGCGAGGTCGAGGTCGAGCTGGGCGACCGCTCGCGGGCCCTCAGCCTCGCCGTGAGGGAGAAGCGTGCCCTCGTCGACGCCGCGGATGTGGAACGGGAGGGTCTCCTCGACGTCCTCCGCCAGTCCGGCGGGGACCGTCTCGAGACAGCACAACGGGAGCTTCGGGTCGCCGAGCGCCGCCTGGACGACGTGCGGCGGGAACGAGCGAAGTTCGACATCATCGTTCGGGAGCTCGGCGCAGAGGTCGAGAACCCCGCTCAGTTCGAGGCCTTCGTCGCGGGCACCCGGGGCTCGTCCCCCCAGGCGGGGATGCGGGAAGCGCGCGCGGCCTTCGCCGATGCCGAGACGGCGCGCAGGACGGCCGAACTCGAGATCACGCGGCTGCGCGAGGAGCGCGAGCGCACCGGCCGGGTGCGCGGAAGCATCCCTGCGCACCTCGACGAGTCACGCGTCCTGCTCGCAGAGGCGGCCGGTCTCGACCCGTCGGAGCTGCCTTTCGTCGGCGAGCTCATCGAGGTGCGGACCGAGTTCGAACCGTGGCGCGAGGCGTTCAATCTCGCCCTCGGCGGTTTCGCCAGGACGCTCTTGGTCGATGCAGAGAAGCTGGAGCAGTTCCGCTCGGCGATCAACGCCGTGCGCACTCCGGAACGGTTGACCTACGAAGGCGTCCCGACCGGACTCCTCGAGGTGCGCAGCGCCGACCCGAAGACCCTTCCCGGCAGACTCGACTACCTGCCGAGCCCCTTCGCAGGTTGGCTCCAGCAGCGACTCCAGGACCGTTTCGGATATGTGTGCGTGGATTCGTCGTCTCAGCTGGATGCGCATCAGAAGGCTCTCACGATCAACGGCCAGGTGTCGCAGGGGAGCAGGGGAGCCCATGGCGGTCAGGGACGTGCCAACGTGCTCGGCTTCACCAACGACCGTCGGCTCCGCGAGATCGACGAGCAGCTGCAGACGCTGACCTCGCGCTACGAGGGTCACGCATCCGCCGCCCAGGAGGCCGAGTCCGCGCTCGACCGCATCGAAGCGCGGTCGACCGCGTTCGCGAAGATCGAGGACCTCACGTGGGAGCAGATCGATGTCGCAGCAGTCGAGGCTGAAAGGGAGCGTTGGCTCGCCGTCGAAGCGGAGGTCACGACCGCCAGCCCCGAGATCGCACAGCTCAAGCGTCAGGCGGAGGATCTGCGGTCTCGCGCGAGCACGCTCCGGGATGAAGAGGCGCGTCTCAGCAACGAACTCGCTCAGACGCAGGAGCACTGGGGACAGGTCACCGACGACGTGGATGCCTGTCAGACGGTGATCGACTCGGCGGCGGCCTCCGACGTGTCGCTCGGCGAGACGCATGCGTCGTTCCTCGACGGTCGGTTCCTGCACGCGGAGACGGGCGCCACCCTGACCGCGTCGGAGCGGCTCGCGCACCTGGACACCGCGCTCCGGACCGCCGCCCAGAGACTGCACGAGGACCGCCGCGAGGCCGCGGAAGCCCACGAGCAGCAGCGCGAGAGCATGCGGCGATTGATGACGGGTTTCCTCGAGCGGTGGGACAACCTCACGATCCTCCCGGACCCTGACGAGTCGGTGCGCGAGTTCGAGAGCATCCTTGAGGCCTTGCAGACCAACGGACTCCATGAGCTGGAGACCGAGTGGCGCGACAGTCTGCTGAAGCTCTCCGGGAACGACCTCACCAGTCTCGACTCGACCCTCAGCCGGTCGCTGCGCGAGATCAAGGATCGCATCGACCCGATCAACCGCATCATGGCGGAGCTGCCGTTCTACGACGACGACCATCGTCTCCAGATCACCCCGCGCGAGAATCAGAGCGAGGCGCGTAAGCGGTTCCGCCGGGAGCTCCGTGAGGTGCGGGGACTGATCGACGCCGCGGAGACCGATGGGGAGCGTGAGGCCGTCTACCGCAAGATGAGCCGTCTCATCGGGCGCATGCGGCGTACGGCCCCCGACTACGCGGAACTCATCGACGTGCGCAACCACGTGCGTGTCAGTGCGGAGCGTGTCACCGCGGAGACCCGCGAGCACGTCGCGCTCTACGACCACATCGGCGAGAAGTCCGGAGGCGAGTCGCAGGAGCTCGTCGCGTTCATCGTCGGAGCCGCGTTGCGCTACCAGCTCGGCGACGCGGGCGCCACCCGGCCGCGCTACGCCCCCGTCTTCATGGATGAGGCGCTCATCAAGGCCGACGCCCACTTCACGAAGCGCGCGATCGGTGCATGGCGTGGACTCGGCTTCCAGCTCGTCATCGGCGCACCCAACGACAAGTACAGTGCGATCGAGCCGCATGTCGACGTCGAGTACGACATCCTCAAGGACACCCGCGGGCGCTCCTGGGCGAAGGCGAAGGTGGGTCTGCCGGACGCGGCAGTGTGAGCGGCGACCGTGCGGAGCGGGACTCGTCGCGCTGTTACTCGCACTCGCCGAGGAAACCGAGGTAGCACACGGCCTCGTGGGTGACGGCTGCCTCGTAGTCGTCGTTCGAGACCTGGCGCGTGGCGATCTGCGGGGTGCGCGTCAGGTGGCCGAAGTCGCCGAGCGAGGCCACGACCGAGCCCTCCGAGTCCTCGGCGCGCATGCGGTCGATCTCGGCCCGATGCTCACCGCAGAGGGTGGCTGCTGAGGGGACCAGCTCGACCCCGGTGCAGGCACCGGCGTACTGGGCCTCCATCGCGTTGATGCAGTCGGTCCAGTCCTGGTCGACGGCACACGGGCTCACACCGTCGTCCGCCACGAGGTAGAGCCCCGTCTCGTACTCCTCGCTGTGGAAGGTCTCGGGCTTCTCCGGCGAGTCGACCTTCGTCCAGTGCCGGGCGGTGGTGAAAGCGACGACCACGACGATGAGGGCGATGAGCACGAGCGCCCCGATGACCGAGAGTGTCACCCACAACCCGACGCGACTCTTCTTCTCCGACTCGGCTCCGGGCGCGACATACGTCGCCGCAGGGGGAGTGCCGCCATAAGCCGGGGGAGCCGCCGCGAAGGCAGCCGTGTGCGCGAAGTCATGGCCACCGAGCGGCGGAGTCTGTGCCGCAGGGGGAGCAGCGGCGAACGCTCCTCCCTCCTGATGCGGCGCCGGCTGCGGGGCGGCCTGCGCTGTCACGGCGAGCCAGTACTCGTACCAGCTCCTGGACGCCTCCGGGTCGGCGGCCACCTGCTGCGCCTGCGCATCCGTGAGAGCGAGGCCCAGTCCCTGTCGGGAACCGGGGTCCTGCAGGGAGCTACGGAATTCGTCGAGAGACAGCGCCATGTTGGCGATGATGGCAGAAACCACGCTCGGCCGACAATCCGCTCGCGGATCGCGATGTCCCCGGCATCCGGAAGAATGTCGAGGTGATCGGTATGAGGAGCTTCTGGAACACCCTGCCAACAGAGGGGCGGTGGCTGCTGTCGACGGTGGCGATCCAGACGCTCGGACGCGGCATGACGCTCCCGTTCACGATCATCTACTTCCACGAGGTCCGCGGGTTCGACCTCGGAGTCTCCGGCGCACTCATGAGTCTCATCGCGATCACCGGCCTCGTGGTGACGGGCCCGGGCGGAACGCTCATCGATCGGTTCGGTGCCCGTCGGGTGCTGATCGTCGGGCTGTTGTCGATGATCGCCGGGTGTGCGCTTCTCGCATTCGCCACGCATCCCCTCGTCGCCGCGGTCGCCGTCATGCTCATCGGCGTGAACTTCGGCGTCTCCTGGCCGGGCTTCAACGCTCTGATCGCGTCCGTGGTGGAGGGCGAGGTGCGCCAGCAGTACTTCGGCGTCAACTTCGCTCTGGTCAACCTCGGCATCGGGGTCGGCGGAGTGATCGGAGGCTTCTTCGTCGACGTCAGCGACCCTGCGACGTTCACGACGATCTTCCTGGTCGATGCCGCGAGCAGTCTGATCCCGCTCGCCCTGCTGCTCGGTCCGCTCCGACGTGTGCGGACTCAGCACGAGGCGGCAGAAGATGCGGTCCCCGTCGGCGGCTATCGCGAGATCCTGCGTCGACCCGCCGTGCTGTGGTTGACGCTGCTCACGTTCCTCTCCGTGTTCATCGGATACGGGCAGATGGAGGCAGGCTTCCCCGCGTTCGCCCGGCAGGTGTCGGAGGTCTCGACGCAGGTCGTCGGCATCTCGTTCGCCGTGAACACGGCCGTGATCGTGCTGCTGCAGTTCGCCGTGCTCAGACTCATCTCCGGCAAGCGCCGCACGCGGGTGATGCAGGTGATGGCACTCATCTGGGCGCTGTCGTGGGTGCTGCTCGGGGCGACCGGATTCCTGCCGGGGACCCTCGCCGCGGCGATCGGCGTGATCGCCTACATGGGTGTCTTCGCTTTCGGCGAGACGATGCTGCAGCCGACTGTCCCTGCGATCTACAACGACCTCGCCTCTGATCGCACGCGTGGTCGGTACAACGCCATCAACTCCGCCGCGTTCCAAGGCGGAGCTATTCTCGGGCCGTTCGTGGCGGGTGTGATGCTCGGAGGCGGACTCGATGCCGGATTCATCGGCGTCATGATCGCGGGAAGTCTCGCGGTCGGCGTGCTGGCCGTCGTCCTCGAGCGGGTCGTCTCCCCGAGCGCGAACGGAGTCTCCGGCATCCATCGAACGGACGAGGCGGACCAGGTCCCGAGGCAATAGGCTCCGATCATGGCTCTGGAGTCCCTCTTCCTCCGACTCGACCGGATCGCCGGTGGGCGACAGGCCGGCGTCGCGATCAGCGAGACCGACCGCACGCACCCCAAGACGGTACGCGCGTTCGCGTGGATCATCTGGCTCCTCGTCGTCGAACTCGTCATCGGTATCGGCGCCGTCGTCGTCGCATTGGTCCTGGCCAGCGGCGGCGAGTCGGTCTCGTTCGCCGTCTGGATGCGCACGCTCGTGGTGCTCGCGATGACGGCGACCCTGTTCTACTTCGCCTGGCGCGCGCGGCGCGGCTGGCGGTGGGCGTACCAGCGCCTGCGTCTGTTCGCACAGATCTTCCCCGTCATCACGCTCGTGATGGCGGCGATTCCGGGGCTCTACCCGCTGTGGATGGTGTCGGAGCAGATCGTCTTCAGCTTGATCATGATCGGCATCGCCGACTTCCTCACCAGCGACCACATGCGCAGCGCCTTCGCGGCGCCGCGCACCGAAGCGGAGAGCGGATAGCACGGGCGCACGGTTCGGCGCCACTCCCTTCCGCGGATGGACGTCGCGGGGGATCCTCGATCGCAGGCAGTCGAGGAAGGGCGCACGATGGCGAAACTCATCAGGGTTGTCCCGGGGCAGGATCCGGGATTCCGGCGTGTACGGTCGGGATCGGGATTCCGGTACGTCGATCCTGCCGGGGACACGGCGCCCGAAGCCGACCGGGAGCGGATCCACGACCTCGTGATCCCGCCCGCGTGGCGGGATGTGTGGATCGCCGCCGACCCCCTCGCGCACATCCAGGCGGTGGGCGTGGACGATGCCGGCCGTAAGCAGTATCTCTACCACCCGCTGTGGCGCGTGAGCCGAGACCGCAAGAAGTTCGTGCGAGCTCTCGATCTGGCGGCCGCTCTGCCGCGCGCGAGAGCGCAGGTCACCCGGGCGCTCGCCCAGGAGGGACAGACGAAAGAGCGCGCCCTTGCGATCGCCTTCCGCCTTCTCGACGACGCGGCGCTTCGCATCGGGTCCGAGCGTTATCTGGTTCGACACGGCAGCCGCGGGCTGACCACGCTTCGACGACGCGACGTGCGCGTGGCGGGAAGTGAGCTCGCCCTGTCGTTCCCCGCCAAGAGCGGTCGCACGGCCTCGATCGAGATCACGGATGAATCTCTGGCCGACGCCCTGACCGACTTCGCTGCAGGGAAGTCGGGCGCGTTCCTGCTCGCGTATCGCCGAGGACGGCGGCGCGTGCGTCTCACGCCCGCAGAGGTCAACGCCTATCTCCGGGAGGTGACGGGGGACTCCTTCACGGCGAAGGACTTCCGCACACTGCACGGCACCATCATCGCCGCCGACGCACTCGCCCGGATCGGCGAACTCGACAGCCGCAACCACCGGAGTCAGGCCGAGCGCCTCGCGGTGCAGGCGGCGGCGACCGCGCTCGGCAACACGACCGCGGTGGCACGGGCGAGCTACATCGATCCCCGGGTCTTCAGCCAGTACGGACGTGGGCGGACGCTCGACCTCTCGGTGACCCCGGAGACCGCCATTCGGAGGCTCCTCGGTGGCCCGGAGATCTCGCGGAAGGTCACCCGGCGATCCGGAGCCAGACGACGGCGATGAGCATCGGCACGAGGGGTGTGGCCACGGCTGCGATCACCGGCCACCACCGGGTGCGCGTGTCGACGCGGCGTGCACGATCAGCGAGAGTGTCACCGTCACGGCGATAGGTCTCTGCGTCGAGAGGCGCGGCGGCGTCGTCGCGGTACAGCAGAGTGCGTCGCCCGAAGCGGTCATGGAGTGCCGCGATCACGGTGAGGAAGCGCCGTAGTTCCGCTCCCTCAGTCAGATCGATGGCGGGAAAGTACACGTGCAAGGTGCTGTCCACGATCTCCAGGTCGAGGTCGGCGCTCTCGTCGACGAGGATGGCCATGAGATCGGGGGTGAGCACGTAGAGCGCATCCGTCTCGTACCCCGTCGGTACTGACACGTCGAACACGTCGCTGAAGTCCCCCTCGAGTCGGATCCGCGCTCGGCCGGTCGGACGTCGAGGAAGCACGCTGAGCACCCCGCCACCGCGCCGCGACCGGAGCGTGATCCTCGGGGCCTCGGACGGCAGCGGGATACGGACAGCGCGCACCGTATGCATCGTCGCGCCCTCGCGATCGCCGACCACGAAGGTGCGTTCGACGCTGTCGAAGGGGATGGCGCCGTGGCGCGCGTCCAGGTGGTCTTGTGCGGTGCGGTCGCCGCGATCCACCTGCTCGTCGATGGAGCCTCCCCACGGGCGGTCGCCGATGTCTGCGCGATACTTCCAGCCCAGCGTCGCTGCGATCTCTGCGAGAGCGGTGCGCCGACGCCGGTGCCGGCGGATGGACAGAGTCGACCACGCGACGAGCGCGGCGCCGAGCAGCATCGTCACCACCTGGGCGCAGACGAGCGTCGTCCCGGAGAGCGCAAGTCCGACCGGGAGGAGGTAGAACGCCACTGCCCCGACGATGACAAGTGTGGCGATCGACGACGCGACCAGTGTCAGGGCACCCCAGCCGCGGTCCGACGCGGGCGGGGTGTCCTGATCGGTCGAGAACGACGTCACGTCAGGGCTTGTACACGATGGCGATGTTCAACTGTCCGCCCTCGCGCGCCCAGGCGAGCCACCGCGGCTCGCCCAATCCGGCGAGACGCTGGATCGGTACGACGTGGATGCCCTGATCGAGGCGGCTGAGCTCGCGGAACTCGGGCTTCTTCGAGATCCAGATCGTTCCACCGCCGTCCCAGGGCTCCAGGCACGTATACACGTATCCGTGTGCACGCAGATTGACGCGGTCGGCAAGAGTTTTGGCTTGCTGCTTCAGCTCTTCGACGACCTCGGAGGGAATCGTCCCTTCGAGGGTGAAGGCGGCGACGTCGTAGACGTTCCCCTCGCCGAAGTCTCTCGTCGCGAGCAGCGTCAGCTCGGTGACGCCCTTGTCCGCAGTGCGGGTCCACAGGGTATGCGAGTTCTTGGCGCGCTTGTTCATCAGGAACCCGCCGAAGTTCAGCTTCTGGTACGAGAAGTCATCGAGCTTGGCCGCGATCTCGGCGCGTGTCGTCATCGGGATTCTCTCCTCTTCCGGGAGGCCGCGCGGCCTCTCTGCCGAGAGAGCCTAGATGTGGGTGGCGCGGTCCTGCCGGAGTCCGAACGAGCCCGAACGCACAGCGCCGAATGCGTGGGGCACGTGTCCTAGGCTCGACTCATGCCCGCGCCGCGCACCCTCGACGAGCTCTGCCTGGGCCTCGGACGGATGCGTGTGAGCGCGGGCTCGCCGTCGTATGCCGAGATCGCCCGTCGGATCGGTCAGGTTCGTCACGGTGCCGAGCCGCCGAAGGTGACCGTCTACGACTGCTTCAGACCGGGACGGCGGCGCGTGGACGATCGTCTGGTGGGCGACATCGTCCGTGCGCTCGGGGGCGATGACGAGGAGGTCGCACGGTGGGGTGAGACCGCGCGGTCTCTCAACGGTGCACGATCCGGGGTGCATGTCGAGGTGGCACTCGGAATCCGGGAATCCGCGGGTGCGGAGATCGGACGCGAAGAGCTGCTGACCGCTGTTCCCGACGCCGACGTGCTGGTTCTCACGGGTTTGCCGGGGGCGGGGAAGACCACTCTCGCCTCGGCGCTGGCCGGCCGTTCGCAGGTGCTCACCGTGCACCTGCGCGAATCCGACACCGAGCGCCCTCCGGCGGATCCGATCGACGTCCTGCGGCGCATGCTCGGTGCTCTCGGCGTCCGCTCCCTTCCCTACGAGCTGGCGCGTCTTCGAGAACAGCTGCGTCAGACCGTGGGCGGGCGGACTGTGATCATCGAGGATGCGGGCGATCCGGCGCGCCTGGCTGCGCTGCTGGTTCCGGGTGTGCGGTTCATCGTGACGGCACGCGTCGACCTCACGGGCCTCGAGGAGCGCCTGTCGGCGACGGCTCTGCGCGTGGAGAGGGTCGTCGTCCCGCCGATGTCGCACACGCAGGCCCAGCGCCTGCTCGACCATCTGCTCTCCCTCGACGGGACTTCCTCGGCAGTGATGAAGGGGAGCGATGCGCGCGCTGCGGCGTTGCAGCGCATCGTCGCCGTGGCGGGCGGCCTGCCCCTCGATCTCGTGATGCTCGCCGGGATCATCCGTGAGCACGAGGGGTGGTCGTTCGCGGACCTGGCATCGCGATTCGAGCACGAGCCTCGCGATGTGCGCATCCGACCTGTTCTGGAGGCGGCGACACGTTCCCTGCCGACGGGGGAGGCCGATCTCCTCGCCAACGCCGCGCTGCTCGACCGGGAGGTGGAGGAAGGAGTGCTCATCGCAGCCGGGGGCCCAGCCGCCGCAGGCGATCTGCACCGACTGCATGCCCGACACCTCGTGGAGTTGCGCGAGGGGCGTGTGCGGATGCACGACACGGTGTTCGCCTTCGCCGCCGAGCGGTCGCGCTCCCTCCGCCCGATATCCGTCCGCCGGGACTTCGTTCGAGGCTCCGCGTCTGCCGTGCTGATCCGGATGGGCGAGGAGCCGGACTTCGCCGCGCGCGAAGTGGGGACGGTGCTCGCAGTGGCGGAGGCGGCGCGGGAGCACGGACTCGACTCCGAAGTGGAACGGCTGGCTCTCGCAGCGCACCCGGTGCTGTCCCGCTGGTCGCTCTGGAGCGAATCACTGCAGCTGCACGATCTGGCAGCGCGCGGAGGCGGCCTCGACCTGGTGCCCGACATCGCTCTCGGAGTGGCGCACTGCGCAGAGAAGCTCGGTCGGCTGGACGAGGCGCTCATCATCCTGCACCGCGTGCGTCGTATCGCTTCAGGCGCCGCTCTCGCACGGACCTGGAACCAGATCGGCAACGTGCAACGCTGGATGAGTCATCTCGAGGAGGCGCTGGTCTCCTACGAGCGGGCGATCGCGCACGCGCGCGATGCGGAGGACAGGGCCGTGGAAGGGCGCGCCACCGGCAACCATGCGGACACCCTTCGCATCCTCGCCCGCTATCCGGAGGCGCTGCAGGGGTACGCCACGGCACTGAGCATCGCGGAGGCGGAGGGGGACGAGCTGAACATCGCTGTCGTCCGGGGCAATCGCCCGCTGATGTTGCTCGCGACCGGACACCTCGACGCCGCGGACGCGGAACTGCAGGAGCTCATGGACGGATCGAACGGTGAACCGCTGCCGTTCGTCCGCCGGACACGTGCGCTCATCGCGGAAGCGCGGGGTGACGACCAGCTGGCGCGTGAGCTTTGCGCCGACGCGATGGGCGCCCTGCAGTCCGCGGGAGAGTTTGCGACGTCGGCAGATCTCGAACTCCTCGGGGCCCGCATCGACGGGCGGGGCGGCGAGTCCGACCGCGCGCGGACGACGGCGCAGCGGATCCTCCGTGAGGCGGAGCGCGCCGGTTCGCCGCTCATCGCCACCGAGGCCGCGAATTCGCTCGCCGAGATCCTGGTCCTGGCTGCGGAGAACGATTCCGCGTCCCCGCATCTGCTCTCCGAGGCGGAGCGGCACGCCGAAGAAGCGCGGAGCGTCGCCGAGGCGACCGGAGACCGGGCCGAAGTGGCACGCAGCGATGCGATCCTGTCGCGCATCGCGTTCGCTCGTCATGACGAAGCGGCTGCACGGGCCCGGTCAGCCGCGTCCGCGGAGGTGTACTCGACGATCAGACACCGGCTCCGACCGGCGTGAGCGTGAGAGTAAGCCGTCGGGCATCCGGATGACAGGATGGATGCATGGACACAGCCAACCTCACCCGCGAGGAGACGGCAGCGCGATCCGCCGCCGTCACCGTGCACCGCATCCGCGTCGAGCTCGACCTGACGGGTGCGCCGGAGCGCGCCCGCACCGGGTTCCCGACGGTGACGACCCTCGAGTTCGATTCGACCGATGAGGCGACCTGGCTCGACTTCATCGGCGAGGAGGTTCGGAAGGTCTCGGTGAACGGCGTCGATCAGGAGGTCGTCTACGACGGCGCGCGCATCTCGCTCTCCGGTCTCCAGGCCGCCAACGTCGTGCGGGTCGAGGCGGTCGCGGCCTACAGCAGGTCCGGTGAGGGACTGCACCGCTTCCATGACCCTGTCGACGACGAGACCTACCTCTACACGCAGTACGAGCCGGCAGACGCACGTCGGGTGATGGCGTGCTTCGAACAGCCGGACATGAAGGCCGAGTACACGTTCGTCGTCGACGCCCCCTCCGGGTGGCAGGTGCTCTCGAACCAGTCGCCGGCGCGCACGGACCTGGGAGTCGGAGTGCAGCGGGTGGAGTTCGCCCCGACCCTGCCGATCTCGAGCTACATCACGGCCGTGGCTGCCGGTCCGTACTCGCGGGTCGACGGCGAGTGGCGGCGCGACGAGCAGCACATCGCCCTCGGCGTGTTCGTGCGGCGGTCGCTGGCCGCGCATCTCGAGGCGGATGAGATCCTCGAGGTCACCCGCCAGGGGCTGGACTTCTTCGGCGAGGCGTTCGCGTATCCGTACCCATGGGGCAAGTACGACCAGATCTTCGTCCCGGAGTACAACCTCGGCGCCATGGAGAATCCGGGTCTCGTGACCTTCACGGAGGCGTACCTCTCCCGTGGGGCGGCGACGGATGCACAGCGCGCGGCACGGGCGAACACGATCCTGCACGAGATGGCGCACATGTGGTTCGGAGACCTGGTCACCATGACCTGGTGGGACGACCTGTGGTTGAAGGAGTCGTTCGCCGACTACATGGGCGCGCACGCGTCGGCGGCGGCGACGCGCTACCAGGACGCGTGGGTGACGTTCGCCGCGCGACGCAAGGCATGGGCCTATCAGCAGGACCAGCTGCCGACGACGCACCCGATCGTCGCGGACATCACCGATCTCGAGGCCGCGAAGCTGAACTTCGACGGGATCACCTATGCCAAGGGTGCGGCCGTTCTGAAACAGCTCGTCGCATTCGTCGGCGACGACGCGTTCTTCGAGGGGGCCCGCCGTTATTTCGCGGCCAATGCGTTCGGCAACACGACGCTCGACGACTTCCTGGTGCAGCTGAGCGCGGTATCGGGTCGCGACATGAGCGACTGGTCGACGGCGTGGCTGCAGACGTCCGGCGTGTCGACGTTGTGGACGGAGACGGACGACGAAGGACGGTCCGTTCTCGTGCAGACCGATCCGCGGCCACACCGGCTCCGTATCGGCATGTACGAGCGCGTCGACGGCCGTGTCGTCCGTCGTGAGCAGCAGGAGCTGGACGTGATCGGCGAGCGCACGACGATCGAGCTCCCCGATGCCGATCTGGTGCTGCTCAACGACGATGACCTCACCTATGTGAAGGCGCGTCTGGATGCACGCTCGCTCCACACCATCGAGGAGTCCCTCTCCGCGATCGACGATCCGCTGGCGCGCGCCCTCGTGTGGTCGTCGCTGTGGAACGCGACTCGCGACGGTGAACTCGATGCCCGCCGCTACCTCCGGATCGTGCGCAGCCACGCGCCGGCCGAGTCCAACATCTCGTTGTTGACGGGCGTCCTGGCGAACGCGATCTACACGATCCGCCACTTCGTGCCGGACGCGGGCCGTGACGAGGAGCAGCACCACTGGACCGACACGGTGTGGAACGCTCTGGAGGCCGCCGATGCCGGCAGCGATGCCCAGCTCTCCTGGGCGCGTGCGGTCGCGACCGCTTCCGCTTTCGACGACCGCCGGCACGAACAGGTGCGCGCGCTGCTGGAGGGGAACGCCCCCGAGGGGCTTGTGGTCGATCCCGATCTGCGCTGGCAGCTCCTCACCGCGCTCGTGACCGTCGGGCGCGCCGACGACGAAGCTGTGACGGCTGAGCAGCAGCGAGACGATACCGGCGACGGACGCACGGCGGCGCGGCGCGCTCGTGCCTCGCGTCCCGACGCGGATGTGCGGCGCGACGCGTGGGATTCGGCGTGGAACGATCTCTCGCTCAGTAACGATCACCTCGATGCAGTGATCGGCGGCTTCCGTGCAGGGGGACGCCGTGATCTGATCTCCGGTTTCGACGACGAGTACTTCGTGCGGATCGGTCGGGCATGGTCCGAACGCAGCATCGAGATCGCGCGGCGCCTGGTCATCGGCCTGTTCCCCGCGTCGGACTCGTTGGAGCCGGTGGATGCCTGGCTGGCAGCGAACCCGGCGGCGCCTGCCGCGCTGCGGCGACTCGTGATCGAGCAGCGGGATCATCTCGCGCGCGATCTCCGGGTGCGGGGAGTGCTCAGCAGCTGATCAGCTCGGTGGCCGTCTCCTGGCCGAGTGTGCGCAGATCCGGCCGATCGTCGCTCGCCTGGCAGAGGATGGCGGCCATCCCCGCAGCCCAGGCGCGCGCCCTGACCCAGGTCGCGTCGTCGTATCGTCCCGCGGTGGCCCGGCGGAAGACATGTCGACCCTCGGCATCGAAGGCCAGCCAGCCCGCGGCGAGGTCGTAGGCGGGGTCGCCGGAGGTCACGTCGCCGAAGTCGATCACGGCAGACAACCTGTCGCCGTCGATCAGGATGTTCCCGGGATGCAGGTCGCCGTGGATCCAGACGGCTTCCGTGGTGGGTGCAGCCTCGAGCCCTGCCGACCAGAGCTCTCCCAGCGGCCCGGCGGTCGCCGCATCCAGGTCGGCGAGTCGATCTCTGATGCTCTGGTCGCGTGCCTGCAGGGGGACACCGCGCACAGGGTTCACGGGTGCGTCGCCGGGCGCTTCGCGGTGGAGCAGAAGGAGCGCCCCGGCGAGTTGAGCAGCCCAGGCGGTGTTGTCGCGGCGTGGGCGTCCGAGGGCGTGGCTCCCCGGCAGCCACGGCACGATCGACCAGGGCCACGGGAAGTACGGCGTCGGCTCTCCTCTGTGCATCGGCAGCGGCGTGCGGATGTTCGCCGTTGCAAGATGGATCGCCAGGAGGGGGAGTGCCTGCTGCTCATGACGGATGAGCGGTGCTGCTCTGTGCCGACGGGGCATCCGCACGGCGAGGTCGGATCCGAGCCGCCAGGTCACATTGTCCCAGCCTTCGGCGACCCGCGTCAGCGGCAGGTCGCCGAGCTCCGGCGCGACCGTGCGGACGAGCCTTCTCACATCGTCGACGTCGAGCGACACCTCCGCGCCAGGGGAGTCGACCATGCTCAGAGGTCGAGGGAGTCGCCGGGCTCCAGCACGGAGAACTCGCCGCCGCCCTGCTCCGTCGCCCACTGCAGCCGCTGCCGATGCATGTTCTTGCCGATCGTGGACAGCGTCATGTCGTGAGTCCCGAACGCCCGGCGCGGGGCGACCGCCAGCACGTAGTCCATGGCCTCGCCGATCTTCAGCCAGGGAGCCCCGAGGGGAGCGGCGAGAGTACCGACGGAGATGCCTTCGGGAACGGCATAGGAGTCGCCGGGGTAGTAGAGCTCGTCGTTCACGAGCACTCCGACGTTCTCGACCGTCGGGAGCGAGGAGTGGATGACCTCATGGGTTCCGCCGAAGAAGCGGAGCGAGAAGCCGCCCGCCTCCACCGAGTCTCCGGGCGCGACGACCGTAATGTCGTAGCCGTCGGCGGCACGGGCGACACCCGCGGGCGCGAAGATCGGAGTTCCGGGCGCCGCACGCAGCAGCCGGTCGAAGTGGTCGGCCGTCCAATGGTCCGGGTGCTCGTGCGTGATGACGACCGCCACGAGATGGGTGAGGTCGTCCAGCGGGGCCGTGAACGAGCCGGGATCGACCAGGAGGGTCTCGCCGTTCGCATCGATACGGAGGGCGGCATGTTCGAACTTGGTGACGCGCATGGGAAGAGTCAACTCCTTCGGACCGCACACGGCAAACGCTTCCGGTGCGCCACGCCCGGGATTCGCGCCGGGGAGGCGTCGATTTGGCGCAGTGAGAATCGCCGTGGCATACTTGAACGGTTGTCGCGGAACGGAAACATTCCGCCAGACGGCCCCATCGTATAGCGGCCTAGTACGCTGCCCTCTCACGGCGGTAACGCGGGTTCGAATCCCGCTGGGGTCACACAACAGAGAAAGCCTCCGGTTCGCCGGAGGCTTTCTTGTTTCGCGGACTGCTCTTCGTTCACGCAGCGGTCTTCAGCGACAGCGACCGGAATGTGCGATTGCTCAGGGGCACGATCATCAGCGCCATCATCGCCCCGCCGAAGAGCGTGAACGGCACCCAGAGCGCCGTCGACGACGCGAGAGCACCGAATCCGGCCATCGCCAGCGGCATGAGACAGTCGTCGCCGAGGCGCGTGAGCGAACTCATCCGTCCGAGGTACGCGGTGTCGACCGTGGCCGAGAACGTCGCGCTCAACAGCACCGATGCGTATCCGGCCGTTGCTCCGATGACGAAGGCGGCGATGGCCACGCTCCAAGCCGGTCCGATTCCGAGGGCGATGATCCCGGCGCCCTGAATCACCAGCGCCCGGAACCCACCGCGCGCCTCGTGACTCGGACGCCACTTCACGACCGAGATCGCGCCGAGCGCTGCACCGAGCCCGAGCAGCGCTTCGAAGAGCCCCACGGCCTGCGCGCCCCACCCCTCTGCATGTGCGCGGAGGGCGAGACCGATCCCGATCGCCGGGCCGACAGCCAGGTTCAGCCCGGAGAGGGCGATCACCAGCGTCCGTGTCGTGGGGCTGTCGGAGAGGTGCGCGAATCCCCGCGCGATCCCCCGCAGTGCCGACTCCTTCTCCGCCCTGACGAGGCGGAAGCGCGGGCGCAGCCAGATCGCGATGAAGGCGACGACCAGGGTGAAGGTCAGAGCGTTCACAGACGCACTTCCCGCAAGGCCGGCATGGGCCACGATGAACCCGCCGATCGCCGCGCCTCCCATGGTCCCCAGACGCGAGGCCGTCTGAGCCGCTGCGCCGTAGGAGGGGAGGTCCGCGGCTCGCACGAGCTGACGGGCGATGGTCCCGGCGGACGGTTCGTAGAACGCGTCGCATATCCCGAATGCGATCGCCGCGAACAGCAGCACCGTGACCGTGGGTGGCGTCGCGAGCACCCACAGCGACACGGCGACGAGGACACCGACGCGGAGCACGTTGAACACCAGCATGACGCGGCGCGGGTCTGCGCGGTCCGCGATCACTCCTCCGAACAGCAGGATCACGGCCCGGGGTACCGTGCCGGCCGCGACGATCAGACCGGCGACGGCGGGAGAGGCTACCTGGACGGCCGTCCACGCGAGTGCGATGGTCCACAGTGCGTCACCCGCATCCGACAGTGCCTTCACCCCGATCCAGGCGTGCACGAGACGGTCGCGACGGAAGGGAGGAGGGGCGACGATCTCCTCCGGGTCGATGACGGCGGACATCAAGGCTCCGTCGGGAACGCGTGCGCGAACACGAAGATGGGAGCACGGCGTCGGCCGTCGTCGAGATCGATGCCGTCCTGCCACTCCCTGATCGTCTCGAGGAGCCGCGCGGAGAGATCCCGCAGCTCGTCAGGTGAGGCCCATGCCGTGGTCTCCGTGTTGGAACCGTCGTACTCTGCGTAGGCGGGGTCGTGACGATGACGATGCCAGCGCTGGAGGCGGTCGATCTGCATGCGGATCCCCTGACGCTGCGCCTCGCGGGCCAGGAGGGCGTCGGCTGGCGAGTCCGCGTAGTCGTCTGTCGACCAGCTGAGACCCCGGCGTGCCACTCTCCACCAGCTGGTGCGCTTGTCTCCATCGGGATCAGGGGCTCGTTCCACGACTCCTGCGCGCTCCAGCATGCGAAGGTGATGGCTGATGCTGCCGACCTGACTGTCCAGCGCGCGGGCGATCGCCGTGACCTGTGCCGTTCCATACAGGAGCAGATAGTCGTAGATGCGGCGGCGCAGCGGATGGTGTACTGCGGTGATCACGGCGATGTCTTCCACGGAAGACGACGCTAAGCGCACGACGTGGAACGCACAAGAGTTCTTGTATACCCCGGAAAATCAAGGGAGAGGCCGGTTCCCCGTGAGGAACCGGCCTCTCCTGACTCGGGCCGGGTCAGGCTTCGTCGACGGCCTCTGCCTGGGACGCTGCCTGCGTGCGGCGCCGGCTCCGGCGCGCGCGACGGATGAGCCAGACCATCAGTACGACGGCCCCCGCGATCGCCAGCCAGGGGAGGATGAACCCGAGGGCGATCACCAGGGCGTTCAGCGACACGACGAGTCCGTTCCATCCGGCCATCAGGCCGTCGCCGAAGCCGGCGGGGTCTGCGGTCGTGGGGGCGGTCGCCTTCGTCAGCTGCACCTGAAGTGAGGACATCGCGACCTGGTCGTCGAGCGCGGCGAGCTGCTGTTCGTACGACTCGAGCTGCGCCTGACGGTCGGTGAGCGCCACTTCGGCCTCGATCAGCTCCGACACGCTGCCCGACTGCGACATCAATTGCGTGAGCCGCTCGACGGACGCCTTTGCGGAGTCGACCCTGGCCTGGAGATCGATCGCGACAGAGGTCACATCCTGCTTCGAGGAGGACGAGGACAGCACCTCGCCCGTGTCGTCGAGGGCGGCGATCATTTTCGGGAGATCGGCCGATGGCACGCGGATGCTGATCCAGCCGTACGCCGAGTCAGCGGGCGTCGGAGCAGGCTCGGACGAGCCGTCGACGGCGACGGACTTGCCGATCTCGGTGCTCTCGACGTAGCCGCCGTGCTTCTCGGCGAGGGCGGCGATCGAAGCTGCCGCTTCGGGGATGTTCTGGACCTGCACCGTGGCCTGCGCCGTGGCGATGATCTCGCGACCGCTGCCGGCGTCCGCCGCGCCGGGAAGCGCCGCCCCGTTCACATCGGAGCTCCGCGCACCATCCGGCATGGACTCGGCGGTCAGACCCGTGAGCGGCTCGTCGGGCACGGAGGGTGCGGAGTCGGCGACCGAGCCATCGGACGTGCTCACACCGTCGGCCGTGATGGAGCTCGCTCCGCCGACT
This sequence comes from Microbacterium oxydans, assembly GCF_000956405.1. Classification (GTDB taxonomy): domain Bacteria; phylum Actinomycetota; class Actinomycetes; order Actinomycetales; family Microbacteriaceae; genus Microbacterium; species Microbacterium oxydans_C. The sequence continues at coordinate 295,917 of NZ_JYIV01000030.1, forward strand.
GCGCCGAGGATGGGCGGGGTCACGAGCACTCCGACCACGAAGGCTGCCGCGATGCCGCCTGCGGTGAGCCAGCCGCGGCGCCGGTCACGTGCCTTCACTGCGGTGCGTCGTGCAGGCGCCGGCACCGCGGCGATCTCGGCGAACACGGCATCCTCGATACGGGCGATCGTCTCGTCCGAGAGCTCGGGCAGGTCGTCCGCGTTCTCGGGCAGGTCGCTGCCGGTGGTCTGATCGTTCATGCGTCCCTCGCTTCGGTCACGGCGCCCCGCAACTGCGTGCGCACTCGTGAGAGACGGTTCCGGACGACGGCGTGGGTCACGCCGAGCTCATCCGCAGCGGCCTGGTAGGCGTAGCCTTCCGAAGCGCAGAGGCGGAAGACCTCGCGATCCAGCTCGCTCAGCGTGCCCACCTCTCGGGCGATCCGCGCTGCGAGCTCCGCCGTGATGACCTGCTCCTCGACGCTCACCGTGTCGGGGAGCACCGCCTCGTCGACGGCCTCGGCGGTGTGCGCCTGGTCTCGTCGACGTTGCCGGAGTCGATTCGCCGCCTGGAAACGGCAGATCGTGGCAAGCCACGGAAGGATCGATTCGCCCTGGAGTTCGAGGCCGGGAAGCTTCCGCCAGGCGACGACGAACGTCTCCTGCGTCACATCCTCGGCATCCGCCGGCGAGGCGAGAATGCCTTGCGCGATCCAATACACGGGTCGCACGTGAGCCCGGTACAGATCGCGGAAGGCGCTCTCGTCGCCGGCCGCGGCCTGCGCCGCCCATCTCTGGTCATCTGTCTGCAGGGGCATCCTGGTTCCGTTCGGTGTCTCTCACGGGAGAGTGTCGATCGCCGCCCCATCGTCTCAGATCCCGCAGGGGCATCTCCTCGCTGTCTCGCGGATGACATTCGGACGACATCCGCTCCCGCTCGTCCCGTGCCTCGGGTAGCATGGCCCGGGCGAGAGGGAGTATCCCGGAACCGCGCGTCCGTCATCACGAGCACCGTCATCGTTGCTCCGGGCGCGCGACGCACATCCGTGCGGGGGAGAGACTTTCGACTCATTCCCGACCCCTCCGCGAAAGGTGCAGTGCGCCCTTGGAAATCCCTGTCTGGTTCGAGATCACCTCGATGGTCGTCCTCACGATCATCCTGATCGGCGACCTGCTCCTCATCCGGCTGCGGCCCCACATCCCCTCGACGAAGGAATCCACGCTCTGGGTGGTCTTCTACGTCGGCCTCGCCCTGCTCTTCGCGGTTCTCCTCGGCAACGTCGGAGGCTGGCAGAACGCGGGCGACTTCATCACCGGTTGGGCGCTGGAGTACAGCCTCTCGATCGACAACCTGTTCGTGTTCGTGTTGATCATGGCGCAGTTCGCCGTGCCGAGACGTCTGCAGCAGCAGGTGCTCATGATCGGCATCATCATCGCGCTGGTGCTGCGCGGACTCTTCATCATGGCCGGCGTCGCGATCGTCGAGAACTTCTCGCCGATCTTCTACATCTTCGGCGCCTTCCTCATCTGGACGGCGATCCGTCAGGCGATGCCGGAGGGCGACCACGAGGGGGAAGTGCAGCGCGAGAACTTCATCGTCCGCCTGCTGCGTCGTCGAGTCGACATCAGCGAGACCTACGACGGCTCGAAGATCCGCACCACGGTCGACGGCAAGCGGATGTGGACGCCCATGGTGATCGTCTTCATCACGATCGGTGTGACCGACCTGATCTTCGCGATCGACTCGATCCCCGCCATCTTCGAGATCACCACGAACGGCTTCCTGGTCTTCGCGGCGAACATCTTCGCGCTCATGGGTCTGCGTCAGCTCTACTTCCTGCTCGGCGACCTGCTCGACCGTCTGCGGTACCTCCACTACGGCATCGCGGTCATCCTCGGCTTCATCGGCGTCAAGCTGATCCTGCACGCCCTGCACGTCAACGAGCTGCCGTTCATCAACGGGGGCGAGCACGTGGAATGGGTGCCGGACATCAGCAACATGGTCTCGCTCGGCGTGATCCTGGCCTCGATGACCATCGCCACGGTCGCGAGCCTCATCGCGTCCTCGCGCGAGAAGCGGGCGGCGCGGGCCACGACACCCGTGGACTGACCCGGCTCGGGGGTCGCGCGACGTAGGGTGAGCAGATGCACAGGCCGCGCCCCGTCACCCCCGCCGCGGGGCAGGAATCCGTCTGGGACTATCCGCGGCCACCGCGCGTCGAGGCAGTCACGGAGCGCATCACCATCCGGCTCGGCGGCGAGCTGATCGCCGACACCGAGGATGCCGTGCGCGTGCTGGAGACGAGCCACCCTCCTGTGTACTACGTTCCGGTCGCGGACTTCGTGCCCGGTGCCCTCGTCGAGGCCGCGGGGTCGTCGTTCTGCGAGTTCAAGGGCATGGCTCGGTACTTCGATGTGCGCGCACGGGACACGGTGCGCCGAGAGGCGGCCTGGAACTATCCCCAGCCGAATCCCGGGTTCGAAGCTCTGACCGACCGGGTCGCCGTATACGCGGGGCAGATGGACGAATGCACCGTCGGTGACGAGGTCGCCGTTCCGCAGCCCGGCGGCTTCTACGGCGGCTGGGTCACGTCACGCGTGGTCGGCCCCTTCAAGGGCGTTCCCGGTTCGCTGGGCTGGTGACATCCGTCCGCGGGGGGCGGTCAGAACTGGCGGAGGTTCGCCTGCAGGCCGCCTTCCGCATACTCGCGTCGGAGGATTCCGCGCCGACGGAGGACGGGGACGAGTTCGTCGAGCGTGCGGTGCAGGGTGACCGGATGGAAGTCGCCCCAGAGCAGCACTCCGTCGTTGCCCCATTCGCCGAGCTCTTCGATCAGATCGGCGAACTCCTCCGTTGTCCCGACGAACCCCGTACGGTCGGTGATCCTGCCGGCGCGGGCGAGAGCGGTGAGGTGGGCGCGCAGAGGGGCGTCCTCCGCGCGATCGCCGATCAGACGCTGGATGCTGCCACGGGAGACATGCGCTCCGAAGATCGAGAGGTCGAGCGGCTTGTCGAGGTCGAGGGAGGTCAGATCGGTCTCCAGGTCGCTCGACTGCTTTCGTGCGATCTGCACGAGGGCCGCCTCGTCGGGGCGCGCCGATGCGGCGACGATCCGATCGGCCTCTTCGGACGAGGTCGTGATCACGGGCTGGATGGCGAAGAGGATCTTGATGTCCTCCGGGCGTCTTCCCCTCGCGAGCGCGGCGTCATGGACCTTGGCGCGGTACTCCCGCACGGACTTCTCGTGCAACGGAGCAAGCGCGAGCTGCACGTCCGAGTTCGCGCCGGCGAAGCCGAGTCCGCGGCCGGAACCGCCTGGTGAGACGATCGCGGGGTCGCCGTCGGTGAAGGGCACGGCGTTCAGCGGACCGTCGAAGGCGTAATAGTCGCCGCGGTGTTCGACGGCTCGCAGCCGGCTGCCGTCCGCGAAGACGTCTGTCTCCCGGTCGGCGACGAGCGCACCGTCGTCCCAGCTGCGCCAGAGGTCGCGGATGCCGGAGAGCCATTCCTCTGCGCGGTCGTATGCCTCGTCGTGTCCGAGCTGCGGTGCGTCGGAGAAATGCCGTGCGCTCCCGGTGTCGGTGACGACGTTGAGGCCCAGTCGGTGTCCGCTCAGGTGCTGCAGCGTCGCGAACTGCCGCGCGGCGGTGTAGGGGAGGTACGCAGCCGGGTTGACGGTGGGCACCACGCCGAGGTGCCTGGTCGCCTGGAAGAGGTACGGAGCGAGGAGCAGCGGGTCGTGCTTCGGTCCGCCGAAGGCGTGTCGGACGCGGAGGTCGATCGTCGACGGCGACCCCAGCGACGGCGCATCCTCGATGATGACGAGGTCGAACCCGGCCTGCTCGAGCGTTCGTGCGGCCTCCTGATAGACCTCAGGGCGAGTCCAGTCGTAGTCCCAGTCGAGCGCGGGGTAGCCCCATCCCTGTGGTCCGAAGCCGCGGGCGAGGAACCAGCCGAAGTGCTGAGGGCGGCTCATGCCACCGTCTCCCGCACGTTCTGCAGCACCTGGGACAGGTCGGCGAGGAGGTCGTCGACGTCCTCGATGCCGATCGAGAGCCGCAGAGTCCCGGGCCGGACACCGAGCACCTCTCGCTCCTCCTCGGTGCGCTGGGCGTGACTGGTGGTACCGGGGTGCAGCACCAGAGAGCGCACGTCGCCGATGTGGGTCATGTGCGTGAACACCTGCACGTGCTCCACGAATCGGCGTGCCGCCGGAAGACCCCCGCGCAGCGTGAACGTGAAGATCGAACCGGAGCCGCCGTCGAGATAGCGCCTGCCGAGCTCATGATCCGGGTGCGAGGGGAGCCCGACGTAGTCCACGCTCTCGACCTCGGCGTGCTGTTCCAGCCACTGCGCGATCTGCAGCGCGTTTCTCGATTGCCTCTCCACACGCAGCCCCAGTGTCTCGACGCCCTGCCCGATCAGGAAGGCGTTCAGAGGTGAGGGGGAGGCGCCGAAGCGGGGAGCCACGGATTCCCGCGCGTACCCGATCCGTGCTCGTCCTCCGTGGCGCGCGAACACGCTGGGGGTGTCCCCGCGGCCGGGGAGCACGAGATGGGGAGCGTTGTGGCCCGCGAGGTCCGCATCGAAACGCCCATCGTCGACGATCACACCCCCGAGGACCGATCCATGCCCGGCCAGGAACTTCGACGCGGAGTGCACCACGATGGCCGCGCCGTGCTCGATCGGCCGCAGCAGTGCCGGTGTCGCCAGCGTGTTGTCGACGACCAGCGGGATCGCGTACTCGTCGCCGATGCCGCTGACGGCGCGGATGTCGAGCACGTCGTTGCGGGCGTTCGCGATCGACTCGGCGAACAGCACGCGCGTGTTCGGGCGGATCGCCGCACGCCAAGCCGCCGGGTCGGCGATGTCGTCGACGAAGGTGGTCTCGATGTCGAGCCGAGCGAGATTGTCGAGGAGGAGGCCCCGAGTGCCCTCGTAGATGTGCGTGGAGGACACGATGTGGTCGCCCGCACCCGCGACGGTGAGCAGCGCGGTGGCGACGGCGGCCTGCCCGCTGGCGACGAGAACGGCGTCCGCTCCGGATTCGAGCGCGGCGAGTTGGCGTTCCACGGCGCGAACCGTGGGGTTTCCGGTGCGGGTATAGCCGAACCCCGTGCCGGTGCTGAAGTGGTCTGCCGCGTGGTCGAAGTCGTCGAACTCGAAGCCCGCCGTCAGGTAGATCGGCGTGGCGCGGGAAGCCGCCGTCTCCCTGCTTCTCGCCGCGTGGACTGCGCGGGTGGCGAAGCGGGCGGTGTCGACGGTCATGCGGTGCCTCTCGGTCGGCGCGCGTTACGCGCGGGTGTGATCAGAGTGTCACGTCGGGTCGAGGCACGCCCGAGCGGTGGTAATCTGACGTCATGCGGACCGTGCTCCTTCTTCTTAGGCGCCGCGACGAGACCTCGTTCTGAGCCCCTCCTCGTCGCGGAGTCCATCGTGGGCCGAACCGCCAGCCACAGGAGACACGCCATGACCACCACCGCCGGTGCGGATTCCGCACGCCCCAGAACGCTCGCTGAGAAGGTCTGGGACGACCATCTCGTCGTCAAGGGCGAGGACGGCCAGCCCGACCTCATCTACATCGACCTGCACCTCGTGCATGAGGTCACCAGCCCGCAGGCGTTCGACGGCCTCCGCAGCGAGGGGCGCCCGCTTCGCCGTCTCGACCTGACGATCGCGACCGAGGACCACAACACGCCCACGTGGGAGATCGACAAGCCGATCGCCGACCTGACCAGCCGCACGCAGATCGAGACCCTCCGGCGCAACGCGGCCGAGTTCGGTGTGCGTCTGCACTCGCTCGGCGATGCGGAGCAGGGGATCGTGCACGTCGTCGGTCCGCAGCTCGGACTGACCATGCCCGGGATCACCGTGGTCTGCGGCGACTCGCACACGTCGACCCACGGCGCGTTCGGGGCGATGGCGTTCGGCATCGGCACGAGCGAGGTCGAGCACGTCATGGCGACCCAGACCCTCCCGCTGAAGCCTTTCAAGACGATGGCGATCAACGTCGAGGGCACTCTGCGCCCCGGCGTCACCGCGAAGGACATCATCCTCGCGGTGATCGCCAAGATCGGCACCGGCGGGGGACAGGGCTACGTGCTCGAGTACCGCGGCAGTGCGATCCGTGCGCTCTCGATGGAGGGCCGCATGACGATCTGCAACATGTCGATCGAGGCTGGCGCCCGAGCCGGGATGGTCGCGCCGGACGAGACCACCTTCGCGTACCTGGAGGGCCGTCCGCACGCGCCGAAGGGCCAGGACTGGGACGATGCGGTGGCCTACTGGCGCACACTGCCCACCGAGGAGGGCGCGACCTTCGACGCCGAGGTGTTCATCGACGCCGACGAGCTGGAGCCCTTCGTGACGTGGGGCACCAACCCGGGGCAGGGCAGCTCGCTGTCCTCGGCAGTCCCGAACCCCGCGGAGATCGCCGACCCGAATGAGCGCGCGGCAGCGGAACGAGCCTTGGAGTACATGGACCTGACGCCGGGCACACCCCTCAAGGAGGTGCCGGTCGACGCCGTGTTCATGGGCTCGTGCACCAACAGCCGCATCGAGGACCTCCGTGCGTTCGCCTCCATCATCCAGGGCAAGAAGAAGGCCGACGGCGTGCGGGTGATGGTCGTCCCGGGCTCCGCCAGGGTGCGGCTGGAGGCAGAGGCCGAGGGCCTTGATCAGGTCATCAAGGACTTCGGGGCGGAATGGCGGTTCGCCGGCTGCTCGATGTGCCTGGGCATGAACCCGGATCAGCTGGCGCCGGGCGAGCGCTGCGCATCGACCTCGAACCGCAACTTCGAGGGTCGACAGGGCAAGGGAGGACGAACACACCTGGTGTCGCCTCTCGTCGCGGCTGCGACTGCGATCCGCGGCACACTGTCCAGCCCGAGCGACCTGACGGAAGGGTTCTGACCCATGGAGAAGTTCACCACCCACACCGGTATCGCCGCTCCGCTGAAGCGCTCGAACGTCGACACCGACCAGATCATCCCTGCCGTGTTCTTGAAGCGCGTCACGAAGACCGGTTTCGAGGACGCGCTGTTCCACGGCTGGCGACAGGACCCCGACTTCGTGCTCAACCAGCCGTCTTTCCAGGGTGCTTCCGTGCTCGTCGCCGGTCCCGATTTCGGCACCGGCTCCAGCCGTGAGCACGCCGTGTGGGCGCTGCGCGACTTCGGTTTCAAGGTCGTGCTCAGCCCGCGCTTCGCCGACATCTTCCGTGGCAACGCGGGCAAGCAGGGTCTGCTCGCCGCGACGATCTCGGAAGAGGATCTCGAGCGGTTCTGGGCCGAGATCGACCGGAATCCCGGCGCGCAGATGACCGTCGACCTCGAGGCGCGCACCGCGTCGATCGGCGACGTCCAGGCCGAGGTCGGGATCGACGATTACACTAGATGGCGGCTCCTCGAAGGGCTCGATGACATCGGGCTCACGCTGCGCAACGAAGACAAGATCGCGCAGTTCGAGGCCCGTCGCGAGTCGTGGCGGCCCCGAACCCTTCCCGTTCAGTAGACGGTGGGGGCGGGGGAGCCAGGGGCAACCCGCCCCCGAAATCCGTAGATGAAGTGAGGCTCCGAATGACGACACCTGTGCGCGACGCTCTTCCGGACGGAGTCCCTGCACTCACCGGAGACGTCCTCGCCATTCGCGGCGGACGCCCGCTCCGTGGACGCGTCGACGTCAAGGGTGCGAAGAACCTGGCCACCAAGGCCATGGTCGCCTCGCTCCTCGGCGAGACCGTGAGCACTCTGCGCGACGTGCCGGCGATCAGCGATGTCGCCGTCGTCCGCTCGTTGCTCGAGGTGCACGGCGTCCGCGTCTCGGAGGGCGATGAGCCCGGCTCGCTGGTGTTCGACCCGAGCGATGTGGAGTCCGCCCACTTCGAGGAGATCGATGCACACGCGGGTGCGTCGCGCATCCCGATCCTGTTCTGCGGACCGCTGCTGCACCGTCTCGGCCAGGCGTTCATCCCCGACCTCGGCGGCTGCCGCATCGGCGACCGCCCGATCGACTTCCACCTCGATGCTCTGCGCAAGTTCGGCGCTATCGTCGAGAAGCTCCCCAGCGGCATCCGTCTCTCGACGGGAGGGACCCGCCTGCACGGCGCGAACATCCACCTCCCGTACCCGAGTGTCGGGGCGACCGAGCAGGTGCTGCTGACCGCCGTCCGCGCCGAAGGTGTCACGGAACTGCGCAACGCGGCGATCGAGCCCGAGATCATGGACCTCATCGCGGTGCTGCAGAAGATGGGCGCGATCATCTCCTACGAGCCGAACCGCGTCATCGTGATCGAAGGGGTGGAGAAGCTCCGCGGCTATGACCACCGCTCGATCTTCGACCGCAACGAAGCCGCATCCTGGGCCTCCGCGGCCTTGGCGACCGATGGGGAGATCTTCGTCGGCGGCGCCAAGCAGCAGGAGATGCTGACCTTCCTCAACGTCTTCCGCAAGGCGGGCGGCTGGTTCGACATCCAGGAGGACGGCATCCTGTTCCGTCGCGAAGGCGACATCAAGCCTGTCGTGATCGAGACCGATGTGCACCCCGGCTTCATGACCGACTGGCAGCAGCCGCTCGTGGTCGCTCTGACCCAGGCGCACGGTCGCTCCGTCGTGCACGAGACCGTCTACGAGAACCGCATGGGCTTCACCGATGCGCTCGTGAAGATGGGAGCCGACATCGTCGTGCACCCCCGTGGTCTGCAGGACGGCCCCCGACGCGTTCCCCGTCGCGATCTCGAGCAGGCCGCCGTCATCACCGGCCCCACGCCGCTGCACGGTGCCGACATCGTGGTTCCCGACCTCCGCGGCGGATACAGCCACGTGATCGCGGCACTGACGGCGACAGGCGAGTCGAAGGTGTCCGGTGTCGACATCCTCAGCCGTGGGTACGAGAAGTTCCTCGCTAAGCTCGACGCGCTCGGCGCCGACTTCGACGTCATCCGGTGACCGCCGTGACGTCCCGATCATCGGAGACGACGCGGCCGAGCATCTTCTGGCCGCTCGCGGCGCTCGTCATCCCCCCGGTCTCCCTGATCGCGAAGATCCGGGTCCGTGGGGCGGAGAAGCTGCCACAGCAGGGCTCCTACATCCTGGCGCCCAACCACTACTCGGAGTTCGACCCGCTGATCGTCGCGGTCGCCGTGTGGCGCTCGGGTCGTGCTCCTCGGTTCATGGCGAAGGAGAGCCTGTTCAAGGTGCCCGTGCTCGGCTGGTTCCTGCACCGCACGGGCATGATCCCCGTCGCACGCACCTCCTCGGCAGCCTCCGCGCGTCAGACGATGAAGCAGTCGGAAGAGCTCGTGGAGCACGGCCGCGGTGTGATCGTGTATCCGGAGGGCACGCTGACGCGGGACCCTGATCTCTGGCCGATGCGCGGCAAGTCGGGTGCGGTTCGGCTGGCACTCGCCGATGGCATCCCGCTCATCCCGATGGCGCAGTGGGGTACGCAGGCGATCATGGGTCGCTACCAGAAGGGTCTGAGCCTCTGGCCGCTGCGCAAGCCCGTCACGGTGCTGATCGGCGATCCCGTCGACATCTCCGATCTGCAAGGCCGCGCCGGGGAGCCGGCGGCTCTCAACGAAGCCACGAACAGACTCATGAACGCGATCACGGCGCTCCTCGAGGAGTTGCGAGACGAGAAGGCACCGGCTGAACGCTGGAATCCCGCCACCCATGGTCAGAAGGAGACAGGACGCCTTGACTCCTAAGAGAACCGCGCCGGCCGGTCCGCGAGTCGCCGTCATCGGTGCGGGCAGCTGGGGCACGACCTTCGGGAAGATCCTCGCCGACGGCGGTGCTCAGGTGACGATGTGGGCGCGCCGCGCAGAGCTCGCGCAGGAGATCAACGAGGGCAAGCGCAACTCCCGCTATCTGCCGGGGATTAATCTCCCGCGCACGATGGCCGCGACGCACGAGCTCGCGACCGCGCTGGACGGCGTCGACCAGGTCTACCTGTCGGTGCCGAGCCAGTCGTTGCGCGAGAACCTGAAGGCGTTGCGGCCACTGATCGCCGACAGCGACACGAAGATCATCAGCCTCATGAAGGGCGTCGAACGCGGCACCGGGCTGCGTATGAGTCAGGTCATCCAGCAGGAGCTGCGCTGCGATCCCGATCGTGTGGCCGTGGCATCCGGGCCGAACCTCGCGCTCGAGATCGCCCGCGAGCAGCCGACCGCGGCCGTCATCTCGTCGCGCAGCCAGGAGACGGCGGAGATCGTCGCGCGCGCGGCACGGAACGACTACTTCCGCACCTTCGTGAACACCGACGTCATCGGCACCGAGTTCGGTGGCGTCCTCAAGAACCTGATCGCGGTCGCGATCGGGATCGTCGACGGTGTGGGCTACGGCGAGAACACGAAGGCCTCCATCATCACCCGCGGCCTGGTCGAGATGACCGACTTCGCGGTGGCGAACGGGGCGCACCCGGAGACGCTCCAGGGCCTCGCCGGCCTCGGCGACCTCATCGCCACATGCCAATCGCCGTTGAGTCGCAACAACACCGCCGGGCGTCTGCTCGGACAGGGCTACAGCTTCCAGGACGTCGTGAAACAGATGCAGCAGACTGCCGAGGGACTCGCGTCCGTCGCGCCGATCCTGCAGCTGGCGCGCGAGGCCGACATCGACATGCCGATCGTCGAGCAGGTGAAGATGGTGCTCGACGGGAAGATGGATCCGCGGGACATCGCGCCCCACCTGACGACGGACGACGACACCCCGCAGGGTGAGAGGACCAACCATGGACAAGCAGACGGTGGTGGTGCTCTTCGGCGGGCGCTCCAGCGAGCATTCGATCAGTTCCGCAACGGCGGGGGGCGTCCTGGGGGCGATTGATCGCGATCGCTATGACGTGATCCCCGTCGGGATCACCCGCGAAGGTGCCTTCGTGCTCGAGGACGACGATCCCGCGAAGTTCCCGCTCGATGCGGAGCACCTTCCGGAGGTGGTGGACAACGGCACGCGTGTGCTCTGGCCGGAGCCGGGCGGAGACCGCACGCTGCGCGTGGTGCAGAGCGACGGCTCCGTCGACGGCCTCGGCGAGATCGACGTCGTGCTCCCCATCCTGCACGGACCGCACGGCGAAGACGGCACGATCCAGGGGTACTTCGACACGCTCGAGGTTCCCTACGCCGGCGGTGGGGTCCTCGACTCCGCGCTGTGCATGGACAAGCACTTCATGAAGATCGCCCTGGAGGCGGCAGGCATCCCGGTTGCACCGGGGGTGACGGTGCGGCGCAAGGACTGGGACCGCGACGTCACCGAGGTGCGTGCACGGGCGGACGCACTCGGTCTTCCGGTGTTCGTGAAGCCTGCTCGTGCGGGCTCGAGCGTCGGGGTCTCCAAGGTGGAGCACGCCGATGAGCTCGATGCGGCACTGGCCGTGGCTTTCGCCGAGGACGAGAAGGTGCTGATCGAAGCGGGCGTGAGCGGCCGCGAGATCGAGGTCGCCGTGCTCGAGAGTGCCGACGGCGTCCGTGCGTCGCTCCCCGGCGAGATCGTGCTGACGTCGCGAGGTTTCTACGACTTCGAGGGCAAGTACCTGGGTGGCGACGGCGTGGACGTCGTGTGTCCAGCTGACCTCACGGAGGCGGAGCGCACGGCCATCCAGGACATCGGTGTGCGCGCTTTCGAAGCGGTCGACGGTCGTGGGCTCGCGCGTGTCGACATGTTCCTGACGCCGTCGGGTGAACTCGTCGTGAACGAGCTGAACACCATGCCGGGCTTCACGCCGATCTCGATGTTCCCCAAGTGCTGGGTCGCTTCCGGTCTGAGCTATGGCGATCTGATCACCGAGCTCGTCGAGGCCGGTCTCCGCCGCTGAGCGACCTGTTCCCCGTGGGCGTCAGCTCGCGGGGAACTCGACGCGATCCGTGCACTGCCCGGTCGCCGGCTGCAGGCCCGACTGGATGCTGGCCGAGATCTTGTCGACGATGGTCTGGAAGTCGATCTGCTCACCGCGCTTGATCGTGACCTCCACCGCGGGGTCGCGACCGAAGGTGACGAGGCGCTGGCGCTCCTCCTCCTGGTCGAGGACCAGCCAGTCGACTCCGCCGATGGTGGTGCACACCAGCGCGGAGGGAGCAGGCGGTTCCACGCCGCAGCGCAGAACGACCGTGGGGTCTCCCCACGCACCTGTCGCCTGCGCATCGGTGAAGACGCGATCGAGACCGCCTACGCTCTCCGGGAGCAGGACAGAGACGTTCGCGCATGCGGGATTGTTCGCATCTGCAGCGGGCTCGAGGTGCACGGTGGTCGCACAGCCGGCGAGCACGGCGCTGAGTGCCGCTGCTCCGGCGAGGACAGCGAGGCGACGGGAACGGGGCATGCTTCCAGGCTACCTTTGACAGCATGCCCTCCCGACCCGACGTCGACGATCCACGCCTGGGAGACGTGTCCGAAGGGCACATCCTCCGCGCCATCCTGTCTCGCACGCCGGCGGCGTCGCATGCTCTTATCGGGCCGGGCGACGATGCCGCGGTGATCGCCGCTCCGTCCGGTTCCGTGGTGGCGACGACGGACACTCTCGTGCACGGCCCCGACTTCCGCCTCGCCTGGTCGAGCGGGTACGACCTCGGCTGGAAGTCGGCCGCGGTCAACCTCGCGGATGTCGCAGCCATGGGCGCGCGCCCCACTGCGCTTCTGGTCGCGTTGGCCGTGCCACGCGACCTGCGGCTCTCCTTCGTCGAGCGGCTCGCGGACGGTTTCCGGGAGGCCTGCACCGCGCTCGCGCCGGGATGCGCGGTGGTCGGTGGCGACCTCACGGTGTCCGATGTGCTGACGGTCGCGGTCACGGCCCTCGGTGATCTCGAAGGACGTGCTGCGGTGACGCGGAGCGGCGCGCGCCCCGGTGACGTGGTGGCGATCGCGGGAGAGCTCGGCCATGCGGTGCGTGGTCTCGCCGTGCTGTTCGGGCGATTCCGTGACGGAGGCGTGCCCGTCCCCGTGAATCCTGCTGAGCTCGCACCCGGTGAGAGCGAAGCGGTGATCGCGCAGCTGCGACCGTCACCACCCATCGGCCTCGGCGCAGTGGCCGCGACCGCCGGCGCCACCGCCATGATGGATATCTCCGACGGGTTGGCTCTCGATGCGCGACGGATGGCGGCCGCTTCCGGGGTGACGATCGCCCTCGACAGCTCGCTCCTCGGCGACGATCCGGAGCGCGCCATCGCCGGGGGAGAGGACCACGCGCTGCTCGCCACCTTCCCCGAGGGGCTCCTGCCGCCGGCATTCCGGGTGATCGGCACGGTGCGCGCCGCCGGCGAAGACGATCTGCTGTGCGACGAGCAGCCGGTCGACCTCAGCGGATGGGACCCCTATCGGGACTGGGACTCGGCCGCGGGCTGATCGACCCCATCCGGGTTCTCGTCTTCTGTCGCAGGCTCGGCCCACCACAGGGTCGTGTCGCCGTATGACTTCTCGCGGAACTGCGCCAGGTTCGCTGCGCCGAAGTCCGGAGGCGTTGATCGACGAGCTCTCTCCACGACCACCACGGCGTCCGTGGACAGAAGCGGCGCGAGCGCGATCAGATCGGCGGTCATGGCAGCGTCGTCGAGGTCGTACGGCGGATCGCTGAACACGAGATCGTAGGGCCCCACCGCGCGATGGAGGAACGCCTGCGCCGTACTCTCATGAACACGTCCGCGGGGCAGATTCCCGGCCTTCGAGACGACCTCCACATTGCGTCGGACGATGGCCGCGGCCTGCCGTCCGCGTTCCACGAACTCGACGCTCGCCGCTCCACGGCTGAGGGATTCGAGCCCCAGCGCGCCCGACCCGGCGTACAGGTCGAGGACCCTCGCGCCGGCGATGGCGCTCAAGGACTCCAGAGCGCCGAAAAGCGATTCGCGCACACGGTCGCTCGTGGGGCGGGTCCCTGAGCCCGGCACGTCGAGCCTGGCTCCTCTGGCGCTGCCTGCGATGATCCTCGTCACCCGTTCACGATACGACAGCTCACGTGGCGGTCGTGTCCGTCGTGTTCCCTAGACTCGGAGCATGTCGCTCACGCTCGATTCCTCGTTGGAGGACGCCCTCGGCGCGGCGTCGGCCAAGACGCTCGGTCGGGCCTTCGGCATGAAGAGCGTCGGCGACCTGCTGTCCCACTATCCCCGCCGCTATGCCGATCCGGGGGAGCTGACGCCCATTCGGGACCTGCCGCTCGGCGAGACCGTCACCATCGTCGCCGAGGTGCTGTCGTCGAGCTTCCGGAGGATGCGGAACCGCCCCGGCGCCATGGTCGACGTCGTGATCGGCGACGGCATCGGCCGCATGTCTCTCACGTTCTTCGCGAAGAACGTCGGTGCGGCCGAGTGGCGTTCGAAGGACCTCGCGGTCGGTCGTCGCGGCGTGTTCTCCGGCAAGGTCGGGGAGTTCAACGGCGTGACGCAGTTCGCCCACCCCGAGTACGAGCTGTTCGATGACGAGGATTCCGCCCGCCGCAGTGCCGATGCACGCGCCACCGTGCCGATCCCGATCTACCCCGCGACCTCGGCGATCCAGACCTGGCAGATCGCCCGACTCGTCGGCCGGGTGCTCGACGATCTGGCAGACGCGCCCGATCCGTTGACCGCGGAGATCAGGGAGCGGGAAGAGCTGCTCACCGCCCGCGAGGCTCTGGAGCTCGTGCACCGGCCCCGCACGCGCAACGACATCGATCCGGCCGTGCGAACGCTGCGGATGCACGAGGCCCTCACGCTGCAGACGGCACTGCTCCAGCAGCGCGACGCGATCCGGGCGCTGGCAGCCACGTCTCGCCCCGCGAAGCCCGGCGGGTTGCTCGAACGCTTCGACGCGAGCCTTCCGTACACGCTCACCGCCGATCAGGAGACGGTGGGACGGCAGATCGCGGAGGATCTCGTGGGCGCCTGGCCCATGAACCGTCTGGTCCAGGGTGAGGTCGGCTCCGGTAAGACCCTGGTGGCTCTGCGGGCGATGCTGCAGGTGGCGGAGAGCGGCGGACAGGCGGCGTTGATCGCACCGACGGAGGTGCTCGCGGGCCAACACCTCCGTTCGATCACCAAGATGCTCGGCCCCGATCTCGCCCCGCTGCTGATGCCGACGCTCCTGACCGGCCAGATGCCTGCGGCCGAGCGTCGCAAGGCAGCCCTGCGCGTCGCCTCGGGGCAAGCGCTGATCGTCGTCGGCACCCATGCTCTGCTGGGCGAGAAGACCACCTTCGCCGATCTCGGCCTCGTCGTCGTCGACGAACAGCATCGGTTCGGGGTCGAGCAGCGAGAGGCACTGCGCGCGAAGGGTTCGAGTCCGCACGCTCTCGTGCTGACGGCGACTCCGATCCCGCGCACGGTCGCCATGACGGTGTTCGGCGACCTCGACACCTCCGTGATCCGCACGATGCCGGCCGGTCGTGCGGGTATCGAGTCGTTCGTGGCCCCGCTCGCCGAGCACCCCGGGTGGTTCAACCGGGTCTGGGAGCGCGCGGCCGAGGAGATCGCTCAGGGGCGGCAGGTCTTCGCGGTGTGCGCCGCGATCGACACGACCAAGAAGACGGCAGAGGCGGGTGAGCCGGCGGCGCTCGCTCCGGAGGGAGCGTCAGGACCTCGCTGGGGTGTCGTGCAGCTCGATGAGGCTTTGGCGACGCACCCCACCCTGGGTGGACTGCGGCGTGCCGTGCTGCACGGTCGCATGCCCTCGGACGAGAAAGACGGCGTGATGCAGTCCTTCGCGCGCGGTGACATCGACCTGCTGCTGGCGACGACAGTGATCGAGGTGGGCGTCGACGTGCCCAACGCGTCCACGATGATCGTCCTCGATGCGGACAGGTTCGGCGTCTCCCAGCTGCACCAGCTCCGTGGGCGCGTCGGTCGAGGCGGGGTGCCGGGGCTCTGCCTGCTCGTGACCGAGGCCGAGGCGGACACGATCGCCCGCGAGCGGGTCGACGCGGTCGCCGCCACGCTCGACGGCTTCGCACTGGCGGAGGTCGATCTCGAACTGCGTGGCGAAGGCGATGTGCTGGGTGCGGTGCAAGCAGGCGTCCGCTCTTCGTTGAAGCTGCTCAGGGTCGTCAAGGATGCGGGACTGATCACTCGTGCACGCGAGATCGCTGAGGGCATCCTGCGCGCCGATCCGCAGTTGGCCGATCACCCGGGACTCCGCGACGCCATCGGACGCCGCGTGAGCGACGAGGATCGGGCTGCGCTGGCGAAGAACTGATCCGGAACCGACGTGCCCTAGGCTGGAACCATGAGCAGCCGGATCGCCGTCGTCCCGGGTTCCTTCGATCCGCCCACCCTCGGTCACCTCGATGTGATCCGGCGCGCCGCGGCCCTGTACGACGAGCTGCACGTGCTGGTCGTGCACAACCCGGGTAAAGAGGCGATGCTCCCCATCGCGCAGCGACTCGCTCTGCTGGAGAAGTCGATCGCCGACGACGGCATGCAGGGCGAGATCGTGATCGGTTCGTGGAGCATGGGGCTCCTGGTCGACTACGCCCGCGACGTCAACGCGGGAGTGCTCGTGAAGGGCATCCGCTCGCAGGTCGACGTCGCATACGAGTCGCCGATGGCGATCGTCAACCGACACCTCGCCGGCATCGAGACGGTGTTCCTCCTTCCCGACCCCTCGCACGCGATGGTGTCGAGTTCGCTCGTGCGCCAGGTCGCCTCTCTCGGCGGAGACGTGAGCCCCTTCGTTCCGCCTGCGGTCGCGGCTTTCCTGGACACCGGGGCCCGCGGGATCTGACGCCTCCCGCCTGGGTGCGGGTTCAGGACGAGTGCGGGTATCGGCCGGTAGCATGGACGTGTGCGCTCTCGAATGAACGGCCCTTTCGTGCTCCCCGTCCGTGACATCGTCCGGCGTCCGGGCGAGATGCGGGAACACGAGTTCACCGTGACCCTCGCCGAATCGTGGGGTGAGGGGATCGTGTCGTATGAAGCCGGCTCCGACCTCGATCTCGATGTCCGGCTCGAGTCCGTCCACGAAGGCATCCTCGTGTCGGGAAGCGCCGACGGCGAGTACGCCGGAGTGTGCGGAAGATGCCTCATGGACATCACTCGGCCCGTCGAAGTCGAGTTCCAGGAGCTTTTCGCGTATCCTGGTGAGGAAGAAACTGACTTCGAGGTTCAAGACGACCACGTGGATCTTGAAACTCTCGTCAGGGATGCGGCCGTACTGGCACTTCCTTTTCAGCCGGTGTGTCAGCCGGATTGCCCGGGTCTCGACCCGAAAACGGGTGAACGACTGACCGTGAGTACCGGAACGGAGCAGGCCGCTCCCATCGATCCTCGGTGGAGCGCGCTCCAGAACATCACAGACCAAGACGGCACGGAAGAATCTCGTGCCGCCGAGAAAGAAGAGAGCTAGTCATGGCTGGTAACCCCCCGAAGCGCAAGGTATCCCGTTCCAACACCCGCTCGCGCCGCGCGCAGTGGAAGGCGGCGCCCGTCGCGCTCGTCAAGACCATCGAGAACGGCCAGGTCGTCTACAGCCGTCCCCACCAGGCCAAGGTCGTCACCGACTCGCAGGGCACCGAGCTCTTCCTGGAGTACAAGGGCCGCAAGGTCGCCGACGTCTGAGTCGCGTACCGTGACGGAGGTCCCCGGGGGGACGAGGCCTCTCCCAGAGAAGCTCCGCGTCGAGATCGACGCGGAGCTTCTGGAGTTGGCCCTCACTCACCGTTCCTACGCCTACGAGCACGGCGGCATCCCGCACAACGAGCGGCTCGAGTTCCTCGGCGACTCGGTGCTCGGGCAGGCGGTGACCGTCATGCTCTTCACCACTCACCCCGACCTCGATGAGGGCGAACTGGCGAAGCGACGTGCCAGCGTCGTCTCGACGGTCGCGCTGGCCGAGGTCGCGCGGGGCATCGGCCTCGGCAGTCACCTGCTGCTCGGTCGCGGTGAGGAGCAGACCGGTGGTCGCGACAAGGACTCGATCCTCGCCGACACGATGGAAGCCGTCATCGGAGCCACGTACCTCTCGGCGGGTCCTGACGCCGCCACGGAACTGGTGCTCCGCCTGACGAAGCCGCTGCTCGCGGACCCGGAGCGCTACGGTGCGGCGATGGATCCGAAGACCAGTCTCCAGGAGCTCGCCGCCCGCCTCGGTGCGACTCCTCCTCGCTACTCGGTGGAGGCGAGCGGACCAGATCACGACCGTCGATTCCTCGCTACGGTCAGCGTGGGCGATGTCAGCATGACCGGTGTCGGCAGCAGCAAGAAGACCGCCGAGATGGCTGCGGCGCTCAGCGCCTGGCGCAGCCTGAGCGAGCGTGCCTGAGCTTCCCGAGGTCGAGGTCGTCCGCGCCGGTCTCGCGCCGGCCGTCGTCGGATCCACCATCACCGCGGTGAGCGTGTTCGATGAGCGGGCACTCACGCGTCACGTCGCCGGAGCGGCTGACTTCGTCGCTCGACTCGAGGGACGCATGTTCATCGATGCGTCGCGCCGCGGCAAGTTCCTCTGGCTGCCGCTCGACGACGGGGACTCCGCGCTGATCGGGCACCTCGGCATGAGCGGTCAGATGCTGTTGCGTGCTCCGGACGCGGGAGCCGAACGTCATGAGCGCGTGCGGATCGGCATCGAGCATCCCCGTCACGGCGAGCTCGCGATCGTGTTCGCCGATCAGCGGACCTTCGGGTCCCTTGCCGTCGACGCACTGATCGACGACAGCGGTTCGCGGGTTCCGACCCAGGTCGCCCACATCGCGCGCGACCCTCTCGACCCGGCATTCGACGAACGGACGTTCCGGGCTGCCCTGGGGCGACGGGGGAGCGCGATCAAGCGTGTCCTCCTCGACCAGGGGGTCGTGAGCGGGATCGGCAACATCTACGCCGATGAGTCCCTGTGGGCCGCGCGGATCCATCCGGAGACACCGGCGGATCGGCTTTCGACGCAGGCGGTTCGCAGGCTGCTGGCCGAAGTCCGACTCGTGCTCACCAAGGCCCTTGCCGAAGGCGGGACCAGCTTCGATGCGCAGTATGTCAACGTCAACGGTCAAGCCGGCTACTTCGCGCACTCGCTCAACGCCTACGGGCAGCAGGGCAAGCCCTGTCCACGCTGCGGCACGCTCATCGTGCGCGAGAGCTTCATGAACCGCGGTTCGCACTTCTGCCCGCGGTGTCAGCGGCTGCCGAGATAGCCGCTGACAGGGGCGCCGTGCCCGATCCGTCCCGAAGGTCGCGTTCAGGCGGGCAGGAACGAGCGCTGCAGGAGTGGACGGGTCGCCCAGGTCGTCGCCCAGACGACGCCGATCCCGACGGACACCACGAGCGCGATGGTCAGCAGGGACTCCGGCGCGGTGATCAGCGCGATGCCGACCAACGGGAAGACCAGGATCGCGGCCACGAGCGCCGAGCCGATCGCGGTCACCAGCAGCGGTGACATGATCGCTCGCCGTCGCGCGCGGTCTACGGTCTCGAGAGGCATGCCGAGGTGGTGCAGGCTGCGGTGCAGTTCGTGCTTGTCGAGCACGTCGGAGGCCTGGTTCACCCCGACGGACGCCGCGACCATCAGGAAGGAGCCGATGAGGGTGATGATGAGACCGGTCCGGATGTCGTCGGCGAGCGCCACGTCGGCAGCAGCGGCATCGGAGGAATCGATCATGCTGATGATCGCGACCCCGGTGCCGGCGAAGACGGCCATGAAGCTCGCCATGGCGATGCCGCCCACCTGTCGCCACGCGGCCTTCGGGGAGTCCAGCACGATACGCGCCGCCAGCAGACGCTCCGGGCGCTCGGCTCGACGAAGCTGACCTGATGCGGAGACCTTGAGCACCCACGGGCCGACGAGATTCAACACGGCGAGTGCCGCACCGAACAGCCCGGCGAGGACGACGATCGTCAGCACGAGTCCGCCCACGGACGGGAAGACCTTGATCAGGACGAACGCGATGGCGATCGCGCTCACGGCGAGCACGGCCCGGATCCAGTGGACTTTCGGGACATCGGTGCGCGTGCGGACACCGAGTGGCGAGATGACGACGCGGCGGAGACCGATGACCGCACTCGTGGAGGCGAGAGCGAGGACGGCGGCCACCACGACGGCCGTCTGCGCAGGTGGAAGGACGACGGCGCCGAACCCCAGAGCCTCGCCGCGGAAGGGGATGAGGCCGATGAGCGGGCTGATCGCGACGTGCGCGACGATTCCGACGAGGGCACCTGCCGCAGCGACGAGCACGGACTCGGTCACCGTAGCGATGGTCACGCCGGAGGGTGACACCCCGAGCAGGCGAAGGGTGGAGAGTCGTTCGTCGCGTCGACGAGCGGAGAGTCGGGCGGCCGCTCCGCCGACGGACATCAGCGGGACGACCAGCAGGACGAGGGCGATGGCCGCAAGCGCTTGGTACAGAGGAGCGAACTCGTCTGTCCACCCCCAGAACGACTGTGCGCCGCCGATGACCGTGAGCACGAGGGTCGTGACGACGGCGAACGCGACGACGGGCAGGACCAGCACGCCGCCCTGACCGGGAGCGGGACGCAACAGGAGGGCCAGCACATTGCGGTTCACGCGGTCACCGCCGACGAGATGATCCGTCCGTCGCGCACCGCGATCGTGCGCGTACACCGGGCTGCGACGTCGGCGTCGTGCGTGACGACGACGAGTGTGCGGCCCTGCCCGGTCGTGGACCAGAGGAGCGCATCCATGACCTCCGACGACGTGGTCGAGTCCAACGCCCCGGTGGGTTCGTCCGCGAAGACGACCTCTGCGCCGGTGGCCTGCGCGCGCGCGATCGCGACGCGTTGCGCCTGCCCACCCGACAGCTCGCCGATCCGGCGGTCCTCCATCCCGGCGAGTCCGAGCGCTGCCAGCCAGGAGGCGGCGTGCTGCACGGCGTCCTGACGGCGGACGCCGTTGATCATCGAGGCGAGCGCGACGTTCTCCACCGCCGTCAGCTCGGGGATGAGAAGGCCCTGCTGGAAGATGAATCCGAACCTCTCGCGTCGCAGTCTGGAGCGCGCGGACTCGCCGAGCGCGGTGACCTCGATGGCAGTTCCCTCTGCGGGACGGAAGACGACCCCGCCGGCGTCAGGACTGGTGATCCCGGCCAGGACGTGGAGGAGCGTCGTCTTGCCCGACCCGGAGGCTCCCATGATGGCGACGGACTCACCTCGATGGATGGCGAGGTCGACGCCGGCGAGAGCGCGTGTCGACCCGAAGTTCTTGCTGAGGGCGTGGGCTTCGATCACGGGGATGTTCATGATTCCAGCCTCTCCGTCCCGCCCGGCCCGGTCGTCGCCCGGGCGGATGACCGTGCGGGCTCGACGTCATCCCGGAGAATGAGATCGAGCCCGCATGCGTGTCAGAGCTTCCGCTGCCACGCTCCGGCGTAGGAGACCGGCACGAATCCGATGGTCTCGTTGATGTCCAGCATCGGCCGGTTCTCCTCCGCGTTGAAGGTGGAGACCACAGGCGATTCCGGCATCAGATCCCGCCAACGAAGCAGATTGGCGCACTTCACGATGGTTCCCAGACGATGGCCACGGTGGTCCTTGCTCACCAGCGTCCCGAACTGGTGCGTCACACCCGTTCGGTCGGCGGCGATGAGCAGTTCGTTGTACGCCACGATGGCCCCGGTCGGCACATGCCGGACCGCCGCCACGGAGACGGCCTGGCCGGCGCCGAGCAGTCGCGCCTCGCGCCGCACCACTCGCTCGGCATCCCAGACCTCTGCGACGAAGTCCATGTCTCCGCTGGGTGCATCGGCGGAGAGGCGGGCGAGCACAGCGGCGAATCCAGCCCTCAGCTCCGGAGGAGTGGGCATGTCCCATTCGAGCAGCGCATAGTCTTCGCCCGCCATTGCGATCGCATCGTGCAGCGCCGTGCGAAGCGGTGCCGGGTCGCGTCCGAGGTCGTACTCGCTGTTGCGTTCGACCTGTTCGAGGACATAACCACGCGACGCGACGAGGTCGGAGAGCGGCGTCGAGGGAATGCGCCCCCACCCCGTGCGCGGAACCAGCATCCGCTCGCTCTCCTCGGGGCGGTGCAGACTCCAGATCTGCAGGACGCTCCGGTCTCGCGCACGCGCTTCGGCCTCCGCCCGGTCGAGAAGCATCTCTTCCACGCCTCGGCCCCAGTAGGCCGAGGGGACGAGCAGGTCGATCTCTGCGGCATGCGCATCGGCCTCCTGGGCGAACGACATCGTCACGATGCCGACGATCTCGCCGCCGGCTCGTGCGACGAAACCCACGTCGAGCGCATCGGTGTCGTCCTGCCAGTTCGGCAGCATCTGTGCAGCGTCAGGGGCGAGATCGGGGAGACCCACCTGCTCATCGCAGACGAGCCGGTTGATTTCGCCGAAGGCGAGGAATTCGGCGGCATCCGCGCTCTGCAGGGTGACCGGGACGATCAGCGGTGTGATCGTCGTTTCCATGGTCTTCATTCGTGTTCTTCCGTCCGGGGTGTGCAGCTGGGGGATCGTGGTGCTGACCGCGCCCGCTCGCGGATGATGCGGGCGGGCGCGGTCGCGGAGCAGTTCGTCATGGCCCTCTGCCGACCTCAGCGCATGCCGCGCTGCATGTCGTACGTGAGCAATGCGTTCGACTCTGCAGCGGAGCGGTGACGCTGCTCGCCGAGCAGGAACAGATCGGCTGGATCGATACGCGGACCGCGACGCGGACGACGCGGACGCTGTGCCCTCTGGAAGAGCCAGAGGCCGATCCTGAGGGAGAGGCGATCTGTCATCGACAGGCGACGCAGCTCGTCGGGACGAGGGATCTGGAGGACCTCGCGGTCCTCGATATCGGGCGGGTGGATGTCGCTGCGATGCAACGTGGTGTTCACGGTGATTCCTTCGGAAGTGACGGTGATGATGGGTGCGGAAGCACCGCACGTCGGCTGCGGATGCAGCGGAGAACGGTGCGGGAGAGCAGACATCGATGGGGCCGAAGAGGCGGCCATCCGATGCGGGAAGTGCCGAGACCTGTGGCGCAGATCTGCGGAGGGGGGCGCGAGAGAACCGGACGGACAGGACCGACGAGGGTCCGGAGAGTCGGGGTGCGGTTCTACGAGAGAGCGCTCGTGCGGACGCCGGCGGTTACCGAGAACGCAAGGCGCGGCGCGAAGTGCGCGGGCGCGGCGAGGCCAGTGGCCTGTGCGTTGAGCTGAGTCGTAATCATCGGTAACCTCCTTTCGTGTGGCGATCCGGAGGAAACGGTAGCGAACACGCGCGAGCCACGTCAAGCACATGTTGTTCCGCTCGGCGTGTCGCCGGGCTCTCGAGTTACCCGTCATCCCGCGCGGGATGACGCTCCAGGCCCGGAATTCCGGTAGCGTAGCCGCGTGATTCTCCCCGGACGAGCGGTGGCCGCATGCATCTGAAGAGCCTGACGCTCAAAGGGTTCAAGTCGTTCGCGCAGCCGACGAGCTTCGTGTTCGAGCCGGGGGTCACCTGCATCGTCGGGCCGAACGGTTCCGGGAAGTCGAACGTCGTCGACGCACTCGCCTGGGTGATGGGTGAACAGGGGGCGAAGACCCTGCGCGGTGGGAAGATGGAAGACGTCATCTTCGCCGGCACGTCGACCCGTGGCCCTCTCGGTCGAGCCGAGGTGCAGCTGACGATCGACAATGCGGACGGTGCGCTCCCGATCGACTACGCAGAGGTGACGATCAGCCGTACTCTGTTCCGCAACGGCTCGAGCGAGTACGCCATCAACGGCGAGGGCTGCCGTCTCCTCGACGTGCAGGAGCTGCTGAGCGACTCGGGACTCGGCCGTGAGATGCACGTGATCGTCGGTCAGGGCCGTCTGGACACGGTGCTGCAGGCATCTCCCGAGGACCGTCGCGGCTTCATCGAAGAAGCAGCGGGCATCCTCAAGCATCGCCGTCGCAAGGAGAAGACGCTCCGAAAGCTCGATGCGATGGAGACCAACCTGACACGGCTGAGCGATCTCGCGGGCGAGATCCGTCGACAGCTCAAGCCTCTGGGTCGACAGGCCGAGATCGCTCGCGAGGCGCAGACGATCGCCGCAGTCGTGCGCGATGCGAAGGCGCGCATCTTCGCGGATGACGTCGTCGCTCTGCGCGCTGCTCTCGCTGATCACACCCGGACCGAGCACGAGCGTCACACCGAGCGCCTGGTGCTGTCCGATCAGGCGGAGACGGTGCGCGCGAGCATCGCACGCCTCGAACAGGATCAGAACTCGGTCGCCGTGGACCAAGCGCGCAGCGTCGCGTTCGGGCTCGAGCAGGTCCAGGAGCGGATGCGCGGGCTCTACACGCTCGCGAATCAGCGGTTGGCGCTTCTCGGAACCGACGATGATGATGCTGCGATCACCGCGATCACCGTGACGCAGTCCACGATCGATGAGGCGAGGGAAGAGATCGACACGATCTCCGCAGGGCTGGGGGACGCTCAGGATGCGGCCGTCGCCGCGAGCCGCGAGGTCGTGCACGCTCGCGCGGAACTGGACACCCTCGATGTCGACATCGCCGAGCAGAGCGCGCTCGTCTCCGAGTACGACATGCGCCTTTCCGCGCTGAGGGGATCCGCCGATGCTGCGGCATCCGCCCTCGCCGCGGTGCGCGGGGCCGTCCTTCGGCAGGAGAACGCGCTCGAAGCCGCTGACGCACGTCGCCGGGAAGCGGCGGACGCACTCGAGTCCATCGACGATGCCGAAGCGCCGGAAGGCTCGGCGGCCGAGCACGCGGCGGCCTACGAAAGCGCACAGCGGGCTGCCACAGCGGCGGAGACCGAGCGCGAGTCGCTCCGGGAACGTCTGCACTCGGCGGAGCGTGAAGTCGACTCGTTGACCGCGAAGGCATCCGCCCTGAGCAGCGCCCTGGCGCTCTCCGGCGGTGCAGCCGAGATCGTCAGGGCGGGCGGCCAGGGCGTCCGCGGTCTCGTCGGCGACGCGGTGCAGGTGCAGGCGGGATACGAAGCGGCCGTCGCCGCTGTCCTGGGCCCGCTCGCGGAGGGTGTTCTGATCGACACCGCTGACGATGCCTTCGCGATGGCGGCGGAATCCTCGCACCAGCGCAGGGGAGTGGTCGACTTCGTGATCGCGGACGCGCCCCGGTCTGCGGCAGCGTTCCCCGAACTCTCGGGAGTCACACCGGCCATCGACGTCGTGACCGCTCCCGACGGCGTGCTCGGAGTACTCTCGCACGTCCTGCTCGCGGATGATCTGGGAGCAGCCCGCGCTGCGAGAACCGCGCTCGATGCGATGGGGGACACCGCGACCACCGTCGTCACCGTGGAGGGTGACGTGATCACCGCGCACACTCTGCGGACGGGCTCGGGAGGGGAGCGCTCCCGCCTGGAGCTCGCGGCCGAACGCGATGCCGCGACCGAACGCCTCTCGGAGATCCGGATCGTCGCGGACTCGCTCCGAGAGGCTCGTCGGGACGCTGACGAGGCGGTCGAGACGACGAGGCGGCAGGCCAAGGACGCGCTTCGGGCGCTTCGGGAGCACGATGCTGCTCTCGCCACGCATGCGGAGCAGGTCAACCGGATCACGGTGCGCCACGAATCCGCTGTCGCGGAGTGCGAGCGACTGGAGACCGGGCTCGCCCAGGCGCAGTCTGCGGTCTCGGAAGCGGAGCAGAAGGCGCAGGCGACGAAAGCCGCTCTCGATGACGCGATCGCGTCGCCCAGGCCCGTGCTCGATGCATCCGCACGGGACGGACTCCTCGAGGCACTGGAGCTGGCGAGAGAGGGCGAGGTGCGGGCTCGGCTCGAGGTCGAGACGCTGCGGGAGAGGGTCCGCGCGGCGCAGTCGAGGGTCACGAGTCTGGAACGACAGCGTGAGCACGAGCGAGAGGCTGCGGCCGAAGCAGCCCGACGCGCGGTCATCCGTCGCGCCCAGCGGGAGTCCGCCTCTGGGGTGGCGGACGAGCTGCCGCGTATCCTCGATTCGCTGGATCGTTCGGTGACCGAAGCACGACTCGCGCTCAAAGAAGCAGAGGCCGCTCGGTCGGCGCAGAACCAGGAACTCGTCGGTCTTCGCGCCCAGGAGACCTCGCTGCGCGAACGCCTCGCCGGGCTCACCGAGAGCGTCCACGGTCTCGAGCTGCAGATCCACGAGAAGAAGCTGCACCTGAACAGCCTGCTCGAGCGCGTCTCCTCGGAACTGGCGCTGGACGAAGATATTCTCATCGCGGAATATGGCCCCGACCAGCTGGTCCCACGCGACCCGATCGCGGGATCCGCAGATGGGGGAGACGACTCAGCCGACGCGGCGGCGATTCCTTTCGATCGCCGCATCCAGCAGCGCCGTCTGGCCGAAGCGGAGCGCAAGCTCACGCAGCTCGGGCGAGTCAACCCACTCGCCCTGGAGGAGTTCGCCGCACTGGAGCAACGGCATGCCTTCCTCACGGAGCAGCTCGCCGACCTCACCCAGACGCGACAGGATCTGCTGACGATCATCGCCGACCTCGACGAACGCATGCAGACGATCTTCGCGAGCGCCTTCGAAGACACGAAGGAGGCGTTCGGTCAGGTGTTCCCGCTCCTGTTCCCCGGTGGAACGGGCAGCATCTCGCTCACGGATCCCGACAACATGCTGACGACCGGCATCGAGGTCTCGGTCCGTCCGGTGGGGAAGAAGATCGAGCGGCTGTCGCTGCTCTCGGGCGGGGAGCGGTCGCTCGCCGCCGTCGCGCTGCTCGTCGCCATCTTCAAGGCTCGGCCGAGCCCGTTCTACATCCTCGACGAGGTGGAGGCGGCTCTGGACGATGCGAACCTCGGTCGCCTTCTGACGGTCTTCGAGCAGCTGCGCGAGAGTTCGCAGCTCCTCGTCATCACCCATCAGAAGCGCACGATGGAGATCGCCGATGCCCTGTACGGCGTCTCGATGCGGCAGGACGGTGTCTCGGCGGTCGTGGGGCAGCGGGTCGGAGACAGGGCCGCAGCTGCGGTGTGATCGCCGTCCACCGGCGCGCACGCATTTCATCCGGTGAGCAACCCGTAGGCTGGTGGGATGGCGGAGAAGTCCTGGTCTCTTGGTCGTGCACTGCGCGGCATGTTCGTCAAGCCCACCATCGATGAGACGACCTGGGAGGATCTCGAGACGGCGCTCATCACCGCCGATTTCGGTCCGGACATCAGTGAGCGCGTCGTCGATGAGTTGCGTCAGAAGGTCGACCGGTACCGCACCACGGACCCCAAAGACCTTCAGCGGATGCTCCGGGAGACGCTCGAGGAGCATTTCGCGAAGTTCGACACGACGTTGAAGCTCACCGAGCGTCCCGCTGTCGTCCTCGTCGTGGGCGTCAACGGCGTCGGCAAGACCACCACGATCGGGAAGTTCACGAAGTTCCTCCGGGGCTACCAGCGCAGCGTCGTGGTCGGCGCGGCCGACACGTTCCGCGCGGCCGCCGTCGACCAGCTGGCCACGTGGGCACAGCGCGGTGGCGCGGCGATCGTCCGTCCGCAGCAGGAGGGCCAGGACCCCGCATCGGTCGCCTTCCAGACGGTCGAGTACGCGAAGCGCGAAGGCATCGAGATCGCGATCATCGACACGGCCGGCCGTCTCCACACGAAGGGCGGTCTCATGGATGAGCTCTCGAAGGTCAGGCGCGTGATCGAGAAGCAGGCGCCCATCAGCGAGGTGCTGCTCGTGCTCGATGCCACGACCGGTCAGAACGGCGTGATGCAGGCCGAGGCGTTCCTCGAGCACGCCGGAGTCACCGGGCTCGTCCTCACCAAGCTGGACGGATCGGCCAAGGGCGGCTTCGTGCTGGCAGTTCAGGAGCGCACGGGCATCCCGGTCAAGCTGCTCGGACAGGGGGAAGGGATCGATGATCTCACCGGTTTCACCCCTCACGTTTTCGTCCAGTCGTTGGTCGGTTGATGACAGGACTACCGCGGTGAGCACGAGGCTGGTTTCATAGCGTTATGGCGATCGAACACGACTACTTCGGACTCCTGTCCTCGGGCCCGGACGGATCGATCTTCTGGTCGGAGACCGTGGAGCTCGGCGATCAGAGTGTCACCGTCGATCTGACTGCACCGGACCAAGACGACGTGTCCTCCGATGCGCTCGACATCGCCGCCTCGCTCATCGCAGGCCTCGAGAGCGTCGACGGCACGGCGCGTCGGGGCATGCTCGCGGAAGTCGACGACCGCACCAGCGAGGTGACCGAGTACATCCTTCAGCAGCAGGAGGCGTACGGCGACGACCTGCCCGACGTTCTCGTCGACGTGTCGGGAGACGCGGCTGTCGACATCATCCGCTCGCTTCGTCTGATGAGCATGACGATCCTCGCCGACGAGCACGGCGGTTCAGAGCCGTTCGCCGTGCTCGAGTACGCCCTCGACGACAGCTCGACGGATGACGTGCTGCTCGTGAACCTCGGCTCCGACGGCAGCGTGCAGTCCGTGATGAGCGCGGACTAGCAGGCGAGGTCAGACGGCCTGGGCGAACCCGAGGTCGGCACTCTCGGCGATGTGGGAGAGGTGTGCGGGGATCTCGCGCCCCTTCGACGTCATCGACTGCGCCCACAAGCGTCCTGCGCGGTAGGAGGAGCGCACGAGAGGACCGGCGAGGACGCCGAGGAACCCGATTCGCTCGGCCTCTTCCTTGAACTCCACGAACTCCGCCGGCTTGACCCATCGGGAGACCGGATGATGCCGCGGCGTGGGGCGGAGGTACTGCGTGATCGTGATGATGTCGCAGCCGGCGTCGTGCAGGTCGTTGAGCGCCTGCACGACCTCCTCCGGCTCCTCGCCCATGCCGAGGATGAGGTTGGACTTCGTGATGAGCCCGGCATCGCGAGCCTGGGTCAGCACGCTCAGGGAGCGCTCGTAGCGGAATGCGGGTCGGATGCGCTTGAAGATGCGGGGAACGGTCTCCACGTTGTGCGCGAAGACCTCGGGGCGAGCGTCGAAGATCTGGCCGAGGAAGGCCGGGTCGGCATTGTGCTCGTTGGCCAGCAGCTCCACCCCGGTGTTCGGGTTGAGCTCGTGGATCTTCCGTACCGTCTCGGCATTGAGCCAGGCTCCGGTGTCGGGAAGGTCATCGCGGGCGACGCTCGTCACGGTGGCGTACCGGAGGTTCATCCGCTGCACGCTCTCGGCGACGCGGCGTGGCTCATCGGTGTCGTAGTCGGCGGGCTTGCCGGTGTCGATCTGGCAGAAGTCGCAACGCCGGGTGCACTGGGAGCCCCCGATGAGGAAGGTCGCCTCGCGATCCTCCCAGCACTCGTAGATGTTCGGGCAGCCGGCCTCCTGGCAGACCGTGTGGAGGTCTTCGCTCTTCACGAGAGAGTGCAGCGCCGTGTACTCAGGCCCCATCTTCGCCTTGGTCTTGATCCACTCGGGCTTGCGCTCGATCGGCGTCTCGGCGTTGCGGATCTCCAGGCGGAGGAGTTTCCGGCCCTCGGGTGCGGCGGTCATGCGTGGGCTCCAGACAGTTCGGGGGTCGAGTACTCGGTGAGGAAAGCACGGGTCACGGCATCGACGAGGTCTCGGGGTGTGACGGTCGATCCGGTCACCTCGCTCACGGTCGTGACACCTGCATCCGTGATGCCGCACGGGATGATGTCGCGGAAACCGGCCAGGGAGTTGTCGCAGTTGATGGCGAACCCGTGCATCGTGACTCCTTGCTGCACGCGCACCCCGATGGCGGCCACCTTGTCCTCGGAGAGCGGCCGACGCACCCAGACGCCGCTGCGGCCCTCCACCTGGTAGCCGTCGACGCCGAATGGTCGCAGCACGTCGATTAGCAGGCGCTCCAGGCGGCGCACGTGCGCGACGACATCGATGGGCTCGAGGAGGCGGACGATGGGATACCCGACCAGCTGTCCTGGTCCATGCCAGGTGATCTTGCCACCACGATCGACATCGATGACCGGCGTGCCGTCCTGCGGGCGTTCGTGTGGCTCGGTGCGCTTTCCTGCCGTGTAGACCGCCTCGTGCTCGAGAAGGATCAGGGTGTCAGGGCGAGTGCCGGCGACGATATCGGCGTGGATGCGACGTTGCAGCTCCCACCCCTCGACATACGGCACGGGCGTCGGAGCGAACCCAGGGGTGAGGATCTCGAGCATCGCGGAACCGCCTTCGGTGTAGATGGACCGAGGACAACAATACCCCTCACTGGAGAGAGCGGCGTCCTCGACCCACACCTCGCGGTAGCGTGAGTGCATGAGTTCGACGGGGAGAGCCGGGCGCCCGAAGGCATCGTCGCGGGAGACCCTCGCCGAAGCCGCATGTGAGCTCTTCCTGGAGCGTGGATATGCCGCGACCTCGGTGGCGGACATCACTCAGCGAGCCGGGGTGAGCCGTTCGAGTTTCTTCAACTACTTCGCGTCCAAGAGCGACGTGCTGTGGTCGGGTGTCGACGAGCGGATCGGCGATGCCATCGATTCCCTGGGCCGGCTGGAGAAGGCTGCTACGGGCGAATCGGTGCGTGAGACACTGCTGCGGGTCGTGCACGATTTCGCACCGGACCCGCTCGCTCTCGCCCTCCGCAACGCAGGGGCGATGGGGTTGGAAGACGAGCTCGTGCGCGACACCGGTCTGCGGCTCGCGCGTCTGTCCGCGGCCGTGTCGCTGGCGGCCTCCGCCGCGGGCGTCGACGTGATCAGGGCCGACATCCTCGGAGCTGCACACGCCGCTGCGGTGCTGTCCTCGCTGCGCGTGTGGGCAGAGCAGGGGGCAGGGCGGGGGACGCCGGAGACCGTTCTGCGGGAAGCGCTGGCGACGATCCACGACCTGCCCTGGGGCTGAGTCCGCCCGGCGCTGAGCAACTCGGCCTCGCTCGCGTAGAATCAGAGCACCATGGCTACATTTGGCACGCTCTCCGATCGGCTCACCGAGACCTTCCGCAATCTGCGCACGAAGGGAAAGCTCACCGCGGCCGACGTCGACGGCACCGTACGCGAGATCCGTCGGGCCCTGCTCGACGCAGACGTCGCGCTCGTGGTCGTCAAGGAGTTCACGGCGAAGGTGCGTGAGCGCGCCCTGGGCGACGAGGTCAACAAGGCGCTGAACCCGGCGCAGCAGGTCGTGCAGATCGTCAATGAGGAGCTCGTGCAGATCCTCGGTGGCGAACAGCGCCGACTGCAGTTCGCGAAGACGGCGCCGACGGTCATCATGCTCGCCGGCCTCCAGGGCTCGGGCAAGACGACGTTCGCCGGCAAGCTCGCCAAGCAGCTCGAGGGCGAGGGGCACACGCCTCTTCTCGTGGCCGCCGACCTCCAGCGCCCGAATGCGGTCAACCAGCTTCAGGTGGTCGCGGAGCAGGCGGGGGCCACGGTCTTCGCGCCGGAGCCCGGGAACGGCGTCGGTGATCCGGTGAAGGTGTCGCGCGACGGGGTCGAGCATGCCCGCCGGCAGCAGCACGACGTCGTGATCATCGACACCGCAGGACGCCTCGGTGTCGACGCCGAGCTCATGAAGCAGGCTGCAGACATCCGCAAGGCAGTGAACCCTGACGAGGTCCTCTTCGTCATCGACGCGATGATCGGTCAGGACGCCGTGAACACCGCCAAGGCCTTCCAGGAGGGCGTCGACTTCACCGGCGTGGTGCTCTCGAAGCTCGATGGTGATGCCCGCGGTGGAGCTGCCCTCTCGGTGGCCTCTGTGACCGGACGCCCGATCATCTTCGCCTCGACCGGAGAGCGCCTGGAAGACCTCGAGCCGTTCCACCCCGACCGTATGGCGAGTCGCATCCTCGACCTCGGCGACATCCTGACCCTCATCGAGCAGGCCCAGCAGGCCTTCGACGAGGAAGAGGCCATGAAGATGGCCGAGAAGATCGCGACCGAGGCCTTCACCCTCGAGGATTTCCTCGACCAGCTTCAGCAGATGAAGAAGATGGGCTCGATGAAGAAGATGCTCGGGATGCTTCCGGGCATGGGGCAGATGAAGCAGCAGCTCGACGACTTCGATGAGCGCGAGATCGACCGCACCGAGGCGATCATCCGCTCGATGACTCCTGGCGAGCGACGCAACCCCAAGGTTCTGAACGGCTCGCGTCGACTGCGCATCGCCCGCGGTTCCGGCATGACCGTCACAGATGTGAACCAGCTCGTGCAGCGCTTCGAGCAGGCGGCGAAGATGATGAAGACGGTCGCGCGCGGTGGCACGCCGAACATCCCCGGCATGGGACCTGTGCCCGGCATGGGGCGGCCTGGTGCGTCTTCCAAGCGAGGCAAGAAGGGCAAGACCGCGGGAAAGTCCCGCTCGGGAAACCCTGCGAAGCGCGCTGCCGAGAACGCCGGCATCGCCTCCTCCGCCGCTACGCCCACCGGCTCAGGATTCGGGCTCGGGGGCGGTGCTGCTCAGGCTCCGAGCGAGGCCGACCTCGCCGAGATCCAGAAGCTTTTCGGCAAGAGCTGAGCGCGCTCAGCGCGGCGCCGAGAGCACATCGTCGAGCGACTCCTGCGGGCGCCGGTCGGTCTGCGCCTTCGGTCGCGTGACGACCTGCCCCAGCACGAGGGCGCCGAGTGTGAGCACGAATCCGAGCGCCTGCAGAGCGGTGAAACGTTCGCCGGCGACCGCCAGTCCGAGAACCGTCGCGACGATGGGGGACAGGAGCGCGAGGAGTCCAGGCGCGATGACAGGAAGCTGCTGGATGCCGCGGAACCAGAGCGTGTAGGCGACGATCCCCCCGGCGGTCGCGAGCCACAGGTAACCGAGAGCGGCGCCGCCGTCGATCTCCTGCGGTACCCCCTCGGCGAACAGAGTGAGCGGCAGCAGCATCAAACCGCCCGCGCTGAGCTGCCAGCCGGCGTAGGCGACGGGACCGACTCCGGCGGGACGACCCCACCGCTTGGTCAGGATCATGCCTACTCCAGTCGCTGTGACACCGCCGAGCGCAGCGAGAACGCCCCAGAGATCCAGCTCGGCGGCCGGGCCGAGGACGACGAGTGCGACCCCTCCCGCGCCGGCGAGAGCCGCAACGGCCGTGATCGGCCGGATACGCTCGTGCAGGACGAGTGCTCCCAGAGCCAGGACGATGAGTGGCTGCGCTCCGGCGACGGCGGCGGCGACACCGCCGGGAAGCCGCTCCGCGGCGAGGAACAGCAGAGGGAAGAAAGCCGCGATGTTGAGAGCGCCGAGCGCGAAGGACTTCCACCACCAGGAGCCGTGCGGAAGTCGTCGGCTGATGGCGACTGCGAGAAGGCCTGCGGGGAGTGAGCGGAGCAGACCGGCGAACAGAGGGTGCCCCGCGGGCAGCAGCTCGGTGGTCACGAGGTAGGTGGTACCCCAGGCGATGGGTGCCAGCGCGGTGGTCAGCACGAGTGTCACGCGGTTCATGTCTTCAGCTTGCGGGCGCGTGACTGATGAGTCCAACGCATGGTTGCACCGGTTCCCATGAAGCGAGATCATGAATCGTGGAACTTCAGCAACTGCGCTACGTCGTGGAAGTCGCCGACTCCCTGAGCTTCACCCGAGCAGCCGAGCGATGCTTCGTCACCCAATCGGCGTTGAGTCATCAGATCGCGTCGCTCGAACGTGAACTCGGGCGACGCTTGTTCGTCCGCTCCAGTCGCCAGGTGCGGCTCAGCGAGGCGGGTGAGGCTTTCGTCGGTCATGCGCGCGCTGCGCTCCGGGCCGCGGAGCAGGCGAAGGAGGACGCCGCCGCGGTCGATGGCGTCGTGGAGGGCACGCTGCGGATCGGGGTCATCCCGACGGTGACCGCCATCGACGTTCCCGCCGTGCTCGTCGCCTATTGTGCCGCGCACCCGGACGTGCGGGTGGAACTGCAGGTGGGCAACAGCGATGCCCTGATGCGCATGCTCCGACACGATGAGCTCGACGTGGCGCTGCTGGGTCTGCGCGACGGAGTGGATCCCGCCGGCGTCGGGTTCCGTGTGCTCGCGCGCGAGAGCCTCGTCGCCGTTCTCCCCCGGGGGCACGTGCTCGCGCGACGGAGCAGCATCGAGCTGGAGGACATCGCGGGCATGACCTTCGCGGATTTCCCGATGGCGACGTCGGGGCGAGCGCAGAGCGACGCGGCGTTCGCAGCGGCTGGTCTCACACGCGATGTCGCGTTCGAGGCCGACTCCGCATCTCTGCTCCTCGGGCTGGTGGAGTCGGGCTTGGCGGTGACACTGCTGGCACCGGGAGTGGTCGAGCGCTCGGGGTTCGAGGTGGACACCTCGCATGTACGCGGCGGTCCTGTCCGTGTCGAGCATCTGGCCTGGGATGCGGCTGCCCCGCGGAATGTCGCGCGTGCGTTCATCGCCGTCGTCGAGGCTGTGACGTGACCTCGCGCGCCGTGCGCTAGCCTGAGTGCGTTTGAGCCCGCGCCGAAGACGCGCTTCGGCCGGCGATCATCGAGGAGAGCACACGTGGGATTCCTGAGTTTCGGTAAGAAGTCGAAAGACGCGCAACCTGATCCCGACCTCGACGACCTCACCGTGCGCGAAGCCGCCCTCCTGCGCACATTGTTCGCGTCCAAGTGGCCAGCGGCCGAGGGTGCGATCACCATGCACGGCGACTACGCCGAGGGGGAGTCCGGGGCGCAGTACGGCCTGTACAACCTCTCTCGTGCGGTGAAGCTCGAACCCGAGTCGAGCTGGCCTGAAGTCGTGGAGCGCCACATCTCCGGCCTGCTCAGCAGGCAATCCGCACCCCGCGACGAGGATCTCTCCGACGACGAGATCCTCTCGCTGGTGA
Organism: Microbacterium oxydans; assembly: GCF_000956405.1. Taxonomy (GTDB): domain Bacteria; phylum Actinomycetota; class Actinomycetes; order Actinomycetales; family Microbacteriaceae; genus Microbacterium; species Microbacterium oxydans_C. The sequence goes on from NZ_JYIV01000030.1 coordinate 330,408, forward strand.
AAGCGCGTCTCATCCCCTCCGCATACCTGCCGGAGAGCCAGCGCGGATCGTTCACCTATCGCCGCGTGATCGCGAACGGCCTCGAGGTGATCCTGATGCTCGATCATCCCGAGATCACGAGCGCCGTCCCCGACTCGATCGTCGACAGGTTCGATGCTGAGCAGTTGTGGGCGACCGCCCTCACAGCAGTGTCTGCCGAGCCGATCGATGAGATCCACACCCTCGATGTCGGTAACGGGGCGTTCCATGCGATCGCCTCCGAGTCGATGTTCACGGCGAGCCGCGCCCTCGACTTCCCGGCGCTGCTGACGGCCGCCGGCGTCGAGTCCGCACCGCACGGCGTCCTCTTCACCGTACCTTCGCGTCATCACGTGGCATTCCACGTCATCACCGGGCCTGGGGCGATCCACGTCGTGCAGGACCTGCACGGATTCGCCCAGCAGGCGTTCGGGCAGGGAGTCGGAGAGATCGCGACGGACGTCTTCTACTGGAGCGAGTCCGGGTACGAGCAGGTCACGTCGAGCGACGAGAGCGGTCGCGTCGCCATCGACGGCACCGGCGCGTTCTTCGCGGCCATCAACGGATTCTGAGTCCTCCTCGTCGAAGACGAAAGCGGGTCCGGAGCTCATGCTCCGGACCCGCTTCTTTAGTGTGTCAGATCACTTCACGTCGTCGTCGACCCAGTCCATCGACTTCGTGACGGCCTTGCGCCACAGCCGCAGCTGGCGGTCGCGCTCCGCTTCGTCCATGGAGGGCTCCCAACGCTTGTCCTCCTGCCAGTTGGCGGAGAGGTCGTCGAGGCCGTTCCAGAACCCGACGGCGAGGCCGGCTGCGTAGGCTGCACCGAGCGCCGTGGTCTCCGCGACGACCGGACGAACCACCGGGACGCCGAGGACGTCGGCCTGGAACTGCATGAGCGCGTCGTTCGCGACCATGCCACCATCGACCTTGAGCTCGGTCAGATCCACACCGGCGTCCGCATTCACGGCGTCGAGCACGTCGCGCGTCTGGAACGCGACGGCCTCGAGCGCTGCGCGAGCGATGTGGTTCTTGTTCGCGTAGCGGGTCAGGCCCACGATGGCGCCGCGGGCGTCCGGACGCCAGTAGGGGGCGAACAGACCGGAGAAGGCCGGCACGATGTACACGCCGCCGTTGTCCTCGACCTTGTCGGCGAGCTCTTCGACCTCGGGGGCCGAGGAGATGATGCCGAGCTGGTCGCGCAGCCACTGGATCAGCGATCCGGTGACCGCGATAGATCCCTCCAGTGCGTAGTGCGTCGGCTGGTCGCCGAGCTTGTAGCCGACGGTGGTGAGCAGCCCGTTCTTCGAGTGGACGATCTCCTCGCCCGTGTTGAAGATGAGGAAGCAGCCGGTGCCGTAGGTGTTCTTGCTCTCGCCCTTCTGGAAGGCGGCCTGCCCGAACGTCGCGGCCTGCTGGTCACCCAGGATGCCGGCGATCGGGGTCTCGCGAAGCAGCGAAGAGTCCTCCGCCGCACCGTAGACCTCGGACGAGGAGCGGATCTCCGGCATCATCGAGCGCGGCACGCCGAACGCCTCGAGGATGTCGTCACGCCATTCGAGCGTCTCGAGATCCATGAACATCGTGCGCGAGGCGTTCGTGACATCGGTGACGTGCACGCCACCATCGACACCGCCGGTCAGGTTCCAGAGGACCCAGCTGTCGGTCGTGCCGAAGATCAGGTCGCCGGCTTCCGCCTTCTCGCGAGCGCCGTCGACGTTCTCGAGGATCCAGGCGATCTTGGTGCCTGAGAAGTAGGTCGCCAGGGGGAGTCCTACGACCGGCTTGAATCGCTCGACGCCGCCATCTTCAGCGAGACGATCCACGATCGCCTGCGTACGGGTGTCCTGCCACACGATGGCGTTGTAGGCGGGCTTGCCGGTGGTCTTGTCCCAGACCACGGCGGTCTCACGCTGGTTGGTGATGCCGACCGCGGCGATGTCGTGGCGGGTGAGGTCGGCACGGCTCAGGGCGAGACCGATGACTTCCTGGACGTTGCGCCAGATCTCGGAGGCGTCGTGCTCGACCCAGCCGGCCTTGGGCAGGATCTGCTCGTGTTCCTTCTGGCCGGTCGCGATGATGCTGCCCTTCTTGTCGAAGATGATCGCGCGGCTCGAAGTCGTTCCCTGGTCGATGGCGAGGATGTAGTCAGCCATGTTGTTCTCCTTTGAAATCAGGTCGTTCAGGCAAGGTGCAGCAGGACGGGAGCTGCAACGGCGGCGATCGAGCCACCGATCAGCGGACCGACCACCGGGACCCAGGAGTAGGACCAGTCGCTGGAGCCCTTGCCCTTGATCGGGAGGATCGCGTGCGCGATGCGCGGACCGAGGTCACGGGCGGGGTTGATCGCGTATCCGGTCGGTCCACCGAGTGAGGCGCCGATCGCGACGACGAGCAGGGCGACCGGGAGTGCCGTGAGCGGTCCGAGGCCTCCGGGCGTTCCGACCTCGATGTCGCCGTAGTCCGCGAAGGCGAGGATCACGAAGACCAGGACGAACGTGCCGATGACCTCGGTGACCAGGTTCCATCCGTAGGAGCGGATCGCGGGGCCGGTCGAGAAGACGCCCAGCTTGTTGGCGGCCTCCGGCTCCTCATCGAAGTGCTGCTTGTACGCGAGCCACACGACGATCGCACCGATGATCGCGCCGACGAGCTCTGCCGCGGTGGCGACGAGGAACATCGGGAAGTCGATCGTGCCCGAGATCAGCAGGCCGATGCCGACGGCCGGGTTGAGGATCGCACCGGAGTACGCGGAGACGAGCACACCGGCGAAGACCGCGAGACCCCATCCCCAGTTGACCATCAGGAAGCCGCCGCCGAAGCCCTTGTTCTTCGCGAGTGCGACGTTGGCGACGACACCACATCCGAGCAGGACCAGCATCGCTGTTCCTACGAGTTCGGAGAGGAAGTAGAGACCGAGATTCACATCAGCCATGTCTTCTTTGACCTTTCTTGTGTGTCGGGGCCCCTCTGCCCCGACACTTTATGGGAGTTGCACCGCGAGGAGGGCGGCAGTCCGAGACCCCGTCAGCCGCGGGCGCGGGACGGGATATCGAGTCCGTGACGTTCGTTCAACAGTTCGCGGGTCTGTTCGACCTCGGCGTCGTGGCGCGCACGATCCCAGCCGAGCATCGGTGCGAGGGCATCGGCGATCTCATGCAGCACCTCTGCGGTCGCGCCGCCGGTGAATGCGATGCTGGTGCGACGCAGGATGACGTCCTCGAGGCGGGCCACCAGCTCGTTCTGCACCATCCACTCGAGTTCACGTGTGGAGAGGTCACCACCTGCGAGCGGCGCGTCCTCACCCTGCTCGACGAACTCCCAGACCTGAGCAGCGCGGGTGCCGTATCGGGCCAGCAGCTGTTCGGCGCGTGCTCCGGCGCCGGGCAGGTTCTCCTGGAACCAGATGCGCTTGGCCTTCTCGGTGCGCGGGAACTCGCGCCCACCGCCGATCGCCCGGCCCGCTGTCGAGACGGTCCTGGTGCGGCCGATCAGTCCGAGCACCTTGTCGGAGAGGGATTCGCCGAGTGCGCGGAACGTCGTCCACTTGCCGCCGACGAGGCTGACGAGCGGTACCGCGCCCTTCTCGTCGACCTCGACGCGGTAATCGCGCGAGACGAATCCGGGTGCCGTGTCCTCGTGACGGGGCAGCGGACGGATTCCCGAGAACTTGTACACGATCTGCTCGCGCGACACCGGAATGGTGGGGAAGACGTGGTGGATCAGATCGAAGAAGTAGTCGACTTCCTCTTCTGTGCACACCGCGACCTCGCGCGGGTCGGCGTCGATGTCGGTGGTGCCGACGAGGACGCGTCCCTTGAGGGGGTAGATGAGGACGATGCGACCGTCGGAGTGCTCGAAGAAGATCTCGCGCCCACGCGTCGCCTCGAGCAGCTCGCGGTGATCCAGCACGATGTGCGAGCCCTTGGTCCCGCCCATGAACTTCGTGTCGGTGCCGAGCGCATCGTTGGTGAGGTCGGTCCACGGACCGGAGGCGTTCACGACGACATCCGCCTGTACAGCGAACTCGGTTCCGCTCTCGCGGTCACGGAGCACGACCTTATCGCCGTCGCGGGCGATGGCCTCGACGTAGTTGAGCGCGTGCGCGCCGGGGTGGGCCGAGCGTCCGTCCTGCAGCACATCCAGAGCCAGGCGCTCGGGGTCGTGCATGGAGGCGTCGTAGTAGGTGGCGGTGTACTTGATCTTGGGATCGAGCGACGGCAGTTCGGCGAGCGACTTCTTGCGGCCGAGGAAGCGGTGCCGCGGAACCGTGCCACCGTCCCGGGAGAACGTGTCGTAGATCGTCAGACCGATCTTGATGAGGAACGCTCCGCGCTCCTGCGGTTTTCCGCTCTTGTGCGTCAGGAAACGCAGGGGAGCGGAGAGGATGCCCGAGAAGGTCGAGTAGATCGGGATGGTCGTCTGGAGCGGCTTCACGTAGTGCGGTGCGATCTTGAGCAGACCGTTGCGCTCTTCCACCGACTCGCGCACGAGTCGGAACTCGCCGTTCTCGAGGTAGCGGATGCCTCCGTGGATCATGTGGCTCGACGCGGAGGAAGCGCCGGAGGCGAAGTCTCCTCGTTCGACGAGCACGACATCGACGCCCTGCAATGCCAGGTCGCGGAACGTGGAGATCCCGTTGATCCCACCACCGATGACGAGGACGGTCGTGCGTCCGGATTCGCGGACGGCGCGGATCTCCGCGCGCTCCGCCGACGAGTGTGTCGAATCGATCATCGTCGACCCTCTCTTCCTTGCTTGCCACCAGCATCGACCTGTGTGACATCCCGCGCAAGCCCACTGCACATATGTGCAAGGATCGATGATGAGGAGGATGTCATGGCCGGTGCAGGCGCGGAATCTCGCGACAGCAAGCTGATCGCGGCGCTCACCGCGGCACAGCTCTACTACATGCAGGACAAGACCATGGAGGTCATCGCGAAGGAGCTCGGCACCTCGAGATCGTCGGTCTCCCGCCTGCTGAGCTTCGCGCGGGAGAGCGGCCTGGTCGACATCCGCATCAACTCGCCCCTCGAACGGCTCGGGATGCTCGAGCACCGCATCCGAGATCGGCATCGTGTGGCCGCGCACGTCGTGCCCATGCCCGAGATCCTGAGCGAGGTCGAGCGACTCGAACGCGTGGCACTGACGGCGGGTCGTCTGCTGTCGCAGTTCGTCGATTCGAACATGGTCATCGGTGTCGCGTGGGGCTCGACCATCAGCGCTGTGAGTCGTGGGCTCACACAGAAGGAGACCCACAACACGACCTTCGTGCAGCTCAACGGTGCCGGCAACACCCAGACGACGGGTGTCGAGTACTCCAGCGACATCCTGCAGCGGTTCGGCAGCGCCTTCGGTGCCCAGGTCCAGCAGTTCCCGGTCCCTGCCTTCTTCGACGACCCCGCAACCCGGGAGGCGATGTGGCGCGAACGCAGCACGCGTCGTGTGCTCGACCTCCAGGCGAAGATGGACGTCGCGGTGTTCAGTCTCGGCTCCCCGGCCGCCGAGGTGCCCAGTCGCGTCTACGTGGGCGGCTATCTCGGACGTGACGACTACCGCAGCCTCCGCGAGGACCATGCGATCGGTGATGTCGCCACCGTGTTCTTCCGCTCCGACGGGTCATGGCGCGACATCCGCGTGAACGCGCGGGCGACGGGTCCCGGCCTCGATCGACTTCGACGGGTTCCCCGCCGGGTGTGCGTCGTATCGGGCATTCCGAAGCTGGTGAGTCTTCGCGCCGCCCTGGCGGCCGGACTCATCACGGACGTCGTCCTCGACGAGGGGCTCGCACGGCGCCTCGTCGAGGACTGACGCGCATCGTCGCAGGGGACGCCTCGAGAGCTACGGCTCCTCGGTCGACGATTCTGGGCCGGAACGGAACTCCCTGATCAGATGATGCACCACTGCGGAGAGATCGCCGCCCGCGGCATCGGCGACGGCGAGCTGACGCGCGTAGCTGGCACCCCCGTCCAGGATCGTGGCGATGCCGCCGAACTCGCGACCGCACCCGAGCTCCACCGCGGTCGGGGTGAGGGATTCGAGAGTCTCGGACAGGTGCTCGCGCACGGGGCGCTGTGTTCCGGCGGCATCGACGATCGCACGTGCGTCGAGTCCGTAACGTGCTGCTCTCCACTTGTTCTCGCGGTGGAACCAGGCCGGGAGCTCGGGGAGGGTCTTCCCTTCGTCGAGCTGGCGCGAGAAGTCCTCGACCAGGACCTGCACGAGCGCGGCGACCGAGGCGAGCTCGGGCAGTGTCGACAACCCGTCGCAGGCGCGCACCTCGATGGTTCCCCACCGCGGAGCCGGCCGGATGTCCCAGCGCACCTCCGTCGCATCGGCCATCACCCCGGTGCGCACCATGTCGTCGAGGTACGACTCGTACTGCGACCAGTCGTGCAGCGGCCACGGGAGTCCGGCGGTGGGAAGCTGCTGGAACACGAGCGCGCGGTTCGACGCGTAGCCCGTGCGCTCGCCCGCCCAGTAGGGGCTCGACGCGGCGAGCGACTGCAGATGGGGGAGGAAGCCCGCGAGCGCGTTGATGATGGGGAAGACCTTGCGCTGATCCTCGACCCCGACGTGCACGTGGATGCCCCAGATCATCATGTTGCGCCCCCACCACTGAGTACGCTCGATGAGCGTGTGGTACCGCGTCTTGTCGGTGACCTGCTGGTCGTACCACTGCGCGAACGGGTGGCTTCCGGCCGACAGCAGCTCGACACCCGCGGGATCGGTCGCCGACCGCACAGCCGTGATCGCGTTGGCGATGTCGTCGACGGCATGGGCCACCGAGTCTCCGATGCCGCTGGTCACCTCGATCGTGTTGGTGAGGAGCTCACCGGTGACGGTGTGGCGTTCGTCGGCACTTTCGGCCTCGAGCGCCGCGAGCAGTTCGGGTGCGCGCCCGACGAGGTCACCGCTCACCGGGTCGGCGAGCATGATCTCCCATTCGAGACCGACGGTGGACCGGGCCGATGGGGCGAACTCGAGCTTCACCCGCACAGTCTGGCACGCGAGGCGCGCGACACGGCAACGGCCGTTTCGCCACGTTTCGCGCCCGGCCCGCTGATCTGGCAGAATAGAGGGTCGGACGACCTGCTCGACCCTCTATCCAGCAGGAGTCCACACTCATCAGAGCTTCCGCCGGGTGTGCACCCCACTCTCCAGGCGACCGGTTCGTTTCCTTCCACACAATTCAGGAGAATCGTGGCTGTCAAGATTCGTCTCAAGCGCCTGGGCAAGATCCGCGCGCCTTACTACCGCATCGTCGTCGCCGACTCGAAGACCAAGCGTGATGGTCGCGTGATCGAGGAGATCGGCAAGTACCACCCCACCGAGGAGCCCTCGTTCATCGAGGTCGACTCCGAGCGTGCGCAGTACTGGCTGTCCGTCGGCGCGCAGCCGACCGAGCAGGTCGCTGCCATCCTCAAGATCACGGGCGACTGGGGCAAGTTCAAGGGCGACAAGGACGCGAAGTCCACGCTCAAGGTCGCCGAGCCGAAGGTTCCCTTCGAGGTCGACGCATCCAAGAAGTCCGTCGTCAAGCCCAAGGTCGAGAAGAAGGCGGAGGCTCCTGCTGAGGAGGCTCCCGCCGCGGCCGACGCGGAGGCCGCTGAGGCTCCCGCAGCAGACGCAGAGTAATCCGTCGTGCTCGCCGCCGCGCTCGAACACATCGTCAAGGGGATCGTCGATCACCCGGAGGATGTCCGTATCAACGAATCCACTTCGCCGAGAGGCGACCTCCTCGAGGTGCGCGTGCACCCCGACGACCGTGGACGCGTGATCGGGCGCGGCGGCCGCACAGCGAAGGCCCTTCGCACTCTCGTCAGCGCTCTCGCTGACGGTCGTCGGGTCCGCGTCGATGTCGCGGACGACTGACGTGGTGGCGAAGGACCGAAACCAGGGCAAGAACCAGCTGCGGGTCGGGCGTCTCGTCAAGGCGCACGGGCTCAAGGGCGGTCTCAAGCTCGAGCTGTACACGGACAACCCCGAGGGACGTTTCGTCCCCGGTGCCGGTTTCACGTTGCAGGTGCCCGAGGCATCTCCGTGGCACGGCAAGGAGATCACGGTGCGCGAGTACCGGGTGATGAACGGCAACCCTGTCGTCTTCTTCGAGGACGTCGAAGACCGCGACGCGGCAGACAGCCTCGTGCGGGCCATCCTCTGGATCGACCAGGACGCGGATGAGGCCGAGGACGACGCATGGTTCGATCACCAGCTCGTCGGCCTCGAGGTGGTTCGCGACGACACGGTGATCGGTCGAGTCGTGCGGGTGGAGCACTTCCCCGCGCAGGATCTCCTCATCGTCAAGGCAGGCGACGACGAGGTGATGGTGCCCTTCGTCTCTGCCATCGTGCCCACCGTCGACGTGCAGGCAGGGCGCGTGATCGTGACCCCGCCGCCCGGGCTCTTCGAGGAGCTTCCGGAGACCACCGACGCCGAGCCGCAGGCAGGCACGGACGCTCATGCGTCCGAGTGATCGCTGAAACGGTTCCGCCGTGCGCATCGACGTCCTCTCGATCTTCCCGTCGTACTTCGACGGTCTGACGCTCTCCCTGCTCGGAAAGGCCCAGGCGACAGGGATCATCGATCTCCGTGTCCGGGACCTCCGCGACTGGACCTCGGACCGCCATCGCACCGTGGACGACACCCCCTACGGTGGCGGAGCGGGCATGGTCATGAAGCCGGAGCCCTGGGGGCTTGCTCTCGATGAGATCGTCGATGAATCGGCCGCGTCGAGCGCCGGACGTCCCACCATCATCTTCCCGTCACCCGCCGGCGAGGTCTTCACGCAGAAGACCGCGCGCGATCTGGCGACTCGTGAGCACCTCATCTTCGGGTGCGGTCGCTACGAGGGCATCGACGAGCGTGTGTTCGAGTACGCGGCCGAGCGGGGCGAGGTCAGGCTGATCAGCCTCGGCGACTACGTCCTCAACGGGGGAGAGGTCGCCACCATGGCGATGATCGAGGCCATCGGCCGTCTGATCCCGGGAGTCGTCGGCAACCCGGAGAGCCTCGTCGAGGAGTCCCACGAGGATGGGCTGCTCGAGTATCCGTCGTACACGAAGCCCGCATCGTGGCGGGAGCGGGCCGTGCCCGATGTGCTGCTGAGCGGGAATCATGCCGCGATCGCCGCGTGGCGTCGAGAGCAGCAGCTCGAGCGCACCCGATCGCGGCGTCCCGATCTCCTCGGCGACGACGAGTCAGCCTCTTCCTGACCGAACCGCGACCTCGGGCCCAGCCTCTCAGAGCATCCGTTCCGAGCCGCCGTCGATCTCGAAGACCACACCGTGCGGGTGTCGCAGTCCGAGGGCAGTCGGTGCATCCAGCCCTCGCAGCTCCGCACGCAGCATGCGCCCGATCATCTCGTGACTGACGAGGAGAGGGGTGCCGAGCGACACCCATCCGCAACTGGTGAGAGCTTTCCGTGCTCGCGCTCTCGCCTGGGCATAGCTCTCGCCGCCGGGGAACGCCCACCCGTATCGGTTGGCGGCTCGCTCTTCCCTGACCGTGGGGTAGGCCGCGTCGATCTCGTCCCAAGTCAGACCCGCGAGCTCGCCGTGGTCGAGCTCGGCAAGCTCCGGCACCTCGACCACGTCGGCGCCGAGGCGGTCCGCGACGATCGTCGACGTGTGCACCGCCCTGCCCAGCGGGCTGGAGCACACAGTGTGAACACCGACATCTGTCAGACGGTCCGCGATCGCATGCGCTTGCGCCACGCCCTCCGGGGTGAGGGGAGAATCGAGTCGTCCCTGCAGACGATGCTCGAGGTTCCATCGGGTCTGTCCGTGCCGGGCGAGGAGAACTCTCTCCGGCACATGTCGATCCTGCGGAATCATGGACTCAGGATGGCACACCGGCCCGCCGATCGCGCCTGGGTGCTGAGCCGACCCGACGATCGGCCGGGTCGCGCGTCAGTCGACGCCGAGGAACGACCGGTCGGTCAGGATGATCGGACCCTGCTCCGTGATCGCGATGGTGTGCTCGGAGTGTGCACCGCGGGAGCCGTCCGCGCTGCGCAGAGTCCACCCGTCGGGGTCTGTGACGAGCTCGTCGGTCGTGGCGAGAAGCCAGGGCTCCAGGGCGAGGACGAGGCCGGCGCGCAGGGGGAAGCCACGACCGGGGCGACCGTCGTTGGGGACGTGGGGGTCGCCGTGCATCGTGCGGCCGACGCCGTGGCCGCCGAAGTCGGTGTTGATCGAGTAGCCCTCGCCATGGGCGATCGCGGCGACGGCTGCGGAGATGTCCCCGATGCGGTTCCCGACGGTGGCGGCGTCGATCGCCGCGGTCAGCGCACGCTCGGTCGTGTCGATGAGTCGGAGATCCTCTTCGCGCGCTGTTCCGACGACGAAGGAGACCGCGGAGTCTGCGACCCAGCCGTCGACCGCGACAGCGAAGTCGAGGGTGACGAGGTCTCCGTCTCGAAGTGTGTAGTCGTGCGGAAGGCCATGCAGCACGGCGTCGTTCACGGAGGTGCAGATGACCTTCCCGAACGGGCTCGCTCCGAACGAGGGGTGGTAGTCGATGTAGCACGACTCGGCGCCGGCGCGACGGATCATGTCGTGCGCCCGCCGATCGATCGAGAGCAGGTTGGTTCCGACTTTCGTCTCGTCACGCAGCGTCGCCAGCGTTTCGGCGACGAACCGCCCGGCGGCGCGCATCTCTTCGATCTCGGCGGGGGTGCGCAGTTCGATCATCGGTTGTCCTCTCGTCCCTCCCATTCTCCCTGATCGTGAGGGTGCGGACGCCCGAGCGCTCTCAGCGAACACAGGAGCGCGCGTCGGGTCGTCGTCGTACGATCTCAACATGTGGTTGCGACAGGCCTACTTCCGCTGGCTTCTCCCGGCGGCGTTCCTGCTGCCGCTCTGGCTGCTGATCGGGTGGGGTGTCTTCCAGGGCGGGTGGTCGATCCTGTGGGTGCTGCTCATCGCGATGCCCTCGGTGTTCCTGGGGCAGCTGCTGCTCACCCTTCTCACGAGGTCCCGTCCGTCCGTCCGCATCGAACGCGCGGTCTCCTGGTGGGACGTCGTCGGATTCACCGTCTGGAATGGTCTCACGATCGCGGTCGGGTTCTTCATCGACGGGGCGTTCCCGTGGCTGCTCACGGCCGCGATCGTCGCCGGGATCGGACTGATCTGGCTACAGCTGTGGCAGCTGTGGAATGAGGCGAGAGGAAGCGGGGCGCGGCTGCGCGAGACCATCACCTGGTCCACGATTCCGACCATGGACGAGCCATCGGTCCCAACGCGTGCCCCCGAGGTGATCGTGGTGCGGGAGACCGACTCCCGGGACTGAGACCGCGTTTTGGCCCGCCGCTGCATCCATGGCAGAATGGTTGTTTGTGCTGTGACCGGCTCTGCCACAGGGGAGCCCGCGGACGCGTCAGCTCCGTACAGCTCAACCCTTTTCTTGTTCCTTTGAATACATGCATGCGACCTGTGGCGGGTGCAGAGAGAGACGATCATGCAGATCCTCGACGCCGTCGACGCGGCTTCCCTCCGTTCGGACATTCCGGACTTCTTCCCCGGTGACACCGTCAAGGTGCACGTCAACATCACCGAGGGCAACCGTTCTCGTATCCAGGTCTTCCAGGGCGTCGTCATCGGCCGCCAGGGCGACAGCGTCCGCGAGACCTTCACCGTCCGCAAGATCAGCTTCCAGGTCGGCGTCGAGCGTACCTTCCCGGTCCACTCGCCGGTGATCGACCACATCGAGGTCGTCACCCGCGGTGACGTGCGTCGCGCGAAGCTCTACTACCTCCGCCAGCTGCGTGGCAAGAAGGCGAAGATCAAGGAGAAGCGCGACCGCTGAGTCGTCGCCACTCCGAAGCACCCCGGGACACGATGTCCCGGGGTGCTTTGTTCTCCCCTCGATGTGCGAACCTATATAGCGTCGCTGCACGCCGGCGCATGATCGTGAAGGAACCAGATGACTGCATCCCCGTCCGCGCCCACGTCCAGACGACGCCGCGGGTTCCTGGTCTTCCTCCGAGACGTGCTGGTGATCGTCGTGATCGCCGCGCTGGTGTCCTTCGTCGTGAAGACCTTCGTCGTCCGTTCCTTCTACATCCCCTCCGCGTCGATGGAGCGCACGTTGCTGGTCAACGACCGGATCCTCGTCGATGAGCTCACTCCGCGCTGGACCGACTACGAACGCGGAGACGTCGTCGTCTTCAAGGATCCGGGCGGGTGGCTGGACGGACAGCCGCAGACGCCCGCGCAGCCACCTCTGGTCGAGGCCGTCGACTGGGTGCTGAACTTCGTGGGCATCTCCGCGACCGATTCGCAGGATCACCTCGTCAAACGCGTGATCGGTCTTCCCGGCGACCACGTGGTCTGCTGCAACGCGCTCGGACAGATCACGATCAACGGCGCACCCATCGACGAGCTCAGCTACCTGAATCTCCCCCAGGGCGACACCGCCGCATCGAACGAGCCGTTCGACGTCGTCGTTCCGGAGGATTCCGTGTGGCTGCTGGGCGACAACCGGGACCGCTCGCGCGACGCCCGTGCGCACCAGGATCTGCCCAGCGGCGGCTTCGTCCCGATGGAGAACATCGTGGGCAAGGCGTTCCTCACGACCTGGCCGCTGAATCGACTGGGACCGATCGACGGACACCACGAGATCTTCAACGGCGTTCCGGATCCGGAATGACCGTCGTCGCGCCGAAGCTCACCCTCGAACGCCGACTCCTCGGCGAGTGCGAGCTGATCATCTCCCTGGATGAGGTCGGTCGTGGCGCGCTCGCGGGGCCGGTGGCAGTGGGTGCGGCCGTGATGGATGCCGCCGGAGCGCGCCGTCGTGTGCCGGAGGGGCTGCGCGACTCGAAACTCGTGACGGAGAAACGCAGGCCGGACGTGGCGGCTCGCGCAGCCGCCTGGGTGCAGGCGTCGGCGGTCGGCTGGGCGAGTGCGGCGGAGGTCGACGAGGTCGGCATCATGCGGGCGCTCGGACTCGCGGCGTCTCGCGCGGTCCTGGCCGTCGCCGCGCAGGGCGCTGTGCTCGACGGCGCTCTGATCCTGCTCGACGGAAACCACGACTACGTGTCGAAGGTGCACCCGACTCCGCTGAACGTGCGCCCCGTGGTCAAAGCGGACCGCGATTGTGCCTCTGTCTCTGCGGCCTCCGTGATCGCCAAGGTGGCGCGTGACGGCTACATGGCAGAGCTTCATGAGGCGCATCCGGCGTATCAATGGAATCGCAACAAGGGCTACGCCAGCCTCGAGCATCGCGATGCCATCCGGACGGTCGGACTGTCCCCGCACCACAGAGCGTCATGGACCATAGCGGACGCGCCCACGCTGTTCTGACCGAGACGTCGCACGGGCGCCCCGGCCGCCGATGACGCGCGCCGGTGCTCGCGACTCTAGGATGGACACATCATGGATGAGGAAGCCTTCGACGACTACGACCGCGAACTCGAGCTTGCACTGTTCCGGGAGTACCGGGATGTGGTGTCGCAGTTCCAGTACGTCGTGGAGACCGAGCGCCGGTTCTACCTGGCCAATGACGTGAACGTCGTCCGTCGGGACACCGAGCACGACTTCTACTTCGAGATCTCCATGACGGACGTGTGGGTATGGGACATCTACCGCGCTGACCGCTTCGTGAAGGCCGTGCGCGTGCTCACGTTCAAGGACGTCAACGTCGAGGAGCTGCAGCGCAGGGAGTTCGAACTCCCGCAGGAGCTCTCGCTCGACGGTGAGTGACGGGTCGCCTCGTCGAGGCGAGGGTCTCGGAGTCCCTGCACATCTCACTGAAGAGGTGAATTCTCCCCAGCCGCTGTGAGTTCACCTCGGTCGGCCCGATCCTGGGTCCGTGCCCACGTGATGCTGGGCACATGGCAGCGAAGGATGAACTCGGAAAAGCGGGAGAAGACCGCGCGGCGCAGCATCTGAGGGGCAGCGGGTACACCGTGCTCGCGCGGAACTGGCGATGCGCACAGGGCGAGATCGACATCGTCGCCGTACGCGGTAGGCATCTCGCGGTGGTCGAGGTGAAGACCCGGCGAACGGACGCCTTCGGGCACCCGTTCGAGGCGATCGATGGGCGCAAGCGCCGCCGGCTCTGGCAACTCGGGCACGCCTGGGCGGCGGAGAATCCGGAGGCCGCGCATGGCCGAACCGTGCGGCTCGAAGCGATCGGGATCATCGGGCCGGATCCGAGCTCCGGCGCGCTCGAGCATCTCGTGGACATCGCGTGAGCACGGCACGCACCTGGGCTGTCGCGCTGACCGGAGTGGACGGGCACCTCGTCGAGGTCGAGGCCGACATGTCCAACCAGACCCCCGAGTTCCGGATCATCGGTCTTCCCGACAAGTCGCTGGGTGAAGCCGTGCAGCGCGTGCACAATGCGTGCAAGAACGCGGGTCTCGACCTGCCGCGTCGACGGCTCACCGTGAACCTGTCGCCCGCGAGCCTCCCGAAGCACGGCGCCGGATTCGACCTGGGAGTCGCCTTGGCCTGCCTCGCAGCGGGAGGAGCCGTTGAAGCGCGTTCCATCGCCCGCACGGTCCACATCGGCGAACTCGGGCTCGACGGCAGGATCCGCCCGGTGCCAGGCGTCCTCCCCTCGGTCTTCGCCGCGGCTCGAGCGGGGTTCGAGACGGTTATCGTGCCGCACGGGAACGAAGCGGAAGCGAAGCTGGTGCCCGGAGTCGACGTGCGGGCTGCAGGGTCACTCGCGGAGGTCGCGGTCTGGCACGGCGCCGATGTGGAAGTGCCCGAGGTCGAGTCCGTGAAGGTGGCATCGGATGAACTCCATGCACGCGACGCTCTCGACCTCGCCGACGTGATCGGGCAGGAGGAAGCTGTGGAGGCTCTCATCGTCGCCGCGGCGGGAGGGCACCACCTGCTCCTCAGCGGCCCGCCCGGCGCCGGGAAGACGATGCTCGCGCGGAGGCTACCCGGGATCATGCCCGCGCTCGATGAACAGGAGGCGCTCGAGGTCGCATCTGTTCGCTCGCTCAGTGGAGAACCGGTGTCCGCGCTGGACTCCCTCCCTCCGCTGGAGGCTCCGCACCACAGCGCGTCTGTCGCGGCGCTGGTCGGTGGCGGATCCCGGTTGGCAAGACCGGGAGCTGTCGCTCGCGCGCACCGTGGTGTGCTGTTCCTCGACGAGGCTGCCGAGTTCTCGCGCGTTGCTCTGGACGCCCTGCGGCAGCCGCTCGAGTCGGGTGTGATTGCCGTGCACCGTGCTGGATTCATCGCGACCTTCCCTGCGAAGTTCCAACTGGTCCTTGCGATGAACCCATGCCCCTGCGGAAACCACGGCGTGCGCGGCGCCGAGTGCGTGTGTCCTCCGATGGCGATCAGACGCTACTCGACTCGTCTATCCGGCCCGCTTCGCGATCGCATCGACATCGATCTCCAGGTGACTCGTGTCGCAGCATCCCGGGCGATGGGTGTCGAGAGGGCAGTGATGACCACGGACAAGGCGCGTGGCCTCGTCGCGGAAGCGCGGGCCAGAGCAGTGTCCCGATGGAGCAGCACACGATGGCGTCGTAACGCCGATGTGCCGGGCACCTGGCTGCGGCAGGGAGCGCTCCGGCTTCCTGCGTCGACCCGGTCTCCGCTGGATCGTGCCCTGGAGCGTGGCGCGCTCACGCTCCGCGGGTACGACCGCGTGCTCCGCGTCGCCTGGACCATGGCTGACCTGGCGGCGCTCGACATGCCAGGGACCGATGAGATCGGGCGCGCACTGCATCTTCGAAGGGGGCTGCCACGATGATCGACGTTCTCCTCAACGACCCCGAGCTCGTAACCCTCGCGGCGCAGGTCCATCCCGGTGGGAACGTGGACGAGTGCATCGCGCGCGCCGCGTGGACGGTGATCGCGGAGCCGGGCGATGCGGTGGCCGGCACTCTGATCCGTGAACTCGGCGCTGTGGCAGGACTCTCTGCGGCGCTGGGGCGCTCGTCATCACTGCTGCCCCCGGGCGCGACCAACGCAGCGGCGTCCCGCATGCTCGCCGAGGGACGGGCGCGTTGGCTCCCACGCGCGGAACCTCCGGCTGTGCGGACAGCCTTCCACGGAGCGGCCATCGCAGGTGCCCGGCTCCTGATCCCCGGCGACACCGGGTGGCCCCGCGCACTCGATGACCTGGGTCCCCACGCTCCCATTGCGCTGTGGGTACGAGGCCGTGTCGATCTCCTCCACCGTCACCCCCGGGTGTCCATCGTCGGCGCGCGCGCATCCACCGGGTACGGCGAGCACGTCGCCTCAGAGATCGCGGGTGATCTGGCCTCCACGGGTGCGGTGGTCGTGTCGGGTGGCGCGTACGGAATCGACGGTGCCGCCCACCGAGCTGCGTTGGGGGTGGGCGGCGCAACCGTCGCCTTCCTCGCCGGGGGAGTCGACCGCGAGTATCCAGCCGGTCATCAGACCCTCCTGAGACAGATCGCCGAAGAGGGCGCGCTGGTGAGCGAGCCGCCCTGCGGTATGGCGCCGACGAAGTGGAGGTTCCTCGCCAGAAACCGTCTGATCGCCGCGCTCGGACACGCGACGGTGGTCGTCGAGGCGGGGTGGCGGAGTGGATCGCTGAACACTGCCGGTCATGCTGCAACCCTCGGACGCCCGCTCGGTGCCGTTCCCGGAGCTGTGACTTCCGCTTCATCGGCCGGATGCCACCGGTTGCTGCGCGAGTACGACGCGCAGTGCGTCACTTCAGCCCAGGAGGTGCGAGAGCTGCTCGGCGGGATCGATCGCGAACCCGATATGAGTCAGAACGAGCAGGAGCAGGAGCCTCATCACCGTCGCGTCCTCGAGGTCATGAGCGATCGGAGACGGCTGTCGATCGACGAGGTAGCCCGTCGCTCGGGCCTGTCTCCGGAGTGCGTGAGGTCGGTACTGGGCCTTCTGCACCTGGAGGGAGATGTCGCGTTCGACAGTGCAGGGTGGCACCGCTCGCACGCGCACCGGCGCAGCTGATTCGACCGCATGACGACGGCGAGGCTGCCGAGGAGCGTGCTGGATCACGGCAAGCTGGAGACATGGACATCCCCGCGGCCGCAGACGCGTTTGCCGACCACCTGGAGAGGGTGCGTCGGCTGTCGGCCGCGACGGTGCGGGCCTATCGTTCCGACCTCCGCGACCTCGCTGCGTCCGCAGGGGGAATGGCGATCGAGGATGTGGATCTGGAGGTCCTCCGGGACTGGCTCTGGCACGCCACGCAGCGCGGAGATGCGCGGTCGACGCTCGCGCGACGTGCCGCGACAGCTCGATCCTTCTTCAGCTGGGCCCAGGAACAGGGGATCGTCCAACTCGACCCGAGCCTGCGACTCGTCGCGCCGAAGAGGGGAAGGACACTGCCGACGGTCGCCTCGCGAGACGCGATGTCCGAGCTCCTCGATGCGCATCGCACCGCAGCGGAGGACGGCGACCCTCTCGCGCTCCGCGACCATGCGATCCTGGAGCTCCTGTACGGCTCGGGTATCCGGGTGTCCGAACTCTGCGGTCTGGACATCGACGACCTCGACCTCGAACGCGGGACGGCGCGGGTGCTCGGAAAGGGAGACAAGGAGCGGGTCGTCCCATACGGGTCACCCGCGCGCGACGCGATGTCCGCTTATCTCAGACGCGCGAGGCCTGTCCTCGTCGCCCGGGCGCGCACCTTCACCCCGGCAGTGATCCTCGGAAGCCGCGGAGGACGCATCGGACCGCGAACAGTTTACGAGCTCGTCGCTCGTGTCCTCGGACCGATCGTGGGTGCGGAGACGATCGGTCCCCACGCACTGCGTCACACTGCCGCCACCCACCTCCTCGACGGCGGAGCGGACCTGCGGGCGGTGCAGGAGATCCTCGGGCATGCCAGCCTCGGCACCACGCAGATATACACGCACGTCTCGACCGAGCGCCTGACGGCCACCTACCGGCTCGCCCACCCCCGGGCGTGATCCCGGCGGCTTCGACAGCCGATCATGAGGCCACGCAGCAGGGGAGGAGCACCGCTCGCGGAACCTCACCGAAGAGCAGCAGCGGGTTGATGTAGTCGCCGTCCAGACGCACGCCGAGGTGGATCGCGCCGGGCGGTGTGTGTCCCCCTGAGTCGACCACTCCTATCGCCTGGCCCTCTGCGACGAGGTCGCCGACCACGAGTTCAGATCGCAACGGTTCGAACGTCGACACCAGCCCGCCGTCGTGCTCGATGGTGATGAGCTGCCGGTCCACGACGGTCCCACGGAAAGCGACGACTCCGTCAGCAGGTGCCGTCACTGTCGTCCCCATCGCGGCGCTGAGATCGACGCCACGATGTCCGGCGCCGTATCGATGTGCGGGAGCGCGGTAGGGCGCGACGACCGAGCGCGGTCCGGTGACCGGCCAGCTCCAGGCGGGTACGTCAGGCTCGTCGGAGCTCGCTGCCGTGCCCGGGGAGAGCATCACCGCGAAGACGCCCATCAAGACGGCGAGAAGGATCGCGGCGAGCAGGGACTGTGTTCTGGGTCTCGGGCGCATGAAGGCATCCTGATGGCTCGACGCTGCCGTGGTGCGCTACGCGCAGTGCTGGGTGCGCACCCCGGGAGTAAGACGTGACAGCACGCATCGGTGCAGAGGAAGATACCGTGCAGGGGAGCCGGCCCTCTGATCCTGTATGCTGGGGAGGCACCTCGATATCGAGGTGACTACGCGTGCCCAGAGCGACTCGTTTCGCGGCATCCACTCCCACAGGTCCTGTTCTTCGACAGGCGGGTGTGAGCCGGGCACCAGGAAGTCCGATCATCCGATCGGCTTGCAACCTCAACGGCGCAGGATCGCGCCAGAACAAGGAGACGACCATGGCTGTGGTCACCATCCGCCAGCTGCTCGACAGCGGCGTGCACTTCGGACACCAGACCCGTCGGTGGAACCCGAAGGTCAAGCGCTTCATCCTCACCGAGCGCAGCGGCATCCACATCATCGACCTCCAGCAGTCGCTCGGCTACATCGACAAGGCCTACGACTTCGTCAAGGAGACGGTCGCCCACGGCGGCACCATCCTCTTCGTCGGTACCAAGAAGCAGGCGCAGGAGATCCTCGCCGAGCAGGCCACGCGTGTCGGCCAGCCCTTCGTGAACCAGCGCTGGCTCGGCGGCCTCCTCACCAACTTCCAGACGATCTCGAAGCGTCTGGCCCGCATGAAGGAGCTCGAGGAGCTCGACTACGAGACCCCGGCGAACAGCGGCTTCACGAAGAAGGAGCTGCTTCTCAAGAAGCGCGAGCTCGACAAGCTGCACAAGTCGCTCGGTGGTATCCGCAACCTCACGAAGACGCCTTCGGCCATCTGGGTCGTCGACGCCAAGCGCGAGCACCTCGCCATCGACGAGGCCAAGAAGCTCGGCATCCCGGTGATCGGCATCCTCGACACCAACGCCGACCCGGACGACTTCCAGTACCCGATCCCCGGCAACGACGACGCGATCCGTTCGGTCTCGCTGCTCACCCGCATCATCGCAGACGCCGCGGCCGAGGGCCTGCAGCAGAAGCACAACCCGGAGACGGGCGACGCCGAGCCGCTCGCCGACTGGGAGAAGGAGCTCCTCGAGGCTCCCGTCCAGGAGTCCGCTGACGCCGCCGAGGTCACCTCCGCGGATGACGCTGCCGCCGTCGTCGAGACCCCTGCTGCTGACGAGACCGCTGCGGACGCGGCCGGTGCTGAGGCACACGACGAGGCGATCGCCGCCGCTTCCGGCGAGGAGACCGCTGAGGTCGCCGCCGCCGAGGCCGCTGACGCCAAGTAATCCCTCGTACACACACCTAACGAAGCAAGGAGCCACCACACATGGCCAACTTCACCATCGCTGACCTGAAGGCGCTGCGCGAGCAGCTCGGCACCGGAATGGTCGACACCAAGAAGGCGCTCGAGGAGGCTGACGGAGACGTCGCGAAGGCCACCGAGATCCTGCGTCTCAAGGGTGCGAAGGGCAACGCCAAGCGCGCTGACCGTTCGACCAGCGAGGGACTCATCGTCGCTCGCGAGCAGGATGGCGCTGTGACGCTCATCGAGCTCGCGTGCGAGACGGACTTCGTCGCGAAGAACGAGCGCTTCATCGCGCTGGCCGACAAGGTCGCCGACGCCGCTGCAGCAGTGAAGGCCGACTCGGTCGACGCCGCCCTCGCCGCATCCGCCGGTGACAAGAGCGTCGAGCAGGTCATCTCGGAAGAGGCCGCGATCATCGGCGAGAAGGTCGAGCTGCGTCGCGTGCGCACGATCTCCGGCGACAAGGTCGAGGTCTACCTGCACCGCACGAGCAAGGACCTGCCGCCGCAGATCGGTGTCGTCGTCGCCTACACGGGTGACGACGCCGAGACCGCGCGCAGCATCGCTCAGCACATCTCGTTCGCCAACCCGTCGTACCTGTCCCGCGAGGACGTGCCTGCGGATGCGGTCGAGAAGGAGCGCGAGATCGTCACCGAGATCTCCCGCAACGAGGGCAAGCCGGAAGCGGCTCTGCCGAAGATCGTCGAAGGCCGCGTCTCCGCGTTCATCAAGCAGGTCGCCCTGCTGGAGCAGGACTACGCCAAGGACAACAAGCTCTCTGTCGCCCAGGTGGCGAAGGACGCCGGTATCACCGTGACGGACTTCGCGCGCTTCAAGGTCGGCGCGTAGCAGCGTCGAAGGGGTTCGGATCATCGTGATCCGAACCCCTTCTTCATGCCCACGAGGCACTATCTTGAATCGGGACGAGAGGACACCCACCCATGACTGAACGCACCGGACGCCGCCGCGTCCTTCTCAAGCTCTCCGGAGAGGCATTCGGCGCCGGTCAGTTGGGTGTCAACCCCGACGTCGTCGGCCAGATCGCACGCGACATCGCCGCCGCGGTCGACCGTGTCGAGGTGGCGATCGTCGTCGGCGGAGGGAACTTCTTCCGCGGTGCCGAACTGAGCCAGCGCGGCATGGACCGCGGACGTGCCGACTACATGGGCATGCTCGGCACGGTGATGAACGCGCTCGCGCTGCAGGACTTCCTCGAGCAGGCCGGCGCCGCGACGCGTGTGCAGTCGGCGATCTCGATGACGCAGGTCGCGGAGCCCTACATCCCGCGGCGGGCCGAGCGGCACCTCGAGAAGGGGCGCGTCGTGATCTTCGGAGCCGGTGCCGGTCTTCCGTACTTCTCGACCGACACGGTTGCGGCGCAGCGGGCACTGGAGATCGGTGCAGAGGAGGTCCTCGTCGCCAAGAACGGTGTCGACGCCATCTACACGGCGGACCCGAACAAGCACGCCGACGCCGAGCGCATCGAGCGGGTCACCTACAGCGACGCGCTGCAGCGGGGGCTGAAGGTCGTCGACTCGACCGCGTTCAGCCTCTGCATGGACAACAACATGAACATGCGGGTCTTCGGCATGGAGCCGGCGGGCAATGTCACCCGCGCTCTGCTCGGGGACCCGATCGGCACACTGGTCACCACCTGAGTGTGCGACGGGCGGAGACGACTTCGCCCGATAGAATTTGCTGAACACCCCGACGATAGGAGTCACCGTGATCGCGGACGTCCTCGCTGAAACCACCACCCGCATGAACCGGGCGGTCGAAGCTGCCAAGGAGGACTTCTCCACGGTGCGCACCGGTCGTGCGAACCCGCAGATGTTCCAGAAGGTCCTCGTGGACTACTACGGCACCCCCACGCCGATCGCGCAGCTCGCATCTCTGGCCAACCAGGAAGCTCGTACGCTCATCATCACGCCGTACGACAAGTCCGCTCTCAAGGCGATCGAGCAGGCGATCCGCGACATGCCGAACCTCGGCGCGAACCCCACGAACGACGGCAACCTCGTGCGTGTGACGATGCCGGAGCTCACCGCTGAGCGTCGCAAGGAGTACGTCAAGCTCGTCAAGACCAAGGCGGAGGACGCGAAGGTCCACGTCCGTGGTATCCGCCGCAAGGCGAAGGACGAGCTCGACGCGCTCAAGAGCGAGCTGGGCGAGGACGAGATCGCACGCGGTGAGAAGGAGCTCGATGTCCTGACGCGCCAGCATGTCGATCTCATCGACGACGCGCTGAAGCGCAAAGAGGCAGAACTCCTCGAGGTGTAGTCGGGATGTCTGACGAAACGCGAGATGCCGACGACGACAAGCCGTTCGCGCGCCGCGACGCGCACCACGGCACGCCGTCCGGAGGCGTCCCGCTCGTCGACGCGGCATTCCCGTCCTTCGACAGCGCGGCCGTACCACCGCGGCCCCCGCTGCCCACGCCCCCGTCGCCGGCGCTTTCGGAGCCCACGGCCACCGGGGGAGCGGGTCCGCTGGACACGGCTGACCACAACGCCATCCGCGAGCAATGGCGGGCGGCGAGGGATGAGCTGGGCAGCCACGTCTCGCACGCGCGCGACCAGCTCGATCAGGCGAACGAGCGCATCAAGGAGCGCACGGGCAGGGACCTCATCCTCGCCACCGTGATCGGTCTCGCATTCGGTGCCGCGCTGCTCGGGTCGCTGCTGTTCCTCAAGGTGCTCTTCGTGCCGTTCGCTCTCGCGGCCGCCTTGCTGGGCGTCTACGAGCTCTCGAGGGCCCTACGCGGCTCCGGTCGGCGTGTCGACGTGGTGCCGCAGTTGATCGCGGCGACCTTCCTGGTGCTGTCGGCGTACTTCGCGGAGCCGTGGCTCTGCTGGGTGATGCTGTTCGTGTCGGTTGCCTTCGTCATCGTCTGGCGGCTCATCGCCCAGATGGTCGAGAAGGACGGTCGAACGTATGGCGACGTCCTCGCCGATGCGGTGATCAGCGGTTTCGTTCAGGTGTACGTTCCTTTTCTCGCGGGCATCGCGCTCATCCTGCTCAAGCAGGAGGGCGGAGAGTGGTGGGTGCTCAGCTTCATCGCGATAGCCGTGGCCGCTGACACGGGCGCCTATGCCGCCGGCCTGGCGTTCGGGCGACACCCGATGGCGCCGAAGATCAGTCCGAAGAAGACCTGGGAGGGCTTCGGCGGTGCCGTCGCCGCGTCGATCGCCGCCGGCATACTGCTCGCGATCTTCCTTCTGGAGCTGCCGTGGTGGTGCGGTCTGGTGTTCGGCGCATCGATACTGCTCTCTGCCACGCTCGGGGACCTGGGCGAGTCCATGCTGAAGCGCGACCTCGGCATCAAGGACATGAGTTCATGGCTGCCTGGTCACGGCGGTCTGCTGGATCGCCTCGACAGCATCCTCCCCTCCACCATCCCCGCACTGTGCCTCTACTTCCTCTTCTCCCCTTGGGTGGTTCTGTGATGAACGAAGACCAGCTCGACGAACAGCCGACGCAGTCTCCTCCGGCGTTCGCAGTCACGTCCGGTCGTGTGCGCGGTTATCATCGCGCGGCGGTCGACACTTTCCTCGCCTCGGCTCGTCGCGCCTTCGAGCAGGGCGGCGACACTCTCAGCGCGGACGACGTGCGGACGGCCTCGTTCCCTCTCGTCAAGAACGGCTACGTGGTGGCCGACGTCGATGCTGCGCTCGGCCGCGTCGAGGACGCCTTCGCCGCGCGCGAGCGCGAGCGCGTGGTGCGTGCGCAGGGAGCGGGCGCCTGGGTCGAGCGGGCGAGAGAGGACGCGCAGGTCATCCTGGATCATCTGGCACGCCCGCGTCGGCACCGTTTCGCTCGCACCGGCGTACTCACGTTCGGTTACCGCCTCGACGAGGTCGACCACGTGTCGACCCGCATCGTGCGATACCTGCGCGATGGGGATGCCCTGACCGCCGAACAGCTGCGGTCTGCGGCCTTCCGGATGCAGCGCGGCGGATACCGCGAAGAGCAGGTGGATGCGCTCCTCGACGCGACGATCGACGTCATTCTCGCGGTTCGCTGAGGTTCCTGATGGTCGTTTCAGGAGACCTTGCGTAGACTGTCCTTCATCGTGAACTCCCGAAACGACATGAATCTCGACAGAAACGACCGTTCGCCTGTGCCCGCAGCGAAGGCCGCTTCGGCGCGTACCGGCACCCGACGCTGGTCTCGGAGCCGCGGCGTGGTCGGTGTCGTCAGCGCACTCGCGGTCGTCGGTTTCGCCGGCGCACTGGTCGCTCCGACCGGGGTGGCGCTGGCCGCCCCGGCGCCGGAGGCGTCGCCGGACTCTGCGTATTCGCTGGCTCTCGCTGATACGCAGAACCTCACCGTCACCATCGAGGGCGCCGAGATCGCCCCGGTGGTACGCGGGAGCTTCGACGTCTACGTGAAGCCGAAGCCCGCTCCCGTCCCCACGGTGGCGGCAGCTCCCAAGACCGGTTCGACGGGCGGGTCGTCCCGTGCGGCGCTCGCTCCGTACACGGGCGGTGGCGCTCCCGCGGAGTGGATGGCAGCCGCCGGTATCGCGCAGAGCGACTGGCAGTACGTCGACTACGTCGTCTCTCGAGAGAGCGGCTGGAACCCGAACGCCACGAACAAGTCTTCCGGCGCGTGCGGTCTGGTGCAGGCGTTGCCCTGCAGCAAGGTCCCGGGCAACGGCTACGATCCGGTCGACAACCTGCGCTGGGCCACGGGCTACGCCACCGGCCGCTACGGCAGCTGGGCGGGGGCCTACAACTTCTGGGTCAACAACCACTGGTGGTGAGCAGGCACGATGCCCCGCTCCCGCAGACGCCCTTCGGCGCGCCCTGATCCGGACGACTCGTTCGACCGTCTTCTCGCAGGCTGGAAGCGGACCGAGACGCGTCGTGGCAGTGAGTGGACAGTCCAGCCGGTGTCTGCAGCACAGGCGCAGAAGGAGTACGTGTGCCCGGGCTGCAGCCGTGGCATCGTGGCCGGCACCGCCCATCTCGTGGCGTGGCGCGCAGACGGGGTCCTCGGAGACGCGGCGGATCTGGCGGCTCGCCGGCACTGGCACACTCACTGTTGGAGGCTTGCATGACCATCGAGATCCGTGGACCGCTGGAGCTGCCGGCACGACGCGAGGACATCGAGCTGACCACCGCCGACGGTCTCACTCTGGTCGGTGAGCTCGCTCAGCCCGAGG
This sequence comes from Microbacterium oxydans, assembly GCF_000956405.1. GTDB lineage: Bacteria > Actinomycetota > Actinomycetes > Actinomycetales > Microbacteriaceae > Microbacterium > Microbacterium oxydans_C. The sequence goes on from NZ_JYIV01000030.1 coordinate 355,324, forward strand.
ACACACCGCCCGTCGCGACGCTCGTGACGTTGCACCCGCTGCCGACCGCCGGTGGATTCATGGACTCTCACATCATCCGCAAGGCGGCCGCACGGCTCCCCGCCCTGGCGGATCTCGCCGTCCTGCGGTTCAATACGCGAGGAACCACTTCCCCGCGAGGCACGAGCGACGGCAGCTTCGACGGGGGAGCTGCTGAACAGTTCGACGTCGCCGCGGCGATGGACTTCGTCCGCGACCGGGCCCTGCCGCGTCCCTGGCTTCTCGGGTGGTCTTTCGGCACCGAGCTCGCCCTGAAGTACGGCAGGGAGCACGACGTGGAGGGGATCATCCTCCTCTCGCCGCCGTTGCACCGCGCGACGCCGGAAGAGGTCGCGGCCTGGGCGTCGGCCGACTGCCCCGTCGTGATCCTGGTGCCGGAACTGGACGACTACCTGCGACCTGCCGAGGCCAGGGAGCGTTTCGCCTCGATCCCGCACGCGACGCTCATCGCGGTGGAAGGCGGAAAGCACCTCTGGGTGGGAGAGACGCAGACGCGGCGTGTGCTCACGGAGATCGTCGCGGCGGTCAATCCCTCTGCGCTGCCCCTCGCCACCCACTGGCCGGCCGACGACTGAGCGCCGACCGCCCCGAGGTCAGAGGTCGTTCATCCGTGGGATGAGCACCTGGCGGTAGATGATCAGGATGCTCGCGGCCACCGGGATCGCGATCAGCGCGCCGAGGAGACCGAGCAGACTTCCACCCGCGAGGGCCGCCACCACGACGACGGCACCCGGCACCGATACAGCGCGGCTCATGATGCGAGGCGAGATGATGTACGCCTCGATCTGCATGTAGATCAGGTAGTAGATCGCCGCGGCGATCGCGGTCGCCGGGGAGCCGAGTCCGGGGATGAGGCAGACCAGCACGATGATCGTCGAGCCGGTGAGCGTGCCGACGAGCGGAATCAGCGAGAAGAAGAAGGCGATCACGGCGAGGACTGCGGGGAACGGCGCTTGGATGATCGACAGGTAGATCGCACTGAGCACACCGTTGATCACGCCCTGGGTCACCTGGCCCATGACGTAGTAGCCCACCGAATCCGTGATCTGCTCTGACAGGTCGATGAACCGGTCGCGCTTCGACGCCGGGGCGAGCTGGTAGACCGCGCGCTTGAGCGACGGCGTGGATGCCGTCAGATAGATCGTCAGGATCAGGACGATGAAGGCTCCGAACAAGCCGCTGAGCACGGCACCGCTGGCGATGAGAACACCCTGGCCGATCGAGCCGCCGATTTCCGTGAGGTTGGTCGTGAGCCAGTCCTCGACGTAGCTGAAGACATCATCGACGCGGAGATTCGGGAATGCTTCGGTCATCCACTGCTTCAGGTCGTCGATCGCGGTCCCGCGCTGCACGATCGCCGTGATCTGGGCGACCAGCTGGGAGATCTGATCCACCAAGACCGGGAGCACGATGAGCACGATGGCCACGAAGACGCCGAGCACCGCCAGGATCGTCACGAGCACAGCAGCCCAGCGGGGGAGGCGTCGGCGTTCGAGGAAGGAGACGAGGGGATCGAGGCCCAAGCTCAGGAACAGTGCTGTGCCGAGGTAGAGAAGCACGGTGGAGAGGTTCTGCACGCTGTTGATCAGCAGGATCCCCAACCCCACGCCGAGCGTCGCCACCAGGGCGGTGCGGAAGGGATTGTGGATCTTCATCGGAGACTCCTCGAGACGGCTCCAGCAAGATTATCCAGACGCGCCGCATCCGACCGGAGGACGTGCCGGTCCAGCGGCCACTGCACCTGCTCGTGGGCAACACACAGCTGATTTCGCTAGTCTGAAATGTCGAGTGTTGCGTCGCGGGCAGAGGCCTGTGATGCGTGAGGAGACTTTTCGTGCGTTTCGTATGGGCCGTCGTGGCCTTCGTGCTGGCTGCCGCGCTGATCGGTGCGGGGATCGCGCAGCGAACCATCTTCATGGGGCCTGCCACGCAGAAGACCCAGGTCGAGATCAGTGAACCGGCACCGTTCGTCCTCATCGACGGCGACGTTCTGCGGGCGAACCCGGGGGCTCAGACTTTGATCGTCCGCGGGCAGGGCGAGATCTTCGGAAGCTACGGCCGGACGGCCGACATGGAGGCCTGGCTGGCGGACTCCGACTACAACCAGGTCACGATGAAGAAGGACGGCGACTTGGCCGTCAAGCACATCGCCTCCGCCGACGCCGAATCCGACGCCTCCACCGATGCCCCGACCGACGGCGGAGCCGATGCTTCCGCGGAGGCTCCGACGGGCCGTGATCCGCGTGGCTCCGACCTGTGGCTCGATTCCTTCGTGAAGGACGACCGACTCACCGTCGAGAACATGCAGCTTCCGGAAGGGACGAGCCTGCTCGTCGCTTACGACGGCACCACCGACGCGCCTGATGACATCGTGGTGTCGTGGCCGCTCGACAACTCGACCCCGTGGGCGGGGCCGCTCATGGTCGCGGGTGGCATCGCACTGCTCCTCGGTCTCATCCTCTACATCCTGGCCATCCGCCACCAGCGTCGTGGGCGCGGTCCGCGCCGCAAAGGTCCAGGTCCTCTTCCTGTCACCGAGCCGATCGACGTCGCCGCCCTGCCTCCCGCGGAGCGTGCGGCGATCGAGGACCCCGACGCCGCCGCGGCGACACCTCCTGCGGAGTCGGAGCCGCGGCCGAAGGACGACGTGGAGGACGCGGAGATCGTGGACGAGAGCAAGGACCCGGATTCCAAGACGTCGATGCGCGCTGCGAGCCCTCGACGTCGTCGCCGTCTGCTCGTGATCCCTGCGCTCGGGCTCACCGCCGTCCTCGCCGCCGGATGTTCATCCGACTCCTGGCCGCAGCTGGGCGACGCATCACCGACGCCCTCGCCGAGCCCCACGGTGGTCGCCCCGGAGAATCAGAAGCCGCCGGCAGTCACGGAGGCGCAGGCCAAGCGCATCCTGAAGGCTCTCGCAGGCACCGTGAGCGAGGCGGACGCCGCCCTCGATCTCGACCTGCTCGCGACGCGCTTCGAGGGACCGGCGCTCGCGACCCGGACCACGGAGTATGCGCTGCGCACGAAGCTTCCGGACACGGTGCCGCCCGCCGCCATCCCCACCGATGACGTGGAGGTCGTGCTCCCCGAAGCCACGGACCAGTGGCCGCGCACCGTCCTCATGCTGTCGAAGACCGGTGACGACACCGTGCCGCCCGTGGTGCTCACCATGACGCAGGCCGACCCCTGGTCGAACTACAAGGTCTCCCACATGGCTGAGATGTCCGCCGACGCGGCCTTCCCTGAAGTGGCAGCCTCCTGGCTCGGCACGTCGCTCGTCCCGTCCGACTCGGCCTTCCTGACGATCCCGCCCGCCGATCTGGCCGCGACGTTCGCCGACGTGGTCGATCAGGGGGAGCAGAGCGCCTCCTACGGCAAGTTCGACGACCTTGCACTCGCCTACGCGAAGTCGATCACCGACAGTCGCCAAGCGGTCGTCCAGGCACTCGCGGACAAGGGCGCTGCCGATACCTCGAAGGCAGCGTTCGACATGACCGCGACGCAGGATGCACCCGTCTCGATGACCACTCTCGACAGTGGGGCCATCGTCGCCGTCACCCTCACCGACACCGAGACCGTGACCCCGACGGGCGAGGACGTCTCGATCCGATTCGGCGACAACGCGCAGGCGAAGGCGCTCACCGACGCGACCGAGTCCGCGAAGGGCGTCGAGACGACCTACGAGTTCCAGCTGTTCTTCTCGGTTCCCGCCAAGGGATCGACGGAGCAGATCCGGCTCCTGGCAGCCCACCAGGACCTCCTGTCCGTGAAGGTGATCAAATGAGTGAGATCTCTCCTGCCGCTCTGCGCGGCGCCGTCGACCTGTCCAGCCTCCGCAACCGGCCTGCAGCCCCGACCGAGGCGGCGTCCCCGTCGGCGGTGGCCGATGTCGTCGTCGATGCGACAGATGAGACGTTCGGACAGATCCTCGAGATCTCCCGGACCGTGCCGGTCGTCGTCGACCTCTGGGCCGAGTGGTGTGGGCCGTGCAAGCAGCTGAGCCCGATCATCGAGAAGGTGACGCGTGAACTCGGTGGGCGGGTGCTGCTCGCCAAGGTCGACGTCGACGCGAATCCGCAGCTCGCCCAGAGCTTCCGGGCGCAGTCGATCCCGATGGTGGTGGCGCTGATCGCCGGGCAGCCCGTCCCCATGTTCACTGGCGCTGTGCCGGAGCAGCAGGTGCGCGACGTGTTCGCCCAGCTGCTGCAGGTCGCTGCGCAGAACGGTGTCACAGGGTCGCTCTCGGTCGCAGAAGAGGGCGCAGAACCGACACCGCCGGTCGAGCCGGAGCTTCCCCCGCTGCATGCCGAGGCATTCGCGGCGATCGAGCGCGGGGACTACACAGCGGCGATCACGGCGTACGAGAAGGCACTCGCGGAGAACCCGCGCGACGCGGACGCGCTCGCGGGTCTCGGTCAGGTGCGCCTCCTCGATCGCGTGCAGGGCCTCGATCTGCAGACGGCGCGTGCCGCGGCAGCTGACGCGCCTCTCGATGTGCAGGCGCAGTTCGACGTGGCCGACCTCGACCTCGCCGGCGGTCATGTGGATGACGCGTTCGGTCGGCTGCTCGACCTGTTCGCGCAGCTCCCGACCGACCAGCGCACTCCCGTCAGGGAGCGTCTCGTCGAGCTGTTCGGGCTCATCGGCGCGGATGATCCGCGGGTTGTGTCTGCGCGGAACCGGCTCTCGTCGCTTCTCTTCTAGAGACGTGGCCGCCCCTGGCGCGTGGACACGCGCCAGGGGCCTCAGCCGTTGTTGACCGTCGGCACGTGCGGGTCGGACTGATAGCGCAACCAGAGCGTGGACAGCGCGGGCAGTGTCATGGTCGCGAGCGGTGCAGCGCCGCCTTCGGACGGCTTCGCATAGACCAGCCCGAGATTTCCGGATCCACGGCCGCCGTAGTCGGCCGCGTCCGTGTTGAGCACCTCCTGCCATACGCCCTCGCGGGGCAGGCTGAGCTGGTAGCCCGTGCGTTCCACTCCGGCGAAGTTGCTGACGACGACGAGACGACCGCCGTGGGCGTCGCGCCTCTCGAAGGCGATCACCGTGGGATCCCAGCTCGGAGCACCGAGTCGACTGAAGGACGAACCGTCGTTGTCTCGCTCCCACAGCGGCGCCTGGGCCCGGTACGTGCGGTTCATCACGCCCACGAAGTCCTGCAGCTGCGCGTGTGAAGGTTGCTCGAGGAGCCACCAGTCCAATTCCCGGCTCTCCGACCACTCCGCGAGCTGACCGAATTCCTGCCCCATGAAGAGCAGCTTCTTCCCGGGGTGCCCCCACATGTACGCGAGGTACGCGCGGACGTTCGCGAGCTTGTGCCAATGGTCGCCCGGCATCTTCGCGAGCAGACTGCCCTTGCCGTGCACGACCTCGTCGTGGCTGATGGGGAGCAGATAGTTCTCCCCGAAGGCATACACGAAGGAGAAGGTCATCTCGCCTTCGTGGTGACCGCGATACATCGGGTCGCGAGCGATGTACTGGAGCGAGTCGTTCATCCACCCCATGTTCCATTTGAAGCCGAAACCCAGACCCGCGTGGTCGGTCGGAGCGGTGACGCCGGGGAAGCTGGTCGACTCCTCCGCGATCATCAGGATTCCCGGGTGCAACCGATACGAGGTGGCGTTGACCTCCTGCAGGAAGCGGATCGCCTCGAGGTTCTCCCGTCCGCCGTGGATGTTCGGCTCCCATTGGCCGGGTTCACGTGAATAGTCGAGATAGAGCATGGAGGCGACTGCATCGACACGGAGCCCATCGACGTGGAACTCCTCGAGCCAGTACAGCGCGTTGGCGACGAGGAATCCTCGCACCTCCGGTCGTCCGTAGTCGAAGATCAGCGTCCCCCAGTCCTGATGCTCGCCCCGCCGCGGATCGGGGTGCTCGTACAGCGGCTGTCCGTCGAAGCGGGCGAGAGCGAACGCGTCCTTGGGGAAGTGGCCAGGTACCCAGTCCATGATGACGCCGATGCCGGCCTGGTGCAGTCGATCGATCAGGTAGCGGAGGTCGTCGGGGCTGCCGAATCGACTGGTCGGTGCGTAGTACCCGCTCACCTGGTATCCCCAGGATCCGCCGAACGGGTGCTCCGCGAGCGGCATGAACTCGACATGGGTGAATCCCGCTTCGGTCACGTGCTGGATCAGCGGGTCCGCGATCTCGCGATAGCCCAGGCCCCCTCGCCACGATCCGACGTGGACCTCGTAGACCGAAAGCGGCTGTGCGACGGCATGGGTGGCTGCTCGCCTGGTCATCCAGGCCCCGTCCGACCACGAGTGCGAAGAGGTCGTCACCACGGAGGCGGTGTCCGGGGGCACCTCGGCCGCGAGCGCCATCGGATCGGCTTTGAGGATCCACGCGCCGTCGCGAGTACGGATCTGATACTTGTACCTGGTGCCGATCGGGATTCCGGGGATGAAGAGCTCCCAGACGCCGCTGACTCCCATAGAGCGCATCGCGTGGGACTCGCCGCTCCAGTCGTTGTGATCGCCGACCACGCGCACGGCTGTGGCGTTCGGTGCCCACACTGCGAACGAGACGCCGATCTCACCGTCGAAGGTTCGCAGGTGCGCCCCGAGAGCCTCCCACAGGCGTTCGTGGCGACCTTCTGCGATGAGATGGAGGTCCAGGTCACCCAGAGTCGGGGGATGACGGTAGGGGTCGCCGACGATCGTCTCCTCGTGCTCCCCGTATCGTGTGGCGATCCGGTACGGGAGCGGGGGACCGTCGTGCTGAGCTTCCCAGATGCCGTGCGCGACATGGGAGAGTTCGAGCCTGGTCCCGTCGGCGAACACGGCGGCGACCGAGCCGGCGAGGGGGCGCCTGGCCCGGATGACCGTGACGGTGCGATCAGCGGCATCCTTGCGGGCGTGCGCTCCGAGGACCGTGTGCGGATCGTGGTGCGTGGCGGCCGAGATCGCCTCCCACTCGGTGGACGCTGCGACGTCGTCGGTGTAGCTCATGATCGCTCCCTCACCTTCAGGATGTGCACGGGCTCGGCGAAGGCGTCGAGTCGAACGTAGTTGTGGTCGGTCCAGGTCCAGACCGCGCCGGTGAGAAGGTCCTCCACCTCGAAGGCCTCGCCCAGCGGGATTCCCCACTGTGTCGTGTCGAGATGCACGGTCGTCTCGCGGACGGAGTGCGGGTCGACGTTGGCGACCACGATGATGGTGTCCTGGCGTCCGGTGCCGGTGAACGCGGCTGCGAGGTGCTTGCTGTAGACGAGGACGGCATCGTCGTCGCTCCAGTGCACCCGGAGGTTGCGCAGCTGCTGCAGGGCGGGGTGCTCCTCGCGGATCGCGTTGAGTCGGCGCAGCAGCGGAGCGAGCGAATCCCCACTGGCCTCGGCTCCCGCCCAGTCGCGGAACTTGAACTCGTACTTCTCGTTGTCGATGTTCTCTTCCGAACCGGGCCTCGCGACGTTCTCGAACAGCTCGTACCCGGCATACACGCCATAGACGGGCCCGGCCGTCGCGGCGATGCAGGCGCGGATGCGGTAGGCCGCCCTGCCGCCGAACTGCAGGTACTCGGTGAGGATGTCGTGCGTGTTCACGAACAGGTTCGGGCGCATGTAATCGGAGGTCTCCTGGGAGACCGACGTCAGGAACTCCTCGAGCTCCGCCTTGGTGTTCCGCCACGTGAAGTAGCTGTAGCTCTGCTGGAAGCCCACGGCGGCGAGCGCGCGCATGACCGCCGGGCGTGTGAACGCCTCGGCGAGGAAGATGACGTCGGGGTCGCTGGCGTTCACCTCGGCGATGAGCCACTCCCAGAACTGGAGCGGTTTGGTGTGCGGGTTGTCGACGCGGAACATCTTCACGCCCTGGGCGACCCAGTGTCGGACGACGCGCAGCATCTCGGCGTAGATGCCGGTGGGGTCGTTGTCGAAGTTGAGCGGATAGATGTCCTGGTACTTCTTCGGCGGATTCTCGGCGTAGGCGATCGTGCCGTCGGGGAGCGTGGTGAACCACTCCGGATGCTCTCTCACCCAGGGGTGATCGGGAGAAGCCTGCAGCGCGAGATCGAGCGCCACCTCGAGGCCCTCCTTCCTCGCCGCACGCACGAAAGCTCGGAAGTCCTGCGCCGAGCCGAGCTCCGGATGGATGGCGTCATGGCCGCCTTCCGCTGCGCCGATCGCGTAAGGCGAGCCGGGGTCTCCCGGTTCGGCCGTGAGGGTGTTGTTGCGGCCCTTGCGGTTGGTGGTCCCGATCGGATGGATCGGGACCAGGTAGACGACGTCGAACCCCATGGCCGCGACTTCCGGTAGCCGTCGAGTCGCCGTGCGGAGTGTGCCACTCTTGACCGTTCCGTCCTTCAGGCGTCTGGCTCCCTCTGAACGCGGGAAGAACTCGTACCAGGAGCCGACTCCTGCGGCGCGACGATCCACGTTCAGGGTGTGCGAGAGCGTGACGGAACGCAGCGACGCGACGGGCCGCTCCCGGAAGACCTGTGCGAGCTCCGCATCCGTCGACAGGGCGATGGTCGTCGCGGCATCTCCGTCGCGGAGCGAGAGCGCATCTGCGGCCAGTCGTTTCCGCTGCGCCGCAGGACGGTCCTTCTCCGCGGCGGCGCGGGTGAGGAGGTCGGCGCCGAGGGCGGCCATGACGGGGACGTCGACGCCGGCCGCCACCTTCAGCGCGGCCGCGTGGGCCCAGGTGGCGAAGTCGTCCGAGAAGGCCTCGAATCGGAAGATCCAGGGGCCCTGCTCGTCGAGTTCGATCTCCGCCGCCCAGGTATCGGTGCCGTCATCGCGCGGGCTGAGGCGGTGCAGGCTCTCCTCACCGGAAGGCGACGTGAGGCGGACGTGCACGCCGATGATGTCGTGCCCCTCGCGGAACGCGACCACGCGGAAGGGGACGACCTCCCCGACGAAGGCCTTCGGGGTGAACCCGCCGGGGACGGAGGGCGCGGGTTCGAGCAGCGGGATGCGCGTCGTGCGCAACGAGCCGGGAGTGTCCGCTTCGCCCGGGGCGCGCGCCGGGATCTGAGCGGGGCTCCGAAGAGCCGAGGACCGAGTACCAGCACGAGCAGCCACCTCCCGAATGTACCGCGCGGAAGTGGTGGCGGATAGCGCGCCGGGTGGTGGGTCGGAAGCCGGGTTCATTCCACGCGGAAAAGCCTCATCGAAGTGCCGGATACCGGAAGGACGTCTCCGGGCGCGAAGACCTCGGCGTCGTCGGAGGGGCGTTCCTGGGCGCTCGACCACAGGGAGACGAAACGCGTCGCCCCGTCGATCTCCTCGGGGAGACGGACGTCGACGGGGGATTCGGTGCCGTGGACGATGAGGAGGATGCGGTTGTACGCCTCGGTGTCGGGCGTGGAGGCGGCGACGTACTGCAGCGTCCTGTTGCCCGGGTCGGCCCACTGCTCCTGTTCCATCGTCTCGCCGTTCTGGTCGTACCAGTCCATCACCGAGGCGTTGGGGATGTGCTCCCCGAGACGGGCATAGCGGCTGGGTCGCAGCGCGGGGTTCTCCTGTCGCAGGCGGATCAGGCGGGAGACGTGTGCGCGCAGGTCCTCTTGCCATGGCTCGAACTCCCAGCTGAGCCAGGTGAGCGCGGAGTCCTGCGCGTAGGCGTTGTTGTTCCCCCGCTGGGTGCGCCCCACCTCATCGCCGGCAGTGAGCATCGGAATCCCGGCGGACAGCAGGAGGGTGCCCAGGAGGTTCCGCATCGCCTTGTGCCGCGCGGCGAGGATCGTCGGGTCGTCCGTCGGTCCCTCGACTCCGTGGTTGAAGGCACGGTTCATGTCAGCGCCGTCGCGGTTGTGCTCGCCGTTCGCCTCGTTGTGCTTCACGTCGTAGGAGACAAGGTCATGCAGGGTGAATCCGTCGTGCGCGGTCACGAAGTTCACGCTGGCGAGCGGACCGCGGTCCTCACTGAAGGTGTTGGAGGATCCGGCCAGGCGGGTCGCGAACCCGCCGATGCCGACCGGGGCAGACGCGCGACGCGCATAGTCGATGTCGCTCAACCAGAAGTTGCGCACTCTGTCGCGATAGCGGTCGTTCCATTCGTGCCAGCCGGCGGGGAAGTTCCCGGTCTGCCAGCCGCCGAGACCGACATCCCACGGCTCGGCGATGAGCTTGGTGTCGGCGAGGACGGGGTCGTTCGCGATGGCGGTGAGGAGGGGATGCTCGGGCGAATACGTGTGGGCCTCGTCTCGCGCGATGGCTGTGGCGAGGTCGAAGCGGAACCCGTCGATCTGCATCTCCTGCGCCCAGTAGCGCAGGGAGTCCAGCACGAGCCTCGCCCCGGCGGCCGTCGACGTGTTGAGGGTGTTGCCGCAACCCGTGGTGTCGATGTAGATCCCGGACTCGTCCTGGCGGTAGTAGCTCGAGTTGTCGATGCCGCGCAGGCTCGACCGCGGTCCGCCGATGCCCTCTTCCGAGGTGTGGTTGTAGACGACGTCGAGGATCACTTCGAGCCCCGCCTCGTGAAGCAGCCGCACCGTGCCTTTGAACTCGGCCAGGACGGCTTCAGGCCCTTCTTTGCGTGCCTCCTCTGTGGCATAGGCGGTGTGCGGGGTGAAGAAGTTCAGGGTGTTGTAGCCCCAGTAGTTGGTCAGTCCGCGCTCGAGGAGACGCGGTTCGGGCACGAACGCGTGCACGGGCAGCAGCTCGATCGAGGTGATGCCCAGCTCGTGGAAGTACTCGATCATCGCGGGGTGCGCGAGACCGGCGTAGGTGCCGTGCAGCGCGGGCGGCACGTCGGGATGACGTTTGGTGAGCCCCTTGAGGTGGCCTTCGTAGATCACGGTGCGGTCCAACGGCACCCGCGGCTTCTGCGAGCCTCCCCAGTCGAACCCGTCCACGATGACCACCGATCGCCACTCCTCGTAGCCGTCTCCTTGCGCCAGGCCGCGCGCGTAGGGGTCCAGCAGGAGCGTCTCCGGGTTGAAGGTGTTCCCCGGGCCGTGCGGGCCGCCGACACGGATGGCGTAGCGGACGCCGGGCTGGAGCATCTCGGTCGTGACCTCCCAGATCCCTCCGGGCAGCCGCTCGAGTGGCACCTGATCCGTGGCCCAGTCCAGATCGGTCGCATCGAAGACGACCAGTTCGATGGACGAGGCGTTCTGCGACCAGACGCGCAGTGTTCCGACACCGTCGTGCAGACGGACGCCGAGGTTGTCGAGGACGGGGCCGCCGGGGGCGGTGAGGTCTCGGGACGCGGGCATGAGTACACATTAGGCGTGATGTGTTGCCGTCTCATGTCAGGCGGGCACCGTCCCGGACGGGAGGGCCCCCTCCCGTCCGTTTCGCGAGAGAATCGGAGGATGCGGCATTATCTCGACCACGCGGCGACCACGCCCCTGCGCCCCGAAGCGCGTGAGGCATGGCTGACCGCGTCAGAGACGGTCGGCAACGCGTCGTCGACCCACGGTGCCGGCCAGGACGCCCGCCGGCTGCTCGAGGAATCCCGCGAGCGTGTGGCGGCGGTGCTGGGAGCAGACCCGATCGAGATCGTCTTCACCTCGGGCGGCACCGAGTCGATCAACCTGGCGCTGCAGGGCCTATGGCGCGCCCGGCCCGCGGGGACATCGGCGATCGTGATGCCGGACGCCGAGCACCACGCGACGATGGACACCGTCGCCGCCCTCGTCGACGAGGGGGCGGACGTACGACGCGTCCCGGTCTCGCCCGCGGCGCGGATCGTCCCGGAGCGGTTCGCCGATGCTCTTCCCGGAGCCGCCCTAGCCACTGCTCTGATGGCGAACAACGAAGCGGGGACGATCAACGATGCGCGGTCGCTCGCCGCGGCGTCGGCCGAGTCCGGAGTTCCGCTGCACCTCGATGCTGTCGCCGCGCTCGGCCATGTGCCTGCGTCCTTCCGCGGTCTACGGGGAGAGGCGGAGAGCGGGGTGGGGCTCGTCGCGATGAGCCTCGCCGGACACAAGATCGGCGCGCCGGTGGGGGTCGGAGTTCTCGTGACCGCTCGTTCGGCCCGGCTCACGGCTCTGCTGCGCGGGGGAGCACAGCAACGCGGCCTGCGCGCCGGAACTCAGGATGTCGCCGGAGCGGCTGCCCTCGCGGTGGCTCTCGAACTCGCGGAGCACGAACGGGAGAGCGAAGCTGCTCGACTCAGGGTGCTGCGCGACCGTCTGGTGGCCGGGATCGGTGCCGCGGTACCGAGCGCCGAGCTGCTGGGCGATCCGACGGAGCGGCTGCCGGGCAACGCGCACATCCTGTTCCCCGGTGCGGTGGGGGAGAGCCTGCTGTTCCTGCTCGACGTCGCAGGAGTGGCGGCGTCGACCGGTTCGGCCTGCCAGGCGGGTGTGGCTGAGCCCTCGCACGTCGTGATGGCGATGGGGCGCACGGAGAAGGACGCCCGCAGCGTGCTGCGCTTCTCCCTCGGACGGACCTCGACCGAGAGCGACGTCGACGCCGTGCTCGGTGCGATCGCCGAGGCGTATGCGCGCGCATCCGGCGCCGGCACAGCCGCGCGCTCGTAGACTGGTCGTATGCGGATCCTTGCGGCGATGAGCGGTGGAGTGGACTCCGCCGTCGCGGCAGCCAGAGCCGTGGAGGCGGGGCACGACGTGGTCGGCGTGCATCTTGCGCTCTCCCGTGCCGGCGGAACGCTGCGGACGGGCAGTCGCGGCTGCTGCACGATCGAGGATGCCCTGGATGCTCGCCGCGCCGCCGACATGCTCGGCATCCCCTTCTACGTCTGGGACTTCTCCGAGCGGTTCCGCGACGATGTGATCGAGGACTTCATCTCGGAGTACCAGGCAGGACGCACGCCGAATCCGTGCATGCGCTGCAACGAGAAGATCAAGTTCGCTGCGCTTCTCGAGCGCGCCATCGAACTGGGGTTCGACGCGGTGTGCACGGGGCATTACGCCACGCTGATCGACGGCGAGGGCGGCCTCGAGCTCCACCGGGCGTCGGACAACGCGAAGGACCAGTCCTACGTGCTGGGCGTGCTGACGGCGGAGCAGCTCGCGCACACCTACTTCCCGCTCGGCACCACGCCCTCGAAGGCGATCGTCCGAGCGGAGGCCGAAGCACGCGGCCTGAGCGTCGCGCAGAAGCCGGACAGCCACGACATCTGCTTCATCCCCGACGGCGACACGCGCGGCTGGCTCGCCGAGAAGGTCGGCACGGCCACGGGCGAGATCGTCGATCGTGCAGGTGACGTGGTCGGATCGCACGAGGGCGCGCACGCCTTCACCGTCGGGCAGCGGCGCGGACTCAAGCTCGGCGTCCCTGCAGCAGACGGAAAGCCGCGCTTCGTCCTCGAGGTGCGCCCGGTCTCGAACACGGTCGTCGTCGGCCCCAAGGAGGCTCTCGCGATCGCGGAGATCGCGGGAGGGCGATTCAGCTGGGCCGGCGCTGCGCCGACACAGTCTTCGTTCGAGTGCCACGTGCAGATCCGCGCACACGCCGAACCGGTCCCTGCGAGAGCCGAGGTCTCCGACGACGGCGTCCGTGTGACGCCCGAGGTGCCGTTGGACGGCGTCGCACCAGGACAGACCGCCGTGCTCTACATCGGAACGCGCGTGCTCGGGCAGTTCACCATCGACACCACGGTGTCCGCGGTTCCCGTCGGCGCGTAGCTTCCTCCGGTGTCGGTGCCCGCTCGTAGACTGACGGAGTGCCGGAGAACATCTCGCTGGAAGACGCCCGAACCGAAGCCGAGGAGCTGACCACTCGCATCCTCGATGCGAAAGAGGCCTACTACGGTCGCGACACTTCGATCGTCGACGACGCCACCTACGACGGCTGGATGCACAGGCTCGAAGAGCTCGAACGTCTGCATCCGGAGCTTCAGGGTCAGGACTCGCCGACGCAGATGGTGGGAGCGGCTGAGGCGACCGGCCTGGCCACGATCGAGCACGCCGAGCGCATGCTCAGCCTCGACAACGTCTTCTCCATCGACGAACTGCGGGAATGGGCCGCGAAGACGAAGGCCGCCGCGGGTCGCGAGGTCGCCTGGCTCACGGAGCTGAAGATCGACGGGCTCGCCATCAACCTTCGATACGAGAACGGCGTTCTCACGTCCGCGGCGACCAGGGGCGATGGCCGCGTGGGGGAGATCGTCACCGAGAACGCGCTCCGTCTCCCCGAGATCCCGTATCGCCTGAGCGGCGAGGGGCACCCCGCCATCGTCGAGGTCCGCGGAGAGGTCTTCATCCCCGTCGCGGCATTCGAGCGCCTCAACGCGGCGCAGGCGGCCTTCCGCGACCGCGCGTACGCCGACGCACTCGATCGCTGGGAGTCACGGGGAGGGGTGAAGAAGCCCTTCGACGAGGAGAAGGCCCGCACCGCTGCCGCCCGTCGATTCCCCGCATTCGCCAATCCGCGCAACGCGGCGAGCGGCGGCCTGCGTCAGCAGATCGACAAGAAGAACGGGCTCGAACTCGAAGCCGGGATGCTGCGCATCGAGTCCCTCGCCCTCTACGTGCACGGCGTCGGCGCATGGTCGAACCCTCCTGTGGCAGTGCAGAGCGAGGTGTACGACCTGCTCGCCGAGTGGGGCCTGCCCACGAGTCCGCACACCCAGGTGTGCCACACGATCGACGAGGTCGTGACGTTCGTCGAGTACTTCGGCGAACACCGTCATGACATCGAGCACGAGCTCGACGGCATCGTCGTCAAGGTCGACGAGCTCGAGCTCCATGACGAACTCGGTGCGACGAGCCGCGCTCCGCGGTGGGCGATCGCCTACAAGTACCCGCCGGAGGAGGTGCAGACGAAACTTCTCGACATCGTGGTGTCGGTCGGTCGCACCGGGCGCGCGACACCCTTCGCGGTGATGGCGCCTGCCCACGTCGCCGGTTCCGTGGTCCGTCAGGCCACCCTGCACAACAAGGACGTCGTCAAAGCGAAGGGTGTGTTGATCGGAGACACCGTCGTGCTGCGCAAGGCAGGCGACGTGATCCCCGAGGTCCTCGGTCCTGTCGTCGAGAAGCGCGATGGCACGGAGCGCGAGTTCGTGATGCCCGTGGCGTGCCCGGAGTGCGGCACACCGCTTCGCGCGATGAAAGAGGGCGACATCGATCTCCGCTGCCCGAACGCCCGGTCGTGCCCCGCGCAGGTGCGCGGGCGAGTCGAGCACATCGGTTCTCGTGGTGCCCTCGATGTCGAGGCACTCGGCGAGGTCACCGCCGCAGCCCTGACACAGCCGACATCCCCCGCAGTGCCTCCGCTCGAGACCGAGGCCGGCCTGTTCGCCCTCACACTCGACCAGCTCGTCCCCATCGAGCTGGTGGTCCGTGACGCGGAGACCGGACTCCCCAAGGAAGACGAGGACGGGATCGTCAAGACGCGTGCGCCGTTCCGAAGGAACCCGACTGCGGCCGAGAAGAAGTCCGGCCTCGAGGGTCCGCAGCCCTCATCCCAGGCGCTCACGCTTCTCGCCGAGCTCGAGAAGGCCAAGACGAAGGACCTCTGGCGTCTGCTCGTGTCGCTGAACATCCGCCATGTCGGACCCGTCGCCGCCAGGGCGCTCGCGCAGTGGTTCGGCTCGCTCGTCGCCATTCGCGCGGCGACGCGCGAGGAACTGGCAGCTGTGGAGGGCGTGGGAGGCATCATCGCCGACTCGCTCCTGGCATGGTTCGAGGTCGACTGGCACCAGGAGATCGTGCAGCAATGGGCGGACGCGGGGGTGCAGTGGACGACACCCGGCCATCCGGGACCGGGCGCCGCCGTCGCGGCGGGGGGAGTGCTCGACGGACTGACCGTCGTCGCCACCGGCTCACTCGAGGGCTACACGCGCGAAGGAGCGCAGGAGGCCATCATCAAGGCAGGAGGCAAAGCGGCGTCGAGCGTGTCGAAGAAGACCGACTTCGTGGCCGCCGGTCCCGGTGCAGGTTCCAAACTCGCGAAGGCGGAGGACCTCGGTCTCCGGATCCTCGACGCCGCGCAGTTCCACATCCTGGTGACGCAGGGCCCCGACGCGCTCCCGCCCGCAGACGAAGGGGCGTGAAGGACGTCTCGCTGATCCTCGGTGCTCGGATCGCGCGCGGAAGCGACCAGTCGCCTCCGCGCGCGATCCGCATCAGCTCTTGTGGCGCGGCTTACGGAAGGGCTTCTCGTCCCGGCTGTCGCGGGCAGGGCGCTCATCACGGTCTCGACGATCGAAACGGTCTCCCCGACCACCGGCTGCGCGGTCATCACGCGGCCCACTGCTGCGTCGCGCACCCGGACCACGATCGGGCTTGATCTCGATGAGACGGCCCGAGATGCGGGTGTCACGGAGCTTGTCCAGCACCGACGGATCCATGTTCGACGGAAGCTCCACGGTCGAGAAGTCCGGGCGGATGTTGATCGCCCCGAAGTCGTCACGTCCGAGACCGCCTTCGTTGGCGAGAGCGCCGACGATCTGGCGCGGCTCGACGCGGTGGCGGCGACCGACCTCGATGCGGTAGGCGGTGTAGTCTCCGCGACCACGGCGTTCGCCACGCGGCTCGCGTGCGGGGCGCTCGCGCTGAGGCCGGTTGTCTGCTTCGACGGCTCTGGTCAGAGCATCGTTCGCGGGATCGAGGAGAAGAGGCTTGTCTCCCTGCGCCACGACGGCGAGAGCAGCGGCGACATCGCTCTCCGGCACGTCGTGGTGCCGCACGTAGTGGGCCACGATGTCGCGGAATGCGTCGATGCGACCGGTCTCCGACAACACGGCGGTGATCGCGTCGTCGAAGCGGTTCAGACGCGTGGTGTTGACGTCCTCCGTGCTCGGCAGCTGCATCTGCGTGGGCTGCTGGCGCGTCGCCTTCTCGATGTGCTTCAGCAGGTAGCGCTCGCGCGGGGTGATGAAGCTGATCGCGTCGCCTGTTCGTCCCGCGCGCCCGGTGCGCCCGATACGGTGCACGTAGGACTCGGTGTCGGTGGGGATGTCGAAGTTGACCACGTGGCTGATGCGCTCGACGTCGAGTCCGCGGGCGGCGACGTCGGTTGCGACGAGGATGTCGAGCTTGCCGTCCTTGAGCTGGTTCACGCTCCGCTCGCGCTGCACCTGGGGCACGTCTCCGTTGATGGCGGCAGCGGAGTAGCCGCGTGCGCGCAGCTTCTCGGCCAGCGTCTCGGTCTCGTTCTTCGTGCGGACGAAGACGATCATGCCGTCGAAGTTCTCGACCTCGAGGATGCGGGTCAGCGCGTCGACCTTCTGCGCGTACGAGACGACGAGGTACCGCTGCGTGATGTTCGTGCCCGTCGCGGTCTTCGACTTGATGCTGATCTCTTCCGGTTCCCGCAGGTACTTCTGCGCGAGGCGGCGGATCTGCGGCGGCATCGTCGCGGAGAACAGGGCGACCTGCTTCTCTTCGGGCGTCTGCGCGAGGATCTGCTCCACGTCCTCCGCGAAGCCCATCTTCAGCATCTCGTCGGCTTCATCGAGCACGAGGTACTGCAGCTGCGAGAGGTCGAGAGTGCCCTTGGCGAGGTGGTCCATGATGCGGCCCGGCGTGCCCACGATCACGTGGACTCCACGACGCAGCGCGGAGAGCTGCACACCATAGCCCTGGCCGCCGTAGACGGGGAGGACGTGCACGCCCTTCATCTTGGAGGCATACGACTCGAATGCTTCACACACCTGGAGGGCGAGCTCACGGGTCGGAGCGAGCACGAGCGCCTGCGGCGTCTTCTGCGAGACGTCGAGACGTTCGAGCACTGGCAGTGCGAAAGCCGCGGTCTTGCCGGTGCCGGTCTGCGCCATGCCGACGACATCACGTCCGGCGAGCAGGGTCGGAATGGTGGCCGCCTGGATGGGCGACGGGGTCTCGTAGCCGAGGTCCTTGATGGCTTTGAGGACGGGCCCGGTGATGCCGAGCTCCTCGAATCCGGGGGTCGCGGGGGAGTCCTCGGGGGCGTCGGTCAGCACTGCATCTTCAGGGGTCACTTCCCAAGGGTAGCGCGATGAGCGTCTCGCCGCCTGTGAGGGCGACCTCAGGCACCGGTGTTGAGGGCCACCAGCTTCTCCTTCACCTGCCGACGAAGCACCTTGCCGATCAACGACTTCGGGAGCTCATCCACGACGAAGATCCGCCGGGGGACCTTGTACGGCGTCAGGATGCTGCGAGCGAATTCGCGGATCGCTTCGACGTCGACCTCGGCCCCGGGGTCGACGACGATCGCCGCGACGACTTCCTCACCCGAGTGCTCGCTCGGAAGACCGATGACCGCAGCATCCACCACCTCAGGGTGCTGGCGCAGCGCATTCTCGACCTCGGTGGGGGCGACGTTGAAGCCGCCGGTGATGATGAGCTCCTTGATCCGATCGACGATCCGCACGAAGCCGGCCTCGTCGATCGTCACGATGTCGCCCGTCCGATACCACCCGTCGACGAACACGGCCTCGGTCTCCTCCGGCTTGCCGTAGTACCCCGAGAAGACCTGCGGCCCGCGCACCACGAGCTCTCCCGCTGCGCCCGCGGGTACATCCTCGGTGGGATTCTCCGGGTCGACCACCCGGCATTCGGTGCCGGGCAGCGGAAGCCCGACGGTGCCGGGCACGCGGTTGTCGGCGACAGGATTCGCCATGAGCACAGGGGAGCACTCGCTCAGCCCGTAGCCCTCGACGAGATAGCCGTTGGTCGCCTCCTCGAAGGGCACGACCAGCTCGTGGGGCAGCGCCATGGCCCCGGAGATCGCGACCTCGATGCCGTCGAGGGAGACACCCTTGGCCTTGGCGGCGCTCAACAGGCGGTCTGCGATCGGCGGCACGAGC
Organism: Microbacterium oxydans; assembly: GCF_000956405.1. Taxonomy (GTDB): domain Bacteria; phylum Actinomycetota; class Actinomycetes; order Actinomycetales; family Microbacteriaceae; genus Microbacterium; species Microbacterium oxydans_C. The sequence continues at coordinate 374,013 of NZ_JYIV01000030.1, forward strand.
GGCAGGAACGTGGCGGGGTGCTTCTTCACGACGTCGAGGACCAGGTCGGGATCGAACTTCGGGAACAGCACGAGTCGGGCGCCCATCGACATCGCGAACGTCAAGCAGAGCGTGAGGCCGTATGCATGGAACATCGGCAGCACGGCGTAGACGACGCATCCGTTGCCCCGCTGGATCGACGGCACCCAGGCTTGGGACTGCGCGGCGTTGGCGAGCAGGTTGCGGTGGGAGAGCGCAGCGCCCTTCGGCGTCCCGGTGGTGCCAGAGGTGTATTGGATGATCGCGAGATCGTCCGCTGCAGGCTTCGGGTGCGACGCGGGCAGAGGGTCCGCCGTGATCAGCGAGTCCCAGGCGACTGTGCCTCGCACCTTCTCGGTGAGCGCCGCACGGGATTCCCGGGCCTTGGCGACGGGGAGGCGCAGAGCGAAGCGGGTGAGGAGGGGCATCGCGCGGGTCACGTCGACCGAGACGAGGTTCGACACCGCAAGGTCGGCGGGGAACTCCTGCACCGTGGAGACGACCTTGTTCCACACGATCGCGTGCTTCGCGCCATGGTCCTCGAACTGCTTGCGGAGCTCTCGCGGCGTGTACAGCGGGTTGTGCTCGACCACGACCGCGCCGAGCCGCAGCACGGCGTAGAACGCGATGATGTGCTGCGGACAGTTGGGGAGCACGATGGCCACCGGGTCGCCGGCACGGACCCCCAGGTCACGCAGACCTCTCGCCGCACGGTCGATGGCGGCCTGGAGCTGCGCATACGTCGTCTCGCGACCGAAGAACTGGAGGGCGGGGGCATCCGGATAGTCGCGCGCCGAAGCGGCGACGATGTCGACGAGCGATCCGTCGACGGGAGGCAGGTCTTCCGGGACGCCTGCGGCGTAGCTGGCGGTCCACGGGCGCGGGGGCTGGAACGTGCTCACCCGCCCAGCATATGTCGGCGGGCGCAGCGGCGAGAGGAGTGGCGGGTGCTCCAACTAGACTGAGGGAGTGTCTGAAATCACCCCTGAACTCGTGCGCCATCTCGGTGTGCTCGCACGCATCCAGCTGAACGACGACGAGGTGTCGCGGCTCACGGGCCAGCTCGACGCGATCGTCGACAACATCGCGAAGGTGTCGGAGGTCGCGACCGCCGACGTGGCGGCGACGAGTCACCCCATCCCGCTGAGCAACGTCTTCCGCCCCGACGTGGTCGGGCAGACGCTCACGCACGAGCAGGTGCTTCAGAATGCCCCGGACGCCGCCGACGGCCGCTTCCGTGTGACCGCGATCCTGGGAGAAGAGCAGTGAGCGACATCATCCGTCTGGACGCGGCGGATCTCGCCGCCAAGCTCGCTTCCGGCGAGGTGTCGAGCGTCGAGGCCACCCAGGCCCATCTCGACCGCATCGCCGCGGTCGATGGCGACGTCCACGCGTTCCTGCACGTCAACGAGGGGGCGATCGAGGCGGCTGCAGCGATCGACGCCCGTCGTGCGGCGGGTGAGGAGCTCGGTCCGCTGGCCGGTGTGCCGCTCGCCATCAAGGACGTCCTGGTCACGACGGATCAGCCCACCACGAGCGGCTCGCGCATCCTCGAGGGCTACCGTTCGCCGTACGACGCGACGGTCGTCGCACGCTCGCGCGCTGCAGGCCTGATCCCGCTCGGCAAGACCAACATGGACGAGTTCGCCATGGGGTCCTCCACCGAGCACTCGGCGTACGGTCCGACGCACAACCCCTGGGACCTCGACCGCATCCCGGGTGGTTCCGGCGGTGGTTCGGCTGCAGCCGTCGCCGCGTTCGAAGCGCCCCTCGCGCTCGGTTCCGACACGGGCGGCTCGATCCGTCAGCCCGCGCACGTGACGGGCACGGTCGGCGTCAAGCCCACCTACGGCGGCGTGAGCCGCTACGGCGCCATCGCCCTCGCCTCCAGCCTCGACCAGGTCGGCCCGGTCTCCCGGACCGTTCTCGACTCCGGGTTGCTGCACGACGCGATCGGCGGCCACGACCCCAAGGATTCGACCTCGTTGCGCGATGCGTGGCCCTCTTTCGCCGAGGCCGCTCGAGAGGGTGCACGCGGAGATGTGCTCAAGGGACTCAAGGTCGGCGTGATCCGCGAGCTTCCCGACAGCGGCTTCCAGCCCGGCGTCGCGGCGTCCTTCCGCAGCGCTCTCGCGCTCATGGAGGCCCAGGGCGCCGAGATCGTCGAGATCGGCGCGCCGCACTTCGAGTACGGCGTCGCCGCCTACTACCTGATCCTCCCGGCGGAGGCGTCGAGCAACCTCGCGAAGTTCGACTCGGTCCGCTTCGGCCTGCGGGTGACCCCGGACGGCAACCCGACCGTCGAGGACGTCATGTCCGCGACGCGTGACGCCGGATTCGGCGACGAGGTCAAGCGCCGCATCATCCTCGGCACGTACGCGCTCTCGGCGGGTTACTACGACGCCTACTACGGCAGCGCGCAGAAGGTCCGCACGCTCATCCAGCAGGACTTCGCGAACGCGTTCGCCGAGGTCGACGTGATCGCGACGCCCTCCGCGCCGACCACGGCGTTCAAGCTCGGCGAGAAGATCGACGACCCGCTGCAGATGTACCTCAACGACATCACCACCATCCCGGTGAACCTGGCCGGTGTCCCCGGGATCTCCATCCCCAGTGGTCTGTCGGACGAGGACGGTCTCCCTGTCGGCATCCAGTTCATCGCTCCGGCGCGCGAGGATGCTCGTCTCTACAAGGTCGGCGCAGCGCTCGAGACGCTCCTCGTCGATTCGTGGGGTGCGCCGTTGCTCACCCGTGCACCGCAGCTCGCAGGAGGGAAGCGCTGATGGCCGCCGCCAAGCTCATGGACTTCGACAAGGCGCTCGAGCTGTTCGAGCCGGTCCTCGGATTCGAAGTGCACGTCGAGCTGAACACCCACACGAAGATGTTCTCCGATGCGCCGAACCCGGCCAACGAGGCCTTCCACGCCGCCGAGCCGAACACGCTGATCGCTCCGGTCGACCTGGGGCTCCCCGGTTCGCTGCCGGTCGTGAACGAGACTGCCATCCGTTCGTCGATCAGCCTCGGCCTGGCTCTCGGCTGCTCGATCGCCGAGTCGAGTCGGTTCGCCCGGAAGAACTACTTCTACCCCGACCTGGGCAAGAACTATCAGATCTCGCAGTACGACGAGCCCATCGCGTACGAGGGCTCGGTGGAGGTCGAGCTCGAGGACGGGACGCTCATCACGATCCCTATCGAGCGGGCCCACATGGAGGAGGACGCTGGCAAGCTGACCCACATGGGCGGGGCGACCGGACGCATCCAGGGCGCCGAGTACTCGCTCGTCGATTACAACCGTGCGGGCGTGCCGCTGGTCGAGATCGTGACGAAGACGATCTTCGGCACCGACCACCGGGCACCGGAGGTCGCGAAGGCCTACGTGCAGGCGATCCGCGACATCGTGCGAGGCCTCGGCATCTCGGAAGCGCGTCTGGAGCGCGGCAACCTGCGCTGCGACGCCAACGTCTCCCTGCGTCCGCGGGGACAGGAGAAGCTCGGCACCCGCACCGAGACGAAGAACGTCAACTCGATGCGCTCGGTCGAGCGTGCCGTGCGATACGAGATCCAGCGTCAGGCGCAGATCCTCGCAGACGGCGGCACCATCATGCAGGAGACCCGGCACTGGCACGAGGACACGGGCACGACGTCGCCGGGTCGCCCCAAGTCGGACGCCGACGACTACCGGTACTTCCCGGAGCCGGATCTGCTGCCCGTCGAGCCCGCGGCCGAGCTGATCGCGGAGCTTCGCGATGCGCTTCCGGAGCAGCCGGTCGCACGGCGTCGCCGCCTCATGACCGAGTGGGGATTCACCGACCTGGAGTTCCAGGACGTCCGCAACGGCGGCCTGCTCGAGGTCGTCGAGGCGACGATCGCCGCCGGAGCGACTCCGGCGACCGCGCGCAAGTGGTGGACCGGTGAGATCACCCGCATCGCGAACAGCCAGGAGAAGGACGCGACCGAGCTGATCAGCCCGGAGAACGTGGCCGCGCTGCAGCAGCTCGTCGATGCGGGAACGCTGACCGACAAGCTGGCGCGTCAGGTCCTCGAGGGCGTCATCGCGGGGGAGGGTTCGCCGCAGGAAGTGGTCGACTCCCGCGGGCTCGCGGTCGTGTCCGACGACGGAGCGTTGATCGCCGCCATCGACGAGGCCCTCGCCGCACAGCCGGACGTGATGGCGAAGATCAAGGACGGCAAGGTGCAGGCTGCCGGCGCCGTGATCGGAGCCGTGATGAAGGCGATGAAGGGCCAGGCGGACGCCGCCCGTGTCCGTGAGCTCATCCTCGAGCGCGCTGCGCAGTAGCACGCCACCCTGGGCCTCATGTCCGAGGCCCAGGGGAGAATGGTCGCATGGGACACGGTGATGGCAGTGGGCGGATCGTGTCCGCCGCCGACGCCGACGATTCCGGTACGCGGATCCTCCATGTCGACATGGATGCGTTCTATGCCGCCGTCGAGGTGCTGGACGACCCCTCGCTCCGTGGGCTGCCTCTGATCATCGGAGCGCCGGACGGTCGATCTGTGGTGTCGAGCGCGTCCTACGAGGCGAGACGCTACGGAGTGCGGGCAGCCATGCCGGTGTCTCAGGCCATGCGTCTGTGCCCGACCGCGCGCATCGTCCCGCCGCACTTCCATCGCTATCAGGCGGTCTCGCGACAGGTGATGGCGATCTTCGAGTCGTTCACGCCGTTGGTCGAGCCGCTGTCGGTGGATGAGGCGTTCCTCGATGTGCAGGGAGTGCGTCGGCTCTGGGGCAGCCCTGCGCGCATCGCCGAACTCATCCGGGAACGTGTTCTCGACGAGGTGGGGATCACGTGCAGCGTGGGGGTGGCGGCGACCAAGCACGTCGCCAAGATGGCCTCGACGATCTCCAAGCCCGATGGGATGCTCGTCGTCGCAGCGAAGGACACTCTCGACTTCCTTGCACCGCGCCCGGTCCGCGCCATGTGGGGCGTCGGCCCGAAAGCAGCGGAGGCTCTGGAGGCACGCGGCATCCGCACGGTGCAGGACGTCCGTGATGCGCCGCGCGGGATGGTCGAACGTGCCGTGGGCCCCGCCCTCAGCGCCCGTCTCGGCGAGCTCGCCAGGGGTGGGGATCCACGGGCGGTGCACACGGAGCGAGTGGAGAAGAGTGTCGGCCACGAGGAGACTTTCGAGCACGACATCCTCGACCGACCATTCCTGCGGGCCGAGCTGCTGCGGCTCGCCGATCGGGTCGCTGCGCGGCTCCGACGTGCGGAGTGGGAGACGTCGACGGTCGCCATCAAGATCCGCTTCGACGACTTCCGCACGGTGAATCGCTCCCAGACCTTGAGCGAGCCCACCGCGGTGGGTCAACGCATCGGCGAGGCCGCGCAGTCGCTGTTCGAGCAGATCGACCGGCGCGACCCCGTCAGGCTGGTGGGTGTTCGCGCCGAGAACCTGCGTCCTGCCGGCGGCGGTGGCCTGGCGCTCTGGGATGACGATGAGGACTGGCGCAGAGTCGAGGGCGCCGTCGACGAAGCCGTGGCCCGGTTCGGTACGGCGACGATCAGTCGCGCTCGGCATATCGGTCGTGGTGACGGCCGAGGAGCCGCTCAGCACCCGAAAGCCCACGGGGTGGATTGATCCCACGCCCGCGCAGTTCCTGGACTAGCGTGGGGGTATGCCGAACATTGCACTGGAACTCGGAAAGAACGCTGCGTCCTTCGGGGTGAAGAGCGCGTACGGAGAACCGCAGGACGTCGGTGGCGTGAGCATCACTCCGGTGGCGTTCACATACTCGGGCTTCGGTGGGGGCAGCGGAGACGGCGGCGAGGGTGGCGGCGGTGGAGGTGTCTCCGTCCCGGTCGGCGTGTACGTGCGTCGCGAGGAGGGACTGCGCTTCGAGCCGAACATCGTCACGCTGCTCGTGGTCGCCGTCCCGTTCGTCTGGGTCACCGGACGCGCACTCACTCGCATCATCCGTGCCCTCAAGAAGTGACGATCCGGTCGCGGTCGCGCTCGAGCACGCCGCGGCGCTGATCGAGCAGGACGTCCGCGCCGTCGCAGCTGCGAACCCTGTGGTTCTCATCGACGGTGGCAGCGGGGCCGGCAAGTCCACGCTTGCCTCTTTGCTGGTGAGACGGTGGCCCGTCGTCGGGCACGTGCAGCTCATCGCCCTGGATTCCCTCTATCCGGGCTGGGATGGCCTCGACGGAGGCGTGGAGCGCGCCCGCGAGTGGATCCTCGGGCCGCACGGACGCGGCTACATCGGCACCTGGCGTCGCTGGGATTGGCAGGCACAGGCGGAGGCGGAGAGTCACGCCGTCGACCCCTCCCTCGGAGTGATCGTCGAGGGCAGCGGCATCCTTCGCCCCTCGACGGCGGGTCTCGCGGACGTCCGAGTCTGGGTGGAGTCGGCGGAGAGCTCGCGGAAGGCGCGCGCTCTCGCTCGCGACGGCGACACCTATCGTCCCCACTGGGACCGCTGGGCAGCACAGGAACGCCGTCACGTCGAGAGGGACGATCCTCGCTCCCTGGCCACGCGCATCGTCGAAGTGCCCTGACTATTCACCCGCTTCGGCTTCGTCTGCCGCCTGGATGAGAAGTTCCAGGCGATAGCCCAGCCAGTCGTACACATCGTGACGGCCGTCTGATGTGGTGTGCTCGTCCGACGTGATGCCCAGACGATCAGCGATCACGAGACGGAGGGCTGCCACTGTGCGGAGCCACGCGTCGAGTTCGCCCGCGGTGATCACGATGTCGCGAGTGCGGACGGCACCTGCATCCATGAGCTCTGCAGCGGGGTCCGACACCTTCTGAAGCGACGCTCGCATCCGACGCGCGTCGGCGAGTCGCCGATCGAGCAGATCGTCGCGAGTGCTCCCTGCGAAGTCGGCAGCGGCGTGCGGGTCACCGGGGTACGGGTTGGGCGTCAGGCGGTCGACGGCCGGATCCCCGACGTTCCGTGACTCTTCGATGAGTTCGAGGAAGTCGTCCACGAGCTGTGCCAGGTGGAGCTCCTCGATGACACTGATCGTGACGATGATGTGGTCGGCGGTCACGAGGACGACTTCCGCACTGTCGCCCAGAGGCCGTAGTCGTGCATCGCCTGGGCGTGGACCTCCATGGTCTCTCGAGGCCCCGTGGCGACGATCGCGTGCCCGTCGTGATGCACGGCGAGCATGAGCGTCGTCGCGCGATCGAGGGAGTAGCCGAAGTACGTCCGGAAGACGCGGACGACGTAGCTCATGAGGTTGACGGGGTCGTTCCAGACGACGACCTCCCATGGTTCGAGTGGCGCCGCGCTGAGGCCTGTCACCTCCTCGAGGTCAGGCACCGTCGCAGGTATCGTCATGCCCAGCCCATCTCGTGCAGCTGCGCATCATCGATGCCGTAGAAGTGCGCGATCTCATGCACCAGGGTCGTGTGGATCTCGTCGCGGAGTTCTTGCTCCGTCTCGCACTGGGCAAGATGCGGTTCGCGGTAGACGACGATTCGATCGGGAAGCTCGCCCATCCCGTACTGAGTCCGCTCCGTCAGCGCCAGTCCGTCATAGAGACCGAGCAGATCGAGGCTGCCGTCCTCGGGGCGGTCCTCCACGACGAACACCACGTTGTCGAGCCCTTCGACCATGTCGTCGGGGAGCAGATCGAGCTCGTCGATCACGAGCTCTTCGAAGGCGGCTGCATCCATGTCCATCCCCTCCAGCCTAGGGGCGGCAGCGCTCAGTGGAGCAGAACGAGAATCGCGGCGACCACGATGAAGAGGCCGCCGAAGACGGTGTTGAGCACTCTCTGTCCGCGGACGGTCCGTGTGAGACGACGGAACGGGCGTGCGGCGGCCGCGAAGAATCCCCACATCACGATCACGTCGACCACGATCACGGTCGCGATGAGCGTGAGGTACTGGGGGAGCGGGGGCTGATCGAGTCTGACGAACTGGGGGATGAAGGCCAGGAAGAACACGATCGCCTTGGGATTGAGCAGGTTGACCCAGAATCCGCGACGGATCATCGACCACGGATTCTCCCGGGAGTCGACCGGAACAGGTGCGTCCTCGATCGCCACGGTCGGCTTCGTGAGGATCAGACGGAGGCCGAGGAACACCAAGTAGGCCGCGCCGGCATAGCGGATGCCGTTGAAGAGGATCTCCGAGCGGGAGACGAGGAGCCCGACCCCCGCGGCGACGACCGCCACATGGACGATCAGGGCGATCTGTTGGCCGACGATTCCCCAGATGGAACGACGCCACCCCTGATTCATCGCATTCGACATCGTGTTGATCGCGCCGGCTCCCGGCGTGAAGCTGATGACGACGGAAGCAGTCAGCAACGAGAACCAGACCGCGAGCGACACGTCGTCAGTCTAGGGCTTCGCAGGGTCGCTCTTGTTCGAGCCGCAGACGCGAAGAAGGCCCGAACCTTGCGATTCGGGCCTTCTTCTGGAGGGTGAGTAACGGGACTCGAACCCGCGACATCCGGCACCACAAGCCAGCGCTCTACCAGCTGAGCTATACCCACCATGTGCCCACCGGAGCGGGCAACCATACGAGTCTATTACATGTTCGGAGTGAACTCTGACACCGTACGCGAAGCGATCTCCCGCGCCTCGTCGCTGGACGGACCAGGCTCATCGACGAAGACGGCCCCGCGGTAGTACCGGAGCTCCCTGATCGACTCCAGGATGTCAGCGAGAGCACGATGACCGCCGTCCTTCGAGGGCGCCTGGAAGAACACCCGCGGGTACCAACGGCGCGACAGCTCCTTGATGCTCGACACGTCGACGTTGCGGTAGTGCAGCCACTGGTCGACCTGCGGCATGTACTTCGCCAGGAACATCCGGTCGGTGCCGATCGTGTTGCCCGCAAGAGGAGCCTTGCGCTCGAGGGGAACGAACCGTTTGATGTAGGCGAGGGTCTGTGCTTCCGCCTCTTCGAGCGAAAGCCCGCCTGCGATCTCGTCGATGAGCCCCGACGTCTCGTGCATGTTCGTGACGAAGTCGTTCATGTGCTTGAGGGCGGCTTCGCTTGCACGGATCACCACCTGGAACCCTGGATCGACAGGGTTGAGTTCGAAGTCGGTGATGACGACCGCGATCTCCACGAGTTCGTCGACTGCGAGATCGAGGCCCGTCATCTCGCAGTCGATCCATACGAGACGGTCGTTCTCGGACGCAGATACCATGTCGCCATCCTATCGACGGTCCCGACATTCCCGGCCGGAGTGCGCTTCGTGAACGGCGGGCAGGAGCGCGATATTGTAGATGCGTGCGCCTCCGTAGCTCAGGGGATAGAGCAGGAGCCTTCTAATCTCTTGGTCGCAGGTTCGAATCCTGCCGGGGGCACTTCACAACATCAGACTCTGTCGAGGGCCCGTGGCCTTGGGTGGCGCCTATCGCGCCTTCGTCAGGACGAGCGCAGAGCAGCGATCGCGTCGTCGACTCGCCAGAACTCGCCGATGACGCGGAAAACGCCCGTCGCGAGGTGCAGCCGCTCGGCGCGGTATCGCAGCCCCAGGGGATCGGCGACGATCCGGAGATGCCCGAGGATGTGATCGCGCTGATCCTGCACCCTCCAGAGGTGGTCGGCAGCGCGGACCAGGTGCTCCCGCGCGGAGGAGAGTCGAGGAGTCGCGAACGGGAGGTCGGGCAGGGAGGTGGTCAGGTGGTCGGACATCGGTGCTCCTTTCATGGTTCGAAGATATGACCGACCACCGACATTCGCGCCCGCACGTTCCTCCGCTGCCACCGGGGTTTTCTCTCCACACACTTCGCGTTCCGCAATCCATCCACCGATCGCGCATTTTCGGCGCCCGCGTCCCGACGCTCCCGCGCAGGCTTGACGAGACCGGAAGAGATCCGGCGATCGAGAGGACACGAACATGATCGACACCTTGACCATCGTGGGGAGGGTCGCCACCGACCCGACGCAGGCGCAGACCGGGGGAGGCGTCCCGGTCACCAACTTCCGGCTCGCCAGCACGCACCGTCGCTTCGATGCCGCGACGCAGACGTGGTCCGACTCAGGGACGAACTGGTACTCCGTGGCGGCTTTCCGCCACCTCGGCGAGAACGCCAAGGCATCGCTGCGCACCGGCGACAGCGTCATCGTCACGGGACGTCTCAGGATCCGCAACTGGGAGAGCAACGGGAAGCACGGCACCAGCGTCGACATCGAGGCCGATGCCATCGGACACGACCTTCGGTGGGGGACCACGGCGTATCGCCCGCAGTCGCGTCCGCAGACCAGCGCACCCGACGCGTCGACCGGATCATCGGATGCGCGTGCCGTCGAGGACGACGTCGACGCGCGGGGCCCGGAGACCTACTCATCCGCATTCGCACTCTCCTGGTCGGCACCGGACGTGGAGGTGGCCGGGAGCGCGTGACGCCGCGCTGCCCTGGGGTGGCACGGCGGCGCGCGGGGGTGGACGCGATGACGCGGGCGCGATCACAAGGCGACGTAGACTCGGCACGTGCTTCGTCGATCGGTCTTCCCTCCGCCGCGCGCAGCCGGCACGCTCGCTGCCGCCGCTGCCATCGCCGTAGTGCTCTCAGGCTGCACGCCGACCGCGACCCCGTCTCCTTCGAACTCCGTCTCCGCTTCGCCGGACGCGGAACCGACGGCACCCGCTGGTCCTGTCCTCGTGCCCGACGGCAGCGCCGACGACAACCTTCCACTCTTCACCGCTATCGCCGACGGCGTCTGGGCGACCGATCAGCGCGGCGAAGGGCGGGCATACATCGATGCGCTGATCGGCGCAGGATTCGATCGCGATTCGATGCAGGTGACCCAGGACCAGACCACGGTGGGCAATCCGGTGGAAAGTCTGCAGTTCTCGGTGCGCTGGGGGAGCGACGAATGCCTCGTGGGCCAGGTCGGCCCTTCCACCGGCCAGGTCGTGACGGCCGTCCTCCCGCAACTCGCCGAGGGTCGCTGTCTCGTCGGCACCACACGACCGATCGACTGGTGAGATCCCAGGGGGCCGGTAGGCTGGAGTGTCGATCTTCGACGCCAACAGAAGGAGCGGTTTTCGGTGGCTGAGTACATCTACTCGATGGTTCGTGCGCGCAAGGCGGTGGGCGAGAAGCTCATCCTCGACGACGTGACCATGGCGTTCCTCCCCGGGGCCAAGATCGGCATGGTCGGTCCGAACGGCGCGGGTAAGTCGACCATCCTCAAGATCATGGCGGGTCTCGACACTCCGTCGAATGGCGAGGCGAAGCTCTCTCCGGGCTTCACCGTCGGCATCCTGATGCAGGAGCCCGAACTCGACGAGTCCAAGACCGTGCTGGAGAACATCCAGGACGGCATCGCGATCAAGGCGAAGCTCGACCGGTTCAACGAGATCTCCGCGCTGATGGCCGATCCCGATGCGGACTTCGACGCACTCCTCGCGGAGATGGGCTCTCTTCAGGAGGAGATCGACGCCGCCGACGGCTGGGACCTCGACTCGCAGCTCGAGCAGGCCATGGACGCTCTCCGCACTCCTCCCGGCGACGCGGCGATCGCACCCCTCTCTGGAGGAGAGAAGCGACGCGTGGCGCTGGCGAAGCTGCTCCTCCAGAAGCCCGATCTACTGCTTCTGGACGAGCCGACCAACCACCTCGACGCCGAGAGCGTGCTCTGGCTCGAGCAGCACCTCCAGGCGTACAAGGGTGCCGTCATCGCGATCACCCACGACCGGTACTTCCTCGACCACGTGGCCGAGTGGATCGCCGAGGTCGACCGCGGCCGCCTGATCGGCTACGAGGGCAACTACTCGACGTACCTGGAGAAGAAGGGCGAACGCCTCGAGATCCAGGGCAAGAAGGATGCCAAGCTCGCCAAGCGCCTCAAGGAGGAGCTCGAGTGGGTCCGGTCGAGCGCGAAGGGCCGTCAGACCAAGTCGAAGGCGCGTCTCGCCCGGTACGAGGAGATGGCGTCCGAGGCGGAGCGGACCAAGAAGCTCGACTTCGAAGAGATCCAGATTCCTGCGGGCCCGCGTCTCGGAAGCGTGGTCATCGAGGCCAAGAACCTGAAGAAGGGCTTCGACGGTCGCTCGCTCATCGACGGACTCAGCTTCAGCCTGCCGCCGAACGGCATCGTCGGTGTCATCGGCCCGAACGGCGTGGGAAAGACGACGCTGTTCAAGACCATCGTCGGCCTCGAGCCGCTCGACGGCGGAGATCTGAAGATCGGTGAGACGGTCAAGATCAGCTACGTGGACCAGTCCCGCTCCAACATCGACCCGAACAAGACGCTGTGGGAGGTCGTCTCGGACGGCCTCGACTACATCACCGTCGGCAAGACGGAGATCCCCTCCCGTGCCTACGTGTCGAAATTCGGTTTCAAGGGCCCGGACCAGCAGAAGAAGGCCGGCGTGCTCTCCGGTGGTGAGCGCAACCGCCTCAACCTCGCGCTGACCCTCAAGGAGGGTGGCAACCTGCTTCTTCTCGACGAGCCCACGAACGACCTCGACGTCGAGACGCTGAGCTCCCTCGAGAACGCGCTGCTCGAGTTCCCCGGCTGCGCCGTGGTGATCACCCACGACCGGTGGTTCCTCGACCGCATCGCCACGCACATCCTCGCCTACGAGGGAACCGACGAGAAGCCGGACCAGTGGTATTGGTTCGAGGGCAACTTCGAGGCCTACGAGGAGAACAAGATCGAGCGTCTCGGGGCCGATGCCGCCAAGCCGCATCGTTCGACCCACCGCAAGCTGACTCGCGACTGACGACCGCATGACCACGACGCCGGGGCCCCGCCTGCACATCCCGATCCAGCTCCGTTGGGGCGATCTGGATGCCTTCAACCACGTCAACAACACCTCGATGCTGAAACTGCTCGAGGAGGCTCGCGTGCGAGCGTTCTGGCGTGCGGGCCCCGGCGAAGAGGCTCCGTCGACGGCGGTGCTCGACTCGGGCATCGACGAGGGGATCCTCACGCTGATCGCTCGCCAGGAGATCGAGTACCTCGCGCCCGTGCCCTACCAGCGGCGACCGCTCGAAGTGCAGATGTGGTTCGGCAAACTCGGTGGCTCCAGCGTCGAAGTCTGCTACGAAGTGCACAACGACCCGACGGCGGAACCTCGGCAGATCTATGCGCGGTCGACGGCGATCATCGTCCTCGTCGACGCGCAGACCGGCCGCCCGACCCGGCTCACGCAGGAGATGCGCGACGTCTGGGAGCCGTACGTCGGCGAATCGATCGAGTACACCCACCGCTGATTCCGGCCGCGACCCCTGTCGCAGCGCGCCTCGACCGAAGAGCCGCCCGCTCGTCAAGCCAGCTGGGCCAGTCGAGCCCGACAGACGCGTCGGCCCTGGTGTCAGCCCTGATCGTCGGGGACGCGGATCATGATCTCCTGGGCGACGCTCGCCACGAACTCGCCATCGCGGGTGAAGATCCGGCCCGTGGCGAGTCCCCGTCCGCCGCGTGCGTTCGGCGACTCCTGCACGTACAGCAGCCACTCGTCCACCCGCGCCGGCCGATGCCACCACATCGCGTGATCGAGGCTCGCGACCTTGAGCCCAGGAAGCGCCCAGTAGACCCCGTGAGCCCGAAGGATCGACTCCTGGATCGTCATGTCGCTGAGGTAGGCGAGAGCGGCGCGATGCAGGCGCTGGTCGTCAGGGAGCGGAGCTCGCAGGCGCATCCACACGGCCTGCTGCGGTGCACGCTCGTCGTCGCTCGGCAGATATAGCGGAGAGTCGACATGACGGACGTCCGCAGCTCGCTCGCTCAGCATCCGCACCGTTCCCCCGGGGAGGCCCTGAACGCGGTCCTCGTCGGGCGCCAGCTCCTCAGGGGCGGGAACGCCTTCCGGCATCGATGCCGCATGTTCGACACCGGGGTCCGCGTCCTGGAATGAGGCGATCATCGAGAAGATCGGCACACCGTTCTGGTACGCCTGGGCACGGCGCGTCGAGAAGGAGCGTCCGTCATGGATGCGGTCGACCGAGATCGTGAGGCCCTGGCTCGCATCACCGGGCCGCAGGAAGTAGCCGTGCATCGAGTGCGCGGCCCGGTCCTCCGGGAGCGTGCGTTCAGCGGCGAGGAGCGCCTGAGCGAGAACCTGTCCGCCGTAGATCCGTCCGCTCGGCATCGGGTGCGACGACCCGGTGAAGATGTCCTCCGTAGTCCGGGCCTGCGTCGAATCGAGATCGAGCACCTCGAGCAGACTCTCGACGGTCCGGATGGCGTGCTCGTCCGTGCTCATCTGTTCCTCTCCGCGCCCCGAGGCGCCGCTCCGTTGGTAGTTTAGAACGCGTGCCGCATCACCTCCTCCTCGCCGACCCGGACACAGCGAAGGACGTTCTGACGTTCGTGGGACGCGCGACACGGATCACGGACGAGGGCGTGCGGCTCCAGGCGGCTGACGGGGTGCTCGCCCTCACGACGGCAGCGCTGGCTCCCCACGGACTGTTCGATCAGACACCGACGATTCTCGCGATGCGGATCGTTCATGCCGACCCCGAGCTCGAGTGCGATGTCGTGGTCGTCCAGCTCACCCAGACCGACGAGCCGCGACAGCTCGGCCTTCCGGAGACAGGGCTCTCGCCTGCCTGGGCGGGCGTCGCACCGCCCCGAGGCGCCTGGGAGCCCTTGGCTGTGCTCGACGCCTCCACGATCGCGCAGCGCGCGCAATGGGGCATCTCCGCCGTCGCCCGCGGCGCAGCCCCCGGCTCCGGTGAAGAGGCCGTCCGTGCGCTGCGTGCGGCGATCTGGGGCGAGCCCGACGCCGACCTCGAAGGCCTGCCCCGGGGGATCGCGTTCGCTGCCGATGCGATGGGATTCATCTCCGGCGAGGAGCAGGTGCGGGTATCGAAGTCGGGGCGTTGGACACGCCTTGCCTTCCGGCGCGGTCATGTGCTCTCTCGAGGACCCGTCGCCTCGGGACTCACGAGCGTCCGCGACACCGGCTCGGCAGGCTGAGATATCCGGGGGACCGGCGAGGCCAACCGGAGCGCCACGATCTTGCTCACCAGGGCGCTTGTGCCACCCAGGATGAGCACGAGCCCGAGAGCGTCCAGCAGGGGGAACAGCCAGAGGTCGATCACCCAGTACTGCCAGTCGACGGACCCCCCGAGCAGCGCCGGCAACAGCGGGACGAACAACCCGGCGACGATGACGAGTACGAACGGAATGAGCCTGGCGCCGACCCGTGACCGACCAGCTCCCTGCCTTCGCTTCGCCCACCGCGGCGCCCTCAGCGTCGTGACGAGCAGAACGATCGCCGCGAATGCCGTCGCCGCCAGGAGAATCCCATTGACGACATCGAGCGGATTCTCGAACGTCGCCGCGATCGCGCCGCCTTCGATCAAGTACTGCACCAGCTCGCCGGGGGAGCCGACCCCGTTCGTCAGCACCACGGCTGCGATCCCCGTGGAGGTGTCGAAGGCCATCGACCCGCCGAACGTCGCCAGAGTGCCCCCGTGCGACAGGATGTCAGCCGCGGGTTCTCCATCTGGTCCGCGGTTCTGCCAGCCCAGGGCATACGACACGGCGCCCGGTTGCACGGAATGCAGCTCCTTCCGCAGAGCCGGATCCAGGATCACCGCGCCGACGTCGCCTTGGTTGAAGCGCAGCCACCGCACCATGTCGGAAAGAGTCGAGACCACACCGCCGTTCCCACCGCACCGGCCCGGCATCTCCGGCATGACGTAGGCGACCCCGAGCACCACGGAGAACCCGGGTGCGAGCCCGTCGACACGCTGATCACAGGCGTCGACGCTTCGGGAATCGAGCATTCCCAGGGGGACGAAGAGCCTCTGACGGAGGAACGCGTCCAGGCTCTGCCCGGACACGACCTCGACGATGCGCGCCGCCAGCGAGAAGTTCGTGTTGTGGTACTCGAACCGAGCTCCCGGTTCCGCGGCCAGTCGTCGTCCTGTGAGTTCTGACACCACCGCGCGCGTGCTCCGCGGCGCAGGCAGCGAGAACTCGTCGTTCGTCTGCAGGGACAATCCCGACGTATGAGACAAGAGCTGCCTGATCGTGATGTCTCGATGCCTCGGATCGATCATCGTGAACTCGGGGAGCCGCTCCACGACGCGGTCATCGAGCGCCAGCGCCCCATCCTGTACCAGGATCATGATCGCCGTCGCCGTGATCGACTTGCTCATCGACGCGATGCGGAACGGCGTCTGCGGAGTGATCGGGTCGCCCGCTCCGTCACGGCCGTGCACGATCACGTCGACGTCACCGTCCGAGATGACTGCCGCTGCGACTCCGGGCGTCGCGAACGCGTCGGCATAGGTCTCGACCGCGCGTTCGGACCCTGTTGACTCATGGGAAGCGGAGGCGGAGAGCGTACCGCCGAGGATCGATGCGGTGAAGAGACTGAGGATGCAGAGGATGCGCACGAGCCCACAGTAGGGAGCAGCACGCGACGATTCGAGGCCAGCCGACGCCGCTTCGGGTTACCCCGAACAAGCAGGATGGCTGCCCCGAGGAGGATCACCCGGAAAGCCCGGGGCTGATATCACCCCCCGAGTGCTGCAGCCCGCCCGGCGGTGCGACCCGAGAACAGACACCCACCGAGGAAGGTGCCCTCGAGTGCTCGGTAGCCGTGCACACCGCCACCACCGAACCCACTCGCTTCGCCGGCAGCGTAGAGTCCGGGAATCGGCTCTCCGACCGCGCTCAGCGCGCGCCCTTGGAGGTCGGTGTTGATCCCTCCGAGCGACTTGCGTGTGAGAACGTGCAGCTTCACGGCGACGAGCGGCCCCGCCGCAGGATCCTGCAGACGGTGCGGAGCCGCGGTCCGGATGAGCTTGTCACCGCGGTAGCTGCGCATAGAACGAAGCATGCCGATCTGCGCGTCCTTCGTGAAGTCGTTCTCCATCTCGCGGTCGCGGGCGATCACCTCGCGCCGCACGTTGTCGATGTCCAGCACCTCGCCGCCGGGGTGCTTCTGCATCTGCTCCAGCAGCGAATCGAGGTCGTTCTCCACGATGAAGTCCTCACCCTCGTCGAGGAATGCCTGCACCGGCCCGGTGGGGCCCTTCGCCAGGCGGGACTTCAGCAGGAGGCTCACGTCCTTCCCGGTGAGGTCGGGGTTCTGCTCGCTTCCGGAGAGGGCGAACTCCTTCTCGACGATCTGGCGCGACGTGACGAACCAGGAGTGGTCGTGCCCGGTCGTGCGCAGATGAGCGAGAGTTCCGAGAGTGTCGAATCCGGGGAAGAGCGGTACGGGAAGGCGGGCGCCGGTAGCGTCGAACCAGAGCGAGGACGGCCCCGGGAGGATGCGGATCCCGTGCGACGGCCACACCGGATCCCAGTTGGCGATGCCTTCGACGTAGTGCCACATCCGGTCGCCGTTGATCAGTCTGGCACCGGCGGCTTCGCTCACACCGTGCATCGAGCCGTCGACGTACGCAGGGACGCCGGTGAGCATGTGCTCCGGTGCAGTGCCGAGGCGCGCGGGCCAAGCGGCGCGTACAAGGTCGTGGTTTCCACCGATGCCGCCCGAGGAAACGATGGTCGCGGCCGCTGCGATCTCGAAATCGTCGATGACCTCGCGCGATGAAGGCTCACCACGCTTCGACCCGCTCGTCGCGAGGATCTGCCCGCGTGCCCCGGTGACGGTTCCGTCGGTCACCAGCAGCTCGGACACCCGGTGGCGGGGGAGAACGGTCAGACGCCCCTCACGCTCGCCTTGCTCCACCGCTGCGGCGAATGGCGCGACGATTCCCGGGCCGGTGCCCCACGTGATATGGAAGCGGGGCACGGAGTTGCCAGGTCCGATAGCGCCGTATCCGCCGCGCTCCGCCCAACCCACGACAGGGAAGAAACCGACCCCACGTTCACGGAGCCACGCGCGCTTCTCCCCGGCGGCGAACTGCAGGTATGCCTCGGCCCATCGCCGGGGCCACTCATCTTCCGGTCGATCGAAGCCGGCGTTGCCCAACCAGTCCTGGGTCGCCAGTTCCAACGAGTCCTTGATGCCGAGGCGCCGCTGCTCGGGGGAGTCGATGAAGAACAGCCCTCCGAACGACCACCAGGCCTGCCCACCGAGGTTCGTGCGCGGTTCCTGATCTACCAGGATGACGCGCCGCCCGGCATCGAGCGCCTCGGCAGCGGCGACCAGGCCGGCCAACCCCCATCCGATCACCAGGACGTCTGCAGACAGGGGCTTTTTCGTCATGGGGTCTCCGTTGATTCCTGACGTGAGCGGGTCTCGAGCGTGGGTCGGCCGCCGGGTCCGGCGCCGATCCCGGAAGGTTCGCGTGTGTTCACCATGGCATAGGCCGCGCGCTCCAGGTAGTCCCACAGCGTCGTTTCGTGCAGGGGAGACAACTGCGCCTCGTCGAGCGCGGTGCGCATGTGACGAAGCCAACGGTCCCGCGCGTCCGCGTCGATGTGGAACGGCATGTGCCGCACGCGCAGCCGCGGGTGCCCGCGGGTCTCGCCGTACGTCGTCGGACCGCCCCAGTACTGCTCGAGGAACATCCGGAGCCGGTCCTCGGCGGGACCGAGATCCTCTTCCGGGTACATCGGCTTCATCACCGGGTCGAGCGCGACCTCGCGGTAGAACACGGACACGATCTTCTGGAAGGTCTCGTGACCGCCGATCTCGTCGTAGAAGGTCACTTCTGGGTGCTCCCGTCGTCGTTCGGCTTCTTCCGGCGCCAGATGCCCCGATCAGGGACGATGGGCACGCCGGTCACGGCGTTCGGCCGGGTCTTGGGTGGATTCGCGCCGCGGACCCGCCGCGCACCGTCGAGTCCCGTCGGCACCACATCGACCATACGGGGCACTCCGATCTCCTTCTCGAGGAGGGCAGCACGCAGGCGGCGACGCAGCTCCTGCGCGACGTCGTCCTTGGCATTGGCGCGGGCCTTGATGACGATGCGCACCACGAGCGCGTCTCCGTCGATCGACTCCAGCCCCCACAGCTCGGGCTTCTCGATGATGCGGGTGCGCCACTTCGGGTCCTTCGACAGCCCCTGCGCGGTCTCGAGCATGATGTGCTCGACCTGTTCGAGGTCGGAGTCTGCCGGCACGCCGATGTCGATGATGGAGCGCGCCCACCCCTGCGACATGTTGCCGATGCGCGTGACCTCGCCGTTTCGCACGTACCAGAGGGTGCCGTTGACGTCACGAACCTGGGTGATGCGCACGCTCACGTACTCGACCACACCACTCGCGAGACCGAGATCGACCACGTCGCCGATGCCGATCTGATCCTCGGCGACGAGGAACATGCCGTTGAGGACGTCCTTGACGATGTTCTGCGCGCCGAAACCGAGGCCCGCACCGACTGCCGCGGTCAGCAGCGTCAGGGAACCGAGCAGACTGTTGTCGATCGCGTTCACGATCAGCACGATCGCGATCACGACCAGCATCACGTTCACGATGTTCTGCAGGATCGTGCCGAGCGTGCGCGTGCGTTGCACCAGGCGCATGTCGGCCAGCGGGGAGCGCTCGAGTGCCTGGGTGTCATCGACCGATGCCTTGTTCTTCGCGCTGTCGACGATCCGGTGCACCACGCGTCGGATGACGAGCCGCAGGACGAGCCCTATCGCGATGCAGCTGACGATGATGATGGCGACAGCGAGTGCCTTCATACCGACCTCGCCGAGCCAGGCGAGGAGCGCCTGCACTCCTTCAGGGAGGGGCGTCTCCGCGGGAGGTTCCGTGACAGTGGAGGGAAGAATCATCACCCACGATCCTAGCGAGCGGGCCTCTGTGCGGGCTGGGTGGGCTGCCGCGTCAAAACGGAGACCATCCGGCCCGATCGCGGCGTGTCATGGGTGGACACGCGGGGATCGGAGCGGATGGTCTCCGTTATCGCAGATGCGCGGGGTCAGTCCTCGGCGTCGCGAGCCTGCGCGGCCAGGGCACGCTCGACATCGGCGAGGTTCTCGAGCACGAGGCGTCGCAGAGCCGGGGCGACGTCCTGGTGCGCCGAGAGCCACCCACGCGTCGCATCGCGCAGAGCGGTGTCAGCCAGTGCCGTCGGGAACAGCCCCACGATGAGGTACTGCGCGATCTGGTAGGTCCGCGACTCCCAGATCGGCATGAGCATGTCGAAGTACGCCGGGACGAACTGCTCGAGCACCGCAGCCCCTGCCGGGTGGGTGAACCCGAGCGCAGCGGAACGCACGATCGTGTTCGGGGCGTCATCGCGCTCGATCAGCGACGCCCACGCGGCCTTCTTGGAGGCGGCGTCAGGCAGGGACGCACGTGCCTGGGCGGCGAACTCCCCGCCCTTGGCGGTGTTGTCTGCGGCGAGAGCAGCGTCGATGGTCGCGGCGTCCGTCGCGCCGATCGTGGCGAGACCCACGAGCAGCTGCCAGTTCAGGTCGGCGTCGATCTCCAGGCCCGGGAGCGTGTCCTCACCGGAACGCAGGCGTCCGACGATGCCCGCGTGCTCCGGAGTGACCAGCGCGTTGGCGAAGGCCGTGACGAACTGCAACTGGCTGTCGCTGCCGGGTTCGGCCGACTCGGCGAGGTTCCACAGTCCGTCCGCCACCTTGAGGCGCGCAGCCTCGCGGTCGGCGGGCGCCACGTAGAGGTTCGCCGCGGTGCGCAACTGCGCGAGCGTGGTGCGGACCGTGGTCGACTCGGTCTCGCGCCCGATGTTGCCGAGCACGAGGTCGAGGTACTCGGAGGCGCCGGTCTCGGCGTCGCGGGTCTGGTCCCACGCCGCGCCCCAGACGAGCGAGCGGGCGAGGGGGTCGTGGATGTCGGCGAGATGCGCGATCGCGGTGGCCAAGGACTTCTCGTCGAGGCGGATCTTCGCGTACGCGAGGTCGTTGTCGTTGAGGAGCACCAGGTCGGGGCGGGCGAGGCCCTGCAGCTCCGGGATCTCGGTCCGGTCGCCGTCGACGTCGACCTCGAGGTAGTGCGTGCGGGTGAGCGAGCCGTCCGTCAGCGTGTAGAAGCCGATGCCGAGGCGGTGTGGACGGATGGTCGGGTAGTCCGCGGGAGCGGTCTGCGTGATCGCGAAGCGCGAGATCGTGCCGTCGTGGCCCTCGGCGATGACGGGCTCGAGCGTGTTCACGCCGGCCGTCTCCAACCACTTCTTGGACCACGTGCTCAGGTCGCGGCCGCTGGTGGCCTCGAGCTCGGACAGCAGGTCGCTGAGCTCGGTGTTTCCCCAGGAGTGCTTCTGGAAGTACTGCGAGACACCCGAGAAGAACGCCTCGATGCCGACCCACGCGGCCAGCTGCTTCAGGACGGAGCCACCCTTGGCGTAGGTGATCCCATCGAAGTTCACCTGCACGTCTTCGAGGTCGTTGATCTCAGCGACGATCGGGTGCGTCGAGGGGAGCTGGTCCTGGCGGTAGGCCCAGGTCTTCTCCATGGCGTTGAAGGTGGTCCACGCCTCGGTCCACTCGGTGGCTTCCGCCGTGGCGATGGTCGAAGCCCACTCGGCGAACGACTCGTTCAGCCAGAGGTCGTTCCACCACTTCATGGTGACGAGGTCGCCGAACCACATGTGGGCCAGCTCGTGCAGGATCGTGACGACGCGACGCTCCTTGACGGCGTCGGTGACCTTGCTGCGGAAGACGTAGGTCTCGGTGAAGGTGACCGCTCCCGCGTTCTCCATGGCGCCGGCGTTGAACTCCGGTACGAAGAGCTGGTCGTACTTCGCGAAGGGGTACGGAACGCCGAACTTCGATTCGAAGTAGGCGAAGCCCTCACGGGTCTTGTCGAAGATGTAGTCCGCGTCGAGATGCTGCCACAGGCTCTTGCGGCCGTATACCCCGAGCGGGATGACACGACCGGAAGCGCTCGTCAACTCCGAGAAGGTCGACTCGTACGGGCCTGCGACGAGGGCCGTGATGTAGGAGGAGATTCGCGGCGTCGGCTCGAAGCCCCACGTGGCGATGGCGTCGTCGTCGTGCACGATCGGCTCGGGCGTGGGGGAGTTGGAGACGACCTTCCACGCAGCCGGCGCCGTCACGGTGAACTGGAACGTCGCCTTGAGGTCGGGCTGCTCGAAGACGGCGAACACCCGGCGCGAGTCGGGCACCTCGAACTGCGAGTACAGGTAGACCTCGCCGTCCACGGGGTCGACGAAACGGTGCAGTCCCTCCCCGGTGTTCGTGTACTCGCAGTCGGCGTCGACGACGAGGACGTTCTCCGCCTGCAGCCCCTCGAGCGTGATTCGCGAGTCTGCGAAGACCCTGTCCGGGTCGAGCTGCTCGCCGTTGAGGGAGATCTCTCGCACTTCGCGAGCGATCAGGTCGATGAAGGTGAAGCTCCCGGGCGTTGCGGTGAAGCGCACCACGCTTCGAGAGCCGAAGACCTCGGCGCCCTTGGTCAGATCGAGGGCGACTTCGTAGGACTGCGTGTCGATGACGTCGCGGCGCTCCTGCGCTTCGATACGGGTGAGGTTCTCTCCAGGCACAGCTGTACTCCCAGGGGTGAGGGGATGTCACCGGGGCTGGGCGCAGTTGGCGCCGACGGCAACCATGACAGCCTACGCCAGTGCGAGGAATGCCCCTTCGCAATCGCGGTGCAGTGAATGAGCATAGAAACGGCGCACAGGCGAACTCCGGTGGTCTGCGGAGGTGGGAGGATGGACGGGTGACTGCGATCGAGCCGAATGTCGTTCCCTTTGCTTCGCCTGCTGCCTCGGGCGGTGCCCCCTTCGTGACCACACCGGTCGCCTATGACGCGATCCTGCTCGCCGGCTTCGGCGGGCCGGAGGGTCAGGAGGATGTGATCCCGTTCCTCAGGAATGTGACTCGCGGACGTGGCATCCCCGACGAGCGGCTCGAGGAGGTCGCGCACCACTACCGCCACTTCGGCGGGGTGAGCCCGATCAACGGCCAGAACCGCGTTCTCAAAGAGGCGCTGGAGCACGCTCTCGCCGAGCGTGGGATCACGCTCCCCGTCTACTGGGGCAACCGCAACTGGGCGCCCTACCTGGAAGAGGTCGTGACCGAGGCGTCGGCCAACGGGCACAACACGCTCCTGGCTTTCGCCACGAGTGCCTACAGTTCGTTCTCCAGCTGCCGCCAGTATCGCGAGGACTTCGCCCGCATCCTGGAGGAGACCGGGCTGGGTGAGACCGTCACGATCGACAAGATCCGCCCCTTCTACGATCACCCCGGCTTCGTGGAGGCGTTCGAGACGGGTGTCCGTGAGGCCATCGAGGGCTTCCTCGCGGAGGGCGTCGCCGCTGCGGACATCCAGATCCTCTTCTCGACGCACAGCATCCCCACGGCCGATGCAGAGCGCTCAGGCGCCCGCGACATCGAGTGGGGTGAGGGCGGTGCCTATGCCGCACAGCATCTGGCTGTCGCCGCGTGGGTCATGGACCGCGTCCGCCAGACCATTCCGGCGGCTGCTGACGTCTCATGGGAGCTCGTCTACCAGTCCCGCTCCGGTCCCGCCTCGCAGCCGTGGCTCGAGCCCGATGTCTGCGACGTGATCGGCGAACTGCCCGAGCGTGGACGCAAGGCCGTCGCGGTCGTTCCGGTGGGATTCATGAGCGACCACATGGAGGTGCTGTGGGACCTCGACACTGAGGCGGCCGAAGCCGCGGAGGAAGCGGGACTCTCGTTCACACGCACCCCCACACCGGGTGTGTCGCCGACGTTCGTCGCGGGCATCGTGGATCTGATCGAGGAGCGCCTCCAGGGTCGCCCGAACAAGGAGCGCGCTCACGTGACCTCCCTCCCCGGCGGGTTTGACGTGTGCCGCCCCGGCTGCTGCGAGAACATCCGTGCGGGCTTCAAGCCGGCCGCCGCGGGTGTTGCCCCGTGACCTCTCGGTGACCCGCGCGCGCTTCTAGGATGGGACACATGCGCATCCACATCGCCACCGACCACGCGGGCCTCGACTTCTCCACGCAGCTGCAGGATCATCTGCGCGCCGCGGGACACGACGTGGTAGACCACGGCCCGGTCGAATACGACGCGGTCGACGACTACCCGGCGTTCTGCATCCGCGCGGCCCAGGCAGTCATCGCCGACCAGCGCGCGGGCATCGAGGCGCTCGGCGTCGTCTTCGGCGGGTCGGGCAACGGCGAGCAGATCGCCGCCAACAAGGTCGAGGGCGTGCGTGCGGCACTCGTCTGGAACCTCTCTACCGCGGAGCTTGCCCGTGAGCACAACGACGCGAACGTGATCTCCATCGGAGCACGCCAGCACACGTACGACGAGGTCACGTCGTTCATCGACCGTTTCATCGCGACACCGTTCTCCGGGGACGAGCGCCACGTGCGGCGCATCGGGCAGATCGCGGACTTCGAACGCGACGGCTCCCTGCTCCCGGACCCCCGGGCCTGACATGCCCGAGGGTCATTCCGTCCACCGGATCGCTCGGCAGTTCGACCGCAACTTCGTCGGCAAGAGACTGAGTGCGTCCAGCCCCCAGGGCCGATTCGCCGAGGGCGCGTCCATGCTCGACGGCCGTGCCGCGGTGAGCGTGCAGGCGGTCGGCAAGCAGATGTTCCTGGAGACGGAAGGCGACCTGTGGCTCCGGGTGCACCTCGGTCTGTACGGAGCGTGGGACTTCGCCGGTGAGATCGTCGTCGACCCCACCATCGCCTCCGCCAACGGCCGCATGGGCCAGACCAATCAGCGCGGGACCGTCCTCGACGACCCGATCCTCGATGACGCGGGAGAGAACTCGTTGTCCTCGATCGGCGCGCCCCGACGCACTCGAGTGCACGTGCGCATGTCCGAGCAGACGAAGGGGCTCGCCGACGAGGACATGGAGTGGCCCCCGCCCGCGGTCGGTCAGGTCCGACTGCGTCTGATGACCGACATCACCGCCGCCGATCTCCGAGGACCGACGGCCTGCGTCCTGCAGACTCCGGAGGAGATGCTCGCGACCGTCGGCAAGCTGGGCCCCGACCCCCTGGTCGGCGATCCGGTCGAGAACGAGGAGCGTTTCGTCCGCGCTGTCAGGAAGAAGCCGACGGTCATCGCGCTCCTGCTCATGGATCAGTCGGTCGTGAGCGGCATCGGGAACGTGTACCGCGCAGAGATGCTGTTCCGGCAGAGGCTGAACCCGCACACGCCGGGTCGGGATGTTCCCGAAGACATCGTCCGTGCACTCTGGCATGACTGGGTGCGGCTTCTCGCCATCGGCGTGGAGACGGGCCAGATGATGACGATGGACGGTCTCACCGGAGCGGACTACCGCGCTGCCATGGCCAACCGGGACGATCGTCACTGGGTCTATCACCGGGCTGGTCTGCCCTGCCGTATCTGCGGGACCGAGATCGCGCTGGAGGAGATCGGCGCTCGGAAGCTCTACTGGTGCCCGCGTTGCCAGGCATGACCCGTCCAGACCGCGACCCGCGGATCTAGGCTGATCGGATGCGACAGAATCCCAGCTTCACGCTGGCCGATGTGACCGAGATCCGCCGCGTGATCGAGGCGAACCCCTGGGCGACGATCATGAGCTCGGGCGGCGACGGGCTCGTGGCCTCGCACTACGCGGTGCTGCTCGACGACTCGCACGACGACCTCACCGTGGTGGGTCACGTGGGTCGTCCCGACGATCTGATCCTCGGGATCGCCGAGGACCGTGAACTGCTCATCGTCTTCCAGGGGCCGCACGGCTACATCTCGCCGGGGTGGTACGGGGACGTACCGGCGGTGCCCACCTGGAACTACACCGCCGTTCATCTGGCGGGCGTCCCGGAGATCCTGACACCCGAGGAGAACCTCCTCGTGCTCGACCGACTCGTGGCGCACTTCGAGACCAGGATGCCGGAGCCGCGACGCATGTGGGAGCGTCCGAACGACCCGGCTTACGTCGAGCGACTCGCTGCAGGAACCGTCGGCTTCCGGTTGACGCCGACGCGCGTGGTCGCCAAGAGGAAACTCAGTCAGAACAAGCCGTCGGAGACGATCGAGACGGTGATCGCGGCGCTCTCCACCGACGGACCGTACGCGAACCCGGCTCTCGCCGCGGAGATGCGGCGTGCGCAGGATGCACGCCGAGGAGGAGTTCAGCAGTGACCGAACGCGGCGCCGCCATCGACACCATCACGGCCGTGCGGATCGCGGGTCCAGGACGCGAGTTCCTGATGGACGACGAGCCGGTGGACATCTTCATCGAGGACGGGCACATCGTCGACATCGCGCCGGCCGGTGCTCTGGCTGCGCGTGGCCGGGTCCTCGCCGCCGAAGGCGCGTGGGCGATTCCGGGCCTCTGGGACAACCACGTCCACACCGTCCAGTGGGCGCTGACATCGGAGCGCGCGCCGCTCGGACACGCAGACTCTGCCGCTGCCGCTGCCGGCGCGATGAGCGGTGTCGCCCCGTTGACGGATGGTCGACGGGTCGGGACCGGGTTCCGAGACGCACTGTGGCCGGATCGTCCTTCGCTGGACCTCCTCGACGCTGCTACCGGTGGTGTCCCCACATACCTCATCAACGCCGACGTCCATAGTGTGTGGTTGAACAGTGCAGCGCTTGCTCGCGAAGCGTTCCGCAGCGAGGACGGTGTGCTCCGCGAGACCGATGCATTCGAGATCTCTCGGCGCCTCAACGCCGTCGACGCTGCCCATGGCGATCGTGCGATGATGCGCGCGGGCGAGCAGGCCGCTGCACGAGGGGTCACCGGCCTCGTCGACTTCGATATGGCCTGGAGCGCCGAGGCGTGGCCACGACGGGTTCAGGCCGGCTTCGCCTCTCATCGCGTCGAGTTCGCGGTGTACCCGTTCGATCTCGAACGCGCCATCGGGGCCGGGCTCCGCACGGGCGAACTCCGTGAAGAGAGCGGGGTCCCGGCCGCTGGGCGCGGGCTCGTGCACGTCGGGCCGTTGAAGATCATCACCGACGGCTCGCTGGGCACGCGGACGGCCGCCTGTTCTCACGCGTATCCCGGTGACCCGGAGAACTTCGGCGTGCTCACGGTCCCTGCCGACGAGTTGGTGGACCTCCTCACGCGTGCGACCGGTGCGGGGTTGGGGGTCGCCGTGCACGCGATCGGTGACAGGGCCATCACCTCCGCGCTGGACGCCTTCACCACCACGGGCGCGGCCGGATCGATAGAGCACGTTCAGCTCGTGCGACACACCGACCTGGCGCGGTTCGCCCGCCTGGGCGTGATCGCGAGCGTTCAGCCGCAGCATGCGGTCGATGATCGCGATCTGGTGGACCGGCACTGGTCGGAGCAGACCTCGATCGGCTATCCCCTCGAGTCTCTGCGTGCAGCAGGGGCACAGCTGCGCTTCGGATCTGACGCTCCGGTGGCGCCGCTCGATCCGTGGCAGGCCATCTCAGCTGCAGTGTCACGGACGGCCGACGAGCGAGGGGCCTGGCATCCGGAGGAGCGGATCACGCTCGACCAGGCGCTGGAAGCGAGCGTGCGCACGTCGCTGAGGCCGGGCGAACCTGCCGATATCGTCCTGTGTGCGGCTGATCCACGTGCGTCGGCGGGGGAGGCTCTGCGTTCCATGAGGGTGCTCTCCACGCTTCTGGGTGGATACGTCACGCACGCGGTCTGACCGCTCACGTACGTAGAGAAGGGCGGCCCTCGGAGAACCGAGGGCCGCCCTTCTCTACGTTCAGATGGTGTCGGCGATCAGGCCGCGATGTGCGATACCAGGAACCAACGGTCGTTCTCGAGGCCACGCTGGATCTCGATCGCGACGTCCTGGCTGGTCAGGTCGACTTCGTCGAGGCCCTCCACAGCTGCTTTGACGTCGACGAGGATCGCGTCGATGTCGGAGATGACGGCGCGGATCAGCTCGTCGGACTGTGCGAAGCCGGCGGCGACGGAGGTGGAACCCGCCTTCTCCGCGACGGCGCTCACGCGCGCGTCGATCGGCAGGCCGAGGGCGACGATGCGCTCCGCAGCGGTGTCGGCGAAGTCGCCGGCGTGGGCGACGATCGTGTCGAGCAGCTCGTGCACGCCGACGAAGTTCGCGCCGCGGACGTGCCAGTGGGCCTGCTTGCCGTTGACGGTCAGTGCCTGGAGACCGAGGACGACAGGGGAGAGGAACTGGGCCGCCCCTGCAGCCACGGTCGGGTCGATGGCGGTGGTGGAAACTGTCTGCGCCTTGCTCATCTTGTGCTCCTCCGGAACGGGTTCTCGTATCTGATGAAGACAACGCTACTCAGCGTCAGACATTCCGCAAGCAAGCTGAGGCTCGGCTCACTTCCGCGTTATTCCGGGGAAGTGAGGGTAGTCTCGCCTCATGAGCATCGCGCCTGGAGCCTCCGTCCTCGCCCTGCCGAACGGCACGCCGTCTATCGACGCGACCGCGTTCGTCGCAGACGGTGCTCGCATCGTCGGCGATGTCACCCTCGCTGCGGGTGCCAGCGTCTGGTACAACGCCGTCCTCCGCGCAGACTCGGCGCGGATCGTCATCGGCCCTGGCTCCAACCTCCAGGACAACGTCTCCGTCCACGTCGATGCAGGGCACCCCGTCGTGATCGGCGCGAAGGTCTCGGTCGGACACAACGCGGTCGTGCACGGCTGCACGATCGGCGACGGAAGCCTCGTGGGCATGGGGTCGGTGATCCTCAGCGGCGCCGTCATCGGCGAAGGATGCCTCATCGCGGGAGGAGCTGTCGTCCTCGGCGGGACGGAGATCCCCGCGGGCTCGCTCGTCGCCGGCGTTCCGGCCAAAGTACGTCGAGCTCTCAGCGATGAGGAGCGGGCGGGCCTCCTGGGCAACGCCGACATCTATCTCGGACACTCACAGACGCACTCCGCGGCGACGCGGGTCTGAGCGCCCGGCCGCTAGGCTGGGACCCGTACGGGGCGGTGGCCAAGCTGGTTAAGGCAGTGGGCTCATAACCCAACGATCGTCGGTTCAAGTCCGACCCGCCCTACCAATACGACGCAAGGTCCACGAGAAGCGCTCGGCCGTCGCTCCACCCGAGTACCCATGCCACTTCATCGGCGTATCACTTCCCGCTGCGCGGAGCCGTGGTGAGTGTGGCACGTCTCCGGAGACGCGAGTACAGAATCAGGGCCACCGCGCTCACGGTGGTTCCCAAGAGCACCATGGCTCCGGTGTCTCCGGCGACATATTCGTTCACGACGATCGGGTCCTCGGCGGTGATGACGTTCGCGCCGATCCATGCGAATGCGGCGTTGTGGGCGAAGTGGGCGAGTACGGCGACCCACATGCTGCCGGACACGTCGCGGAGGACCCCGAAGAGCACAGAGAAAGCGAGGACGTTCGCAGTGAACAGCGAGAGCACCAGGGTCCGGTCGCCATCAGCGTGGTAGAAGGGCGTCAGCAGGATGTACGAGAGGTGCCAGGTGACCCAGATAGCGCCGACGATGATCCATGACCAGAACTGTCCTGTCTTCTCTCGCAGGTGCGATTGAAGGTATCCACGCCAGCCGATCTCTTCCGCGAAGGCGAGGATGGGTCCGGAGATGCTCAAGCTCAGGAGGTCTGGACCGGCAGTGGGGGCGAGGCCGTCGAGTGAGGCTGCTCCCACGGCGACCGCGACGGCGTAACTGAGGGCGCTGACCCCGGCGGTCACGAGCAGAGTGACCGGCCACCAGCGGAAACCGAGCCGCAGGAATCCCATCTGCTGCCATCCGCGTCGCGAGTATCCGTCGCGGGTGATGACGAACATCATCAGCAGCGTCATGAGCAGTGGCGAGATCGCGAGTACAAGGCCACCGGCGATGCTCGCGGTCGCCCAGGACGTCGCGAGGACGCCGAGGACGAAGATCCAAGCCTTGACGGCAGGGGACAGGGAAGTGAACATGGCTGCTCTTTCAGTCGGTGAGCAGCCAGGCTAGGAGAGCAGATGACCCCGCATCGTCCGTCTGAGGAGGGTTCTCGTCATCGGAAGTTGCACGCCGTCTGCAACTTCCGATCAGGTCACGGAGCGAGTCCGTGCCGAAACGCGAAGAGCACGAGCTGCACTCGATCCCGCAGGCCCAATTTGGTGAGGGTGCGCGACAGGTACGACTTCACCGTCGTCTCGCTCAGCCCCATGTGCTCGGCGATCTCGGCGTTGTTCAGCCCGCGCGCCGCCCCTCGGAAGACATCCTGCTCCCGCTGGGTCAGGGCCGTGAACGACGAAGGGACAGGTGCGCTTCCGACGACGCGTTCTCGGACAAGTCGCAGCGTCGTCGCTGTGGCGACCAGTGACGTTCCTTCGCCGACTGCACGGATGGCTGACAGCAGCAACTCCGGCCTGGCGTCCTTCAGAAGGTATCCACCTGCCCCCGCCTCTATCGCGCGGACGACGTTCTCATCCTCGTCGAACGTCGTCAGCACGATCACAGACGGAGAATTCGGCGACGATGTGATGATGGATGTCGCTTCGATGCCGTCCATGGACGGCATGTTCAGATCCATCAACATGACGTCGACCTCGCCGGAACGGGCGATGTCCAACGCGCTCCGGCCGTCAGCCGCCTGTGCGGCGAGGACCATGTCGTCCTGCGTGCCGATGATCATGCCGAGACCGGCGCGGAACAACTCTTGGTCGTCCACGATCGCGATGCGGAGCGTCATCGTCCACGACCGCCGTCGTAAGGGAGGCTCGCGTGCACACGGAAGAGGCGGTCATCGGTGCGCTCCGCCGTCATGGTTCCCCCCGTCAGCTGGACACGCTCGGACATACCGATGAGTCCGTGTCCGCGGCCTGCGTCGGCGGCGTGGAGTCGAGTCTGATTGGTCACCGTGATCTGCAGTTCTTGGTCGTTCCAACGCAGAAGCGCGTCGGCGCTGGCCGAAGCATCTCCGTGGCGGAGCGCGTTGGTGAGCGCCTCCTGGATGACGCGAAAGGCGGTCATGTCGACAGCGGCCGGCAGCGTCCGCGGCGTTCCCTCGACGCGGAGCGCGATCGACAGTCCAGCCGTGCGCATCTCTGCGATGAGCCGATCGAGCCGTGAGAGCGAGGGGTGGGCATTCTCCCGGGAGCCCGCCCTGAGATCAGCGAGGACGCCTCGGACGTCCGTCAGCGCGGTCCGACCCGCCTCGGCGATAGCCATGAGGGCAGGGGGAGAGGCACCGCCGTTGGTCTCGGCGATCAGACGCGCCCCCTCGGCCTGGGCGATCATCACCGTGAGCGAGTGAGCCACCACATCGTGCATGTCGCGCGCTACGCGGCTGCGCTCTTCCTCCACAGCCACGAGGTGAGTCGCGCGCTCGGCGGCGAGCGCTGCGGCGATGCGATCCTTCTCTGCGCGGCGGAGCACGGCGAGCAGGAACCCGGTGATCCAGGCGAGAGTGAGCATCGCCGTGGCGGCGACCGTGAGGAACAGCACGGAACCTCTGTCGTGCCCCATCCCGTCGGGGAGGACGACGGCCAGGTACCAGCCTGCCAGCCCGCCTCCGACAGCGGCCGACGCGAGGCCGGCCCACCGGGTGGCGACGTTGCCGTAACGCCCTGCTGCGTACAGCACGATCAGGACGGACGCGTTCTGCGGGCCGATCTCCTGGGTCAGGCTCAGCTGCAATGCCACGCCGCACCACACGATGGCCAGGGCCCACGCGGGCCTGTGCACACGGAAGGCGACGGCGACGCACTGGATGATGGCCACCACGCCCCACGGCCATGTGCGCAGAAGCATCGTCGATGTGCCGCCGAGCCACACGAACACCACACTCGCGATCAGCAGGGCGACAGCGTAACCGATGTCCCGCGCCGGCGGTGCCAGACGCGGTGACGAACGGGGACTGGTGAGCAACAGGATCACCAGTGAACTTTACGGCGTCCGCCTCCGAGGACCGCCCAGACACCCGGCGATCGTCGGTTCAGCTACGGTCAGCTCTCCTCATGAGCGTCGCTGCTCCCGCTCTCGTTCGGCGACAGCAGCAGCTGACAGCGATGCGGTGTCACGAACGGGTCGAGTCGCCGCATCTCGAGGGGACCGTCAGCGAGTCGGAGAACATCACGCACGAGTTGCTCGTGCACGGCGCACACGAGTGCCTGATCCACTGCGAGCACGCCGCGGTAGCGGCAGGGAGCGAGATCGAACCGGAGCGCTTCTTCGTCGACGACGGGGTTAAGGCCGGCATCGTCGAGGTGCTCGTACAGGACGTCCACCTGGCGCAGCGCCTCGTCCCCGAGGCGCGGACTCTCAGAGGTGACAGCTCGGAGCATGCGGCCTCGCACGTCGGCGCCTTCGACTCGCGCTCGTGCCCGCGGACTCGACGACGTCTCACGCACAGGGTGGAAGACGAGAGGCGGACGACCACGACGACCGGTGTTGACGGGCTCGCTGCGGATCAACCCCTCGTCCTCGAGCACCCGCAGGTGGTCGCGTGCGGTGTTCAGCGGCATCCCGCTTTCCTGCGCGAGCGCGCCGGCGTCCCGGCCGGGCGTCTGCTGGATAGCGCGGAGCAGGCGAAGACGCTGCGGCTGGGTCAGACCTCGAAAGTCATGGGCACGACGGGGCATGGGGCGAGGATAAGCACGCCGGCGGGAGAGAGGACGCGTTTCTGCCGGAAATAACCCGGTGAAAGGACGCGCGCACTCGATGTGCTCCGGCGAGGGTGGGAGGACCATGACGCTGAAGAGAAGGGAAGTCATGAAGCT
Source organism: Microbacterium oxydans (assembly GCF_000956405.1). GTDB lineage: Bacteria > Actinomycetota > Actinomycetes > Actinomycetales > Microbacteriaceae > Microbacterium > Microbacterium oxydans_C. The sequence goes on from NZ_JYIV01000030.1 coordinate 406,415, forward strand.
CTCATCGGAGTCCGAGGCGGTCGTGCGTGCGACCGCAGGAGTCGTCGCCGCGCACGCGGACGAGATCACGACGCTGTTCTACCGCGAGATGTTCGCCGCGCACCCGGAACTGCTCCGGGTCTTCAATCGGGCGAACCAGGCGATCGGCGAGCAGCCCAAAGCCCTGGCCGCATCGGTCGTCGCGTTCGCCGTCCATCTCATCGATCCGGACGCCCCCGACTTCACACCGATCATAAGCCGGATCGCCCACAAACATGTCTCATTGGGCGTCCAGGCACGCCAGTACACGATCGTCGGCCGCTACCTGCTCGATGCTGTGCGGACGGTGCTCGGCGATGCCGTGACGACCGAGGTCAGGGCAGCCTGGGACGAGGTCTACTGGCTCTTCGGATGCTCCCTCATCGCCGAAGAGGCGAAGCTGTACGCGCAGGGCGGGACCGACCCCGACCGGCCGTGGCGAAAGCACCGTGTGGTAGAGCGCATCGTCGAGTCCGATGACGTCATCTCGCTCCTCCTCGCCCCCGTCGACGGCGTCGTCGCGTCCCATCGGACAGGGCAGTACGTGGCCATCGCGGTCGACTTGCCCGATGGGTCCAGACAGCCTCGCCAGTACACGATCTCCTCGGGTCCGCGAGGCGATGCGCTGCGCGTCACCGTCAAGCGCGTCCGTGGCGGTGTGGGCACCCCGGACGGTCAGGTATCGACGTGGTTGCACGAGCACGCCCACCCCGGCACTGTGCTCGACGTCTCCCAACCCGCGGGCGACGTCGTGCTCGACGACACCGATCATCCGCTCGTGCTCGTGTCTGCGGGCATCGGCATCACGCCGATAGCGGCGATCGTCGAGGATCTGTCTCGACGGTCCCCCGATCGCACCGTGCGTCTGTTCCATGCCGACCGTGCCCATGACGCGCACGTGCTGTATCCATCGCTGCGTCGCCAGGTGCTCGCGATGAAGGATGCCAAGGCCCAGAACTGGTACGCGACCGATGCCGAGGTCGCCCCGACCATCCACCCCGCACTCCCCGGCAGGATGGACCTCTCCGACGTCGAGCTGCCCGACGATGCGGTCGTCTTCATGTGCGGGCCACTCGAGTTCATGCGTTCGGCGAGGGCGACCCTGATCGAACGCGGCATCCCGGCGGAGCGGATCGCATACGAAGTCTTCGGTCCCGACCTCTGGCGACACCAGCCGGCCGCTGCCTGACGCTCGGAGCGCCGAGGAGGAGGAGAAGGAGGGTTTCGGCGGATGTCAAGCCCCTCCTCGGCGTCGCAACCCCACGCCATGCTTCCGGAGTGCGGCATCGAGCCGCAGAAACGGGAGGAACAATGAGCATCGGCAGCGGAATCGTGCTTTTCGTGATCGGGGCGATCCTCGTCTTCGCGGTCAACGTCGACGTTCCCTGGGTCGACCTCGACATGGTCGGCTACATCCTGATGGGAGCCGGAGTCGTCATCTTCCTGATCGGCATCGTGCTCCTCGCACGTCGTCGGCGCACCGAGACGGTCTCGCGCACGTACGTCGACCCGGCGACAGGGGAGCCGACCACGCGGCGTTCGGTGAGCTCCAGCGGCGACGACGCCCTGTGAGCGACAGCGCCTCCGAGTAAACGCACTGACGGCGTCGGGCAGCATGGTGTCCGACGCCGTCAGTGCGACGTGATGGTCAATCCGGCGCGATGGTCTCGAGGTGCTCCTCGACGAGGGTGATTCCGCCGCTCGAGCTGGCGGAGTGAGCGAGTTCCTCGATCCACCTCCGACTCAGTTCGGGCGACTCCGGTTCCTGGAAGACGAACCTCAGAGGGATCGACGGGTGCAGCCAGAGAGTCGAACGCCCGGGCGCCTCGCCCTCAGGGTGCCGCCACGACAGTGTGAAGCTCTCGTTTCGGCGGAGCTTGGTGGCGATGACGACCTTCAGGTGTGCCAATGCACGATCATCGATGTGGATGGGCGTCGAGGTGTCGCCGTAGTACAAGCTACCCATCAGCAGCAGCGGGGCGACACGAAGGTCAGGGGGCGGGCCATGGTTCTCCTCGATGGCGTGCTCGAAGGACCGAGAAGCGGTCCGGGAATTCGAACTCTAACCAACAAAACGGCCACTGACCTCCCCGACGAGGCCCTGTGGCGTCCTTTGCGAAACAAACTGTTCGCGCAGTGTCAAAGAGACGGAGCCAGAACCGGTGCCGCCCCGTACGCCTCGCGGTAGGCCGCTGCGAAACGAGACGAGTTGCTGAAGCCCCAGCGGCGTGCGATCTCGGCGATAGATCGCCCGGCGCCGCTGCGGAGATCGCGGTGCGCGCCGTCGAGGCGTGCCCTCCGCAGCGCGTCCGCGGGGGTCATGTCGAGCGCGCGCCGGAATGCGTACTGCAGCCCTCTGGTGGAGATGTACGACGCGGCGGCGATGTCGTCGATCGTGATGGCCAGATGCGCATTGGCGTCGATGTAGGCGAGCGCACGACGGACTGAGGCGGGCGCTCCAGCTCGCTGTGCCGGACGCCGGAGGGAGTCGGTGAATGTGGTCGGGAACGCCGACAGCGTCATCGCCAGGGCATGCCGCTCGAGTTCGGCGAGGAGCAGATGATCGGTCGGCCCCGCGCTCAAGGACCGATCCACGTACTGGAACATCCGCTCCCAGCGCTGAGCATCCGCAGGGGAGTGCGGCGCGAACCCCGTCGTGCGCAACTCCCGTCGGTCATCACCCGTGATCTGCCTGGCACGCGCCTGGGCGGCACGATGATCGAACACGAACGCCCGCACGCGCGCCGACCTGTCCCATCTGGCCTCGACCTCGGTACCGTCGGACATCCAGGCCGAGCCCGCATCCAGGGACTCGCGCCCCGACCAGACACGCGCATCGGGAGCGTCGACCCGACAGACGAGCAGCTGCTCCTGAGGTTCTGCCCGGGAGTGCACCTTGGCGGTGAGTCGGTAATCGATCAGGGACGCGGTGTCGAGTTCCTCGGATCGCCAGTCGAAACGGAAGCTGCGCGGATCCGCATCCTGCAGCGACGACGAAGGAACGTACTGCTGCCATGTGGACTCCACCTGGGCCAGATCGGTGGACGTGAACTGCATGGGCTACTCCTCGTGCTACGCGCGTCGATCCCACTCGAACGCGCACAGTGGGGAGCGTATCCCACAACACCTGAACCTCCGCCGCACGAGCCTCTCGGATCCAGCAGAACCGTCGACTCCACTCGTAGACTCGAGAGCATGAGCGTGCCTTCCCCGTATGCCGACCGTCTCGGTCGCCTCCCCGTGCAACGTCGCGAGGTCGAGGTGCACGGCGGCACCACGGCGTACTGGGTGTACGGCCCCGAGGATGCCGACACCACTGTCGTCGCCGTGCACGGGTTCCGCGGCGAGCACCATGGCCTGGAACCGGTGCTCGCGTTCCTGCCCGAGGTGCGCGTGATCGCGCCGGACCTCCCGGGTTTCGGCGAGACCGGCCCCTTGCCGGGGCGCACCCACGACCTCGACGAGTACGCAGGCTGGCTCACCGACTTCGTCACTGAGGTCGCTCCCGGCGCCGTGATCCTGGGCCACTCCTTCGGTTCGATCGTGGCCTCCGCTGCCGTCGCCCGCGGACTGTCGACCCCGCGTCTGATCCTGTTGAACCCCATCGGCGCGCCCGCGCTCGAGGGCCCCAAGGGCGTGATGACCCGCCTCGCGGTCTTCTACTACGCCCTCGGCGCCCGACTCCCCGAGAAGGTCGGAACGGCCTTGTTGCGCAACCGGATCATCGTCAGGGTGATGAGCATCACGATGGCGAAGACGAAGGACCCGGAGCTCCGCCGATTCATCCACGACCAGCACGACACCTATTTCTCTCGATTCTCGGATCGCGATGTGCTCCGAGACGCGTTCGTCACGAGCGTCTCGCACGACGTCCGCGAATTCGCGCCCCAGATCGACGTCCCGACACTGCTCGTCGCCGCTGAGAGCGACGACATCACGCCCATCGAGGCGGAGCGGAGACTGGCGACGCTCTTCCCCGATGCCCGTCTGGTGGAGATCGCGCACGTCGGGCACCTGATCCACTACGAGACCCCCGCCGAAGCCGCGGGGGCGGTTCGCCGCTTCCTCAGGATTCCCGTCGCGCGAGGCCGATGAGCCCGGCGACCCGGAACGGGATGACCTCGCCCATCGCCAACGACGTCTCAGTGCGTTCGACGCCCTCGATGGACAGGATGCGCGCGTCGGTGTCGAACAGGTGCCGCGCATCGCGACAGGCCACCCGCGCGAGCAGGTCGATCGATCCGCTCAGGCCGTGCGCCTGCACGACCTCGGGGATGCGGGACAGCTCGTTGATGATGCGCGGGAGCTCCGTCTGACGGACCCCGATGCTGACGAACGCCTGCAGGGGGAATCCGAGCACGTCGGGCGAGAAGGATCGCTCGTAGGACAGGAAGATCCCGCTCTGCTCCAACCGTGCCATCCGCGCCTGGATCGTGTTGCGCGAGAGCCCCAGGTTCTCCGCGAGAGCGACGATCGTCGTCCTCGGGTCGTCGGCGAGTGCGGCGAGAAGCTCGAGATCGATGCGGTCCAGTCCTGGCATAGTGCCAAACCCTAGCAGCACGCTCCTGCGCGAAATTGAGCAACATGCTCAAGCGCTCTTCGAATGCTTGAGCGAGGTGTTGACCGGACGTACTCTCAGACCATGCCGGTGATGACGCCGGCATCAGTGCGCGGAGCCTCACGAGGGCCGCCGAGGACGAGGAGGACGACGATGTCACCGCAGGCCACGCCCATCGCAGACACGGCACAGGATCTGGAGCTCTCGGAGCGCATCCTGAATCCGGACGGAAGCCGCATCCCAAACCCCCGACTCGACCCGTTCGTCGCCGACGTCGATGCCGATCAGTTGCGTTCCCTGCTCCGCGACATGGTCATCCTGCGCCGCATCGATGCCGAAGGCGTCGCACTCCAACGACAGGGACAGCTCGGGCTCTGGGCGCCCTGCCAGGGACAGGAAGCGACGCAGATCGGCACCGCCCGAGCCCTCACCCCCGAGGACTACGTGTTCCCGAGCTACCGCGAGACCGGTGTGATCTACGCGCGGGGTGCCCAGCCCGGCGACTACGTGCGCATGTGGCGCGGTGAAGAGGGTGCAGCCTACGACCCGGCCGACCTCGGTGTCGCGCCGCTGCAGATCATCATCGGCGCTCAGACGCTGCACGCGGTCGGCTACGCGCTCGGCATCCAGCACGACGGAGCCGACGAGGTCGCAGTGACCTACTTCGGCGACGGAGCGACCAGCCAGGGCGACGTGAACGAGGCAATGATCTTCGCCGCGTCTTACCAGGCGCCGGTCGTCTTCGTGTGCCAGAACAACCACTGGGCGATCTCCGAGCCCGTTGCGGTGCAGTCCCAGTACCCCATCGCCGGTCGGGCACCCGGATTCGGCATCCCCAGCGTCCGCGTCGACGGCAACGACGTGCTCGCGTGCATGGCGACCATGCGCTGGGCTCTCGACCACGCACGGTCGGGCGAGGGCCCCGCGTACATCGAAGCGGTCACGTATCGCATGGGACCGCACACCACAGCGGATGACCCGACCCGGTACCGCGACCAGGAAGAGCTCGAGTCCTGGCGCCGCCGCGATCCGATCGCACGGCTGGAGGCGCACCTGCGCGCCGGCGGGGAACTCACCGAAGAGCACGCCGCCGAGACCCAGGCCGCTGCCGATCTGGTCGCGAAGGAGATGCGTGCGGCGTGCCTCGGCATGGTGACACGGCCGCCCCTCGCCGTGTTCGACGGAGTCTATGCGGAGCCGCACACCGGACTCGCGCGGCAGCGTGACGAGTACGGCGCCTACGTCGCAACCTTCGAGAGCGAGGTCTGACCATGACCGAGCTGACACTCGGGAAAGCCCTCGGAGCGGGCCTCCGCCAGGCGATGCGCGACGACGACAAGGTCGTGCTGCTGGGAGAGGACATCGGCAAGCTGGGTGGCGTCTTCCGCATCACCGACGGACTCCTCGACGAGTTCGGCGCGGCACGCGTGATCGACACCCCGCTGGCCGAGTCCGGAATCGTCGGCACCGCGGTCGGGCTCGCATTCCGCGGGTATCGGCCCGTCGTCGAGATCCAGTTCGACGGATTCGTGTACCCCGCCTTCGACCAGATCGTGGCTCAGGTCGCGAAGCTGCATTACCGCACACAGGGCCGCGTGAAGATGCCCATCACCATCCGGATCCCCTGGGCGGGCGGTATCGGAGCGGCCGAGCACCACTCGGAGTCTCCCGAGGCCTACTTCGTGCACACGGCGGGCCTGCGGGTGATCGCGGTCTCGAACCCGGAGGACGCGTACCGCAGTCTCCGACAGGCCATCGCCTCCGATGACCCCGTGATCTTCTTCGAACCGAAGAGGCTGTACCACCACAAGGGCGAGGTCGACCTCGAAGCGCCTCTGGCCGACGCGCCGCCGATGGGTCTCGCCCGCGTCGTGCGAACCGGCACGGATGCCACCCTGATCACGTACGGCGCGATGGTGTCGACCGCGCTGCAGGCTGCGGACGCCGCGGCGGACGAAGGAACGTCGCTGGAGGTCATCGACCTCCGCTCGCTCTCACCCGTCGACTACGACTCGGTCGCCGCTTCGGTGCGCAAGACCGGTCGCGTCGTGGTCGCTCACGAAGCCTCTCGGGAAGCAGGGGTGGCCGCGGAGGTGATCGCGAGCATCACGGAGCGCTGCTTCGAGTACCTCGAGTCCGCACCGCTGCGCGTCACCGGTCACGACATCCCCTATCCGCCCGCGAAGCTCGAGAAGTACCACCTCCCGGACTTGGATCGCCTGCTCGACGCCGTCGACCGGGTGCTGGACCGGCCGAACAGCTTGACGGGAGCAGAAGCATGATCGCGGAGTTCCGACTTCCCGACCTCGGAGAGGGGCTGACGGAAGCCGAGGTCGTGTCCTGGCTCGTGGCGCCCGGTGACAGCGTCGCCCTCAACCAGACGCTCGCCGAGGTCGAGACCGCGAAGGCGATCGTCGAGCTGCCGTCGCCCTACGAGGGCATCGTGTCGACACTGCACGCCGAGGCCGGGCAGACCATCGCCGTCGGTGCACCCCTGATCGCCTTCGACGTCGCCGGGGAGGAACAGACGGCGCCATCGCCGTCGTCTGAACCGGGCGAGAAGGCCGAGCCGAACCTGGTGGGGTACGGCGCCGCGCCGACGAGCTCAGGCCGCCCGGCGCGGCGGGCACGGAGGATCGGCGCATCCACTCCGGCCGCCATCGACACCGCCGTTCTCGAAGCGGCACCGCATGACGCTGCTCCGTCAGCAGCCGTCGACGCCGTGATCGAAAGACCGCGCTCGACGCCCCCGGTGCGCGCCCACGCGAAGAGACTCGGGATCGATCTGGTGCTGGTCGCTGCCGAGGTGGGCGACCGCGTCATCACCCGCAACGATGTCGACGCCTATGCGGAGCGCGTCGGCGCTCACGGTCGCACCGGCGACGGAGGCGCGTCCCCGTCGTACGCGGCGCCCCCGGCCAGCCTTGCGGCTCCTGGGGACGACGCGCGTGAGACCCGTATCCCCATCCGCGGAGTGCGCAGGCACACGGCTGCCGCGATGGTCCAGAGCGCCTTCACGGCCCCGCATGTCACCGTCTTCCACACCGTCGACGTGACCGCGGCGATGGAGCTTGTGTCGAGCCTCCGTGACGATCGGTCGCTGAGCGCGCACCGGATCGGGCCCCTCGCGGTGGTGGCGAAGGCCGTGTGCCTCGCTCTCGGACGGGCCCCCGGCCTCAACTCCCGCTGGGACGAGGCTGCCGGCGAGATCGTCCAGCACAACTACGTCGATCTCGGGATCGCGGCAGCGACGGAGCGAGGACTCATCGTCCCGATCATCAGGGACGCGGAGCGGCTGACGCTGATCGAACTCGCAGACGCCGTGAGGTCCCTCGCCGAGGTCGCCCGCTCGGGGAAGACCTCACCGGCGGAGCTCGCAGGCGGCACCTTCTCCATCTCCAACATCGGCGTCTTCGGCGTCGATGCGGGCACGCCGATCCTTCCCCCCGGTCAGTCCGGGATCCTGGCCGTCGGCGCGGTACGTCGACAGCCGTGGGAGCATCGTGGCGAGATCGCGTTGCGGGAGCTGATGACCCTCAGCCTCTCGTTCGACCACCGCATCGTCGATGGCGCGGAGGGTGCGCGCTTCCTGAAGGACGTGGCCGACGTGCTCGAGGAGCCCGGGCGCGCGATGCTGCTCAGGTAGACGCGCGCACAGCGGCATCCGCCATCGCGATCAGCACGGTCGCAGTGGCGGAGTGGCGTCTGGCCGCAGCACGCGTGCTGTGCGGCGTCGAGTTGATGAGTCCGAAGCAGGCCTGCACGCGCAGACGCAGCTCGTCCTGGTCGGCACCCTCTGCGCCTCGGGGGTGCACCGGTGCCAGAGCTGCCATCCAGAGTTCGATGTAGGCGCGTTGGAGGCGCCGCACCTCGGCACGGTCGGCCTCTGACAGGAACGCGACGTCGCGGTCCTGCACCTGGATGACCTCCGCGTTGCCCAGGGCGAACTCCACGTGGAAGGCGATCAGCGCACGCATCCGCTCGTCGGCAGTCGGGGCCTCGTCGGCGACGCGGCGTCCGCCGTGGATGAGGTCCTCACTGACCTTGACGAGTACGGCCCCCAGCAGAGCCTGCTTGCCCGCGAAGTGGCGATAGACGGCCGGCCCGGATACGCCGACCGCGGCCCCGATGTCCTCCAGGCTCACACCGCTGTATCCACGCGCAGCGAAGAGTCGCGCTGCGGCGTGCAAGATCGCATCGGATCTTTCGGCCTTGGCGCGGTCTCGGGCGGTGACCGGGGTTGTCATCTCAGTTAATCCTCGCTAACTTGAATCAACGGGTTAGTGAACACTAACCGAAAGTGCATGCACTGCGCCAGGGCTCGACCTCGCGCAGACGTGGGTCGAGGAGGACATCACGATGCAGACAACCCAGGAGTCGCTCGCGCACGAGTTGCGAGAGCGACTCGCCACCGCCGCCCAGGGCGGACCGGAGGCTTCTCGAGCCCGCCACCTGGCGCGCGGGAAACTGCTTCCTCGCGATCGCGTCACCCGCGTGCTCGACGAGGGCAGTCCCTTCCTCGAGGTCGCACCCCTCGCAGCGGACGGCCTGTACGGGGGAGAGGCACCCGGTGCAGGTGTGATCGCCGGTATCGGCCTCGTGCACGGGCGGCACGTCATGGTGGTCTGCAACGATGCGACGGTCAAGGGCGGCACGTACTTCCCTCTCACGGTCAAGAAGCATCTGCGCGCGCAGGAGATCGCCCTCGAGAATCGCCTTCCCTGTCTCTACCTGGTCGACTCCGGCGGTGCGTTCCTCCCCAAACAGGACGAGGTCTTCCCCGACCGCGAGCACTTCGGGCGGATCTTCTTCAACCAGGCGCGCATGTCCGCGGAGGGCATACCTCAACTCGCGGCTGTGCTCGGCTCGTGCACTGCCGGTGGCGCTTACGTCCCGGCGATGAGCGACGAAACCGTCATCGTGCGTGGCCAGGGGACGATCTTCCTCGGCGGACCCCCGCTCGTGAAGGCGGCCATCGGCGAGATCGTGACCGCGGAGGAACTCGGCGGCGGAGAGCTGCATGCGCGACGCAGCGGAGTGGTCGACCATCTCGCCGAGGACGATGAACATGCGCTCGAGATCCTCCGGGACATCGTGGCCACGCTGCCTCCGCCTGCTGCCCCCGCCTGGGAGGTGATCGGCAGCCGCGCTCCGTCCGAGCCGTCCAGCCTCTACGACGCCGTCCCTGTCGATGTCAACGCCGCGTACGACGTGCACGAGGTCATCTCGCGGTTGGTCGACGGCGACTCGTTCCTCGAGTTCAAGCCCGAGTACGGCACGACCCTGGTCACGGGTTTCGCCCGCCTGCACGGCCACCCCGTCGGTATCGTGGCCAATAACGGCGTCCTCTTCAGCGAGTCCGCGCTCAAAGGCGCCCACTTCATCGAGCTCTGCGATCAGCGGGGGATCCCCCTGCTCTTCCTCCAGAACATCACGGGTTTCATGGTCGGTTCCGACGCAGAGGCCGGCGGTATCGCCAAGGACGGCGCGAAGATGGTCACGGCCGTCGCGAGCACCCGTGTGCCGAAGCTCACCGTCATCATCGGGGGGTCCTTCGGCGCCGGGAACTACTCGATGTGCGGGCGCGCGTACTCGCCGAGATTCCTGTGGACCTGGCCGGCCAGCCGCATCTCCGTGATGGGGGGTGCCCAGGCCGCGTCGGTGCTCGCGACCGTCAAGGAGGACCAGCTCTCCGCACGCGGCGAGCCCTGGACGTCGGAGGAGCGGGCGGCGTTCGAGGCCCCGGTCCGGGAACAGTACGAGCACCAGGGCGAGCCGTACTACGCGACCGCGCGACTGTGGGACGACGGCATCGTCGACCCCGCCCAGACCCGCGACCTCCTGGGCCTCGCCCTCGATGTCGTCTCCCGCAGCCCGCTGCCCGAACCGCGCTTTGGCGTCTTCCGGATGTGAGTGCCTTGTCCATGAACCAGACATCGACGCCGTCCGGCGTCCCGTTCCACACCGTCCTCGTCGCCAACCGCGGTGAGATCGCCCGCAGGGTGATCCGCACGCTGCGCACGCTCGGCATCCGCAGCGTCGCGGTCTACAGCGACGCCGATGCGACGAGTCCCCACGTGCGCGAGGCGGACCTCGCCGTGCGGATCGGTCCGGCGCCCGCTGCAGAGTCTTACCTCGACATCGACGCCGTCATCGCCGCAGCGCGCAGCACCGGTGCGCAGGCCATCCACCCCGGATACGGATTCCTCTCGGAGAGCGTCGGACTCGCCGAGTCCTGTGAGGAGAGCGGGATCGTCTTCATCGGCCCCTCGGTCGAGGCCCTGCAGATCATGGGAGACAAGGCTCGCGCCCGCGATCACGTGCAGCGGTACGGCGTTCCCGTCGTCCCCGGCTTCGACGCCAACGGTCTGTCCCACGCCGAGATCGCCGAAGAAGCCGAGGCCGTCGGGTATCCGCTGCTGGTCAAGCCCAGCGCAGGGGGAGGCGGAAAGGGCATGGAGGTCGTCGCCGATGCGGCGGACCTGCCCGTGGCTCTCGCCTCCGCCCGTCGGGTCGCCTCCGCCGCCTTCGGCGACGACGCGCTCATCCTCGAACGGTTGATCAGACGGCCGCGACACATCGAGGTGCAGGTGTTCGGCGACGCGCACGGCACCGTCCTCGCCCTCGGGGAACGCGAGTGCACCCTGCAACGACGGCATCAGAAGGTCATCGAGGAGGCCCCGTCGGCGGGCATCCCGGCGCACACTCGCGAACGGCTGCTCTCGGCAGCGGTGCTCGCCGCCGAGAGCGTCAACTACGTGGGCGCCGGCACGGTCGAGTTCCTCGTGGATGCCGATGCGCCGGACGATGTCTTCTTCATCGAGATGAACACGCGCCTCCAGGTGGAGCACCCGGTGACCGAGGAGGTCACCGGACTCGATCTGGTCGCCCTTCAGCTCCGAGCGGCCGCCGGGCTTCCCCTGGAGATCACGCCGAGACTGCGCGGTCACGCCGTGGAGGCGCGAGTGTACGCGGAGGCCCCCGAGCGCGGTTTCCTTCCTTCCACGGGGCGGGTGCTCCTCTTCGACCCACCCTCGGGAGTTCGAGTCGACGCGGCCATCGAGAGCGGGAGCGAGGTCACCGGCTTCTACGACCCGATGATCGCGAAGGTGATCGCTTTCGCGGACGACCGCCCCACGGCGCTGGCGCGGCTCGACCAGGCACTCGCGCGCACCGTCGTGCTGGGCGTCGAGACCAACATCGCGTTCCTGCGCATGCTGTGCCAGGACGCCCGGGTCGTCGAAGGCGATCTCGATACCGGTCTCATCGAGACCCTGCTGCCCCTCGAGACCGTGAAGCCCTCAGCCGCCCAGTTGGCTGCGGCGCGGGACGCCGTTGCGGATCACACCACGCCGGTGCGTAGCAGTCCGCTGTGGCGTGAGCTTCCCGGGTGGCGACTGGGCGCCCAGGACTCGCCGCGCGCCCCGTTCGTCGCGCTCACGGACGACGGTGACGAGCTCGAGCTCGATGAAGCGTCTTCTTCCCCCTCCAGAGCGGGTGTGCTCGCCGCTGTCGACACCGACGGGGCGGTCTGGGTCGCGGAGGACGGTCGCACGGTACGCCTGCGCCCGCTCGACAGGCGACAGCGAATGCAGCGTCGGCTGTCCGCGCGAGACGCGGGATCGGCAGCGACTGAGCCGGAGGGACGCGCCCCCATGCCGGGGAGTGTCGTGGCGGTGCACGTGGCCGACGGGGACACGGTCTCCGCAGGGCAGGCGCTCGTCTCGATCGAGGCGATGAAGATGGAGCACCCGGTGCTCGCACCGCATGACGGTGTGGTGCACCTTCTGGTCGCGGTGGGCGACCAGGTGCGGCGTGACCAGCCGGTCGCCCGCGTGACGACGGAGGAGAGCTGAACATGGAAGACCTGACCGACGAGGAGCGCGAGCTCGGCTCCATGGTGCGCGAGTTCGCCGATACGGTCGTCGCGCCGCAGGCCTACGAGGCGGATCGCACGCACACGCTGTCGATGGACGTCGTGGGCCAGATGGGCGACCTCGGACTGTTCGGCCTGCCGTTCCCCGAGGAGTACGGCGGACAGGGCGGCGACTACATGGCGCTCGGCATCGCGATCGAGGCGCTCGCGCGCGTCGACCAGTCCATCGCGATCACGCTCGAAGCAGGGGTCAGCCTCGGCGCGATGCCGATCTTCCGCTTCGGCTCGGAGGAGCAGCGCCAGGAGCTGCTGCCGGACCTGCTCGCCGGGCGAGCCCTGGCGGGCTTCGGCCTCACGGAGCCGGAGGCCGGCAGTGACGCCGGTGCGACCAGGACCACGGCGCGTCTCGACGGCGATGAGTGGGTGATCGACGGGTCGAAGCAGTTCATCACGAACTCCGGGACTCCCATCACTCGGTTCGTCACGGTCACGGCGGTGACCGGGAACGAGGATGGGCGCAAGGAGATCTCCACCATCATCGTGCCGAACGGGACACCGGGGTTCACGGTGGAAGCGCCGTACGACAAGGTCGGGTGGAACGCGTCGGACACGCATCCCCTCACGTTCGATGGCGCACGGGTTCCCGCCTCCAACCTGTTGGGCACGCGGGGGAGCGGCTTCCGGAGCTTCCTCAGCATCCTCGACGAAGGCCGCATCGCGATCGCGGCCCTCTCGACGGGCGCCGCAGAGGGATGCCTGGAGGCAGCTGTCGAATACGCCAAGAGCCGTACGATCTTCGGGGCCGCCCTGAGCACGCGGCAGAATGCGCAGTTCACGCTTGCTCGTATGCGCGCACGGGTGCACACGGCACGGCTCGCCTGGCATCACGCGGCACGACTCCGAGACGCGGGGAAGCCGTTCGCCGAAGCCGCGGCCATCGCCAAGCTGGTGGCAGGCGAGGCGGCGATGGACAATGCGCGGGACGCGACGCAGATCTTCGGCGGGAACGGCTTCATGAACGAGTTCCCCGTGGCACGGCACTACCGCGACTCCAAGATCCTCGAGATCGGCGAGGGCACGACGGAAGTGCAGCTGCTCGTCATCGCCCGTGGCCTCGGCCTCGCCGGGTAGCGTGGCAGCATGAGCACGCACGACGTCCTCCAGCGGGGTCTGTACTACGAGGAGTTCGAGGCCGACGCCCGCTACCTGCATCGTCCAGGACGCACCGCGACCGAAGCCGACAACGTGCTGTTCACCACTCTCACCATGAACACGCAGGCGCTGCACCTCGATACCGCTTTCGCCGAACGTCAGGAGCCGTTCCGCGCGCGACTGATGAACTCGATGTGGACGCTGTCCACGATGGTGGGTTCATCCGTCGCGCAGCTGACGCAGGGGACTCTCGTCGCACAGCTCGGCTTCGGTGATGTCACATTCCCGCATCCTCTGTTCGCGGGGGACACCCTCTACACCGAGAGCACGGTCGTGGAGAAGCGGCTCTCCTCCTCCCGGCCGGGGCAGGGCATCGTGAAGATCGCCCACACCGGCCGCAACCAGGACGGGACGATCGTCGCCACGGCCGTCCGCTCGGTCCTCGTCCACTGCCTTCCGGAAGGATCCCCCGCATGACGTTCAACCTCGGTCCGGCGCTGTTGTTCTGCCCTGCCGATCGGCCGGAGCGCTTCCGAAAAGCTGCAGAGCGGGCTGATGCGATCATCCTCGACCTCGAAGATGCCGTCCTGCCGGAGGCGAAGGACGACGCCCGCCGCAACGTGATCGCCGCCGATGTCGACCCGGCCCGCGTCATCGTCCGCGTGAACGCCCCCGACACCGAGGCGTTCGCTGCAGACCTCGCGGCATTGGAGCAGACCGATTTCCGGACCGTGATGGTCGCGAAGACCGAACGTGCGGACAGCCTGTCGGTGTTCGACGAGAGGTACTCGCTCATCGCGCTGTGCGAGACCGCCCGAGGCGTGCAGGCAGCCGACAGCATCGCCGCGCACCCTCAGGTGTCCGCGTTGATGTGGGGTGCCGAGGATCTCGTCGCGTCCCTCGGAGGCACGTCGTCGCGGAACGCGCACGGGACGTATCGCGACATTGCCCGCTATGCCAGAGCGCGCGTCCTCCTCGAAGCCGGTGCGCACGGCAAGGCAGCCATCGATGCCGTGCACATCGACCTCGACGACCTCGCTGGACTCGAGGAGGAGGCGATCGACGCCGCCGCTTCGGGGTTCCGCGCGACGGCGTGCATCCATCCCAACCAGGTGGCGACGATCCGTGCGGCGTACCGTCCGGACGACGCGCTCCTCACCTGGGCGCGCGCCGTGCTCACCGCGTCCGAGACGCAGCGCGGCGTTTTCCGGTTCGACGGGCGGATGATCGACGAGCCGGTGCTCCGTCATGCGCGTTCGGTCGTCTCCCGCGCCGTCTGATCAGAGGACGGGCGACTCCTCCAGCAGACGGAGATAGCCCGGTGCGGCGACGAACCGGTGTGCCGAGCCGTTCTGCAGCACCTGGCCGTCGCGCGGGAGAGTGCCGCCGGAGACGTGGTCGATCACGGCGCGGATCACGCCACCATGAGCGACGACGATCACCGACTCCGCGCGTGGGGAGGAGCGACGCCGCGCTTCACGCGCGATCTGGTGCAGGGCCGCGATGGCGCGTTCCCCGACCTCGTGGAGGGTCTCCGCGCCCGGAACCTCCGCGTGCCAGTCCCCGTAGGTGGCGATGTAGTCGGGGACGAGCATCCCCTCGCCGTCGCCGAACTCGCGCTCGCGGATGTCGGGGACCACGCCGACGACCTCCAGCCCCAGACGCTCCGCGATGATCTCAGCGGTCTCCTTGGCGCGCAGCAACGGGCTCGTGTAGACGGCGTGGTGGGTTCCAGCCGCGAGCTTCTCCGCAGCCCATCGGGCGTCTTCGCGTCCCTTCTCGTTCAGGGGGATGTCGGTGGAGCCCTGGATGCGGCGCGCGAGGTTCCAGTCGGTCTGACCGTGGCGGACGAGGGTGAGGTGGGTCACGAGAGGAGTTCCTGGAGGGCGGGGAGCACGTCGCTGGTGCCTGCGGCGATGGTCACATGCGCCCAGGCATCCGCGCGCGTCGGCTCACGGTTGACGATGATCAGGGGGATGTTGCGGCGACGGGCGCGCTCGACGAGACGGACACCGGAGTTCACCACGAGCGAGGAGCCGGCGACGATGAGTGCGGAGCTGGAGCGCAACAGCGACTCCGCTGCACGGAAACGATCCTGTGGCACGTACTCGCCGAAGAACACCACATCGGGCTTGAGCATGCCTGCGCAGACGGTGCACACGGGGATGACGAAGCCCTCCGTGCTCTCGGGGAGGACGTCGCCGTCAGGGGCGAGCGCGACGTTCTCTGGCACCGTGATCCACGGGTTGAGCTCCTCGATCTGCACGGCGATGTCGCGGCGGTCGAACACCTGGCCGCACTGCAGACACAGCACGCGACGCATGGTCCCGTGGACCTCGATGACGTGTGAGCTGCCGGCCCGCAGATGCAGTCCGTCGACGTTCTGGGTGATGACACCCGACACCGTGCCTGCGGCTTCGAGCTGGGCCAGGGCGATATGACCCGCGTTCGGTTCGGCTCTGGCGAAGGCACGCCACCCCAGATGCCCGCCCACCCAGTAGCGCCTGCGCGCGGCCTCGTCTCCGAGATAGGTCTGGATGGTCATGGGATCGCTGCGCGTCCTGGCTCCTTCGCCACGGTAGGCGGGGATGCCGGAGTCGGTGGATATCCCGGCGCCGGTGAGGAGTGCGATGCGCTTCTCGCGCAGCAGCTCGGCGGCGTGGGCGATGGTGGCCGACAGCTCGGCGGGACTGGACACGCTCACAAGACCTCCTCGAGCGAGTCTACGGTGCCGAGCCCGACCGAGGCCTCCACAAGGGCCGTCGACGCCCTGGCATCCGGTGAATCGCCACGTCCGGACGGTGGCAGAGTGGACACCGTGGAACTGCTGCCTGTGACCGATGTCACCGACCGACGTCTCGACGACTACCGCGGACTCACCGATACCGCTTTGCGAGCGCTGTCGGAGCCGTCCGGCGGGCTGTACATCGCCGAGTCGACGAAGGTGATCGCGCGCGCCGTCGCGTCCGGTCACCGGCCTCGTTCGCTGCTGGTCCAGGAACGCCGGGTGGACGACATCCGCGCCATCGTCGGCGACCTCGACGTACCGGTGTACGTCGTCCCCGACGAGGTGGCGGAGGCGGTGACGGGTTTCGCCGTGCATCGCGGCACCATCGCGTCGATGCACCGACCAGAGCTGCCCTCCGTGCGCGAGGTGATCGACGGCGCCTCGCTCGTGCTGGTCCTGGAGAACATCGGCGATCACACGAACGTCGGAGCCGCCTTCCGCGCCGCAGCCGGTCTCGGTGCGGACGCCGTGCTGGTGTCTCCGGGCGGAGCCGATCCGCTGTACCGGCGGAGCGTCCGAGTCAGCATGGGCACCGTCTTCCAGGTGCCGTGGACCCGCATCACGGACTGGGAGTCCGCGATCGCGGATCTCCACGGCGACGGCTTCGACATCGCCGCGCTCGCACTGCGCGACGACGCGGTGACCCTCGACTCCTACGCAGCCGATCGTCCCGCACGCGTCGCGCTCGTGATGGGGTCGGAGGGCGACGGACTCTCCCGCGAGGCTATGGAGGGGGCAGACACCGTGGTCACGATCCCGATGTCCGGTGGGGTCGACTCCCTCAATGTGGCATCAGCGGCAGCGGTCGCGCTCTGGGCGATGAAGGCCTGACGCGCTCAGTCCTTCTCCGGGAGGAACACGGGGGAGGGCTCCGGCCGCTTCGCCGCAAGGTTGTCGCCGGACGACTGGTGCCGGAGTCGTCTGAGCACCCAGGGGACGAGATGCTCCCTGGCCCAGCCCAGGTCTTCGGAGCGGGCCTCTCGCCAGGTGCGCAGCGGGAACGGCTCGGGCTGCATGGCCTCGAGATCGTTCGGCACGTTCAGCGCGCGCAGCGCCATGCGGGCGACCTCGTGATGGCCGAGCGCGTTGTAGTGCAGTCTGTCGTCGTCGAAGAAGCGCATGTCCTGCACGACCTTGAGCGCCCACTGGTCGGCCACGATGCAGTCGTACCGCTCGGCGATGGTGCGCACGTTCTCGTTGTAGATCGCGACCTTGCCGCGGAACGCCCGGAACACCGGCGTGAAGGCGGTGTCGATGCCGGTGAACAGCAGCACGGCGGCGCCGGTGGAGGACAGTCGGGCGACGGCGTCATCGAGCTGGCTCGCGATCGCATCGGGATCGGTTCCCGGGCGGATCACGTCGTTGCCGCCTGCACAGATGGAGACCAGGTCAGGGCGCAGCGCGACAGCCGGCTCGATCTGGTCGGCGACGATCTGGGAGATCAGCTTTCCGCGGACGGCGAGGTTCGCGTAGGCGAAGTCATCGACCTGCGCGGCGAGCACCTCGGCGACGCGGTCCGCCCACCCGCGGTGGCTCCCCGGATTCGCCGGATCCGGGTCGCCGATGCCCTCGGTGAACGAGTCACCGATCGCGACGAATCGCCGCCACGGGTGTGCGGTCTCGTTCGGGATGTACGGGGTCCGAGTCGAATCCTGGTCGGTCATCCAGCTCTCCTTCGCGAACGATCGGCGACACGGTGATGACCGCGACGCAGTGACCGAGCCTACCCGCAGGCCCCGGCACGGGGGAGGGCACGCGCGGGAATCGCGGCGAGTGATCCGGTGTCCCCGGCAGCGATTATCGTGGAATCGATGCTCTCTCCGTCCTTTCCTCAGCGTGCCCCATGGGGAACCGCGAACAAGCTGCGCGCCTGGCAGCAGGAGGCCCTCGAACAGTACTTCGCGGCGGATCAGCGCGACTTCCTCGTCGCCGCCACCCCGGGCGCAGGCAAGACCACGTTCGCGCTCACCCTCGCCGTCGAGCTCATGCGCATGGGCGAGGTCAACCGCATCATCGTGGTCGCGCCGACCGAGCATCTCAAGACCCAGTGGGCCGATGCCGCGGCACGCGTGCACATCCGCCTCGACCCGCGTTTCCGCAATAGCGACTGGGCGCCGGCACGGCACTATCACGGTGCCGTCGTGACCTACGCGCAGGTCGCCGCGAAGTCATCGGTGCACCGGCACCTCACGGAAGACGCCAAGACCCTCGTGATCCTCGACGAGGTCCATCACGGCGGCGATGCGCTGAGCTGGGGCGACGCCATCCGAGACGCGTACGGGCCCGCGAAGAGGCGCCTGCTGCTGTCCGGCACGCCGTTCCGCAGCGACACGGCACCCATCCCGTTCGTCGAGTACCACCCCGACGAGTCCGGCGCCCGCATCTCTCGCACCGACTACAACTACGGCTACGGCCGTGCGCTGGCCGACGGTGTCGTCCGACCGGTGCTCTTCCACATGTACGCGGGCAAGATGCGCTGGCGCACCACCACCGGCGACGAGCTCGAGACCCATCTCGGCCAGGACAACACCAAGGACGTGACCTCGCAGGCCTGGCGCACGGCGCTCGACCCCGAGGGCGAGTGGATGCCCGCCGTCCTGTCGGCCGCAGACCGACGGCTCACGGAGATCCGCCATCACGTCCCCGACGCCGGTGGTCTCGTGCTGGCGACCGACCAGACGGTGGCGCGCGCCTACGCGAAGATCCTGCACAGCATCACGGGCCAGCAGGCCACGGTGGTGCTCTCTGATGATGCGACCGCCTCCGAGCGGATCGAGAAGTTCAGCGCCAACGACTCGCGCTGGATGGTGGCCGTGCGCATGGTGTCGGAGGGTGTCGACGTGCCTCGCCTCGCGGTCGGGGTCTATGCGACGTCGTCATCGACTCCGCTGTTCTTCGCGCAGGCCATCGGCCGGTTCGTGCGCGCGAGACGACGTGGCGAGGCCGCGAGCGTGTTCCTTCCGCAGGTCCCTGTGCTCATGGGACTCGCGAACGAGATGGACAAGCAGCGCGACCATGCGCTCGATCGTCAGTCGAAGGAAGACGACGGTCTCGAGGATTCCCTGCTCGAGAGCGCCAACCGCGAGGAGGAGACCTCCGACGCGCTGACGCAGGAGTTCACCTATCAGGCGCTCTCGTCCGTGGCCCACTTCGACCGGGTGGTGTTCGAGGGCCAGGAGTTCGGACAGCTGGCTGAGCCGGGCACTCCCGAGGAAGAGGAGTTCATCGGCTTCCCCGGCCTCCTCGAACCCGAGCACGTGCACGAGCTCCTCATGCAGCGCCAGTCCCGCCAGTCGCGCCTGCGCGAGGCGCGAGAGGCCTCCACACCGCCCGACGAGTCGACGACGCTGCCCCCGCCCCTGCACCGCACGCTCAAGGAGCAGCGGCAGCTGCTGAACAGCCTCGTCGGCCTCTACGCGCGCCAGAAGGGCGAGCCGCACGGCGCTGTGCATGCTGAGCTCCGCCGCATCTGCGGGGGGCCCGCGGTCGCGCAGGCCACCGTGACGCAGCTGCAGTCTCGCATCGAGGTTCTCCGGAAGCGTGTGCGCTCCTGACGTGACCTGCGCCCCATCGTCGTGACAGGCTCTGCTTCGGAACCCCGAAATGCTGTCAATCCGGGTCTGAGCGAGGTGACGACGAGCACGCGCGGATAGCGTTGAACGGTTGCCCACGCCCCGGGGCACCGTCATCTCTGGAGGATCCATGACAGCCCCTGCTGCCGCCACCCCGACCCCCGCCGATCGTCGGCGCTGGGCGCGCTATCTGGTCGAGGAGCGCGCCGAGGGCGCCGTCTATCAGAAGCTCGCCGCACGCAGAGAAGGCGAGGAGCGCGACATCCTGCTGAGCCTCGCCGACGCGGAACGTCGCCACGAGCAGCACTGGCTCGATCTCCTCGGTGAGGAACCCAGGCGTCTGCCTCGAGCCGGCGTCCGCTCGCGCCTCCTCGGATGGATGGCCGGTCGTTTCGGATCGATCTTCGTACTGGCCCTCGCACAGAGCGCTGAGGCACGGTCGCCCTACGACTCTGAGCAGTACGCCACGCCGGCTATGAGGGCCGACGAGAAGGTGCACTACGAGGTGGTCCGGGGGCTTGCCGCGCGCGGTCGCAGACGTCTGTCCGGTTCGTTCCGCGCGGCGGTCTTCGGTGCCAACGACGGTCTGGTGAGCAACCTCGCGCTGGTGCTCGGGATCGGCGCCACGGGTGTGAGCTCCGGCTTCGTGCTCTTCAGCGGGATCGCCGGTCTCCTGGCCGGGGCGTTGTCGATGGGGGCGGGAGAGTTCGTCTCGGTGCGCTCTCAACGCGAGCTGCTCGCGGCGACGGAGGCGAACGAGGATGCCCACGCTTCGGCGGGGGATCTCGACATCGACGAGAACGAGCTCGCCCTGGTCTACCGTGCCCGCGGCATGGAGCAGGAGGAATCCCTCGCGCGGGCTCGCCGCATCGTGAAGGCCGCCCAGGCCGGCGTGCGTCAGGCTGCGACCGGTCCCGTGGACATCCAGCGCGGCGACGACCACGAGATCGTCGGCAGCGACTGGACGGCGGCGATCTCCAGCTTCCTGCTGTTCGCTTCTGGCGCGATCATCCCCGTGCTGCCGTGGATCTTCGGGCTCCAGGGCACCACGGCGATCATCGTCGCCCTCGTGCTCGTCGGCATCGCCCTGCTGAGTACCGGCGCGATGGTGGGCGTGCTGTCCGGGGGGCCGCCCCTTCGCCGAGCGCTGCGCCAGCTCGCGATCGGGTTCGGAGCCGCGGCGATCACCTACGCGCTCGGCCTGCTGTTCGGGGTCGGGGCGGTCTGAGCGATCGCGATCCGGCCGGGTGCATGGGCGCCCGGCCGGATCGCGGAAGATCGAGGGACACTCGGAACACGAACCGGATCGCGGCAAAAGAAGAAGGCCCCGGATCCAGGGATCCGGGGCCTTCTTCTTCCTGTGCGCGGAGGGGGACTTGAACCCCCACGCCCTTACGGGCACTACGACCTCAACGTAGCGCGTCTACCATTCCGCCACCCGCGCAGGTTTTGGATGATCGTTGCCGACCGAAGAATGACATTACCACGTCCTCTGCGGCCTCTCGAACCGAGGCGCACGCCCGGGCGTGGCGCGCGGTTTCGATAGCCTGGACCCATGACTGAGCAGTCCCTCCCGGAGGTCGTCCGCATCGCGAGCGACCTGATCCGATTCGATACCTCCAATTTCGGCGGCGGCAACGCGAAGGGCGAGCGCGAAGCCGCGGAGTACGTCGGGGCGTACCTGGAGGAGCTCGGACTCGAGGTCGAGTACTACGAGCCGATCCCGCGCCGCACGAACGTCATGGCGCGTGTGGCGGGACGCGACAGGGAGAAGCCCGCGCTCGTCGTCCACGGGCACCTCGACGTGGTCCCCGCCATGGCAGAGGACTGGAGCGTCGACCCGTTTGCCGGTCTCGTTCAGGACGGGATGCTCTGGGGCCGTGGCGCCGTGGACATGAAGAACATGAACGCGATGATCCTCGCCTCGGTGGCCGAGATCCTGCGGGCGGGCGACCGGCCCGAGCGCGACCTGGTGCTCGCGTTCTTCGCCGACGAGGAGAACGGCGGAGTCGAGGGATCGGCGCTCGTCGTGCAGAATCGCCCTGACTGGTTCGAGGGCGCCACTGCCGCCATCAGCGAGGTCGGTGGCTACTCGATCACGGTCGACGACCGCCGCGCCTATCTGCTGCAGGTGGGGGAGAAGGCCCTGATCTGGATCCGCCTGGTGGCGAAGGGGCGAGCAGGGCACGGCAGCCGTCTGCACGACGACAACGCGGTCACGAAGCTCGCTGAGGCCGTCGCGGCGATCGGGCGCACCCGGTGGCCGATCCGACTGACTTCGACGACGAGAGCGCTCCTGGAGGGGCTGAGCACGTTGTCGGGTCGCAGCGCCCAAGACCCGGATGCCCTCGCCGCGGCCGCAGGACCCGCCGAGGCGTTCCTGCGCTCCTCGTTCCGCACCACCACGAACCCGACGGCGCTGACCGCGGGATACAAGCACAACGTGATCCCCGAGCGCGCGGAGGCACTCATCGACGTGCGCGTCATCCCCGGCACCGAGGACGAGGTCCTGGCTGAGCTCCAGGAGATCGTCGGCGAGGAGATCGTGATCGAGACGGTCGTGCGGGACATCGGGATGGAGACCCCGTTCGAAGGCGAACTCGTGGAGGCCATGGTCGCCAGCATCGGACGTCACGACCCCGGCGTCCCGGTCATCCCGTACCTGCTCGGTGCCGGCACCGACAACAAGGCGCTCGCCTCGCTCGGCATCACCGGTTACGGCTTCGCACCGTTGAAGCTCCCGGCAGACCTCGACTTCACAGGCATGTTCCACGGAGTCGATGAGCGAGTGCCCGTAGAATCGCTTGTCTTCGGCCAGCAGGTGCTGACCGATCTGCTGCGCACCTACTGAGCGCCGCGCGCTCCGTGCCTCCATTGAACTGAAAGCCCTCCATGCACCTGCTCGAAGCACTGATCCTCGGCATCGTCCAGGGACTCACCGAGTTCCTCCCGATCTCCTCCAGCGCCCATCTGCGCATTCTCGGAACGTTCCTCCCCTCGGGGGAGGACCCGGGCGCAGCGTTCACCGCGATCACCCAGATCGGCACAGAGGCCGCCGTGGTGGTCTTCTTCTGGCGCGACATCGTACGGATCGTGACGCAGTGGTTCCGCTCCCTCGTGGGGAAGGCCCCTCGCAACGATCCGGACGCGAGGATGGGGTGGCTGATCATCATCGGCAGCATCCCGATCGTGGTGCTCGGACTGCTCTTCCAGGACCAGATCGAGACCGTGTTCCGCTCGATGTGGATCGTCGCGGTCATGCTGATCGTCTTCGGAATCCTGCTCGGTGTGGCCGACTACGTAGGCGCGAAGCGGCGCAAGCTCGACGACCTCACCTACCCGCACGGCATCGCCTTCGGGTTCGCGCAGGCACTGGCCCTGATTCCCGGAGTCTCCCGTTCGGGCGGAACCATCACCATGGGACTGTTCCTGGGCTACGAGCGTGCCGCCGCCGCGCGCTACGCGTTCCTCCTGGCGATCCCCGCCGTCTTCGGCAGTGGTTTCTACCAGGTGTTCAAGAGCTGGGGCGAGCCCTCGTTCTTCTCGTTCGGCGACACCCTCGCCGCGACCGGCATCGCCTTCGTGGTCGCGCTCGGCGTGATCGCATTCTTCATGAACTGGATCTCGAAGCGCAGCTTCCTGCCGTTCGTGATCTACCGGATCTTGCTGGGCACGGTTCTGCTCGTACTGCTCGGCACCGGTGTGATCGCGGCCTGACCGGAACTCAGCGTCAGCGCTTGCGGTCGCCGGGGCCGTCGTCGCGACGCCGGAGGTAGCGCTCGAAGGCCTGGGCGATCGCATCTCCGGACGCCTCGGGGGAGTCCCACGTGTCGCGCGTGCGCTCCAGCTGTCGGATGTACTCCGCCATGTCCTCGTCTTCGGACGCGGCGGCATCGATGGACGCCTCCCAGGCGGCAGCCTCCGTCCGCAGCGCCTGACGGTCGACGTCCACGCCGGTGAGCTCCTCAAGGCGATCCAGCAGCGCGAGGGTCACCTTCGGCGAGGGCGTCGCCGAAGCGACGTAGTGCGGCACACTCGCCCAGAGGCTCGCGGTGGGGATTCCCGCGTTCTCGGCGAAGTGCTCGAAGACCGTGAGGATTCCGACCGGCCCCTCGTACATCGAGCGTTCCAGGGCGTGCGCCTCTCGTACTTGCTCGTTCTGGCTGGAGGCGAAGATCGAGATCGGTCGGGTGTGCGGCACGTCGGAGAGCATCGCGCCGAGAGTCACCAACCCCGTGATGTCGTCGCGCAGCGCGACGTCGATGAACTCGGACGCGAACGCCTGCCAGGTACGCGCAGGCTCGGCGCCGGTGAGCAGCCAGAACTCGGGTCCTGGGCCGGGATCGCGCGGACGCCACAGACCTGCCTCCGGCCAGGTCAACTGGCGTCGCCCCTCCGCGTCCATCCGCGTCGACGGGCGCGTGTACTGGTAGTCGAAGTAGAGCTCGGGGTCGACGGAGTGCACGAGGTCGTACTCCGAGGACTTCCGCAGTGCCTCGATGGCGCCGCTCGCTGCTTCACCCGCATCGTTCCAGCCGTCGAAGGCGGCGATGACGATGCGCGGACCGAGAACATCCATCGAGGCTCCCTTCGAGATGGCGGTCGTGATCCTTCCAGGCTAGTCCGCGGAGGCGGGATGCGGGCGGCACCACGGCTAGCATGGGTTCAGTGAGCAGAAAGCCCAGCGCGGTCCTGTGGGACATGGACGGAACACTCGTCGACACCGAACCGTATTGGATGGCGGCCGAGACGGCGCTCGTCCAGTCGTTCGGCGGCTCCTGGACCCACGAGGATGCACTGCAGCTCGTGGGGAGCGGCCTGATCGACAGCGCCGTGATCCTGCAGAACGCAGGCGTCGCCATGGACGCAGAGGCGATCGTCTCGCATCTGACCGATGTCGTGCAGCAGTCGCTGCGCACCCAGGGCGTTCCGTTCCGTCCCGGCGCGCGCGAGCTGCTCCGCGACCTCCGCGACGCGGGGATCCCCACCGGACTCGTGACGATGTCGTTGCGTCGCATGGCCCTCAACGTGGTCGACCTGATCGAGTTCGAAGCCTTCGACATCGTCGTCGCGGGAGACGACGTCGACAACCCCAAGCCCCATCCCGAGCCGTACCTTCAGGCGGCTGCTCTTCTCGACGTCGACATCGCCGAGGTGATCGTCATCGAGGACTCGCCGACCGGCGTGCGGGCTGGCCTCGCCTCGGGTGCCTTCACCCTCGCCGTCCCGCACATCGTGCCTCTCGATCACCTCGGGGCTCACGAACTGTGGGCCACCCTGGACGGCCGTGGCGCCATCGACCTCGCCGATCTCTTCGACAGCCGCACCACCGCAACAGGAGCCGTCCGATGACCGAACCCCGCCCGAACCGGCCGAGCGGCCCCTTCCGCGCGGGCGACCGCGTGCAGCTCACCGGCCCCAAGGGCCGCCTGCACACCGTGACGCTCCGCGAGGACGGCGAGCTGCACACGCATCAGGGGGTGCTGCGTCACCGCGACCTCATCGGGCTGCCCGACGGCTCGGTCGTGGCGAACAGCTCCGGGCACGACTACCTGGCGCTGCGGCCCCTGCTGCGCGACTTCGCGATGTCGATGCCGCGTGGAGCGGCCATCGTGTACCCGAAGGACGCGGCCCAGATCGTCATGCAGGCCGACATCTTCCCCGGTGCCGTGGTGGTCGAGGCGGGCGTCGGCTCCGGAGCCCTCTCGCTCTCGCTGCTGCGCGCCGTGGGGCCGGCGGGAACCCTGATCTCCTTCGAACGCCGCGAGGACTTCGCCGACGTGGCACGGGGCAACGTGGAGACCTTCTTCGGAGAACGCCCGGACACCTGGCGTGTCGTGGTCGGCGATCTCGTGGAATCCCTCCCGAACGAGGTGGCGCCCGCCTCCGTCGACCGCGTGGTCCTCGACATGCTCGCACCGTGGGAGTGCATGGACGCCGTCGCCGACGCGCTGACCCCCGGGGGCGTCGTGCTCTGCTACG
The DNA here is from genome assembly GCF_000956405.1 of Microbacterium oxydans. Classification (GTDB taxonomy): domain Bacteria; phylum Actinomycetota; class Actinomycetes; order Actinomycetales; family Microbacteriaceae; genus Microbacterium; species Microbacterium oxydans_C. The sequence continues at coordinate 432,361 of NZ_JYIV01000030.1, forward strand.
TCGCGACGGCGACTCAGCTCTCCCGCGTGGCGGAGTACATCCGCGCCACCGGTCTCTTCACCGATCCCGACGCCTCCGAGACGATGGTTCGCGGCTGGCACGTGGAGGGCCTCGCCGTGCGGCCCGATCACCGCATGGTGGCTCATACCGGTTTCCTGCTCACGGCGCGCAGGCTCGCGCCGGGTGCCGTCGCGCCCTCGGTGAAGCGACGCGCGTCCAAGAGCAGCTACGGCGACGAAGACGTGGAGGCGTGGACTCCCGGTGCCGTCGGCGACCGCGAGATCAGCGACAAGAATCTGCGCAAGCGTGCACGGGAGGCGGAGAAGGCAGCGGAAGGGGCGCGCCTTGCCGCCGCATCGCGCGATTCCGGGCACGTGACGGAATAGACTGGAGCGCGTGCGTAAAACGTCCGCCGTTCTGGCCTCCCTCAGCCTCGCCGTCCTCGCCCTGACGGGCTGCACCGCGACAGCATCCGACGGTGTCGCCGCCTGTGATCGCGGCGGCAACGACAAGATCCTGAACGTCGCCGACGTGAGCGGGGACATCGGTTCTCTCCCAGACGTCGAGGTCTTCGGTCCGGTCAAGTCCGACAAGACGTCCTTCGCCGATGTCACCGTCGGCGACGGACTCGCGTTGGGTTCGAAGTTCCAGCCCGTCGTGCTCGACATCGCGTTCTACGGCGGCGACAGCGGCAAGAAGCTCTACCAGTCCGAGTTCAACGGCGACCAGAGCCGCGTGCACAGCATCGACTACTGGGCACAGCGTTCCGCCGGCCTGTCCGACGTGCTGGAATGCGCGACCGAGGGCAGCCGCGTCCTCGCCGTGCTGACCCCGGAGGACTTCGGTGAGCAGAACGTGCAGGCGTTCGGACTCGACAAGGGCGAGAACATCGTGGCCGTCATCGATGTGCTCGATGTGATGCCGGCCAAGGCGTCCGGTGCGCTCCAGTTCAACGACGCGCGCGGCCTTCCGACCGTGGTCCGCGCCCCCGACGGCACGCCGGGAGTCATCATCCCGGATGTTCCTGCACCGAAGAAGATCACCACGCAGACGCTGATCAAGGGCGATGGCCCCAAGGTGAAGAAGGACGACATCGTCGTCACCAACATCATGGGTGTCGGCTGGGACGACAAGAAGGTCACCACGAGCTCGTGGGGCGCCGACGCCAGCGTCAGCGTGGCCGCCGAACAGCTCGTCGGCGCCACTGTCGGGTCCCAGCTCCTCGTCGTTTTCCCCGCCTCCGAGAACTCCCCGGCCACCGCGGTCGTGGTCGACATCCTGGGCGCAGTGACGGCGCCCACGCCGTGATGGCAGCCCGGATCCCCGCGGAGGAGCGTCTGACGAATCTCGTCGTGGCGCTGATGGCCACGGAGATCGGGTTGACCAAGCAGCAGATCCTCGACAACGTCTCCGGCTATCGGCAACGCGCCGAAGCCGGCACTCGATCGGACGCGCTCGAGAAGATGTTCGAGCGCGACAAGGACGAGCTGCGCTCGCTCGGTGTGCCCATCGAGACCATCGGGGACGCCGCTGACCCCAACGATCTCCGTGAGGCGCGGTATCGCATCCCTCAGGCCGAATACGACCTTCCCAGCGACATCGAGTTCTCGCCTGCCGAGCTCGCAGTGCTGCAGCTCGCCGGGAGCGTCTGGAGCTCCGAGTCGCTTTCCGGAGATGCGCAGTCCGGTGTTCGCAAGATCCGGGCACTCGGCATCGACGGCGACGAGCCGATCATCGGATTCGCACCTCGCATCACGGCGCGCGATGCCGCGTTCTCGCCCTTGCAGGACGCGATCGAGCGGTGCAGGGTGGTCACCTTCGACTACTTGAAGCCCGGTGAGGACACACCGCGTCGCCGCCGCATCCGCCCTCTGGCTCTGGTCGACTATGAGGCGCGGTGGCATGTCTTCGGTGTCGACGTCGACGTGGAAGAGGACCGCACCTTCCTGCTCAGCAGGATCGTCGGAGACGTTCGCATGACCCCGCAGAGCTTCGACCCGGCGCTGCGCGACGGCGCCGGGGATCGCGCACTCGCGGGACTGGAGCGTGTCGCCGCCGAGAACTCCGCTCTGCTCGAGGTCACGCCAGGCACGGAGGCGGCGCTGCGCCTGGGCCGACGCGCCTCGCCCGCCACGCAGGGCATCAACGTGCCTTTCGTGGACCTGCACATCCTCGCCGACGAGCTCGCGTCCTACGGACCGGAGGTGCGTGTGGTCGAGCCGGCCCCACTGCGTGAGGCCGTGATCTCTCGGCTGCGTGCTGTCGTCGACGCCCACGCCGATGCGGAGGAGACGAAGTGAGCGCGCCCTCGAAGCCCCTGCTCGCGGCCGATCGCGTGCGTCTGTATCTGACCCTGGTCCCGTATCTCCTGGAACACGGACAGGTTTCTCTCGACGAGGCGGCTGCAGAGTTCGCCGTCACGCCGCAGGAGATGCGCGGGATGGTGGAGAAGCTCACCGTGATCGGACTCCCCGGAGAAGCGGGGTACTGGCAGCAGCCGCAGGAGATGTTCGACATCAACTGGGATCTGCTCGATCTGGAAGACGTGATCGAGATCACCAACGATGTGGCTCTGCGCCGCGTCCCGCGTTTCACCGCCCGTGAGGCTGCGGCTCTGCTGGCGGGGCTCCAGATGGTCGCGGCTGTCCCTGCCGTCTCGGACTCGGGACTCGTGGCCGGGTTGATCTCGAAGCTCTCCCGAGGCGCAGCCGATGCGCCAGCCGACGTCGTCGTCGCCCCCAGCGCTGTCGACGAGGTCCGCGAGGCGGTGGCCCGTGGTCTGCACGAGGGCGTCGCGATCGCGTTCACGTATCAGGCTCCCGACTCCGCGCCGACCACGCGCACCGTCGACCCGATGCAGATCCTCATCACCAACGGCCAGTGGTACCTCCAGGGCTGGTGCCATCTTCGGCAAGCCATGCGCACCTTCCACCTCGACCGGGTCAGCGCCCCCACGCTCACGGAAATCCCGATCACGCATCAGGGCGATCACGTTCCCGAAGCTTTCGCAGGGCTCGAGGAAGAGCGGACCGTGTCAGTGCGGGTGCCGGAGCGACTGGCACCGCTGCTCGGCGGATTCGTGCCCACCGGAACCACCGACGCGGTGGACGGTGCGGTCACCGCACAGCTACACCTCGCGGACCCGCGGGGCATCAAGCGGCTCGCTGCGCGCTTCGGGGGAGCGATGGAGGTGCTGGAACCGGGGATCGCCCGCTCAGCCACCCGCGAGTGGGCCGCCGCGGGACTCGCCCTCTACCACCAACCCGATGCAGAGGTTTGATCTGTAGACTGGATCGAACGCTCACCGACGACGGGAAACCTGACATGTTCGCTGGAATGCAAGGCTGGCACCTGCTGATTGTGCTGGCCGTGATCCTCCTCCTGTTCGGTGCGGCCAAGCTGCCGGCTCTCGCGAAGAGCATGGGCCAGTCGGCTCGCGTGTTCAAGGGCGAGATGAAGGCCATGAAGGACGACGACGCCGCCCGCACCGATTCCGCAGCCACCGAGCCGCCTACGGTGAAGGACTCGGGCATCGAACCTGAGACTCCGCCCCGCGCCTGACCGGCCGTGGCAGCCATCGAACCGACCGTGATGCCGAAGGCGGATCGGGATCGGCGGATGTCGCTCGGCGCACATCTCGTCGAACTGCGCAAGCGCCTGATGTTCGCTGCGCTCGCTCTGCTCGTCGGAATGGTGATCGCCTTCCTCATCGCCGATCCGATCATCAACTTCATCACCGAGCCGGTCCGCATCATCGCCGAGAAGCGCGGAGACGATTTCAGTGCGCTCAACTTCGGCACCGTGACAGCCGCATTCGACATGCGCATGCGCATCGCGTTCTCGATCGGCATCTTCCTGTCCGCGCCCGTGTGGCTGTGGCAGATCTGGGCGTTCATCATGCCCGGACTCACGCGCAAAGAGGTCAGGTACACCGTCGGCTTCGTGGTCGCCGCCGTTCCCCTGTTCTTCGCCGGCTGCTACCTCGGCGTCATGATCATGCCGCACATCATCGAGCTGATGTGGAGCTTCACCCCGGCAGGCGCGACGAACCTGTACTCGGCGCAGGAGTACTACGACTTCATCTTCAAGCTGATGATCGTGATCGGCATCTCCTTCGTGCTGCCGGTATTCCTGGTCGCGCTCAACCTCGCGGGCGTGATGTCCGGACGGGCGATCCTCAAAGGATGGCGCGTCGCGATCATCATCGCCACGGTCTTCGCCGCCCTCGCGACGCCCGCGGCAGACGTCGTCAGCATGCTGATGCTGGCCGGCATCCTCATCGTGCTGTTCTTCGCCGCTGCCGGTCTTTCGCTCATCTTCGATCGGCGCAAGCGCAAGCGTGACGAGGCATCAGGGCTTCTGCCGGATCCGGCATGAGTTCACCTTCCGAGAAGTACGCCCGCGCGCGGGAAGCGGGGGAGCATCCGCAGTCGACGGCGTTCGCGGCGCTGCAGAAGTTCGAGCTCGACCCGTTCCAGGTCGCCGGCTGTCATGCACTCGAGGGCGGACGAAGCGTGTTGGTCGCTGCTCCGACAGGTGCAGGCAAGACGATCGTCGGCGAGTTCGCGATCCATCTCGCGATGCAGACATCGAGCGACAAGGCCTTCTACACGACGCCGATGAAGGCACTGTCGAACCAGAAGTTCCGTGAGTTGGTCGACGTCTACGGGGCCGACCAGGTCGGACTGCTCACCGGCGACACCAACATCAACGGCAATGCGCGGATCGTCGTGATGACGACCGAGGTCCTGCGCAACATGATCTACGCCGATTCCTCGGCACTGCGTGACCTGCGCTATGTGGTGATGGACGAGGTGCACTACCTCGCAGATCGATTCCGTGGAGCAGTCTGGGAAGAGGTCATCATCCACCTGCCCGCGCGTGTGCGGCTGGTGTCGTTGAGCGCCACGGTCTCGAACGCAGAGGAGTTCGGAGACTGGCTGGACACCGTGCGCGGCGATACCGAGGTCATCGTCTCGGAGATCCGTCCCGTGCCGCTCGAGCAGCACGTCCTCGTCCGTGACGACCTCCTGCCGCTTTTCGGCGATCGGGCGGGTCTGGCCACGGCACAGGTCAACCAGGAGCTCATGCGGATCCGCTCCTCCACAGGCACGACGTACGAGAACAACCGGCAGGCGCAGTCGTACCGCAGCGACCGCCACGCCGGACGCCAGGCCAAGCGCCCGCCGCGCGGGGGACGACGCCCGGTGCGTGCCGCCAATGCACGCCGCATCGAACGGATGGACCGCCCCGACGTCGTGCGTCTGCTCGAGCGGGCGAACCTGCTTCCTGCGATCTTCTTCATCTTCAGCCGCGTGGGGTGCGATGCCGCGGTGCAACAGGTGCGGCGCTCCGGCATCAGGCTCACCTCGAACGAGGAGCGTGCAGAGATCCGCGCCATCGTCGAGGAGCGCACACGCACACTCCAGGATGAAGACCTCAGCGTGCTCGGCTACTGGGAATGGCTCGACAACCTCGAGCGCGGAGTCGCCTCCCACCACGCGGGGTTGCTGCCCGCATTCAAGGAGGTCGTCGAGGAGCTCTATCAGCGCAAGCTCGTGAAGGTGGTCTTCGCCACCGAGACGCTCGCCCTCGGGATCAACATGCCGGCGCGCACGGTCGTTCTCGAGAAGATGGAGAAGTTCAACGGCGAGGCGCGCGTCGCCATCACCTCAGGGGAGTACACACAGCTCACCGGGCGTGCAGGGCGACGCGGAATCGATGTCGAAGGCCATGCCGTCGTGCAGTGGACCGAGGGGATGGACCCGCAGGCGGTCGCGGCACTCGCGTCCCGGCGCACGTATCCGTTGAACTCCAGCTTCCGCCCCACGTACAACATGGCCGTGAACCTGATCGACATGTTCGGCAAGACCAGGGCGCGTCAGATCCTGGAGTCGTCGTTCGCCCAGTTCCAAGCGGACCGCGCTGTCGTCGGATTGGCGCGCCAGGTGCGCGAGGCCGAGGAGTCGTTGGCCGGCTACCAGAGCGCGATGGCCTGTGAGCACGGGGACTACCCCGAATACGCTGCCATCCGGCGAGAGCTGAGCGACCTCGAGAAGAAGAACCGACAGGACTCGAACGCTCCTCGCGCCGCACGCGACAAGCGCATGAAGCGCATCCAGTCGTTGCGCACGCAGATGCAGCGCCACCCCTGTCATCGCTGTCCCGATCGCGAAGCTCACGCGCGCTGGGCGGAGCGGTACTGGAAGCTCAAGCGGCAGACCGATCGGACTCGCCGGCAGATCGAGACACGCACCGGCACAGTCGCACGCGTCTTCGATCGTGTCGTCGAGGTCCTGGAGACGCTCGAATACCTCACCGACGCCGATGGGCAGACCGAGCTGACCGAAGCGGGACGCACCATGCGTCGCATATACGGGGAGCGTGATCTGCTCGTCGCGGAGTCGCTCCGACAGGGTCTGTGGGCGGGCCTCGATGCGCCTTCGCTCGCCGCGATGGCGTGCTGCCTCGTGTACGAGCCTCGCCGTGACGAGGCCAACTCGGGGGAGCGCGGTCTGCCTCGAGGCGCTTTCCGCGCCGCGTACGAGAAGACGACGACGCTGTGGGCCGAGCTCGACGATCTGGAGCAGGATCACCACCTGCCCGGGAGCGAACCGCTGGCGGCGGGGCTGGCCGGGGCGATGCACTCCTGGGCCCGCGGCGGCATGCTCGACCGGGTGCTGATCGATGCCGACATGGCTGCGGGAGATTTCGTGCGGTGGGCGAAGCAGACGATCGACCTGCTCGACCAGCTCTCGATCGTCGCGGAAGACGACGCTCTCGCGCGAACGGCGCGTGCCGCGCTCGACGGCGTGCGCCGTGGCATCGTCGCCTACTCATCGATGTGAGATGGATGGAATGACCTCGACCCGAGCGCCACAGCGCGCCCTCCTGCCGCTCTGGGCCGCTGTGCTCGCCTCCGCAGCGGCCGCCGTGCTGATGGATCTGGCGTATCCGGAAGCCGCCATCTGGATCCTCGCTTTCCCCGCGACCGCGCTTCTGCTGCTCGCGCTGATCGGACGACGGTTCGGGGGTGCGCTGCTCGTCGGGCTCGTCTACGGCATCCTCTTCTTCGGGCTGCTGGTCTCCTGGACGTCGCGATACCTCGGTCCGGTCCCGTGGGCCGCTCTCAGCGTGGTCGAAGGCGTGTTAACGGCGTTCGCCCTGATCCCGATAGCGCTCGCCTATCGGTGGCTCCCAAGGGCGTTCCCCGGGACTGCAGGGCGTCTTCTGGGGCTGCCCGCGACCGTCGCGGCTCTCTGGGTCGGCCGCGAACTGTTCGTGGGCTCCTGGCCCTACGGTGGCTTCCCCTGGGCGCGTATCGGCATGAGTCAGGCAGACAGTCCTCTCGCATCCGTTTCGTCCTGGGTCGGCGTGAGCGGGCTCAGCTTCCTCATGGTCCTGGTCGTGGCGATGCTGATCGAAGCGGTCCGGCTGGGCGCATGGCGCCGTCCGCTCCGGCTGATCGCACCGGCAGCTCTCGTGGTGGTGCTGCTGTTCACCCCTCTCTTCCCGACATCGCCGAGCGGCTCGATGAGGATCGCCGCCGTGCAGGGGAACGGTCCGACGGGGTACTTCGACGATCGTGAGCCGTTCGCGGTCATCCAGGCGCAGACGGAAGCTACGGCTCCCCTCTACGGGGAGGACGTCGATCTGCTGGTCTGGCCGGAGGGCTCACTGGACGGCGATCCCTTCCAGAACGATGCGCTGGCGCGGCGGATGACCCTCATCGCGAATCGCATCGAGGCGCCGCTCCTCGCCAACGCCGCGACCGGTCGGGGCGAGCGCTTCTTCAACACCTCGATGCTGTGGAATCTCGACGGCACCGCGACGCAGCTGCACGACAAGCGTCACCCCGTCCCTTTCGGCGAGTATGTGCCCGATCGCCCGTTCTTCAACGCGCTCGCGCCGAATCTCATCGGTCTCATCCAGCGGGAGTACACATCGGGTTCCAATCCTCCGATCGTCGACGTCGATGGCACTCTCGTCGGTCTCGCCATCTGTTTCGACGTGATCTACGACGATGTGATCTGGCAGGGACTGAACGCGGGGGCAGAGGTGCTGGTGTTCCAGACGAACAACGCCGACTTCCGCGGCACCGACGAGAACCTGCAGCAGCTCGCCTTCGCGCGGATGAGGGCGATCGAGACCGGCCGGAGCGTGGTGAACGTCTCGACAGTCGGCACAAGCCAGGTCATCCGCGCTGACGGCTCCACGGTCACGAGCTTGGACGCAGATGAGGCCGGAGCGATGCTCGAGGATGTCGAGCTGCGCTCCGGCCTCACGGCTGGTGTGGTGCTGGGCCCCTGGATCCAGGCGGTGCTGCTGTGGGGCGGGATCGGCGCGCTCCTCGTCGGATGGTGGCGCGCCAGGCGGCGTTAGGCGCCGATCTTCTCGCGGGTCGGGTCTTCGCCGGCACCGCGGCGGGCCCGGATGAAGGCGAGGCGCTCTTCCAGCAGTTCCTCGAGCTCGGCGCGCGTACGGCGCTCCAGCAGCATGTCCCAGTGGGTACGTGCGGCCTTCTCATCGCTCGCCTCGAGCGTGACGGCCTGGCCGTCGACGTTCAGCCGAGCCTCCGCACCGCAGGCGCGGCACTCCCAGGTCTGAGGCGGCTCAGCGTCCGCCGCGAACATCAGGTTCGTGACGTGGCCGCATGTGTCACAGGTGTAGGTGGTCTCACGGCGCTCCATGAAAACGACGCCCTCTTCGCTCTGTAGGCTCTGGGCGCCGAGTCGGATGCCGCGCAGGCTGCGATCTGCCATTGTGTGGTCCTCTCGTCGCTGTCAGGTATAACGCTCCAGCCTGTGGGCTTCATCCACGCGGGCGAGTTCTCGGCAGAACTCACAGGTTAATCCCAGCGGCGGAGGTTATGAGCCGGTCGCGGCTAACGCGGGCCGAGCGTCTTGAGGGCCACGTCGGAACGGTCCGACACGATGCCGTCGACACCGAGGTCGATCAGACGACGCATGTCGCCGGCCTCATTGACGGTCCAGACGTGCACCTCCACACCATGCCGATGCGACGCGCGCAGAAGTGCGGGAGTCAGTACCGTGAGCGCGCCGTGTCGCTCCGGAATCTGCAGAGCATCGATCTCGCGCAGGGTGCGGGCGGGGGAGAGGTGCAGCGCCGAGAGCACCCGCAGCGAGGCGATCGTCGCGCTGCCACCGGAGGTGGCCGGTCGAATGGCCGCCCCCGCCCGCAACACGGACGCCACGGTCCCACGCCGATTGGCGTCGGAGAAGCTCGTCACGAGCACGCGGTGGGTGTGATCGGCCAGGATCACGCCCAGCGGTTCGACTGCCGCCGAAGTCTTCACGTCGATGTTGAATCGCACGTCAGGGAAGGAATCGAGCGCCTCCGCCACGGTCAGCAGGCCGCCATGGTCCTCGAACAGCGACCGCAGCTCACGCGTGCCCACCTCGCGCACCCGCCGCGGGTCGCCGGTGAGTCGAGTGAGGCTCGTGTCGTGAAAGAGCACGACGTCACCGTCGGCGGTCACCTGACAATCGGTCTCGATGTACTCGACGCCGGCCGCATGCGCGGCGGCGAAAGCCGCTGCGGAGTTCTCCCAGACGCCCGAGCCCTCGCCCGCCGCGGTGATCAGACCGCGGTGGGCGAGGACTCGGGGCTTCCGCGTCTTCGAGAAGTAGGGGTGCGTCACGCGCCGGGGAGTGTGTTCGTCGGGCCCTGGCCCGGCTTCGGGGTGAACGCGCTGCCGATGCCCTTGAGAGCTTCGGTGAGCTCGCTCGGGATGATCCAGAGCTTGTTCGACTGCCCCTCGCTGATCTTCGGCAGCATCTGCAGGTACTGGTAGGCGAGGAGCTTGTCGTCCGGTTCACCCTGGTGGATGGCGCTGAACACGTTCTGGATCGCCTCAGCCTCACCCTGCGCACGAAGCACAGCGGCCTGCTTGTCGCCTTCTGCGCGGAGGATCTCCGCCTGCCGCGCACCCTCGGCTTCGAGGATCGCGGACTGCTTGGTTCCCTCTGCGGTCAGGATCGCGGCACGGCGGTCGCGCTCGGCGCGCATCTGCTTCTCCATCGAGTCCTGGATCGAGATGGGCGGGTCGATCGCCTTCAGCTCGACACGTCCGACGCGGATGCCCCACTTGCCGGTCGCCTCGTCGAGCACCACGCGCAGCTGACCGTTGATGTTGTCACGACTGGTGAGCGCTTCCTCCAGGTTGAGGCCACCGACCACGTTTCGAAGCGTGGTGGTCGTCAGCTGCTCGACGGCGCCGAGGTAGTTCGCGATCTCGTACGTCGCCGCGCGCGCATCGGTCACCTGGAAGTAGACGACCGTGTCGATCGAGACCACGAGGTTGTCCTCGGTGATCACCGGCTGCGGTGGGAAGGAGACGACCTGCTCGCGCATGTCGATCAGAGGACGAAGCCTGTCGATGAAGGGTACGAGCAGGTTGAGACCCGGCGTCAGCGTCTTGTGATAGCGCCCGAGACGCTCGACGACCCCTGCTGTGGCCTGCGGGATGATGCGGATAGCTCGTGCGACGGTGACCACCACGAAGATGATCACCGCGATCACGAGGATCCACAGGATCGCGGTGGGGATGAACGATGCGTCGTTCACGGGGTTCTCCTAGTCGTTCACGGGACGGACGATGGCCGTGGCGCCGTTGATCGCGCTCACGGCGACCGGGGCACCCTGGGGGATGGGAACGGGGGTGACGGTGCGTGCGGTCCAGGTGTCGCCGTTCGCGAGCTTCACCTGACCGGAGATCTGCGTGATGTCGTTCAACGCGATCCCGCGAAGGTCGATCAGGGCATCAACGTTGGACCTGGTCGGGTCCTCGCCACGATGCAGACGTTTGAGGAGAGGTGGGCGCAAGAACAGGATGAACAGCGCGGCGGCAGCGGCGGCGATGATCACCTGCAGCCAGACGGGGACGCCGACCAGATCCGTGACGAGACCGACGACTCCGCCGAAGCTGAGCATCAGGAAGGTGAAGTCTAGCGAGAGCATCTCGATGACGAGGAAGACGGCGATGAGAACCAGCCAACCGATCCACGCCCACTGCTCGATGAACGTGACGAACGTCACGATGTTGTCCATGCGGCCTCCTTAGGGGTCAACGTATCACGCGCAGAGCGGCGGATCAGGGCGCTGCAGCGCGTGCTTGGTAGGGTGTGAAGGCCGTGCTATCACGGCTTTTTTCGCGCATCATGAGGAGTCACCGTGACCGACGTTCTTCCCGCAGGATCCCTCGACGGCAAGGTCGCCCTTGTCACCGGTTCGTCGCGGGGGATCGGCGCCGACACCGTCCGCTACCTGGCCGAAGCCGGCGCGGACGTCGTCATCAACTTCCGCAACAAGGCTCCGCGCGCCGAGAAGCTCGCCGCGCAGCTTCGGGAGCTCGGTCGCCGCGCACTCGTCGTGGGTGCCGACCTCACCGATCCGGAGTCCGTCGCGGCCATGTTCGAGACGATCCGGGCGGAGTACGGCCGTCTGGACGTGCTCGTGCTCAACGCATCCGGGGGCATGGAGTCGGGCATGGCAGCGGACTACGCGCTCACTCTGAATCGCGACGCACAGCTCAACGTGCTCGACGCCGCGACGCCGCTGCTCGCCGATGGAGCGCGCGTCGTGTTCGTCACCAGCCACCAGGCGCACTTCATCCGGACCACGCCGACCATGCCGGAGTACGAGCCGGTCGCCCTCTCCAAGCGGGCGGGGGAGGACGCCCTCCGGGAGCGCATCCCGGGGCTCGCGGAGAAGGGCATCGGCTTCACGGTCGTCTCCGGCGACATGATCGAGGGCACCATCACCGCGACGCTGTTGGAGCGCGCGAACCCGGGCGCCATCGCCGAGCGCCGCGAATCGGCCGGCAAGCTCTACAACGTCTCCGAGTTCGCGGCGGAGGTCGCCAAGGCGGCCGTCGACCCGGTGCCCGCGGACAACACGCGCCTCGTCGGCGACGTCAGCGCATTCGCAGCCGAGTAGCGGCACGAGAAAAGCGGCCCCGCCTTGCATATCGCAAGACGGGGCCGCTCTCGTTCCAGACGGAGAGCGTCAGCTCGTCGCTCCGCCCTGGACGCCGGAGACATACTCCTTGGCGTCGCGGCCGAGCGTGATGGCACGCACGATCTGGATGATTCCGAGCACGACCAGCGAGATGCCCAGCAGCAGCCAGAACGCGAAACCGGCGATCAGCGGCGAGAACAGCACGATGATTCCCGCGACGATGCTCAGGATCGCGTACAGGACGGTCCAGACGCGCGATCCGTCGCTGCCCAGCAGGGACAGAGCGACGATGCCGTCGACGATCCAGCTGACTCCGATGAAGATCACGACGACGAAGGCGAGTGTGGCCGCGGCCACGTTCAGGTTGAAGAACGCGATCACACCGGCAGCGATGTAGAGCAGCCCGAGGACGATGTGGCCGACGCGCGCCCACCCGCCCTTGGCGCTCGAGAAGATGCCGAGGCCGACATAGACGAGACCGGCGATGATCAGGTACGAGGCGAAGATCGCCGTGACGATGACCGCGGACTTGACCGGCCAGACGAGGAGGACGATACCCGCGATCAGCGCGAGAACACCGGCGACGGCCAGCGTGACGCGGATCGACTTGAACAGCGACTTCGCCTCTGCGAGTGGTTCAGACATGGTGGGGACCCCTTTCTGAGAAGATCCTGTGAGGATGCCCCTCAGGGTAGCGCCCATGAGGACAGGAGCGGGGGAGAAGCGCCCGCCCGCGTTTCTCTTCGTCACGTCGGGAAACTCCCCGACACGATCTCCGACATGGCAAGATCATCTGGTGACGGAGCTCGACCACACGCGGCTGCGCGAACTCGCGGTGATGCGACGGGTCCGCGATCGCATCGATCGGGAGTACGCCCGACCTCTGGATGTCGAGGCGCTCGCCCGTGGAGTGCACATGTCAGCCGGGCATCTGAGCCGGCAGTTCCGCGAAGCCTACGGCGAGTCCCCGTACTCCTACCTGATGACGAGGCGGATCGAGCGGGCCATGGCGCTGCTGCGGCGCGGCGACCTGACGGTGACGGAGGTGTGCTTCGAAGTCGGATGCTCTTCCCTCGGCACCTTCAGCACGAGGTTCTCGGAACTGGTCGGTGTCTCACCCAGCGTGTACCGTGAACGCGCCGCCACCGTCGAAGGAATACCGTCCTTCCAGGCGAAGCAGGTCACGAGACCGATCAGGAATCGAGAAGCGCCACGCCCCGACGCCCACCTAACGTGAGAGCCATGAGAATCAGCATCCACTACGCATTCCTTCCGCACACCGATGCGGAGGCCGCTCTCGCTTTCTATCGCGACGCTCTCGGATTCGAGGTGCGCAACGACGTCGGCTACGACGGCTTGCGCTGGCTCACCGTGGGCCCCGTCGGACAGCCGGAGACGTCGGTCGTGCTCCACCCGCCAGCAACAGATCCCGGCATCACCGATTCGGAGCGGCAGACGATCCTCGAGCTGATCGCCAAGGGCAGCTACGCCGCACTCACCCTCGCGAGCGATGACGTCGACGCGCTCTTCGAGAGCCTCGTCGAGCACGGCGCCGATGTCGTGCAGGAGCCGATGGACCAGCCCTACGGCGTGCGCGACTGTGCTTTCCGCGATCCGGCGGGGAACCTGCTCCGTATCAACCAGACCGCCTAGACCACGGCATCTGATCTCTCCACACCGACCCGAAGGACGCCGATGAGCACCGAAGCGCACCCTGCCGACACCCACGACCTCATCCGCGTCCAGGGCGCGCGCGAGAACAACCTCAAAGAGGTCAGCGTCGACATCCCGAAGCGTCGATTGACCGTCTTCACGGGAGTGTCCGGGTCGGGCAAGAGCTCTCTGGTCTTCGATACGATCGCCGCCGAGTCGCGCCGCATGATCGATGAGACCTACAGCGCGTTCGTGCAGGGCTTCATGCCGTCGGTGCCGAGGCCCGATGTCGATGTCCTCGAGGGCCTGACCACCGCGATCATCGTCGACCAGGAGCGGCTCGGCGCGAACCCGCGTTCGACCGTCGGCACGGTGACCGACGCCAACGCGATGCTGCGAATCCTGTTCAGCAAGCTCGGACAGCCGTACATCGGCGGACCCACCGCCTTCTCGTTCAACATCCCGACGCAGAGAGCCAGCGGGGTGATGACGGGCCCTGGCGGCGAGAAGAAGATCGTCAAGGACGCGATCTATCTCGGTGGCATGTGCCCTCGTTGCGAAGGCAGGGGAGCGGTGTCCGACCTCGATCTCGCCCAGATCGTCGACGAGTCGCGCTCGCTCGACGAAGGGGCCATCATGGTTCCCGGCTACACGGCGGACGGCTGGATGGTGAAGGGCTTCTCCCAGTCGGGGTTCTATCCTGCCGACAAGCCGATCTCGCAGTTCACCGACAAGCAGCGTCAGCTCTTCCTCTACGGAGAGGTGACGAAGGTCAAGATCTCCGGGATCAACATGACCTACGAGGGCCTGATCCCGAAGATCACCAAGTCGATGCTGTCGAAGGACCTCGATGCGTTGCAGCCCCACATCCGTGCCTTCGTCGAACGCGTCGCCACTTTCGCGGTGTGCCCGGAGTGCGACGGCACGCGACTCACCGAGGGCGCACGGTCGTCGAAGATCGAGGGGGTGAGCATCGCCGATGCCTGCCGCATGCAGGTGACCGACCTCGCGGACTGGGTCAGGGGCCTCAACCTTCCCGGCGCGGGCCCACTGCTCCAGGCGCTCAGTGCGAATCTCGACGCCTTCGTCACTCTCGGGCTCGGCTACCTCAGCCTCGAACGGCCGTCCGGGACGCTGTCCGGGGGAGAGGCCCAGCGCATCAAGATGCTTCGCCACCTCGGGTCCTCGCTCACGGATATCACCTACGTATTCGACGAGCCGACCATCGGGTTGCATCCGCACGATATTCAGCGCATGAACGGGCTCCTGCTGCAGCTGCGCGACAAGGGGAACACGGTGCTCGTGGTCGAGCACAAGCCCGAGACCATCATGATCGGCGACCATGTCGTCGACCTGGGGCCCGGTGCGGGCAGCGCCGGCGGACAGATCTGCTACGAGGGAACGGTCGAGGGTCTCAAGGCCAGTGGCACCAAGACCGGCGATCACCTCGAGGACCGGGCGCAGTTGAAGGAATCGGTACGCACCGGCACCGGCGCGATCGAAGTCAGAGGCGCGACGGTCAACAACCTGCACGATGTCGAGGTCGACATCCCGACGGGCGTGCTCACCGTTATCACGGGCGTCGCGGGCTCGGGCAAGAGTTCCCTCATCCACGGGTCGGTCTCGAAGCGCGACGGTGTCGTGGCGATCGATCAGGCCGCGATCAAGGGCTCGCGACGAAGCAACCCCGCGACGTACACAGGCCTCCTGGAGCCGATCCGCAAGGCGTTCGCCAAGGCCAACGGCGTGAAACCGGCTCTGTTCAGCGCGAACTCAGAAGGCGCCTGCCCGTCGTGCAAGGGCGCCGGGGTGATCATCACCGAGCTCGGCTTCATGGACACGATCGAGACGCCCTGCGAGGACTGCGGCGGCAAGCGGTTCCAGGCAGCTGTTCTCGAGTACAAGCTCGCCGGCAAGGACATCACCGAGGTACTCGATCTGCCTGTGTCGGAAGCGCGGGTGTTCTTCGGCGAGGGTGAGGCGAAGCTTCCGGCAGCTTCCGCGATCCTCGGCCGAATGGAGGACGTGGGCCTCGGCTACCTGTCGCTCGGGCAGCCGCTGTCGACGCTGTCGGGCGGTGAGCGACAGCGGATCAAGCTCGCGATCCAGATGGGGGAGAAGGGCGACGTCTACGTGCTCGACGAGCCCACGACGGGCCTGCACCTCGCCGATGTCGACAAGATCCTCGGGCTGCTCGATCGGCTCGTCGACGCCGGGAAGACGGTGATCGTCATCGAACACCATCAGGCGGTGATGGCCCATGCGGACTGGATCATCGACATCGGGCCCGGCGCCGGCCATGACGGCGGCAAGATCGTGTTCGAGGGAACACCAGCAGATTTGGTATCCCAAAAATCCACGCTGACGGGGGAGCACCTCGCCGCTTACGTCGGAGCGTAGGGACATGCCAGTCGACCGCTCTCACATTCGCGTCAAAGCCATGCTTGTGGCCACCCACAGCGACGGCGCTCGGCACCTTGTGAGCCAGCACGATGCGACGGTAGAGAACCCGCTGGGCTTTCACCGGCTGATCGGCGGCGGTGTCGAGCTCGGCGAAACCCATGAGCAGGCAATACTCCGCGAAGTCCGAGAAGAGCTCCAGGCAGACGTGGTCGACCTGACATTCCTGGGCGTGGTCGAGAGCATCTTTGGGTACGACGGCGAGCTCGGTCATGAGATCGTGGCACTGTACGCCGGCAGACTGCACCCAGAGCCTGCACTGGAGGGCGGCACGCTCACGGAGTCCGACGGATCAATCGTGCCGATCCTGTGGCGACCGTTCCGCGACGACGATGTGTCTGCACCGCTGTACCCGTCAGCGGCGAACGGATGGATTCGCGACATCGCTGCCCGTGCCGCAACCCCCGGAGCATGAGGATCGCTCAGACGCAGAGACGCACTACCTCGCACCACTCTCGAGCTCAGAGTATTATCCGATAATGCACATTATGTCAGCTAGCGGAAAACAGCCCTGTCCCCCTCAGACTCGCGTGAGCGGGAGATGCGGGTACGGCGGGAACGTGACATCGATCGGATCTCCCGCAGCCACGCGCCCACCCCGCGACACGATGCCCATCACGCCGGCGAGGCGGACGACCTTGCCGTCACCGGCGTTCCGCACCACCTGCTTGAGCAGCCCGGACTGGAATCCGTTGATCTGCTGGCACGGATTACGAAGCCCGGTGATCGTGACCACAGCCTCTCCGATTCGCAGTCGTGCTCCGACAGGCAGCGCGAGCAGATCGATGCCTCGCGTCGTGATGTTCTCGCCGAGGTCCCCTGGAGCCACGAGATGGCCACTCTCCTTCAGTGTCTCGAAGAGCTCGCTGTGGATCAGGTGCACCTGCCGGAGATTCGGTTGCGACGGATCGGCAGCCACCCGCGATCGGTGCTTGACAGTCGCTCCACAGTGCGCATCGCCGTCGACGCCCAGACCCTCGAGGAGAGAGATGGATTCCCGCGCCTCCTTGCTGAATGTGTGAGATGCACTGGAATGAACCGCGACGACCCGAGCGAGCATGTCCTCATTGTTCCACGGACGACCAGGACAACCCTCGGCCTGCCGTTCCAGCTCACCTGACGTCCGTCAGGCCTGGGAACGTTGCGAGAATGGCCCGATGGCTCTCACAGGCAGCGGCTCCACCCGTCTCGTCATCCTTCGCGGCGATGCGGCATCGGGGAAGACGACCACGGCAACATCGTTGCGCACAGCGCTGGGCGCGCGCACCGCGCTGATCTCTCAGGATCACTTCCGCCGCGAGCTCCTCCATGAGCCGGATCGGCGAAAGCTCTCCCGCGACGCCAGCGTCCTCATCATCACCACCGCCCGCCAGGCGCTCGACCTCGGGTATGACGTGATCCTCGACGGCGTGTTCAATCTGCGCGACTACTCGGAAGCGTTCGAACGGTTGTACCGCGACCACCTCGGGTCCACACGCATCTACCAGTTCGATGTCGGCCTCGAGGAGACGATCCGCCGCCACGCGGGCCGGCAACTCGCCAAGGAATTCGGGGAGGACAAGCTCCGCGAATGGCACGATGGGTGGCAGCCACTCCCCTGGTTCGATGAACGACGGATCGGCCCCGAGATCGGTACCGATGAGCTGGTATCGATCATCGTGGAGGATCTCAGGGGCCCGGCACTCCCCTCCCCTGGGCCGTCATAGGCTCGCTGCGAAGACGGCTGTACACGAACATATCCCTGCGCTCGTGGACGATCCTCTGCCAGGAGCGAAGCAGCCCTTCCCCCGTGTATCCCGCCCGTTCCGCCGTCCGAAGCGAGCCAACGTTGACCGGATCGATGTGCAGCTGCAGCCGGTGTATCTCCGGCACACTCCATGCCCACTCCGTGATGGTCTGCAGCGCGCTCAGCGCGTGCCCGCGGCGGCGGCGCGACCGTCTGATCCAGTAGCCGATGGTCGCCCGACCCTGGTCCCGCTCTCGAAGCCACAGCCCGATCTGCCCCACGCATTCTCCGCCGACCTCGATCGCGAAGGAGTACCCGACGCCGGTAGCGGCACGTTCGTGCTGACGCATCAGCCAGTCCTCGGCGAGTCCGTGATCGGCCGCGGCGGGAACGGTCGTGACATCCGTGATCGCCGGATCCGATGACGCCTCCCGCACCGCATCGGCATCACCGGCCGCGAACGGACGAAGGACGATGCCATGAGCAGACATCCGTGGGACGGTCAACTCTGTCGATTCCGCCATCACCCGCCGCTCCCCTCAGAGGCCGACGCTGAACGTGATCATGGGCTCGCCGCCGAGCGGATGAGGCACCGGACCGGACATCGGCCGGAATCCCTGCTGTTCATAGAGCCGGATGGCGGGGTTTCCTCGCCGCACAGCGAGCTCGACCGTGGAGTACCCGGCGTCCTTCGACGCCAACATCGCGTCCTTGAGCAGAGCTCTTCCGATCCCCTTGCCGGAAGACGCAGGGATCACCGCGATTCGCTCCAGCACTGCCGCAGTCTCATCACCGGACTTGGGTGCCGTCAGCGCGAAGCCTGCAAGGGGCTCCCCTGCCAGCGCGAACCGGATGAGCGGCCCATCGAACAGCGTGCGCATGCGGGAGGCGACTGCGTCCGCGTCGAGCTCTCCATCGCGGTGTCGAAGCGCCTGCACCCAGAGGTCGACACATCTCGCGATGTCCTCGGCTGTTCCCGCGATGATGTCCGTCATACGGGCAATCGTCGCACGCTCGAAAGGTCCGTCGCCGCGAACCGGGCGCTAGTGCGCGGACCACACCCCGAGTTGAGTGCCAGACGGATCCGCGAAGTGCAGCCGGCGCCCGCCGGGGAACTCATACGGCTCCTGGAGGATTGTGCCCCCGGCCGCCACGATGGCATCCTTCGTGGCGTCGAGTTCGTCGGAGTAGAGCAGCACCAGCGGGCCACCAGCGGGACGCGCCTCGTCGGCGAGCAGCAGACCCCCGGCTTCGTTCCCGTCACTGCGAGGAGACACGATCCCCGCATAGCCGGGGCCATAGTCGTTGAAGCTCCAGCCGAACGCCTCGGCGAAGAAGCGCTTCGAGGCGTCGAGGTCGGTGACGACGAGTTCGACGTAGTCGAGTGAGTGATGCAGAGGTGTGCTGGTCATGGCGTCAGGATAGCTCCCACCTCCGACATCGCGGAGGAGTAGCGTTGAGGGGTGCCGCAGGTCTCCCACTCCCCCGTCTCGACACCGGGATGGCGGGCCTGGATCATCTGGTCGGTCGGCGTCGCGGCCTATGTGCTCGCCATCACGAACCGCACCTCTCTCGGAGCCGTCGGCGTCCAGGCAGCCGATCGTTTCCACGCCGACGCCTCGACGCTGGCCCTGTTCGCCGTCGTCCAGCTCGCGGTCT
This sequence comes from Microbacterium oxydans, assembly GCF_000956405.1. Taxonomy (GTDB): domain Bacteria; phylum Actinomycetota; class Actinomycetes; order Actinomycetales; family Microbacteriaceae; genus Microbacterium; species Microbacterium oxydans_C. The sequence continues at coordinate 451,838 of NZ_JYIV01000030.1, forward strand.
ACGGCGGAATGCAGATCCCCGTGGGAATCCTCCTCGACCGTTTCGGATCGCGGCCGATCATGACGATCGGGATGCTGCTCATGGCCGCTGGCCAGCTGACGATGGCCCTCTCCCCCAGCATCGGCATCGCGATCTTCGCACGCGTACTGCTCGGTGCAGGAGATGCCGCCATCTTCCCCGCCGTGCTGCGCCTCGTGGCCACGTGGTTCCCAGCCCAACGCGGACCTCTGATGGTGCAGTTCACGGGCATCATCGGTCAGGCAGGGCAGCTCATCGCCCTGGTCCCCGTCGCCGCCCTCCTGCATGCCACCACCTGGACGATCACCTTCGGCAGCATCGCAGGACTCGGCGTGCTGTTCACGATCCTCGTGGCACTCGTCATCCGGAATCACCCGATCGAGCGCGGGGCCGACGTCACAGTGAACACCGACACAGGTGTCGTCCGTGTGGTCACCTCCGCGATAGATACCGGTGTCGGCATACGTGCGGCCTGGGCGCATCCAGGGACTCGCCTCGCCTTCTGGTCGCACTTCACCACACCGTTCGCGGGAACCGCATTCGTGCTGCTCTGGGGCATGCCCTTCCTCACAGCGGCCGAGGGGTTAGACACCGCGCACGCGGCCGGCATCATCTCCGTATATGTCGTTGCAGGAATGTTCTTTGGCCCCATCATCGGGGACCTCTCCCGCCGGATGCCGAACCACCGGTCCCTCGCACTCGTGCTCCCGGCCGTCGGAGTTCAGATGGCAGCGTGGATCTCTGTCATCGCCGTCCCCGAGGCCGCACCGCTCTGGCTCCTCTATGTGCTGGCGATCGCTCTCGCCACCGGAGGCCCCGCATCGATGATCGCATTCGACCACGCCAGAACGCACAACCCCTCCCACCGCCTCAGCACTGCCACGGGCGTCACGAACGCCGGAGGGTTCATCGCCGCGCTCATCGCAATCTTCCTCATCGGCCTCGCCCTCGATCTGCAGGGCGCCGGCACGCCGGAGACCTACTCGCTGGAAGCGTTCCGCATCGCATTCCTCATGCCGATTCCGCTCTGGATCATCGGCACGATCTTCATCCTCGTCGAGCGCAAGCGGACACGCATCCGCATGGGGCTCGACCCGGAACGTCGCCGCTGACGGCAGTCCCCCGGGCAGCGTCCGCGGTTCAGCGCAGCAGGTGCTGCAGTGTCTCGAGCACGAGCTCCACGCTGAGGTGCTCGGGCACATCGGCGTCGCCTGCCTCGAACTCCGCGAGTTCGACGCCACGCACAGAACCTTGGGGCAGTGCGGCAAAGATCCCGGCGATCTGATGCGGCAGAAGGCCTCCCCCGATGCGATACGCCGCGGGGATGTATCCGGGCTCGAGCACGTCCCAGTCGACGTGAATCCACACCGGGCGTCCAGCCACGATGTCCACGATGCGCTCAGGTGTGCTCTCCGCCGGCGGGAGCACGGTGACACCCGCCTCCGCGAGCAGGTCGCCCTCAGCGGGGTCGATGTCCCGCCCGCCGACGACGATCACCTGCTTCGGGTCGATGCCTGCACCGTGGCCGCTGTCCCAGAGCCCGCACGCCGCGGCGAGCACCATGCCACCGAGATAACCGGACTCCGTGGTGTCTGGGGTGTTGAAGTCGCCGTGCGCGTCGATCCACAGCAGCACCGCCCCCGGATGATGCTCGGCAACCGTGGGAAGAGTCCCGAGGCTGACGGCGCAGGTGTTGGTGATCAGCAGGGGTGTCGTCCCCGCGGCAAGGGCGTCCTGCAACGCAGCCCGGATCCCCTGAAGCGTCTGCTCCGCCTCCGGCAACGCCTTCGTCCAGTCGTCGACAACACTCGGGGTCGGCGTGCCGATGGTCTGTGCCTCGATCGACAGCAGGGACGACACGGCCTCGCCCACTCGGCGTGCGCCGACCAAGGCGCCGTCGGTGCGGTCGGCCACCCGGCCCTGAGAGACGATGAGCGAATAGGAGGATGACATGTCCTTCAGCCTGGCATCCGCACGGCCAGAGGGACAAATGCGCCGATCTCCCGGAGAGCCGGCACGGAGAATTCGTCTGAGTCAGCCGCGGCGCGGGGTCCATCCCGATGGCAGAGGTCCGTCCTGGACAGCACGCTCTCGATCCGCTCGCTCCGACCAGCCCTGCGCGCGTCCCGGGGTGTCGAAGGCACCTCGAGCGAGCCTCAACCCCACGTCCTGGTGGTGCATGCGCGGGGCTCCCCCACGGCGCACGGATGCCCGCACGCTCCAGGCATCGTCGGCGAAACCGCCTCCGCGGAACACACGGTAGTCGTCGTAGCGGGCGGGGTCGAGCAGGTCCCAGCACCATTCCCAGACATTGCCGAGCGTATCGAAGAGGCCGTTGAGGTTCGGGAGCTTGCCGCCGACGTCCTGTGGCGAGGAGACTCCGTCCGCCGCTGTCCACGCCGCGTCGGCGAGCGGCGCGTAGTGAGGGCCTGTCGAGCCGGCACGACAGGCGAACTCCCACTCCGCCTCCGTGGGCAGTCGGTATCCGTCCGCCGTCGTATCCCACGTGACGACCTCGCCGTCGAACGAGGAGACTCCGTCCGCCGCTGTCCACGCCGCGTCGGCGAGCGGCGCGTAGTGAGGGCCTGTCGAGCCGGCACGACAGGCGAACTCCCACTCCGCCTCCGTGGGCAGTCGGTATCCGTCCGCCGTCGTATCCCACGTGACGACCTCGCCGTCGAACGAGTAGCTCCGCTCCAGCCCCTCCCACTCCGACGCGGCATTGCAGAAATGCACCGCTCGCAACCAGCTGAGATCCGCGGCGGGGCGGCGAGGGTGCCGCGCAGGAACGCCCAGCACCTCGGCAAGTTGTTCCTCCGTCACCGGGAACACGCCGATCTCGAACGGTTCGAGGGCGACCTCTCGCCTCTCCTGCCTGCGTGCGTCGTGCAGCGTCACCGTTCCGGCGCTGATGGCCGCGAGCTCGAAGTCACTCACCGGGATCAGGCGCCGTCGAAGGAGGTGGTGCTCATGAGGGGACCCGCTCGACCCATGACGGGTACTTGGCTGTCCGGCCGTCTCCGGACGAGGTCCGGGTCACCCGACGTCGTACCCACGGTCCGACGAACTCGCGGTAGTACGCCAGCCCCGAGGGCTCAGTGCCGAGTCGATCGCTCGGAGCCCACCACGTCTCCGGGGGCTCGAAGCCGAGTGCGTGCAGCACCCGGGCGGCCACACGGTGATGACCCGACGCATTCATGTGCAGCCTGTCCTCGGCCCAATAGGCGCCGCGGGAGAGCTCACGGTCGGGCCAGTTGAGCGCCCGGATCACATCGGGACGGTCTTCGATGCGCCGCAGCACGGCTTCGGACAGCAGATCACCCCGTCGCTGCACGAGGGAGCCCATCGGGAGCTGACCACTCGGGTTCGCTCCGGAGAGCAGGATCATCGTCACCCCCTCCTCGTCGCATCTGCGCAGCACGCGGCTGAAGGCATCGGCGATGTGCTCGACGTCGGTACGCGGGCGCAGCATGTCGTTGCCGCCACCGTTGAACGAGAGATGCGTGGGACGCAGGGCGAGTGCAGGTTCGAGCTGCTCTTCGACGATGGGCCAGGCGAGCTTGCCCCTGATCGCGAGATTCGCGTACTGGATGGGGTGCCCGGCTGCGTCGGCCCACCCCTGAGCCGCCAGGTCGGCCCAGCCGCGCTCTCGTCCATCCGGGAGCACGTCACCGACACCCTCTGTGAACGAGTCGCCGATCGCTACGAAGCGCACATCTGCCATCGTCCCAGCCTATTGCGGGGTGACGACGCACGGCGCCGGAAAGCGTCGGGTCGCCGCGCGTCAGCGGTCGTCGAGAGCCTGGCCGCCGCGATCGGCGAGTCCCCAGGCCGCAGCGGCAGCGCCGAGGAAACACATTCCGAACACCGCGAACAGCAGCGGCGCACCACCCGCGATCAGGAGGACCGGGACGGAGAGCGGTGCGATGATCGACGCGATGCGCCCCACTCCAGCGGCCCAACCCGCGCCGGTGCCCCGCAACGAGGTCGGATAGATCTCCGGAGTCACCGCGTACAGGGCTCCCCAGGCACCGAGGTTGAAGAACGACAGCGCCATGCCGGCGGCGATGATGGCCCCCTCCGTCGTCGCAGTGCCGAAGACCACAGCCGAGACCGCCGAGCCGAGAAGGAAGACGGAGAGCGTCAGCCGACGGCCCCAGACCTCGATGAGCCACGCGGCAACAGCGTATCCGGGGAGCTGAGCCAGTGTGATGATGAGCGTGAAGCCGAAGGAGCGCACCAGATCGAAACCGGCATCGACGAGGATGCTCGGGATCCAGATGAACGCCCCGTAGTAGGCGAAGTTCACACCGAGCCACACCAGCCAGAGACACAGCGTGCGCAGCCGGAACTCACGGCTCCAGAGCGTCGCCAGCCGTGCGCGTGCGGTGACGGCGATCGCCTGCGACGCCGGTTCCTTCCGAATGGCGGGAGCCGTCTCCACCCGCGCCTCCGCCTCGAAAGCCGAGACGATGCGGTCTGCTTCCGCGATCCGTCCGCGCGATGCGAGCCAGCGAGGCGACTCGGGCATCCGCCACCGCACGAAGAGCGCGTACACGGCAGGGATGGCTCCGAGGGCGAATGCCCAGCGCCAGCCGTCGTCGGAGGCGGGGATGACCAGGAACCCGATGAGAGCGGCTGCCGTCCACCCGAGTGCCCAGAACGCCTCCAGCACGACGATGAGACGGCCTCGGATCCGGGCGGGTGCGAACTCGCTCACATAGGTCGATGCCACCGGAAGTTCGGCACCGAGCCCGAGGCCGACCAGAAATCGGAGGACCAAGAGCGCCGCGAGGCCGCCGACGAGTGCGCTGGCGCCGGTGGCGAGGCCGTAGACGAGCAGGGTGAGGGCGAACACCTGCCGCCGTCCGTAGCGGTCCGCCAGGAGACCGCCGAGGGTCGCGCCGATCGCCATGCCGATGAAGCCGACCGAGGCGATCCAGCCGGCCTCCCCTTTGGACAGCCCCCACTGCTGCGTCAGGGCCGCGAGGATGAAGGAGATGAGACCGACATCCATCGCGTCCAACGCCCACCCGAGCCCGGAGCCGGTGAGCAAGCGGAAGTGTCGGCGCGTGAACGGCAGGACATCCAGGCGCTCAGCCAACGATGAGCGGCTCGGCAAGGCGGTGTTGGCCATGCTCCTCATCGTAGAGCCGAGCGCCCGACGCCCCGCGCCCGATGACGTCAGTCCTGCGCGGCGAGGATCCGCTTCACGCGCGGGATGACCTCGGTGCCGTACAGCTCGATGCTGCGCATCATCGACTCATGCGACAGGGTGCCCGTGGCGTACTTGAGGTCGAAGCGGCCGAGACCCAAGGTCGTGATGGTGTCGGCGATCTTCGCGGCGACCCGATCCGGCGACCCCGAGTAGATCGCCCCCTCCGGTCCGACGTCATTCTGGAAGCGCGCGCGACTGTAGGCCGGCCATCCACGCTCACGGCCGATGGTGTTGTTCATCGCCTCGAATCCGGAGTACGCGGCATCCCAGGCTTCCGCGTCAGTCTCGGCGATATGACCGGGCGAGTGCACCGAGACCGGATGCGACGTGGTGCCGAACGACGCCACCGAGCGGTGGTACAGGTCGACGAACGGCTTGAACCGCACCGCCGGGCCCCCGATGATCGCCAGCATGAGTCCGAGACCATGGCGAGCGACGCGGACCACCGACTCCGGGCTTCCGCCCACGCCGACCCAGGTGCGCAGACCCTTCTCGGTCTTCGGGAACACGTTCGCATTCTCCAGCGAGGGCCGCATCGTTCCCGACCAGGTCACGGGCTCTTCCTTCAGGAGCTCGACGAACAGCTCGAGCTTCTGCTCGAAGAGTGCGTCATAGTCGCGCAGGTCATAGCCGAACAGGGGGAAGGACTCGATGAAGGAGCCGCGCCCGAGCACCACCTCGGCCCGGCCGTTCGACAGCGCATCCAACGTCGAGAAGCGTTCGAAAACGCGCACAGGGTCATCGGAGGACAGCACGGTCACCGCGGTGCCCAGCCGGATGTGCTCGGTGCGCGCCGCGATGGCCGCCAGCACCATCTCCGGGGCCGACACCGCGAACTCCGTGCGGTGGTGCTCCCCCACTCCGAAGAAGTCCACGCCCACGGAGTCCGCGAGCTCCGCCTGCTCCACGATGTTGCGGATTGTCTGCGCTCCCGTGAGGAGCTCCCCGTCCGCGTCTCGCGTGATGTCGCCGAACGTGTCCAGTCCGAATTCGATGCCCATGTCATCCCTTCCTATTCAGATGAATGAACACGAGCTCGGCCGGTCGCATTCCCGTCAGCGCGGGAGCAGAGCGCTGCGGAGAGTATCGAGGCCGACGCCGCCCATGTCGAGCGCCCGCTTGTGGAAGTCCTTGAACGAGAACGCATCGCCTTCCGCCGCACGGACACCATCGCGGACCTGCTCCCAGATGCGCTGGCCGACCTTGTACGACGGCGCCTGTCCCGGCCACCCCAGGTAGCGGTTCACCTCGAACTGCACGAACTGGTCCGACATGTTCACGTTCCGGCGCATGAAGTCGAGCGCGTAGTCCGCGTCCCACACACCCTCGCCGTCGAGACGCGGTTTGCCCAGGTGCACGCCGATGTCGAGCACCACCCTGGCCGCGCGCATGCGCTGACCGTCGAGCATGCCGAGACGATCGGCGGGGTCGTCGAGGTAGCCGAGCTGCTCCATCAGACGTTCGGCGTAGAGCGCCCAGCCTTCCGCATGGCCGGACGTGCCCGCGAGCAGACGACGCCAGGAGTTGAGCTCGGCGCGGTTGTACACGGCCTGCGCGATCTGCAGGTGATGCCCGGGGACGCCCTCGTGGAACACCGTGGTGAGCTCGCGCCAGGTGTCGAACTCGGTGACTCCCTCGGGAACCGACCACCACATGCGACCGGGGCGCGAGAAGTCGTCCGTCGGTCCGGTGTAGTAGATGCCACCCTCCTGGGTGGGGGCGATCATGCACTCGAGCGTGCGGATCGCCTCGGGGATGTCGAAGTGCGAGGCCCCCAGTTCAGCGACTGCCCTGTCACTCGTCTCCTGCATCCACTTCTGCAGCGCGTCCGTGCCGACGAGCTTGCGTGCCGGGTCGGCCTCGAGGTGAGCGACGGCTTCCTCGACCGAGGCGCCAGGCAGGATCTCGTTCGCGATGGCCGTCTGCTCCGCCACCATGCGCGCGAGCTCTTCGCGACCCCACTCGTACGTCTCGTCGAGGTCGATCGTCGCGCCGAGGAAGCGCCGGGAGTTGAGGGCGTACAGCTCGCGCCCGACGGCGTCGACCTCCCCCGCCGCAGGAGCGAGCTCCTCAGCGAGGAAGCGACGGAGCTCGTCGTAGGCGACGCGTGCAGCCGCCGAGTTGTCGGCGAGCGTGCGCGCGAGCGAGGCAGGCAGCTGACCCTCCGCCGGGTCGGCCTCCGCGACGAATGCGGCGAAGAACCCATCGTCGGCGGTGTAGCGGTCGATCTGCGTCGCGACCTCGACGACCTGACGACGCGCCGGCGTCACTCCTTCGGCGATGCCGGTCCGGAGCGTCTCGACATATCCGCGGAGCGCATCCGGAACGGCCGCGAGACGGGTCGCGATCACGTCCCAGTCCTGCACGGTCGCGGTGGGCATCAGATCAAACGCGGAGCGCACGTCCTGCGCGGCCGAGGCGATGACGTTGAGGTCGCGCAGGTGCCACTTGGCATCGTGGAGTTCGAGATCGAGGCGGAGCTCGGCGCTGAGGTCGGTCTTCGTCACCTCGTCGATCGCGTCGACGGGCTCGAGCGCCGAGAGCCGGTCGAGTGTCGCACGGGTCGCGGCGGCGATCTCCTCATGCCCTTGCGGGCTCAAGTCGCCGAAGCGGTCGTTCACCTCGTCGCGGCCGATGTACGTGCCGAGAGTGGGAGCCAGTACCGCGATCGTGTCGACCCATTCATCGGCGACAGCGTCGATGGCAGAAGGGGTGCGAGGAGCTGAAGTCATACCTTTCAGCCTAATCCCCGGCCCCCTCCGGCCGCCGGACGTCAGTGCGCGGCTTCGTTCCAGTCGCGTCCGCGGCCGACCTGCACGTCGAGCGGCACGGACAGCTCGGCAGCATCGCCCATCCGCGCGCGGACGATCCGCTCCGTGGCGTCCCACTCGCCTGGCGCGACCTCGACCACGAGTTCGTCGTGGATCTGCAGTAGCACCCGCGAGGAGAGGTTCTCGGAGCGGAGGTCGTCGTGGATGTGCAGCAGCGCGATCTTCATGATGTCGGCCGCGCTGCCCTGGATCGGCGCGTTGAGGGCGGCGCGCTCCGCGTTCTCACGCAGCACGCGGTTCGGGCTCGCAAGGTCGGGGAACGGGCGACGACGGCCGAAGATCGTCTCCGTGTAGCCGTCCTCCTTCGCCTTCATCACCGACGCCCGCAGATAGTCACGCACCGCGCCGAATCGCGCGAAGTACTCCACCATGAGCTGCTTGGCCTCAGACTGTTCGATGCGCAGCTGCTTGGACAGGCCGAACGCGGAGAGCCCGTAGACGAGGCCGTAGGACATGGCCTTGACCTTGGTGCGCATCGCCGCCGTGACGTCGCTCGGCTCGACACCGAACACGCGCGCTCCGACGAATCGGTGCAGGTCTTCCCCGCTGTTGAACGCCTCGATCAGCCCCTCGTCGCCCGACAGGTGCGCCATGATGCGCATCTCGATCTGCGAGTAGTCAGCGGTGAGCAGCGCCTCATATCCCTCGCCGACCTGGAACGCGCTGCGGATGCGGCGCGACTCCTCGGTGCGCACCGGGATGTTCTGCAGGTTCGGGTCGGTGCTCGAGAGCCGCCCTGTCTGGCTCCCGGTCTGCACGTAGGTGGTGTGCACGCGGTGGTCGTCGCCGATCGCCGAGTCGAGCGACTCGATGATCTGGCGCAGCTTCGTGGCCTCGCGGTGCTGCAGCAGCAGACTCAGGAAAGGATGAGGGTTGCTCTCCTGCAGGTCGGCGAGCACCGCAGCGTCCGTCGAGTATCCGGTCTTGGTCTTGCGCGTCTTCGGCAGCTGCAGGTCTTCGAACAGAACCTCCTGCAGCTGCTTGGGCGAGCCGAGGTTGAATTCGCGTCCCACGACGGAGAACGCCTCCTGCGCGAGACCTTCCGCACGGGCTGCGAGCTCACCGGAGAAGGTGGACAGCACGTCGTGCGACACTGCGACGCCCGAAACCTCCATGTCGGCGAGGGTGAGCAGGGTGGGCAGCTCGATGTCGTCGAGGACCTTCGCGACCGACTCCGGGATGTCTTCGCGGAGAGCATCCGCCACACGAAGAGCGAACCACGCCTCCTGCGACGGCGTCGCGCCCTCCGTCTCGGGGACGAGCTGGGAAGGATCAGCCTCCGGCAGCTTCTCCCCCAGGTAGCGCTCGACGAGGTCGGAGAGGGTCTTGTCGGGGAAGCTCGGCCGCAGCAGCCAGCCCGCGAGGCTCGTGTCGTACGCGAGCCCGCGGAGACGGATGCCCTGGCGGATCAGCGCTTTCACCTGCGGCTTCGCGTCGTGGAGCACCTTCGGCGCGTCTGACTCCAGCCATCCGCGGAGCGCATCCGCGGCCTCATCCGCCCAATCGGCTTCGCGGAGCTCAGTGAGCGTGGCGGCACCGACACGTGCCGGCACACCGCCCTGGGTCGTGACGCGGAGCGCGACCCCGCCTTCCTGCGCCGCAGCCCAACTCGCCAGATCGGCCGGAGTCACCTCCACGGGCACGGGCAGGACCACGACCGAAGCAGGGTCGTCGGCGACGTCGCCTGCTCCGACGGCCTCGAACACGCGCGGCAGCAGGGTGCGGAACTCGAGGCGGGCGAAGATGTCGCGCACGGCCTGCGCGTCGATCGGCGCGACGGCGAGGTCTGCGGGCCCGACCGGAAGCTCGACGTCGGTGAGGAGACGGTTGAGCTTGCGGTTGCGACGGACGTCGTCGATGTGATCGCGGAGGTTGCCTCCGACCACACCCTTGATCTCGTCGGCCCGGGCGATCAGCTCATCGAGCGAGCCGAACTGCGTGAGCCACTTGACCGCGGTCTTCTCGCCGACCTTCGGCACACCCGGCAGATTGTCGCTGGTCTCGCCCACGAGCGCGGCGATGTCCGGGTACTGCTCCGGCCGCACACCGTAGCGCTCCTGAACGGTCGCCGGGTCGTATCGCTTGAGCTGAGAGACCCCCTGAACCGACGGGTACAGCAGCGTGACGTCGTCGTTGACGAGCTGGATGGTGTCGCGGTCTCCCGAGACGACGAGCACCTCGTAGCCCTGCTCGGCACCCTGGGACGCGAGGGTCGCGAGGATGTCGTCGGCCTCGATCCCCTCTTTCGTCAGGACCGGGATGGACATGGCGGCGAGGCAGTCCTGCAGCAGCGGGATCTGCCCCTTGAACTCCTGAGGCGACTCAGAACGCGTCGCCTTGTACTCGGGGTACTCATCGGTGCGGAACGAATGCCGCGAGGTGTCGAAGGCGATCGCGAGATGCGTCGGCTGCTCCGCCTTGATGAGGTTGACCAGCATCGACAGGAACCCGTAGATGCCGTTCGTGTGCTGCTTGTCCTTGGTCGTGAAGTTGTCGACCGGGAGGGCGAAGAAGGCACGGTAGGCGAGCGAGTGGCCGTCGACGACCATGAGGGTAGGCTTTGCGGAGTCCGTCACCCTGTCAGCCTAACGAGGACGACGGACACCCGCTGAGGAGGATGCATGGGCGATGTCGCGATGAGCGAGGGACTCGAGTGGGCCACGGCCCGGGGAATGGGTGCTCTGGCGGAGAAGATGGGCATGGAGTTCGTCGAGTTCAGCGTCGAGCGCTGTGTCGCGACGATGCCGGTCGAGGGCAACACCCAGCCGGTCGGGCTCATGCACGGCGGGGCCTACGTCGTCCTCGGAGAATCCCTCGGCTCGATGGCCGCGAATCTGCACGCCGGGGCGGGACGGCTCGCGGTCGGCGTCGATATCAACGCGACGCACACGCGTTCAGCCACCTCGGGCGTCGTCACCGGCGTCTGCACCCCGGTGCATCTGGGTCGCAGCATCACGGTGCATGAGATCGCGGTGAACGATGATCAGGGGCGTCGGTGCTCGACCATCCGCATCACCAACATGATCAAGGACCTTCCCGCCGCGCGCTGAGCGGTTCCTCCAGCAGGCGCTGGAACAGCAGATGGTCCTGCCACTCCCCCGCTATGCGCAGGTACTTCGGGGCCATGCCGATGCGCTCGAATCCGTTTCCGAGCAGCACACGCTGCGAGCCGAGGTTGTGCAGCAGCGTGGCCGCCTGGAGTCGATGCAACCCCAGCTCGGTACGGGAGTGCTCGATGATCCACCCCACCGCACGGCTCGCGAGCCCACGGTGCACGCGCGACGCGTCGACCCAGTAGCCGAGATCTGCGCTCCAGAACGCACCGCGGACGATGTTGTTGACGTTCATCCGTCCGCGGATCTCGCCGTCCTCGGACTCGATCACGAAACGGACGCTCCGCCCAGCGGATGCGTCGTCCACGCACTGCCGCGCGTGCTCCTCCTGCGAGGCGACGGTGAAGAAGGTCTCCGAGCGCGTCGGCTCCCACGGCGCGAGATGCTCGCGGTTCACCAGATAGGCACGGGAGAGCGCTGCTCCATCGCCCAGGCGCACCGGCCTGAGGATGTGCTCGGAATCGAGCCGGAAGGGTCCGGCGCTCACCGCTACTTCTTGGGAGCGAGCTGCTCGATGATCGCCTTCGCGACGTCCTGCATCGTGAGACGACGGTCCATGGATGCCTTCTGGATCCAGCGGAACGCCTCGGGCTCGCTCAGGCCCATCTTCTCGTTGAGCAGACCCTTGGCCCGGTCGACGAGCTTACGGGTCTCGAAGCGCTCGACCATGTCGGCGACCTCGGCCTCGAGCGTGATGATCTGCTCGTGGCGGGCCAGTGCGATCTCGATGGCCGGGAGGAGGTCGTTCGGCGTGAACGGCTTCACCACATAGGCGAGGGCACCGGCCTCACTGGCACGCTCGACGAGCTCTTTCTGGCTGAACGCCGTCAGGAGCACGACCGGAGCGATGTTCCCCTTGTGCAGCTTCTCGGCCGCACTGATGCCGTCGAGCTGAGGCATCTTGACATCCATGATGACGAGGTCGGGACGCAGTTCGGTGGCCAGAGCGACCGCGGTCTCTCCGTCACCGGCCTCGCCGACCACATCGAAGCCGTTGTCGCGGAGGATCTCGACGATGTCGAGACGGATCAGCGACTCGTCTTCGGCGACGACGACGCGTCGGGGTGCGGATGACGTGGGCTGCTCAGCCTGCTCTTCTTGCTCTGTCACACACCCATCCTAGTGGAGCGCCCCTGTCTACAGGCCTCAGGCGCTCGGCGCGGACGATCATGCCCGCTCCGCTGCGCTAAAGTCGTAGACGCGACACACGAGCCGGCGTGGCGGAATGGCAGACGCGGAGCACTCAAAATGCTTTGTCCGAAAGGGCGTGTGGGTTCGAGTCCCACCGCCGGCACACAACATCGATCAGTCGACCGCAGCGTGATCGACGCGCGCCCATGATCGGCTACTCTGCGAGCACCGCCAGCTCGGCGAGAACTCGCGGATGGGCGAGGATCCGGAAGTGCCCACCCGTCTCGAGGCGCACATTCTTCGCACCGGCCAACTCGCTCCCCTCGGGGATGTGCGGGTCGAACGCGGCGTAGACCGAAACGATCCGCTGGTTCACCGTCGACTGCCGCCCGAGGCTCACGATCGACGGGTGGCCAGGAGAGAACGCACGAAGCGTTCTGGACGGCATCAGTCGTGCGTAGCGGGACCCGCCGAACGGTGCGGCGATCGCGAGCATGGACCGCACGCGCGTGCCCGCCGGACCGGTCATCACGCTCTTCCCCGCAAGGCCGCCCTTGCTGTGCGCGACGAGGATCACGTCTTCGAGCCAGCGCTCCTCGAGAAACGCTGCCACCACCGCGGCCATCTCGGTCACCGGGCGCTCGTTCCGGCGGAGCGCGTCCACGATGTGCACCGGGTGCCCGCGTTCATGCATCGCCACGACGAGCGGCTGCAGGAACCGCCAGGTCTCGTACACTCCGGGGAGCACGACGATCGGAGCATTCGACCCCGAACTGAAGGAAGACGGATCGGTGCGGTCGAATGCTGCACGGACCTGCCAGTACCCCGCATACGCGTAGTCGGCGATCCACCACCCCACGTTCCTCAGCGCGCCGATGATGAGCTCCTTCGACGACGACGCAGGTCCATCCCTGAAAGCTACCCGATACGTACGACAGAGGGGGCGGGACCGAAGTCCCACCCCCTCTGGATGATGTCCGTCAGACGCCGGCCTTGTAGATCGGCGCGGCACCGCGGATCGCATCGCCGACCTTGTGCACGCGAAGGTCGTTCGTGGATCCGACGATTCCGGGAGGGGAACCGGAGATCACGACGACCTTGTCCCCTTCCTCGGCCAGACCGTTGCCGAGCAGGTACTCGTCGACCTGGTGGTACATCAGGTCGGTGTGCTGGACCATGTCTACCAGCGCCGAGCGGATGCCCCACGTCAGCGCCATGCGGCGACGGATCCCGGGTTCCGGGGTGAACGCGATCATGGGGATGCGGGAGCGCAGACGTGACAGGCGACGCGCGGAGTCGCCGGACTGCGTGAACACGCAGAGGAACTTCGCGTCGACGAACTCGGCGACCTCGAGAGCGGCGAGGGTGATCGCACCACCCTGCGTGCGCGGCTTGGCCGTGAGCGGCGCGATGCGCTCCAGGCCGTGCTCCTCGGTCGACTCGATGATGCGCGCCATGGTCTCGACCACGACGACCGGGTAGTCTCCCACGCTGGTCTCACCCGAGAGCATGACCGCGTCGGCGCCGTCGAGCACGGCGTTCGCGACATCGGAGGTCTCGGCGCGGGTCGGCACCGGGCTGTTGATCATCGACTCGAGCATCTGAGTCGCGACGATGACCGGCTTCGCCATGCGGCGCGCGATCTCGACGGCGCGCTTCTGCACGATCGGCACGGCCTCGAGCGGCAGCTCCACACCCAGGTCACCGCGGGCGACCATGATGGAGTCGAACGCGTCGATGATCTCCTCGAGCGCGTCGACCGCCTGCGGCTTCTCGACCTTGGCGATCACGGGGACGCGGACGCCCTCCTCCGCCATGATCTCGTGGACGCGGATGACATCGGCGGCGTTGCGCACGAAGGACAGCGCGATCAGGTCGGCGCCGATGCGCAGACCCCAACGGAGGTCCTCCTCGTCCTTCTCGCTCAGCGCGGGGACGTTCACGGCGACACCGGGCAGGTTGATGCCCTTGTTGTTCGAGACTGCTCCCGCGACGACGACCTTGGTCGTGACGGTCACGCCATCGGTCTCGACGACCTCGACGCGGACCTTGCCGTCGTCGATCAGGAGGAAGTCTCCGGGCTTGACGTCCTGCGGGAGCCCCTTGAACGTCGTTCCCGAGATCTCCTTGTTGCCGATGATGTCCTCGGTGGTGATCTTGAAGATGTCACCCTTGGCGAGCTCGTAGGGTCCGCCTTCGAACTTGCCGAGGCGGATCTTCGGACCCTGCAGGTCGACGAGGATCGCGACGGGGCGACCAGCGTCCTCGGCGGCACGACGCACGTTGGCGTAGTTGTTCTCGTGCACGGAGTAGTCGCCGTGGCTGAGGTTCAGTCGAGCGACGTCCACCCCCGCATCGATCAGTGCGCGCACCGTCTCATACGTAGAGGTGGCGGGGCCCAGGGTGGCGACGATTTTCGCGCGTCTCAAAGATTTCTCCAGGGTAGAAGTGGGGGATGTGAATCAGGCGACGGTGCCGGCCTCAGCCTACGCGGGCTGGAGACCGATCGCGACATCGCTCGGCCGCACCGGCTCCGGGAGCACGGTGGTCCCCATCAGGAACCGGTCGACGTTGGCAGCCGCCGCACGGCCCTCGGCGATCGCCCACACGATGAGCGACTGTCCACGCCCGGCGTCTCCCGCGACGAACACACCCGGCACTGTCGACTCGTACGAGGCGTCGCGGCGGAATGCGCCCCGATCGGTCACCTGCGGAAGCGTCTCCTCGGTGTAGCCCTCCTGCTCCGGTCCGGTGAAGCCCATGGCGATCAGGATCAGATCGGCCGGGATCTCCCGCTCGGTGCCGCTCTTGGGCACACGCCGGCCGTCGACGAACTCCGTCTCGGCCACGCGCAGAGCACGGACCTCGCCGACGTCGTTGCCGAGGAACTCGACGGTGGAGGCGAGGAACACGCGCTCTCCGCCCTCTTCGTGAGCGGAAGAGACCTCGAACAGCGTCGGCATCATCGGCCACGGCTGGTGGTCGGGACGCGTGTCGCCCGGCTGCTTGCCGATCGCGAGGTTGGTGACGCTGAGTGCGCCCTGCCGGTGCGCGGTGCCGATGCAGTCCGCCCCGGTGTCGCCACCGCCGATCACGATGACGTGCTTGCCCTCGGCGCTGATCTGATCCGTGACCTCGTCGCCCGCCACCGCGTGGTTCGACTCGACGAGGTACTCCATGGCGAAGTGGACTCCGTCGAGGTCGCGACCGGGGATCGCGAGGTCGCGCGGGACCGTGGAGCCCGTGGCGATGACGACCGCGTCATACCGGGCACGCAGGTCGGGCCAGGAGATGTCCTTGCCGATCTCGACGCCGGCGCGGAAGCGCGTGCCCTCCTCCTGCATCTGACGAAGACGGGCCTCGAGCTGCGTCTTCTCCATCTTGAAGTCGGGGATGCCGTAGCGGAGCAGTCCGCCGATCCGGTCGTCACGCTCGAAGACGGCGACGGTGTGTCCGGCGCGGGTCAGCTGCTGCGCTGCTGCGAGTCCGGCTGGACCGGAGCCCACCACCGCGACGGTCTTGCCCGTGAGGCGCT
Source organism: Microbacterium oxydans (assembly GCF_000956405.1). Lineage (GTDB taxonomy): Bacteria > Actinomycetota > Actinomycetes > Actinomycetales > Microbacteriaceae > Microbacterium > Microbacterium oxydans_C. The sequence goes on from NZ_JYIV01000030.1 coordinate 467,684, forward strand.
CCGGCGGCTCCGGCTCGACCCAGCCCTTCGAGAAGGCCTCGTCGATGATCGAGACCTCGATCTGCTTGATGGTCACCGCCGGCTGATTGATGCCGAGCACGCACGAGCTCTCGCAGGGCGCGGGGCACAGCCGCCCGGTGAACTCCGGGAAGTTGTTCGTCGCATGCAGGCGCTCGATCGCCGCGCGGCCCTCGCCCCGCCACGTCAAGTCGTTCCACTCCGGGATCAGGTTGCCGAGCGGGCAGCCCTGATGGCAGAACGGCACACCGCAGTCCATGCAGCGTCCGGCCTGACGACGCAGGACCTGCTTGTCGCCAGGCTCATAGACCTCTTTCCAGTCCATGATGCGCACGGGAACGGGGCGACGTGCGGGAAGCTCCCGCTCGGTCACCTTCAGAAAGCCTTTGGGGTCAGCCACCGGTCACCTCCAGGATGCGGTTCCACACGATGTCGCCGTCGGGGTCGATCCCCTCGGCCAGCGCTTCCTCGCGCATGCTCCGCACGGCTGCGAAGTCACGAGGGAGCACCTTCACGAACTCTGCGGCGGCCTCCTCGAAGTTCTCGAGAAGACCCGCAGCCCGCGGAGAGGCGGTGCGCTCGACGTGCGTGACCAGCAGGCTCCGCAGCACTTCGAGGTCCGCGCGGTCGAGCGGTTCGAGGAGCAGCTCGCCGCTGCCGAGCGACTGCGCGTTCACCTTGCTGGTGTCGAGGGCGTGCACGTAGGCCACTCCCCCGGACATCCCGGCGCCGAAGTTCCGTCCGGTCGAACCGAGGATCACCGCGAGGCCGCCGGTCATGTACTCCAAGGCGTGGTCGCCCACGCCCTCGACCACAGCGGTCGCACCCGAGTTGCGGACGAGGAAACGCTCGCCGACGACACCCGAGATGAACATCGTGCCCGACGTCGCGCCGTAGCCGATCACGTTTCCGGCGATCACGTTCTCGTGCGGAGCGATCGTGGCACCGCGCGGAGGACGGATGGTGATGTCACCGCCGGAGAGTCCCTTGCCGACGTAGTCGTTGGCGTCACCCTCGAGCCGCAGCACGATCCCCGGCGGCAGGAACGCCCCGAGGGACTGGCCGGCGGTTCCGTGCAGAGTCACGTCGATGGTGCCCTGCGGCAGACCGGCGGCTCCGTGCCGGGAGGTCACCTGGTGGCCCAGCATGGTTCCGACGGCGCGCTCGGTGTTGGCGATGGGCAGCTCGACCACCACGGGTTCGCCGTTGAGCAGCGCCCCCTTCGCGATGTCGATCAGCTGCACGTCGAAGTGCTTCTCGAGCTCGTGGTCCTGGGCGCGGCCGCTGCGACGCGGTTCGCCTGCCGGGAAGGCCGGGCCCTCCAACACCGGGCTGAGGTCCAGACCCTCGGCCTTCCAGTGCTCGACTGCCGCGTTGACCTCGATGAGGTCGGCACGTCCGACGATCTCGTCGATGGAGCGGTAGCCGAGTTCGGCGAGGAGCTCGCGCACCTCTTCGGCGATGAACTCCATGAAGTTCACGACGAACTCGGGTTTGCCCGTGAAACGCTCGCGCAGGACAGGGTTCTGGGTGGCGACTCCGACGGGGCAGGTGTCGAGATGACAGACCCGCATCATGATGCAGCCGCTGACGACGAGCGGAGCGGTGGCGAAACCGAACTCCTCCGCGCCCAGCAGCGCACCGATGATGACGTCGCGACCCGTCTTGAGCTGGCCGTCGACCTGCACCACGACGCGATCGCGCATGCCGTTGAGCATGAGTGTCTGCTGCGTCTCGGCGAGCCCGAGCTCCCACGGCGTACCGGCGTGCTTCAGCGAGTTCAACGGGCTCGCACCTGTTCCGCCGTCGTGACCCGAGACAAGGATCACGTCGCTCAGCGCCTTCGCGACACCGGCCGACACCGCGCCGATGCCCGACTGGCTCACCAGCTTGGTGTGGATGCGAGCCTCGGGGTTCGCCCTCTTCAGGTCGAAGATCAGCTGCTTCAGGTCTTCGATCGAGTAGATGTCGTGGTGCGGCGGCGGGGAGATCAGTCCCACACCGGCCGTGGCGTGACGGGTACGCGCGACCCAGGGGTACACCTTGGTCGGCGGCAGCTGACCTCCCTCGCCGGGCTTGGCACCCTGGGCGAGCTTGATCTGGATGTCGTCCGCCTCGGTGAGGTACAAGCTCGTCACCCCGAACCGTCCCGATGCGACCTGCTTGATCGCGCTGCGACGCTCTGGGTCGACCAGACGGTCGGGGTCCTCGCCACCCTCACCCGTGTTCGACTTCGCCCCGATGCTGTTCATCGCGACAGCGAGCGTCTCGTGCGCCTCCTTGGAGATCGAGCCGTAGCTCATCGCGCCGGTGGAGAATCGCTTCACGATGGCGGAGACCGGCTCGACCTCGTCCAGCGGCACGGGCTTGCGGGTGCCGGTGCGCAGCGTGAACAGTCCGCGCAGCGTCTTCAGCTCGGCGGCCTGCTCATCGACGAGCTTCGTGTACTCGCGGAAGATGTCGTAGCGCCGCGTGCGAGTCGAGTGCTGCAGCTTGAACACCGTCTCCGGATTGAACAGGTGCGGGGAGCCGTCGCGGCGCCACTGGTACTCGCCGCCCGTCCAGAGTCGCTCGTGCGCACGGGCCGCCGCGTCCTCGGGGTACGCGTAGTCGTGCCGCGCCTGGTTCTCGGCGAAGATCTCCTCGATGCCGATACCGCCGAGCTTCGATTCGGTGCGGGTGAAGTACGCGTCGATGAACTCCTGGCTGAGGCCGACCGCCTCGAAGACCTGAGCCCCCGCGTACGACGACACCGTGGAGATGCCCATCTTCGACATGATCTTCAGCACGCCCTTGCCGAGCGCGTAGATCAGGTTCTTGACGGCCTTCTCGGTCGTGATACCGGTGATGTAGCCGGTGCGCACGAGGTGCTCGACCGTCTCCATCGCGAGGTACGGGTTGACGGCCGAAGCTCCGTAGCCGATCAGCGTCGCGACGTGATGCACCTCGCGGACGTCTCCGGCTTCGACGATGAGACCGACCTTCATACGGTTCTCGCGCCGGATGAGGTGGTGGTGGATCGCCGAGACCATGAGCAGCGACGGGATCGGTGTCAGATCCTTGTTCGAGTCGCGGTCCGACAGGATGATGAACTCGGCACCGTTCTCGATGGCCTCGTCCACCTCGGCGCACATCTCGGTGAGGCGGTCAGCGAGCGTCTGGGGACCGGCATCGAAGTGGTACAGGCCGCGGATCGTCGCGCTCGACCGACCGGGCATGGCCTTGTCGATGTGGCGGATCTTCGCGAGCTCGTCGTTGTCGATCACCGGGAAGTCGAGAGACACCGTGCGGGTGTGCTCGGGACCCCAGGCGAGCAGGTTGCTCTCCGGGCCGAGGCCCAGCTTGAGACTCGTGACGACCTCTTCACGGATCGAGTCGAGCGGCGGGTTCGTCACCTGCGCGAACTGCTGTGTGAAGTAGTCGAAGAGCAGCCGAGGACGCTTGCTGAGTACGGCGATCGGCGTGTCCGATCCCATCGCACCGAGCGGTTCGACACCGGTCTGACCCATCGGAGTGAGGAGGATGCGGACCTCCTCCTCGGTGTAGCCGAAGGTGCGCTGACGACGGGTGATCGACGCCGGCGGGTGCACGATGTGCTCGCGCTCCGGAAGCTCGGCCAGACGCACGGCACCGGCATCGAGCCACTCCTGCCACGGATGCATCGTGGCGAGGTCGCGCTTGACCTCGCTGTCCTCGATGATCCGACGCTGCGACGTGTCGACCAGGAACATCTTGCCCGGCTGCAGGCGACCGCGGCGCTTGATGCGCTCCGGCTCGAAGTGCAGAACGCCGGTCTCGGACCCGATGACGACGAGTCCGTCGGTGGTCTCCGTCCAGCGTCCAGGGCGCAGACCGTTGCGGTCGAGGGTCGCCCCGACGAGGGTGCCGTCCGTGAAGATGAGAGCAGCAGGTCCGTCCCACGGCTCCATCTGGTTGGAGTGGTACTCGTAGAACGAGCGCAGCTCCGGCGAGATGTCGGCCTGCTTCTCGTAGGCCTCCGGCACCATCATCATGATCGCGTGGGGCAGGCTGCGGCCGGTCAGCGTGAGCAGCTCGAGCACCTCGTCGAAGGAGGCGGAGTCACTGGCGCCATCGGTGCAGATCGGGAGCAGCGGAGCGATGTCACCGAGGAGCTCGGACTCCAGCTGCGACTGGCGGGCGCGCATCCAGTTGCGGTTGCCGCCGACCGTGTTGATCTCGCCGTTGTGGGCGAGCATGCGCAGCGGCTGCGCGAGAGGCCAGGAGGGGAACGTGTTCGTCGAGTAGCGGGAGTGGACCACCGCGAGCTCCGAGGCGAAGCGCTCGTCCTGCAGGTCGGGATAGAACGGCTCGAGCTGCAGGGTCGTGACCATGCCCTTGTAGCCGAGGGTGCGAGCCGAGAGGGAGACGAAGTAGGCGCCGAGTTCGTGGCCGGCGCGCTTGCGCAGACGGTAGGCGACGCGGTCGAGCGCGATGCCCGTGAGAGGTGCGTCGGAGTGTGTCGCCCCGCCGGCGCTGACGAACAGCTGCTCGAAGGCGGGACGCGCTTCGTCGGCGAGCTTTCCGAGGTTCTCGTTCGCGGTGGGCACCTCACGCCAGCCGAGGACGCGAAGCCCCTCGGAACGGGCGATCTTCTCGATGCCGGCCTTCTGCTGGCGGCGCTCGCTGGAATCGCGAGGCAGGAACGCCAGTCCGGCGGCGTACTCCCCCACCGGCGGCAGTTCGAAGCCGACCACGGCGCGGAGGAACGCATCGGGCATCTGCGTCAGGATGCCGGCGCCGTCCCCGGTGCCCGCGTCCGAGCCGATGGCTCCGCGGTGCTCCAGGTTGCGCAGGGCCTCGAGGGCCAACGCGATGATGTCATGCCCGGCTTCGCCGCGCAGGGTCGCGACCATGGCGAGGCCGCAGGCGTCTTTCTCGAACGCCGGGTTGTACATGCCCTGCTTCGGGGGGTATGCGCCGGAGGCGCCGTAAGGGGGCTGGAAGTACACCAGTTACCGTCCTCAGATCTTCGAGTGAAACCCGGGGACGACGTCGGCCCGCTCGTTCAGTGCAATGGTTCTCCCGCTACGAGGCGGCGTTATCGAGAGCCGTCCTCGCTCGTGGGAGCAGTGCTTGTGGCGGTGGCTCCTGCGGTGACTTCTTCGGCCGGAGGCTCGCTCACGTCTACGAAGTCAGAGGTATTGTCCTGCGATTCTACAACAGCGTCCGGGTCGGTCCGTTCGCGGCCCGGCTGGTACGGCGACGGCTCCAGTCCGGGGTGACGACGCGTCTGCACGATGAGGATCGCGAGACCGATGAGCACACCGATGATGGCCGCAAGGACGTTGCTGCGCAGGCCCAGGATGATCTCGCTCGGATCGATGCGGATCGACTCCCACAGGATGCGACCGGCGCTGTACCAGATGAGGTAGATCGCGAAGAGGCGGCCCCACTGGAAGAAGAGCTTGCGCCCGAGCCACAGCAGCACGATGACGCCGAGACCGTTCCAGATCACCTCGTAGAGGAACGTCGGGTGGAACAGGGTGCCCTCGGGAAGTCCCGGAGGGAAGGCCGAGTTTGTGGACGGGATCTCCAGCCCCCACGGCAGATCGGTGGGGAGCCCGAAGAGCTCGTTGTTGAACCAGTTGCCGAAACGGCCCATGGCCTGTGCCAGGAGCAGACCGGGCGCCAGCGCGTCGGCGAAGGTCCAGAAGCGGATGCCCGTCCAGCGGCACCCGAGATACGCGCCGACGGCACCGCCGATGAGCGCGCCGAAGATCGCGATCCCACCCTCCCAGATGGCCCAGACCGAACCGGGCTGGAACGGGTTCCAGGTGTTGATGCCCTCGCCGAAGTAGTCGTTCGGGTGGGTGAGCACGTGGAAGATACGCGCACCAATGATCGCCAGCGGCACCGCGAGGATCGAGATGTCGATCACCACCCACGGCTCCGCTCCTCGCTTGGTGAGGCGGCGGTTGGTCAGGAACGTCGCGGCGATGATGCCGGCGATGATGCACAGCGCATAGAAGTGGATCCGGACCGGCCCGAGGTCGAAGTACGAGACCGTGGGGCTCGGGATGCTGGCGAGCACGTTCGTGAAGATGCTGTGGAGCGCGAGTGACATGAGTGCGATTCTAGTTCTCGTGATCGGGGCGTGCCGACGAGGTGCCGGAGGCCAGGTTTCGGGTGACTTCTGCGAGGGCCGGAACTCCGCCGTCACGCAGAGCGCGGACGAGCGCCGTGCCGACGATGGCGCCGTCGGCGTACTCGGAGACGCCGGCGATCTGCTCGGCGGTGGAGATGCCGATGCCGACGCAGGCGCGGTGGGCTCCATGCGCCCGCAGGCGTCCGACAAGGGTGCGGGCAGCGCGGTCGAGTTCGGCGCGCTCCCCCGTGATGCCCATCGTCGACACCGTGTACACGAAACCGGTGGAGGACTTCACCACCAGCTCGAGTCGTTCATCCGAGGAGGTCGGTGCCGCCAGGAACACGCGGTCGAGGCCGGTCCGCTCGCTGGCGGCGATCCACTCCCCTGCTGCGTCTGGCGTGATGTCCGGAGTGATGAGGCCGGCGCCGCCCGCAGCGAGCAGGTCATCGGCGTAGCGATCGATCCCGTACTGCATGACAGGGTTCCAGTAGGTCATCACGAGCACCGGGACGTCGGTGGCCGCCGTGATCGCACGGATCGCCGTGAAGAGGTCGGCCATCCGGAAGCCCGCGGCGAGAGCCTTGGTGGTCGCTTCCTGGATGATCGCGCCGTCCATCACCGGGTCGCTGTAGGGCGGACCGAGCTCGATGATGTCGACGCCGTTCTCGGCGAGGGCGATGGCTGCCTGGATGCTCGTCTCGAGATCGGGGAAGCCGACGGGCAGGTAACCGACGAAGGCACTGCGGCCCGCGTCCTGCGCGCGCTGGATGGCTTGTTCGACGCGGCTCACAGCTGCGGTTCCCCCTTCGCGACGCGTTCTTCCTGTTCGCTCTCCTGCTCGACGTCGTGGGCCAGTGCGGCCTCGTCGTAGAGCTGGAAGTAGCGGGCCGCGGTGTCCATGTCCTTGTCGCCGCGACCGGACAGGCAGACCGCGATCAAGCCGTCGGGACCGAGGTCGCGACCGATGCGCAGTGCTCCGGCGAGAGCGTGGGCGGATTCGATGGCAGGGATGATGCCCTCGGTCCGGCTGAGCAGACGCAGCGCCTGCATCGCCTCGTCGTCGGTGGCCGGGATGTACTCGGCTCGGCCGATGTCGGCGAGCCAGGAGTGCTCGGGGCCGACACCCGGGTAGTCGAGACCGGCCGAGATCGAGTGGGACTCGATCGTCTGGCCGTCGGCATCCTGGAGGACGTAGGTCTTCGCGCCGTGGAGCACGCCGGGGCGACCGCGCTCGATCGACGCCGCGTGCTTCTCGGTGTCGACACCGTCGCCGGCTGCCTCGACGCCGTAGAGTCGGACGCCCTCGTCGTCGAGGAACGCGTCGAACATGCCGATCGCGTTGGAGCCCCCGCCGACGCAGGCCATGACCGCATCGGGAAGCCGTCCCACCTCGTCGAGCAGCTGCGCGCGGGCCTCTTCCCCGATGATCTTCTGGAAGTCGCGGACCATCGCGGGGAACGGGTGCGGACCCGCCGCCGTGCCGAAGATGTAGTTGGTGGTCTCTACCGAGGCCACCCAGTCGCGATAGGCGTCGTTGATCGCGTCCTTGAGCGTGCGCGAGCCGGACGTCACCGGGACCACCTCGGCACCGAGGAGCCGCATGCGGGCCACGTTGAGCGCCTGCCGCTCGGTGTCGACTTCTCCCATGTAGATGGTGCAGTCCAGACCGAACAGCGCTGCCGCCGTCGCCGTCGCAACACCGTGCTGCCCGGCACCGGTCTCCGCGATCACCCGCGTCTTGCCGAGGCGCTTGGTGAGCAGCGCCTGGCCGAGCACGTTGTTGATCTTGTGGGAGCCGGTGTGGTTGAGGTCTTCACGCTTGAGGAAGATCCGCGCGCCGCCGGCATGCTCGGCGAAACGCGGGACCTCGGTGATCGCGGAGGGGCGTCCGGCGTAGGAGCTGAGCAGATGCGCGAGCTCGTCACGGAACGCCGGGTCGACGATCGCGGCCTCGTAGGCCACAGTGAGCTCGTCGATCGCCGCGATGAGCGACTCGGGCATGAACCGTCCGCCGAACTCACCGAAGAAGGGGCCGTGCTGGTCGCGCAGGCTCATCATGCCTCCAGGAAACTCTTGAGGGTGGCGACGGGGTCGCCGGTCACGAGCGCCTCGCCGATCAACACGACGTCGGCACCCGCGGAACGGTAATGCACGACGTCTGCGGGCGTCAGGACCGCCGACTCCGCGATCTTCACCGCCGTGTCGGGGATGCGCTCGACCAGACGCCCGAACAGATCGCGATCGAGCTCGAGCGTCCTCAGGTCACGGGCGTTCACACCGATCAGCGGAGCGCCGAGATCGATCGCGGCCTCGAGCTCCTCTGCGGAGTGCGTCTCGACGAGGGGCGTCATGCCCAGCTCGCCGATGAAGCCGAAGAGATCACGGAGCACATCGGGTTCGAGCCCGGCGACGATCAGCAGGACCAGGTCGGCGCCAGCGGCTCGCGCCTCCAGCACCTGGTACCGGGTCGCGATGAAGTCCTTGCGCAGCACCGGGAGCGACACACGCGCGGTGACCGCCTCGAGGTCGGCGAGACTGCCTCCGAAACGACGCTCCTCCGTGAGCACGCTGATCGCGGATGCCCCGCCCGTCTCGTAGAGCGAAGCCTGAAGGGCGGGATCGGGGATCTCTGCGAGAGCGCCCCTGGAAGGGCTGGCACGCTTGACCTCTGCGATGATCTTCACGCGATCCGCGGGGGCGAGGAACGAGAGCGCGTCCTTCGCCGCAGGGCGGGCGAGAGCATCTCGTTCGAGGGCGGCCAGCGGCCGCGACAGGGCGCGACGCTCGGCGTCTGCGACAGCGCCGGCCGTCAGGTCGGCGAGCACCATTAGTGCGCCTTCGGAGCGTACTTCGGACCCTTCACGCCGTAACCGGCCTTCGCCAGCGCCCAGCCGACGATCGCGCCGATCGGGACGAGCGCGACCGAGGCGATGACGAGGGCGGGCTGCTCGAAGCAGAACGCGACCGTGGCGGCGGCGACGCCGACCAGCATGATGACCACAGCGGTCCAAGCGGCAGGCGAGTGTCCGTGGCCGGGATCGGCGATCGGGTTGGTCATGTTCTCCTCCGGGGGACGACGTGCGGTTCGGATTCAGTCTATCGGGGTCAGCGCGTCGGATCGGTTCCCCGGGACAGCTCGTCCCAGGAATCGACCGCATCGACGGGCCCGTCATGCGGGACTTCGACGTGGTCCGTCCGGTACCGGCGTCCCCCGGCCTTCCAGCCACGCCACGTCGTCAAGACCACGACCGAGGCGGCCAGTAGGATCGCCCAGCCGACCAGGGCGATGTACGGCCAGGCGGACGGTACGATGCTCGCCACGACCTCGTGGACCGCCACACCGCCGGCGAGTCCAGTCACCTCGGTCACCGTGGCCCCGACGGCGTCGAAGGGTTCGGAGAGCAGCAGCTGGAGTGTCGACCAGCCGAGGAACAGGGCTGTCGCTGCCGCGAGCACGCCGAACACGAGCCGCACCGCCTTGCCTGCGATCGACAGTGCGGCCCCGAGAGCGAGCACCGCCAGGCTGAGCGGCGCGAGGAGGACCAGCGCGGATGCACCCGGGACCAGGATCGCCTCCCCCGCGTCGGCGCGTTCGACGGTCAGCCAGGTCTGCGTCGACGAGATGATGCCGATCGCCCCGGCGAGAAGGAAGCCGGAGACGGACAGAGCGCGACCGCGTTTCGCGAGGCTCATGACCGATCCGTTCCGGTGACGGCCTCGAGGTCGTTCGTGTCGAAGCAGGTGCGCGTGCCGGTGTGGCAGGCGGGGCCGGTCTGGGCCACGAGGAGCAGGATCGCATCGCCGTCGCAGTCCAGCCGCGCCTCGTGCACGACCTGGATGTGCCCGGACGTGTCGCCCTTGCGCCAGTACTCCTGACGGGAGCGGGACCAGTACGTCGCACGCCCCGAGGTCAGGGTGCGTCGCAGAGCCTCGGCGTCGACCCAGGCGAGCATCAGCACCTCGCGCGTGTCCCACTGCTGCACGATGACAGGCGCGAGACCGTCTGCGTTGAAGGCGACCTGCGCGATGCGCTCGTCGACGGATGTCGTCTGTGCTTCCGCGTCACTCATCGGACGAGAACCCCCTCCGCGCGAAGCGCGTCCTTGACGTCGCCGACCGTGAGTGCGCCGGTGTGGAACACGCTGGCGGCGAGGACGGCGTCGGCGCCTGCTTTGATCGCGGGTGCGAAGTCCGACGCCTTCCCGGCACCACCGGAGGCGATCACCGGCACCGAGGCCGCCTCGCGCATCAGGCCCACCAGTTCAAGGTCGAAGCCGTCACGGGTGCCGTCCGCATCGATCGAGTTGACCAGAAGCTCGCCCGCTCCGCGCTCGGCCGCTTCCCGCGCCCAGTCCAGGGCGTCGAGGGTGGTCTGCGTGCGGCCGCCGTGCGTCGTGACGACGAAGCCCGAGTGGGTCGTCCCGGCGCGTTTCACGTCGAGCGAGAGCACGAGCACCTGCGCACCGAAGCGGTCGGCGATCTCGCCTATCAGCTCCGGGCGCGCGATCGCGGCCGAGTTCACGCCGACCTTGTCCGCGCCGACGGAGAGAAGGCGGGCCACGTCGTCGACGCTGCGCACTCCCCCGCCGACGGTGAGCGGCACGAAGACTTGCTCCGCCGTCCGCTGCACGACGTCGTACGTCGTGGCGCGCGCGTCGACCGTGGCGGTGACGTCGAGGAAGGTGATCTCATCCGCGCCCTGCGCCGCGTAGTGCCTGGCGAGCTCGACGGGGTCGCCCATGTCGCGCAGGTTCTCGAAGTTCACCCCTTTGACGACACGCCCATCGGCGACGTCGAGACACGGGATGACACGGCTCGCGAGAGTCATCAGAGCCTCGCGTTGTGGATCGCGGTCACGAGGATGGCCCGTGCACCCAGCGCGTAGAGAGCGTCCATCACCGGATTGACCCGGGAACGAGCCACCATGACCCGCACGGCCACCCACTCGGGGTCGCGCAGCGGCGAGACCGTCGGCGACTCCACGCCCCCGGCGATCTTCACGGCGTCGTCCAGCAGAGCAACCGGAAGGTCGTAGTCGATCATGACGAAACGTCGAGCGACCATGACGCCCCGGAGGCGACGAAGGAGCGTCTCCGACCCCTCGGCATCCTCGGGCCCGGCGATGAGCACGGCCTCCGACTCCAGGATCACGGGACCGAACACCTCGAGCCCGGCCTGGCGCAGCGTCGTGCCGGTCTCGACGACGTCGGCGACAGCGTCGGCGACGCCGAGACGGACCGCGGACTCCACTGCGCCGTCGAGCGGCACCAGGTCGACGGCGATGTCGCGCTCGTCGAGGAATGCGTCCACGAGGCCGGGGTACGACGTCGCGATGCGGAGCCCGTCGAGCTCGCTCACGTCGGTGTAGCGTCCGGTCGGCGCGGCGAAGCGGAACGTGGAGCCGGCGAATCCCAGCGCCTCGATCTCGCGGGCACCGGGCATCCGCGCATCGAGCAGGAGGTCACGACCGGTGATGCCGACATCGATCGCGCCGGAGCCGACGTAGGTGGCGATGTCCTTCGGGCGCAGGAAGAAGAACTCGACGTCGTTGTCGGCGTCGATCACGTGCAGGGTCTTGGGGTCACGACGACCGGCATAGCCCGCCTCGGCGAGCATGTCGGCGGCGGTCTCGGAGAGCGAGCCCTTGTTGGGAACGGCGATGCGCAGCATGGATGGCTTTCAGTTCGAGGGGATCGGAACGGAGCGCATCACAGATGTCGGTAGACGTCCTGCAGGCTGAGGCCCTTCGCGAGCATCATCACCTGGACGTGGTACAGCAGCTGGGAGATCTCCTCGGCGGCGGCTTCATCGGACTCGTACTCCGATGCCATCCACACCTCGGCGGCCTCTTCCACGATCTTCTTGCCGATCGTGTGCACGCCGCCGTCGAGCTCGGCCACGGTCCCCGATCCGGCAGGGCGGGTCTCGGCCTTGACACTGAGCTCGGCGAACAGCTCGTCGAAAGTCTTCACGCTTCCAGGCTAGCGGCTCCGGCGAGGTCTCTCAGCCGGGTGACGGCCGCCTCGATGTCCTCGGCCCCGTACACGGCCGAGCCGGCGACGAATGTGTCGGCGCCAGCGGAGGCGGCGATCTCGATCGTGCGATCGGAGATGCCGCCGTCGACCTGGAGCCACACCTGGGATCCACGCCGGCGGGCTTCATCGGCCAGAGCACGCAGCTTCGGCATCGTCTCCGGCATGAAGCTCTGCCCACCGAAGCCCGGTTCGACGGTCATCACGAGGATCTGATCGAACTCGTCGAGGATCTCGAAGAGCGATTCGACCGGTGTCGCCGGCTTCACCGCGACACCCGCTCGAGAACCGATGTCACGGAGTCGACGGGCGAGAGTCACTGGCTCGTCGGCGGCCTCGAGGTGGAACGTGACGCTCGCGGCGCCGATCTCGGCGTACTCGGGTGCCCACCGCTCCGGGTCGGTGATCATGAGGTGCACGTCGAGCGGGATCGGACTCGTCGCCTGGATGCGCTCGACCATCTGCGGACCGAACGTCAGATTGGGGACGAAGTGGTTGTCCATCACGTCGACGTGCGCGAAGTCGGCGGTCGCGATCTTGGCGAGATCCGCCTGCATGTTCACGAAGTCGGCGGCGAGGATGCTGGGGTTGATGCGCGGGGCACGAGGCAGTTCCACGGTCCTAGTCTTCCTTTCCGGATGAGGTGTCGTCGGTCGATGAGCGCTGCAGCAGCGCGAGGAACATGGCGTCCGTCCCGTGACGGTGCGGCCAGAGCTGCGCGCTGCCGGAACCCGCCCTGCCCTCCTCCGCGAGGTCGATCGGAGCGAGGGCGACATCGGCGATGACGGTGCGCGCGTCGAGTTCACGCACGTCTGTGCGGTCGCGGAGCACCTCCTTCACGACTCCCGTGGTCTCCGCGAGATGAGGCGAGCATGTGACGTAGGCGACGATGCCTCCCGGAGCGAGGGCATCGAGTGCGGCCGACAGCAGCTCGACCTGGAGCGGCACGAGTTCCGCGACGTCGGCCGGCGACTTCCGCCATCGCGCCTCAGGACGTCGACGCAGCGCGCCCAAGCCCGTGCACGGAGCATCGACGAGGATGCGGTCGAACTCGCCCGGTCGGGATGCGGCCAGGGCCCGGCCGTCCTGCTCGTGCACCACGACCTCACCGGGGACGGCACGCAACGCCTTGCGCACCAGACGAGCCCTGACTGGCACGACCTCGTTCGCCTCCAGTGTGACGTCGTGCTCGCGGGCCACAGCGGCGAGGAGTGCGGTCTTGCCTCCGGGGCCCGCGCACAGGTCGAGCCACCGCTCCCCCGGTGTGATGGGCGCGGCACCGGTCAGGGCCAACGCCACGAGCTGGGAGCCCTCGTCCTGCACACGTACGGTTCCCCCGGATGCCTCGACGGCACGGCGGGGGTCGCCACCGGTCGAGGCGAAGGCCGTCGGGGCGTATGGCAGGCGCGGCTCCCCCGGTTCGGCGAGCCCGGGGAGAGCGACGAGCGTGACATCGGGCGAGGCGTTGTCGGCCTCGAGGAGAGCGTCCAGCTCCTCGCCGCGCCCTTCGGCGCTGAGAGCGCGACGCAGAGCACGGATCACCCACACCGGGTGCGCGGAACGGAGGGCGAGGCGTTCGTCGTCGGAGCGTGCGCCGCTCTCGATGCGTTCTTGCCACTGCTCGCCCGAGTCCCGTGCGATGCGACGGAGCACGGCGTTCGCGAAGCTCGATGCTCCCCGCCCTGACTCCGTCGCGACCAGGTTCACCGACTCGTTCACGGCGGCGTGCGAAGCCACGCGCGTGGCGAGCAGCTGATGCGCAGCGAGGCGCAAGGCGTCGAGGACGGCGGGATCGATGCTGTCGGGTGAGCGGCCAGCCGCGGCGGCGATGATCGCGTCGTAGGTGCCGAGCCGGCGCAGCGTGCCGTACGTCAGCTCGGTCGCGAGAGCAGCGTCCTGGGGTGTGAGCTGCGCTTCGGCGATCGCCGAGGGCAGCACGAGGTTGGCGTAGGCGTCGGTCTCGGAGACCGCACGCAGCACGCCGTAGGCGACTCGTCTCGCGGGCTGCACGGTGCGGACGGGACCGCGTTGACCTCCGCGATGCGCGTCCGATCCCCGCGGGCCACGCGGACGGGCGTTCGCTGGTGCGCCTCGACGGTTCCGTCGCTCGTCGCTCATGATCCGGCCACCAGTTCGTCGCCGCCACGCAGACCGCGCCACCAGTCGACCGCGTTCATGGCGCCCTTGCCCGCGGGCTGAACCCTGGTGACCGCGAGTGCCCCCGTGGCGGTGCCGATGTGGAGAGCCGACTTGGTGCCGCGGAGACGCCCCGGCGCGAGGGGCTCGGCGTCGGGAGCCGGCGCGGCTTCGAGGATCTTGAGCGGTTGACCTGCGACGGTCGTGTGTGCGCCCGGCTCCGGGGTCACACCGCGGAAGCGCGCGAACACGGCGTCGAGGGGCTGGCTCCAATCGAGCAATCCGTCCGCGAGCGTGAGCTTGGCCGCGAACGTGGGCTCGCCCTGTTGCGGTGTCGACGACGCCGCGCCCTCCGCGATCCCCGAGACCACCCCGGCGATGAGCCCCGCGCCGTCGGCGGCGAGGATCTCGAGAGCCTCCCCTGCGGTGGCCGTGGCGGGAACATCGACCTCGCGCATGGCGAAGACATCGCCGGCGTCCAGTTCCGCGACCAGCTGGAAGACGCTCGCGCCGAGCACTCGGTCCCCGGCGATCAGGGCACGCTGGACCGGAGCGGCCCCCCGCCAGGCGGGCAGCAGGGAGAAGTGCAGGTTGATCCACCCCGCCCTCGGCGCGGATAGCAGCGGCTCACGCACCAGTCCGCCATAAGCCACGATCACCCCGAGGTCGGCCCCGAGCGCGGAGATCTCCGTGGTCGCTGCCTCGTCGAGTCGCGCCGTCTTGATCACGGGAAGCCCCAGTTCCGCAGCGGCCTGGGCCACCGGAGACGGGGTCAGGATGCGACGACGTCCCAGAGGTGCGTCGGGACGCGTGACGACCGCGGCGATGTCGTGGGACTCCACGAGTCGTCGGAGTGTGGGGACGGCGGCGGCGGGCGTGCCGGCGAAGACGAGGCGCATGAAGGTTCTCCGGAAGGGTCAGAGCTCTGGTTCGAGGATATCGAGGCGGACGGAGAGCGTGCTCTTGGTGGCACGTCCTTTTCGGCGACGACCACTCACGGCTTCGGCGACGACCGCCGCGCGCAGGGCCGTCGCCACCCGTGCTCCGGCGCCGTAGTCGAAGCGCACGAGCGCACGCACCCGCGGAGGCACGTCGTCGGTCTCGACCGGGACGGGGCCGAGCACGGCGTCCGAGGGCAGGGCGAGATCGCTGAGGGCCGCGAGGGCATCCGCGACAGCGGGGACCGACCCCTGCACGAGTGCCACGCGTGTCGTCGGGGGCATGTGCAGAGGTGCTCTGCTCTCCAGCTCCATCCGCGCATGCGCCGCCTGGTTCCAGGTCGCGAGCGCCTTCGCGGCCGCGCCGTTCACGCCCACGAGGTGGACGGGAGCGCCGGGTGCTGCCAGCGCGGCGGCGTTCGACCACCACCGCAGGCAGGACTCGGCGACCCTCAGGTCGGGGGCTTGGAGCATCCTCGGCCCGTCGAGCAGGACGACGGCGCGGTATCCCCCATCGGCGATCGGTTCGGCACCACGGGTCGCGACCACGAGCGCGGGCTTCGCCGGAACCCGCTCCACCGGATGAGCGCCGTCGGCGACGATCACCCTGACTCCGGGAAACGCGCGCCCCAGCTCGTCGGCCGTGCGCTCGCTGCCGGAGGAGGCCAGGCGGAGCTTCGTCGAGGAGCACGCAGGACACGTCCATGCGCTGGCTCCGCGGCCGCACCATCCGCACACCGGCACGGCGCCGCGATGCTTGGCACCGAGTGGCCCACCGCAGTGGGCGCATCGGGCGGGAGCTCGACAGTCGGCGCAGACCAGCGAGGGCGAGAACCCGGGGCGGGACGCCTGCACGAGCACCGGACCTTCCGCCGCCGCGGTGCGAGCGGCCAGGAACGCCGACGAAGGCATCCGCTGCGCCGTCGGCTGCTCCATCTCCTGGGGCGTGCTGAGGACGACTCGCGGAAGTACCCGTCGCGTGGCTCTGACGTCCTGCAGCCAGCCGAGGACGACCAGTCGTTCCACATCGGTCGTCCTGGTGTGGCCGGCGAAGAGCAGCGACGAACCCTCCAGCTCCTGCCGCAACAGCGCCGCGTCGCGCGCATTCACATACGGGGCCAGCGGTTCCCCGAGAAGCGGATCGCCGTCGTCCCAGATCGCGACCAGGCCGGCGACGACGGGAGAGTAGACAGCCGAGCGGTTGCCCACGACGATGCACGGTGCGTCTTCGAGCGTGCGCAGAAAACCTCGGTAACGGTCGGGGTTGCTCTGCCGGGAGTCATGACGCACGATCGCACCGGCGGGGACCAGCTCCTCGAGCGCTCCGAGGAGCCGATCGAGGTCACGGCTGTCCGGGACGACGATGATGGATGACCTGCCCGCGCCGAGCGTCCGCGCCGCAGACGCGGCCAGCAGTCGAGCCCACCCCTGCACACCGTCGACGAGCTGAGGAATCGCCTCGACCGCGGCGCGACCGGCGGAGTCGAGCACGGCGCCGAGTCCCTCGTACAGATCGACCGTGCTCTCCGCCGCGGCCAGAGCATCGGCGTCGGGGACCTCGGCGGGCGTATCGGCGGTCCAGGCCTTCTCGACACGCACCTGACGTTTGGGGATCACGAGGCGCAGCACGTCGGAGGCCGAACCCGCTGCCCTGTCCGCGACCCGACGCGCGAGCCGGTGCAGGCGTTCGGGAAGCACAGGCACCGGAGAGACGATGCTCTCGACCTCCGAGAGCGCCCGGTCGGCGTCGTCCTCCGCGTCGATGTCGACGACGTAGCCGTCGATCACACGTCCGGCGGTGCGCAGGGGCACGCGTACGCGAACGCCGAGAGGCACGTCCCCCAGCGCGGCGGGAAGCGCGTAGTCGAAGAGACGATCGAGCTGCGGAAGAGGGGAATCGAGGAGCACGCGCGCGATGCGCCGGCTCTCCGCAGGCATCAGGACCGCGGTCCCATCAGAGCCCGGCAGCGCGGCGCAGCTCTTCGGCGCGATCGGTGCGCTCCCAGGTGAAGTCGGGGAGCTCACGGCCGAAGTGCCCGTAGGCGGCGGTCTGCGCATAGATCGGGCGCAGCAGGTCGAGCTGCTCGATGATCGCCTGCGGACGAAGGTCGAACACCTCGTTGATCGCCCGGGTGATGATCTCGTCGGAGACCTTGCCGGTGCCGAACGATTCCACGTACAGGCCCACCGGCCGGGCGACGCCGATGGCGTAGGCGACCTGCACCTCGAGACGGTCGGCCAGCCCCGCAGCGACGGCGTTCTTGGCGACCCACCTGGTGGCGTATGCACCGGAGCGATCGACCTTGGACGGGTCCTTCCCGCTGAAAGCGCCTCCGCCGTGACGCGAGGCACCGCCGTAGGTGTCGATGATGATCTTGCGGCCGGTCAGACCGGCGTCTCCCTTGGGGCCGCCCGTGACGAAGGGCCCGGCGGGGTTGATGTAAAGCGTGACGTCGTCGAGGTCGAGACCAGTCGCTGCCAGCACGGGGTCGATCACGTGTTCCCGCACCTGTGCCTTGATCTCGTCCTGCGAGACGTCGGGGTGGTGCTGCGTGGAGACGACGACCGCGTCGACGGTCTTCGGCGTGAAGCCGTCATACCCGAGCGTGACCTGGGTCTTGCCGTCCGGGCGCAGGAACGGCAGCACGCCGCTGCGACGAACCTCGGTGAGCCGCTCTGCAAGGCGGTGGGCGGTCCAGGCGGCCATGGGCATGAGCTGCGGCGTCTCGTTCGTGGCGAAGCCGAACATGATGCCCTGATCGCCGGCGCCGAGACCGTCGAGCGGATCGACGGAAGAGCCGTCGCGATGCTCCTGGGCGCTGTCGACGCCGTGAGCGATGTCGGTCGACTGCTCGCCCACCGAGACGCTGACTCCGCAGGACGATCCGTCGAAGCCGGTGTCGCTGGAGGTGTACCCGATGCCGTTCACGACCTGGCGGACGATCGTGGGGATGTCGACGTAGGCGTCCGTGCGGATCTCACCGGCCACGTGGACGAGGCCCGTCGTGACGAGCGTCTCGACGGCGACACGGGAACCCTTGTCCTTCGCGATGAGGCCGTCGAGGATGCTGTCGGAGATCTGATCGCAGATCTTGTCCGGGTGCCCCTCGGTGACGGACTCGGACGTGAACAGACGCAGGGCGGTCATCGATACTCCAGAACGGGACGGACAGAGGGAGGGTGTTGCACCCATTCTGGACCGCGCCTCCGACAGAAGGGAGGCGCGGCCTGGAATATCACTCTGCGTGACGAAGGCGGAGCTTGTCCTCGTTGATCTCGTGCAGCGCGATCGTGAGCGGCTTGTCCTCCACGGACGAGTCCACGAGCGGGCCGACGTTGTCGAAGAGGTTTCCCTCGTGCAGGTCGGAGTAGTAGTCGTTGATCTGACGCGCGCGCTTGGCGGCGTAGATGACGAGCTCGTACTTCGAGTCGACGCGGTCGAGCAGGTTGTCGATGGGGGGATCGATGATGCCGTTGTTGTGTCCGGCCATGGGGAGACCTCCTGATCAGGCGACGGGATCGTCGCGAAGTCGGTGCGAAAGGCGCGCGAAGACGCTCAGCGCGCAGAGCTTGTAGACAATTCTACGACCTCGCGGGCCGCAGTGGCGACGTCCTCGTTCACGATGAGGTGGTCGAACTCGTTCTGGGCGGCGAGTTCGACCTTGGCGGTGCGCAGTCTCCTCGCCCGTTCCTCGGCGTCT
Source organism: Microbacterium oxydans (assembly GCF_000956405.1). Lineage (GTDB taxonomy): Bacteria > Actinomycetota > Actinomycetes > Actinomycetales > Microbacteriaceae > Microbacterium > Microbacterium oxydans_C. The sequence goes on from NZ_JYIV01000030.1 coordinate 486,618, forward strand.
TCCGTGCCCCTGCCGACCAGACGATGCACCAGTTCGTCCCAGCTCGGGGGCAGCAGGAAGACCAACGTCGCGGCGGGTTCGGCGGCGCGGACCTGACGCGCCCCCTGCAGGTCGATCTCGAGCAGCACCGTCTTGCCTTCGGCGAGAGCAGCGTCGATCGGAGCCCGCGGCGTGCCGTACCGCGAGCGGTTGTGCACCACGGCGTACTCGAGCAGCTCCCCGTCCGCGATCAGACGGTCGAACTCCTCGTCGTCCACGAAGTAATAGTGCACTCCGTCGATCTCGCCGGGACGCGGCGGCCGGGTGGTGGCTGAGACCGAGAGGTGGATCTCCGGGTTGTGCTCGCGGATGTGCGCGGCGACCGTGCCCTTTCCCACCGCGGTGGGACCGGCGAGGACCAGCAGCCGGCTCCGCGCTCCCCGGGGCGAGGGCGGCGGGAAACGGGAGTCGAGCCATTGCTCCAGGACACGGCGCTGGCGCGCCCCGAGGCCGCCGAGTCGTTTCACCGGCGAGATGTGCAGCTCTTCCAGCACGCGGTCGCGCTTGCCCGCACCGATCGCGGGGAGCGCCAGCAGGAAGTCGGTGATGCGCATCGACCCTTCGACTGAATCGGCGTCCGCCGTCGCACGGTGCAGCACCGCCTGCGGCGTCACCACGCGCATCGTGAGGTCGCGCTTGACCGACGCCCTGGCGCGTCGCCGCTCCACGGCACGGCGTGCGGCGGCCGCCCTGTCGACCTCGGGAACCGTACGCTGCGCGTCAGGCACGCGCCACCTCCAAGTACTCGGCCGCGCGGGCGGTGATCGTGGCAGCCAGACGGTCGGGGCCGGCGCCGAGGATGCTGCGGCTCTCGCTCGCGATCACCGCATCCGACAGTGTTCCGAAGCGCGCTCGGAGGTCAGCGGGCGTGGCGCCCTGCGCACCGAAGCCCGGAGCGAGGATCGGGGCGACCGGCGCGAACGGCTGGATTCCCGCGAGAGTCCAGTCCACGGTCGCACCGATGACGAATCCGAAGCTGCCCCACTCCCCTGCGTCTGTCAGCGCGGCGTTGCGGGCGGAGACCTCGTCGATCACGGATCCGGAGACGGTCTCCCCCGTGGAGGCGACCGCGCGCTGCAGGCCCTCTGCCTCGGGGTTGCTGGTCGCGGCGAGGACGAAGACTCCCTTGCCGTGCTCTTCGGCGAGGGTGAATGCCCCGTCGAGGGCGCCCACTCCGAGGAACGGACTGACGGTCAGCGCGTCGGCCTCCAAGGGCGAACCGGGTGTGAGCCATGCGCGCGCATAGTCGCCCATGGTCGATCCGATGTCTCCGCGCTTGGCGTCGGCGATCACGAGCAGATCAGCCGCTCGTGCTGCGGCGAGCACATCCTCGAGCGCGGCGATCCCCCGCGAACCGAAGCGCTCGAAGAACGACACCTGGGGCTTCACGAGAGCCACTCTCCCGGCGGCTGCCTCAACCGTGCGCAGACCGAAGTCCCGCACACCGCGCGCGTCGTCGGGGAGCCCCCACGCGGCGAGCAGTGCCGCGTGGGGGTCGATACCGACGCAGAGTGGACCGTCTGCTCGCAGCGCGGCCCGTACGCGTTCGCCGAAGCGTCGGCTCACAGTGCCGCCTTCCGGTCCAGCGCGTACTCCTGGAGGCTCTTCACCTGGAAGCCCTCATGGGCGGCGTCCATTCCGCTGACCGCGGCGCCGAGCACGGCGATCGTGGTGAACAGCGCCTTGTCGGCGGCGACCGCTGCAGCGCGGATCTCGTAACCGTCCGCGCGAGCCGCACCACCGGACGGGGTGTTCACGACGATGTCGATCTCCCCGTCGTTGATGAGGTCGACGATGTTCCGGGCTCCGGACTCCTGCGTCTCGCTGTACTTCTCGACCACCGTCACCGCGATGCCGTTGCGCGAGAGGATCTCGGCGGTGCCCTCGGTCGCGACGATCGTGAAGCCGAGCTGCTGCAGACGGTGTGCTGGGAGGATGACGGCGCGCTTGTCCGAGTCCGCCACCGAGATGAAGACGGTGCCCGACGTGGGCATGCCCCCGTATGCCGCGGCCTGGCTCTTCGCGAAAGCCGTCGGGAAGTCACGGTCGATGCCCATGACCTCGCCGGTGGAGCGCATCTCCGGTCCGAGCACGGAGTCGACCGTCTTGCCGTCGGCGGTGCGGAACCGCTTGAAGGGCAGCACGGCCTCCTTGACGGAGACGGGCGCGTCCAGCGGAACACGCGAGCCGTCCTGCTCCGGCAGCATTCCCTCGGCGCGCAGCTCGGCGATCGTGGAACCGGCCATGATGCGGCTGGCAGCCTTCGCCATCGGGATGCCCAGTGCCTTGGAGACGAAGGGCACCGTGCGGCTGGCACGCGGGTTCGCCTCGATCACGTAGAGCACACCGGCGCTGATGGCGAACTGCACGTTGAGCAGTCCGCGCACGCCCACGCCCTTCGCGATGGCCAGGGTGGCTTCACGCACGCGGTCGACGTCGGTGCGGCCGAGAGAGACCGGCGGCAGCGTGCAGCTGGAGTCCCCCGAGTGGATACCGGCTTCCTCCAGGTGCTCCATCACACCGCCGATGTACAGCTCGGTGCCGTCGAAGAGCGCGTCCACGTCGAGCTCGATCGCGTCGTCGAGGAAGCGGTCCACCAGCAGCGGCTTGCCCTCCTCGATGACGACCTCGCCCGCGGTGCGCACGAAGTAGTCGCGCAGCGACGCCGTGTCGTAGACGATCTCCATGCCGCGTCCGCCGAGCACGAAGCTCGGACGCACGAGCACCGGGTAGCCGATCTCCTCGGCGATCCGGACGGCGCCTTCGACATCGATCGCCGTGCCGTTGCGCGGCGCGACGAGACCGGCCTCGTCGAGCAGCCGCGAGAACAGTTCGCGCTCCTCGGCCAGGTCGATCGCCTCCGGGCTCGTACCCAGGACGGTGTAGCCGGCGGCCTCGATGCCCTTCGCGAGTCCCAGCGGCGTCTGGCCTCCCAGCTGGCACACGACGCCGAGGATGGTGCCGCTCGCCGCCTCCGCGTCGAGCACCTCGAGCACGTCCTCGAGCGTCAGCGGCTCGAAGTACAGACGGTCGGAGGTGTCGTAGTCGGTCGAGACCGTCTCCGGGTTGCAGTTGACCATGACGGTCTCGAACCCGGCGTCCGAGAGCGCGAACGACGCGTGCACGCAGGAGTAGTCGAACTCGACACCCTGACCGATGCGGTTCGGTCCGGAGCCGATGATGACGACCTTCGTGCGCTCGGACGGAGCGACCTCGGTCTCGAAGTCGTAGCTCGAGTAGTGATACGGCGTGAGAGCGGGGAACTCGCCGGCGCACGTGTCGACCGTCTTGTACACCGGCCGGATGCCGAGGCCGTGACGGACACCACGGACTTCGGCCTCGGACGTGCCGCGCAGCTCGGCGAGCTGCGCGTCGGAGAAGCCGTGCTCCTTGGCGTAACGGAGAGTCGCGGCGTCAAGCTCAGGGGCCGTGCGCACGATCTCCGCGACCTCGTTGATCAGCACGATCTGGTCGAGGAACCACGGGTCCATGGCGGTCGACTCGAAAGCCTGCTCGACCGTCGCGCCCTTGCGCAGCGCCTGCTGCAACGTGACGATGCGGCCGTCGGTCGGGGTCTTGGCGACCTCGAGGAGCTCTTCCACGGAGCGGTTCTCCTCGCCCCAGTGGAAGCTGGAACCGCGCTTCTCGAGCGAGCGCAGCGCCTTCTGCAGCGCGGTGGCGTAGTTGCGGCCGATCGCCATGGCCTCGCCCACCGACTTCATGGTCGTGGTGAGCGTGGCATCGGCGGCCGGGAACTTCTCGAACGCGAAACGGGGCACCTTCACCACGACGTAGTCGAGCGTCGGCTCGAAGCTGGCCGGCGTGACCCCGGTGATGTCGTTCGGGATCTCGTCGAGGCGGTAACCGAGGGCGAGCTTCGCCGCGAGCTTCGCGATCGGGAAACCGGTCGCCTTGGAGGCGAGCGCGCTCGAACGCGAGACGCGCGGGTTCATCTCGATCACGATGATGCGCCCGTTCGTCGGGTCGACCGCGAACTGGATGTTGCAGCCGCCGGTGTCCACTCCGACGGCACGGATGATGTCGATGCCGATGTCGCGCATCTTCTGGTACTCGCGGTCGGTGAGCGTGAGCGCGGGAGCCACCGTGATCGAGTCGCCGGTGTGCACGCCGACCGGGTCGACGTTCTCGATGGAGCAGACGACGACCGTGTTGTCAGCGGTGTCGCGCATGAGCTCGAGCTCGTACTCCTTCCAGCCGAGGATCGACTCCTCCAGGAGCACCTCGGTCGTCGGGGAGTCGCGCAGGCCGGCACCACCGATGCGACGCAGGTCCTCCTCGTCGTAGGCGAAGCCGGAACCGAGGCCGCCCATCGTGAAGGACGGGCGCACCACGAGCGGGTAGCCGAGCTTCTCGGCACCGGCGAGGAGGTCATCCATGGTGTGGGCGATGACGCTCTTGGCGACGTCCGCGCCCGCTTCGAGCACGAGCTCCTTGAAGACCTGGCGGTCCTCGCCCTTCTTGATCGCATCGACCTTGGCGCCGATGAGCTCGACGCCGTACTTCGCGAGGATGCCGCGTTCGTCGAGCGCCATGGCCGCGTTCAGAGCGGTCTGCCCGCCGAGCGTCGGGAGGATGGCGTCCGGCTTCTCCTTGGCGATGATCGTCTCGATGACCTCAGGGGTGATCGGCTCGATGTACGTCGCGTCGGCGAAGTCGGGGTCGGTCATGATCGTGGCCGGGTTGGAGTTGACCAGGATGACCCGGACGCCCTCCTCGCGCAGCACGCGGCAGGCCTGAGTACCGGAGTAGTCGAACTCGCAGGCCTGACCGATGACGATCGGGCCGGAGCCGATGACGAGGACGGAGTTGATGTCGTCGCGCTTGGGCATTACTTGGAGTCCTTCTGGCTGGCGATGACCAGGTCGCGGAACCTGTCGAAGAGGTAGTTGGCATCGTGGGGGCCCGCAGCCGCCTCGGGGTGGTACTGCACCGAGAAGGCCGGGATGTCGAGGGCACGCAGTCCCTCCACGACGTTGTCGTTGAGGCCGACATGGCTGACTTCCACCTTGCCGTAGCCGTGGGGGCTGTCGAAGGTGCCGTCGATCGGCGCCTCGACGGCGAAGCCGTGGTTGTGGGCGGTGATCTCGACCTTGCCCGTCTGCTTGTCGAGCACCGGCTGGTTGATGCCACGGTGTCCGAACGGCAGCTTGTAGGTGCCGAGGCCGAGAGCCCGACCGAGCAGCTGGTTGCCGAAGCAGATGCCGAAGAACGGAAGTCCTTCGTCGAGCACCGAGCGCAGCAGCTCGACGTGATCGCCCGATGCCGCGGGGTCGCCGGGCCCGTTCGAGTAGAAGACGGCGACGGGGTCGACGGCGCGGATGTCGTCGATCGTCACGTTCTGCGGAAGCACGTGCACCTCGAAGCCGCGAGCCGCCAGGTTGTCGATCGTCGCCTGCTTGACGCCGAGGTCGAGCACGGCGAGGTTGCCGATCCGCTCCCCGAGCGCAGTGGTCACGGTGGCGACGTCGACCGAGACCTCGGCCGACAGGTTGCGACCGGCCATCTCGGGAGCCTCGCGGACGATGCGCACCTGCTCCTCCGGGTCGAGCGCGGCATCCGCACCGGAGAAGATCCCGCCGCGCATGGAACCCGCTGACCGGATGTGCCGGGTGACCGAACGGGTGTCGATACCGCTGATGCCCACGATGCCGTCCTCGACGAGGACGTCGTCGAGCGAGGCGTTCGCGCGCCAGTTCGACACGACCCTCGAGGGGTCGCGGACGATGTAGCCGGCGACCCAGATGCGACGCGATTCGGCATCTTCGTCGTTCATGCCGGTGTTGCCGATGTGCGGTGCCGTCTGCAGCACGATCTGGCCGGCGTAGGAGGGATCGGTGATCGTCTCCTGGTAGCCGGACATGCCGGTCGAGAAGACGACCTCTCCCAGTGTGCGTCCGCGGGCTCCGTAGGCACGGCCCACGTGGCGGGTGCCGTCTTCCAGGACGAGGACGGCGGGATCGGGGAGCCGGGCCGCTGCGGCCTGCTCGGAGGTTGTGGAGAGTGTCATGACGTTGCTCCTGTGTCGGGGGCGGCGGGGACGAGCCGCTGCAGGTCGGAGATGAGGTTGTGAGGTTCGCCGGTGGCGACGCGCAGGTAGCTGTCGACGATCGTGTCGTCGTCGATGTTCCACGCGATGCGCACGAGGCCACCCGGCTCGACGACACGGTCGATCGTGACCGTGGCGCGGTCGACAGCCACGAGACGGTCCTTCGCGAGGAAGACCGTCGGCGTGCCGTCGAGGCAGAGCGCGATGCCGCGATCCGTGACGGCGACCTCGCCGCGGGCCCGGTACGCGAGAGGCGACACCGCGAGACGCTCGAGCGGCTGTCCGTGCCGCGTCGTCGACACGTACAGCACCTCGTCGCGGCGGGCGACCTCCGCATGCTCGGGCACACCCAGAGGGGCCGAGAACACGGAATCGCGGCGGATTCGTCGTCGCCAGGCGCGCAGCATCACCAGCAGCACCAGGAGGGCGACCGCGACGGTGATCGCGACGGCGAGATCCCGTGCGCTCATGCGCCGAGCTCCTCGACGACGCTGCCGCCGTCGACCGTGAGGACGCCGCCGTGGATCGTGTATTCCACCCGTCCGGGGAGGGCACGCCCGAGGTACGGCGAGTTCACGCTGCGACCGTGCAGGTCGGAGTCCGTGAAGACGCCGTCCACCGACGCGTCGTACAGCGTGATCTGGGCCGGCTGCCCGACCTCGAGCGGTGTGCCGTGGCCGGAGAGGCGTCCGATCCGGGCCGGTGCCGCGCTCATCACGCGCGCGATGTCCGCCCATCCGAGCAGTCCGGTCTGGACCATCGACTGGTGCACGACGCGCAGTGCGCTCTCGAGGCCCACCATGCCGTTCGCCGCAGCCTGCCACTCGCATGCCTTGTGCTCGCTGGGGTGCGGAGCATGGTCGGTGGCGACGATGTCGATCGTGCCGTCGGCGAGGCCCTCGCGCACGGCCAGGACATCCTCTTCCCGGCGCAGAGGCGGGTTGACCTTGTAGCGCGCGTCGTATCCCCGCACGAGCTCGTCCGTCAGCAGCAGGTGGTGAGGGGTGACCTCGGCCGTGACGTTGATGCCGCGCTTCTTGGCCCAGCGGATGATGTCGACGGAGCCGGCCGTCGACAGGTGGCAGACGTGCAGCCGGGAACCGACGTGCTCTGCCAGCAGCACGTCGCGCGCGATGATCGACTCCTCAGCGACCGCTGGCCAGCCGGCGAGGCCCAGCTCGGCGGACACCGTGCCCTCGTTCATCTGCGCCCCCTCGGTGAGGCGGGGGTCCTGAGCGTGCTGTGCGATGACGCCGTCGAAGGACTTCACGTACTCCAGAGCACGGCGCATGATGAGCGGGTCGAAGACGCAGAAGCCGTCGTCGCTGAAGACGCGCACCTGGGCGCGAGACGTGGCCATGGCACCGAGCTCGGCGAGACGTTCGCCCTTCTGCCCCACGGTGACGGCCCCGATGGGCTGCACCGTGGCATAGCCTGCGGCTTCGCCGAGCGCGAGCTCCTGTTCGACGACACCGGCGGTGTCGGCGACCGGCGAGGTGTTCGGCATCGCGAACACGGCGGTGAACCCGCCAGCGGCAGCCGCCCTGGTACCGGTGAGGATCGTCTCCGACGCTTCGTAGCCCGGCTCACGCAGGTGTGTGTGCAGGTCGACGAGCCCCGGCAGTGCGACCAGGCCCGCAGCGTCGATCACGCGAGCACCGGTGCGGGTGAGGCCCGTCCCGATCTCGGCGATCCGGCCCTGCTCGATGATGATGTCGGCGCTCTCGGCACCGAGCAGCTGTGCACCGGTGATGACGAGGGTCTCGTTCACAGGTCTCCCCCTCGTTCGTCGTCTCGTTCTCCTGCGAGCAGCAGGTACAGCACCGCCATGCGGACGGATACTCCGTTGGTGACCTGTTCCAGCACCGTCGAACGGGCGGAATCGGCAGCTTCGGAGGAGATCTCCAGTCCCCGGTTCATGGGTCCGGGGTGCATGACAATGCTACCTGCCGGAAGCGCGGCCACACGCCGTGCGTCGAGGCCCCATCGACGGGAATACTCCCGCTCAGTCGGGAAATACGCGGCATTCATCCGTTCGAGCTGAATCCGCAGCATCATCACGGCGTCCGGGCCCTCCGCCAGAGCCTGATCCAGGTCGTAGACGACACGGACCGGCCAGAGCGACACATTCTGCGGAACCAGCGTCGGCGGCGCGACCACGGTCACGTCGGCACCGAGCGTGGTGAGCAGCCAGACATTGGAGCGCGCGACCCGCGAATGCAGCACGTCGCCGACGATCACGACCCGCAATCCACGCAGGTCGCGTCCGCGGCTCTCGGGGCCGAAGCGGCGCTTGCGGATGGTGAAGGCGTCGAGCAGCGCCTGCGTCGGGTGCTCGTGGGTGCCGTCGCCGGCGTTCACGACTCCGGCCGAGATCCAGCCGCTGGTGGCCAGGGTCTGCGGGGCACCGGAGCCCGGGTGCCGGACTACGACCGCATCGGCGCCGATGGCCTCGAGCGTCTGCGCGGTGTCTTTGAGGCTCTCGCCCTTGGAGACGCTGGATCCCTTGGCGGCGAAGTTGATCACGTCGGCGGAAAGGCGCTTGGCAGCAGCCTCGAAAGAGATGCGCGTGCGGGTCGAGTCCTCGAAGAACAGGTTCACGACGGTCTTGCCCCGCAGCGTCGGCAGCTTCTTGACCTCGCGCGACTGCGTGTCGGACATGTCCTCGGCGACGTCGAGGATGCGAAGCGCGGTCTCCTTGTCGAGGGTGCGGGTGTCGAGGAGGTGTCTCATTCGCCGATCGTCACCTCCTCCGCCCCGTCGTTCTCGAAGAGGCGCACGTTGACACGCTCCGTGCGGGCCGAGGGGATGTTCTTGCCGATGAAGTCAGGCCGGATCGGAAGCTCGCGGTGGCCACGATCGACGAGGATCGCCAGGCGCACGACGGAAGGCCGCCCGATCGACTGGATCGCGTCCAGCGCGGCGCGGATGCTGCGCCCCGAGAACAGCACGTCGTCCACGAGCACCACGGTCTTGCCGTCGATGCCCCCGACGGGGATCTCCGTCGGCTGCGGCGAGCGGGTCGGGTGCTTCGCGAGGTCGTCGCGGAACAGGGTCACATCGAGCGAGCCGACCGGGACGGACTGCTGGGCGATCTCGCTGATCAGCAGGCCGAGGCGGTGGGCGAGCGTGACTCCGCGAGTGGGGATCCCCAAGAGGACGAGGTTCTCGGCGCCTCGGTTGGACTCGAGGATCTCGTGCGCGATCCGGGTCAGCGCTCGTGAGATGTCGGCTTCGTGCAGCACAGTGCGCATGCTCATCGGCCGCTCCCTTCTCCGCCTCACAGGACGGTGTTAAAGGTTGCTTGTGATGTCAGTCTATCGGAGCACTCGGGCCCCGATAGACTAGCTCGCCTCTTGCAGCACCGGGTCGGTGACCTCGTCGACCTTGGAGGACCGGATCGGGTGCCCGGCCGTGGACAGGCACCGCCCCGTCTTCAGATCCCACTTCCAGTCGTGCATGCTGCACGTGAGGATGCCGTCCTCATCGACCTTGCCGGTCTTGGTGAGGTCGGCGCGCAGGTGAGGGCATCGCCGCTGCACGACCCAGTCACCGATCTCGGCGTCCTCGGTCTGGTCGGTCTGCTCCTGGTACCAGTTCTCGACGTACTCGATCCGATCGACCGAGAGACACTTCAGGAAGGTCGTGAGGAACTCGTTGAACTTGCCGCTGCGACCCACCGAGAACTGCATCGAGAGGAAGATCGAGTTCGACCAGTCGATCTCGTGGTCGACGATGTTCGTCGAGACCAGGTCGGCGGGGATCGTGTACCAGTAGATGCACTCCTCGCCCGCGTACTCGCGGACCTTCGCGCGGGGGAAGTCGACCACCATGTCCAGCTCGCCGATGCGGAAGCGGACGCAGCCGCCGACGCCGAGCCGGATCGTGCGGGACTTCTTCAGCAGCGGCTCCCACCACTCCTTGATCGCAGCCAGCATCTCGGCCGGCGGGATGATCTCGGCGCGGGAGGCCTCTTCGTCGCGGATCTCCTGCTGACGCGATGCGCGCTGCTCCTCGAGGTACTCCCACTTCTCGTCGAAGATGTGAGCGATCTCGGCCTCCGTGTAGAGGGTCTGCTCGCTCGTCACCTCTCCGCCTTCGACCGTGACGACGGTGCCGGGGATGAACAGCTGTCCGTCGTACTGCGGAGCGAGCTCCTTCATGTGCGCGAGGAACTGCTTCTGGTCGGTGAAGATCGACTCGCCGTTCTTCCCGAGACCGTTGAAGTCGAACAAGTCGTCGCGCAGGAACATGGGCGGTCCCGCCATCGGGAACACGTGCGGCGCGTCGACTTTCTCGATGTAGTACATGGCGCGCTTGTTCTGCGCCTCACGCTTGAGACGAGCGAAGTTCTGCTTGGCGTCGAGGGGCAGGTCGTAGACCATGGGCCACCAGATGGCGCCGGACACCTGGGTGAAGTATGCGTCCGGCTTGCCGAAGTCGAGGAGCTTCTCGAGGTCGAGCGGGTGCGAGTCGTTCTGATTCAGCATCGAACCGGTGCCGTCGTCGACGCTCAGCGACGAGTCGCCGATCGGGCCGTCGCTCGGTGCTCGGAGCGGCGTGATCATCATCTTCAGCTCGCCGCGCTGGATCACCTGGCCGGCCGGAGCGTAGGTGATGTTCGTGTAGCCGAGCGCTCGGATGTCCTTCTCGAGGTCATCCGTCGGGTACTCGGGCAGCAGCACCTCGATGTCCTTGCGGATGTACCGCTCGAGCAGCCGCGGGTCGAAGTGGTCGCGGTGGCGGTGCGAGATCCACAGGAAGTCGGCGTCACGGCCGTACCGCTCCCAGTCCAGGCCCCGGTTGTCGGGGAACGGGAACCATGATCCGTAGAACGATGGCCCGAGGACCGGGTCGCAGATGATGTTCCCGCCGACCGTCTCGATGAACATCCCGGCGTGGCCGAGTCCCGTGATCCGCATTGCATTCCTCCCGAAAGTGAACCGTTCGATTGTACCGAGGGGTCCCTGTGGGACCGGTCGGCACCGCCGTGAGTATTCCGGTCAGCCGTCGAACAACCCGCGGATGTCGTCAGCCGAGAGCGACTGCGCGAACAGGGCCTCGTCGTCCAGCACCGCGGTGAACAGCCGCGCCTTGCGGCGCTGCAGGTCGAGCACCTTCTCCTCGATCGTGCCGGTGGAGATCATCCGATAGACGAACACCTGGCTGTCCTGGCCGATACGGTGGGTCCGGTCGACGGCCTGCGCTTCGGCCGCCGGGTTCCACCACGGGTCGAGCAGGAACACGTAGTCGGCCTCGGTCAGGGTGAGACCGAATCCCCCGGCCTTCAGACTGATCAGGAACACGGGCTGCTCACCGGACGTGAATCCGTCGACGACCTGCTGGCGATGCCGCGTGGAACCGTCCAGGTGCGCGTACGGGATGCCTGCGGCGTCGAGGCGGGCCGCCGCGAGGTCGAGGAACGACGTGAACTGGCTGAACACGAGCGCACGGTGGCCTTCCGCCTGCAGCTCGATCACACGCTCGATCAGCACGTCGAGCTTGCGGGAGCCGATCTTGGCGTCTTCGTCATCGATGAGCGCCGGCGCGAGGCTGAGCATGCGCATCAGGGTGAGTGAGCGGAACACGATGAACCGATTGCGATCCAGGTCTTCCAGCAGCCCGAGAACCTTCTGGCGTTCGCGCTGCAGGACCACGTCGTACAGGGCACGGTGGGAGGCGCTGAGTTCGACCTCGAGGATCTGCTCCTGCTTCGCGGGCAGGTCCGGCGCCACCAGCTCCTTCGTACGACGGAGCAGGAGCGGTCGGATGCGGCGACGCAGCTGCTCCAGGCGACGCTGCCGATAAGCCCCGCCCTCCTCGTTCTCCGGTACCTTCCCCTGCTCGATGGGCTGGATGTACTGCTCGCGGAACTTGCGCGCGGAGGCGAAGAGTCCCGGCGCGGTGAGCTTCAGCAGCGCCCAGAGCTCGCTGAGGCTGTTCTCCATCGGAGTTCCGGTGACGGCGAACGTCACATCCGCTCGGAAGGAGGCGACGGCCCGGTGCAGCTTGGTCGCCGGGTTCTTCACGAACTGCGCCTCGTCCAGGATGAGACCCGCCCAGTCGATGCGCGCGTACTCTGCCTCGTCGAGGCGGGCCACGGCGTAGGTCGTGATGACCACATCGACAGTACGGACGCTGTCGTCGAGGGACGGGCCCTGTGTGGATCCCCGCAGGAGCACCCGCAAGGTCGGGGCGAACCGCGCCGCCTCGCTGCGCCACGTGGCGAGCACCGAGGTGGGAACCACCACGAGGAAGGGGCGCCGCTCCCCCGCCTCCCGAGCGTGCATCATGAGGGCGAGCAGCTGGAGCGTCTTGCCGAGACCCATGTCGTCGGCGAGGATGCCGCCCAGGCGATGGCTCCAGAGGAAGGCGAGCCAGTCCAGCCCTTCACGCTGGTAGGGACGGAGGTCGGCCGTGATACCCGACGGCACGGCGACGGCAGGCACCGAGGCGGCCGTGCGAAGCCCCTCGGCGGTCGCGCGCCAGGTGACGGCGGGCAGAGCTTCATCCGCGAGGTCTTCGAACTCCTCCCAGAGATCCGTCTGGTAGCGGCTGATCCGCGGGCCGGTCTCCCACTCCTCGAGCTCACCAGCCTCGTCGATCAGCTCCCGCAGATGATCGAGGGCACGATGATTCAGCGAGAAGTAGCTGCCGTCGACGAGGAGGAGTTTCTTCCGGCCCTTGCTGAGCGCGGTGAACAGCGGTTCGAACGGGATGGTGCGCCCGTCGATCTTGACCAGGACTCCGAGATCGAACCAGTCCCGGTCGCTGCTCTCCACGGTCGACACCGTGATCTCCGGCTCTCCCGTGAGCTCGTGGTAGCTCTTCCGACGCCCCGAGACCACGACGACGACACCTTCGGCTTCGAGGGCGGGCACGAGACGCGTGATGAACTCCGCGGCCGCGACATCGTGGAACGATCCTGACGAGGTGAGCTCTTCCCCGACGTGATCGTTCCACACCGTGCGCAGCGCACCGCGGAGCGCATCCTCGGCCGCGGTGTCACGCACGGCATCGCCGTCGAGTGCGAACGGGACTCTTCCGAAGCCGCGATACTCCCACTCGAACGTGTACTTGACGGTGTCTCCACGATGGAACGAGAGCGCGAGCACCGGGCGCGGGGCGGGGAGCGCAGGGAGCTCGACACGACCCGTCGGGCGCACCTCGATCCGACGCGCGAGCAGCGGGTAGGCATCTCGGAAGAACGCGGACTCGTCACCCGGCGGCACGTCGAGCCCCGCCCCGACGCCGAGCAGGGCGTGCACGGGTTCGCTGAGAGGCACCTCGGCGAGCGTGACCCGGATCGCACTCCCCCGCTGAGAGATCTCGTAGACACCGCTGTGACCGATCGTCTGCACCGCGGAGGGATCCGCACCGCGTCCATCGATCACGATGTCGGGGCGAACGACGAGACCGCCGTCCTCACCGCGTCCGACGGTCGCGCGTACCTCGGCCGCATCGGCGATCACCACGGTCGTGCTCTTCTGTGTGGCGACGAGAGGGATTCCGAGCTCCGAGGCGGCACGAAGGTGTCCCCACAGCAGTCCCGATTCGATCAGATCGGCGACCAGCCAGTCGCCGGCAGTGCCGGACAGCAGCGTGTCACGCGCGATGCTGAGCAGATCGGCGAACCATCTCGAGCGATCACGTCCGTACTGCGTCGGCGTGCGTCGTACCGCGTCCCAGGTCGCCGTCCCCTGCACCCATGCGCCGGTCGCGGGACTCTGCTCGAGCGGCCGGATGCCGAGGAGGATCTCTCCGGTGCGGGTCGCGACGTCGCGGGCGGTCGCTGTGCGTTGGGGACGGGACGCCCACGGGTTCGCCCCACGGCCGTCGCGCACCCTGAGCTCGATGCCGAGCGCGAGCGGCGTGTCGGCGTCGACGCGCGCCGGACCGAGGATGCTCCGCCAGCTCGCCGACGACACATCATCCGGCCGAGCCGGGTCAGGAGCGAGGGACATGGAGCCATCCTCTCCGACACCGCCGACAGTGCCGCCGCGTGCGACGGATCAGGCGGCTCTGGCCACCCGCGCGAGGACGCCGTGCACGAACGCCCCGGAGTCGTCGGTCGAGAACTCCTTCGCGAGCTCCACGGCCTCGTCGATGGCGACGGCAGTGGGAACCTCGTCGTTGTGGAGGATCTCCCACACGGCGATGCGCAGCAGGGCGCGGTCGACCGCGGGCATCCGCTCGAGCTTCCAATCCCTGCTGTGGGTCGTGATCTGCTCGTCGATCTCGTCGCGCGAGTCGATGATGCCGTCGACGATCTCACGGGCGTACAGCCATGAGGCCTCACGAGCGGGCTCGCTCGCCGCGCGCTTCGCCTCGGCCGCCAGCGTCACGGCGAGGTCGTCTCCGCGCACATCGGAGGAGAACAGGATGTCGAGAGCGCGCTTGCGCGCCTTCGTCCGGGCGCTCACGCCTTACTTCTCGCGGCCGAGGTAGTCACCCGTGCGGGTGTCGACCTTGACCTTGGTGCCGCCCTCGACGAACAGCGGCACCTGGATCTCGTAGCCGGTCTCGAGCGTGGCGGGCTTGGTGCCCGCCGACGAACGGTCGCCCTGCAGGCCGGGCTCGGTGTACGTGATCTCGAGCACGACCGATGCCGGCAGATCGATGTACAGCGGGTTGCCGTTGTTCAGGGCGATCGTGACGTTCTGGTTCTCGAGGAGGAAGTTCTTCGCATCGCCGACCGTGGCGGCCCCGACCGTGATCTGGTCGAAGTCGGTCTGATCCATGAACACGTAGCCGTCGCCGTCCGTGTACAGGTACGTGTAGTCGCGGCGGTCGACGTTCTCGATCTCGATCTTGGCGCCGGCGTTGTACGTGCGGTCGACGACCTTGCCGGACACGACGTTCTTCAGCTTGGTGCGCACGAACGCACCGCCCTTGCCGGGCTTGACGTGCTGGAACTCGATGACGCTCCAGAGCTGCCCGTCGATGCTGAGGACGACGCCGTTCTTGATGTCTGCGGTAGATGCCATGCGCTGCGAGTTCCGTTCGTGAGTCTGCGGGGTCGGACGAGACCGACAGTCGATTCTAAGGGATGAGTGCTGCGAGCTGCCGCACGGCGTCCGCGTAGCCGTCGACTCCATGCCCCACGACACGCACGGCGGCGACGTCGTCGAGGTAGGAGTAATGCCGGAACTCCTCGCGGGCATAGACGTCGGAGATGTGCACCTCGGCGAACGGGAGCGACACTCCGGTGAGCGCGTCACGCAGCACCACCGACGTGTGCGTGAGACCGCCCGGATTGATCACGATCGCCGCGCAGTCCTCGCGCGCGGCGTGGATCGCGTCGATCAGCACGCCTTCGTGATTGCTCTGCACGGCGCGCATCTCGAACCCCAGCTCGGACGCGGCATCGGCGGTGAGGCGCTCGACGTCGGCGAGCGTCGCGGTGCCGTAGATCTCCGGCTCCCGCGAGCCGAGGAGGTTCAGGTTCGGACCGTTGACGAGAAGGATGCGTCGGGTCACGCGCCGACCTCCTGGTACGCGGCGAACATCAGGGACTCATCGGGGGCCTGCAGCACCGTGGGCTTCGCGATGTCGTCGAGCAGGATGAAGCGCAGCATGCCTCCGCGGCTCTTCTTGTCGCGCTGCATCGTGGCGAGCAGCTGCGGCCACGCGCCGGCACGGTACGACGTCGGAAGCCCGAGCGATTCCAGGATGGTGCGGTGACGTTCTGCTGCCGTGTCCGACAGCCGTCCCGCAAGACGCGAGAGCTCGGCCGCGTACAGCATGCCGACCGAGATCGCGGCACCATGACGCCATCGGTAGCGCTCCGCGTGCTCGATCGCGTGGCCGAGCGTGTGGCCGTAGTTGAGGATCTCCCGCAGACCGGCCTCGCGGAAGTCATCCGACACGACCTCGGCCTTCATCCGGATAGCGAGCTCGACGGCACGACGGAACTCTTCGGTCGTGGGGTCGACGGCGCGTGCGGGATCCGCTTCGACGATGTCGAGGATCTCCGGGGCCCAGATGAACCCGGCCTTCACGACCTCCGCGAAGCCCGCCGTCGCCTCGTTCGGGCTCAGACTGGCGAGCTCATCGAGATCGCCGACCACAGCGGTCGGTGCCCAGAAAGCTCCGACGAGGTTCTTGCCCTCCGCCGTGTTGACCCCGGTCTTCCCGCCGACGGCTGCGTCCACCAGTCCGAGCACGGTCGTCGGTACCTGGATGAGCTGCACGCCGCGCAGCCAGGTGGCCGCGACGAAACCGGCGAGGTCGGTGACCGAACCGCCGCCGTAGCCGATCACGGCATCGCTGCGGGTGAAGTCGGCCTGACCCATGACCTGCCAGCAGAACGCCGCGACCTCGATGCGCTTGCCCTGTTCGGCATCCGGGATCTCGGCGAGGAGCACCTCCCGCGGTCCCTCGGCAGCGTCGGCGAGCAGGCGGTCGCGCAGTTCGGCAGCGCGCGCCGCGAGGGTCGGCGGGTGCACGACAAGCACCTTGCGCACCCCCGGTGCGAGTGCGGCCGAGACCCGATCGAGGATCCCCCGTCCGACCGTGATGTCGTAAGCGTCGTTTCCGGTGACGCTGATGGTCGTCGTGCTCATCGCTGCTCTCTCTTCCATGCCACGATCTCGTCCGCGATCTTCTGCATCGGACGACGCGAGGTGTCGAAGGTCGCCGAGGAGACCTCGTCGTACCACCCTCGACGCTCCTCGAAGATCTTCTTCCACCGCTCCAGGGGGTCCTCCCCCGCCAGCAGCGGACGACTGCTGCCTCGCAGCCGATCGGCGACCGCCTCGGGGCTCACGGTGAGGAACACGACCGAGTGCTCCGCCAGGAGGTCCCTGGTCGCCGCTGTCGTCACCGCACCTCCGCCGAGCGAGATCACTCCTCCGTCGGAGAGCGCACCGGCAACCGCCTCCCGCTCGAGTTCGCGGAAATACTCCTCGCCGTGCTCCTCGAAGATCGCGGGGATGGGACCGTGAGCGGCGACGATGCGCTTGTCGGTGTCGATGAAGGCGACGCCGAGCCGACGCGCCACACGCCTGCCGACGCTGGTCTTGCCGGCGGCCATCGGACCGACCAGGACCAGCGTCTGTGGATCAGCCGCGCTCGTCATGCGCGATGAGCGCCGCCTCGGACGCGGGTGTCGTACGCAACTCCTCGGGAATGCCCGCCAGGTACCCTTCGAGGTTCCGCCGGGTCTCTCGGATGCTGTCGCCGCCGAACTTCTCCAGCACGGCGTTCGCGAGCTCGACCGCTACCATGGCCTCCGCGACGACGCCGGCCGCCGGCACGGCGCAGACATCGGAACGCTGGTGGTGGGCGGTCGCGTCGTCACCCGTCGAGATGTCGATCGTCCGAAGCGCATGCGGGACCGTGGCGATCGGCTTCATCCCGGCACGGACGCGGAGCACGGTGCCCGTCGACATGCCGCCCTCGGTGCCGCCGGCCCGATCGGAGCCACGGGTGATGCCGTCGGCGGTCGCGAAGAGTTCGTCGTGTGCCGCGGACCCCCGCCGGCGCGTGGTCTCGAAGCCGTCGCCGATCTCGACCCCCTTGATGGCCTGGATGCTCATGAGCGCCTGCGCGAGGCGCGCGTCAAGGCGACGGTCCCAGTGCACGTGAGAGCCCAGCCCGGGCGGCAGCCCGTAAGCGAGGACCTCGACGATGCCGCCGAGCGTGTCGCCGTCCTTCTTGGCATCGTCCACCTCGGCGACCATCAGTGCGGACGTGGTCGGGTCGAAGCACCGGAGCGGATCCGCGTCCAGCGCGTCCACGTCGTCCGGCGTGGGCAACGGCGAGCCGTCCGGCACGCGTACCGGACCGATCGACAGCGTGTGGCTGACGAGCCGGATGCCGAGCTCGCCGAGGAACGACCGCGCGATCGCGCCGAGCGCGACACGTGCGGCGGTCTCCCTGGCGCTCGCCCTCTCGAGGATCGGACGGGCCTCGTCGAAGTCGTACTTCTGCATGCCCACCAGGTCGGCGTGGCCGGGACGTGGCCGCGTGAGCGGGGCACTCCGGCCCCGGGACTTGTCCGTGAGCTCCACGGGCTCGGGGTTCATGACCTCGATCCACTTCGGCCACTCCGTGTTCCCGATGCGCAGAGCGATCGGGCTGCCGAGGCTCTTGCCGTGCCGCACACCGCCCGAGATCGTCAGCTCGTCCTGCTCGAACTTCATCCGCGAGCCGCGACCGTAGCCCAGCTTGCGCCGAGCGAGATCGGCCTGGATGGCCTCGGAGGACACAGGGACGCCGGAGGGCAGTCCCTCCATGACGGCGATGAGTTCTGGGCCGTGCGATTCGCCGGCCGTGAGCACGCGGAGCATTGCTCCAGTCTCCCATGGGTTGGACCCGCGTCGCGCCGCGTTTCGTCGCCGGCGGCGGCCGTATCAGAGTGCGGCGCGCATGGCGGCGATCACCGCGTCCTCGTCGGGCAGCGCGACAGCGGGATCCCCATGCCGGAAGACGCGGATCTGGCGGACGGCCTGGTGCAGCAGCATGCCGAGGCCCGCGATGGCCAGGTCGCTGCCCCAGACGCTCGCGAGTGCCGATGGCCAGGGCGCGTAGGCCACGTCGAAGAGCACGCCTCCTGACGCCGCCAGCTCGGCCGCGACGTCAGCGGACAGCTCCGTGCCGCCGGGCAGCGTCGCGACGGTCAGGTCCACCTCGTGCAGCGCTGCGCCGAACGGATGAACCTCGACGGCGACACCGAGGCGCCCACCGAGCTCCACGAGTCCGGCCGCGGAGCCCGGGCGCCGTGCTCGGACATCGACGCTCACGGCCCCGATCTCGGATGCGGCCACGAGTGCAGACGCCGCTGTGGCGCCTGCGCCGAGGATGCGCACGCGACCGGCTTCAAGCACCCCCGCCTCAGCGAGGGCGTCGACGATACCGCCCACATCGGTGTTGAACCCGGCGATCTGCTCGCCCAGCAAGAGAGTGTTGACGGCTCCGGTCAGCTCCGCGTGACGATCGAGCGTCGCCGCCACACGGAACGCCGACTCCTTCAGCGGCATGGTCAGTGACAGACCGCGCCACGTGTCGTCGAGCGACGCGAGTGCCGGTGCGAAGTCATCGGCCGAGACCTGACGTCTCCCGTAGGCCCAGTCGAGCCCGAGCACGCGATACGCGGCGGCATGCAGCGCGGGAGACCTGGAGTGCGCGATGGGATCACCCCAGACCGCCAGACGCGAGCGTGTCACCGTCTCAGCAACCGGCGTCGGGGTTCGCCCGGCACCACTCGCGCCACTTCTCGATACCCTGCTCGTGCTCGGCCATGGTCTCGGAGAACTGCGTCTCCCCCGTCGCCAGGTTGATCGTGACGAAGTAGAGCCACGGGCCGTCGGCAGGCGCTATCGCCGCCTTGATGGCGGCGTCGCTCGGGCTGGCGATGGGCGTGATCGGCAGACCGGTTCGCACGTACGTGTTCCAGTCGTTGTCGTCCTCGAGGGCTTCCTTGGAAGACGACACGACACCCTCGTGCAGCGAGCCGTACCCGTACTGAGCCGTGGAGTCCATCTGCAGCTTCATGTCGATGTCGAGACGGTTCTGGATGACCCTCGACACCTTGGCGAAGTCGTCGAGGCGACCCTCGCGCTGGATGATCGAGGCGATCGTGAGGACCCGCTCCGCGTCCGCGGCAGGCACCCCTGCCGCATCGAGCGATTCACGGGTACGGTCGACCATTCGCTGGATCACCTGGGGCGCGGTGACTCCAGGGTCGAATTCATACACCGCGGGGAACAGCCAGCCTTCCAGACTCGGGGCGTCCACCCCGTACGCCGACGGGTCCTGCACGGCTGCTTCGAAGTCAGCCAACGGAAGACCGAGCGTCTCGGCCATGCTGGGCAGCGACGAGACGATCGTCCCACCCTCGGAGACGGAGACGGCGTTCGCCATCTTGTTCTCATCGTTCTTGAGCGCGGCCAGGGCAGCCTCCGCGGTCATCTTCTTCTGGAGGCGATACACGCCGGGGTAGAACGTGACCGCGAGGTTCTCGTCGACGATGTAGTCGTAGAAGACGTCTTCCGTCTTGGTCACCCCAGCCTCATAGAGCGCGGTCGAGACCGGACCTCCCGTGTCGCCCTGTTTGATGGTGACGAGGGCCTCGCCGTTGGCCAGTCCGGGCTCCCAGTCCTTCGACTCGCCCCATCCCATGACATCGCTGATCTTGTCGCCATAGGTGTTCCACACCCAGAGCCCGCCCGCCACGATACCGCCGAAGATGGCGAGCACGATCACGAGTGCGATCAGACACCCCTTGCGACGCTTCTTCTTCTTCGGCTTGGCGTCGACATGGTCGTCGTGCGGAACGAAGAGGGCGTCGAGTCCACCGCCGATCGCAGGTTCCGGGACGTCGGCAGCTGCCGCTCCCGGAGCGACCTGGGGCTGAACCCGTGTCGGTGTGTCGGCCGCATCCGCGGAGGCACGCACCGGAGTCGTGGACGGTGTCGACGCCTCCGAGCCCACCGCTTCATCGGCGGAGGCTCGAACCGGCACACTCGAGGGCTGCTCCTGCGGACCGGCAGTGCCACGGGCCGGGGTCGCCGCGCCCTCTCCGGCAGCAGCTTCGCGGGCAGCGCGGCGCGAGCCGGGCGCCGGAGCACTGTTGTCCACGGTCGGAAGCTGCGTCGTCGGGTCGGGCAGATTCTCGAACAAGTCGCCCAGTCGGGCTTCGGTGTCAGGCTGGGGTGCGGCGCTGTCGGGTTCAGACATCGTCAGGCGTGCTCCTCGTCGGGCGAGATGGTGGCACCGGCCGGGTTTCCGGTGCTCTTCTCCATGTCGATCGCCTGCTGCAGAAGCACCACGGCGGCGACCTGATCCACAATGCTACGAGACTTCTTCTGAGATCTCCCGGAACTGCGCAAAGCTGCGTGCGCGGTCACCGTGCTCAGGCGTTCGTCCACGAGCCGTACAGGGAGACCGCTGCGTGTGCCGAGCTCGGCAGCGAACTCCCGGGCGTCCGTCGTCGAGGGAGTGTCGGTGCCCTGCATGTTCACCGGCAGACCGACGACGAACTCCAACAGGTCGTACTCCTTCGCGATCTGCACGATCCGGTCGATCGAGGCGTCATCCCGCGGCACGGTCTCCACGGGCACGGCGAGCATGCCGTCGGGGTCGCAGCGTGCGACACCGACCCTCGCTCTTCCCACGTCGATACCGAGACGCACTCCGCGACGGAACCCGGTCACGCGCCGTGCAGCTCCTGGGAGATGGCGTCGAGCGCCGCGGGCAGGGCTGCCGCATCGGCTCCGCCGCCCTGGGCGACGTCATCGCGTCCACCGCCGCCACCACCGAGCACTCCGGCAGCACGCTTCGCCAGCGCACCGGCCTTGGCGCCGGCAGATCGCGCCGCCTCGTTGGTGGCGACCACCACGACCGGGCGTCCGTTGACCACGGCTCCCAGAGCCACGACCGCCGCGTCAGAGCCGAGACGATCGCGAACACCGTTGACCAGGTCGCGCACGTCGTCTGCGGAAGCCACGTCGCCGAGGTTCTGCGCCGCGAGCCGGAACGCTCCGACACGCGTCGCCGCCTCCACGATCGACGGGACCTGACCGGCCCGCTCCTTGGCCTCGAACTGCGCGATGCGCTTCTCAGCGGCCTTCAGGCTCGCAGTGAGATCGGCGATCCGCTCCGGCAGCTGCTCGCGCGGGGTCTTCAGCGAGCTGGTGAGCTGCGAGACGATGGCCCGCTCCGCGGCGAGCTCCCGGAAGGCGTCGGCGCCGACGAGCGCCTCGATACGTCGGTTGGAGGCACCGACGGACGACTCGCCGACCAGGCTGACGAGACCGATCTCGGCGCTCGTGCTCACGTGCGTGCCGGCACACAGCTCACGAGACCACGGACCTCCGATGTCGACCATGCGGACGACGTCGCCGTACTTCTCGCCGAACAGCGCCATCGCTCCGGCTTCCTTGGCTTCGTCGAGAGAGACGATGCGCGTGGTCACCTCGAGGGAGTCCTGCACCGCACGGTTCGTGATCTCCTCGATCTCGCTGCGGGTGTCTGCCGAGAGCGCCTGCGACCATGCGAAGTCGAAGCGCATGTAGCCGGCGCGGTTGAGCGAACCCGCCTGCGTCGCCGTCGGACCCAGCGTGTCGCGGAGCGCGGCGTGCACGAGATGGGTGGCCGAATGAGCCTGACGCGCCGCGCGACGGTTCGCCGCATCGACGACGGTGGTGGCGATGTCGTCGACCGCGACGCTGCCGCGCGTGACCTCGACGGTGTGGCTGATCAGTCCAGGGACCGGCTTCTGCACGTCCAGCACTTCGAGGACGTAGCCGGGGCCCACGATCGTGCCCTTGTCGGCGACCTGGCCGCCCGACTCGGCATACAGCGTGGTCTCGGCGAGCACGACCTCGGCGATCTGGCCCTCGGCGGCGCTTCGGACAGGCACGCCGTCGACGAGGAGTCCGAGCACACGCGACTCGACCTCGAGCGCCGTGTACCCGTCGAAGCCGGTCTCGCCCAGAGCACGAAGCTCACGGTAGACCGACACATCGGCGAGCTGCCGCTTCCGGTTGCGTGCATCATCCTTGGCGCGCTGACGCTGCTCCTGCATGAGGGTGTCGAAGGCAGCGCGATCGACGTCCAGCCCCGCTTCTTCGGCGACCTCGAGTGTGAGATCGATCGGGAAGCCGTAGGTGTCGTGCAGCAGGAAGGCCTCGGGGCCGCTCAGCGTCTTGCCGCCGCCCTTCCTGGTCTCGTCGAGCGCGAGGTCGAGGATCGTGGAGCCGGCCACGAGGGTGCGCCGGAAGGTCTCCTCCTCGGCGAACGCCGACGCCGAGAGCACGGACCAGTCCTTCTCGAGCTCGGGGTAGGTGGTCTTCATCACATCGCGCGATGCGGTGAAGAGCTCGGGGAAGACGGGCTCGTCGACGCCGAGCAGCCTCATCGAACGCACCGTGCGACGCATCAGACGGCGGAGGATGTATCCGCGCCCCTCGTTGGAGGGACGGACGCCGTCGGAGAGGAGCATGAGGGAGGAGCGGACGTGGTCGGCGACGACGCGGAACCGCACGTCGTCCTCATGCTGCACTCCGTAGGGGCGCCCGGAGAGTTCGACCGCGCGATCGAGCACGGGCCGCACCTGGTCCGACTCGTACATGTTGTCGACGCCCTGCTTGAGGAAGGCGACGCGCTCCAGGCCCATCCCGGTGTCGATGTTCTTCATCGGCAGCTCGCCGACGATGTCGAACTCGGTCTTGCCGCGGATGTTCTCGATGAAGTCCTGCATGAACACGAGGTTCCAGATCTCCAGGAACCGCGAGTCGTCGACAGCGGGCCCGCCGTCCTTGCCGTAGGCCGGACCGCGGTCGAAGAAGATCTCCGAGTCGGGGCCGCCCGGTCCGGGCTGGCCGGTGTTCCAGTAGTTGTCCGCGCGTCCCAGTCGCTGGATGCGCTCCGGCTTGAGCCCGATGATGTCGCGCCAGATCGCCTCGGCCTCGTCATCGGTCTCGTAGACCGTGACCCAGAGGTCCTTCTCATCGAAGCCGAGTCCGCCGTCGGACTCCGAACTCGTCAGCAGCTCCCAGGCGTAGCGGATCGCACCTTCCTTGAAGTAGTCGCCGAACGACCAGTTGCCCAGCATCTGGAAGAACGTCCCATGCCGGGCCGTCCGACCGACCTCTTCGATGTCGTTGGTGCGGATGCACTTCTGCACGTCCGCGATGCGCGGATGCGGGGCGGGCACGACACCGGTGAGATAGGGGATCATCGGCACCATCCCTGCGACGGTGAACAGCAGCGACGGGTCGTCGCTGACCAGGGAAGCGGAGGGGACGATGAGGTGGTCGTTCTTCTCGAAGTAGTCGAGGTAACGCTGCGCGATTTCCGCAGTTTTCATAGGGGTGCCAGGTGTCCTAGGTCGCGTGAGAGATGTTGCGCTGGGCCGCGCGGGCGAAGTCAGTTCGGGCGATGTCAGTTCTTGTCCGGCTCGGCGAGCCGGGCGTCTTCGGCGCGGTACGCGTCGCCGATCAGAGAGGTGAAGCCGTTGATGCGGGCATCGACCTCGGCGAGGAGGTCATGTCCACGCGGGTCCTTGTTCATGAAATGTGCCGCGACGAAGCCGCCGATCACTCCGATCAGGAACCACTGCAACTTCTTCATGACGCCATCCTTGCCTCTGAGCCGCGAAGGCGCGGTGATCCCATCGTATGCAAAAACGACGAGAGGCGTCGGGTTTCCCCGACGCCTCTCGTGTGTGCGCTGTATCAGCGAGCCGCGTAGTACTCGACGACGAGCTGCACTTCACAGGTCACGGGGACCTCGGCGCGCTTCGGACGACGAACCAGACGGGACTGGAGCTTGTCGAGCTCGACCTCGAGGTAGCCCGGAACGGGGGGCAGAACCTCGGCGTGACCGCCGGCTGCTGCCACCTGGAAGGGCTCGGTGCCCTCGCTCTTGGCCTTGACGTGGATGAGCTGACCCGGCTTCACGCGGAACGACGGGCGATCGACGAGCTGACCGTCGACCAGGATGTGACGGTGCACGACGAGCTGGCGTGCCTGTGCGGTCGTGCGGGCGAAGCCCGAACGGAGCACGAGCGCGTCGAGACGCATCTCGAGAAGCTCGACCAGGTTCTCACCGGTCAGGCCCTCCTGGCGACGAGCCTCGTTGAAGGTGTTGCGCATCTGCTTCTCGCGGATGCCGTACTGCTCGCGAAGACGCTGCTTCTCACGAAGACGGACGGCGTAGTCGCTGTCTGCCTTGCGCTTGGTGCGGCCGTGCTCACCCGGAGCGTAGGGACGCTTCTCGAGGTAGCGGGCGGCCTTCGGGGTGAGAGCGACGCCGAGGGCGCGGCTGAGACGCACCTTGCGGCGGTCCTGGGACTTCGTGGTCACGAAGCATTCCTTCCGATGACGCGGTCGCGGCTTTCGCGACTCGCGGACGTATCGTCCGCGTTCTGCCTTGGAGCGCACGCCGGGGCGCCAGCAAGGTGTGTTGTGAACGAGGAGATGCCCGAAAACTCGGTTTCGAGCCGCTCAAGTCTAACAGATCGTCCCTTTCGGGCGGATCGGCAGTCAGCGGTCGCCGAGGATGCGACGGATGCGCTCGAGCCGGGAACCGATGTCACGCTCCGCACCGAGGTTCTTCGGCTGGTAATAGCGCCGGCCGTCCAGCTCATCCGGCAGATACTGCTGGGGCACGATCCCGAACTCGCTGTCATGCGAGTAGACGTACCCGCGGCCGTGCCCGAGCCGCTTCGCGCCCGGATAGTGGGCGTCGCGCAGGTGCAGCGGCACCCTGCCGAAACCTCCCGCACGGATGTCGGCGATCGCGGCGTCGATGCCCACATACGCGGCGTTCGACTTGGCCGTGGTCGCCAGGTACACGGTCGCCTCCGCCAGGGGGATGCGTCCCTCCGGCATGCCGATGAACGCCACCGCATCGGCAGCGGCGACGGCGATGACCATCGCCTGCGGGTCGGCGAGGCCCACGTCCTCCGATGCGGAGATGACCAGGCGCCTCGCGATGAAGCGAGGGTCCTCCCCCGCCTCGATCATGCGCGCGAGATAGTGCAGCGCCGCGTCGGGGTCTGACCCCCTGATCGACTTGATGAAGGCGCTGATCACGTCATAGTGCTCGTCGCCCTGACGGTCGTATCGCAGCAGCGCCTTGTCGACCGCCTGCGCGATGTCGTCGGCGGACACCTCCGGGACTCCCCCGCTGCTCCCGGCGGCCTCGTCTCCGTCGGTGTCATCCGGAACTGCCGTCGTCGCGTGCGAGAGCGCGACTGCGGCCCCGGCCTCCAACCCCGTGAGGGCACGCCGGGCGTCGCCCGATGCGAGCCGGACGAGCGCGGACCTGGCTTCTTCACTGAGGGTCACGCTCCCGTTGAGACCGCGGGCGTCCGCGACCGCCCGATCCACGAGAAGCCCGATGTCGTCATCGGTCAGCGGCTGCAGCGTCAGCAGCAGCGAACGGGACAGCAGCGGGGAGATCACGGAGAACGACGGGTTCTCGGTGGTCGCGGCGATGAGGATCACCCACCCGTTCTCGACGCCGGGGAGCAGAGCATCCTGCTGGGCCTTCGTGAAGCGGTGGATCTCATCGAGGAACAGGATCGTCGTCTGACCGTAGAGGTCACGTTGATTCACCGCCTCCTGCATGACCTCGCGCACGTCCTTGACACCTGCGGTGATGGCGGAGAGCTCGACGAAACGACGCCCGGAGGAACGCGCGATGGCCTGCGCCAGCGTGGTCTTCCCCGTGCCGGGCGGCCCCCACAGGATGATCGACACGGCCCCTGGTGCGGCCGCCTTCGGGTCTGCGAGGGCGACGATCGGCGAGCCGGCTCGGAGCAGATGACGCTGTCCGGCAACCTCGGCGAGGGACACCGGGCGCATGCGCACGGCGAGGGGCGTCTGCCCGGAGAGCAGCGGCGCAGGAGAGGTCATCACTCCAGGCTAACGGCGGCGCCCGACACTTCGGCGAGCCATGCATCCGGGTAGGCTCTCAGGCGACGTCGGGGAACGGCGTCCGGAGGGAGACCAGGGCATGGCCGCACGCGGTTCGAAGAACGCACAGGCGCGCACATCGGCGGAGCGCGCACGTCTGCACACCGCGCGGACCCAGTGGCACGAGGGCCAGATCCGTCGACGGGTCCGGGACAACTCGATCGCAGCGATCGTCGGAGGCCTCATCGTCGTCGCGGCAATCGGGAGCCAGGTCGTGCATGCGCAGGTCACCGCGCCGGAGCCGGAGCCGACACCCACTCCTTCCATCGGGCCCACGACCGTTCCCACAGAGACGCCGTCCGAGTCGCCCGACCCGATCCCCTCCGAGGCGCCCACCGAGTGAGTCCCGAGCGCTGAGCGGAGCCTGCTCGCTTCGACGCCGGCCCCGCTCAGCGCTCGGCCATGGCGAGGCGGTATCCGCGTTTGACGACCGTCTGGATCACGTCGGTCGGTCCCAGCGACTCGCGCAAGCGGCCGACGGCGACCTCGACCGCACGGTCGCTGTGATGTCCACCGGGAAGCGCCCGTCCGAGTTCCGCCCGTGAGAGCACGCGGCCACGGGCGAGGAACAGCGCCTCGATCAGCGCGACCGCTCCACGCGACAGCGGGATGAAGCGCTCGTCCAGCACGACCCCTCCGCTGCGCACCTGGAGGCGTCCGGCCACGGTGAGGTGGGATCCCGCGCCGCTTCGATAGTGCGCGAGCACACTGTGGACCAGACCCGCCGGCGTCGACGGCTCGACGTGCCGAGCGGGAAGCCCGACCTCATGCAGCAGGCACGCCTCCCGCTCGTCGACCGTGACGAGGATCAGCCGTTCCGATTCCGCGCGCTGACGGTTCGCTTCCAGGGCGCCGGCATCCGCCACCGCGTCCAGCCACGGGGCGGTCGAGGCGGTGAACAGCACGGCGTCCGCACCTCCAGAGCCCGCGCGGTGCACGGCACGGCTCAGGGCGACCGGCGTCCGCGCGGCCGCCCCAGGCCCTACGACGCGCGTCACCTCCGCTCCCGCTCGTTCCAGAATGCGATCCACCTGGTCGTCCACCGCCGCAGAAGCTGCCGAAGCACGGCCCGGTACTCGCGCATCGACCGACACGATGATCCGGCATCCGGAGAGGACGGGGCGCGTGCTCGATCGCCCGATCGTCATGCGGGGCTCTCCGCACGCATGGGAGCACTGCGGTGCCGCCCCCGACTGCGACTTCGCTCGTCCCACCCTTCCTCGACCACGCCCCATCGCGCGTGCAGCGGGTGACGTACCCCGATCAACCCGACCGCGTCGAGCTGATCCCGCAACGCCGGCCACTGCGCTCGACGCACTCCCCGCAGCTCGATCCGCGAGTCGGAGATCTGCAGCGACAGACCGAGGTCCAGCGCGATGCCCCCGATGTCCACGAGGTGCTGCGGCTCGAGTTCTCCACCCGCGGCTGCTGAGACGCTCACGCGAGCACCGTCATATCCGGCATCCGACAGCCGGCGCCGGCGCCCACCGCGGACTTCTGCTGCCTTCTTCTGCAGGATCTGGTCCCCCGTCTCCATGAGCACCCGCGCCACGGCCAGCGTGCAACGCGCACATCCCGGTTCCCTCCCGAACTGGCGTCCGACTGCCGAGAAGGTGGCCAGTCCTCCCAGCCGGGCGGCGCCGAGAAGCTCTTGCGACGACATCCCGAGGTGGACGCAGACCGGGACGGGATCGTCCTGGGTGCCCGCCGTCCGTCGGAGTTCCTCAGCGACCTCGCGCCGCAACCGTTCACCCACGGCTCGGCGAAGGCCACCGTGGCCGCTCGTGTCGCCCACGAGGACACCTCCGAGAAGCGTCTGCCCATCGTCGCTCAGAACGAGCTTCCGGTAGCCGCCGGCGCGTGGAGCGAGCGTGACGACGTCGACGGCGCCGGCGGACGTCGCCCACGGCTCGCCGAAGCTGACGATCTCGATCCCCGCGATGCTCTGGTGGACGTGATCGTCGTGACCGGTGAAGCGTCCCTCTCCCCCGCACACCCGCTCCGCCGCGGCTTCCGCCGTGGAGTGCGCGGCGGCCGCGGCATCGACCTGCCGACCCTTGAAGCAGGCCACCTCCCCGATCGCGAGGATACGCGGATCCGATGTCACGCAACGGTCGTCGATCAGCACGCCACCCTGCGGATGCACGTCCAGACCGGCATTGCGAGCGAGTTCGTCTCGCGGGCGTACGCCGACCGTGAAGACCACGACATCTGCGCGTTGGAAGGTGCCGTCCTGGAACTCGAGCGCGGTGACCGCACCCGAGTCGTCCGCGTCGAGCCGCGTCGTCCTGGTGCGCGTGCGCACCGCGATGCCCCGGTCTTCGAGGGCGGACTGCACGACGCCGGCTCCGACACCATCCAGTCGACCGGGAAGCACGCGATCCGCGTACTGCACGATCGTGGTGGCCACGCCCGCCTCGTCCAGAGCGACCGCGACGTCGAGCCCGCGCATTCCTCCGCCCACCACGACGCCGCGCAGCGGACGCCCGAGGGCTCGGGATCGCGATTCCATGAACTCCTTGATCGCCTCCGCGTCGTCTATCGAACGCAGCACGAAGCATCCGGGGAGTCGAGCGCCTGTCACCGCCACCTGGGAGGCGAACGAACCCGTGGCGAGCACCAAGGTGTCGTAGGAGTACGTGCGCCGAGAGCGTGTCCGCACGGTCCGAGCGGATCGATCGATGTGCAGAACCCGATCGTCACGGATCAGACGGACACGGTCGTCACGGAAGACGGAACGATCGAGGTGGAGCTCTGCGGGATCGTCGCCGGAGAGTATCCCCGCCACCGAAGACCTGTCGTACGGACCGTACCCCTCGTCCCCGATGACGGTGACCCGCGCGGCCACTCCGGGGTCGCGGAGCAGATGTTCGACGAATCGATGCGCCGCCATCCCCGCTCCGATGACGACGATCTCGCCCGGCGGGGATGTGTTGTCCTTCATGCTGCTCCTGTCGACCGGAAGACTGTCGTCCTGGTGACACTAGGAGCACTGTGTTTCCCAGAGATGACGAGCAGTGTGTCCCCCATCGAAAGTTCTCCTCACAGAACGGTAACGATGCAGCGTGACGTCCGGTCCTCACCCGTGTTGCTTCGGCGTACTAGGCTGAGCCTCGTCCTTTCCGCCTCCCGCGGCCCGACCGCGCAAGGAGAATCACGTGTCTGCCAACGAGCCCACGAAGCCGACTCCCCCCGTCCCCGGACCCCCCTC